>NZ_VLOG01000042.1 GCF_007655305.1 Algoriphagus algorifonticola
GGGGCAAGGGGGATTTTAGGAAATACAGTGGAAATACAATAGAAATACGCCTTCGGCGAAATATTGACGTCAGGAAATTTCTTACTCATCTCTTTGCATCTTTGCCTCTTTGCGGGAGCTTAAAAAAACCACGTCGCCGCTAGCCTATAAATCAACCGGAAAATGTATTATCCAGATGCTGATCTTTTGCCTTAACTTCTTCAAACTCATAAAACTGCTCCCAAAATTCATTTTCCGGTAAAGCCGCTCTGAGGTATAGCTTCTCCTTTTTGATCGGGTGAACAAAGACTAAATTGAAAGCATGAAGGTTGATGCTTGCATCAGGGTTGGGCTTCGCAAATCCATACTTCAAATCTCCACGGATGGGACAACCCATGGAAGCTAATTGAACGCGTATCTGATGAGGACGTCCGGAGATCGGTCTCACTTCTATCAGCCAATGGTCATTCAGTTTGCCCAAAGTTTTATAATTCAGCTCAGCTTTTTGGGAACCTGGAACTTCACGCTCATGAGCAGTGACGACATTTTTTTGCTCGTCCTTCGTGAGCCAGTGGGTGAGCTTACCCATTTCTTCTCTTGGTCGTTTTTTGACGATGGCCCAATAGACTTTATGAATATCTCTTTTTCTAAAAAGCTCCATCATACGTTCCAAACCTTTGCTGGTTCGGGCAAAAGCCACCAATCCACTTACAGGCCTGTCTAGCCTATGGATGGGATGTAAAAAAACTGCTCCGGGCTTATTATATTTTTCTGCAATATAATCCTTGCAGTAATCGGTTAGGGTTTTGTCTCCCGTCTTGTCTCCTTGCACTAAAACTCCCGCAGCTTTATTGACAATCAAAAGGTGGTTGTCCTCATAGACAACGTTGAATGGCTTCTTTTTCATAGATGCCACAAAGGTAGGCAATTTGTAATTAGTTCTGGTTTTCTGTTTAACATGTCTTGTTTTTTAGTTGAATCTCTTTATACTCGTATGTCAATTACAGATGGCTTATGAAACTTCAATGGTTTATTGTATCTCTATTTTTACTTTTTTCCTGCTCTTCTTCTGAAAAAAATGATGATACTGATTTATTCAATCAGTTTGTTACATTTGAAAAGGTTGACTCAATTGTCGTCAGGGATATTTTAGCAAGCGTATTTTTATTTCAAGGAGTGATAGACAATCAATTCATTTTTAGAGACCATGTTTCTTCAGAGGTATATATTTTTGATGATGAGGGAAAGCTTATAAGTCGGTGGAATAAAGAAGGGGATGTCCCGGGTAAATTCTCCATGTCTTCAGGAAACTTTCTCTTTGACCGAGAGGGTCGAGTAGTGGTATTGGATATTATGCATGGATTAAAAGTCCTCGAACTCGATGGAAATGTGATAAAGGATTTTAGTATTTACCAATTTCAAGTTGGTCTTGCGGGGGCATTTTCACTTTTTGATAGTCAGCAGGTTATTGAAAAAGATGGTCAGGAATATTTGCTTTACTCATTAGATATCATTGAAGAATTTGATGGGAATTATCCGGCAGAATTTCTCCGTGAACGAAAAAATCTCTTATTGACAAATCTTAATACCAACGAAACTCAAAAAGTTATACCTTTCCCGCAAAGCTCGATTTTTTTGAATGGAAAGGTTTTCTTTTTTAGGGATTTCAGACCAGTTTTTTACTTTGATCAACTACAGCAAAGGCTCCTCTTGATGTTTCAGGGAGAAAATGTATTGTATACCTATGATTGGTCAGGCGATAGCCCAGTTCTTATTGATTCAAAAACAATAGATCTTGAAGGATTTGAAATAGCCACAGGTTTTGAGCCTGGTTCAATTCAACTTGGAAAAATTTCCGAATTTGATAAAAGGGCCTATGCTTCTACTATCGTCAACTTATCGAAGGTAGGATCTGATTTTCTACTCTCCTATTCAGGGACTCCTCAGGATAAGGCGGCCATTGCTAGCGTAATAGCAGGTGGAGCTTCAGATGAAATTAAGACAAAATTAAGAAATGAAACACCCCGAGGGACCTTTCTTTTAAGACCTGATGGTGAACTCATTCCAGTGAACCTACCTCCTATGCATTATGGAAGCTTTAAAGTAATAGGTGAGGATATTTACTGGATGAAAAAAACGGATCCCGATGTGGAGGCAGAGGAATTTACACTTTATCGAGGTAAGCTTAAAATTGAAAAGCTTAACCCAACTTTTTCACAATATCATCCATAATCGATTCAGCATGGACAATAGAGTTTTCTATGAAAAACTCTCGAGTGTTTAATCCTCCGCATACCACTCCCGCCAAGTAAACTCCTGATACATTTGATTCTTGATTAGCTTGGTCATAGCAAGGTTGGCGCTTTTCGTCCAGTGATAACTCCACTCCCAATTGATCTAAGAGGGCAAAATTGGGTTTGTACCCTGTCATCGCCAAGACAAAGTCATTGGCAATCGTGACATCTCCCTCAGGAGTTATGATGGTGACTTCTTTTTCTGTGATCTCCTTCACCTTAGACCGGGTAAATGCACGAATACTTCCCTCTTTGATCCGGTTCATGATATCTGGGCGCACCCAATATTTCACATTGTCATCCACTTCATCACCGAGTAAAACCATACTTACTTCAGCTCCTTTTCTCCAAGTTTCCAAAGCTGCATCTACTGCTGAGTTAGCTCCTCCGACCACCAGTATTTTCTGTCCTATGAAAGGCCATGGCTCTTTATAATAGTGCATCACTTTGGGCAATTCCTCTCCGGGAACATTCATCAGATTTGGCAGATCATAAAATCCTGTGGCCAATACGATTTTCCGGGTTTGGTAAATTCCCTTGGAAGTAGTGATCTTGAAATGGTCTCCGGATCTCTCCAATTTTTCTACCCCTTCATACAAATTGACATTGAGTTTGAAGTGGAAAAATATTCTCCTGTAATATTCCAGTGCTTCAGTTCGGGTAGGCTTATTTTCTACCGACATGAAAGGGATACCTGCCATTTCCAATCGGTCGGAAGTGGAAAAAAAGCGCATATTGACCGGATAATTGTAAATGGAGTTCGTCAGAGCTCCTTTTTCCAAGATCAAATAGTCTAAGCCATGCTTCTGGGCTTCCACGCCACAGGCTAACCCAATGGGGCCTCCCCCAACTATGATCACATCAAAAACTTTATTCATATACTTTAATAGGTCTGAATTTGAGCTGAAGTGTCCTCGAAATTACTTTCAATCCAATCGAAAGTTCTTTCTTGAATCGAAATATGGTTGTTTTTGTTCCATAAAACCGAACTTGCAGAGCGAGTTCCGTAATTGCCGTTAGCTCGAATAAGTTGAGCTGACAAAGCAATTTCCAAATCTTTGGGAGCTCCTGTATCAGGTAATTTCTCCAAGGGATAAGTTTGCTTGGATTTTAGGATTTGAAGTAGCTTGCTATTGCTTAGGTCCTGTTCGAGGGCTTCCTTCAGTTGCATTTTAGCCAACTCAGTTTTGGGCCATGGGTCGTTGAGCAGGCCATTACTCAATCCATGAATTCCTGGTTTGACTTCCTGGATTCCATTTCCAAAATTACTGAAATAGAAAAGCCCCTTTCCATCTGAAACTAGTAGATTGAATCCCTCATAACGATTTTTTTCCTTTTCGATTTCTTTTAGATAATCTTTGGGAGAAATGCTGTCTTCCAGGAAATCTTGTACCAGTTTTCCTCTGGAAATCTCCCCATTACCCATTTTGCGAAAATCCCGATAATTAGTTAAAAAGGACCATCGACCACTAGGATGAAACCCCATCCAAGTTCCGCCACCTCGCAAGTCTTTTCCAGCGATGATATCATTGTCCCAGGTATGCAAAGGGGCAGTGGGCCGCTCAAAAAACTCATCCCGATTGGCTGAGATTACCAATGGATATTCGCTATGATTTTGCCAGGAGAAAGCTACCAAACACATATTTAAATATAAAGCGAAAGGCCGGATAAACCGGCCTCTCTAGGTGAATTAACCAACTTTTGACTCTTTCAAACTTGGATAATCTGTGTAACCTTTCTCTCCAGGAGTATAAAATGTGTCTTGATCCCATTCCGCTAAGGGCACATTTTCTTCAAAACGCTTAGGTAAATCAGGATTGGAAATAAATGGCTTACCAAATGCAACAGCATCTGCCAATCCTTCCTCAATCACTTTATTTCCACTTTCCTGATCAAAGTTATTATTGATCACCAAAGTACCCTTAAACATTGGTCTGTATCGCTTTGCGATGTTTGACTCCAAATAAGAGATCTCTGATACATCGGTGAAAGGCTCTGATAAGTGTAGATACGATAAGTCGTAATCGTTTAGCCTACTGACTATGTAATCAAATGTTGGAATAGTCTCTTCATCTGCCTCCATTCCAAAAGCTCCATGCAAGGAAGGATTCAGTCTTACGCCAATTCTGTTTTCAGGCATTACTTCCTTAATGGCGTCAATGACCTCAAAGAGAATTTTTGCTCTGTTCTCTATGCTTCCGCCATATTCGTCAGTTCGCTGATTGGAAGAGTTGTTGAAAAACTGGTGAAGGAGATAGCCGTTGGAAGAGTGAATCTCTACTCCATCAAAACCTGCCTCCATGGCGTTCTTTGCTCCATTTTTAAAATCTTGGATAGTTTGTTTGATATCTTCCAAAGTCATTTCCTTTGGAGTGACAGTCTCCTTGAATCCTTCTGGAGTATAGGACTTGGAGTTAGGGTTGATCGCAGATGGTGCATGTGGTAATTCCCCGTTGTGAAAATCAGGGTGAGAAATTCTTCCTACGTGCCATAACTGGATGAAAATATGACCTCCTTTGGCATGAACTGCCTCAGTTACTTTTTTCCAACCTTCCACTTGAGCTTTGGAGTGAATACCCGGAGTATTAACATATCCTACCGCTTTTTTAGAGATTTGGGAACCTTCAGTGATAATTAATCCAGAGGAAGCTCTTTGTTCGTAGTATTTTACGTGAATATCAAAAGGAGCATTCTCCTCATTGTTAGCTCTACTTCTGGTCATTGGAGCCATCCAAACTCTATTGGAAAGTTTCATGCCTCCAACCTCTATAGGTTGTAAAAGTGCTTGTTTAGTACTCATAAAGAATAATTGGTTTAGTTCTAAAATTGAATGTCTATACAACTATATGCCTTCTTTGAAAGTTCACGATTCAAAAAATTGATTATCTTAATAGCCTGATCACCCCAACGATGAACCCAACCTTACTGATAATTACCGGTGCTGCAAGTGGTATCGGGTTGGAGCTTGCGAGTTATTTTGCCAAGCTTTCCACTAATCTGATTTTGATTGATACCGATGAAAAAACTTTGAAAGAGTCTTTTCAGGAAAATGAACAAATCAGTTTGATCGCTGCAGATATCACTCAAGAAGATACTTGGAATAAAGCTATTGATCTTGCGAAAAACCGATTTACTCCCATATCCCACTTGATCAATTGTGCAGGTGTAATCCAGCCTGGATTTTTACTGGATTATAAAATCAGCGACATTGCCTATCACTTAGATATCAATACAAAAGGAAGTATCCTAGGTACTACAATTATCGCCAGGGAAATGAAAAATCAGAAGTTTGGGCATATTATCAATATTTCCTCTTTGGCAGGGATAGCACCAGTTGCAGGGCTTTCATTATATACAGCTTCCAAATTTGCGATTCGAGGTTTTTCACTTGCTGTGGCGGCTGAATTGGAAGAGTATGGTGTGGAAGTTTCAGTAGTCTGTCCTGATTTAGTCCGAACCCCCATGCTGGAAACGCAGCTAAATTATCCGAAAGAATCAGTTTTGAGTTTCAGCGGCCCGGAAAAAGTACTGACTCCTGTTGATGTTCGCGAGGCTATCGTCCAATTAATAAAAAAGCCAAAACGGATGATTTGTATTCCGGAGCGAAGAGGATTATTGGCCAAAATAGCCGGAACTTGGCCAGGATTGGGTGAATTTTTTCGGGCTGGTCTGGAGAGAAAAGGGGAAAAGGCCTTGTCTAGACTAAAATAATGTATTGAAGGTCAATTTTTTAACAGATTTTAATACGATTCTTATCGTACTTTTTTTGATAATACGACACTTTTCGTAAACTTTGTACGAAGACAATCGTATAGACTCACATGAATAAACCAACAGAAGCAGAATTGGAGATCTTATCTATCCTTTGGAAGATGGGAGAAGCAAGTGTACGACAGGTACATGAAAAGTTGGCGGAGACCAAAGATACCGGGTATACTACCACTTTAAAGATTATGCAGATCATGCATGCGAAAGGAATGCTTTCTCGAAATGAGCAAAGTAGAACTCATATCTATAGTCCTTTGACTAATCAAAAAGAAACGCAAAAATCACTTTTAAAGAATTTGATGAGCACCGCTTTTGGTGGCTCAAGTAAATCCTTGGTGATTCAGGCATTGGGAGAAGAAAACCCTTCCCAAGAAGAATTGAATGAGATCCGAAACTTTTTAGACCAACTTGAAAATAAAAAATCATGAATCTATTGAATGATTGGATTCCGGAAAATCTCCTGCAGGCCTTGGGTTGGACCTTGGTCCATTCCATCTGGCAGTTGATATTAATTAGCGCTTTTCTATGGATAGCCTTGAAGCTATTTTCCAAGAAAAGCCCGGAATTCAAATACAAACTTGCAGTGGCTGCCTTAGGCATGAGTTTGATAGTTGCATTCGCTACACTTTGGTACGAGTTTTCGGTTCTTCCTGCAATTGGAAGTAAGTTAACTACCAGCTCAGAATTGATCTTTTTTCAACTATCAGGAGGAATTGCAGAGTCTAATCTTTCTTGGATCGAGTCATCTATTTTATGGATAGAATCTCAAATTCCCTTATTCGTCAACTTTTGGTTTTTTGGTTCCATATTATTCTTGATGAGACTTTTTACCAGTCTTTCGGAGATTAGGAGTTTAAGAAAAACCAGTTTTAACGCTGAGGATCAAACCCTGCTTGCTGCTGTTGAAAAAGTAAGTAAAAGATTGGGGATCAGTCGAAATGTGAATTTAAGGATCACTCATAATAGTCTTTCTCCATTAACCTTTGGAGTTTTCAAGCCTATGATTCTGATACCTGCTGGATTAATATTTCACCTTAGTCCAAGCCAGTTGGAGGCAATTATTGCACACGAACTGGCCCATATCAAAAGGTATGATTACCTAACCAACTTAATGCAGTCTATGATGGAGGTATTCTTTTTTTACCATCCATGTTTCTGGTGGATGAATCAGACTGTTAAAGAACTGAGAGAAAATGCAGCCGATGATTTGGCAGTGTCCACGGGGGTAGAGCCCAAGGAACTCGCTTATAGTTTGGCCGAAGTATTAAATTTTAAACAACAAAACGCACCGGAATTGGCTATGACAGCCAGTAAAAGAAGGAATCCAACCCTTCATAGAATTAAAAGAATGATGGGATTTCCAGCCCAGATTTATCCACAAAACCCTATTATTTCACTACCCATGCTACTAACCCTATTATTAAGTGCGGGACTGATGGCAAGTGCCCAGCAGGATTCTCCGCTAAACACAGAAAAAGAAGAACCAAATGTGTATCTAGAAAACCCGGATTTGGGTGATTTCATCCCAACAAGCGAGCTCAATCCCACTTGGACAAAGGCAGATACCAGCAAAAAGGAGGAAACCAAAAAAGTAATAAAAATCGAAGGTGAAGAACCTATGATTTGGGAGTCTGATGGGAATACATTTATTCTGAAGGGTAAAGGCCCCAATAGCTTCCAATATCAAATTAAAGGAGATACTTTGATTTCAAATGGGGATACTATTTTCATGAAAGGAAAGACAGCGATGATTTTCAAAAATGGACCTTCCTTAAGTCCAGCTCCTAAGCTTAACTTGATGGTGGCTCCTGAGTTTCCTGAAAACTTTATGACAATGGCTGTTCCTGAGTTCCCAAGTGAAATGATTCCTCCATTAGTTTTTGCCATGCCGCCGATGGAAGCGATGCCTCCAATGCCGGATATGCATTTGAAAGGCTTTGCCATGCCTCCTCTGCCTCCCATGGATTTAAATGATACTACTGAAGCATCCAAAGCTGAAAGAGAAAAGTGGGTAAAAGAATGGGAGGCAAAGGCTGAAGCTTGGTCTAAAAAGGCGGAAGAGGCCATGAAGGAGTTTGAGCCAAAAATGAAGGAATGGCAGAAGAAGATGGAAGAGTGGCAAAAGTCTCAAGAACCTAAAATGAAGGAGTTCGAGGATCAAATGAAAGCCTGGGAAAAAGAAAATGAACCAAGGGTAAAAGCTTGGGAGGATAAAATGAAAGCTTGGGAAAAGGAACAAGAGCCCAAGCTCAAGGAATTTGAAGCCAAGATGAAAGAATGGGAGAAATCTCAACAACCCAAAATCGAAGAGTTCCAACGAAAAATGGAAGAGTGGAAGAAAGAAAATGCCAAGAAAATGGAAGAGTTTCGAAAGGCTATCGAAGCTGAATTCAAAAAAAGCAAGGAAGACTCTAAGAACTGATATTGTGTGTTGATAATCCAAAAAGGCCCGGTTGACTGACCGGGTTTTTTTGTGGAGTCTTTTTTTTTGCCTAAAGGGAAAATATATTTTTCTAAAAGGAGTCTTCAAAAATCTGATTGGCATGAATTTTTATGGGAAAATGCCCCACTTTTTTTACTGAAACTGACAAGATCTTGGGTGTTGATTACTTATTCTGTTCAAAAATGTTCGATTTTGGCTCATTTTGAGGGTTTTTTAAACATCATGAATTCATCCTTAAAGCGCTGAATACCAGTAAAAAAATCTGATAAATTTTTTGATAAATATTGGCTTGGATCAAACTTTTGGCTACTTTTAAGTTAAAGTGGGAAAAAGTGGGGGAAAGTGGTAGAATGTGAAAAGCATTTTATTACTTTTGTCTTTACTACAAACTCGTCTTAAAGCGCTAAGAAGAAATGTTCAACAGTCAATATGAATGTAAGCTGGATCCGAAAGGTCGTCTGGTCTTGCCCTCCAAGATTAAAGGGGCGATTCCGGAGGCTAACGGTACTACGCTCATGCTTCGCATGGCTGAAGACAAATGTCTTGCACTTTATCCAATGGTCGAGTTCAAAAAATTGGAGAACCAGATCAAAGCATTATCCATCAACAATCCTGAGCAGCGTAAGCTTCAAAGGACATTTTTCATCACAAGTGTGGAAGTGGAACTGGATAATGCTGGTAGACTTTTGATCCCCAAGCTTTACCAAACCTATGCCGGGTTAGAGAAAGATGTGGTAGTCGTAGGGATGGGTAGCAGGATTGAAATCTGGAATCCACAAAATTATCTGAATAATATCATCGAAGATCCGGCGGACTTGTCCAGCCTGATGGAAAAGTATCTCTCCTGAAGCTATGACTGAGTCTGTGTACCATATTCCAGTGATGCTCGCCCAATGCACTGAAGGCTTGGCTATTGACCCCAACGGCATCTATGTAGATGTGACTTTTGGAGGCGGTGGTCATTCCAGAGAAATTCTCAAGCATTTGGACAATGGCCATTTGTATGGTTTCGATCAAGATCAGGATGCTGAAGCGAATATTCCGGCCGACCCTAAGTTTACTTTCGTTCAGGCCAACTTCAGAGATATCAAAAAATACCTTCGCCTATATGGGGTGAAGAAAGTAGATGGAATTCTCGCTGACCTAGGAATCTCCTCTCATCAAATTGATGAGCCGAGTCGTGGTTTCTCTACCCGATTCAAAGGTGACTTGGATATGAGGATGAACCAGTCGGCGCCACTTTCTGCCAAGGAAGTGCTGAATACTTATGAAGAAAGCAAGCTCCATAAGATTTTCGGGATCTACGGTGAGGTTAAAAATGCAAAAACGCTTGCTCAGGCAGTAGTAGCTGAAAGAGCTCAGCAAGCATTTGAAACGACGGAAGGCTTCACAGCTTTTCTCAAAAAATATGCGCCACGAGGAAAGGAGTTTAAATACTTCGCTCAGGTATTTCAGGCTTTGAGAATTGAGGTGAATGATGAGATGGGAGCTTTGGAAGAGATGCTGATGAGTTCGGTGGAGCTATTGAAGCCGGAAGGGCGATTGGTGGTGATGAGTTACCACAGCCTGGAGGATAGGTTAGTCAAAAACCTGATCCAAAAGGGAAAATTTCAGGGTGAGTTGGAAAAGGACTTTTATGGAAATCCCATGAGGCCTTTGGAGCCGGTGAGTAGAGGAGCAGTAGTAGCTGATGAAAAGGAAATAGCAGCTAATCCAAGAGCTAGAAGTGCGAAGCTCAGGATAGCTAAAAAAACAGGAAAATGAGTCAGAACACCTTTAGAAAGAAGTTGAAGTCTGGAAATAAGCCGAAGTCATCCGGCTCAGGAAAGACTATTTTCTCCTGGATAGAGGAAAAGCTGGATGTGACAAAAATTCTTGGAGAAGGAGTTCCGGTACAGCTGGTTCCTCCTGTAGGATTTATTGTGATGCTGGCACTTATATATATATGGAGTAATCACCGGGCTGAAAATATGGTCCGAAAAATAGAAAAAGCACAGCAGGAAGTGGAGGATCTGAGAGCAGATGTCACAACGCTTGAGGCGGAATACATGCTCAGTTCCATGCAATCAGAGCTGGCTAAAAAAGTAGAGTCTCAAGGTATAATTGAATTAGAACAACCTCCTATCAAAATAGAAGTCAAGAAGTGAATATCAAGCGATCCATAGTGCTAAGAGTGAGGGTGGTTTTCATCCTGATTGCGCTTGCGACAGCAGCGATACCGCTTCGTATTGCCAAAATTCAGTTTGAGGAAGGAGACAAGTGGAGAGAAAAAGCAGAGACTATCAACTTTCAGTACAGAGAGGTGCCTGCAACAAGAGGGAATATCTATGCCGGCGATGGCAGTTTATTGGCCACAAGCCTACCTTTTTACAGAGTTGCCATGGACCCGACTATTGCCAAGTCAGATCGCTACAATGCAGGAATCGATTCTTTGGCCAAAATGCTTTCAGCTTTTTACAAAGACAGATCTGCTACTGCATATAAGCGCATGATCACAGATGCCCGTAGAGACAATAAAAGATATCTTGTCTTGAATCGAAAGCAGATAGGGTATCAGGACATGCAAAAAATGTCCAATTGGCCGATTTTCCGTGATGGCAGATTAGGCGGCGGCGTATTGTTTGAAAAAGTAGAAAAGCGATACAGACCATTCAATGCGTTGGCCAGCAGAACTGTCGGCTTTTTGAATGAAAATGAATACGGTGCTGGAATTGAATACAGCTTTAATGAGTATTTGAAAGGTCAGGACGGAAAAGCATTGTTTCAGCGGTTGGCTGGGGGTAGTTGGAAGCCGGTTTTTGACGCAGAAGATATCAAGCCTGAAGACGGATATGATGTGATTACCACTTTGGATGTCAATATTCAGGATGTGGCCGAAACTGCTTTGCTAAAGCAACTTGTAGAAAGGGAAGCGGCTTTTGGATCCGTGATTGTCATGGAAGTGAAAACTGGGCAAATCAAAGCAATAGCTAATCTTCAAAGAAACAAAAACGGCAAAGGCTACGGAGAAAACTACAACTTCGCCATAGGAGATCAAGGCAATACCGAGCCGGGATCTACTTTTAAGCTGCTTTCCATGCTGGCACTTTTGGAAGAAAATAAAGTGAGTTTGGGACAATCTATTGAGACTGGAAATGGTGCTCATAGATTTTATGACCGAACCATGCGAGATGCAAAAAATGGAGGATTCGGGACCATCACTGTTCGTGAGGCTTTTGAGAAATCTTCTAATGTGGCTATCTCCAAATTAGTGGATATGCACTTTGGATCCAGTCCTTCCAAATTTTTATCCTATGTGGAAAAGGTTGGAATCAATCAGCCTTTTGGTTTCCAGTTGGCTGGGGAAGGCAAGCCTTATTTTAAAAAGCCTGGCAGCAAACAGTGGTACGGAACTTCTCTTCCTTGGATTTCTATCGGATATGAGATAAAGCTAAACCCTCTTCATACGCTTGCTTTATATAATGCGGTGGCGAATGGGGGCGAAATGGTCAAGCCTTATATCGTGCAGGCAGTGATCAAAGGAAATAGAATTGAAAAAGAATATCAGCCGGAAGTGCTTCGGAAAAGAATTGCATCTGAAAAAACCATCAAGCAACTGCAAGAGCTTTTGCAGGGCGTCGTAGAAAACGGAACAGCTAAGAATATTTCCAATGCCGATTACAAAATAGCAGGTAAAACAGGTACCGCTCAGAAATTAATCAATGGCCGCTATACCCAGAAATACTACACCAGTTTTGCAGGATATTTCCCGGCAGAAAAGCCAAAGTACTCCATGATTGTGGTAATCGATAGCCCAAATGGATTTGCAGCTTACGGGGGAGATGTTTCAGCTCCAGTTTTTAAAGAAATAGCAGATAGGATTTATGCTTTGGATATAGAGTTGAATCCAACCGGACCAGCTCAAATATTACGTGCCGAAGCCTCCACTTCCACTTTACCATTTGTAAAAGCAGGAAAAGCAGAGGAAGTGCATCAGATCTTGGAGCAATTGGGAGTAAAAGCCAATGCTGTTCAGGCTGATGATTGGGTAAAAGTAGTCGCTCAAGATAACAGAGTAGGCTGGAAAATTAATGATACCGAAAAGGCAATGGTCCCTGATGTTTCAGGTCTGTCCTTGAGGGATGCCCTTTTCATTTTGGAAAATAAGGGCTTGAAAGTGCATTACAGCGGAAAAGGCTTGGTACAAGAGCAATCTCTGGAACCAGGAACCAAGCTTCTACCGAATACAACCATAAATCTGGTGTTGGGATGAAGAAAGTGCTAAAAGACATATTATATAAAGTATCATTGATCGCCACTACCGGAGATATGGAAGTGAAGGTTAAGGATATTGTCTTTGATAGTAGAAAAGTAAGTTCAGGTTCGGCATTTGTAGCTATTGCCGGAACACAAGTAGATGGACATGAGTACATCAATGCTGCTCTTGAGAAAGGGGCAAAGATCATTGTTTGCGAAAAACTTCCAGAAAAGCTTTCAGGAGGAATTACCTGGGTTCAGGTTCAGAATTCTGCGAAAGCTTTGGGGATCATGGCCTCTAATTTTTATGACAATCCTTCTCACCAGATCAAGGTAGTTGCGATTACCGGAACCAATGGGAAAACCACCACGGCAACTCTTTTGCATCAGCTATTTATTTCAATGGGATATAGCACAGGCTTATTGTCCACTGTCGAAAACAAAATCAATGAGGAAATCATTCCTGCTACCCATACCACGCCTGATGCGGTCAGCGTGCAGGCTTTGCTTCGCAAAATGGCAAATGCTGGATGTACACATTGCTTTATGGAAGCTAGCTCTCACGCGATTGTTCAGGAAAGAATTGCAGGGTTGAAGCTAATTGGTGCAGTATTTACCAATATCAGTCATGATCATTTGGATTACCATAAAACCTTTGACGAATACATCAAAGCCAAGAAAAAGCTTTTTGATGATTTGCCTAAGGATGCTTTTGCGCTAGTCAACAGTGACGATAAAAGAGGTATGGTAATGCTTCAAAACTGCAAAGCAACGCATCAAACTTTTGCTTTGAAGTCTGATGCTGATTTCAAGGCAAAAATCATTTCCAACACGCTGGAAGGCCTGGAATTGGACATTAATGGGAAACAGGTTTGGTTCCGATTGATTGGAGCTTTCAATGCTTATAACCTTTTGGGTGTACTGGGAACAGCAGTATTGCTGGGAGAAGATGAGGACGAAGTGATGACTTCATTATCTGCTATAAAAGGTGCCAAAGGAAGGTTTGATCAGATTTCCATCGCCGGAATTACAGCGATTGTAGACTATGCGCATACTCCTGATGCTTTGGAAAATGTACTCAAAACTATCAATGGGGTAAGAGGTGGAGGTGAGCAATTGATTACTGTGGTAGGATGCGGAGGCAACCGGGATACAACCAAAAGACCTGTGATGGCAAAAATTGCTGTTCAGGAAAGTGATAAAGTGATTCTGACTTCGGATAATCCCCGATTTGAAGAGCCAGAGGCGATTTTGAAAGATATGCAAGCGGGAATTGGCCCTACTGATTTACGAAAAACTTTGACTATCACAGATAGAAGAGAAGCGATCCGAACAGCCTGTATGCTATCCAAGTCTGGCGATATCATTCTGATTGCTGGGAAAGGACATGAGGATTACCAGGAAATTCAAGGTGTGAAGCACCATTTTGATGATAAAGAGGTGGTAAGTGAAATCTTAAATGAACTGAAACAAAACTAAGATGCTATATCCCATTTTTGATTATTTAGATAAGGTTTTGGACATTCCTGGAGCAGGGGTGTTTCGCTATATCTCTTTCCGTGCTGGGATGGCGGCAGTTCTTTCATTGATTATTACCATCACCTTTGGGCATAAAATCATTGCCTGGATTAGAAATAAGCAGATCGGCGAAACCGTCAGAGACCTTGGTCTTGAGGGACAAACTCAAAAGAAGGGAACTCCGACAATGGGAGGGCTGATGATGATAGCAGCGATTTTAATCCCAACTCTATTATTTGGTGACTTAGACAATATTTACATCCTCCTTCTTCTTATCACCACTGTGTGGCTGGGAGGAATTGGCTTTTTGGATGATTACATCAAAGTTTTCAGAAAAAATAAGGAAGGACTAGCCGGAAGATTTAAAATCATCGGCCAAATAGGGATAGGAATCATCGTTGGAGCTACGCTTTACTTCCATGAAGATGTGGTAATCAGGGAGTTTCAAAATCCTGTTTCTATCGAAGAAGGAATTGTAGAGACCCCTGCTTATCAGGATATTAAAATTGCAAAAACAACCATTCCGTTTGTTAAGAATAACGAATTAAACTACGAATCAATTTTAGGATTCTTGGGTGAGTCCATGACTCCGGTTTTATACATTTTAGTAGTGATATTCATTATCACTGCTGTGTCCAATGGCGCTAATATTACCGATGGAATAGATGGTCTGGCAGCAGGGACTTCGGCCATTATTGGCTTAACAATTGCAATTTTCGCCTATTTAAGTGGTAACGCGATTTTTTCCCAATACCTGAATATCATGTACATCCCTAACTCAGGAGAGTTGGTGATTTTCGCCTCAGCTTTTATAGGAGCTTGTGTTGGCTTCCTGTGGTACAATGCTTATCCAGCTCAGGTATTTATGGGAGATACAGGTTCGCTGATGCTGGGTGGAGTGATTGCTGTTTTGGCATTGACACTCAGAAAGGAACTTTTGATTCCTATTATGTGCGGGATTTTTCTAGTGGAGAATCTTAGCGTAATGATTCAAGTCAGCTATTTCAAATACACAAAGAGAAAATATGGAGAAGGAAGACGGGTATTCTTAATGTCTCCTTTGCATCATCATTATCAGAAGAAAAGTATTCCGGAAGCCAAAATTGTAACCCGGTTTTGGATAGTGGGGATCTTGTTGGCAGTCATCACTTTGGCAACTTTAAAATTGAGATAAGTAAATGAAACGCGTAGCCATCATAGGAGCAGGAGAAAGCGGATTGGGAGCAGCGATGCTAGCCAAGCTGGTAGGCTATGCTGTTTTTGTAAGTGATGCAGGGCCTATTTCTGCGGAAAGAAAAGCCACGCTGGAATCCCATGGGATAGAATTTGAGGAAAACACACATAGTGAAGAGAGAATTCTTCATTGCGATTTACTGATAAAAAGCCCGGGGATTTCGGAGAAAACGCCATTGATTCAAAAGGCCACTTCCGAAGGCATAGCAGTGATTGATGAATTGGAATTTGCGCATCATTTCACTCAGGGAAAAGTAATTGCCATCACTGGAACCAATGGAAAAACCACTACAACCTTGCTCACTTTTCACTTGATGAGGTCTGCTGGATTGGATGTTGGTCTTGCGGGAAATGTTGGCAAAAGTTGGGCTGGGCAATTGGTAGAAAGAGATCATGAATGGTGGGTACTGGAATGCAGTAGCTTTCAGATCGATGGAATGCTTAGCATCCGGCCTAAAGTAGCCATGTTGACCAATATCACTCCTGATCACTTGGACAGGTATGATTATGATGTGAATAAATACATCGCTTCTAAAATGGGGCTTTTCAAAAATATGAAAACGGAGGATTTTGCTGTTTTCTATCAAGAAGATAAGCTAAGTCAGCAAGGAGTAGCTTCCAAAAAAATCAAGGCTTTGCACATTCCAGTTTCACTCGAGAGCGAGCCCGAAATGGGAGCTTTCTTGGCCAATGAAAACTTGGAGCTTAAAGTGAAAGACCGCTCATACACCATTCCTAAAGACACTCTTCCTATTAAAGGAAAGCATAATATTCTCAATGCACTTTTTGCCTGCACTGCTGCCACCATAGCTGGAGTAAGTCAGGAGGATTTAATCAAAGGTTTGAAGACATTCCAGAATGCTCCTCATAGAATGGAGCCTGTTGGAAAGATTGAAGGAGTGCAGTTCATCAATGACAGCAAAGGGACCAATGTGGAAGCCACATATTATGCTTTAGGAAGCTTTCAAAAACCTATGATCTGGATTGCTGGGGGAGTGGATAAAGGGAACGACTATTCAGTTTTGCTTCCATTAGTGGAAGGAAAAGTAAAGACTTTGATCTGCTTGGGTAAGGACAATGAAAAGTTGAAAAAGGCTTTTCAAAATACTATTCCAAGTATTCGGGAGACTGAGGATATCAAAGAAGCTGTGAGCTGGGGTTTGGAATTAGGCGAAAGCGGGGATATTGTTCTCCTTTCTCCTGCCTGTGCCAGTTTTGACTTATTCAAAAATTACGAGGATCGCGGAAATCAATTCAGACAAGCGGTTCAGAAATTAAATGAAAAAGAAAGCGCATGAGTCAGTTTAAGACATGGATAGATGAGCATTTCAGAGGTGACCCAATCATCTGGGGCATAGTGATATTGCTTTCTCTTTTCAGTATCCTGGTAGTGTACTCTGCTACTGGTTCTCTTGCCTATAAATATGCTGGAGGCAATACTGAATTGTATCTATTCAGACACTCAACACTTGTTTTTGTATCACTTTTGGTGATGTGGTTAGCCCATAAGGTTCCTTATAAGAATTATGCCTTGTATGCTCGTTTGGCCATGTATTTATCCATGCCATTATTGCTAATCACTTATTTATTTGGATCCAATATCAATGAAGCCAATAGATGGTTGACCATTCCGGTGATTAATCAGGCATTCCAACCTTCTGACTTGGCAAAATTGGCTCTGATAGCTGCTTTGGCGGCTATGCTTGCCAAGCGACAGAATAATATCAAGGATTTCAAAAGCACATTCCTCCCCATCATCATTGCTATAGGTTTAATCTGTTTGTTGATAGCCTTGGCTAATATGTCTACAGCAATTTTGCTTTTGGCAACCTGTCTGTTGATCATGTTTATCGGAAGAGTTCCAGTAAAGTACCTACTCATAGTGATAATGGTGGGGATTTTGGGCTTGACTTCAGCAGTATTTCTAGGGCAAAGAGGTGATACTTTCGTGGCTAGGATTGAAGCTTTCATGGATGAAAGTGAAGTGCCTTTCCAAGCTGAGCAATCCTATATTGCTATTGCAACGGGCGGAGTAACAGGAAAAGGACCAGGAAATTCTGAGCAGAGAAATTCTCTCCCACACCCATATTCAGATTTTATCTACGCCATCATTATCGAGGAATACGGATTGGTAGGAGGCGTTTCTGTATTGTTCCTCTATCTCGCTTTACTCTATCGAGGAATGCGAATCGTCTCGAACTCCAATAAGGCCTTTGGAGGTCTACTCTCTGCTGGATTGAGCTTTGCCTTGGTGATTCAGGCTTTAGTCAATATGGCGGTAGCTGTAGGCTTGGGGCCAATTACAGGTTTGCCACTTCCTTTATTGAGCATGGGGGGTACTTCCTTGGTATTTACAGGGATTTCCTTGGGAATTATTCTCAGTGTATCGAGAGGGGATCATCAGGATGAAATTCAGACGGGTTCTGCGATGAACCGACCAAAACTTAAAACTGCCTTATCATAGAAACTACAAAAACATATCGCATACTCATTAGTGGAGGAGGAACCGGAGGACATATCTATCCGGCCATCGCTATTGCTAATGCCTGGGTGGAAAGACATCCGGACAGTGAGGTGCTTTTTGTGGGTGCTTTAGGCAAAATGGAAATGCAGAAAATTCCTGAGGCAGGCTATAGGATTGTAGGGCTTCCAGTGGCTGGGCTTCAAAGAAGCTTGAGCTTATCCAATTTGAAGTTCCCTTTCAAATTATTGAAAAGCCTATCCAAAGCTTTTGGAATTGTCAAAGAATTTAAGCCACAAGTAGTAGTAGGTGTAGGCGGGTATGCCAGCGGGCCTGTGTTGTATGCAGCCCAAAGCAAGAAAATTCCTACGCTGGTTCAAGAGCAGAATTCATACGCTGGCCTTACCAATAAAATATTGGCGAAAAGAGCACAAAAAATCTGCGTGGCTTATCCGGATATGGGGCAGTTTTTTCCGGAAGAAAAAATTGTCTACTCCGGCAATCCTGTTCGAAAGGATATTTTGAATCTAGCAGGCAAAAGGGAGACAGCCTTGGCTCATTTTGGTTTGAAATCAGACTTGAAAACTGTCCTGGTATTAGGAGGGTCTCTTGGAGCAAGAACTTTAAATCTGGGAATGCTGGAGGATATGAAAGCCTTTGACCAAGATGGGTATCAGGTCTTGTGGCAATCCGGCAAATTCTATTTCAAGGATATGTTGGCAGCAACAGAGAAGGCTCAACTGAAAAATATCCATTTGAGAGAATTCATTAGAGAAATGGACTTGGCCTATGCCGCTGCAGATCTAATCATCTCGAGAGCCGGAGCCTTGTCGGTATCCGAACTTTCATTGGTTGGAAAACCTGTGATTTTCATCCCTTCTCCTAATGTGGCTGAAGATCACCAAACGAAAAATGCCATGGCCTTTGTCATTAATAATGCAGCGGTGATGCTGAAAGACAGGGAGGCAGTCGGTCAATTGAGAAAGAAAACGGATGAAGTCTTAGGGAATCCTGAGATGGTCAAATCCTTAGGGGAAAATATAAAAAAATTAGCCAAGCCCTTCGCAGCTGAAACTATTGTCAATGAAATGGAACAACTGATCGCATGAGTTTCAAGGGAAAAAATAGCGTCTACTTCCTCGGAATTGGCGGCATAGGCATGAGTGCCTTGGCCCGCTGGTTTCAGCATGAAGGCTATTTTGTAGCGGGTTATGATAAAACCCCTTCTCCTTTGACTGAAGAATTGGTCAAAGAGGGGATTGCTATATCTTTTGTTGACTCTGACCAGCAGATTCCTGAAAATATATTAGCTGATAAATCCAAGGTTTTGGTGATCTGGACTCCGGCGATTCCTAAGAACTCTTCCTTATTGGAGTTTTTTACCTCTCAGGGTTTTGAGATGAAAAAGAGATCCGAGGTATTGGGAGTATTGACTTCATCCCATAGAAGTATCGCAGTAGCCGGTACTCATGGTAAGACCACAACTTCCTCTTTGATTGCTCATATGTTGAAAACCGCAGGAAAACCTGTGGCAGCATTCTTAGGAGGGATTACTCAGAATTATCAAAGCAATCTAATTCTGAATGATCAAAAGGGTGAGCCAATCATGGTAGTTGAGGCAGATGAGTTTGATAGGTCATTTTTGAGGCTGCACCCTAATGAGGCGGTAATTACCAGTGCTGATCCAGATCACTTGGATATTTACGGTGACGAGGCCACCATCCTGGATGGATTCCGACAGTTTGTGGGCTTGCTGGATAAGAAAGGGAAGCTATACATACAGATCAATGCGGCTTATAGGTTGGGAGAAGACTCACTTCCTTTAGAAAAAACCAGATTTTATGGGCTGAGATCAGAAGGAATCCGAGCAGAAAATATCAAAGCAATGCCAGGCTCATTTGTCTTTGATTATGTCGACGGTGACAAAGAAATAAAAGGGCTGGAATTATTTATTCCTGGCTTTCATAATGTGGAAAATGCCTTGGCAGCCATTGCCGTATGTCTGGATCATCAGGTTACTGAAGAGCAGGTTCGAAAAGGAATCAGCTCATTCAAAGGGGTGAAGAGAAGATTTGAAATACATGTCAATGAAAGAGGCTTGGTATTTATAGATGATTATGCGCACCATCCGGAGGAAATCAGAGCTTGTTTGAGCTCTGTGATTGCCATGTTCCCGGGAAAAAAGGTGACGGTGGTTTTTCAACCTCATCTATACACAAGAACCCGAGATTTTGCTCCTGGATTTTCAGAAAGCCTATCACTCGCAGACGAAGTGATCTTACTGGATATCTATCCTGCCAGAGAGTTGCCAATTGAAGGAGTTAATTCTGAAATGCTTTTAGAAGGTATTCAGTCCCAGAAAAAGCAAGTATTAGCGAAAACTGATTTGACAGCATATTTAAGATCAAACAATCCTGAAGTGCTGGTAACATTAGGTGCCGGAGATATAGATCGATTAGTGCCTGAAATTGCGAATTGGACCCGTTCACGCTTAAATAGTTCTGAATCATGAAAAATACAGGACTGAGGAAATCATTGGTATTTATTCTACTCAGCTTAGTGCTGGTAGGATTCATAGGTTTTGTGGAAAAGCAAAGTCTATACAAAACCTTCCAGGGAAGTGAGGTCAAAATAGGGGGAGTCAGTGGATTGTATTTCGTGGAAGAATCTGAAATACGACAAATTATCAGTGAGTCTTTTCCGGAGCTGAAGGTGGGCATGATGATAGAAGAGGTTCCATTGAAGGAAATTGAAAAAAGGATAGAAGGACATCCATTTGTGAAATCTGTGCAAGCTACGATTGGACAAAAGGGAATTTTAAATCTGGAAATTCAGCAACATCAGCCCATTGCAAGAATAGCAAGACCTACGGCAGCAGACGGCTACATCACGGTGGAAGGTCTGATTATCCCAACTTCTCCAACTTACACCAGTAGAGTGTTGATTTTGGAGGGCAAGCATGCTGAAAAATTGATGAATAAAGGAGATGTCAATTCTGAAATGCCCGAGTTGATGGATCTCATCCGGTTTATAGCGGCAGACAAATTCTGGTCCGCACAAATCACTGAGTTGGAAGTCAATTCTCCGACAGATATCAGAATGTATCAACAAGTAGGAAGTCAGATAATTGAATTTGGAGATGCTTTAAATCTCCAGGATAAGTTTGACAGAATCAAGATTTTCTACAAAGAAATATTACCCAGAAAAGGCTGGGATACCTATAGCAGGGTGAGTGTAAAATTTAAGGATCAAATTGTTTGTGAATAAAAGCTTGGATATGGAAAACGAAAAACTAATCGTCGGACTCGACATAGGTACAACGAAAATTTGTGCCATTGTGGGTCGCAAGAATGAATATGGAAAACTCGAAGTCCTAGGCATGGGCAAAGCTGTGTCAGATGGGGTAGATCGAGGTGTCGTCACCAATATTGACAAGACTGTTCATGCGATCCAGAAAGCTGTAGAAGAAGCTTCCGAAATGGCTGATGTTGAAATCGGCGAGGTAATCGTGGGAATTGCCGGACAACATATTCAGAGCAAAATTCAAAGTGGAAGCATCATGCGTCCGCCTACAGAGGATGAAATTACCATAGAAGATGTGCGCAGGCTTTCTTCAGAAATGGAGAATATTCTGGTTCCTCCGGGAAATAGAATTATTCACGTCATGCCTCAGGATTATACGGTGGATTATGAAGGTGGAATAAAGGATCCGGTGGGTATGTCTGGAACTAGACTGGAGGCAGATTTTCATATCATCACTGCCCAGACTACAGCTATCAATAATATCAACCGATGTGTAAGGAGAGCGGATTTAACTTCCAAGCAGTTAATTCTTGAGCCTTTGGCGAGCTCACTTTCAGTCTTGAGTGATGAAGAGAAAGAGGCTGGTGTCTGCTTAGTGGATATCGGTGGTGGAACTACAGATATTGCCATTTTCTACGAAAATATTATCCGTCATACAGCGGTGATTCCTTTAGGTGGAAACATTATTACTAAGGATATCAAAGAGGGATGTATGGTGATGCACAATCAGGCAGAACTATTAAAAACACGATTTGGAAAAGCGATCGCAGAAGAAGCAAATCCAAATGAAATTGTGTCTATCCCAGGCTTGAGAAATAGGCCTCCAAAAGAAATTTCAATCCGTAATCTGGCCTCAATTATTCAGGCTCGAATGGAAGAGATCATCGAGATCGTTCAAAATGAAATTATGCAGAGCGGCCATTATAAGAAATTGGCAGGAGGAATTGTGATCACCGGTGGTGGTTCTCAATTGCAGTTTATCTCTCAGCTATTCGAATACATGACTGGACTGGATACTAGAATTGGGTATCCAAATGAGCACTTGGGCAAGTCAGTAATTGAAGAAGTGAAGAGTCCCATGTTTGCTACTTCAGTAGGACTTGTATTAGCAGGTTTCAAGGCCTTGGATGATCGTGAGGAGAATTATAACAAGCGCCTGGCTAATGCAGGGGTTCAGCCAAAAACCATTAAAAAAGACTTTAATCCAAAAGATATTTTCCGAAACATCGGGGATAAGCTCAAGAGCATTATTCACGATGATATAGGAGACGACGGTAATTACTAGGGCTTATGATTAGGGGGAGATAAGCGGTCCTGCTGCTTATTTCCCTATTTCCTAACCCTATCAAATTGAAAATAACTAATTCACCAATTAAATAATATGTCAGATAACATGAAAGATTACAGATTTGATCTTCCAAAGAATCAAAAGTCAATTATCAAGGTAATTGGCGTGGGTGGTGGTGGCTCCAATGCCGTAAACCACATGTACAGTCAGGGAATTAAGGATGTAGAGTTTGTGGTAGTCAATACCGATGCGCAGGCTCTAAAGTCAAGTCCTGTTCCTTTAAGATTGCAGCTAGGTGCAAACCTAACTGAAGGCCTTGGTGCAGGAGCGAATCCTGAGCAAGGAAAAAATGCAGCGATTGAGTCTCAGGACGAAATCCGTGAGCTATTGGCAGACAATACCAAAATGGTATTTATTACCGCAGGTATGGGAGGCGGAACCGGAACAGGAGCAGCTCCTATCATTGCCAAAATCGCAAAAGAACTGAACATCCTTACAGTAGGTATCGTGACTGCTCCTTTCATGTTTGAAGGGAAAAAGAAAATGACGGTAGCTCAGGAAGGGATTGAGTCCTTGCGTGAAACTTGCGATACTGTCCTGGTAATTTTGAATGACAAGCTTCGTGAGATTTACGGGAACTTGGCAATCAGAACTGCATTTGGTAAGGCAGATGACATCCTGACAACAGCAGCAAAATCCATCGCTGAAATCATTACGATTCATCAGGATGTAAACGTGGATTTTGAAGATGTTAAGACCGTAATGAAAGATGCCGGAGCAGCCGTGATGGGGTCTTCTACTGAAGAAGGTGAAGGCAGAGCTATCAGAGCAGCTGGTGCTGCCATTTCTTCTCCACTATTGAATAATGTAGATATCAAAGGAGCTCAGAAAATCCTTTTGTCAATTATGTCAGGGGAGGAAGAAGAGCTTTCTATGGATGAATTGAGTGAGATCACTGAATACATCCAAGAAAAAGCAGGAGATAATGCTGAAGTGATTTTTGGTCAGGGTATCGATCAGGAATTGGGTAAAGCGATTAGAGTTACAGTCATCGCAACTGGTTTCGAAATGGATAAACTGAAAGGTGCCAGAAGAACCCCGGAGAAAAGTGTAGCTCCTACCCCGGCTCCAGTCCCAGCTCCTATTGTTGAAAAGCCTACTGCTGAAGTTGAGGAATTAGAAGAAGTAAAGACGGTGATCAACTTGGATTCCGGAAAATCTGAAAAGGTAAAAGAAGAACCAATCAGTAATGGAAGCACCTTCGTGTTTACTACTCCTAAGGCACCGATAGCTCCAAAAGAGCCAACACCTATGCCTGAAAAGGAAAAGCAGGAGTCAACCTTTACATTTGATTTTACAAAGAGAGAGGAGAATAAGCCTACTGAATCCAAGCCATCTCAGCCTGAAAAGATCGTTCATGATCTTTATGAAGAAGAGCCTGAAGAGGAGAAAAAGGAGCAGGAGTTACCTTCCAATCAAGAGCCTTCCAAGCCGGTTTATGCAAATGATTACTATGAGCAAATGAAGCAAAAAGCTATTCAAAGAGCGCATGAGCGATTTGAGAAGCTAAAAGGAAACCGTTCGTTTAACCCGACTCCTGAAGAGTTGAAAGAAAAAATGGAGGTTCCTGCTTATTTGAGAAAAAATGTGACATTGAATGAGCCTGAGCATAGTTCAGAAAATACCATCAGCAAATTCAATGTCAACGATGATAACGAAATCCTGGGAAACAACAGGTTTCTGCATGATAATGTGGACTAAGTCCTAAAAATCAAGCAGCATCTCTGCCTGGGATTGCAGCAGTTCTACATACAGCCTGTTGGTGAGCAGGTTATCTGACATATTTTGCTCAATTTTAGCGAGCTTCGGCTTGAGAGCAAGAACATGCATTCCTAGGTAATGGAATATATCGGTGAGGTGGCTCAATGCGATGCCACCTCCCCCGATTCCAGAAGAAAGGCCGACTAGTGCGGCTTTTTTATTTCTAAAAGTATTGGGATAGGTCATCCCGTCAATGAATGATTTTAAAATCCCTGGAAATGACCCATTGTATTCAGGGACGATGAAGACAAACTTTTTCCCATCTGCTACCCTCTGATGGAATGAATTATATTCCTCATTTTTTCCATTATTCTCATAAAGAGCTGTCTCGATAAAATCCGAAGGCAAATCTTCCAATTCCAGAATTTCAGATTCAACTCCTTTTTGACTCAATAGGCCTTGATAGTATAGGGCGATTTGTTTGGAAACAGAGTTTTTGCGGTTTGTTCCGACTATGATCTTAATCATTTTTATCAAATTATGCTGAAAGCTATACAAGCTAAAGGGGGTAAAAGTTCGTAGCTAGGGCAATATTAATATCTTTGCGATAAACCTAAACTTCTATGACTTATCCATCTCAAATTGCAGAAGCGAGCAACTTTTTGAAAAATCTTTATCCTCAGCCCGTAGAGAATATGATTATTCTCGGCACTGGATTGGGCAAACTGGGCGACCAGATCGATCTTGACTTGGAAGTCGATTATGCGGATATTCCTCATTTCCCGGTTTCCACCGTTGAAAGTCATTCCGGCAAACTTATTTTTGGAACTCTCGGCGGCAAAAAAGTTGTGGCCATGAAGGGTAGATTCCATTACTATGAAGGGTACTCTATGAAGCAGGTGACATTTCCTGTAAGAGTTTTGAAGACGCTGGGTGTAAAAAGACTTTTCGTTTCCAATGCTTCCGGAGGGCTAAATCCCAATCAAGAAGTAGGAGAAGTCATGATAATCAGCGATCATATAGATCTATTTCCTGAAAACCCTTTAAGAGGTCACAATCCGGATGAGTTTGGGCCAAGATTTCCGGATATGAGTGATGCTTACTCTAAAAGACTGATTGAAAAGGCAGAAAAGATCGGGAAAGATTTAGGCTTTAAACTACACAAAGGAGTGTATGCTGGCGTATCAGGCCCAAATTTGGAAACTCCTGCAGAATATAAATATTTGAGGATTATTGGAGCTGATGCAGTAGGTATGAGTACAGTTCCGGAGGTCTTGGTGGCCAGACAATCAGGAATTGAGGTTTTTGGAATTTCCGCTATAACTGATCTAGGTGTAGAAGGGAAAATAAAGAGGATTACCCTTCAGGAAGTTTTGGAAGCAGCTGCCAAAGCTGAACCAATCATGGCGAGAGTCATGAAGGAATTGATTCAGGCTCTTTAATCAATCCTGTGGCAATTGATCTATAAATTCAGTCAATTCTTCCAAATAAGGCCTGATCACTTCAGGCCAGGTAGTTTCATCTGCATCTATTTGCCAATATAGAGTCCCTTCACGATTGTCAAAAGCCAAATAAATACCTCCTTGGTCCGCGCAATCCGGGCATCCAATTACAGAGAAGGGATTTTCCAATAAGGATTGGGGAAAGTTATCTCTTAATGATTTTGCCTTCGCTACGTACTGATTACTTAAGGGTGTAGGTTTATAAGTAATGGTGGCGGCTTCCCTAAATGAGTTTAAGTTGTCTACATACAACTTATCATTTTCCAGCTTGTAAATCTGGATACAATTGCCCGTACAAAAGGCTGACCATCTCCCAAATACAAAAGCATCCTGAAGCGGTTCTTCTGATTCTTTACAGGTACTGAACACAAGAATTGTCAGCAAAAGAAGCATTAGCTTTTTCATGATTCGAATTTTATGCTCTTCTAATGTGTAAATTTAATAGTAATAGCTTGAGCATTTTAATGCCTTTATCATCCTTTAAATACACTTTGTCAAGTTTTTCTAAAGCTTTGACATTTTTGAAGTGTAATTTATCGGATTGATAATTACATTTATCATATACGAATTTCATTTTTTTTTGATACTCGAATCAAGTATGCTTAAAGCAAAACTGATATTTTCTTTCCTGCTGTTTTTTTGGGCAATAAACTCCTACGCTCAAACCGACTCTTTGAGTTTTCAATTTGGAAAAAAGGAAGGAAACCATCTTTTTAATTATATTCTCACAGGTAAAATTACCGACAAGAAAAGTGGCGAGGGGATTGACGGGGTAGGAGTTCATGTAGATGGATTTTATTCGGGAATCAGTACCGATAGATTTGGAACATATTTTATTCAGCTTGCTCCAGGAGAGCACAAGGTCACCTTCAGGCATACTTCAAAAATTCCTGTTTTTACTCAAGTGTCACTTTTTGACAATGGAATTATTTCTATTTCTATGGAGGAGAAAAGTTATGAGTTAGAAGGGGTAGTAGTACTTTCTGATGAGCCTGATAGAAATGTGCGAAATCCAATTACTGGAATAGAAAAATTGACCACGCGCGAACTCAAGGCAATTCCTGCGTTTTTGGGAGAAGCTGATATTTTTAAAGGGTTACAGCTTTTGCCCGGTGTCAGCTCAGTCGGTGAGGGTACTTCAGGAATCAATGTAAGGGGAGCAAAAACCGATCAAAATCTCCTGTTGATGGACGAAGTTTTAGTTTTGAGTTCCAATCATGCATTGGGATTTTTGTCGGCATTTAATACCGATGTGACGGAATCATTTACTCTTTACAAAGGAAATTTACCTTCGAATTTAGGGGGTAGAGCAGGATCAGCATTGAATATTGCTATGCGCTCAGGCTCCAAGGAGACCTGGTCCGGAATTGCAGGTATAGGTACTTCCAATGGGAAACTGATGCTAGAAGGCCCTATTCAGAAGGAAAAGGCAAGTATAATTATTGGCGGGCGAGTGTCCAACGCCAATTGGTTATTGCAGCAAGCTAGAGACTTAGATATCAAAAACTCCAAATTAAAATTCCATGACGCCTACATAGGGTTGAATTGGAATTTGGCTCAAGGGCATGATTTGGAAGTAAACACTTTGATGACGGGCGATTATTTTAAATTTTCTGATGAGTTCGGGTATGATTGGTCAAATCGAGTGAGTTCCATCAAGTATAAAGGGATCTTGGGAGAGCAACTATCATTGAAAGCTTTATTAGCCAATGGGGAATTTTCCAATACTTTTTTCGACCCGGAGGGAATCGATGCTGCGCAAGTAGAAAATGGTATGGATTATCAGCAGGCAAAGGTCACTTTGGTATGGGCCACTGATCGCTTTTCCATTTCCAATGGAGCCGAACTTGTCTATTATTCAGGGAAATCCGAGCAGTTAAGTCCCTTTTTTGAAGGATCAAATGTAGCTACTGAGCAGGTTGGAAAAGAACAAGGTCTGGAAAGTGCTTTATTTTCAAGTTTAGAATGGGATATTAGTCAAAATACCGCTATTATGGCGGGTTTTAGATACTCATTTTATAGCCAAAAAGGACCTGATACCGTTTTTGTCTACAGAGAAAATGCTCCAATCACTAGGGAAGAAACTATTGGACAGGAGTTTTTTGAAGGAGGATCTTTAGCCAACTACAATGGGTTTGAGCCCAGGATTTCCTTACGTCAGAATTTTGGTCAAAACCTTTCAGCCAAATTGAGCTATTCCAGGCTTAATCAATACATACAATCAGTAAGCAATACTTTCGGGCCCACCCCAATTGATCTTTGGCAATTGAGCACAAGATATATTCCCCCTCAGCGATCTGATAATTTTTCATTTGGCATTTTCAGAAATAGTAAAGGGAATGAGTGGGAGTTTTCTGTAGATGGATTTTTTCGAAAAATTCAGAACCAAGTAGAATACAAAGATTTTGCTCAGATCTTTTTAAATCCTCAGATGGAAACCGAATTAGTTTTTGGTGAAGGGAGAGCCTATGGTGCTGAATTCATGATTAAAAAAAATCTAGGAGTTCTCACAGGTTGGCTCGCTTATACCTATTCCAGGTCCTTTTTCAGAAGTTTGGGGGAGTTTGAAGAAAAGCAGATCAATCAGGGAGAATGGTATCCAAGCAATTATGATAAGCCGCATGAGATAAATTTTATTCTTAGCAGAAAAATGTACCCAAGAGGATTGTTTAACTTTTCTGTCAATTATGCCAGTGGCAGACCAGTCAGTGCTGTCAATTCAAGTTACATTTTAAATGGATTGGTTATTCCGGAGTATTCTGAGAGAAATCAGTATAGAATACCGGATTACTTTCGGGTTGACATTTCGTACACTTTCGAAAAAGTATTTTCAAAGAAGGGCGATAGTCTCAACTTTAGCATTTATAACCTCTTAGGGAGGCGAAATGCATATTCAGTTTTTTGGCAAAAAGATGGGGATAGCAGGCAATTGAGGCCTTACAGACTGGCAGTTTTAGGAGCTATTTTCCCCTCAATTACGTATAGCATTCAGATAGGAGGAGAAAATGAATAAACATCTTACAACTTTTTGCTTAGCCTTGATTTTTTTGATGTTTGCCTCATGCATAGATCAGATTACTTTTCCTTTGGATAAAGGAACAGAAAAGCTCATTGTTTCTGGACAGATAAGTAACCTCGATGAAGACAAATTTGTATTCCTGTCAGAAACCACTTCGGCCAACAGGGAGCCTTTATACTCAGGGCAATATTTGGTTTTAAATGATTTGCCTAGACCTGTAAGGGGTGCTCAAGTAGTTGTTATAGGGAGTGATAATTCCCGGAGTAGATTCAATGAAATCGGACCTGGAAAATACATGCTCGGCAGAGAAGTGAAATTCAAATCAGCGGTAGAATATCACCTTGAGATAATCATTCAGGGAAAGCGATACCTGTCTATTCCGGAAAAGATGCCTGATATTGTTGGAGAAGATGAATTGAGCTATGAGTTTGTACGTGGTAATTTTAAAGGGGCTCCCGAAACTGCCTTCATCTCTATACAAACTGAAGTTAGCCTTCCTGAAACTATTGAGCCCTACTATTTACGATGGGATGTGGACGAGGCTTACTATTGGAATTTGACATTTTTTCCTAACCCTTTTAACAAAGCACCCCCTGATTGCTACGTTTTTGACTTTCCTGATCCAGAAAGAATTGCGTTGTTTAATGGACAAGCCTCCGGTTTTTCTACAAACCAAAATAGGCAGATAGTAGCCCAACGCGTGGTGGATGAGTCCTTCTTGAGTAGACATTATTTCAATGTCAGACAAGTGAGTATTTCCAGGGAGTCTTTTGATTATTGGCAAAAGGTAAAAGTTTTAGTCAATAATACTGGCTCAGTATTCGATACCCCACCAGCTCCGATTAGAGGTAATCTGTATAATGACAAAGATCCTGAAGAAGTTGTTTTGGGATATTTCGAAGTGGCAAAAGTGAGTCAAAAAAGAATTTATACCACAAGAGCAGACGTGCCTTTTTTCCTTCCAGAGATCTGTACTTACGAACGAGATAGGCCGTTGGATAAATATCCAAAAACATGCCTCCGATGCAGTGAATTTCCAAATAGTACAAACGATACCCCTCATTGGTGGTTTGATCAATAGGAGATTATCTGGTGGGGTCCTATGGAATAGCTTTGTAATTTCTTACCGAGATCGATTTAGATGGTAAGTTTTAAATGAGCTCTTGATTAGCCGATAATAAAAAAAATACTTTTTGACTTCTAGCTTTTTGTATTTTGTGTTTGTTATCAACTCAAACCCAAAAAACCTATGAAACTTAAATTCCTTTTACTTACAGTTTGTCTCCTAACTGCCGGTTTGATGCAGTCCCAAGCTCAACAATTCCGAGCTTTGGTTTTTAGTAAAACTGCCGGCTTCAGACATCAGTCCATCCCAGACGGTGTGGTGGCCTTAAAAAAATTGGGTCAGACCCATGTGTTTTCTGTTCATACGACAGAGGACGCCAATTACTTCAAAGATGAGAATTTGGAGAAATTTGATGTCATTATCCTGATGAGTACCACTGGGACAATTTTCAATGAGGAGCAGAAAGCTGCTTTTCAAAAATTTGTAAGAAGTGGCAAAGGCGTTGTGGGAATTCACTCAGCTACAGATACTGAATACGATTGGCCATGGTACAATCAATTGATTGGAGCTTACTTCTTAGCTCATCCCAAGCAGCAAACTCTGAGATTAGAAGTAGTAGACTCCAATCATCCTGCCACTTGGCATTTACCTAAAAATTGGCTTTGGACAGATGAGTTATATGAATTCAGAAATATCAACCCCAATATTAAAGTGCTTCTCAATGCAGATGAATCTACCTATCAAGTAGCTAAAGGTAATGGGGCAAATCATCCTATGGCTTGGTATCATGAGTTTGACGGCGGACGGGTATTTTATACGGCTTTAGGCCATGTGGAGTCGGCTTATGAGGATCCGGATTTTTTAAAGCATTTATATGGGGGGATTTGGTACGCAGCAACCGGAGAGCCTATGAAATAATTCCGAATGGAAACTTACCTTTGCAGGAACTATTCGCCTTGATTGGGGTTTATTTCAACAAAAAACTGATAAACTGATGCTAAAAGCACAAGCAAGACCGGTTCACCTCTACATGGAGGCTAACCCAAATCCGAATTCCTTGAAGTTTGTTGCCAATTTTATGTTGGTGGAAGACGGTTTGAGCTTTGATTTTCCAAATGCAGAAAGTGCTGAAAATAGCCCATTGGCTCAAGAATTGTTTAACTTCTCTGCAGTGGAACGCGTTTTCATAGCTTCTAATTTTGTCACAGTTACCAAATCGGAGGAAGTAGAGTGGCCTGAAATACAGACCATCATCAGAGATCATATTAAACAATATTTGGAAGCAGGGAAAAAGCCTGTTCAAGCTAGTTTTGATAAGGATCCTTTATTTGATGAAAATGACTCCGAAATTGTCAAAAAGATTAAAGGAATTCTCGATGAATATATCCGTCCAGCAGTAGAGCAGGATGGTGGAGCTATTGTTTTTCATTCCTTCAAAGACGGAGTGGTGAAGGTTCTTTTACAGGGAGCCTGTTCAGGTTGCCCTTCCAGTACCGTGACCCTCAAAGCAGGTATTCAAAACTTGCTTACCCGCATGCTTCCCGAAGTGAAGGAAGTGGAAGCGGAAGGAATTTGATATCAAAACTAATGGGAAAGAGAGATTGGTCGTGGACAATCCTTGGCCTGATGGCTCTGGGGTTAAGATGGTTGGCAATTCGCTATCCTGAAGCGACTGATGAAATTTATTCCAGAACTTTCTTTCCTGGAATCAGAAATGTGATTGATATGACGCTGGGGCATCTGCCATTCCCCAGCGTTTATCTTTTTATTCTATCCATTGTAATTTTAATTGGGATCTTTGTCCGCAATTTTTACAAAACCAAAGGCTGGAAAGGTAGAAGCATACTCAGCATTAGGTCTTTGCTGAATAGTTTAGGCGCGATAGTCTTTTTCTTTTTGGTCCTTTGGGGCTTCAATTACCAACGAACTCCCATTTTCAAACAGCTTTCTTTGACACCTAAGTCTCTTAATTTGGAGCAAATCAAATCTGAAGTTCAGATCACCCAACGCTTGGTGACTCAATACAGAGGGCAGATTTCTACTGATACCGCGGCTATAGGAGAAATAATAGCCTATCCTGAATTGGAGAAATTGGTTCGTGAAAATATGAGTGAAAATCTGGATTTGCTGGGTTTGAATTTCACAGGAAGACCAAGAACCAAATTATTTCCACCACCCGGATTCATGCGTAAAATGGGGATATTGGGAATATATTTCCCTTTTACCGGTGAAAGTTATATAGACCCTACGCTTCATCCTTTGGAAAGACCATTCACCGTTGCTCATGAAATGGCGCACAGCTATGGAGTAACAGATGAAGGTGAGGCAAACTTTATAGCTTGGGTAATTTGTACCAATTCCAATGATCCTCTTTTGAGATACTCAGGTCAACTGAGACTTTTGCTCTACCAAATCAGAGATTATTACAGGATGGCTCCTGATCAATATAAAGAATGGCTCAAGACCTTAGATGTAAGTGTCCGTAATGATATCAGATCCATTCAGGCTGAAAACGCCAAATATCAGCCTATATCCTTAGAGATAAGTAGGAAAACCAATGATATTTTCCTTAAGTCTCAAGGCGTCAAGGCAGGAATAAACAGCTATCAGCAACTCCCTATGTTAGCCTTTGCCTGGAGAGAGCGAATGAAAGAATTTTGAATTAAAGATTGCGCAATTAGTTTATTGGCTATATTTTTAGATTCAAACCCTATGTTTTCATGAGAATCCTTTTTGCTTCCTTTTTCCTCTTCATATTTTCCTTTTCTTTTGCTCAAATCACTGTTGAATCTGAAAGAGATTCCGAGGGGAATGTTCAGATCTATGCCACAAATAGTGATTTAATCCCCTATACCATTCAGTTCGAGTTTTCCAACCTTCAAAACCTCAGCGCTACCGGTGGAAATTATGCAATAGGCGTAGCTAACCCGGGTAAATCAAAGGTGGCGACGCTTAAAAGGGGCAGTGCTAATCAAAGCACTAATTTTTCCTTTAAATACAGCTATTTGAAAGGAAATATTTATGCAAAATCTAAATCAGAGCCCGTTTATTTAATTCCTGTAAAGGAAGGAACAAAGGTTCTTGGTGGCAACATGACACATATTGAAAACAGAATTCGTTCCGAGGCTAATAATGAGACTTATGTTGGAGTATCCTTTAGATTTGATGAAGAAGTGGAAATTGTAGCTCCCAGAAAGGGAACAATCGTAGGCTTGAAAATGGACTTGATAGAAGGGAAGGAAAATCTTGCTTTTAGCAGAGAGGAGAATTATATAGAAATATATCATGAGGATGGAACCTGGACCAAATTGATGGTATTGAAGGGAGGTTCTGAAAGAGTAAAACTGGGTCAGGAAGTATTCCCAGGAGATGTTTTGGCCGTATCTGGCGGGGAAAATTATGAAAATGGACGCCATATCAGAATGGCAGTCACCAAAATCAGTAAGGACAATCTGGGAAAATTAAAGTATGAGATTGAGCCGGTAAAATTTTGGATACAAGGGAAAGAGGCTACCGTGGAATCACCGGATTCTTTCGAGGTGGAGCATCCCAAATCTCTTGTGACAGCAGAAATGAGTAAAAGGGAATTGAAAGCCTATGAGGGGCGCTGATTATTTTTTATTTTTTTTCTATTCCCTATCCAAACTCCCAGAATTACAGCGGCTATTCCCACATAGTGCCCAAACAGCAAAACTTCTCCGTCCCAAACTCCCCACATAATAGCCACAATTGGAATCAAGTAGGTAACAGAACTTGCAAAAACCGGGCTTGCTGTTTTCACCATCATATTGAAAATGATAAGCGCTAGAGCTGTTCCCAAGACTCCTAAAAGCGTGACATATCCCAGTGCGGTCCAAGCCCCTTCCACCGAAACCAGCTTGTAAGAAAACTGAGTTCCTGCCATTAAATAAATAAGTGCTGCAGGCAATACCATGAGCAAAGATATGGCTGTGATCTCTACCGGCTTAAGTTCCACGAATCGAAACTTGATCAGGTTGAGATTAAAGCCATAGCAGGTACAGGCCAAGATGACGAAAAAAGCATAGGCATTGATGTCTGAAAAAGCCCCGAAACCATCACCTTCTTTGACCGTTACCAAGACCACTACGCCTAAAAAAGCGATGAATAATCCTATGGCATTTCGTCTGGTGATTTTTGAATTAAAGAATATGGCACCTACCAAAACAACGAATAAGGGGGTAAGCGCATTCAGAACCCCAGTTAGGGAGCTGCTTAGCTGGGTTTGTGCTTTTGCAAATAGAAATGCAGGAATGAAACTTCCCACGAGGCCCACCAAAATAAGATTTTGTATTTGAGGGCTCTTTAGGTTTTTTACTTTAGGAATCGAAAGCGGAAGCAGAAAGGTAGCCGCAGCAACTATCCTGTAGGCGCCTAGCTCTCCTGGGGAAAACACATTCAGCCCCCTCTTTATCAAAATAAAAGAACTTCCCCAAACTAAAGCTAAAACGATTAAGAAGCCCCAGTTTTTTAAAGTGTTTTCAGATTCTCCAGTTGACATTCGCTTGGGTGGGTGAGTAATGCACGGCAAAAAAAGCGAATTCAACTCAGAATTGTTTAAAAAAGTTGATCAACCCCAAATATTCCAAGCTGAGGTGAAAATGACTGTGATGTCTTTTGATTTTTTTGCCAAAAACAGAATAGAAGGCAAAAAAAAGCCCCAACAATTGTCGGGGCTCAAGTTAGAATTAAGAAAATTCATAATCAGCATAAGCATGAGCGACCTGTTGGAGAATCTCGCAAACGTGCTCATAGGACTCTGCTGTTACCATTTCGGTTCTATATTGTTTGAAATTGGGCATTCCTCTAAAATAATTGGTGTAATGCCTTCTCATTTCAAGTATTCCTAATTTTTCACCTTTCCATTCTACTGAAAAATCCAGATGTTTTTTTGCTATGGCAATTCTTTCATCCAAATCTGGGGCTGGAAGCTTCTCTCCATTCTGAAGGTATTGTTTTATTTCGTTGAAAATCCAGGGATACCCTATAGAGGCTCTTCCTATCATCATCCCATCCACATTGTATTTTGCCTTGTATTCTGCAGCTTTCTCAGGAGAATCTATATCACCATTTCCAAAAACTGGAATGTGCAATCGGGGATTTTCCTTTACCAAATTGAGATACGACCAGTCAGCTTCACCTTTATACATTTGCTGTCTGGTTCTTGCATGTATACTGATTGCCTGAATTCCTACGTCCTGTAGTCTTTCTGCAACTTCTACGATGCGAATGGTTTCGTGATTCCAGCCCAGTCTGGTTTTCACTGTAACTGGGATATTGACAGCTCTGACAATTTCAGCAGTCATGGATACCATTTTGTCTATATCCAAAAGAATTCCTGCTCCTGCTCCTTTGCAGGCTACTTTGTGAACAGGGCAACCGTAATTAATATCCAAAATATCAGGCCCGGCTTCTTCGGCGATAGCAGCAGCTTCTCTCATGGATTCAATTTCATTCCCGAAAATCTGAATCCCTATCGGACGCTCATAATCGAAAATATCGAGTTTTTGGACGCTTTTTGCGGCGTCTCGGATCAGACCCTCAGAACTGATAAACTCAGTATACATCAAGTCTGCGCCGTTTTGTTTGCACACAGCACGAAATGGAGGATCACTCACATCTTCCATGGGTGCCAACAATAATGGGAATTCTCCCAACTCCAACTTTCCTATCTTTACCACTGCTAATTCTAAATTTGGCGTAAATTTACACTCAAATATGGAGATATACGAAACTCAAGCAGAAATAGGTAAGCGCAAGAGCTGGCTTTTGTCCTTGGTAGTCATAGTTTTAGTAGGTTTTGGAGTCCTGATTTTACTCCAATCTCTTGCCCTCGCCCTTGCAGTTCCCCTTTTTGATTTATCAATTCCTCAGATCATGTCCCTGATGTCAGGGGATAGCAGTATCCCCAATGGTCGCATGGCCATGTTATTTATTCAGGGTATTGGCTCAGGAATAGGCTTTTGGTTTGCTGCTTGGATGATAATTAAATGGATTGATAAAGCAGAGTTAAACTGGGACTTGCAGATTTCAAGGTTTGGTCTCAAGAAATTCTGGGTCATGGTAGCAATTACCCTTGGGGCTATGTTTTTCAATGGACTTTTGGTGTATTGGAATTCTCAATTGGTTTTGCCTGAATCCCTTTCGGAATTGGAAAGCTGGATGAAGGCCATGGAGGACCAATTGATGCAGTTAACGCAGTTTTTAACTGATTTTCAATCTATTCCAGAGCTCTTGACCGGCTTATTAGTGATAGGAGTGCTCGCAGGAATAGGTGAGGAGATGTTTTTCAGGGGTGTATTGCAGCCTAAGTTACACTTATATACAGGCTCAGTTCACTGGGGCATCTGGCTCACTGCCATCATTTTCTCAGCTATTCATATTCAGTTTTATGGCTTTGTACCTAGGGTATTTTTGGGAGCTATCTTTGGATATTTATATGTGTATTCCGGTAGTTTGGTGTATCCGATTATTGCTCATATTCTCAATAATTCCTTGACCGTATTGTTAGTTTATGCCTCAAACCAAGGATTGGTAGATTTTGATTTGGAGTCCACAGATAATGTCTCATATCCCCTAGCTTTGGGTGGATTATTGGTACTTTTAGCAGGAATCCATTACTTTAAGAAATATAAGCCCCAAACAAATGGAGAACTGGATCAAGGTGTTTGAAAGTCCACAGCAGATCAGAGCTGAAATAGTCAAAGGAGTTTTGGAAGAAAACGATATTCCTGCTGTAGTGCTTAGTAAAAAAGAAACAGCTTATCAGTTCCTGGGTGTTTATGAAGTTCATGTCAATCGGGAAAATCTCATCAAAGCCACCAATTTTATTCAAAATGAGATCTCGTTTTAATATTAATAATTATAGCAATTTAGGCCAAAGGGCAATTACAGCTTTGGTTGGGGCGGTGGTAGTCATTTCTTCTATCATTTATTCTGACTGGACTTATTTTCTGATTTTTGCTGCCATATTGGGATTTGCTCAAATGGAATTTTATAAGCTTTGTGGACTTGACGGGATGTTGCCTCTGAAGAGCTTTGGGACTTTCCTTGGGCTCATGATTTTTACGCTTACTTTTATGATTGAAAAGGAGCGTTTGCCTCAGGAATACCTCTATCTGATATTTCCGATCATTTCCTTGACCTTTTTTATCAAGCTCTACAAGAAAACTGATAAAAAACCTTTTACCGGGGTTGCATTCACCTATCTGGGGATTTTCTATGTGGCTGTTCCCTTTTCATTATTAAATCTCGCTGTCTTCTCGGTAGATCAGGTTTATCATTTTGAAATTATTCTAGGTAGCTTACTGATTCTTTGGGCTTCGGACACCGGAGCCTATTTCGCAGGAACCAAGTTTGGTAAAACAAAGTTATTTGAGAGGGTTTCACCTAAAAAATCCTGGGAAGGATTTTTGGGCGGAGCTTTTTCAGCCATAGCAGTCGCCTTTTTGGTGGCACGATATTTTCACTCTATCCAAGATTGGAAATGGTTGGTGATCTCCGGGATCATCATCATCGCGGGTACGTATGGAGACTTGATAGAGTCTCTTTTCAAAAGATCCATTGAGATAAAAGATTCAGGAAAAGGATTACCGGGACATGGGGGATTTATGGACAGATTTGACGGATTGTTATTATCCGCCCCTTTTATAACCGCTTTTTTGAAAATCTTCTAATTCTGGCTTAGGGAATCTGAAAAACTACTTAATATTGTATCGCATTTCACTACTCAAATAAAACCCAATATGGCTTACATTGAACCGGCTCCGATTAAGGATAAAGAGAATCCTTTGGAGTCAATGATGGAACGATTCAACATTGCAGCTGAAAAGCTGGGACTTTCTGATGAGGTTTACAATGTGTTGAAAAATCCGGCCCGTCAAGTAATTGTTTCCTTACCCATCACCATGGATAATGGAAAAATTCAAGTTTTCGAAGGAATCCGTGTGGTCCATTCCAATATTCTTGGACCAGCAAAAGGTGGGATTCGATTTGCACCTGATGTACATATAGATGAAGTAAGAGCACTGGCTGCTTGGATGACTTGGAAGTGTGCGGTTGTGGATATTCCATACGGTGGAGGTAAAGGAGGAGTTAGATGTAACCCTCGTGAAATGTCCAAAGGAGAAATCGAAAGATTGATGAGAGCCTATACCATGGCTATGATTGATGTTTTCGGACCTGATAAGGATATTCCTGCTCCAGATATGGGTACAGGACCAAGAGAAATGGCTTGGTTGATGGATGAATACTCCAAAGCTCATGGAATGACTGTGAACTCAGTAGTTACCGGCAAACCCTTGGTACTTGGAGGATCCTTAGGAAGAACTGAAGCCACAGGACGTGGAGTTATGGTGACAGCTTTGGCAGCAATGCAAAAACTGAAAATCAATCCTTTCCAAGCTACATGCGCTGTTCAGGGATTTGGTAACGTAGGTTCTTGGGCTGCCCAGCTTTTGGAGGAAAGAGGCTTGAAGATCGTTGCGATCTCTGATCATACAGGAGCTTTTTATAATGATAAAGGCATCAATATTCAGGAAGCAATTCAATTCAGGGATTCAAATGGTGGCCATTTGGAAGGCTTTACCGGCGGAGACAGAATGGATGATCCAATGGATTTATTGACTTTGGAAGTAGATGTATTGGTTCCTGCTGCCGTGGAAGACGTGATCACTGCCAAAAACGTTGATAATATTAAAGCAAAGCTGATTGTGGAAGGTGCTAATGGACCAACATCCGCGAAGGCTGATGCCATTATCAATGAAAAAGGAATTATGGCTGTTCCGGATATCCTGGCAAATGCCGGCGGAGTTACTGTTTCTTATTTCGAATGGGTACAAAACCGGTTAGGATATAAATGGACTGCAGATCGTGTTAATAGACGTTCTGACCGTATCATGAAAGATGCATTTGAGCATGTATATGAGGCTTCTAAGAAGTATGATGTGCCAATGAGAATTGCCGCTTACATTGTGGCAATTGATAAAGTTGCGAAAACTTATACTTATCGTGGTGGCTTCTAAAAAGCAACAATTGTAAGAATCACTTATCTTTGAGGCGTGGAAGCAATTTCACGCCTCTTATCATTTATATTATGACCATACACAGAGAAGGACGAGTTTTATTATTTTGGATGTTAATCATTTTAGTAGCAGCCAATTATTTATTGTATTACTTCTATCCAGATGCGCGATTTTGGCTCAATGTCAGCATGTTGGGCAGTATTGTGATTTATATACTGGTATTGCAATTTTTCAGAAACCCAATTTTTCAGATTCCAAAGGAAGAAGGAGTGATTTTGGCTCCGGCTGATGGCAAGGTGGTCGTTATAGAAGAAGCCTTTGAAGATGAGTACCTCAAAGAAAAAAGAAAGCAGATATCCATATTCATGTCACCTGTCAATGTGCATGTCAATAGATCTCCAATTCGTGGGGTAGTTGAGTTTTTTAAATATCATCCAGGAAAATACCTGGTAGCCTGGCATCCTAAATCCAGTACGGAAAATGAAAGAACCACCATGGTTTTGAAGCTGGATGACGGAATGAAAATTTTGGTGAGGCAAATAGCCGGTGCAGTGGCTAGAAGAATCAAATGGTATGTGAAAGAAGGTTCCCAGTTGGATCAGGGTGCAGAATTCGGGTTTATCAAATTTGGATCAAGAGTAGACGTATTTGTTCCCTTGGATGCAGAGATTCTGGTTTCCATAGATCAAGTGACGAAAGGTGGTAGAACACCATTAGCCAGATTGAAAAAATAATTAGTTTTTGATGTATCAAAAATTCGAGGTTTTTCGTAGAGTTTATATCAACTAATTTTATTCTCTATGAAAATCCTTTTTTATGTATTGATTTGTTTCGTAGCAGCCGGATTTTTTGGCTGTCAGGATTCGGATGGGCCGAGAAATCCACTTTTAGGAACTTGGGAGAACCGTTCATATGTAGATTCTCTGGATGTTTGGTTTGTCCATTCCCTTACAATTAAAAATGATAGCTTGATGGAGGTGAAGAATTTCGCCAGAAAATCAGAGACTGGACCAATCATTGGCTATCATTCAATTGCTGATTCATGGTATAATTATCAAGAAAATCGATTCACCTATTATTATTCAGAAGGTTTATTTTATTTTAATGGGAATAAGGACACTTATGTGGCTAGTCGTTACGGCCCCAAAGAATCTCTCAAACCCGGAATTTTAGATTTTTTCAGGATTCCAGAAGGGGAATTGATCTTTTCAGCGGATGGTCAGAGCTTTGAATTTCAAGAAGATTGTTGGTCGATAAATGCCGATGAAGAATGTGTCGAATTTTCGCCCATGACTTATATCCTCGTCAATTAACTCCTCTTCTTGATTTTATAAATCCAGAAGCCTAAGCCTAAAGTAAAAAGGAAAAAAATCACAGTAGTCCACTCGAAGGTCCTTCTATCAGAAAGCCTTTCCTGGGCTACTTTTTCTTTTTCAGCTAAAGCCCTTTTCAAAGCTTGAACATCTTGTTCCAAACTCATGGTAATAGCCTTGTAATCCTCTTTTTCCTGACCAATTACTGCGGTTTCTATGGATCCACTCAGCTTGAGTTCTTCAATAATCTGATTGTCTTTCGATATAATACGCTCCAGCCATTCATTAGTCTCAGTCATGTCTTTTTTGGTTCTATTCCCAAAAATTCCTGACTTCTTATTTTCTGAAGATTGCCATTGGCGAAAGAGACTTTCTCTCTCTTCCACAAGCCTTTGAAGTCTAGCACTTTCCGAAGCATCAACTTGGAAAAGGCTTAATAAAATCGAAAAAAGTATTGCTAACATAGTGATTTAGTTTTTTTGAAAAGTATCAAATGGAAGGCCAAAGTTATTCGTTTTCTTTCTTTGCCCTTTGACATTTCAGCTTTCTGAATTTTCACTTTTCCAGGCTCTTGTCATTTCTTTCTTCCCTGGAGGTCCAGGAGGGTTTTGAACATCTAGTCCCAGTTCTTTGAGATCTCTCTTAAATTGACCTTTTGCACAGTAAGTAGTCAACACAGCGCCTGGACGCATGGACTTTTCAACTTTTTCCAATAAATCCTTAGCCCATAATTCAGGTTGTTTGCTTGGGGCAAAAGCATCAAAGAATACCACGTCAGAAGGGTATAATTGGGCATCTTCCAGCTTAACCTGATCTTTTTTGAAATTGAAATATTCCGAAACAGGACCTCCCTCATTCCAGGGTAACTGATGTAGTGCCTCGAAATACTTATGATAATGCCAGATGGCATCGTTTTGATCTATATAATTCAGTTGACTGTAGATGTTTTTTTCCAGCGGGAAAGGTTCAATGGTATGGTATAGAACCGGAATTTGATTTTGTTCTGCCCACACTAAAGTCAACCAGGCATTCAGGCCTGTTCCGAAACCCACTTCAAAAATCCGTATGGGATATTTTCTGGGGTTTCTTGCCAGCCAAGAATCCAAGCCATATATCAAAAACACATGAAGAGACTCTCGATAAGCTCCATGAAAGCTATGATAGGTTTCTTTGAGGTCCTCATGATACAGAGAATGGGAACCATCTTCTGTGGTGATGATTTTCACTTTAGCACTCATACTTTATAAATTAAAGCCACACAATAAGCCGAAACCCCTTCTTCTCTTCCTACAAAACCCAGCCACTCTGTGGTAGTAGCTTTCACAGAAATGGAGGACTCTGGTAAGCTCATCACCTCTGCTAAGCATGTTTTCATTGCAGGGATATGAGGGTTTACTTTAGGAACTTGTAGACAAACTGTGGTATCAATATTTCCAACTTCATAACCTTCATCCCTGATGAATTTCATGACGTCTCTCAATAATATTTTGGAATCAATTCCCTTGTATTTGGGATCCTTATCCGAAAAGTGGTAGCCAATATCCCGCATATTTGCAGCACCCAACAAAGCATCACAAATCACGTGAATCAGCACATCTGCATCAGAGTGTCCTACGGCTCCTTTGACATGTTCCAGTTTTATTCCGCCCAGCCAAAAATCATATCCTTCTTTCAGCTGATGTACGTCGTATCCAAACCCTATCCGAAATCCATTCATACTTGATTGCTTTGATAATATAAAGTGGACGATTGGGTTTCGTCCAAAAGTTTATTTGCCCAATTTTTTATTTGTGAAGATTCTATGGAGGACTTTTTCTCATATTCTTTCCAATAGAGGTCGGGATGCCCCAGATTTGCGTAAAAAGCCAGGTTCATTACTCTATTAGTAAGCTGGATTGACTCATATGTTTTCATCGCTCTCCCTTGATTTTTGATTTTTTCCAGGGACTCATCTAAAATCTCTTTAGAGAGGAAATCTGCTAATACCTCGTCTAAGGCTTTTTCAGCTTCATGAGCTTTAACTCCTTTCTCCATTTTTCCTGAAAAAATCAGTAACCCCGGATCATTGGATCCCATAATATAGGCACCGGCAGAAGCGAAGTATTTTCCGTTTTTTACCAGCCTTTGCTCCAAAATAGAGGACTTTCCAAAGCCCAAAAGATCGCTAATCAAATCAGCCTCTAAGAAGCCATCTTCCCCTTTTGCTGGCATTTTGAAAGTCTTATAAAGCGCATCTGTAGGCACAGGGTAATGCACTGCTCTTTGACGTTTTTCTTTTTGCTCATTTTCCATCGGGATTAAATGAGGCGCAAGTGTGGCTTTTGGAATAGGTCCAAACCACTTCTCCGCTAAGGCCAAAACCTCTTTAGCTTTTACAGCACCTCCTACAACAAGAATGGCGTTGTTCGGGGCATAATTTTTCTTGTAAAACTCCCATACATCCTCTTTGGTATACCCCTCAATATCTTCGGGACTTTTTCCAATAGTGGGCCATCGGTAAGGGTGTACCTCATAAGCTAATTCTCTCAAATGATGCCATACATCCCCATAAGGCTGGTTAAGATAGCGCTGCTTATACTCCTCTAAGACCACTTTTCGCTGAGTTTCTATGGTTTTATCATTGAGAGTCAACTGAAGCATTCTGTCTGACTCCAACCAAAAGGCTGTTTCTAGATTGGAGGCCGGCAAAGTCATATAATAGTTGGTGATATCAGGGCTTGTAAAAGCATTACAATTACCGCCTACACGTTCTAGTTCTCTATCAAATACCTTGATATTGGCAGAGCTCCCAAACATCAGGTGTTCAAAGAAATGAGCCAATCCGGTTTTTCCGGGGCTTTCATTTTTGGAGCCTACTTTATATAATAAATTGAAGACAGCCATTTTGCTGCTTTGGTCTTCGTGGACAATTAGCTCAAGCCCATTGTCAAGAAAAAAACGTTCGTATTGAAGCATAAGGTCGCAAAGCTAAGCTTTTTGATGGAGACATATATTTTAGTGAAAAGTCAAATCTGGAGAATTTGTTCCTTTTGTTAGGGATATTTGATAGAAACTATCTTCCATTGATGTAAGAAAGCGTGATTTTTAATAAAAAAACCGAACTTTGGCTAATAGCCATCAGTTTGCCTAGACGAAATTACCAATCACCCTCATGAAAAAATACTGCGTAGAACTCAGAGAAACTCATCAGTTTTCATCATTTTTCTTGGATTACATAGAGGGAAAAGCAGAATTGAGACCATTTTATACTCATCTGCCAAAAATCGAGAGTTTCAAGCAGGCTATAGAAAAGAAAGAGTTTCCAGAAAACAACAGGAAAATTCTCTGTCAAAGCTTAGCCAAACAATACGAGGGAATTGAACTTTTTGAAGAAGAAAAAAAACAATTAGAAGCACTTGCCAGGCCCAACACTTTTACCGTTACCACGGGTCATCAACTGAATTTATTCACAGGGCCTCTCTATTTTATCTATAAGATCGTATCTACAATCAAACTTGCCAAGGAGCTAAACAAAGCATATCCTAATCAGCATTTTGTCCCGGTTTATTGGATGGCAAGTGAAGATCATGATTTTGATGAGATCAATTATTTCAAATTAGACGGTAAAAAATATCAGTGGAATTCCGATCAAAGCGGAGCTGTTGGAGATTTTGAGTTAGATGCCAGTTTTAAGGAATTTTTGAAAGAGGTTCCTTTTGTACATGATGTTTTTAAGCAAGCATATTCCAGCTCCATGACGCTAAAAGAAGCTGTCAGAAAATATGTTCACGAATTATTTGGAGTAAAAGGCTTGCTGATTGTAGATGGTCATGATGCGGGTTTGAAAGGACTATTTAAAGAGGTAATTAAATCGGATTTGATCGATCATGCTCCCCACAAAGAGGCGGTATTGAAAACAGAATCCTTGGAGTCTTTAGGCTATTCCGGACAGATATTTCCAAGAGAAATCAATTTTTTCTATTTGGATCAGGGCTTGCGAGAGCGAATAGAAAAGCATGGAAATTCTTATCTGGTAATAAATTCAGACTTGAAGTTTTCTCAGGATGAGATTCTCAAATTGGTGGAGGAGCATCCAGAGAGATTCAGCCCTAATGTGGTATTGAGACCCCTCTATCAGGAAATGATTTTACCGAATTTAGCCTATTTGGGAGGACCTGCCGAGGTAGTCTATTGGTTGCAGCTAAAGGGTGTATTTGATCATTTCCAAACTCCCTTTCCCGTATTGTTACCAAGGAATTTTGCTTTGATTTTGAGTAAAGAAATTCTTAGAAAAATTGAAAAGTTGGGATGGGATGAGCATGCTATTTTTATGGATAAAGAGGCGTGGAAAAAGGATTTTGTTGCTAAGAACGCGCTTTCTGACATTCAAATGGAAAAAGAAAGAAAACAAGTAGCATTACTTTTTGATAATAGAGGGAAAGAGGCTGAATCTTTGGAGAAAAGTCTAAAGGACTCTTTTGAAGCAGCTAAGGTGAGGAGTTTGAAAATTTTGGATCAAATGTCTGATAAGCTGCGCAAAGCTGAAGAAAAGAGACATCAAATAGCCTTCGGTCGAGTAGATGATATAGAAGACTACCTCAAGCCCAATGGCAGTCCTCAGGAGAGAGTGGTTAATATGATGCAATTTTATCTAGCAGATGATTTATTGATTCAGAAGCTATTTGAAAATTTTGACCCTATGGATTTCAGAATGATGGTTTTGAAATATGAGGACTGAAAAAGATGAATACAGGAGGCTTTATAAAGAAAAGCGGGAATCCTTATCCGATAAGGAGCTAGAGGAGGCTTCCTTATTAATTTTTAAAAACTCAACTGAATGGCTGAAGGATCAAAAATTCCATAGCGTCCATATTTTTTTACCGATAAAAAAGCAGCGTGAGGTAAATACCTTTCCCATTGTTGAGTTTTTTTGGAGAGCAGGGGTTCCTTTATATACCTCCATGGTACAAGTTTCAACCAATACGCTCCAAACTATTACCGTCCCAAAAAACGTAGAATTTGTTGAAGATAAGTGGGGGATTCCTTTACCTGTGGAATTTGATTTGATAGAAAAGCCTGAAATAGACCTGATTTTCATCCCATTATTAGCTTATGATGAAAGTGGAGCAAGGTTAGGTTTTGGTAAAGGCTATTATGATAAATTTTTGTATGAGTTGAGTTATGAGCCAATTAAGCTTGGCTTGAGTTTTTTTGGACCAGAGAAAGAATTACCTAAAGAAGCGCATGATATTCCATTGGACTTTTGTATAAATCCTCAAAAAGTCCTTACATTTTAGTCTTGAATTTATAATGTCGATGAAAAAGATTGTGTTTGTGCTATTGTTTGCAGGAGTAGTTTTTTTCCAAATTCCTTCTGCGAAAGCCCAAGTTAGAGCTTACAATACCATGGTGGGAGTAGTTGGGGGAACCAACTTGGGAGGAACGGTCAAGCAGTTCATCTCCGAACAAGGAGCCATAGACTTATTGGTATATAATCGATGGAAGGGTTGGGTTGGAGCTTTGCTTTATGAACATCATTGGGATATCAGAGAATTTGAAGGATTGGAATGGTATGTAGGTGGAGGGGCTCATTATGGAATGTGGAAAGATGGGAAAGGTGAACCTCCTTGGGTTTACAAAATTGATCAGGATTACAATGTGTTTGGAGTAGATGCAATAGTGGGTTTAGAGTATAATATCAACCGGAGTAACTTTTATTTGGGAGTTTACTGGAAACCCGCATATAATTTTGCTGATTTCACTACTCTTTGGGAAGATGAAGCTGCCCTTACTTTAAGATATTCGTTTTAAAATTCAGTCTCACATTATTTTTTTGAACCTATTTTTTCTGAATTCGCAAAAAAATAAAGTCATCATAAAAGATTTGAACCCTGATTTGAGATTTTTTTAATTTTTTCTGAAATACCCCAGGTTGTTGATATTTGCATCAAAATAAAAATTGGATTAAGAACCTTTAAAAGAGGTTAAATTTTTTAAAATCAATTCCTGAAAGAACTATATAAGGTTTTAGGAAATAAATCGGTGTAATATTTTTTTTAAAAATGATATTTCCTGTAATAGAAATCAAAATAAAATTTTGTCATCTGGGTATATATCATGCAAAACAGTTAATATTTGTTAAATACCCATACTTTGCCAAATAATCATCTTTTTACACCGCTTATACAAAATTTCTACCGCTTAATTTTCAAAATGGCCTTTAAATAGTCAATATTTAACTAATCGTATGAAAAATAAGGTTAAAAATATTTTAAAATTGTGTTTAAACAATAAAATACATAATAAATGGAATAATAATTTCAAATTTTGAATATTTTGAAATTCAATTGAAACAGATTTTCTTTACGTATCAACTAAACTAAATACCTTATGAGAAAAGCTTTACTCTTTGTTGTTGCGCTTTTCACCATGACCCTCAGCTATGAGGTGTCGGCGCAACAGCGGGTAATTACCGGTACGGTAATTTCCGACGAAGATGGACTAGGCTTGCCGGGTGCAACCGTCCTCGTGAAGGGTACGACAGTGGGTACTACCACCGATTTGGATGGTAATTATTCCATCAGCGTGCCTGCGGGTTCGAATGTGCTGATTTTCTCTTTTGTGGGTCTTGTATCCAAAGAAGAGGCGATAGGCAACCGAACCGTCATTAACGTAACCCTTACAACTGATGCAGCTCAACTATCCGAAGTGGTAGTAACTGCGATTGGTATTGAAAGGGAAAAGAAAGCCTTGGGTTATGCAGTTACCTCTGTAGGTAATGAGCAACTCGAGAACAGACCTGAGCAAGACGTAGCCCGTGTTTTGCAAGGTAAAGTGCCTGGTGTAAACATTACATCCACTAACGGTATGTCTGGTTCTGGTACCAACATGGTAATTAGAGGTTATTCCTCAGCTACCGGTTCTAACCAGCCTCTATTCGTCGTAGATGGTGTTCCTTTCAACACTAGCACAAACAACCAAAACGGATTTACTACAGGTGGTGCGACCACATCTTCTCGTTTCTTGGATATTGACCCTAACAATATTGAGGCTATCTCTGTATTGAAAGGTTTGTCAGCAACCGTACTTTACGGTGACCAAGGTAGAAACGGTGTGATCTTGATCACTACCAAATCAGGAGCATCTAAAAGAAAAGCTGCTGAAGTAACTATTAACCAATCTGTATTTACCAACGAAGCGGCATCTTTGCCTACTTATGGTCAGGTTTATGGTAATGGTTTCCAGCAAGCGCCTGGCTTCTTCTTCTCTAACTTCGGTCCAAGAATGGATGAAGGGAGAACAGTAAACCACCCTTATGCTACTTCTTCTGTACAAAAAGTAAGAGAAGCTTTCCCACAGTTCTGGGTTGATGGAATTGTAGGAGGCACTCCAGTACAGTATGAATACAAGGCATATGCTGATCCTTCTGAGATTTTCTTCAGAACTGGTTTGATTTCTAACACATCTGTTCAAGTTGCAGGTGGTTCCGATAAGACAAGCTTCAACGCTTCTTTCGGTTATACTGACGAAGAAGGATTTACTCCAGGTAACGAATTGAAGAAGTACAACTTCGGATTGGGTGTTAACTCTGCAGTTTCTGACAAACTTTCTGTTAGATCTTCTTTCACTTTCGCAATTACAGACCTACAGTCTCCTCCAGTTAACGCAGCCTTCGGTTCCGGACCTTCTGGTGGTATTCCATCTGTTTTTGCTCACGTATTGTATACTCCTCGTTCTGTGGATTTGGGTGGTCTTCCTTTTGAAAACCCAATTGATAGAAGCTCTGTGTACTACAGAGGGGGTAATGATATTGTTAACCCTAACTGGTTGGTTAAATATTATCAGAATACTTCTGATGTACAGCGTTTCTTCAATTCTACATCAATTAACTATGACTTGACCGATGACTTCTCTATTACTTATAGAATCGGTTTGGACACGTATACAGAATTGCAGGAATTAAGATACAATAGAGGAGGACCTTCTTCTTCATTGGCAACCACTTCTGGTTATTACAGATCAGTAAATGTTACAAATAGTATCTGGAACCAGGATTTGATCATCAACTGGAAGAAGCAATTCTCCGATAAATTTGGTATGAGTGCTTTGATTGGTGGTAACTCCAGATATGACACTTATGCTCAAAATGGTGTAGCTTCTCAAGGACAGTTGGCTTTCGGATTGTTCCGTCACTCCAACTTTACCAACTCCTCCAGTAATGATGCATATAGCGGTGGAGGTTTGAACTTTACCCAGGAAGAAAGAAGAATGGGTATTTATGCTAACGTAACATTGGATTATTCAAACTACTTATTCTTCAACCTTTCTGCGAGAAATGACTGGACTTCAACAGTTGAACCAGAAAACAGAAGAATCCTTTATCCAGGAGCATCAGTTTCCTTCCTTCCTAGTACTGCATTCAACTGGAACAGCAGCACTATCAATGATTTGAAGTTGAGATTAGGGTACGGTACTTCAGCTGGTTTCCCTTCTCCATATAGAACGAGAAACATTTTGAATCAAAGCGCTAGAGCTTTTGAGAGAGATGGAGCAGTTACCCAGACTCACTCTGTATCCAACCTGTTGGGTAACCCTAATTTGAAGCCAGAGTTACACGAAGAAACTGAATTCGGTATCGAGGCAGTGATGTTCAACAACAAATTGAAGTTTGACATTTCCTTGTATCAGAAGAATACAAGAGATTTGATTACTCAGGCTCCTATTGATCCTGCTACCGGATTTACTTCAACAGCTATCAACATTGGTAAAATCAGAAATAGAGGTATTGAATTCCAGGCAACTGTGACTCCAGTATCTACAGCTTCAGGTTTTGCATGGAATTCTACCATCAACTGGGGTCTTTACAGATCTAAGACCATCGAATTAGGTGGAGGTTTGGAAGAGATCGTTGTCGCTGGTTTTACTACCCTAGGAAACTTCGCGATTCCTGGAGAGCCATTTAACATCATCAAGGGTATCGGATTTGAAAGAGATGAGCAAACTGGTCAGCCAATTGTTCTTTCCAATGGTTTGTACAAGCCTTCTGCTGAATTAAAAGTATTAGGTGATCCAAACCCAGCTTGGACAGGTTCTTGGATTAACTCCTTTACTTACAAAGGATTTACCTTGAATGCCATGATGGAATACAGACATAAGGGAGCTATTTTCTCTAACACGGTGACTGCAACTCTAGCAAGAGGTGTAACCAAAGATCCGGTTGTAGATAGAGAGTTGACCTTCATCATGCCAGGTGTAAAAGAAGATGGAACTCCAAACGATATTCAAATCACTGCTTCTGATTACTTCTTTGCAGGTTATCAGGGTGCAACAGATGAGCCAAACGTATTCGATGGTTCTATGATTCGATTGAGAGAACTTTCTTTGGGTTATCAAATCCCGTCGAATTTGATGTCAAAGACTCCATTTAAGAGAGCTTCTATCGCCTTGAGTGGTACAAACCTTTGGTTCCTTGCATTGAACTTCCCTCCAAACATGAACTATGACGTAGACGTGTTGGGAACAGGTGTTGGTAACGGATTAGGATTTGACTTTGTGACAGGTCCTAGCTCAAGAAGATTTGGTGGTACTGTAACACTTACATTCTAACCCCAAACAGAAATTAAGATGAAAAAAAGAATATATAGTTTATTGCTGGCTGTCAGCACACTGTTTGCGGTTTCCTGTGATCTAGATTTGTTGGAAAACCCAAATGCTGTAAACGCAGACACAGCTTCTCCTGACTTTCTGTTAAACAGAATTCAGTTAGATTATCAGTCCTTCTTCAACACGGTTGGAGATGATGGAATGCGATTAACTCGTATTATCAACCAAGGTTCGGCGCAGTACGAAGGAGCTTATACTCCGGTTACTACGAATGGTTATTGGTCTAATGCATATGCCAATATTTTGCAAGATATCAAGTTCTTGGAGCCTTTAGCTGAAGAAGCAAACTTCCAAAGACACTTAGGAATTGCGAAGACTATCAAGGCAATGGTTTTATTCAACTTGGTTGATTCCTATGGTGATGTTCCTTTCTCTCAGGCTTTGGACCCTAACGAGTTCAATCCTGCAGTAGACCAGGGCGCCGCTGTTTATGATGCTGCTTTGGCGGCCCTGAATGAAGCAGCTGCTCACTTTGCAGCTAACCCTTCCTCTGGTACCCCAAATGATTATTACTACAACCGTAATTACACCAAGTGGGTGAGAATGATCAACACCTTGAAGTTGAGATACCACTTAAACAGAAAATTGGTTGACAGAGCAGGGGCTACTTCCGCCATCAATGCTTTGATTGCGGAAGACAACATGCTAAAGACTGGTGATGATTTTGTGTTCCGTTTCGGAACCACAAGAGCGGATCCGGATTCTCGTCATCCTAGATTTGCCGGTCAGTATACACAGGGTGGAGGAGACTATCAGTCTACTTTCTACATGTGGCATTTGACTGAAGCTAAAGGCTTTGATGATCCTCGCGCAAGATTCTACTTCTATCGTCAGGTATTGGTAAACTCTACCAACCCAGATGAAATTGAGTGTATTACGCAGATTCCACCACCTCACTATTTAGTAGGTAATTTTATCTACTGTCTGCCTGGTCAGAGAGGTTATTGGGGTCGTGATCACCTGGATCCAGACGGTATTCCACCAGATGGCTTGAAGAGAACTGCATGGGGTGTTTATCCTGCAGGTGGTAGATTTGATAACAATTCTGCTTCTCCAGTAAACAACCCATCTTTGGGTGCTCAGGGTGCTGGAATTCATCCAATCATGTTGGCTGCTTATGTTGACTTTATGTTAGCTGAGGCTGCGCAGACTTTGGGTACAACTGGTAGTGCTAAGGACTATTTGTTATCTGGTATCAAGAAGCACATGGATTATGTTGTTGCTTTTAGTAGAGGCACATCCGAAGGTGGAGCTATCAATGCTTTCTTAACCGCTCAGAGTATCAATTTGACTACCAATATTGACAATTATTTGAAATATGTTGGAGATGAATTTGATGCTGCTGCTTCCAGTGATGCTAAAATGGGTGTCATTGGTAGAGAGTATTGGTTGTCATTGTACGGTAATGGAATTGAATCATATAACCTTTATAGAAGAACAGGTAAGCCTTCACCAATGCAACCTGGTTTGGAGCAGAATCCTGGAATTTTCCCAAGATCATTCTTCTATCCAAACAACTATATGGTTACAAATACCAAAGCGGTTCAAAAACCTGATCAGTCCGTACAAGTATTTTGGGATACAAATCCTGCAGGAAACGCTTGGGTTCAATAACCGATAAATTTGAAAAATATGAAAATGATAAAATATAGTTTCGGTCTACTGATGGGCGCTTTGATTTTCCTCAGCTCCTGTAGAGACTTTGTAGAGCCGAATATTCCATATACCGACTTTGATACGGCGGCTTATTTGAGAACCATCTCAAGAACAAGCACAACGTTCAACTTCTTTGATTTAGCGAATTCTAAATTTGCTTTGACTTTGGAGGCCGTGGATGCAGAGGATGGAAACACTGTTGAAACAGTGGAAATTCGAGTTCGTCACAGACGATTGATCCCAGGTGTTGGTCTTGAGTATACTCCAGCCAACGATGTTCTAGTAAGAACTCTTCAAAAATCTGATTTTGCACCAAATTCAGAGTCTAGATTCTTAAGAGTTTCTTTTGAGATCCCTGCTTCTGAAGCCATCTCTGCGGTAGGTTTAACTCCTGCTCAAATTGAAGGCGCGGATGTATTCGAATTCAGATTAGTATTGAATGATAAGTTTGGCAGAAGATTCTCCAGTGATAACGTTACTACTAACGTTGCTGGTGCTCCTTTCTACGCTTCTCCATTCCAATACAATGTGAGCGTGATTTGTCCTTCTGACCTTGCAGGTACATACAACTTTACTCAGTCCAACATGCAGTCTATTTATGGCTCTTGCCCAGGTACTATCTCTGGAACAACTACGTTCACAGCGATAGCTTCTACTCCTGGCGCTTATAGAATCACAGACGGAACCTTTGGTTTCTGGAACTGCTATGGTGACTCTTGGGGTAGTGGAAACGTACGAATCAATGATGCTTGTGGTAAGTTGACCATGAGCGGATCTGATAAGTACAGTGCTTCTTACTCCATGACTGTAGTAAGTGTTAATGCTCAGGACCTTGTAATTCAGTGGTTAAACTCTGATGGAGAAACTGGTCTAGTAACGATTAAGTCTAATTCTGGTAAGCCTTGGCCTGCTGGATTGAGATAATAAAATTCTTTTGAATTTAAAGAGCGGCAAATTTTGTCGCTCTTTTTTTATCTAATATGTATATTTGGAAAAGCAAATAAGCGGTTTTTTAATCTGAACATTTGGGAGTAGTTTTGTGTTGTTCTCAAAAAATAACCATGGACAAATTCTCATACATCGCCAACGCTCATGTTTCCTATATAGATGAGCTCTATAATTCCTACAAACAAGACCCAGAATCCATTGATCCTAGCTGGAAAGAATTTTTTGATGGATTTGATTTTGCCCTTACCAATTACGGAGAAGGCGAAAATGGCCAGGCTGCAGGTTCTACTGCATCTGCTCCGAAAAATGGTTCTTTGGCCACTCCAGGTACCATTATGGATATGGAGCAGCTTCCAAAAGAAATTAAGGTAAGAGCTTTAATCCATGCTCACAGATCAAGAGCTCACTTAAGATCTAAAACAAACCCTGTTCGTGAAAGGAGAGATAGAAAGGCGCTGATTGATCCGGATGATTTTGGTTTGGGTCAAGATGATATGAATACCGAATTTCAAGCGGGAAATGAAATTGGAATCGGAAAAGCAAAACTCTCTGCGATAATAGATGCACTCAAAACCATATATGAGGGCCCAATGGGTTTCGAATATCTCTACATCAGAGACCCTGAAATGCTGGATTGGTTTAAAACCAAAGTTGAAAAAGAAGCTTTAGCCTTTAATCCATCCACTGACGAAAAAAAGAGAATTCTATTTAAACTCAACCAAGCGGTTGTTTTTGAGAACTTTTTGCACACCAAATATCTTGGACAAAAGCGTTTTTCTTTGGAAGGTGGCGAAAGCACTATTCCGTTCTTGGATGCTGTGATTAATACAGCTGCTCTTGGAGGTGTGGAAGAGGTAATGATAGGAATGGCTCACAGAGGGAGGCTTAACGTCCTTGCTAATGTGATGGGTAAGACTTATGAGCAAATTTTCTCCGAATTTGAGGGAACAGCCAAGCCAGATCTTACCATGGGGGATGGTGATGTAAAATATCATATGGGTTACTCCTCTGATATAGTCACTCCTGAAGATAAAAAAGTACACTTGAAACTAGCGCCAAACCCTTCGCATTTGGAAGCTGTGAACCCAGTTGTTGAAGGATTTATTAGAGCAAAAATTGACTCAGAACATAAAGGCGACAAAACAAAAGCACTCCCTATCCTGATCCACGGGGATGCCGCGGTAGCAGGTCAAGGTATAGTGTATGAGGTAACTCAGATGGCTGGTCTGAAAGGCTACAATACGGGTGGAACTATTCACTTTGTCATCAACAACCAAGTAGGTTTCACTACTGATTTTGATGATGCAAGGTCATCCATCTACTGTACAGACGTTGCTAAAATCATCGATGCTCCGGTAATTCACGTTAATGGTGATAATGCGGAAGCAGTAGTCTTCGCTGCGAAGTTAGCGGCAGAATTCAGACAAAAATTTGGTAGAGATATTTTTGTGGATATGGTATGCTACAGACGTCATGGTCATAATGAGTCTGATGAGCCCAAGTTTACTCAGCCTGAGCTTTATAATATTATTTCCAAGCATCCCAACCCTAGAGAGATTTATGTAAAGCGATTGACCGAAAGAGGAGATATCGATGCCGAAATTGCATCTCAAATGGATGAAGAGTTTAGACAACTTCTACAAGATCGTCTAAACATGGTAAAGGAAAAGCCACTTCCTTATCAAGCTACTAAGTTTGAAAGAGAATGGGGTAGCTTGAGAAGATCCAAGCCTGAAGACTTTGATCAGTCTCCAGAAACAGGAGTTGATGCCAAAGTAATTGATCAAGTTGCCGAAGCATTGACGACTATTCCAAAAGGTTTCAAGCCAATCAAGCAGATTGAGGCTCAAATGAAGCAGAGAAAAGACATGTTCTTCAAGTCCAAGTCATTGAACTGGGCTTCTGCTGAATTATTGGCTTATGGATCTTTATTACTTGAGGGAAAAACTGTAAGACTTACAGGTCAGGATGTGCAAAGAGGTACATTCTCCCACAGACATGCAGTATTACACGATGCCAATTCCAATCAACCTTTCAATTCCTTAAAAGAAATGAAAGATAGAAAGGGACAATTCCATATTTACAACTCTCTCCTTTCTGAATATGCTGTTTTGGGATTTGAGTACGGATATGGAATGGCTAATCCGCATTCATTGACCATTTGGGAAGCGCAGTTTGGTGATTTTGCAAACGGAGCCCAAACCATGATTGACCAGTTTATTTCCTCCGGTGAATCCAAGTGGCAAAAGCAAAATGGACTGGTAATGCTTCTTCCTCATGGATATGAAGGACAAGGCCCAGAGCACTCCAATGCTAGACCGGAAAGATTTTTGCAGCTTTCTGCTGAATATAATATGGTGGTAGCTAACATCACCGAGCCATCCAACTTCTTCCATTTATTAAGAAGGCAATTGGCTTGGGAATTTAGGAAGCCTTGCGTTGTGATGTCTCCAAAATCCTTGCTACGCCACCCTAAGGTGATGTCACCTATTGATGAATTTACTTCGGGTAAGTTTAGAGAGTTGATTCCTGACACTACTGTAAATACCAAGGATGTTAAGCGTGTGGTCTTGTGTACTGGTAAAGTGTATTACGACCTAGAAGAAGCTAGAGAGAAAGAAAAAGTGAAGAATGTGGCGCTTGTTCGTATTGAACAGCTACATCCACTTCCTAAAAAGCAGATTTTTGAAACATTGAAACAATACAAAGATGCGGAGGTAGTTTGGGTTCAGGAAGAACCAGAAAATATGGGCTATTGGAATTATATGTTGAGACTGCTGCATAAAGAACTTCCAATGGATGTGATTGCCAGAAAAATGAGTGCATCTCCAGCTACCGGATATAACAAAGTCCATGTAGAAGAGCAAAAAGCAATTGTTTCCAAAGCATTAAAACTGTAATTAACCGCAAATCCAGAATATTCCTTTTACCTCTTTTGCCATTTTTTGGTAAAAGTCAACAGAAAAACACATGAGCAAAGAAATCAAAGTTCCGGCTGTCGGTGAATCAATCACCGAAGTAACCATAGGCCAGTGGTTTAAAAAAGATGGGGATTCAGTTCAGATGGATGAAGTTCTATGTGAGCTTGAATCTGATAAAGCAACTTTTGAATTGCCGGCAGAGGCTGCAGGTACCTTACGAATCAAAGCAGAGGAAGGTGATACATTGGAAATTGGCGCTGTGATCTGTGTAATAGAAGAATCAGATTCAGGAGTCAAAAGTGAAGAGTCAAAAGACTCCAAAAAGTCTGAGGAAAAGTCTAAATCATCTTCTTCCTCCTCTTCTAAAACAGGGGAAGTAAAGGAAATGGTTGTGCCAACTGTTGGTGAATCTATCACTGAGGTTACGCTGGCAAATTGGATCAAAGCCGATGGCGATTATGTCAAATTGGACGATATCATTGCTGAAGTGGATTCAGATAAGGCAACCTTCGAATTGCCTGCTGAAGCTTCTGGAATACTTCGACATGTGGCAAAAGAAGGTGATACGCTGGAAATCGGTGGTTTAATCTGCAAGATTGAAGTGACTGAAGGAGAACCAGAAGCTTCCTCATCTTCTGAAAAGTCCAGCTCCGAAAGCGCTTCAAACTCATCTTCTTCTGATAAGGATAGCTATGCTACAGGTCATGCTTCTCCGGCAGCATCTAAGATTCTTTCTGAAAAAGGAATTAAGCCAGAGGAGGTAAAAGGAACTGGAAAAGACGGAAGAATTACAAAAGAGGACGCTCAAAATGCACAGAAATCTGCGCCTGCTCCAAAGACAGAATCGAAGTCGGAAAGCAAGGCAGAAGCTCCAGCTCAAAAACCAACTCAGGGAGGTTCCAGAGAAGAGAGAAGAGAAAAAATGTCCTCATTGAGACGCACTGTTTCCAGAAGATTGGTGTCTGTGAAAAATGAAACAGCCATGTTGACAACCTTCAATGAAGTCAATATGAAGCCAATCATGGATTTGAGATCCAAGTTTAAGGAGCAATTCAAAGAAAAGCATGGTGTAGGACTTGGTTTTATGTCATTCTTCACCAAAGCTGTCTGTGTGGCTCTTCAAGAATGGCCAGCTGTCAATGCCAAGATCGACGGAAATGAGATCGTATATAATGATTACTGTGATATTTCAATTGCGGTTTCCGCTCCAAAAGGTCTGGTCGTGCCAGTAATCAGAAATGCAGAAGGACTTAGCTTCGATCAGATTGAAAAGGAAGTGGTAAGATTGGCAACCAAAGCAAGAGATAATAAGCTTTCCATCGAAGAGATGACTGGAGGAACCTTCACCATCACTAATGGAGGTGTGTTTGGCTCAATGATGTCCACTCCGATTATCAACGCTCCTCAATCTGCTATTCTCGGTATGCACAATATTGTGGAGAGACCGATGGCTGTAAATGGAGAAGTGAAAATCCTTCCTATGATGTATGTGGCGCTTTCCTATGATCATAGGATCATTGACGGAAGAGAATCTGTAAGTTTCTTGGTTCGTGTGAAGCAGCTCTTGGAAGATCCGACTAGATTGTTGTTTGGAGTATAAAATAAATACGAATTACGATTTACGAAATACGACGGGCTGAGTCATTTCAGCCCTTTTTTCCAATCATTTTGCAAGTCTCGAATCTCGTTTCTTGCATCTAAAATCTAAAATAAAATGTACGAAATTATAGTAATTGGCTCCGGCCCGGGAGGATATGTGGCAGCGATCAGAGCTGCTCAATTGGGCATGAAAACAGCCATTATTGAAAAATATTCAACATTGGGTGGAACATGCCTTAATGTAGGCTGTATTCCTTCTAAAGCTTTACTTGACTCCTCAGAGCATTATCATAATGCTGCCCATACTTTCAAAACTCATGGTATTAATTTGAGTAATCTGAAAGTGGATTTGAAACAGATGATTTCCAGAAAGGATGATGTGGTCAAGCAAAACGTGGATGGCATTCAATTTTTGATGAAGAAGAATAAAATTGATGTACACCACGGAATGGGTTCTTTTGTAGATAAGAATACCATCAAAGTGACTAAAGAGGATGGTAAGTCTGAAGAGATTCAAGGCAAAAATATCATTATAGCTACGGGTTCTAAACCAGCTTCTTTGCCTTTTATTAAGCTGGATAAGGATAGAGTGATTACTTCTACCGAAGCTTTGAAAATGAAGGAAATTCCAAAGCACTTGATCGTGATTGGCGGTGGTGTGATTGGAATGGAATTAGGATCCGTTTATGGTAGAATGGGAGCAAAGGTCTCTGTAGTCGAGTATATGGATTCTTTGATTCCTTCTATGGATAAGACTATGGGCAAAGAGCTTCAAAAGTCTTTAAAGAAATTAAGCTTTGAGTTTTATTTGAAGCACAAGGTGACTTCTGTAGAAAATAAAGGAAAAGAAGTAATCGTAAAGGCTGAAAACGGAAAAGGAGAAACCATCGAGATCAAGGGCGATTATGTTTTAGTTTCTATTGGGAGAAAGCCATATACTGAAGGCCTGAATGCTGAAGCTGCTGGTGTCAAGTTGAATGACAGAGGGCAAGTGGAAGTGAATGAGTATTTGCAAACTTCCGCCTCACATATCTATGCTATTGGTGACGTAGTTAAAGGTGCTATGTTGGCTCATAAGGCTGAGGAAGAAGGTACCTTTGTTGCAGAAACAATTGCCGGTCAAAAACCTCACATTAATTATAACCTGATTCCGGGAGTAGTCTATACCTGGCCGGAGGTTGCTTCTGTTGGATATACGGAGGAGCAGTTGAAGGAAAAGGGTATAAAATATAAATCAGGGAAATTCCCATTTATGGCATCAGGTAGAGCAAGAGCCTCTATGGATACTGATGGCTTAGTAAAGGTTTTAGCAGATGCTGAGACAGACGAAATACTGGGAGTACATATGATTGGACCTAGAACTGCAGATATGATCGCTGAAGCAGTGGTTGCGATGGAGTACAGAGCTTCTGCAGAAGATATCGCGAGAATGTCCCATGCTCACCCTACTTATACTGAAGCGTTTAAAGAGGCCTGTTTGGCGGCTACTGATAATAGAGCCTTACATATATAAGATTGAAATTGATTGAATGAAGCCATTTCTCTTTTGGGAAATGGCTTTTTTATTTTGCCTAAAAAATAGCTTAATTCCGTCATGAAGTTCAAAATAGCCATTTTAGGAGCAGGAAATGTAGCCTGGCATTTAGCTCCGGCCTTGGAGGATGCAGGGCATATGATTACGGAGGTTTATGCCAGAGATATTGAGAAGGCTGGGAGAATCACTGAGCGAGTTTATGCAGCAGAAGCTAAAGAGGACTTGGATTTTTCGGAAAGTGAAGCTGAGATATTTATTCTGGCAGTAAAAGATGATGCCATACTTGAAATTGCCGATTCAGTTATTTTGCCAGAGGGAAGTATTTTGGTTCATACTTCCGGAACTACACCATTGGATATATTAGGTTATAGCTCAGCTACCTTTACTGGAATATTATATCCATTGCAATCCTTCACCATGGGACAAAAAATGGATTTGTCAGAAGTCCCTTTTTTATTGGAATCTGATGATCAGGAGGTATTGCAAAAGCTAAAAAAGCTGGCAAAAAGTATTTCTAACTTAACTTATTTGGTGAGATCCAAAGATAGAAAGGCAGTGCATGTGGCAGCTGTTTTTGCTAGTAATTTTTCAAACCACATGATCAGAATTGCTGAGGAAATAATGAGAAGGCAAGGCTTAGATTTCGAAATGATCAAACCTCTAATTATTGAAACTATCTCAAAAAGTTTACAGATAGGGGCTCAAAAAGCGCAAACTGGTCCTGCCATTCGGGAAGATTATGAAGTCTTGGAAGACCATCATCGCTTTTTAAATTACAATGAGCAAATAGCTGAAATTTATCGGCTGATCTCCCAAGACATTATTGATTCTTAACCATTCCAAGAACCAAATTTTCCTTGCTGGTAATCTTCATAAGCCTCATAGATCTCTTGCTGAGAATTCATGACAAATGGTCCTTGAGCCACAACTGGCTCATTGAAAGGCTTAGCATGGCCTAAAATTAGAATTGATTTTTCATGAGCTTCCACGGAAAGAGTAGATTCTTTATTTTCAAATTCTACCAAATGTCGGAATTGAACTTCTTCTTGATTGACTGTTACCTCACCGCGAACCAAGTAAAAAAAGATATTCTCATCTTCAGGGATCTCCTTAGTAAACTGGCTGCCGTCTTCTAAATAAATGGTGCTCATGGTAATAGGGAAGGTACCTTCAAAAGCGCCATTTACACCATTCCATTCACCAAAGAGTTGCTGCACCTGAATTTTACCTTCGCTCAACTCAAAGGTTGGAATTTCATCTTTCTGCAAGCCAACATAATTCGGATCCATCATTTTTTTCGCAGCTGGAAGATTTAACCATAATTGCAGAATCTCCAAATCACCACCATTTTTCTTGAATTCAGAGCTGGAAACTTCAGCATGTATCAAGCCCTTCCCAGCAGTCATATACTGAACTCCTCCAGGCCCAATTACAGACTCATGTCCGCTAGAATCCTTGTGCATAATATCACCTTCCAAAATGAAGGTTACTGTTTCCATTCCTCTATGTGGATGAGGTCCAAATGGGAGTCCTTGATTGTACTCGGGGTATGTTTGAAATCCGTGATGATTCAAAAACAAAAAAGGATCTATCATCTGTAAAGACCTGGTCGGCATAGGACTATATGTGACAAGGTCTGCGATAGGTCTATATTCTGATTTGTGTATTTTTTTGATCTTTCTCATAGCTAATTAATGTATATACATTTAAATGAAAAAAAGCCCTAAAAAGTTTAGTGAATTGATTTTTTTTCGACTACTGAAGCTTCTTATCCAGTTCTAAAATGGTGTAAAGAAGTACGTTGGCGCCATTGGCAATATCCTCTTTGCTGGAGAATTCAGAAGGTGCATGGCTAATTCCATCTTTACTTGGAATAAAAATCATACCCATGGGAGCAATTCTAGCCATTTCTTGAGCATCATGACCAGCTCCACTCGGAAGGCTTAGAGTTGATAGTCCCAGTTTTTCTGCTTGAGCCTGAATTACCCTTCTGACCTCTGGGTCAGCTAATGCTGGTTTGGATGCAACCTCAATATGTTTGGAATTAAACTCAACATCAAATTCCTCTGCTATACTCTGGGCTTGCTTTTCCAAGTCCTTATAAATAGTCCAAATTTTTTCTGAAGAGAGATCCCGCATTTCTAAATTGAGCTTAACTTCTCCTGGTATTACGTTGCCAGCTCCAGGGAATGCCTGAATTTTTCCAACTGTTGCTACCTGTCTTCCTTCGTAGGATTTTACTGTTTGGTTTACCGCTAGAATGAACTTTGCGGCTGCCAGCATAGGGTCTTTTCGAAGATTCATTGGAGTAGTACCGGCATGATTGGCAAATCCTATAAAAGTGATATCCCACCAGTCAATGGCTACAATCCCTTCCACTACACCAATGTCTTTCTTTTCATTGTAGAGATTCGCTCCTTGCTCGATATGTAATTCTAAAAAAGCCGCCAAATCACCCGGATTTCTTTTAATTTCATTGATTCTATCAGGATTCCCTCCTAATTTTTTGATGCCCTCATATTGAGTGATTCCTGCATTACTTACTACTTGTAGTGCCTCTTTACTCAATTGGCCTACCAAAGCCCTACTTCCTACAACTCCACCTTCTTCATTGGTAAATATGATTACTTCCAAAGGATGTTTAGTGGTAAAATTATTTTCAGCTAAGGTCTTGATGACTTCAATAGATGACATAGATCCTACAGGTCCATCGTAATCTCCTCCATTAGGCACTTCATCTATATGTGATCCAAATGCGATGGGCTTTAAAGTATCGCTTGTTCCCTTTCTTCTTCCGATAATATTTCCTGCAAAATCAATGGAAACACTCAGACCAGCATCTTTCATCAGGCTGATTACATAGTTCCTAGCCTGCAGATCATAATCACTATATGCAACTCTATCCGTTCCCCCTTTTTCATTTTTCCCAAAGGTGGAAAGCTGCATTAAAGAGGCATGAAGTCTGTCTGAATTAACTTTGAATGACTGTGCATAGCTTATTTGTAAACAAAACAGGAATAAGAGAGTCAGTGGAAATATTCTTTGAATCATAAGTTTAGCTTTTTGAAGAATAGAAATATACAAAAAAAGTCCTGCGGTAAAGACAGGACTTTTATTCGTGGTTTTGGAATGATTTATTTCAACCAAGCTAGCTTCACCTCATCAGGTGCTTTCATTCGGTCTGCCAATCTCATATATCTATCAGCAAGATTAGATAAGTAATCTTGAGCTTTTGCGGCCATATCATTTAAGCCGGTTACAGCTTCAACTTTCCAGTGATCCACCAAGTGTTGAATGATTCTAGCATAATCCCAACCTGTGTAGATTCCAACTTTTTGGGTTATCTCCGAGAAATCTTTATACAAAGATTGACGGCTTCCACCTTCTCCCATTAATACTGCCGGCATGACAATCTGCTTGCGCATCATTTTTTCGAAGGCAACCATAGCGCCACTAGGATCTATTTCAAAAATTTTAGACATGAAGGTTTTATAGGCCTTTTCGTGCCTGGCTTCATCACCTGCAATGGTTTTACAAATTCTTGAAAGCACATGATCTCCAGCTTTATCAGCAAGTTTACCAGTGTTAACGTGAGAAATCTTAGTAGCTCTTTCCTGAAAAGAGGTATAAATCATAGCCTGATAGGGATCAGATTCAGATTTTGGGTCAAATCCATTCGAAATCAAACGGTGGATGGTTTGTTCTACGGCCTTCATATCCACTCTTCCTGTTAGGTAGAGATACTTGTTTAAAAGATCACCGTGACGGTTCTCTTCTGCAGTCCAAGCTTTTGACCATCTTACCCAGCCTGAAGGAGAAAGAAGATTTCTTTCTTCGTTGATTCCTTCCAACAAATTAAAATAAGTCTGATAGGAAGGCAATGCCTCTTCCGTAATCATATTTCCTACCAGAGAAGTCAAAACGGTATCTGGAATTCCTTCCGCCCGCATTTGCAATAATTTAATGTCTTCAATCGCTTCTGGATTGGACATGTCCGGAAGAAAATCAGATGGCTGCCAACAGTCATCAGGATCTACCAGCACATTATCCACAGCATCTCCGACGATGGCATCCAGCTGGGAAATGACTTCCATGTTTTTTTCCAGCTCGTAATTGATAGGTTTTGAACTCATAATATTCGGGTTATTTGATTCTTTTTTTCATTGCTAATCAGAATCGTTATAAAGGTAAGGACAATAATGCAGAATCGGCATGGAAAAACTCTATTCCTTATTTGAGTTTCCATGAGTGGATTATAAACAACTTAGAGAAGAAAAAAGGAGCTGATTTTCTAGCTTCTTTGATCTATAAAGCTATGCTTTAGTAATCCAGTTTATAGGCTACTACCTTGTTTTTGAAGAAGGTAGGTACATATACAATCATCTCAGATGGATTGTATCCAATGTCGGCTGTGTTGGATTCTTCAGCTTTGGTGTCCAGTAGAATTGTTTGATCTTCAGCACTCGCAAACCAAATTTCTCCTTGCCATCTTGAAGCCACAAAGTTTCCGTCTCCTAAGATCACCAAGCCATCTCCTCCTGTTACCGCATCGTTGACCACCTCAGCGGTACCATCTGCATTCCATTTCTTCAAGCCAGATGCATCCAAACCATAAATAGTTCCATCATTCGCAACTGCTATACCATTGATACTGTCATGTCCTTCTGAGATGGTACTGATTTTCCCATCAGCATACATGTGAACTTTTCCAGTGTTCATGTCTGTGAAATAAACTTTGCCATCATGAGTAGCCACATCATTCAGGAATTGAGCTCCCTGAACAGGCCATCTGTTGGATACTTTCGCCGTTGCTATATCGATTTCGACTAACTGATCAATATCAGTGACATACAATTTTCCGTTACTGATGCCCATTCCTTTTGGAGCGTTCAATCCAGTAACCCAATCTTGAGTTACAATATTCCCTTCATTGTCAATAATGGAAATTGATCCTTTTCCATCTTTTCCCAATGGATCTTGGCCAATTATGTTGGAGGTATAAATTGTACCTGTCGCATCATCGTAAAGAACTGACTCCACTGTCTCTAGCGTGGCAGGTGTTTCCCAAAGTTTGGTGAGCGTTGGAGTTTTTACCTCTTCAATTACTGCAACTTCTTCAGTTCCCTCAGTTTTCTGAGGTCCACATTGTGCAAATAAAAAGCTTGCTGAAAGGCCAAGTAGGCCTAATTTGATGGTTGATTTCATTTTTTTAATTTTTGGTTAGTGTCCAGTTTTGTTGATTAAAATTTGATGGAGCTGTTACTCTCAATCTTTCCTCGATTTTATCTAAATACATGGTATTGTAACGAAGACGAGTGATGTAATTGGGAAGGCTTGGATCACCATTCCAGCAATGTTCAGCTCTATCCCCATAGGCTACTTCTCCAGCGTAATAAGGATCTTGAGTTTGCTCCAAAAAAGCTTCTGTCAGGTAAACAGCATTATTGAGGTAATAGTTGTCCATATCGCCACAGTAAATATTGATTTTACCCTCCAAATTTGGTCCGAGCTTTTTCCAGTCCCTTTCCATAATATATCGGAGATCAAAATTTTCCTTCCAATAAGCTGCAACCTCAGGATTAATTTCGCCGGTTTGTTTATTCCAGATAGGTTCGGGATAGCCATCATTTCCTACTGGAGAATATACCGCTTGCCAAATATCAAATTGATCTCCTGAACGGCTTTTATCTCCACCAAGAGCCAATTCTTTATGGTTCATATCCTTTAACATAGCAGATACATGGCCTAAATAGTTCCTTTTGCCAACTCTCGGAGTTTTTCGGAACGTTCCGTTTAAGAAATACGCATTTTTATCCTCATACAGATTAACCGTTGTGTAAGCCCTAAAATCTATAGGGTCAGGGCATGCTGCAAAACAGCCGTTGTATTCCTCCGGATAAAATACCTGAGCGGCCAAAGCTTCCCATCCGCCTGTGGATCCTCCATATAAAAATCTTGCCCAGCCCTCACCTATTCCTCTAAACTGCTTTTCTATATGTGGGATCAATTCGTAAGTGATTGCATCTCCGTATGGGCCTAAATTTTCAGAATTTACAGCATAACTGTCGTCATAATAAGGATTAGCGTGTTGGATTTCTATGATAATGAATCGCTTGAAATCCGGTGAAATCCATTTTTGGTAAAAATCATAGGCTTCTTGCTGCTGAAGTTTGGCATAACCATAGATTCCAAAGCGAGCACTGTAATCATCTTCTCCTAATTCCGGATCAGGAGGAATGGTCCTAAATCCTCCAAAATCATCAGGAAAATGCCCGTGAAAAACCATCAGGGGATAATAGTGATTTGGATTTTGATCAAAGCCTTCTGGAATCAAAACATGAGCACCTAAGTACATATCCCGACCCCAAAATTTGGAAAGTAACTCTGATTTGATTTTGATATGCTTGATGTATTCTGTGTCTTCGGGTTCTTGAAATGGTGGAATTTCCTGGTCAATAGTCAGGCTGAGATTCTCTCCGTCCAAAAGGACTTTCTTCGGAGTGCTGTAAATATTTTTTGGAGCTCTTGCCCATTGACGGCCCTCTCCCTGATCCATGGGAAGTTTTACAGTGTGGCCATCAGCGCGTTCAAAAGTTTCATATTTCTGAATAAAGGCCTGAACGTAATATTCTCCTTTTGGGAAATCCTTGAGTTGCTCAACGGGATATCCAAAGCTTTCAGGATCTAAAATGATAGGATTACCTGCTTCGAAATCTTCGAAATCCATCCCAAAAACCTGATTGCTACTCACTTCATCATTGATTCCGAATCTCGGTTCGGGAGTACTGTCCGGAGAAAAAATAACTAGAAGTCTACCGTCTTTTAGCTCTTCCTCCAACTCTGTAGCGATGTCAACTTGAATGGGTGAGTTATACTTCTCCGAACAAGAGATGATTAAAATTGAAATGACAAAAATGTAAATGGCTTTTTTCATGGTGCTGCTATTGGTTAAATGTAATTTACGATAATTCAATTGATTCTTTGGATTTTTATAATTCTGAGCTTAGAAATCAATGATTCTTTGGCTGGTTTAACCATTGGTGGATTTTTTCTGAGTCATTCTTCAAAAGGTTTTATATTCCAATTTGAAACCAACCTTATGATGAAATCGAGCATGTCGGAGCCGAAACACACTGGGATGCCCCGATGTATCGGGAAAAATATGCGAGATTCCATGTGACCTTTGAAAAACAAATTATAAACACATGAAAAAATACCTGAGCTTTCTCGCATTTGCGGCGATTCTATCTTCTTGTCAAACTTCTGAAAATACGGAGGTGGATTACACTCAAATGTCCGATGAAGAACGATTGGAAATTGCTAAAGAAATAGCCCAAAACACCATCATGGTAGATGGCCATGTTGACTTACCTTACAGGATGAAAGTGGGAGGATTTACTTTGCAAAGAGAGATTCTGGATGTTTCTGTGAGAACCCCTGACGGAAATTTTGATTTCCCGAGAGCTAAGGAGGGAGGCTTAGATGCCCCTTTCATGTCAATTTATATCCCAGCCGGAAATCAGCAGGTCCCAGGAGCTTCCAAAGCATTGGCGGATTCCTTGATTCTCATGACAGAGCGACTAGCCGAGACCTTTCCGGATAAATTTGCCATGGCTTACAGTCCTGCGGATGTAGAGGCCAACTTTGCCAAAGGCCTAGTCTCATTACCAATGGGAATGGAAAATGGAGCTGGTTTGGAAGATGATATTTCCAATGTGGAGTATTTTCATCAGAGAGGCATCCGCTATATCACTTTGACCCATGGGAAAGCAAATTTGATCGGAGATTCCAGTTATGATTCATTAAGACCCCACGGCGGGCTGTCTGAATATGGAGAGCAAGTAGTGAAGGAAATGAACCGAGTGGGGATCATGGTGGATTTAAGTCACGTTTCCGATGAAACATTTAAAGATGCCTTGGCAATAACCCAAGTTCCAGTAATCGCCTCGCATTCTTCAGCTAGAAAATTTACCCCTGGGTTTGAGAGAAATATGAGTGATGAATTGATTCAGGCTATGGCCAAAAGCGGTGGAGTGATGATGATCAATTTTGGTGGGAGTTTTATTGATTCGACTTATGCGGCGGGCTCTTCCAAAGTGCGAGAGCATTTGGTGAACTATATGGCTGAAAATAATCTAAGCAGAAGCGATTCTGCTTTCAGAGCATATGCGGAATCTTATGCAGCGGCTAATAACCCTTTCCCCTCTGTTCAGAAAGTGGCTGACCATATTGACCATGTAGTTAATCTGGTAGGGATTGATCATGTAGGATTTGGCTCTGATTTCGACGGAGTTGGGGATTCCTTGCCTACTGGATTGAAGGATGTCTCCATGTTCCCCAATTTGATTGCAGAACTTTTGAAAAGAGGCTATTCTAAAGAGGATATTGAGAAAATTTGCTATAAAAATATCTTCAGAGTTTGGCAGGCAGTAGAAGATTATGCGAAAAAGTAGCCTCCTTATTTAGTTTGAATTTCGAATTTGCACAAGGCGCCTCTTCATTTAAGGGGCGCTTTTTTATTATTCAGTAATTAATCCAGAATAGAATCACTCCTCGTAGCTATAACAGACCGAACCTAAAGTTGAATAGTGAAAGAGGATGAAAAAAAATATACTAGTAAGTTATTTATTGTTTTTTGGTCTTAGCCTTTTGGGGTTTAATCCTGCATTTTCACAAACACAACTCAAAAGGACAAATACCATCAATGCCTGCGTTAGAGAATATATTTTTGGGACACCTTCTTCAGACGAATTTGTCATCGTAGCCTTCCTTTGTAATAACGGAGGAGTTACGAATAGTTGGAGACCACCTCAGGGTTTGACTGAGTTGACTGAAATGCTGGTAATCGCAGGTGGTGGAGGCGGAGGTAAGCGAAGTGATTCCGGGAATAGAGGAGCCGGTGGAGGCGGAGCTGGTCAGGTCATTCATATCACGAATCCCAATCAATTGCAATTTCAAGTCAATAATGCTGAGGAGCAAGGGCAACCTCTAAGCATTTCAATTGGATCTGGAGGCCTCGGAGCTACTTTAATTAATGTTCGGGCGCAAAATGGTGAAAACAGTACAGTATCAAGTCCAAGTCCAATCTTCACCAATATAACCGCTATAGGTGGCGGGGGTGGTGGAAGTGCTAATTCTGTTGTAGAGGGAAATAATTCTAATTACAACGATCAACGCCGAGGTAATCGAGGAGGCTCTGGAGGTGGATCAGTAGGAGCTTACGGAACGGGAGCTTCAGATCCCATTTTTGGTGGAGAAGCTGTAAATTCTGCTTTAGGAAATCCAGGCGGTCGTGGAAGAGGAAATACCTCCGTGACCGGAGGAGGTGGCGGAGGTGGAATCGCAGGCCCTGGAGGAGAACCTGATAACAATAATGCCGGTGGGGCAGGCGGATTGGGACGTGGAGCTTCAAATGGTTTCTACACAAATTTACTTCCTTCTGCTCTTCCAGCCGACATCCCTAGAATGTTTGCTGGTGGCGGTGGTGGAGTAGCAGGTAACCCGGGTTCGGGAGTGGGTGATGCTGCACCAGGAGGTTCAGGTGTAGGAGGTAATGCAGTTGTCTCAGGAAATGGCCAGCCCGGTCGTGCTAACACGGGTTCTGGAGGAGGAGCAGGTGGAAGTAGTTCTCCTTTAAATGCCTTTACAGGTGGTAGAGGAGGAAGCGGTATAGTGCTGATTCGCTATGATTTTGCCAGAATTCTGCCTGTGGAATATGGTTCATACGCTTTGGAAGTAAATGAACAAAAAAGAAAGGTTAGCTTAAAATGGTCTACACTGAAGGAATATGAAAATGATTATTTTCAGATACAAAGGTCTATCAATGGAGTAGATGGTTTTGAGGTAATCGGGACCGTTCAGGGTCAAGGCTTCACTAACAATGTTACTAATTATGAATTCATGGACGAGTTTCCACCATTGTATTCTGACCGACTTTATTATCGCTTGGTGCAAGTAGATTTTTCCGGGAAGAAGAATGTCGGAAAGGTATTATTAGCTCAGCTAGCCACTCCGGCTTCTCAAGTTTCCAAATGGCAAGCATTTCCGAATCCTGTAAGAGGATCTAATTTGAGAGTTTTCCCAACTGAAAAAAATCTCTTAGAAGGAAACGAGATCTCGGTTCAGCTTATACATAGTTCGGGCCGATATTTTTCAGCTTTCCAGGCTAATTCAATTATGGAACTCAATAGATTAATTCAGCAGGAATTAGAAAGCCTACCAACAGGGGTCCTTTTGCTTAAATTAACCAATGCGCAGAACACTGAAGTGATTCGAATTCTAAAGGAATAGGGAACTCTTTCAATGACAAAATTTCCTATTTTTTTAATAATTACATTCTTTTTCAGACAGATTGGCTGAAAAATCCTATTGGCGATAGATTTGATGCAAGGATACTAGCTTGTCTATTTTCAAATAGAAAGCGGTAAACTTGTAACTAAACCACTATCAATATATGGATTTTAAACAATTCACCATCAAGTCTCAGGAAGCTATCCAAAAGGCCGCTGAGCTGGCAATGGCCTCGGGGCAACCCTCCATTGAAACAGCTCACCTGCTGAAGGGGATATTTTCCGAAGATGAGAATGTTACTGAGTTTGTTTTCAAAAAACTCAGTGCCAATAAACAATTAGCTTCCCAGAAGTTGGAAGAGCTATTAGGAAAACTACCAAAGGTTAGTGGGGGAAATCAACAGCCCTACCTTTCCAACTCCGCAAATCAGGCTCTCACAAAAGCAAAGGATTACCTCAAAACTTTTGGAGATGAATATGTGGCAATAGAACACCTGCTGTTAGGAATTCTTTGGGGTTCAGATTCCACTGCACAATTGTTGAAAGATCAGGGTATTGCTGAAAAGCCTCTGATTGAAGCTATCAAAGAACTTAGACAAGGAAATAAAGTGACTGATCCCAATGCTGAAAGTAAATACAGGGCTTTGGAAAAGTATTCCAAAAATCTGAATGATTTAGCCAAAAAGGGTAAAATCGACCCGGTAATTGGCCGAGATGAGGAAATTCGCAGAGTACTTCAGATTCTGGCAAGGAGGACTAAAAACAACCCGATCTTATTGGGTGAGCCCGGAGTAGGTAAGACTGCTATTGTGGAGGGGCTGGCTCAACGAATTGTCTCAGGTGACGTACCGGAAAATCTCAAATCTAAGACCTTGATTTCTTTGGATATGGGTTTGCTTGTGGCAGGAGCCAAATACAAGGGGGAATTTGAGGAGAGATTGAAGGCTGTAATTAAAGAAGTAACCGATTCCGATGGAGAAATTATTCTCTTTATAGATGAGATTCATACGCTGATCGGAGCCGGAGGTGGTGGCGAAGGAGCCATGGATGCGGCCAATTTATTGAAGCCAGCCTTGGCTAGAGGTGAATTGCATGCGATTGGAGCTACTACTTTAAAGGAATATCAAAAGTACATTGAAAAGGATAAAGCTTTAGAAAGACGTTTTCAAACGGTAATCGTAGATGAGCCTGATGCTGCAGACGCGATATCAATTCTCAGAGGTATCAAAGATAAGTATGAATTGCACCATGGAGTTAGGGTCAAAGACGATGCAGTAATTGCTGCCGTAGAGCTATCTCAGCGCTATATTTCAGATCGATTCTTGCCGGATAAAGCTATCGACCTGATGGATGAGGCCGCAGCCAAACTGAGAATGGAAATTGACTCATTACCTCAGGAATTAGACGAATTGAATCGCCGAATCATGCAGCTCGAAATTGAAAGAGAGGCGATACGGAGAGAAAAGAACAAGGATAAGGAGGCTACTTTGAGTAAGGAAATAGCCGAGCTATCCGAAAAGCGTCAGTCCGTGAAGGCCAAATGGGAAAGTGAAAAGGCTGTGATTATGGGTATTCAACGAGAAAAGGAGAATATCGATAAATTCAAACTGGAAGCCGAACAGGCAGAGCGCGCTGGGGATTTTGGGAAAGTTGCAGAAATCCGATATGGTAAAATTGTCGAGTCTGAGAAAAAGCTGGAGTCTTTCCAAAAACAGCTTAATGAAATGCAGCAAGGTTCCCCTCTACTCAAAGAGGAAGTGGATAATGAAGATATCGCCTCTGTAGTATCTAAGTGGACTGGAATTCCGGTTAGCAAGATGATTCAGTCTGAACGAGAAAAATTACTTCATCTAGAAGATGAGTTGGGTAGAAGAATAGCCGGGCAAAAAGAAGCCATAGCTGCACTTTCTGATGCCGTTCGTCGTAGCAGAGCTGGCCTACAGGACCCGAAGCGTCCCATAGGTAGCTTTATCTTCATGGGTACCACAGGAGTTGGTAAGACAGAGCTGGCGAAAGCCTTGGCAGAATATCTCTTCAATGATGAAAATGCCATGGTTAGGATCGATATGTCTGAATATCAGGAAAGGCATGCCGTCAGCCGTTTAGTCGGAGCTCCTCCAGGATATGTCGGATACGATGAAGGTGGACAGTTGACTGAAGCTGTCCGAAGAAAACCTTACTCCGTAATTCTACTAGATGAGATTGAAAAAGCCCATCCAGATGTGTTCAATATCCTATTGCAGGTTTTGGACGATGGTAGGTTGACAGATAACAAGGGTAGAATTGCCAGCTTCAAAAACACGATCATAATCATGACTACAAATATCGGTTCTCATTTGATCCAGGAACGCTTTGCGGAAATGGAGGAATGGAATAAGGAAGAGGTTTTGGAAAAGACAAAGACAGAAGTATTCGATTTATTGAAAAAATCTGTCAGACCGGAATTCTTAAACCGAATCGATGAAACGATCATGTTTGAGCCTTTGAATAAAAAGATTATCCGTAAGATCGTGGATATCCAATGGAGAGAAATCCAAAAGCGATTGTCTGAATCAAATATCGAGATAGAAGCAACCACCGAAGTGTTAGATTATCTAGGTGAAGTAGGATTTGATCCGCAGTTTGGTGCAAGACCTCTGAAGCGAACTATGCAGCGATTGATTTTAAATGAACTTTCCAAGCAGATATTAGCAGGCTATATTAAAAATGACTCCGCAGTTTTGGTGGATTTGGATGCAGACAAACAAGTCTACTTCAAAAATGTAGAGGCATCTGTTGAAGTCTAATTCAATCGAATTGAAAATGACCTCGGATTTAGTAATCCGGGGTTTTTTGTTTTAAACTCTAATTCCTTTTTAGAAGTTAATTAAAGAAAAGCACTATGATCGAGCACTTTTTCCAATGCCCTTATTGCTTCGAAGAAATTTCTATGCTACTTGACCCTTCCGTCTCCAGGCAGGAATATATTGAAGATTGTGAGGTATGCTGCAATCCGATTCAGATCAATTTAGAATTGGAAGAAAACGAGCTTGTTTATTTTGAAGCCAACTCAATCGAACAATAATGTTATTTCAGGACAAAGACACCAAAGAGGAAATCTGGCAAGCGGTCAAACATGAATTGCATCGTGGTGCGCTGGATGCCAAGCACCCATTCCATTGGGTGAATTTGGGGACGGTTTCTAATGAATGTCCTTCTGTTCGGACTGTAGTTTTAAGAAAGCTAACTGAGGAGCTTCACTTTTTTGTTTATACAGATTACAGATCTGAAAAATGCTCAGATTTAAAGCAAAACTCCCATGCGACGCTTCATTTGTATCATCCCAAAAAGCAGGTACAAATCAGAATGAAAGTACAGACCATCCTTCATTTTCAAGATGGAATGTCGAATAAAATATGGCAAACTATTCCAAGTCACCGAAGGTCTGAATATACTGGGGATCAAGCTCCGGGAACTAAGATTTCGAGCCCAGATGATGGCTGGAAGGAAGGTGACTCCAATATTCACTTTTTTACGGTTTTAGAGTTTGTTCCTCATCAAATAGAGGTTTTACAACTATCCAAAAATGGACATTTAAGAATCGTTTTTAATGAAGAAAATGAATGGGATGGTAACTGGTTGACTCCCTAAACATTCCACCAATAGGTGAATTTCAAAACAATTGATCGGTTTTTGGTATAGAAAGGGGCAGGTAAATAATTGTCGGTATAGACTATAAACAAGTCAGAGGCCGGCTTAAATCTCCATTGAAACCTAGTATTTAGGTTGATGTTTTCAATCTGTTCATTGTACTGAACGAATGCCGTGAAAAAGACTGTATTGGTCATGGTAATATCCAGCCTAGGACCTACTAGCCAGAAATTGGTTGTATTCCAAGGCTCTGGAAGTACAATCCTGTTGTAATTGGTGCTCATTGCGATGCTGACAAAAGGCTGGAATCTATATCCCAATTCGCTGCTAAAGTTTAATCGATCACCATCGGCATAATAACCTCCCATTCGGGTGGAAAAGCTGTAAGTAAAAAGGCTTTGGGGTTTGGAGGTATACTCAGCTCCCCAGTTATTCCATTTGTGTGTAGATCCAGCTGGAAGAGTTTCTCCTGAGAAATTGGTCGGATCAAAGGGACGTTGTAGTCTCACGAAATCATGGCCCATCCAGACCGTAAGGTTACTTTGGCTTCTCCATCTCACGCTGTATGCGACATTAATGATTTTATCTGTTTGTTGGCCGGTAGTATTGAAGAAGAATGTGGTTCCGACATCAGGACCATGAGAAAGGATTTTTTCACTCTTAGGAAACCAACGATATCCCACTGTCGGGCTAATCTTGTAAAATCCATTCCTTGGCACGAAACCAACTTCCGCAGTATAATTTTCAGAAACATATTCATGTTGCCAGTTCCAACTGAGATTACCTGAAGCATACTTGAGATTTGCCGCATGAACAAATCCTTCTTGTGTTCCATCTGGCCCGAAGCTTTTCAGAACCATGGCTTTTCCAGTCCAGAGATTGTTTGAGGAGGCCAAGTTGTATTCCAATCCTGCATTTCGGTTGAACTGGCTATATAAAGGTTGCTCCGATTCGGGATCCGGATCGTAATTCAGAGATTGCTTGTTAATCAAAATACCAGTGATATTGGATCGTGCGCCTACCTGCCTTTGCAAGGCTAAAACTGTGAAGTTTTGAGAAGGAAGGCCATCTGATTCCACTTCCCCTGTTTGCATATTCATAGCTCCAATTCTCCAGTCTTTATTAATTTTCCCACTGAGTCGGGCTCCAAACTGAATTGGGGCATTTAAGCCTATCCTTCTTGAGAAAAATGGCCTAATTGTACTATAACCGAAATTTGCGAACAGGTCTCCATTTTCAAGGAAAAACTGTCTTCTTTCAGGAAAAAACAATTCAAATCTATCTAGATTGGTTACCTGCCTATCCACTTCTACCTGAGAAAAATCCGGGTTGACAGTTAGATCTAAATTTAAAGAAGAGGTCAAAGCAATCTTGGCATCCATTCCTACTTCTTTTCTGTAAATATTGCTGCTTTCAGATTCAAAATCTCGGGAAACTCCTCCCAAGGCATAAGGAATGATGGATACATTAGCTCCTGCTGATGGTGGAGGGTTATCCCAGACTAATATTCCAGTGTAAGCTAAAGATGCGGATGGGAATTGTCTGGGGACAGGTGCCCAGCCTGATTTTTCTGTAGCCTTCAAATCAAGCCTGGAAAAATTGATTCCCCACTCCTTAATTCCTTTTTTGTAACGGATGGATTTAAAAGGAATCGCTGCCTCAAATATCCATTTGTCTTCATAATTTTTGACTTTGGAAGTCCATTTATTGTCCCAGCTTAAATCCACACTCCCACCATTAAACATAATCCCGTCCCATTGTGCTCCTGCGGCATTTGCTCCAAACGTAAATCCATTGGTCTGATCATCAAATGGGTCCATGAAGAGTAAAAAGTTGTCATTTTTTCCGAATGAAAAATCTCTACGAAGCGATTCTACCATGTATGGCCCCTCCATCAAATGATGATTGACTACAATGATGTATAAATTTTGCTCATCGTAAGTCATTCGCACATCCGTTTGAACTTGCGCATAGCTAGTATCCATCGGGGTAATCATGAAAAAGTTGGTAGCTACTTCTGCCAATTCCCAAGCTTTTTCATCCAAAACCCCGTCGATGGTTATGGGAGAAACAGCCTTTTGGATAGGAAGGCGATAAGCAGCATTAATTTTTTGACCAAAACAGAATGCGTTGGTAAAGGCTATTAGAAGGAGAGAGGTTATAAGTTGACGCATTACCTTTGTTCCAATTCAGGCTTATGGCTTTAAGCGATAGCTAAATGTTAGATTTAATTGTCTTCGGATAAATTGAGAATCCCCCTCTGTGTAGAAATTGAAGCCTTCAGTAATGTAGCGGTTCCTTCTGGAGTTGAAAATATCATTGACAGTAAATATCAACCTTCCCCGGTCTGCTAAGATTTGTTTGCTGGCAGAAAAATCCATAAAAAAGATTCCTTTTCTCACCCCTTGGGCAGTTTTTTGGCGAGCATCATAATTTGATCTTACTTGAAGATCCCAGCCATTTTTGAGTGTAAATCTGGAGGTTTGCCTGGCTAAAAAAGAGGAGGTTTTAGCTTGAAATTCGGTCTGAATATTACTTCCGTCTATGGATGCATGGAAAAAGTTTAGATTTAGATCCAATTTCCACCAGGATTTGATTTTATAGTCAGCACTCAATTCCAGACCAAATGCTTGCTCTCCAGTAAGGTTGAAAGGTAAGGTGACTGAAAACCCTTGTTCATCCACAGTCCTGATTCTTTCTATTTTATCCTTGGTGTCTCTGAAGTATGCAGTTGTAAAGAGTGTTCCTTTTTCAAAGTACTTGATATGGCCTAGCTCCAAGGCATCGGTGAATTCAGGGTCTAAATCTGGATTGCCACTAAAAAAGTTTCTTTGATCAGAAAAAGTGACATATGGGCTCAAATCATTGTAGACAGGACGTCTAACCCTTCTTGAATAGCTCATTTGAAGAGCATTTTCCTTAGAAATATTATAGGTAAGATGGGCACTAGGGAATAAGTTTCCATAGTTTCTTGGATTTCTTTCATTGGTTTCTGAAAGAATGGTCTCTACATCGGTGTACTCCGCCCTGATTCCTGCCTGATAGCTCCAATCGCCACTTTTGTTTCCTAAAATCGTGTAAGCTGCAAGAATATTTTCATTGTATATAAAAATATTATCCAAACCAGGAATTGGATTTAACTGACCGCTTTCGTTCTCTTCGGAGACAACAAAATCATTTTTCATCTCCCGAAAGCTAGTTCTGAATCCGGATTCAAACTTACCTTCCGCTGAAATGGGCTTTACATAATCCAACTGAAGGAGGTATTGGTTTTCATACTCATCGTTCAAGGAGGTTTGAACAAGAGAGTTTAATGGCTGATTATTACTGTTAAATCTATTTTCGGTAAATAACTGATCAGAATTTTCCCAATAGTTCAAATAGGTAAAATTGGCATTTAATTCATGTCCTTTCTTTTCGAAATTCCGCTTGTAGTTTAAAGAGATTTCTGAATTGGGTTCCTGCTCTGTTTCATCTTGCCTTCTTAAGCTATAGCCTAAAAAATTATTCAGACTGTTGAGATAATCTTCATACCGTATATCTGTAATTCTTCTCGCATCACTCCTTCTCCAGAGATAAGATAGAGTCAATATGCTTTTTTCACTGAAGAAATAATCCAAGCCACCCCGGATTGAATTATTGAAGCCTTTGACCTTACCGGAATTATTCTGGATTAAAATCTGGGTCTGTCCATTTTCATATACTTCTTGATAGAGTTCACTCACATAAGGCTGATGCCTTCTAGCAAAGCTGTAATTGACAAACCAATTGATCCTCTTTTTGCGATAATTTAGGTTTGCGGAAAATCCTAAATTCAAAGGAGTCCCTCCAATCACCTCAAAAGATCCATTGATTCCTTGCTGATTATCTTTTTTCAGAATGATATTGATGACGCCAGCCATTCCTTCGGCTTCATATCTCGCTGACGGGTTGGTGATCACTTCCACCCTTTCTACCATGTTAGCCTGTAATTGTCTGAGTCCTGCGGCTCCCTTAAAACTGACTAATCCAGATGGTTTGCCGTCAATTAAAATCCTGACATTCGCAGATCCTCTTAGACGGACATTTCCTTCGGGATCGACTGCAACTGAAGGTAGGTTCATTAGGATATCTGAAGCTGTTCCTCCTGCATTTGCCAAATCCTTCCCGACATTGAATATCCTCTTGTCCAGAGATAATTCCATGAGAGTTTTTTCGCCCTGGACTAAAACTTCTTCCAAATCAGACGCAGAAGGAGACAGCAAAATTTCTCCTAAATCCAGTGTGTTGTTGTTTTTTTCTAATGAAAACAAGCTGGTTTTTTTCGCTTCAAAGCCCATAAACTCTACAAGAGCATAGAATTTTCCATTTGGTAGTTCAATGGAAAATTTGCCATTATCACTAGTAATTCCTCCCCCAATTAAACTATCCTTCTCCGAGTAAATAGCAATGGTAGCAAATGGCAAGGCTTTTCTTGTACTTTGATCGAAGACATTCCCTTTGATTTTTCCAGTATTTTCCTGCGCAAAAAGTGGAAAGGAAAGCAAAAGGATTATCAGGAAAAACGAAAAGTTCTTCCCAAAAAAGGGTGGAAACGAGAACATAGGTATAGGCTGAGTTTATTGTTTCAAGTTAAAACAATAGCCCCATTTGAAAAATGAAATTTATTTCTGTGGTGAAAAAGTGGCATCTATAAACCAAAAACAAATAATAATTCTATGGTTTTCAAATTCTTGGTCTTTCCGAATTTGGAATTAGTTAGCCTTGGGGATATTCCCTTTTTGATTTTTCCCCTTTTTAAAAATCTTATTTACAGCCTGAGAAATTAACTCCATCTGATCCAAAGGACCAGGAAGCGTGCTGTGAAGAAAATCCATAGCAGGAAAAGAACCTGAGAATGGTTGATTAGGATATACCAGTAAAAAGCTTTTTTCTTTCAGCCAGCGGTTGACTAAATCCGGCAACTCTTCCATTTTGGGATGGTAAGAATGGTTACCCTTTCGGCTTAAAATCAAGATTACAAAATCATCTTTTCTCAGTTGGATATGGAGATTTTCTGGTTCCTCCCAACCGGCAAATTCTCTAAACTCTATTCGGATAGGATTATTAGCCAGAATTTCCTCTATGTATTCTCTGGATGGTTCAGAAACATAGAAAATCATTCTTGCATGAGAATTTTTTGCCAGGTTCCATATTTTAATCAACCAAAAAGGAAAGCCTAACTCCTGCTCTGCCTTCGGTGGAATGATCACTAAAATCCTTCTTTGGCTGGAAAAAGGGCTGAAAGGGCGATAGATATAGGTAGTGGTGTTGACTTTATTCAATAGCCCTTGGGTAAGATTACCAAGAAAAGACTCATCAAAGGGTTGCTGCACGTGTAATCCTAAGATTAAATCAGTGGCTTTATTCTCATAAACCACACTGGAAATCCCTTTGGAAACATCCGTGTCATATCGGAGCAATTCATACAAGTTATGATCCGTAGCAGCAGCCCTTTCACTGGCCCTATTGAGCGTTTTCTGGGCTTTTACCTCAGCATTACTATCCTGCTGTTCCGGATTGATAATGCTGAGAGCATAAATCCCGCTTTTAGAGTCTGGAGATTTGAGATTGATCGCTAAGTTGATCAATTCCTCTGCAGTTTCCTCATTTCTGACAGGAACCAAAAATCTCTCAGGTAAATCTGCGACGTTTTGGTCAGATAAATCACTTTCACTGATCACTATGCCTTTAGCGCCTCTTTGTGCTTCGATGGATGCAAGAGTGCATGTGATTAATATCATCACAATGGTGCCATTTAAGATACTTTCAGGCAACAGACGAATGGCTTCTCCTGCATCGTTTGTTCCAATGATCAGATTATAACCAATCAATACCGCAGCCAAGGTGGCGGCTGCCTGAGCATTGCTTAGTCCGAAAATTACCCTTCTTTCATTTGTACTATAATTGAAGATTTTTTGAGTACCTAAGGCAGCCAGATATTTGGCTAAGGTGGCGGTGACAGTCATGACTACGGCTACTTTGATAGTTTCCTCATCCTGAAAAAACACCCTGAAATCCACCAACATTCCTACTCCAATCAAAAAAAATGGGATAAATATGGCATTGCCTACAAACTCCACTCGGTTCATTAATGGCGACGTCCTTGGAATTAAAGGGTTGAGAGCTAACCCAACCATGAATGCGCCAATGATTCCCTCCAGGCCAGCCATTTCAGCCATTAATGCTCCTGCGAAGACCAAGCCTAAAATGAACACATATTGAAGGATGGCATCCTCATTAAATTTCAAGAACCATTTGGCAAATCGGGGCATTACCCAGAGAACGATCGCAGAAAAAATCAGCAATGAAACCATTAGCTTGATCCAAAAAATGCTACCTACCTGCCCTTTACTCATGCCAACAATCACCGCCAAAATCAATAAGGCAAGGGTATCTGTAATCAATGTACCCCCAACAGCTACCGTAACAGCACGATTTTTTGTGATTCCCAGCTTTGAAATAATCGGATAAGCTATGAGGGTATGTGAAGCAAACATACTTGCCAACAATACGGAAGAAATCATGGACAAATCCAAAAGATATAATCCTACCCAAGTGCCTAGCCCCATAGGGATCAAAAAAGTCAGCATTCCAAAGACCAAACTCTTTTTGCTATGAGACTTAAAGTCTTGAAAGTCTATTTCCAAGCCTGCCAAAAACATAATATAAAGCAAGCCTGCTGTGCCTGAGAGAATTATTCCACTGTCTCGCTCCATCAATCCAAATCCTTTGGGACCAACGATAGCTCCGGCGACAATTAAGCCCAGAAGTGGAGGGATTTTAAGACGAGTGAGAAGAAGAGGCGCTAAAAGAATGATGACCAGAATGATCAGGAATTTCATCCCCGGATGGGTAATCGGAAAATCAAAACTCAAATCAGCGAGTAACATCATGCTTTAAATTAGATTTCTCCGCTAATCAGGAATCCTGTGTATACTAAATATGCCAAGAGCAGCAATAATGCCTCCCATTGATCCAACTTTTTTCTCTTGCCGGTAAACATGGCAAGAAATAGAAAGATGGTTCCACCGCTCAATAAAAGTATATCCATATTGAATGATGGGTTATACTCCAGTGGGCGAATGAGGGAACTTACGCCTAATATGAGTAAAAGGTTGAAAATATTAGAGCCTACAATATTGCCAATGGCTATATCTGCATTTTTCTTCATGGCGGCTACAACAGAAGTTGCCAGTTCGGGTAGGGAAGTACCTGCTGCCACGATGGTTAAACCAATGATTTTTTCGCTTACTCCCAATGTCTGAGCCATGCTGACTGCATTATCTACCACCAACTTTCCTCCACCAACCAATCCTGCTAAACCCAAAACAATTAGACTCCAAATTTTCAGATTTGAGTAAGGAGGGATTTCGCCTGATGTTGCTTCCGGGTCTTGTTTCAACTGGGTAGCCACGTAATAAAGAAATGCCAAGAAAAAGGCCAATAAAATGAAGCCTTGAACTCTCCCTAATTCAAATCCTGAATCATAGAATAAAGAACCCACAAGAACAGGTATCAATATGGCCGCAAAAAGAGAAAAGGGAATTTCTTTCCATACTGTACTGGATTGAACGGCAAGGGGAGTGATTAGCCCTGCTATTCCCAGAATCATGAAAAGATTGAAATTATTAGAGCCGATAACATTACCAAAAACTATTTCAGGATAGTTTTCTGTTGCAGCTATTGCATTTACAATTAATTCGGGAGCGGAAGTACCAAAGGCAACGATGGTTAAACCAATGGCTAAATCAGAAACATTCTTTTTCTTGGCAAGTACAGATGCGCCATCCACCAACCAATCGGCACCCTTTACCAGTAAGACTAAACCTATCACCAAAAGAATCAGAGAAATTACCATAGTAAACTGAATAAAGGGTTAAAGATTCTTTTGAATATTTCCGCAAAAATAGAATTAAAAAATCCGATGATTTCAGTCTTTTCGATTATTTATTTTTTGAAAAAAAGAGAGAAAAAACGCTAATGTCGTTTTTCACTGTTATCTTTTGATTTTAAGTGTTTTAAAGCTTGTTTTTCGGGTAAAAAGGATTGCTTGTTCTGTTTTTAAAACCGTGTGCTCCTGCATACAAGATGATAGTAACTGCTCCGGCGGAAGAAATCCATTGAATTTCCTGAATTGCTCCCCAATGCCTTACCGCTATGGCTATCAAAGCCCAAGCCCCAACCAAGGCAAATTCCCTCATATTTCTGGTATAAATCATCCACAGATTTAAAGCCGTGGCGACTAGTATCGTTATCAGGGTCCAAGTGAGTTCATCCAATCCTCCCGTCCAATTTATTTTTGCTAAATAGGCTGAAAAATTAGCGATGGTAGCTACCGCAATCCATCCAGAGTAAAGACAAATTGGCCACCAAATCCAGGCAATGATAGTTCTTGGAGCATGCCAACGCTCCATATTCAGTCTTAAAACAACCAAGATTAATGCGCCCAGAATGCTTATCATTATCAGTACGCTAATCCCCGTTTGCTCAGTCAACCAAAAAGCAAAGCCAAGCTCCATTAAGCAGGTTGGCAATGATTAAAAATGGAGCCATTTTGGGTATGAAATCGCTTTGATTCTTTGTAAAAGAGGATTTGATCAAAAAGATAGCCTGTGCTGTTAAACCCAGGAAAATCAAGCCCCAAATAGAAAAAGCGTAGGAAGCCGGCGTAAAGAGATTTTCATATTCCCTGCTGAGCGATCCTACCGTATTCCCATTTATTCCAAGCGTATTGACTGTGTAATTCCAATAGATCAATCCTATTAAGACCAAAAGATTGATGATTGCATAAATTTTATCTGAAATATTCATGAGTCCAGCGGTTGTAGAGACTGTAAAAGAGTGGGGATCAATTCGGCAACGGTGGGATGAGTTTGGACAGAATTCATCAGAATTTCATAATTGATTTTGCCATACATAGCCGTTAGAAATATTCCTATCAATTCATCTGCACCTGTTCCGCATATCATCGCTCCAGCAATGAGGCCAGTACTTTTTTCTACCAAAACTTCCATTTTGCCTTGAGTTTCTCCTTTTTCTTTAGCCCGATTTATATCTTTCATCAGCATTTCAGCGTGGAGGTACTTTTTAGAAGCTTTCAAAGCCTCTGATTTATTGATTCCAGCCCGAGCAAAAGGCGGGTCAACATACAGGGCATAGTTGAGAATGCGATCACTGACTTTTTTCTTTTTATTTCCTGAAATATGATCTTTTATAATCTCAAAATCATGGTAAGCTGTATGCGTAAAGGCTCCTTTACCATTGCAGTCTCCCAAGGCGAAGATCCCTTCCTTATTGGTTTGTAGGAAATTATCTACTTCAATATAGCCGTGTTTATCCTGATTAATTCTAGCAAGCTCCAACTGTAATAAGTCTGAGTTGGGGATTCTTCCTGTTGCAAGCAATAGATGGGTACCGCGGATTTTTCGTTCTTTCCCTCCGCAATCCATCTGAACCTCCACTTGGGAATCTCCCCAGTTTTTTCCTGAGAGGCAATTGGCGTTTAATTCAAACTGTATCCCTTCAGTTTCCAGAATTTGCTGAATCATTTCCGAGTGATCATCATCTTCCCGATGGATAATTCGTGGTCCCTTTTCACATACAGTTACCTTACTACCGAATCTTCTAAAAACCTGAGCAAACTCCAACCCAATGTAGCTTCCTCCAATGATGATGAGATGCTGAGGGACTTCCTTTAAATCAAGAATACTTTCATTAGTAAAAAATCGAACTTCCTCAAATCCTGGAATAATTCTGGGTCTGGCACCAACATTAATGTAGATCTTTTCGGCTTTTAGCCTATGATTCCCAACAGCTACTTCTTTGGGGCCTGTGAACTTTCCGATACCCTTGAAAAGAGTGATATTGTCATTGCTTTCAATTCCGTCTTGAATCCCATTTCTTGAGGAGGAGATGATTTTTTCTTTCCTTTTCCAGATTTTTTCTAAAGAAATAGATGGATTCTTTTCCGTAAAAACCCCCAATTCAGATGCATGATTGATCTCCCAAGCCCTCCTTGCAGAGGCGACATAAGTTTTGGTAGGGGTGCAACCAGTATTCACACAAGTTCCGCCGAGTTTGCCCTTTTCTATCAAGGCTACTTTTTGCTTTTTTGAAGCTAGAAAAAAAGCTAAGGGATTTCCGGCTTGTCCGGAACCGATGATGATTGAGTCAAAAGTTTGAATTTCCATCCTTAGAAAAATTGGTTTGTTCCTTCAATTTCGCCTAAATGACTCAGGAATAAAAAAAATGAGGATTGAATCCATGTTTTTTCTTTTTTTGTGAAAACGAAAAATATGTTCCTAGATAGAATATTTTTCTATGACAATTTTTGTCAACTCATTGAAAATCAGAAAAAAGGAATGTAAATTCATAGCCCTTTAATTTTCAGGCTATGGAAAATCTCATCTACCAAGCTTTTGTCAAAAAAGCATTTGAAAATTTAGACTTCGTGGAACAGGAAGTCATGCAGTCTTTGAAAGAAATAGCTTTATCCGGCGAATTTAAAGACATCAAGGATTTGGTGGAGATGGAAGGTCTGGAGTTTATGCTAAGCGACTTTGACCGGGCAAGTGATCCGAATATTCACATCCTGAGCTATTTGCTCAAAAGTATTATGATTGCCAAGGAGGATTTAGAGGCTTGGAACGGAAAAGAATTTTTGAAGATTGATTCTGCATCTCAATAGAAGTTTTAGTTTAATTTTAGTACTCTTTTAATTCAAACTATTTAACGACACTTAGTGTCAAAAACTATTTGCTAAGTTTTTTATTGAGTAAATTTATCTACGTAATCAAACGGTAAAATTATGTGGATAGCCAGTAAAAATGGCTTTTTGTCGGTGGTTCAGCATCGTGAAAAGCCGGATCAGGTAGTAGTCAGAGCGAGAGTCCGAAAGGACTTGGAAGCGATTTTTCATGAAGGTTCTATTATAGAAACGCCAGATGGGGATTATCGATTTAGAGTATTTATCAGCAAGCAGGAAGCGGTGGCTTTAATTGCCAAACAAGTCCAGGATATCGATTATCCCAATTTCAAAAATGCAATCGCTCAGACTCCACAGCAACGGGATAAGTTGAGTGCCTATCACGATATCTGGACTGTTATGTGGAATTATGCTCAAGATAAATAAGAAAGTCTATGAAAATCACCTTTGTAACCGGTCCTGGAGGAGTAGGGAAAAGTACCTATATCGAACAGTATTATGCCGGAAAAGAGCAAGTATGTGTTTTTAACATAGCCAGGAAAGCCAGAGAACTGTTTGGGAGCTACGAGGCCATGGAGAACAGCAGTCTTGAGCTTCAAGCAATCAATGAATCATGCACAGAGGCCTTTTTTGCATTAATGGATGGGGAACATGTGGTCGTGGAATATCATACGGATGGCTTTGATGATGGGCTTCACGCTATGCTGAAAAAGGCTAAGTCCCTTCGCATAGAAACGGAACTTATTATGCTTACCACAGATGCAGAGATTGCTTGGGAACGAATTCAAAAAGCGAGATCCGATTATTATCCCTCTGTGAATTCCAAAGAAGATACCGAGCTAGTTTTTATGGGGGTTTTGGAGGATGTAGAGTTCAATTTGGATTTTGAGCGGATCTGTGAGGTCGGGTCGGAAGGAGGATCACTTAGCTTTTACCGTTTCAAAAGAGGAGATGAGGATCGCTTTTTTTTCACAACAGATGAATCGGGCTACTTTGACTTTGAACCCAGTTATGAGTTTGAGAAGATAGAAGGTGTAAATTATTCTGAGGATTTTTCAGATTTTCCTACAGCTTTCGAAAAGTTATTGGAGCAATATTCCATTTTCAGACTGTTTCCTCTGGAGGTCAATCCCAAATATAAAAAAGAGTTTCGAAGAGCATATCAATATTTTCTTTCCTTGGCGGCTGTAGAAGAAGTAAATCCAACTTGGAAGGATTACTTAAATTGAAATTCATATGAGCTATCAGAAAAAAGTAAAAGAAGCTTTTGAGACCATAGAAAGCTCAAAAATCCAGGTATTTACGGCATTGGTGAATGTGGCAATGAATTCAGAATTCAGTGATGTAGATGAGCTTTTCGAGGAAGGAGAACTATTTTCATTTAAAAGCAGTGATTTTGATCATGCGACTGATCCAAATATTCTGAGTCTTTTAGCCGTAGTAAAGGCATTGGAAATAGCCGAGGAGGAAATGCTCACCTGGAATGGTTCAGGATTGATGGATGATTGAGTAGACGGTCAGATTAAAGGTGTTTCGCTTTTAATAAACCCAGACGCATTTTATTTCCCTGGCAGAATTCCCACCTTGATGCCAATGGTCAGATGAGGAACGGAGTCCCATCCGTCGAACCGATAGCGATCCCCAAAGCCGAAGAAGTTTTCTAAGAACTCTCCGCTTTGATTTTCGGCTAATTCTACCTGTCTGATCTGTCGGTAGCGTCCACGGAATCCAAGTCCTCCAAAAGAGTCAATCAGAATGTTTTCTGATGTATAGACCTGTCTGCCAAATTTGACTCCACTTCCAAAAACTCGGAATTGAATCTTAGCCTGATCATAATAAATAGTTTGCCCGGTATGGTTGTATTTATCATCGGTTCGGGTAAAGTCTTTATTGACAAAGAAAAATTCGAGAGCCCAATAATTCTTTTTGGTGTAAAATTTCAGCTCGTTCTTAGTTCGCCAAAGTTTAAAATCTTCATTTTTTCCTCGGTCAGCTTTAATTCCAAAAATCCCTCCATTCACACCTATCTCAGACTGAATACTGATTTTGTTGCTGAAAAAGTATTCTAGGCCACCTTGAAGAACAATCGTTTCAGGTTCCAAAAAAGCTAAAGGGGAAGTCTTTACTAAAAGTTGCCTTTCTAAGCCTAAATCCTGCTGGGCATGGGAGGTGGTCATTATGCCAACGGTCAAAGTAAATAATGCTGAAATTATTTGAAGTTTCATCTGTTTATATTTTGATTTTTAGAGGTCAGATGGAATGCCCAAAATAATCATCCCCCTGTGTGAGATTTTTCCTCATGGGCATTTCATCTGTTTATAATTAGTTTTTTAGGCCAGATGGAATGCCCAGGATAATCATCCCCCTCCCGAAACAAGTTCGGAACAAGTTGTGTGAGATTTTTCCTCATGGGCATTTCATAACTTAAATTTCAAAATGAATTTAGTGAGGATTCTAATTAATTACTAACCTATTAGAAAGTGGATAAAAAAATCATGATTGGATTTGAGATTTGCTTTAAAGACGAAAAAATAATAGCTGCCGAGACAGGGAGTACCTCTCTGATTCTTACAAGGGTAAAAGTCAAAGATAGAGATGAGTTAGATCTTTCTGTGTCAGGTTCAAGCTATGATTTGGATTTTCGCTCTGTTTGGGGGCAATGGAATTTAAAGGAGGGAGATAAGCTTGAAATAAGGGTTATTGAAACAAATGATGCAACAAAGCCAACAAAAAGGTATAGCTATATAGAAGACGAAAAAAAAGTTTGGGAGGCAAAACTCTGGTCTTTCAGAAACCTTCAAAAAAGACTGGTGGAGAAAGGTTTAATTAAAGATGAAAATGGCTGAACAGGAAAGAGAGAAGATTTGTGCTTTTCAATTTAAAAGTGGAAAAGAACAGGTTGTATTCGGCTTAGAACATGGAGTGTTCAGTGCCATCTTTGAGTCGATTTTTAATCAGAATCGAAAAGAATTGCAAGTTAATTTAGGTGGCTTTGATGGCGAGAAAGTATACCTTGATTGGTTAAAAAGGCCTTTGGAAATTGGTGAAAAATTTGAACTTAAAGTTGTTCGTTTTGCTCTCTCTGAGATTTCTATGCCATTGGAAAGAAGAATAGTTGAGCCACCAAGCGATGACCAATTATTGAAAGCTTACTATGACCAAAAAAAGGAATTAGAAAATGCTGGCCTAATTTAGTCCAATAAAAATCCGCCGACCTTTCTAGATCGGCGGATTTTTTTAGATTTCATACTTAAGCTTTCTGACTTGCTAAAAAGCTCTTCCCTTCAAATGCTCCTCCAAGTCCAATAAATTCACCCCGCTTTTCCACCAGTCAGGAGCTGCCTCACCTTTCAAGTGATGGTCAAAAAACTCCATCATCCGCACGCTGTAGTCCTTGCGGTTTTCCAGTTTACTCAAACCGTGGTTCTCGCCTTTGTATTGCATCATCACGACGGGCTTTTTCAATCTTCTCAAGGCCGAATAGTACTCGATTCCTTGAGTAAAGTCCACTGCACCATCTTTGTCATTGTGCAAGAGTAATAGCGGTGTAGTCACATTTTTCACATGGTACACCGGGCTGTTCCGCTCATAGGCTTCCCAGTTTTCCCAAGGACCGCCTCTGAATCTGCCTTGCGAGGCTTCAAAGATGGACATATTTCCTCCGCCTGAATTCCAGTAGATCAAATCGTACATGGAGATCATATTGGTCAATGGTGCACCGGCAGCAGCGGCTTTGAACATGTCCGTCTGCGTAATCAGGAAAGAAGTTTGATAGCCTCCCCAAGAGTGACCATGGATACCGATATTCTTTTCGTCTATCACCCCGGTTTTGATGGCTTCTTTGACTGCTGGAATCACACACCAAACTGCAGACATACCCGGATCATCAAGCTTGTACACGATATCTGGAATGAATACCGCAAATCCATTGGAAGTATATACGTTAGGGTTCCATCCTGTTCCGCTGTATCCTGGGTTAGACCAGTTATGACGGGTTTGAGATAGCTTTTCGTAGTAATAGACCACAGTAGGATACTTTTGCCCTTCTACATAGCCTGCAGGTAAAAACAGCGTACCCTGCAATTTGTCACCCTTGTCAGAGACATAATCGATCAGCATAGTTCCGGCAGACCAGGCATATTTCTCTGCATCCGGAGCATTGTTGGTGACTTGCTTGGGATCAGAAAGGGATGCGTCTGTCAAGTAAACTTGAGTAGGCTCGTTGAATTTCTCTTGGAAGAAATAATAGGTTTCTGCGTTCTTGGCCTTGGATAGATTTCCCACATTGACATCATCCCAAATCAAAACCTTTGCTCCCGGAGTCATTCCTCCTTTTTTCGCAGGAGAAAGCTGAGCAATACCTGATTTCTTGGTCCACTCTCCATACATACGGATATAAGCTGGCTTGCTGAGATCTATGCCTTTTTCCTCAGGATCCAATCCAAAGCGATATTGATATCGAATCTGATCAGTCTTGCCGTTGACGGTCAAATTGATGGCTGTTTCCTTACCAGATCCTACCGGAACTTGCCAGATATCCCAACCGTCTCTCAAGATCACGTACTTGCTATCTGAACTCCAGCCCAATGCCCCGTTCATGGGCTTTTCTACGTTGTGATCGTCTTCTGTATTTACAAAAGTGGTAGGAAGCCCTTCTGTGATGTTTTTACTCTGAGCTGTAGGAATATCATAGATATAAAAATGCCCGTCCAGTCCGTAAATCAGCTTCGTCCCGTCCGGAGATTCACGTGGATAGGAAGAATAGGAAGGGAGATAAAACTTGTTGAAAAGTTCCTTTTTCTCGCCGGTTTTTAGATCTACGATGTAAAAATCACGATAGCTTTGTCCATCCAGATTGCCATCCAATTCATAAGCTTGCAGATCGGACCCCAAAGCATAGCGCTGCTTATCCAGAATGTTCAGATCTCTCATGCTGCTGTCTTGCAATTGGATATGCTTCTTGGCATTCACATCATACATAGCCCAGAAACTGTAATTTTTGTCCTGATTCATCATGACCTGTTGTCTGGATTGTAGGCGACTGTCGTTCCAATGCCAGATGGTCATATCCGGGGTGTCTGCATCATTTTCTTTTTTGCTTTTTACCTTGCCAGAGTCCAATTTGGAGATGGCTTTTTGTAAATCGGAAATCGATTTGATCGTCGTATCGGCCATGATTTTTTGCATGGCTGTAGCTTCAGCTTGTTTCACCGAATCTTGATCCAGCTCTTTTTTGGCCTCCTCTTTTTTTGCCAGTTCCAAAGGGTGGATGCCATAAAACAAACGAGTCAAATCATCCGACCATATGGGTCTTCTGTTTTGGGAGATCGTGTAGGCTTGATTGAAATTGACAGAGTCCTTTTCAGGATTGTAAACGGTAACTTGAGGGGAAGCCAGATTTTTCACTCCGATTACTTGTCCCTTGTCCTGCTTGTACTTTTTGTCTTTGACCATTTTCAAAGCTGCGAAAGCATCCCCCTTTTCTGTCCAAGCCAAGGAACGATAGGAAGCTTTATCAGAATCCAAGATCTGCATACTATTGGCTGCCACATTCATCAAATACAAGCCATTTCCGGATTGGTTGGCTGCATCTACCGTGTAGGCTAGATAGTTTCCGGCTTTGTTAAATGAAAAGTCAGCTACATTTCCGAGGTTTTGAGCTTTTTCGGAATTGAGATGATAAATCAATAAATCCGAGCCTCTTGCATCTCCATTGCCTTCTTTGGAAAGGTTGATGGCCAAGACAGAGGAAGCTTTTCCATTGAAAGCATAGTTGCTCACGTTTTCAAACTCCTTCTTTTCATCCGTACCCAACTTGACTAGAATAGCCTTGTTTTTTAAGGATTTGCCTTTGCTTTTTTCATTGGCTTTTTTCTCGGAAAAGGTGGGGTACTCTGTAAAGACAAACCACTTTCCATCCTCGCTGAATTGCATGGATGGGTAGCTGGTGGAGCCGATTTTGAAAGTTTTTTTGGAGGATTCATCTCCAACTTTTTGGAGGATGATTTCTCCGTCCCCTTCCAGTTGAACTAATCCATAGGCCGTCCATTTGCCATCAGGGGAGATTTCAAAAGCTGAACCCGGCATGTATTTCCAGGTAGGGATGTCTTTCCAAGTAATGGGTTTGCTGTCTTGGGCAATTGCCATACTGGCAAAAAGGAAAAGTGCCCAGAGTGTGAGTAGTCTTTTTCTGATCATTTGTGATTCTTTTTTTCTTAAGCAGGAAATTAGGGAAAAATGAACATAGTCGATTAGAAATTGGGAAGAATGGTTAAAAAAAGCAATCCTGTTGCATCTTTAAAAATGAATTGCACTTGGAAATAAGGAGATTCTTCAAATTTATTCCCTAGATCAATTTGTTTTCGCTCAGTTGTAATCAGTTATGGCTATTGATAATTATACTTGTAAAGAACATCTCTTGTTAGATTCCTTGTTTTTCGCTCGTAAAATCTTGAAAAAATATTCAGCCCAACTCCAGTGAATGTCAAGGGAATCAGCAGATCATTCTGGCTGGAAGACTGGGATTCGAAACCAACCGCCAGAAAGAAAACTCCAATTCCGAGAGCTGAGTTGACTACGTTGGCTACTGTGCTCACTTTTTCTCTTTTCAGAACCTGCTTATAAAGCTGCAAAGCCTCCGGATTAGATTGAAAGCGAGCTAAAACCTGATCTTTTTCCAGAACCATAGGGCCTTCATAGATGTTGATCTTAGGGCCAAAAAAACTATCCATTACATCCATACTTAAAAATGCATTCACACCTCCCGAATAATGATAAGCATTGAAATCATTGATGCTGCGATGGGTTCTTCTGTCGGCGTCCCGTATCAGGATATTCCCTGTAGCCTGCAAGGCTCCTGCACCAAAAGTCACCCAAAACCAGGGGCGGACATTGGCCGGGGTGATTTCATTGGTAACTAGGTAAGCGATTGATCCAGTATTCACTGCTAGACCCGAGAGCAGGAGGCCTATGCCCAAATTCTTCTTTTTTTGGTAAGGAGTAAATTTAAATTTTTCAGTTTGTACTGAATTCATCAAGGCAGCAACCTGTTTGGGACTTGATTTCTCTCCGTCAAGGTAGTAGGTGGTTTGATTTAAAAACCCTTCTTTTAAAGTGATGATGGGCTGATTGGAATAGTTTCCAGGGAAGTAGTTTCGGGACTCTTGGGTGTTTTGGGCTAAAGAAATGCTAATGAATAATGTTAAAAATATGGTGAGAACGGATTTCACAAAATTATTTTCCATGGCGTGAATCGTTAGTTGCAAACTATTTTTACAATCAACGAAATACTTAACCGAAAGTTTCTGAATAGAGGTTTTTCAATTCTGGATATTTTTAAACGTAAAAAAGCCTTTTTGTGCTTTTTGGGGCATAAAACAAAAAAACCTTCGAATTTTCTGAAACGGATAAGGTCCAATCAAGTGGAGTTGCCTTGAGAAGTTCTAAAAAAAAGACCTGTCACTCCGCTCAAACGCAATGACAGGTCTCTAACTTTTTCAGATTTCTGACTTAAGAATTCTGAATTCCCAAACCGCCTACTACCTCTTGTATACTACTTTTCCCCCCATTACCGTCATAGCAACCTTTGCTTTTAAAATATCATCCTCAGGTACTTCCATGATATTTTGGTCAAAAACGGTGAAATCAGCCGCCTTGCCCACTTCAATCGAGCCTTTGAAATCTTCCTCAAACTCGGCATAGGCACCGTCTAAGGTGTAGGACTTCAACGCTTCTTCCCTGGTCATTTTTTGATCGCCTTCGTAGCCTCCTTCAGGAAGTCCTTCCAAGGTCTTGCGGGTTACGGATGCATAAAAAGAAGGGATTGGATCTACCGGCTCCACGGGCGCGTCGGTTCCATTACAGATTCTTGCCCCTGTTTGGAAAAGCTTCTGCCATACATAAGCCCCGTCAATGATACGTTTTTCACCCAAGCGATCGATCGCCCAGGGTCTGTCAGAACTCAAGTGAATGGCCTGCATAGCCGCTATCACACCTAATTCTCCGAATCTTGGAATATCATCCGGATGCAAATGCTGGGCATGCTCAATTCGGAATCGGTGATCGGTTGCATCAGGGAATTTGGCAAATGCGGCCTCGTAGCGATCCAAAATCTCCTGATTAGCGCGGTCACCGATGGCATGTGAACAAACCTGAAAACCAAGCGGCAAGGCTTTTTCAGATACCTCAGTTACTACAGACATCGGCAAGGTCTCATGGCCTCGATGCCCCGGTCTGTCAGCATAGTCTTCCAGCAACCAGGCACCTCTTGGCCCCAAAGCTCCATCACAGTTTAGCTTGATAGAACGTACTGTCAGTAAGTGATCTTCGGAGTCTATCATTGGACCTTTTTTGTACCATTCCTCCAAAAGCTCCGGCTGACGGCCGGTAAGCATGATGTATTGACGAACGATAAGTTTACCCTCGTCTTTAAATTTTTGAACCAAATCGATTACATCTTGACCGGAACCTGCATCATGGAAAGAAGTGATTCCTTTTTCTACCAATTCCTGTAAAGCCAAAGTCAATGCCTCCTCGGCTCTTTCGGGTGTTTCTTCCGGTACTAATCTTGCCACCAGATTGGAGGCTCTTTCAGTCAATACGCCAGTTGGATTTCCCAAGTCATCTACAATAATTTCACCACCTTCTACTTCTCCAGGTCTTTCACCTTTCAGATTGGCGATTCCAGCCAATTCCAATGCTTTTGCATTGGCAAAGGAAGCATGGCCAGAAGCATGTCTGAGGAAAACAGGATTATCGGGGGATACTGCATTCAAAGGCTCATTGGTTTGGAAACCTTTGACCATTTTCTCGGGCTTTTGGATCCATTTGTCCTGATGCCAGCCCCGCCCGGTAATCCAGTCTCCCGGTTTGGCCTTGGCAACTGCCTCCGCGACTTTTTCTACCAGTTCATCATAGGTTTTGACATACATAAGGTCCAGCTCCAGCTTGTTGTAGCCGATTCCCATCAAGTGAGCATGGGACTCGATAAAGCCAGGAGTCATGGTTTTACCTTCCAGGTCAATGACTTCTGTATTTTCCCCTATGTATTCTTGAATTTCAGCAGTGGTGCCAACAGCCAGGATTAAGCCGTCTTTTACAGCTACTGCCTCTGCCTTGGGGTTAGATTCATCTACCGTGTAGACTATTCCGTTGATTAAAACGGAGTCAGCGGGATTTTCAGGCCCCGAAGCACAAGCCCATGCAAATAGGGCTGCAAAAAGGAATAAGAATATTTTTTTCATTGGATTTATAATTCTGACCCTAAGCTAGATGATTTGAAGCATTGAGACAAATGGAAAAACTTAGGAATGAAAACTGAAAAACTTAAAATTGTAAATTCTAATTTATATAGAGCAGTTAGGAAGTATCAGAATCTGCTATTAGTTCTATTTATTCAATTCAGGAATTCCTAAAGTCGATTACCTGATTAGGATTTTCTTTACTAGGACTTCTCTATCGAGAGTTTCTAATTGTAAAAAGTAAAGTCCAGGCTGAAGGGCTTGAGCCTGGATTTCGACTTCCCTATTTGCAAGAATAGCTATTTTATCTATTAAGATTTGTCCCATTGCATTGACAAGTCTTGCTTTCCCAGGCTTGTTGGAAATTACCTTAAATGGTCCTGATGAAGGATTGGGGTATACCTTCGCTAAAAATTCTTCCTCTTCGCCTGAGCTGGAATTGACAGCTTTTAAATAGGAGATTCCACCGGCCCGACTTCCAAGGATCAGATCTGCATTTTCATCAAATCCGGGGTTGACAATCGAAATCCATGTGTTTCTTCCCAGTCTGAATGGGATATTTTGATCTCCAATTTTGACTAGAACTTCCTCGCGAACTTCCGAGTTCATCATGTCTTTGACCAGAAAAATACGCCCAGTCTGATCCGAACTGTATAAGTCTGGCCTTTCCTGAATTCTAACTGCGACACTGAGGTTTCGATTAGCAGGATTGTCCTGGAAGCCCAAGAAATTATTACTTTTTAAACTGGCAGTCTTCCCTTCCAAGTCTACTTCATAAAGTGTTAAACTGCCATTTTGCGAAGCTATAAGTAACTGATCTTTTCCTTGATAGGGAAAAAACGTGAGTTGATCGCCAACCCGAAGCGATAAGCCAGTAAGACTAAAATCCGGATAATTACTTCCCTGATTTCGGAGCAAGACTTGGGATGGTATTCCATCGATAGTACGCTGGCCTGAAACCAAAAGGTAAGACTGGTTTTTGACACTTCCATACTCTATGACTTGCAGGTCCAGTAAGTCCAAACTGGACAGATTGAGATAATCTGAATTGAGTACCTGAAATTGATTTCCAGAGAAACTTAATCTAGAAAGCTCACCTCTCACTTTATTGCCTGCTTTTTTATTGGCACTGATCCATAATTCTCCTGCAAATACATTTCCTTTAAAAAACGGCCTTGAGCTTTCCCCTAAATCCAAAAGCTGGTTTTGGAGAATAGGATTTTGTGAACTTGAATTTTTGGAAAGGGCTACGATGGAGTTGGAAAAATCAATTTGGAATGGAGCCGAAGTTTCATTAGTGTTCAATGAGATGATCAGCTGATCGTCTATCTGTTTTCCGACATGGAATATGGGAAATACAGGAAGCGGTCCATATTCTGGGATGGTATTTGAAAAAGTTGAAAAAACAGGTTGATTGGTGCTACCTTGATTGGCTAGGTAGTACAATACGCTGCATTCACTTCTTCCCAATACCAAATCGAAAATCCCGTCTCCTGAAAAATCTTGATAGAGGATGCTGTGCCCACCGGCGTGTTGGATACGGTTAGGTTCTGGCTTTTCTCTAAAATTGATGGGGTTACCGTCGCAGCGAGTTCCAAAATTGATTCCTTCACAGCTGCAAAAGCTGATATCTCCCCAGAAGCTTTCAGGAAAAGCAAAGCCATCCACATCAGGACTGCCTTTTCTTTCTGCGGAAGTGTTTTTATAAAACTCCAAGTAGTCGCCTTGAGCAAAGTTGAAAATGACCAAATCCAAATCCCCGTCGTTGTCCAAGTCCTGAATCAAAGGAGTGTCCAGATTATTTGCAGGAATATTTCCAGCCCCATCCAGCCTTAGGAAATTTTGTGCGAGAGTCCAAGAGATCTGATTGCCTGTAGAACTGTTTTTGTAAACTTTAATCCCAAGCGGAGTGGAGGTAAAAAGGTCTTTTTTCCCATCTTGATCGAAATCCGCTAAAACCAAAAAACCACTGATATCAGTTGGGAATAAATAGGTCAATTCGGGTTTATGGATGAAATCTTCTCCATTTTTTTCAAAAACGCTTAGTAAGCGTGAATTAATGTCCCATACAACCCATTCATCTTTTCCATCATTAGTCAGGTCAATAGTTTGAATTTGTGCGGAATTGATCCCCGGACCAAGACCTGCGGGGAGGATTTCATTGTTTTGACTAATGCTTTTGCTGGAATCAAATGAAAAAACAGCTTGGGCGCTGGTATAGAGGGAACTGAAAAATAAAAAGGCAAAAAGGATAAATCTCATAAAGGCAATTGATTCCGAAGACTAAATTTAATACGAAGAGATGACTTCAAAGATGTAATGATTGCTTTATTTTGAGTGAAATTTCTGAAGCTTATGAACATTGCCATCCTTTATCAACTCTTTTTAAAAAGTACAGGAGTCAGTACAGATACCCGAAAAATAGATCCCGGAAATATCTTTTTTGCACTCAAAGGGCCAAATTTCAATGCCAATGAGTTTGCTTCAAAAGCTTTGGAAATGGGCGCCTCGGCGGTGGTGGTCGATGAAGCAGCCTACTTTGAGGAGGATGATGAGCGATATTTTATCTGTGAAAATGCACTAGTTTGCTTACAAAAATTAGCCAACTATCACCGACATCAGTTTGATATCCCGGTTATCGGATTGACCGGAAGCAATGGGAAAACCACCTCTAAGGAATTGTTGAATGCAGTCTTGAGAACCAAATTTAAGACCTTAGCTACTGTTGGTAATTTGAATAATCATATTGGAGTGCCTCTGACTTTACTGACCTTAAATCAAAGCCATGAATTGGCGATTGTTGAAATGGGAGCCAACAAGCAGGGAGATATACAAGAGTTGTGCGAAATCGCAGAGCCAACTCATGGGTTTATCACCAATATTGGTAAGGCTCATTTGGAAGGAATGGGTGGGCCAGAAGGAGTTTTGAAAACCAAAACTGAGCTCTATCAGCATTTGAGAGAAAATAAAGGAACTGTCTTTATCAACTCGCAGGACCCGATTTTGTCCAATATGATCAAGCGCTTTGAGGAGCCTGTTTTGTATCCTGCCAAAGGTGATTTTTGTGAGGTTTTTTTTCATGGAGCTGATCCATTTGTAAAGTTCTCTGTGGGGGGAAATCAGGAGATCTTTCTTTCATCTCTGATAGGTGCTTACAATTTTGGAAATATTGCTACTGCCTTGACAGTTGGGGAGTTTTTTGGCGTGGACATGAATCAAGCTGTGGAGGCAATAGTCGATTACAAGCCATCCAATATGCGTTCTCAGTTGGTGGAGAAGCGAAGCAATTTGATCATTTTAGATGCTTACAATGCGAATCCATCTTCTATGGAGGCGGCCATCCGAACCTTTGGAATGATGCGAGGGAAAAAGCATAAGATGATCATTTTGGGTGATATGTTTGAATTGGGTGAGCATGCGGAAGAGGAGCATAGAAAGCTAGGAGAAATTGTGAGCGAGTATGAAATTGACAAGGTTTGCTTCACGGGAAAGTTGGTCGTGTCTGCCTTGGAAAAAGCCCCCAAAGCTTTGTATTTCCCCGATCCTTTTTCCTTTAGAAACTGGCTTCAGGATAGTCAATTGGAAGATTATCTGATTTTAATAAAAGGCAGCCGGGGGATGAAATTGGAAGGTTTGGTGGAGTTCATTTAAACCACTAGCTCCTCGAAATTTGAAATTTCGAGGACTTATCCTAAGATTTTCAATCTTTTTACAATTGATTATTTAACTACTAATAGTATTTTAATAGTTGGCTGTTTGTTTAATTTTTTGTGATGGGACGAGAGTATATTGTAAAAGATCAAGAAGCTGTCCATTATGTCACTTTTACGGTGCATCAATGGGTAGATGTTTTTTCTCGAAAGTGTTATGCTGAAATTTTTCTAGAAAGTTTAAAATACTGTCAGCTATATAAGGGCTTAGAAGTTTTTGCGTGGGTTATAATGACCAATCATTGCCACATGATTATTAGATCCAAGAATAATAACCTTTCTGATATTATTAGAGATTTAAGAAAATATACTTCTAAAATGATTTATAAGGCCATTATGGAAAACCCTAAAGAAAGCAGGAAAAAATGGTTGGCGATGACATTATTATTTGAAGACCATATTTGGTTCTGGGAGAAGGGTTATCATGGTGAAGAGATCTTTTCGAATTCATTTTTTGAAATTAAGGCTAATTATATTCATGAAAATCCGGTTCGGGCTGGTATTGTAGAAAAGCCTGAGGATTATCTGATGAGTAGTGCAGGGGACTATTTAGGAATTAGAAAAGGGCCTTTAGATTTAGCTGTTTTTGGGTGAAAAAGCTGTTTTTTAAAAGAGGATTTCAAATCCTTGGATAAGTTCTCGAGGTTACAAACCTCGAGAAGCGAGTTTTAATAAAAGGCAGCCGGGGGATGAAATTGGAAGGCTTAGTTGATTTTATTTGAAGCTAGAAAGGAAAGTTTCGGGCGTGAAAATCGGAATTTGAGACTTTTTATAATCAGCCAAGTTTCGAGTGATAATAGCTTTGATTTCCGGCTTTTGAACAGCTGAAAAGTACTGAATAGCATCTTCAAAATCAGAAAACCCACTTTTCATTGCTGCAAAAATCTCTTTTTCGGAAACAGGGAGGATTTTACAGAAGCTTACCAATTCGGAAACCTTTTTTAATGCTCCATCATTTCCATAAAACTTTCTTAGAAGGTAATGTACATTAGCGACTGTCAATGATGAAAGAAAAATTTGGATTTCACCATTATATCCCAAGCCAAATATACTCCTTGCCGGTACATTAAAAGGTTCCCTCTTCAAAAGGAAATCTAATATTACGTCGGAATCTAAAAAATATTAGAGTCCATGCTTTTCCATTAATGCTTTAGTCAGCTCCTCTTTGTAATCAAATTCTCCTTCATGCTTAAGGCATCCTTCTAATTTTAAAAAACTTTCTGGTAGCGTCTTCCTTCCCTTTTGTATAGGATTTTCCTTTTTCTCGAGTATTAAAATCCTAAAATAATTTTCCACCAAAGATGATAAGCTTTGACCTTGTTGGGAAGCATATTCCTTTGCTTTTTTGATCACGTCTTTTTCAAGGGTGAGAGTTAACTTGGTATTCATGACACGTGTAGACTTTAGAAATTAAACACGTGTAATTTATCAAAAAGTTCAATTTCTCCAAAAGCATAAACTTCATACCTCCAAATACAGTTATATCTAAATCATTTATACTTCTACCTTTAGCTTTCAAAATTTAGCTTTCTCATGCGACCCTACCTTTCTTTCCTCTCAGCTCTTTCTGAAAACAATCACAAAGAATGGATGGATGCCAATAAAAAGTGGTATCAAGAGACGAGAGCGGAATTTTTGGAAGATGTTTCAGTGATCTTGAAGCAATTGTCTGAAGTTGAACCTGAATTATCAGCATTCAAACCAAAGGATTGTGTATTCAGGCAAAACCGGGACATTCGATTTTCTGCCAATAAAGATCCTTATAAGACCAATTTTGGTGCTTACTTTTCCCCGAAAGGAAAAAAATCAGAAGGGCCCGGATATTATGTGCAAGTTCAGCCGGGAAACTCTTTTTTTGCAGGAGGCATCTGGATGCCTATGGCAGAGACCTTGAAAAAGATTAGAAAGGAAATTGATTACTCAGGAGCTGAATTGCAAAAAATAGAGGCTGACCCAGAGTTTAAAAAATTGTTTTCTGGTATTGAGGGAGATAAGTTGAAAACCAGTCCCAGAGATTATGAAGCGGATCATCCTTACATAGAATATCTCCGTTTGAAAAGTTTCACTGTATCCCGCCCGATTGCTGAAAAAGATGTAAACTCAGGTAACTTTATCAATTTAGCCTTAGATGGTTTTAGGAAGATGAAGCCTTTCAATAACTTTTTAGCCAAGGCCATCGAAGATGTAGAGGATGGTTCAGGAATTCTGTAATTCAGAAATTTGAAGTCAAAAAACTGAAAAAATCAGCTAATAAGTTTTTCCAAAACTGCAGCGACTCCATCTTCCTTGTGGTGAAGTGTGACTTCCTTAGCTACTGCTTTCACTTCCGGTCTCGCATTGCCAACTGCCACTCCCCAGCCGACAGACTGTAGCAAGTCAATATCATTATAATTATCTCCAAAGGCTATTACATCCCCCATGCCGAAATCATAGTACTTATTCAAAATCATTTGTAAAGCGGTTGCCTTAGATATCTTTTTGGGAGCAATTTCTATGTAGGTGTCTTTCGACCTGTACAAATGGAGTTGGTCTCCATAGAGGAAGTGTAGTTCCCCAAAAAGCCAACTTATTTCCTGCGAGTTTCCCATACACATGACTTTATGAGCTCCTGAATGCGAGTTTTCCCACTCTTTCAAAACCAAAGTGGTGTCCTTCCATGTTGGAGTCACTTTGGTGTTTTTGATTTCTCTGGCTGACCAATAATCCTCTTTGGGTTCAAACCAACTTTCACCTTGGTACAAACTGATATGAATGCTGGTGGATTGACTTAATTCTAAGATTCTTTGAACTAGGTGAAGAGGAATCTCCACTGAATCCACGACTTTTCCATCGGAATCAATGACAAAGCCTCCATTGTAACAAATCAATGGTTGTTTTTCTCTATTCAAATCTCTCAGCAAATGCCGCATCGCATCAGGCATGCGCGAACTTGCCAGAATCAATGGTATTTCTGGAGAAAAGGCTTCTATGACCTTCTTGAGTCGAGGAGATAAATCCCTCTCGGAATTCAGGAGTGTACCATCAATGTCGGTACAGATAGCTTTAAACTTCATTAATCAATCTGTGACCAATCTACCTCATCTGCAAAATGGGTAAAGAAACTGAAACCAATTATTGAAATGATAATCACAGCTATTGCAAAGCCGATCAACTTCATGATTAATTCCGCTTTTGCCCAATTTGCTTTATTAGGCTCTGTGTCTTTGTCCACAGCCCATACGATCAGCATGATAAATCCTATGAGAGGAAGTTTTGAGATTAGCACATTGATAACCCAATCACCAAGTGTTTGGGGTGGTTTTTTAAATTCTTCAGGAATATTCATTTGGTTAGGGTTGAGGGTTAGAAAAGAAATCAGCTACCTGAAATTCATACTCTTGCATGGCGAAATTATCAGGGTTATTTGGATCTCTCTGAATAAACTGCACAGTAATTTGCTGATATTCTGAGGCATTTTCAAAATCCCTGACATAAATTTCCGCACATTTTCGGGCTAAAATCTCAGGTTGCTTTCCAATAAGAAGTGGATCTCCATTTTCTAGAAGGAGAAAAATGGTGCTTTGCTCACCATCCTGAGTGGAAGTTTTGCTTAGCTGAACACTCAGGTTTTGAAAATCTCCTAAAGCTCGAATTTCGTCGGATGGCATGAACCCTTTTCCCATTACTTTTTCCATTCCGCTAAAAACTAATCTTACAACTTTGTCAGGATTACATGCGCAAGAGCTAGTAAAGAGGATTAAAAGAAGTAGAAATGACCAGGAAGTAGCTTTGCTTGAATTCATAGGGGAAGATACAATTACTCTTCCACCTTATCAATGAGTAAATAGGCTTGATAGTCCTCAAGCCTATATTTTTTAGTGGTATTTGGATAGGGTTTGAGGTCCACTAATGAGATTTTGAATCCCCAATAAAAAATTTCTGAAGGAATACCTTGATGAGGCGGATAGGTACTTAAGTCAAAGGACTGCTCTTGTCCGTTGACAGAAACCAATATTTTGATCTGCGCCAATCCTTGCCATACACAGGTGACATTTTCCGGGCAGCGGGAGTCTTGACTCAATTCCAAAAATGTAATAGTAATAGGCTCTGTGCAATGAGTTAGCTTTTCCAGATATGGGAATTCATAAGTTTCACCCAACTCAAAATTTTGACATGGTCTTTCGTTAAGGCAAGAAATTAAGGATAGGGTGCAAATTAATACAAGTAGGGTTTTCACAGAAAGCAGGGAGTATGATCTGTAATATAGACGGATGTATCCAACCTAATGCTACTTAAAAATGAAAACTTTCACGATAAAGGTGAAGTCAAATTTTTAACCTGATATCTCTAGGGAACATTGATGAGGGATTATTGAAACTAAATGACACTCTCGCATGATTGCGGGACGCACTATCCAGATGAGCTAATTGGAAAATAAAAAAGCTCCACATTTCTGTGAAGCTTTGAGTGGAGGATAACGGAGTCGAACCGATGACCTCTACACTGCCAGTGTAGCGCTCTAGCCAGCTGAGCTAATCCCCCAAACGGATTGCAAATATAAGCTGAGGATTCAATTACCCAAACAAAAATTAATCGGTGTTGTAATTTATCCTTGTCATAATACTCCTGCCTAAAGTGACCTCATCTGTAAACTCTAATTCGCCTCCCACTGGTATTCCTCTTGCTATGGTACTGACTGATACCCTTTTTTCTTTCAGGCGCTTTGCCAAATAAAAGGCCGTGGTGTCCCCTTCCATGGTTGCGCTTAAGGCTAATATAACCTCTTTTACTGGTTCGGATTCGGAAGCCTTTTCAATCCGATTGATTAGAGATTCAATCTTAAGATCCTCTGGACCGATTCCCTGAATGGGGGAAATTACGCCGCCAAGCACATGGTACTTTCCTTGATATTGATTGGTATTTTCTATGGCGAGCACATCTCTCATGTCTTCAACTACACAGATGATGGTGCCATCTCTTCTATGGCTTTTGCAAATACTGCATTCCTCCTCATCGGCAACATTGTGACAGATTTTGCAATACTTGATTTCCTGCCTCATTCTTGATAATGCAAGAGTTAAGGCCTCAGTATGTGCTTCACTTTGCTTCAACAGATGTAAAGCCAAGCGCAATGCAGTTTTTTTTCCGATCCCAGGTAATCTGGAAATTTCGGTTACTGCATCTTCAATTAATTTGGAAGGAAAATTCACAGGGTGATGTTTATACTATTGTGGCTTGAATACCTTCATCTAAGATAGCTTCACACATAGGTTTTAGCTCTTCTTGACTTCCTTTTTTTACAGCGCATTTACCTTTGTAATGGATGATGATTGTGCACTGTTCGGCCTGTTCTCTTGTGTGTTTGCAAACTCTAATCAACACATTGATTACATGATCGAAGGTGTTGACATCGTCATTGAATACCACCAGATCATGAGACTCAAGGTCCAGTAATTCCTCTACTAATACGTCTTCTTTTTCTACCTGAGGGAAAGGTGTACTCATTTCAATCATTTTGCAAAATTAAGAATATTAGACAAATTTGACGACTCACCAACGATGCGCTATGAATCCCCAAATTGTACTGCTTGTTATCTCCTGTTATTTTTTGATGTTATTTCTCATCTCTTGGTTTACATCCAGAAAAATCACAGCAGATACTTTTTTCACCGGTGACCGTCAATCCCCTTGGTTTTTGGTTGCCTTTGGTATGATTGGCGCCTCATTATCTGGAGTGACTTTTATTTCGGTTCCCGGAGAGGTAGGTAATTCTAACTTCTATTACTTCCAGGTTGTTTTGGGATATACCCTTGGGTATTTCACTATTGCCAAGGTTTTATTGCCTCTTTACTACCGACTTAACTTAGTATCCATCTATTCCTATTTGGAAGATAGATTTGGCTTTTGGTCATACAAAACGGGTGCCTTTTTCTTTATTTTATCAAGAACTTTAGGTTCCTCGCTGAGAGTATTTTTGGTTGCTTCCGTTTTGCAGTTGATTTTATTTGACTCTTTAGGTATTCCTTTTTGGGTTTCAGTCTTGATCACTGTTGGTTTGATTTGGCTTTACACGCATAGAGGAGGGATCAAGACGGTAGTTTGGACAGATACGCTTCAGACCTTTTTTATGCTGTTGGCAGTACTTGTGTGCATCAAGCTAGTTGGGGATGAATTAAGCTTCTCCGGTATTTCCGATTATTTCACCGCGGTTTCTCAAGATTCTCGTTCGGAAATTTTTAATTGGGATTGGAAAGCCGGAACCAATTTCTTCAAGCAATTTATCTCAGGCGCATTTATAACCATCGTCATGACAGGTTTGGATCAGGATATGATGCAGAAAAATCTTACTTGCCGAAATATTGGTGATGCACAGAAAAACATGTTTTGGTTTACTATCATTTTGGTGATTGTAAATTTGCTGTTTCTTTCTCTGGGTGTGATGCTTTACCTCTACGCTGAAACCAAAGGCGTTCAATTACCCGCAAAAACAGATGAGCTATTCCCACTTTTGGCCACTCAGCATTTTTCCGCTTTTGCCGGGATTATCTTCGTGTTAGGCATCACAGCTGCAGCTTATTCGAGTGCCGATTCTACACTGACAGCTTTGACAACTTCATTTTGCATTGACTTCTTAGAGATAGAACGGAAGTATCCTAAGGAAAGGAGAGTTGCCATTAGAAAGCGAGTCCACATTGCATTTACCTTCGTGATGTTTATTGCCATTCTGATCTTTCATTGGATCAATGATCAGAGTGTGATTAACTCAGTATTTATCATAGCCGGTTATACTTACGGGCCCTTATTGGGGCTCTATGCATTCGGGCTGTTTACAAAATTGAAGGTAAAAGATCGTTGGGTTCCCTTAATGGCAATAATGGCTCCATTACTGACTTTTATGATCAGTTATAATTCTGAAAAATGGCTCTGGGGATACAAGTTTGGCTTTGAAGCTTTGATCCTGAATGGGCTCCTGATGTATTTGGGTCTCTATCTTGGTAGAATCAAAAAGTGATCAAAATCCGAGTTCTTTTTCTGGGTCCCAAAAAAGGTTTTCGAAGTTTTGCACCTGATCATTTTCAACTTGAACGCCTTCTGATTCTAAAAGCTCCTGCATTTTAGTGGGGGTTTGAAAATGATGTTTACCCGTGAGTAAGCCGTTTCTGTTGACCACACGATGCGCAGGTACATCTGGTAAAGTGTGTGCGGCATTCATGGCATAGCCTACCATTCTGGCACCACTTTTTAGGCCCAAATAATTGGCAATGGCCCCATAAGAGCAAACTCTGCCTTCAGGTATCTCTTTGACTACCTGATAGACAAGATCAAAATAATTAGGCTTTTCTGTGTTCATTACTCCAATTTAGGAATGCCTGATTGATGGTTTTTCTCACTTGAGATTCAACCAATTTCTCACCGGATTTGATAGGGAATTGATAGCGGACCAAGACATTGTCTGACTTTCTTTCCAGCACATTCAATTGAGCACCCTCCAATATCACATAGTCTGAAAACTGCTTCAATACTTCGCCTAATTTTTCTTCCAAATTGATCAACTGAAGATCTGTCGAGTAGGGCATTTCTGCATCAAAAACCACTTGGTGAGTATTGTTTTTGGAGTAATTGATTACGTCTGTAGTGAGTATCATGGAGTTTGGGATGATAATAATTTCTCCCGTTTCACTTTTTAAGACCATATTCATTAAGGTAAAATCCCGGATAAATCCTGTATTTTTTCCGATGTTGATTTTGTCTCCAATTTCCAGTTGCTCAGAAAACATGATGATCAAACCATTGACAATACTGGTGATGTAGTCTTTTGTCAATAATGCAATCGCTGCCGCTACAATGGTGATAGAAGTCAGAAACTCAAGAGGTCGAATGCCAAATGCTAACATCAGTGAAATGAGGAGTGCCAGAGAATTGAGTATTCCGGAGATCCTTCCAATCCCAACCACAAAGTTTGGGAGGACTTTGGTTTCAGCTGTTTTTTGGAGGTAAAGTCTTAATGTAATGATCCTTCCTAAGGAGATAATCAAGTTTGCACTGAGCAGAAATATCAATGCTCTGATTACATGATTTAGGAGGGAATAGTTATCCAAAAGAGGTCTCAAATATGTTTCCCCTTCATAAATAAATTCCAGTAAAATCAAGAGAATCAGTTTGATGGCGAAGTTCCAGCGCTTTCTATTCTCCTTGGTTCGTATACTAGTTTTTAGGTGATTCATAACTTAATCGAAAAATAAAGCCTAATTTTAGCAATAATCAATCGTGTTTTTAGCATATGAGTAGAAATATCATCATTACCGGTGCTGCCGGAAACTTAGGTTCAGCTGTTGTAGAAAAGTTTAAAAGAGAAGGATATCATGTTATCGCATTACTTCAACCAGGGAAAGACGAGGAAGTGGAAGATGCGGATGATAGCTACGAAGTAGATGTAACAAATGAGGAGTCTGTGGCCGAGTTTGTCAAGGAATATCAGCTTCAATACAATGAGTTGGATGCCTTGGCCATGATAGTAGGAGGATTTGCAATGGGATCTATTGAGGATGCCAAGCAGTCTGATTTTGAGAAAATGTTTTCTCTCAATTTTTTTAGCGCATATCACCTGGTAAGGGGATTCTTGCCCTTTATGAAAAAGCAACAAAAAGGAACATTCTTATTTGTAGGTGCCCGTCCTGCACTACAATTGGAAGATGCTTCTGCTACAATCGCGTATGCTATGAGTAAAAGGCTGATTGTGTCTTTGGCAGAAATTTTAGCAACCGAAACCAAAGAGACCAATATTCGTTCTCATGTCTTCGTTCCAAGTATTATTGACACTCCGCCAAATAGAGAGGCTATGCCCGATTCGGATTTTAGTAAATGGGTAAGCCCTAAAGAAATTGCCGAGGCGATGCATTATGCTGTCAATAATCCGGCCCTGAGAAATATGACTTTCAAACTTTATGGAGAAGCTTGATTTATGAAAAAATTACTTTGCCTTTTTGCCTTAAGTTTTGGTGTTTTATTTCCGACTTTAGCCCAATCTGAAGAGCAAGCCGTCAAAGAAGTAATTATGTCGCTTTTTGATGGTATGAGAGCAAAAGATGCTGAGATGGTTATGAAATCTTTTAGCTCAGAAGCAATGATGCAAACCGTGATAGCTGACCCATCAGGTACAAGAGTTGGAAGTAATTCTGTGGAGGACTTTGGGAAAAGGATAGCTAGTACACCGGTTGAGACAGAATTGGATGAACGAATCCTAGATTATCAAATTAAAATAGACGGAAACATGGCGGCTGCATGGACGCCCTATGAGTTTTACGTCAATGGAAATTTTAGCCACTGCGGAGTCAATTCTTTTCAGTTGGTCAAAATGTCCGAAGGTTGGAAAATAGTTTACATCATTGATACCCGTCGTAAAGAGGGATGTTGATTTTATGCAGGAATTAAAAGAAAAGATTTTTCAGGCTGCTATCAGACAGCTGAAAGAAAAAATTAGCCTACTTCAGCAGGAACGCAAAGCTGTTTCTGAAGGTATTTTAGAAGATACGAAAAGTAGTGCAGGTGATAAGTTTGAGACTGGAAGAGAGATGATGACTCAAGACTTAAAAACCATCGAGAGCACGATTGAAAAGCTTCAGGAGGACTTGGAGGAGATTTATAGGGTTCAGTCTATCAAATCCAATTCGGAAGCGGTACGGGAAGGATCTTTGATTCAGTTGGGAACAGACTTTTTCCTGATTTCGGCTTCAATCGGCCAATTAGAAGTAGAAGGCAAGAAATATTTTCTACTGAGCAGAAATTCCCCCTTAGGACAATTACTAATTGGGAAAAAGAAAGGAGAGAATGTCTTGTTCAGAGGAAAGCCACAAGCCATTTTAGATGTTCAATAAGTTTTGCTAAGAATATAAGTATACCATTACTTTAGCCTAATTCCCCCGGATATCAGGCTTTTATTTTTTCATGATTTTAGGATTAACCTGAGGGCTTTTTGTGTTTAGTAATATTTTGAAAAAATATTACTAAACACATTTCGCTTATAAGCATTTTTTAAATCCTAAAATAAGCAGCTTTAATAAAATTATATTTTGAATATTAGATATTATTCAATCGAAAAGACTGATTTAAGCAATAATGAAAATTATAAAATTTATATTTTTTAAGCCCATTTGATTAAATAATTGAAAATTATTGGCTGATTATTTGGCATAAAAGAAATTACTACCTAAGATTGTGAAGTCAATTTCTCAGTCATGGTTTTTGCAGCAAGAAATATTTTTCACACTTGTAAGGGCATAATGTCAATGTCCAGCATGACTTCTATTTTTGCTTTTTTTACGGAAATGACCACGATTACGGGGTAATCCCGTTTAATCTCAAAGTACTCGCCCCTGAGCCTATTAAGGCATTTTATTCATTCAAAATCATTCAATTTACTTATGAAAATCATCAAGTTTGGAGGTTCCTCTGTAGCAACTCCAGAAACGATTCAGAAAGTTTTTTCAATTATTCAGGAGAAAAATAAGCAACAAGATGTAGCCGTTGTTTTTTCTGCCTTTGGCGGTGTAACAGAAAGTTTGTTGACCATTGCCCGCCTTGCCAGAGAGGGTGATCAGGTTTACAGAGATTTGCTTCAGACCTTGGAAGAAAAGCATCTGGATATGGTAAGGCAGCTTATAGCTGTTCAAAACCAGTCTACTGTTATGACCTATGTGAAGGTTCGTTTCAATGAATTGGAAGATCTTTTTCACGGAATATATCTGATCAAGGAAAACTCTGACAGGACTTTGGATTATGTGGCAAGTTTTGGAGAGCGTCTTTCCACTTTTATTTTGACCGAAGCTTTAGCTGCCAAAGGGATCAAAACTCAATTCTTGGATGCAAGAGAGGTCATTCGAACCAATGACAGATTCGGTCAGGCCAGAGTTGATTTTGAAGTGACGAATCACTTGATCAAAGAATATTTCCTAAAGCATGATGGAATCAAAATCATTACAGGTTTCATCGCTTCCACAGTGAAAGGTGAAACTACTACACTGGGTAGATCTGGATCTGATTATACTGCCGCCATTTTTGCTGCTGCCTTGGATGCGGAGGATTTAGAAATCTGGACTGATGTATCGGGGGTCTTGACTTCAGATCCCAAGTTGGTTTATACCGCATTTAGTATTCCTCAGCTAAGCTATAATGAGGCGATGGAGCTTTCTCATTTTGGGGCGAAAGTGATTTTTCCGGCGACTATGCAGCCGGCGATGAAGAAGAATATTCCAATCTACATCAAGAATACTTTCGAACCTTCCAACAAAGGCACGCTAATCAACGGGGAGGTGACCCAAGGAGGATTGATCAAAGGGATTTCATCCATGTCCTCCATTTCCATTGTCAATGTTCAGGGAGCATCTCTATTAGATGGGATTACGGGAAGTAGGGTGTTTAAGGCTCTTGCAGAGGCCAAAGTGAATATTGTATTGATTTCACAGGCATCTTCCGAACATAGTATCTGCTTGGCAATCAAAACTGCCGAGGCATACTTGGCAAAAGAAGTAGTGGAGCGGGAGTTCTATTACGAAATCAAATCCGGTGAAATGGATGAGGTTACGCTTATGCATGGTTTCTCCACTGTTGCGGTAGTAGGAGAAAATATGAAGCAAAATCCAGGTGCTTCTGGAAGGATGTTCCGTGCACTAGGAAGAAACAATATCAACGTGGCTGCTATCGCCCAGGGTAGCTCGGAGTTGAACATCTCTGCGGTCATACCTCAGGCTGATTTACAAAAAGCCCTCAATGCTTTACATGAAGCCTTTTTCCTTTCAGAAAATAAGGTACTTCACGTTTTCTTAGTTGGTGTAGGCTTAATAGGCAAGGCATTGATCAAAATGATTGCAACTCAGCAAGAGAAACTGAAAGGTGATAATGAGCTAGATATTCAAATTCACGGAATGGCCAATAGTCGCTACATGGCTTTCCATGAAGATGGATTTGACTTAAAAAATCCACATGAGTTAAGTGATCAAGATCAGAATATGGACTTGGATGAGTTTATCCGAACTATGGAAGAAATGAACTTCTCCAACTCAGTTTTTGTGGATTGCACAGCGAGTCAAAGCGTTGCAGATGCTTATGCGCGAGTTTTAGGTGCAAAGGTGGCAATCGTGACCCCTAATAAAAAGGCGAATTCAAGTTCAATGGAGCAATATAAAGAGCTCAAAAAACTGGCGAAAAAGAGAGGAGTAAAATTTCTTTATGAAACCAATGTGGCAGCAGGATTGCCGGTGATCAACACCCTTCAGGATCTAATGCTTTCCGGAGATAGAGTAATTCGAATTGAAGCCGTATTAAGTGGGTCTATGAATTTTATTTTCTCCGAACTGGAAAAAGGAGATCCTTTTTCTCAGGTAGTCAGAATTGCCAAAGACAAAGGCTACACCGAACCTGATCCAAGAGACGATTTAAGCGGAATGGATGTGGCTCGAAAAATTCTGATTTTGGGAAGAGAGGCCGAACAAACTTTAGAGTTTGAAGACATTACTATCCAGAGTATGGTTCCGGAAGATTGCAGAGAAGCTGCTACGGTGGAGGAGTTTTTCCAGAAGCTTCAAGCACACGATTCGGAGTTTGAGAAACTACTCAAGGAAGCAGAATCAAAAGGAGAAAAGCTTCGCTTTATGGCAACTCTGGAGAATGGAAAAGCTAAGGTTGGTTTGAATTCCCTTCCAAATGCACATCCATTCAGCAGTTTGAGTGGAAGTGACAATATGATCCTTTTGACTACTGAAAGGTATCTGGATAGGCCGATGATCATTCGGGGTCCAGGTGCAGGGGCTGATGTGACAGCTGCCGGAGTTTTCGCAGACGTGATTAGGATTGGTAACTATACCCGCGAGTAATGAAAACCGTAAAAGCCTTTGCTCCTGCTACTGTGGCTAACGTGTCCTGTGGTTTTGATATTTTAGGATTTGCCATTGAGGGCATGGGGGATATTGTGCAGTTGAATGAAAAGGAAAATCCCGGGCTGGAAGTAAGTTCAATCTCAGGAGACGATGGAAAACTGCCTTTGGATGCTGCTAAGAATACCTGTGCGGTAGCTATTCAAGCTATGGTGGAGGACTTAGGTATTAACCCTGGCATTTCTATTCAATTGGAAAAAGGATTGCCGCTTGGATCGGGCATGGGTTCCAGTGCGGCAAGTGCTGTTGCTGCTTTGGTTGCAGCGAATGAATTTTTGGGCAGTCCCTATGAGAAAAAAGACCTTCTTCCTTTTGCAATTGCTGCAGAAAAAATTGCCTGCGGAGCCGGCCATGCAGACAATGTAGCCCCGAGCTTATTGGGAGGTTTTGTACTGATCAGAGACTATCATCCTTTGGATGTGATTAAGCTGAATGTTCCTCAGGATCTGTATTGTACCTTATTGCATCCACATTTTGAATTGAAAACAGCTGATTCCAGATCAGTTTTGAGAGAAGCCATTCCCTTGAAACACGCTACCATTCAATCAGGAAATGTGGCTGGATTGATCGCCGGTCTATATGAAGAAGATTATGAATTGATTTCGAGGTCATTGAGAGACGTCATTGCTGAGCCTTACAGAGCGGTATTGATACCTGGCTTTTATGAAGTAAGAGAGGCAGTAAAAGGTGCCGGGGCCTTGGGAATGGGAATATCGGGCAGTGGTCCAACACTGTTTTGTTTATCCAAAGGCAAGGAAAAAGCAATCCAAATTGCAAAGGCTGCGGAGGAGGTTTATCAAAGTATAGGATTGGGCGTGGATGTGTATTTTTCTGCCATCAATACAGATGGTGGTTATGTTTTAACAGAATAATTGATGAAATCGAGCGTGACGCAGCTGTCACACTAAGATGACTATCAAGTACGCGAGATTCCATGTGGCCTTAAAGAAAAATTATAAACACATGAAATATTACAGCACCAATAACCCAAAACAACAAGTCAGTTTAGCAGAAGCTGTGATCAAAGGATTGGCTCCAGATCAGGGCTTGTTCTTGCCCGAGCGGATTCCTGTCTTACCGAAGCAATTGATAGAGAGTTTTTCATCCAAGAGTTTTCAGGAAATTGGCTACGATGTGATTAAGGCCTTGTTTTCGGAAGACTTGACAAATGAGCAAATCCTAGCCTTGGTGGATCATACTCTTGTTTTTGACGCTCCAATAGTTGAAGTGGAGAAAGATGTTTATAGTTTGGAGTTATTTCATGGTCCTACTTTGGCATTTAAAGATTTTGGAGCACGTTTTTGTTCGAAATTAATGAGCATGCTTACTACCAAAACTGATCAAAAAGTATATGTTTTGGTAGCGACTTCAGGAGATACGGGAAGTGCTGTGGCCAATGGTTTTTTAGGGGTAGAAGGAGCCGAAGTCATTGTTCTTTTTCCCAAAGGGAAAGTCAGTAAGCTTCAGGAAAAACAGTTTACCACTCTCGGACAGAATATTACTGCGATAGAAGTGGAAGGAGTTTTTGATGATTGTCAGACTTTGGTCAAGCAGGCTTTCTTGGATCCGGAATTGAATAAAAGCTTGCTCCTGACTTCAGCTAATTCTATCAATATTGCCCGATGGATTCCTCAGTGTCTGTATTACTTCTATGCCTATTCAAGACTGCCTAAAGATGGGAAAAAGATCGTTTTCTCAGTGCCAAGTGGCAATTTTGGTAATTTGGCGGCTGGAGTTTTGGCTTGGAAAATGGGATTACCTATAGACCATTTTGTCGCTGCAACCAATCTTAACAAAATAGTCCCTGATTATTTAAAGGGGGTACCTTTTAAAGCCAAAGCATCTGTACCTACAGTTTCCAATTCTATGGATGTGGGGAATCCCAGTAATTTTCCTCGACTTCAGGCGCTTTATGATGGAAATGAGGAGCTGTTTCGGAAAAATATCAAAGGTTTTTTCTACACCGATGCTCAGACCATCGAAGCCATCCAGGCTGTTAAGCCCAAAGGCTACACCCTAGACCCACATGGTGCAGTGGGATATTTGGGATTAAAGGATTTTATGGCTGAAAACCCAGGGTATGTTGGTGTGTTTTTAGAAACAGCCCATCCAGGAAAATTCAGAGACGTGGTGGAAGACGCATTGAATGAAAAATTGGTTTTGCCGGATCGATTGGCAGCTTTTCTGGAAGGAGAGAAGAAGGTACTCTCGATGGGTAAAAGCTTTGAAGAATTTAAAGAATTTTTGGGAGGATTGTAAAAAAAACTGATTAGCGCATCAATCCATATTTGCTCCATTTGCTCCAAAATTTAGAAATCCACTCCTCTTTGAGTATTTTCATAGCAATCAAACCTAACCTAACCTCATATGAAATTTTCAAATTACCTTTTGGGAGTTCTATTTATTGCTTTTGCTTGCTCTAAACCCCAAGATTCTTTTCAGTCTGCAAAAGTAGAAACAGAGGAGTCTAAATTTGCACATGCTCCACTTGTGGAACATATTTTTACAGCCGATCCATCAGCTCATGTTTTTGAAGGAAAGTTATTTGTTTACCCTTCCCATGATATAGAAACGGTTGTGGAAGAAGATGATATGGGCTCTCATTTTGACATGAAAGATTACCATGTTTTCTCAATGGAGAAGGTGAATGGGCCTGTCACTGACCATGGAGTGGCTTTGAAATTGGAAGATATCCCTTGGGCAAGTAGACAGTTATGGGCTCCGGATGCCGCCGAAAAAAATGGGAAATACTATCTCTATTTCCCAGCAAAAGATAAACAGGGGATATTTAAAATCGGGGTTGCTGTTTCAGATCGCCCAGAAGGTCCATTTAAACCAGAAGCAGAACCAATCAAAGGTACTTTCAGTATGGATCCTGCGGTTTTTCAAGATCAGGAGGAGTATTTTTTGGTTTGGGGAGGAATCTGGGGAGGACAGCTTCAATGGTATGAAGATCAAAAACTCGTTGAGGGACGAAAGGGTCCAATGGACGGGCTACCGGCGCCAGATCAAAAAGCTTTGATGCCATACATTGCCAAATTGGATGATGCCATGACAGGTTTAGCAGAGAAGCCAAAGGAGATTTTGATCCTGGATGAAAATGGTGAAGCAATTAAAGCAGGAGATAATGCCCGTAGATTCTTTGAGGCGGCTTGGATGCATAAACATAATGGGAAATACTACCTATCCTATTCAACGGGTGATACACATTTTATAGCCTACGCCATTGGAGATAGTCCCTATGGTCCATTTACTTACCAGGGAAATGTATTGGAACCCGTAGAAGGCTGGACAAATCATCATTCCATTGTCAACTTCGAGGGGAAATGGTATCTGTTTTACCATGATACAGAACTTTCAGGTAAAACACCCTTGAGAAATATCAAAATGGCAGAACTGGTCCATTTACCTGATGGGAAAATTCAAACGATCAATTCTTATCAATAGCAATAAGCCTGACTTTGAAGCAAACTTTGCTAAGTTGAGCTGAGTCAAAAAGTGTTTTAACCCGAAATATGCAGTAGACTTCTTATTACGAGTCCAAACCGCTTCAAAATCAATCGC
>NZ_VLOG01000043.1 GCF_007655305.1 Algoriphagus algorifonticola
AACGGTATTCAGCTTGGAGACGGCGGGCATGCGGAGCCGTTCTCTTCAAACCTACTCTTAACTTCTTAAAGATACTGAATTTCATATTTACTCTGAACCGCCCGCTGTATTCCAAGGTGATGTTGGACTCAGTTCTTTATTAGGTTCACTATCAGTTTTATTATCAAATCCCTTTGTTCTGGTAAACTTTGGGCTACTGCCAATGCTAGAGCTACTAAAGTGTTTTCATTAATTTTTCTTATTCCCCTGTCATCCAAATGATAACTGTTCTGCTCCAAAAACCACACAAACAGAAATGAACCAATTCTCTTGTTACCATCGCTGAAGGCATGACCTTTGATAACAGAATATAACAATTGTGCTGCCTGCTCTTCAATGGTTGGATATGCCAATTCTCCAAAAACTGTTTGGGAGATACTTCCCAATATTCCCCTGAATGAATCATCTTTCTCGTTTCCGAATAGCTCTCCCGCTTCTCCTTTCTGGATCAATTCCATCTTTAATTGGTGAATGGCTTTCTTGACATCATCATAATTGATGATATAAATGATTTCTTTGGAAAGATTGTCAAGCTGAAGATCTTCTGAATCATACCTATTGAGTAATTCAAAAGATTTGGAATACTTTGAAATAATATCCAAAAACCCCTCCGTCAATACTCTTTGTGACTCAAAAGTTCTTTCCCTTAAAATATCAAGCTGGTTTTCTAGCTGAATTATTTTTTGACCTTGCTTGCTCAATAATTCGCTATTGACGGCATAACCTTTGACCAAGTAATCTTTGAGTCTTTGGGTTGCCCATTTTCTGAATTCAATGCCAACTGGTGATTTTACTCGGTATCCAACTGAGATCACTACATCCAAATTGTAAGCTGAAACTGCTCTTTTTACTTTTCTTTCTCCTTCTTTTTGAACTTGGCGGAAATTCCGCCAAGTTGACTCTTTTTCCAATTCTCCCTCTTTGTAAATATTTCGGATATGCTCACCAATCGTCCTTCTAGCTTTACCGAATAACTCAACAAGCTGCTGTTCGGTAACCCAAACCGTATCTTGCTCCCCATCCAAAATGATTTCAAATTCATCACTACCTTGGGAGGGTTTGAAAACCACTATTTCAGAAATGAAGTCACCTGTTTCCATGTAGGAAGATAAAGTTTTTTGATAAAAATATCAGTTCATTGTTTCAAAAAACCTTTGATTTCAAAATTGCCAGGATCTTTGACAGCATATTCAATTAAGACCAATGATCCAATTTCCTTTTTATTGATTCTCTGAGAAAGTTTTTTCTTCTGAACATAGACCGAATCGTCAACCTGATAGGATATCGTGATGATTTGAGTAAATCCTCTCCCCATCGGTCCATACCCAAGTGCATTATCTGTAATCACGGCTTTTGCTTCTGCGGTTTTTGTCCATGGAGCAAAAGATAGTTCAAAGTTATTCCATGCTAGGTAAAGGAAAATCCCAAAACCTATTAATCCAAATATCCATGGGTTCTGCTTTGCCATTTTAGAATTGAGTCCAACGTTTTCGGGCTTGGAGACGGCGGGCATTCAGAGCCCTCCGCTTCCAAACTACTAGTAACTTATTAAAGATAATAAACCTTTAATTTACTCGAAACCTCCCGCTGTATCTAAGGTGATGTTATAGCGCGTATTTCCCTTTTCAGAGTTCAATGGAGATTTTTACCTTCCCACCTAATCCTTTTTCAACAATTTCATAAAGGGTTTTCAGTGTCAGATTACTTCCATTGTTTTCAACTCTTGAAATATAAGTTCTCTTTTTATCTACTAATTCCGCTAGTTGCTCCTGGGTTAGATTCTTGTCCTCTCTTGCCTTCTTTAATAGCAAACCAATTTTGAAAGACTCAAAATCCCTTTCCAATTCATCCCTGCGTTCGGTTCCTTTGACTCCGTACACATCATCTTTGATTTCTTTCCAGCTCTTCGTATTCATTTCCTTTTCTTTTTTCCTTTTTGAATTTCCTTTTCAGCATAATATTCATCCATCAGTTTGGCAGCTTTTTCAATTTCCTTGGTTGGTGTTTTTTGGCTTTTCTTTTGAAAGCCATTGAGAAGTATCACCAGCTTTCCTTCATCGAAAAAACAAAACACCCTCCATATATTAGATGCCAACTGAACCCTTGCTTCATATAGCCCTCTCTTTGTTTTGATAGGTTTCAGGTAAGTTTCCGGAACTCTTTCCAATGTTTCTATCGCTTCAATGACCTTAAAAATCTTGTTTTGAACTTTTTCTGTTTGGGCTTTTAAAAAGTTCTCAAAATGGTCCTGATAAGAAATGACTTCCCTTACTTTTTCTATAAGCAAATGTAACTTAAAAGTTACTATTTTCAAAATTAAAAAAACTGATTGTCTTTGGTTTGATGTTCTTAATATGCGCTATAACGGTTCGGGGCTTGGCGAAGTGCGGGACTTTTAGCACTACACTTCAATCGAAGCACCAAAGTTCAAATTTAGCACAAATGTTCATACGAAGCACTTCACCCCGCATTTCGCCAAACCCTTGTTAGCGGCTGTGGTTCTGTCGCTCGTGGTCAGTCGTTGTCAGGTTAGGGTCGCTTGTGTCGGGTTGCGTGTCGGGGGAAAAAATTAAAAAAAGAAGGGAAGGAAAAATTTTTATCGGGTTGGAAAGGGGCAAGCTCTTTTGCAAACTTTGGTCTGTGTGTCGGCTTTGAGCGGTTTGCAAATGTGCTTGACCCTGTGCGGTTGCTGCCTTTCTTTACTCCAATAGTTCATTCAAGTTACCAAATTGTCCGATTAGTCATTTTTAAAAATAAGTCGAAAATCCAAATTGTATAACTCCTGTCAGGGCAGGTGGATTACCCAACAAATCTCTTTGTTGTTCATAGCGGTAATTGAACCGCAAAACAGTAGTCCCAACAGGACGGAATGCGATTGACGGAACGATTGCCCAAATATCATCTGCAATGTTTCCGCCTGTTACTTTGAAACTGCCCTGATTGTAGTCGGCATATTCCAAACGAACTCCCACATTTAATTTCGCATTGTCCCAACCCAAAATTTCCCTTTTCAATACTGTGCCGACAATATCCATATAGCCACCGAATTGCTGTGTGCCGAATTGTTGCGTATAGGTTTCAGGAACATCCACAAAAACTTTTGCCACTTCGCCTGTAATATTCAGTCTGTTTTTAATAAGAGAAGTATTGAAGTCCACAGCCAAAACACTTGCACTTCTTTTACTGTCTAATATCAATCCGTCTTGTTTCCATTTGTTGTAAACACCTGTCATATAAGAAATGCCCAATTCGCCAATTTTTCGGTTGCGAATAGCAAGTTTTCCTGTAAACATTGGCAGTCCGCTATTGCTTTCTTCAAAACGTGCTGGATTTCTTTTTCCTGCGGCAAGCGATGTCCTGTTATCTTCATTGGAAATGATGTTGTCGTCAAAGCCATTGGTCAGATATGCTTCGTAACCCAAAATCCAACGTTTAACAAAGTATTTTCCGTGCAAGCCAAAGCCAGCATTTGACAATGTAGAGGGAATAATCGTTAAGGCAGAAATCGGGCGGTCAATAAAATCCCATATTGGCCCATCGTGATTTTGGTTAAATGCACCAATAGGGTTCATTACAATACCACCTCTTAAATTGAGCAAAGGATGAAATTCTATGTCCATTGCCGCAAATTCGATATTGATTTCTTTTGTGCCGTCTTCAAATTCAAGTTCGGAAAGGAACTTTATTTTTTTTGCAATGGTAGATGAAAAAAACAAGGTGAAACGTCTTGCCTGAAATGAAAAACCGTCTGAAATTCCGTCTGTTTGTGCGTATTGTGTATTGGCTTCCAAATAACCGCCAATAGCAATCGGCAATTTTCCTGCCGTAAGGAAAGGACGGTTGTAAACAGCATCCATATTCAACTTTTGTTTAGAAGTATCGGCAGGAATACGCTGAATAAATTTAGTTGTGTCGGTTTGTGCATTGCTGTTTGTGAAAGAGCAAAACAAGACTACCAAAATCAAACTTCTTTTAAAGATATATGTAAATGTTTTCATTGTCGGTTGAGATTTTGAATGTTTGTAAATCTTGTTCTGCGGGTGGATTTTGAACAACACCCTGATTGGTAAATTCGCTTCCGTGACAGGGACAAATCAAAAAATCGCCTTGTGCCTGTAACTCGCAGCCCTTGTGAGTGCATTGCATCAGCAAAGCGGAATAATTTTCCTCGTCTAATTTGTAAACGCAAATCGGGTAGCTGAATTTATCGTGTCGCACCAATACATATTTTCGCTGTATGGTTTTATCTTTTGCAATCCTTATAAATTCGGTTTTCGGAATGGTAATTTGATTATTTGCATAGCTCGTTTGTGCAAGGTAATTTGTGCCTGCACAGCTTTCAAGCAAAACGGCTAACGTTGTTCCTCCTAAACAGGCAAATCCGCAGGTTTTGATAAATTCTTTTCTGTCCATTACAGTGATTTTAAGAATTTGATTAAAGCATCTTTGTCCGCTGGTGAAAGGTTTTGGTATTGCATTTTGCTGTTAGTTGCTTCGCCACCGTGCATTAGTATGGCTTCTTCAATGCTTTTTGCTCTGCCATCGTGCATTAAAAAATATTGTCCGCCTTGTGAATTGGGCGAAAGTCCCAAACCCCAAAGTGGTGGTGTTCTCCATTCATATGTTTTTGCGTTGCCCTCAGTGTAGCCGTCATCAAGCCCCGAACCCATATCGTGAAGTAATAAATCGGTGTAAGGATGAAATGTTTTGTATGAAAGCGGGGCAATGGGCGAATAGCCTGTCGTTAAAGTTGGTTTATGGCAACCTGCACAATTTATTTGATTGAAAATATTTTTGCCCTGAATTACTTGTGCATCATTTTGATTTCGCTGTATAGGGGCTTTCAATGTTTGCAGGTAAAACACCACGTTGTGAATGGTTTGTGTTGAAACTTCGGGGTCAATTTCCAGTCCGCTGTAAACATCAATAGGATTAAAGAGCGAAGTAATTCCCATATCCTGATTGTAGGCATTTACGGTTTGCTGTAATAAATCATAAACGCTTGCTTTTTTTCCGAAACGCCCGATGTATTTCCCGCCTTGAGAAACAGCATTTTGATGTATTGCAACAAAAGCAGGAACATCAATCCAGTTTGGAACGCCCGAAATACCGTCTCCGTCCGCATCGTTCGGGTCAGCCATTGCGAGAATATCGGCATCGGAAACAAAGGTCAGAAAACCCAATCCTGTTACGGCAGGGGGAGTAAATTTAGAAAAGGTAGCTCCGGCAGGAATTTGTTCAGGCGTAAATCCGGGCAAAGCCCTGTTTTGAAGTTGCGGGCCTCCCAAATGTAAAAACTGATTGCCTGTTTCATCTATCTGCCCGAAGCGGGTCAGGGTTGTAAAAGGATGTCCTTTGCCGTCCCCTGCGTGGCAGCTTCCGCAACTGTTAGCCACGAAAATAGGACCAAGTCCTGTTTGGGCTGTGAAAATCTCATCGTTAAATGCTATATCACCTTTTAGGAATTGAGCAGACTGTTGATTGCTCAAACCTTCCACAGGCCCGTCCAAAATTTCATATTCGGCAGGTTCGGGCGGCAATATCTTTTCGCACGAAACCATAATTGCCACCATCAGGCAAATGGTTGAAAGGATGTATAGTTGTTTCTTATTCATCTTGGACACTATATTAGTTTGATGCGGCAAATATAATAAGTTAGATTAGACTAACAAATTTATTCTGAAAATATTTTTCTATAAGTAAGAGGCTGTTAACTTCAATTGTTACCTTTGTCTTATGAACTCTCTGGCGGAAGAAAATTACCTGAAAGCATTGCTTAACCTGTCTAATGACAAAGGTGAGGTGAATGTGAATGAGCTTTCCAAGCGGTTAGAGATAAAAATGCCTACCGTTACCAGTATGATGAAAAGGCTTTCGGCAAAAAAACTGGTGCATTACGAAAGCTACAAACCCCTGCGACTAACTGAAAAAGGAAAAAAGGAAGCTGCGGCAATTATCCGTAAGCACCGCCTTACGGAAATGTTTCTTGTTGAGAAAATGGGATTTGGTTGGGAACAGGTTCACGATATAGCCGAACAAATAGAACATATCCAGTCGCCCGAATTTTTTGCAAAAATGGATGAACTGCTTGGCTTTCCTAAATTAGACCCGCACGGTTCGCCCATTCCCGACAAAAACGGTAAAATGGTTTGGAAAGAATACAGCAAGTTGAGTGAGTGTAAAGCAGGGGACACTATAAAGTTGTCTGCGGTAATCAATACGTCTGCCGAGTTTTTGAAATTTTTAAACAGTCGTGAATTGAGTTTAGGATTAAAACTGAAAATAAAATCAGTTGAGCCGTTTGACAATACAATGGTCGTAAGCTACGGCAAACGCTTGTCGGAAACATTGAGCCATACGGTTTGTGAAAGGTTGTTGGTGGAGAAAGTGTAAAGTTATTTCCCTTTATCTTATTGTCGTCTGTCAGAGCGTAGGGATTGGCTCTTTTGGGGCTGTTGCGTGTTGGGTTTGCGGGTGGAACAGCCCCAAATGTGCCAATAGCATAGGCTAAAATTTTTTCCGTGCGGTGGGCTTTTTTTAATTTTTTTCTGTGTCGACAGTTGTCGGGGTGGCTGTCTGTCAAAGGTCGGTCTGTCGGGTTTTGAGGGGTCGCCCTACCATTGCCGCTAACGTTTCGCAGCTACCCGAAGGTGGCGATTTCGAAGCACTTCACTGTCAACTAAGCAGAAACTTTGATAGAAGCACAAAGCTTGATTTAACTACTGAACCGCCACTTTTGGGTAGGTGCTGTTATGCAGCGTTTTTCTTGTCAGAATTTCCACCATCTCTTCTTTCCTGTTAGTTCTGTCAATGGAAACGATTTATTCTCTCCATTTACTTTTTCATATTCAAGTTGAGCTGTAACTGGGTCGATTATGTGTTGCCAAGCACCTGAAAAACTCGCTCTAATTTCACTCCCGTTTGGTGTGTAGTTCTTGTCTACTTGAATCATTCCAACTGTCTCAAAAAGTTCAGAGTATTCCTTTTTAAATCTGTCGGGTAAATACCAAGTTACTTTTGGTTGGTTTTCCCAATTTCCAAAATTAGCAACAAGAACTTTGGCATTTTCAAAATCCTTCATTATTGGTCTTTCCGATTTATTTATTCTTGTTGTCACAATTAAATTATAACCAAAACCTGTTTGTTTGTCGGCTTCTAATATTACAGCTCCGCCATAATTTCCGTTTGGAAGTCTAAAAGTCAAGCAAATTCCCTTTTCAAAAATCGGCTCTTTAATCTTTTTCTTTTTCCGGGCTTTTGGCTTGTCCTTCTCTGAACTAATTTTTACAAGAAACTTTTCTAATACATCCTTTCGTTTTTTTATTTCAGTTTCATCAGCATCAAGTTCTCTCCAAACTTGCAAGTCCTTTTCTGTCTGAATAATTTCTTTTACTCGATTGAATGTCTCTTGGTCCAATGCTTTTGTTTCCCAAAGTGCCAAGGCAAGGGTAAACCAAAAGTTGTTTGAGTCATCAGGACTTTCAATAAGTTCTTTGTTGTCACGAATAAGCTTTTCCGCAATTATCTCTGGCTTTTCTCCTTCGTTGTAAAGGTCAAAAAAGTCAGCGTAAATGTCGCTTGAAGTGTCGTTACTATTTATTGCTGTTCCCCAAGTTCCCATTGTTTATGTCTGTCGTTTTAAAATGCTGCATAACGGTTTGCGTATATGGTTTGTGGCGGGCAAAAATGCGTTAATTTTTCAATTAAAGTTTTACGTTTCTAAAAATACAAAAACTTTGAGTTTTGCACTAATTCCGCCATAAACTATATGCGCTGTTGTGGCGTCGTTATTTTTATTCCGTTTGATTTATAAATTCTTTCCATTCAGATTTATTTTTGTGCGATTTAGTTAATACTTCATTTACATCAAAATCTAAATTTTCCGTTACTTTTACAAGTTTCTTGGAGTCAAAATAAGCAGAATATTTATTTTTTGAAGTCAGATTGTCTTTATCAAATTTTTCTATTTTCTTTATATAATGAATTAGTTCCTCGTTATTGTAATAATAATATTCGACAGTATGAATATTCTGTAAATTGGTTAATATTTTTATTAAATAAATTGTTCTGTTCTTATAAACTACATTTTCGTGAAAACTTCCAACTCGTTTTTTAAAAAACAAAAACTTCTTTTTTGAAATTAACCCTGAACTCTGAATTATTTCAAAAGCGTCTTGTTTTGTAGGATTTTCAGGAATTATTGAAACTATAGAATCAATTGTTTTTAATTTTATTGAGTCTGATTCCTGTCCAAAAGTTGTTAATGAAAACCCCCAAATTACTAATGTCAATATTTTTCTTATCATTTTGGGTTTTTCATAATGCGCCACAACGTAAAAGCATACCCGCAGTGGGGGAATTAAAAGCACAAACGATGAAATTAGAACTAAATTTTGATAATAGCACAAATGCCGAAAGTAGCACGTCAGCCCCCATTGCCGGGTATGCAGTGTTACCGGCTGGCGTTCTCGGTCCCGAATTTATTGATACGTCAAACAGGTCCGACCAAAGACACTACTGGCTGATGCCACCTGATAAATTGAAACCATTAAATGACGAGTTCAATTTTGACTTTGACCCTTGCCCATTTCCACGGCCTGATGGCTTTGATGGACTTGAAGTTGATTGGGGCAAAAGCAATTGGGTAAACCCACCATTTACCGGAATGGCAAAAGAACCAGGTAAACGCAAAATAGGCCCAATGGCTTGGGCAAGAAAAGCACTTGCGGAAAGGGACAAAGGCAATACCAGCGTATTGATATTTCCCATTTATCAGGTTCGGGTTATTTCGTTCCTTGAAGATAATGGAGCGGAAATAAGATACGCTGGTAAAATTAGGTGGCTTGCCGTTGAAGATAATACACCTAACCCGTGCAAGAGTTCGGATATTCAGCCCTGTTTGATTATGGTGCTGCGTCCTTACGCTTGCCGGTAACATCC
>NZ_VLOG01000044.1 GCF_007655305.1 Algoriphagus algorifonticola
GTCCGGCAGGTAAATGTAGAAGGGGCCACTACCACTACGTTGGATTATTTGGGGGAATTTGTGTTTGAAAAAATCAATTCGGGAGCCAATACGCTGTCCTATATCATGCATGAGGAAGGACGCGCTGCCTTTGAGAACTCAGCCTTCCAATACGAATTCTTCGTCAAAGATCATTTGGGAAATGTACGTCAGGTAGTCCGTGCACCACAGTCCACGCTTAGAATGGCAACCATGGAGCCTGAAAAGGCCGAAGAGGAGGAGGAGCTGTTTGACAATATCAAGGAATCTCGCCAAGGCGCAAGTGAGCATAACAAGACCCCCGGAGGCTATGCGACAGCGTGGCTCAATGCGGATCGTGGAAGAATACTTGGTCCTTCCCGAAGTCAGGAAGTGCAGCAGGGAGACAGTGTGGAAGTCGGGGTTTTTGGGAAATATATGGATCCACGAAAAACGCGCCTCCATCCGGTGTCCTTTATTCAAACAGGGGCCAATACCAAGATGATCCAACAACTGACTGAATTCGGGCAAAACCTCCGAGCCACCGGTCCCAATGAACTGGCCATAGCAAATGTCATCGCTCTGGTGATTACAGAACTTCAGCAAAAACCCGCCCCCGAGGCATATTTAGGATATGCGCTTTATGATGCAGACAGTAATCTGTATGAACAAGGAAAGGTCATCTTATCCAAAAAAGCCCGAAACAAACACGAGGAACTGATTCAAAAGCTGGCGATCAAGAAGGATGGCTATATCGAGACCTACCTAGTCAATGAAACGGCTGAAAATGTTTGGTTTGACCAGTTCCGGATCATGAGCACGGGTCCACTGATCGTGCAAGAGACTCATTATGATCCTTGGGGAGTGGATCTCTCGGGACTAGGTTACCAATATGGTGAGGACCGAGCGTGAATAATCAGTCCTGTGGACTGATTTAGCGAGGGGCCAGTTTGCAGGGCTGGGTGAATCCTTATCTTTATAATGGCAAAGAGCTGACAAGCGGTTTGGGCGTGATCATGTATGATTACGGGGCGAGGTTTTATATTCCTGCGATTGGAAGATGGTTTGTGCATGATCCGCTGGCGGAGAAGATGCGAAGACATTCACCCTACAATTATGCTTTCAACAATCCAATAAGGTTTATTGACCCAGACGGAATGGCTCCTTATTCGGTACAGGGGACACCTGTAAATTCTGGAGAAAATGCATCACAGGAGGAGGAAGAGGGTGTTTGGGTTGAAATGGGCTATGGTCAAAAGGTAAAATCAAAAGACGTAATAGGTGCAGATTATAGTGGAAATTTTGAGGTAGTTGGCAAGGGTAAAAAATCAGGTGTTCAAGCCTGCTGCGGGAATGAAAAAGATCAAAATAAAAAAGACTATGGCAATCAATACAATACAAGACCTAGAAATGTACAGGATTTTGTTAAAAGGTTCGAGGGGATGACATATGAAGAAATTATGTTAGGCGAAAGCTCTTTTCTTGGGATAAAATATCCAAATAGATTGGCCGATGCTAGGTTTGGGTTTGTTAGAGATCCTCAATCCCCCGGTTCTGGACGCGAAGTAGATATGATTCATTTTTTGGTAGTAGGGAAGAAAGGGGTTTTGATGGGAGCAGCGAATGAATTTCAACAATGGGTGCAGGGAGTTTTTGGAAATGGAAGTGCAATGAAAAGTGCCTTTCATCCTCAGGATTTATACTCAAATAGACTAGGAGTAGAATTTTTTCAAAGATATAATGATTTAATAGAACAAAATCCAACCAAAATTTCTGAATATATTGGTCAATTTTTAAATGATCCTGGCAGAAATAGGTATAAAAAAATATTTTAAAATATATGAAAATTAGAAATATTATTATATTCATTATTTTATTGTTGGGAATGGGTGTTTTTAATTCTTGCAAAGAGGCTAGTTGTGAAAATTCGCAAAATATTAAAAATGTTGAAATTGGAATGGATACATTAAAAGTATTAGAAATAATGGGCCAGCCTATAAGTAAAAGGAATTATAAGGGTGAATTATATTATGATTATGAGGCTCCAGCTGGACTGTCAGTTCAATATCAAATTATATTTAATTCTCAGGGAAACGTGGTTTTTATTAGTCCTAGTCCAGATAATTTTGATAAATAATTAAATTCAATTCATTGTGTTATATTAAAAATTTAAGATATAATTTTATTTACGAGAAAAGAGGAATATTGTTTAGTGGAAGTATATGTAATTCTTTACATTAAAGTTTAAAGATTATAATTCATAGTTCTACCACGAATTTAATGGAGAACATTCCCTTTTGGTGTGTACTCTAATGAGTTAGAATTTATAAAGTATTGAAATTCAAGTGTAAAACTCTCTGAAAAGTGATCTCCATCTCTATTTTACTAGCTTTTATTTATTCCACTAACATAAGGGTAGAACCAAAAATATTAGTGATCCAGAAAAATATCCTGGAGTTGCAATTTATGAAACTGATTTCATGGCAGAAGGAACTGGGGTAACTTTACCTGGTATTGGTATTTTTATTCATTCAAGTGTAAAAGGAAGAAATAGAGAAAGTATGCTCCAACATGAATACGGACATTTTTTAGATTATAAACTTAGTTTTGATCTTTATAATACTTCAACTCCAACAATTCCTAATATTCCTATTCTAAATTTTTATTTGCAAATTGGAATCCCAAGTATTCTCAATTTGACTCCAGGATTTAATAAAATCCCCGGATTAGATGGTCGTCATAAAGATTTTTATACGGAGAAGCGGGCTGATTGGTGGAGTAAAGTTTTCTTTGGCGATATGTGGTTGGGAAATTAAAAAATTTAAAATGAGAAATATAATATTATTAGTTTTAATGGCATGTCTAATTAGTTGTGATCCAATCGACGATAGATTAAAAATCATCAATAATACAAATGAAGAGATATTTTTTTCTATTTCCAAAGGAGAATTATTTAACAAAAACCCATTGTTTATTTCGAATAAAGATACTATTTGGGAAAGTAGTAATATTATATATCCAATGTCAAATTATAACCATGCGTTAATTGGTCCTAATGAGTGGGAGTATTTCATTAATAGAGATTGCGAAGATAGTACCTTGAGAATCTTCTTTTTCCGTAAAGAACTTATTATAGATTATGAATGGGATTCAATTGTAAAATTTCAAATTTACTCAGATAAGAAAAGTTTCAAGGTAAAAGAATTGGAAATCAATAATTGGGAAGTTACCTATGATTCCAAGTATTAAAGTTATTATATTATAATTAGAATCTCAATTGAGCTGAAAAATCTGGCTGAGTGTGGGTGTGTCGTGAAGTCCTTGATGTGAATCAAAGGCATTTTGTGTAAAAGATTTAGTAGCAAAATTTCTTGTGAAAAATTTCAAATAGTGTGACTTTTAAAAAATGTAATAGATTCCATTTTCCCAAGGATCGTTACAGGAAGATCGTTCCGTACTCTTTTTGGATCAAAAACTTGGAGGCGCCATGGTCATTAGCAGCGATAAGCTAATACGTGACTTTGCAGGGAAACTGAACCTCCCTTACCATGGGATTTTTTGGATTTGGGGTGAATTAATCCCATAACCCAAAGCACTAAATATCTTGTATGAAATGCCAAAGATCAACTCTATTTACCAAGTAGCTGCAATGGAAAAGGAGATTGAGCGGAGGATTAACTATTTGAAAGACTTCATCGGGACAGGCTTCTCGCCCAGAAATGTATAAATGAAAAAAGCCTCAAATCTGATGATTTGAGGCTTTGGTAGCTCCCCCTCTTGGGCTCGAACCAAGGACCCCATGATTAACAGTCATGTGCTCTAACCAGCTGAGCTAAGGAGGAATTTTTTCTGGTTGCGCTATCCCTTTCGGTTAACGTGTTGCAAATGTAGAGGCATCTTTGATTTTTTCCAAACCTACAAATAAAAAATCTTTGATTTTTTGAACCAATTACCCTTTCTGATTCTTTCTCAGGGACTTATTTTTATCCTTTCTTCTAAATTCACTTTCTAAATTTTACAGATATCCCATATGCTTATTCTCTAAAATCAAATTCGGCTCGATGTTTTTGAATGGGTAAACCAATTTATACTCCTATTCCTCTGCTTTTTCCTGCCTTTTTGGCTAATTTCGATCCTTCTTATGGGTACACGCAATACTATTTTCTTTCTTTTTTTACTGGGATTAAACCATAGCCTTTTCGCTCAGGAAATCCCTGTTTCTGAGCGCTATTTTAGCATGGGTATTCCCGTAGATACACTAAAAAATCCCCGTTTGGAAGAAGTCAGCGGGATTGCATTTTCTCAAATTCACCCTAACTTGATTTATGCTCATACCGATAGCGGGGGAGAGGCGGTAGTTTATATGTTGGATTCCCTAGGCAAAGAGATTGGCAAAATCATACTGAAAGGTCTCAAAAATAGGGACTGGGAAGATATTGCTGTTGGATTGGGACCTGACGGAAAATCCTATATCTACATAGCTGAAATCGGAGATAATTTAGCTCGATATTCCTCTGTGTATGTTCATAGAATTCCAGAACCTAGAGTCATCCAGACTTTGATTGAGGAAAAGGCTGTCTCAGTAGAACTCAACTATCCTGGAGGAGCTAGGGATGCGGAAACCTTGATGCTCGATCCCTTGGATAAAAGACTGTATATAGTTTCCAAAAGGGATAAGAAGAACAACCTGTACAGTTTTTCCTGGGATCAATTTGGGAACAAGGAGAAAATCAAGTTAGACAAGCATCTGGAATTTCCTTTTTCATCTTCTGTGGCAGGAGATATTTCAAAAGATGGCTGTCATATTTTGATTAAAAATTACTTTGCTGTCTATTATTGGATCAGAAAGGAAGGGGAGTCTTTAACTGAAACACTGGCTAGAACTCCTGTCAGTTTGCCCTACGTTCCCGAGCCTCAAGGAGAGGCTATCGCATTTTCATCTTCCATGAAAAGCTACTTTACCATAAGTGAAAAGAGATTCAATATTCTTCCGGTTCTTTATCGATATCCTTCAAAAAAATAAGCCATGCAAACCTCTTCTACTATTTTGATGGTTCGTCCTGCCAATTTTGGCTTCAATCAAGAGACGGCAGGGAATAATTTCTATCAGCAGCAAGACGGGCGAAGTTCTGAAGAAATCAAGGCCTTGGCTCAACAGGAGTTTGACAGCTTTGTCGCCTTATTGAAGGATCAGGGAGTGAAGGTATTGGTCATAGAGGATACAGAAAAGCCAATTAAAACGGATGCTGTTTTCCCAAATAATTGGTTTAGTACACATCCAGACGGCAAATTGATTCTCTATCCCATGTATTCTCCCAACCGCCGATTGGAGCGAAGGAAAGATTTGATAGAGCAATTGATGGGATTGGGATTTAAAGTGGATGAAATTATTGATTTAAGCTTTTTTGAGCAGGATGGACAGTTTTTGGAGGGAACGGGTAGCATGGTGATGGACCATCATTCAAAAATGATTTATGCCTGTTATTCTGAGCGAACCCATTGCGTGCCTTTAGATTATTTGGCAAAAATACTGGGCTATCAAGTGATTGCATTTGAAGCTCAGCAGGAAATTGGCGGAAAGATGAGCCCTATTTATCATACCAATGTAATGATGCATATTGGCTCTGATTTGGCTGTGGTTTGTTTGGAAAGTATTATAAAGGCTTCAGATAGAAGGAAAGTACAGGAGACCTTGACATCAGCAGGTAAAAAAGTGATTCCCATTACGGCCAAACAGAAATTTAATTTTGCCGGAAATATGTTGGAAGTGGGAAATGATGGAGGTGAGAAGTTTACAGTCATGTCCCAAACGGCCTATGATTCTTTAAACGTGGGGCAAATTCAGCTAATTGAGAAATATACTACAATTATCAGTCCTCAGATTCCTACCATAGAAAAACTGGGTGGAGGAAGCGCTAGGTGTATGATTGCGGAGATTTTTTTAGAGCACAGAGGATAATAGGGGAATTTTTGATTTACGAAGGGCAGAGAAACTTTAAATGTTTTTCAGTCATTGAATCTTTTTTATTTTCCGCAGATTTCCACAGAAAAAGTCACAGATCTGCACAGATTTCCCAGAACAAATCAGATCAACTTCTTTGCGTCTTTTATTCTTTGCGGGAGAATTAAACTCTGCGCCACTGCGCCACTGCGAGCTTTATTAACCATAAAGATCACGGAGAACCACGGAGTTTTAATGAAGAGGCCAGTCTTTTTTATCAGGCTGAGCGGAGTCGAAGCCCTTGCCACAAACTAAAAATTTTGAGACTGCTTCACCCGACCCAAAGTCTTTCCTTTAATTGGGATTAACGAAAGACTCAAAGTTAATCTTCATATTATAAAAAGTGACGGGTTCGCAGGGACGGTACTGCCAACTGCCTACTACATCTTCCTACTTTTCTTTGCTTCTTGAATCCTTTGCGGGAGATTAAAGCTTTGCGCCGCTGCGTCGCTGCGAGCTTTTGTGAAGCTACCTAGATTAAGAGGCGAAACCTTTCAGATTTCTGAATTCAGCTTTCACACTTTTAAATTCCAGTGTAATTAAAAGGTGTAATTTTCTTCAATTCCGTTTTCAATTCATCAGCAATAGGCAAGCCATCTACAAAATCGGCTATGGAAGTTTGAGTGATTTTAGTATTGGTTCGGGTAAGATCTTTCAGTGCCTCATAAGGTTTTGGGAAGCCTTCTCTTCGAAGAATCGTTTGGATCGCTTCCGCAACTACTGCCCAGTTTTCTTCCAAATCAGCATCAATGGCAGCTCTATTCAGCTCCAATTTGCCCAATCCCTTTTTCAAAGACTCCAAAGAAATCAGCATATGGGCCAATGGAACTCCGATTACCCGAAGTACCGTGCTATCTGTCAAATCCCGCTGCAATCTGGAAATAGGAAGTTTGGATGCCAAATGCTCAAAAAGTGCATTGGCAACTCCTAAATTACCCTCGGCATTTTCAAAATCTATTGGATTGACCTTATGTGGCATTGCAGAAGATCCTACTTCTCCAGCTTTGATTTTCTGCTTGAAATAATTCATGGCCACGTACTGCCAAACGTCTTTAGAAAGGTCCAGCAATACCGTATTGATTCTTTTTAAGCCATCAAATACGGCAGCCAAATTATCGTAATGCTCGATTTGAGTGGTAGGATAACTTCTTTCTAAGCCTAAATAATGGGATACAAAATTAAATGCAAAGTCATTCCAAGCTAATTCTGGATAAGCTACATGATGCGCATTCATATTTCCGGTTGCCCCACCAAATTTGGCAGAAAATGGAACCTGCTTTAATAGCTCCAATTGCTTCTCAACTCTGACAACAAATACTTCAATCTCCTTCCCCAATCGAGTAGGGGAAGCTGGCTGTCCATGGGTTTTGGCCAACATTGAAACATCCTTCCAGTCAGAAGCATAAGTTTTCAGCTTTGATAGAACCTTTTCCAATTCAGGATAAATCACCTGCTCCAATCCTTCTTTCAGCATCAATGGAGTTGCAGTATTGTTAATATCCTGAGAGGTGAGTCCAAAATGGATAAACTCCTTATATGCCTCTAGCCCTAAAGCATCAAATTTCTCTTTCAGAAAGTACTCTACAGCCTTCACATCATGGTTGGTCACCTTTTCAGTGTCCTTAATGCTTTGAGCATATTTCTCTGAAAATTCAGTAACAATAGCCCGTAACTTGCTGAAAAATCCGTGATCAAATTCTTTCAACTGAGGCAAGGGTAACTCGCATAGCGCTATGAAATATTCTACCTCTACATGCACTCGATATTTGATCAGGGCAAATTCTGAAAAATAAGCTCTCAAGGAAGCCGTTTTTCCGGCATATCTTCCATCTACTGAACTGACAGCGGTCAGGGCATTCAATTCCATGTTTGTTGGTTTTGGGGTTGTTCCAAAATTTTGAAGGCGCAATTTAGCTCATTACCTTCAAAATAGCCCTTCATAATTTATAATAATCGAATTTCTCCAAACTTACTTTCACGATTTGGAGTTTTCTTTATGAATTTCTCAGGGATTAGGACAATTATGATTCCTGAGCGTTTAATTTTGCACCCGAATACAAAGAATCCATATCTCGAATGTTCAATTTATTTAAGAAGAAAAAAGAGGAAGTTAAAAAAAGCAATTATCTCCCTCTGAAGGTACGTGAAGTTGTCAGGGAAACTCCCGATACAGTGAGTATTTATTTTGAGCAGCCAGAACCATTTCTGGATTACAAGCCGGGTCAGTTTTTGACTTTGGTCATGGACTTTGATGGAAAAGAGCAAAGAAGATCTTACAGTCTTTGCACCTCCCCATTTGTGGACCCCTTTCCAGGAATTTCTGTTAAAAGGGTCGATGGAGGACTTTTCTCCAATTATCTGAATGAAAAAGTAAACCCCGGTAAAACTATCAATGTGCTAAAGCCATTAGGGAATTTCACCACCGACTTTCATTCCAAAAATCAGAGGCATTTTATCATGGTGGCTGGAGGCAGTGGGATCACGCCAATCATGGGTATTCTCAAATCTGTATTGGTCAATGAGCCGAACTCCATCATTACGCTGATATATTGTAGCCGAAGCGAGGAGCAGATAATTTTCAAAAGACAATTGGACCTTTTGGAAAAAGCCAATCCGGAAAGATTGAAAGTAATTCATAATCTGAGTCAACCATCTGAAGCCTGGAAAGGGCCAAAAGGTAGATTAAATCCTGATTCGTTTAAGGAGTTTGTTTCCCGTGCAGAATATGAACAGCGGTATGAGGAGATTTATTTCCTTTGTGGGCCTGACGGAATCATGGATACTGCGGAGAATGTCTTGGAAGAACTTGGTATTCCTGAAGAGAGAATTCATAGAGAAAGCTTTTTCTCAGCGGCAGCTCAACAGGCACATGACAATGCCATGGCTGGAATCAACTCCGGAATTCTCACCCGGGATGTTAAAATCATGTTGGAAGGGGAGGAGTTTGATGTGACCGTTAATCCTGAACAAACTGTCCTTGAAGCCGGATTGGAGCAGGGCTTGAATATGCCTTATTCTTGTCAGAGTGGCTTATGTACAGCTTGTAGAGGTAGACTTTTGAGCGGAAAGGTGAAGATGGATGAGGATGCAGGCTTGAGCGAGAAGGAAATAGCGGCTGGATATGTACTTTGCTGCGTTTCCCGACCTCTGACTGATGACATCAAAATCACCATTGAATAAACTAGCCTCTTGAACTACAATCAGCTTAAAAAAGACTACAAAAGCCTGGAAATATTGGTGTTGATCCTGATGGTGATCAGCTTGCCATTATTTGGCTTTGTGTATTTGTATTATAATTCAGGGAATTTGAATTTTGACCTGCCTGAGCTTCCAGACTTTGTCAATGGTTTATTGATTGGATTGGCTATAGGTTTGCTGCTTGGTCAATATGTGATATTTCATAGAAAACTGAAATTATCCTTTGAATATGAGGAGCTGTTTGATAAAGTTCAGATTTATATTCAGGCAACTAGGCAACGTTTTTATTTTCTGTTTTTGATATCGATTCTTAGCACTATAGGATTGCTTTTCTATGAGAATGCGACTTACGTTGTGATTTTCGCTTTGACTTTGATTTTTTATTCCTTGGCAAAGCCCACTCCTGACAGAATTAAGCGTCTGCTTAAACTGACTAAAGAGCAGGCAGAAATTGTAAGACAGGCATCGAGGCCGGAGTAGAGAAAGTTTGAATTATGAGGTGCGAAAGTTTATCTCCCATAGAGGAAGGCTGAAATGACAACTGCGAGCGCAGCGGTCTCCTAATCTCTCGCGGTGGCGCAGCGGTATAATTCTCCCGCAAAGGATGGAAGAGGCAAAGAATTTTTTGTTTAAAATGAACATCTGCAATTCTAGAAAACCTATCATTTTGTACTCAAATTGATATTGCCCGAAACCTAAAATCGAAAGTCGTTCTCAATTCCCCCTTGGAGTAGTTGCATGGATAGGAAGAAGAACCTTAAACCCGGATTATGCATTAGAATCTGTAGTGAGAGGTCAAACCGCAATAAAATCAATCCGC
>NZ_VLOG01000045.1:0-5045 GCF_007655305.1 Algoriphagus algorifonticola
GTGCCAGCAAGAATGGCAGAGAAATACAGTAGAGGTAAAACAAATACGCCTGCGGCGAAATATTCGCAAACCTGAGGTTGTCGAAAAGATATTTTTTAAGATATGGTTTAGATATGCCTTCGGCAAGATATTTTAGAGAAATACAGTAGAAATTAAATTGAAATATGCCTTCGGCGAGATATTCCTATCCTTCTTAAATATTTCATCGGATTAAAAATCCTACGATAGGGATTCGGGATTACAAATCCCGAATAGCAAAAACCCTTGGAGGGTAGAGTTGCATACCGCTCTTCCCATTCTCTAACCATTTGGGAAATTCTAGGCAACAAAATCATTTCTATGGGGTTAAAAAATAAGAGTCAATGACTTACATTTAAACATAACCCATAAAACATTTTTAAAATGACTGAACAAAGCAAATGCCCCTTTTCTGGAGGCAGAAATCAAATTCAAAGCGATAGAATAGGCGGTGGCATCGGCACCAAACCTATGAATGCTGACTGGTGGCCCAAGCGACTTCCGGTAGAATTGCTTCACAGCCCATCATCCAAAGCAAACCCTTATGGTCCGGACTTTGACTATCCATCGGAATTCGCTTCCTTGGATTTGGCTGCTGTCAAAAAAGATATCACAGAAATGCTGACCACTTCTCATGATTTTTGGCCAGCTGATTATGGCAATTACGGTCCACAGATGGTTCGGATGGCCTGGCACGCTGCCGGTACTTACAGAGTTGCCGATGGTCGTGGAGGTTCTGGCGAAGGCCTGATCCGTTTTGCTCCTCTCAATTCATGGGAAGACAATGGTAATATCGATAAGTCTATCCGACTGCTAGAACCTATCAAACAGAAATATGGCAGAAAATTGTCCTGGGCGGATTTAATCATCCTAACCGGTAATTGTGCCTTGGAGCAAATGGGATTCAAAACCTTCGGATTCGGAGGTGGAAGACTGGACTCTTGGGAAGGTGATGATAGCACCTACTGGGGTCCTGAAACAGAAATGGCCACCCAAGACAAGCGCTGGACAGGAAAGCCGGGAACTGAGGAATATGATTTGGAAAATCCATTAGGAGCATCCAGACAATCCCTAATCTATGTGCATCCAGAAGGACCTTTTGGAAATATGGATCCTATTTCAGCAGCCCAGGAGATTAGAATTACTTTCTCCAGAATGGCGATGAATGATGAGGAAACAGTTGCCTTGATTGCAGGGGGACATGCTTTCGGAAAAAGCCATGGTGCTTCTCCAAAATCCCATTTGGGCCCTGAACCTAATGCAGCAGAATTAGAGCATCAAGGTCTAGGCTGGATCAACAGCAATGGTACCGGAAATGCTCAATATACCACCACCAACGGAATTGAAGGGGCTTGGACCTCCAACCCTACCCGATGGGATAATGAATATTTAGAAAACCTATTCAAATATGAGTGGGAGCAAACTGTCAGCCCTGCTGGTGGAAAGGCTTGGAAACCAAAAGGCGGAGCCGCTGCAGATGCTGTTCCTGATGCACATTTGGAAGGTGTACGTCATCCATTGATGATGATGACAACAGATATTGCTTTGATCACTGATCCGGAATACCGAAAAATTTGTGAGCGATTTGTGGAAGATTCCACTTTGTTGGATGATGCTTTTGCCCGTGCTTGGTACAAATTGACTCACAGAGATATGGGACCAAAAAATCGCTTGTTAGGACCAGAGGTTCCAAAAGAGGAATTGATTTGGCAAGACCCTGTTCCAGCATTGGATCATGAAGTAGTAAATGAGCAGGATATCGCTCAACTGAAAAAGGACATTTTGGCTTCAGGTCAGTCTATCTCTGCTTTAGTAAGTGCTGCTTGGGCATCTGCTTCAACTTTCAGAAAAACTGATTTCAGAGGAGGTGCCAATGGTGCAAGAGTGCGTTTAGAGCCTATGAAAAACTGGGAAGTCAACAACCCCAAACAATTGGCTTCAGTTTTAGAAACTTTGGAAAAAATCCAATCTGACTTTAATGGCAAGAAATCAGGAAATAAAAAGATTTCCATGGCCGACCTAATAGTATTGGCAGGCTGTGCTGCGGTAGAGAAAGCTGCCCATGATGCCGGAGTGAAGGTATCTGTTCCTTTTGTACCAGGCAGAATGGATGCCAGTGCAGAACAAACAGACGTTGATAATATCGCAGTATTGGAGCCAATGCTAGACGGATTCCGCAACTACAGAAAAGGTAAGTATGCCGTAGAGACTGAGCGTATGTTGATTGATAGAGCTCAGTTATTGGACCTGACTGCTCCTGAGATGACCGCCTTGGTTGGAGGGCTGAGAGTTTTAGGTGCCAATTACGATGGCTCCAAGCATGGAGTATTTACCGAAAAGGTTGGAGTATTGAGCAATGACTTCTTTACCAACCTATTGGCCATAGATACCAAATGGACTCCGGCAGATGATGCTAAGGAAACCTTTGAAGGAAAGGACAAGGCGAGCGGAAAGACCAAATGGACTGCAACCCGTGCTGACTTAGTATTTGGTTCCAATCCACAGCTGCGAACTCTTTCTTTAGCCTATGCAGCTTCTGACGGTCATGAATTATTTGTAAAGCAATTTGTAGACGCTTGGCATAAAGTCATGATGCTGGATAGATTCGAATTACAACATGAATTGTACAAAAACTAATCTGGGGACGGGAGTCATAAATCACTTCAAATTATGATTTTTGAGCTTCCCTATCTTCGAAAGTTAAATTTTAATCTAAAGCAATCCTCCATTTTGGGGGATTGTTTTTTGTTTAGCCATTAATAGAAATCGGAAAAAATCAAGATATTCTAGAGCAGAGATTTGCCAAGTAAAAATCGATTTTCAGCAAATAATATTTTGAGAGCCTAAAAAGAAGGAGTAAATCTCTATCTTTCATTCAAGGCACTGGAAATCATTTTAAAGATCTCTTTTCGCGTAAGAGTTTCTAAGAAAACCCAATCGACTCTCATAGCTTTTTTTATAGCGTTCTTTCATTTCATCAGACAGAAAGCTTCGATTGATTATAGGTACTATTTCCTCTAAGGGCTTTGAGAATTCATTGAGGATTTTTTTAACTCGAATTTGCATGATTCCGATTTTTATACCGAATTCGAAAAAATCATCGTAGGCATAAAGCCCCATTTCCTCGTAACTTTTTGTGTAATAATCTTCAGCAAAGAGCCCATCTTTTAGAGCCATTTCAGAATCCTTTACATGAAGTCTAGTATTCACCAAATCATATGCTGGGCTCAGATTATAATCTCCTTGCGAAGTTTCCAGTAGGGCAAAGTTTTTCAAATGCGCATCCCCATTTGAAAACAAAAAATTGAATACCACTAACCTGAAGAACTCTTCTAGGGCAATAGGATAAGCAGCCACATATTTTTTAATTAAAAGGGCGACCCCTTCATAACTATAATTGTATTTGAACTCTTCTCCATCTGTTTCCTTTGATTTTAGAGCCAAAGTCGCAAAATCTTCTTTGCCCAGCTTATTAGATGATTTAGAGTCGATATCAAATCTTTTGGTCAGGTAGGCAGGTTCTCCATTTTCGAAGAAGATCAAGGCACTCTCAGCTACATTCAACTTATAGATTTGTTTTGCAATCTGCATGGTCAAGTGTTCATTTGCCGGAACCTGATCCACATTCTCCAAATCCCTTGGAATAGGTTTCAAAATATAGGTTCCTTGTTCTCCTTGACGGGTTAATCTAAGCTGGCCTTTATCCCAAATCAAAGAGAGCTTTTCCTGAACCCCTGAAATAGAAATTCTCTTTCTATTCTCCATCAATTCTGCCATTTGAGAAGTTTGAATTGGTTGATGGCTATGATAGGGAAGAATATGTGCTGTCTTTTTCCCTGAGAATAATTGTTTCAAGCCAAGCGGGCTGTAGGTATGAAAGGCTTCTGCCAAGGTTATGGGACAGGTATTAATGATTAGCTCAGTCATTTGGTTCAACGGTTATTGCACCTATGGTATCTGAATCAGCAGTTTTATAAAGTAGCGTAAAGAAATCATCTTCATCAATCTGAAATTGGCGTGCCTGTAGTTTCAAATTGACTCCTTCAGAAAGCATATTGAAAAAGAATGGAAATAAATGATCAGAATAATACTCTTTTTTTGATTTTGGAAGTGTTAGGCTAACGGAGGGTTTATCCGGATGAGAAAACCAGGAATCTTCGTAAACAAAAGAGTACTTACCGGATTCCGATTTTGACAAGATCCCGACCAATTCCCCATTTCTTAAAACTCTCGCTGATTTCATCTATTAAAGCAGTTTTTTGACGGAAAGTGATAATTCCATTCCCAAAATCTCCGCAAGTTTATTTAGCACTTTGACCGATGGATTAGCCTCACCACGCTCAATTTTGTATAGGGTATTAATACTCACCTGAGCCATTTCTGCCAAATCTGGCTGAATAATTTTAAGAACCTGTCTTCGTTCTTTTATAGCCAAACCTATTTCTTCAATTGTCATTATAATGTGATTTTTAGACTAATTTACTATTGATTTTTCTAAAATCAAATATAAATCATACTATAATGTGATATTTAGATTATTATGAGCTAAAACAGATTTAAATCTCCCAATATTCACAATATAATATGATTTTCCGTGCTAATTGAAGATAGATAAAGGAAAGGGAATTCTTTGTAGGCTTTGTAAAAATAAGAAAAGTGTAGGTTTGGAATATACTGGAGTTTTTTGTTGATCCTCAGCCTTAGATCATTCTATAAAAAAATAATACTGATCTAAGGCAATTTTTCATTTTGGCGTTGAATTTTCTCATACCTCTGGAGTTCAATTGGTCGCTAGGTGGAATTTGCCTCCCCACTAAGCAGGCTCCAGGCTAATTCCGGTAATTATCAGAATCACAGAATGATTTCTTAACGCCTTGTCTTACCCTACTATCCTTCCCGATTTGTAATTGGTTATGTTTCTTAGACTATTGTATCCTAAGCAAATTGCAAATTTGACAGAATAGAAAGAGGCTGTCTCATAAATAGCTCTAGTGTCAGCCTGAGCGCCTGTCTGACGCAGGCAGGGA
>NZ_VLOG01000045.1:5095-165235 GCF_007655305.1 Algoriphagus algorifonticola
ATTTATATCGTTGTGGCCTACATTTCGACTTCGCTCAATGTGACATATTGCACTTTTGAGACAACCTCTAGTCCAATCCATATTTGTCTAAACCCAGAGGGGGTGGACAAGTCGGCATACAGCAAAATTGAAAAGGGAACCAGGGCAATCACCGTGGATGAACTCTACAAAGCCGCACAGCTCTTCAACATGACTACTGACCAGATACTTGCATATGATGGGGATATCCCCTCAGAAGTCGTCATCGAGGACAAGACAGCCGTAGAACAGCTCAGGCTTATCCAGCAGCTCGAAGAAGAGGACAGGCAGACCATCTTCAAGCTGATAGACAAGATGCTCACCAACAAAAAATTCAAAGACTTCTTCCAGAAAAATGTCGCTGCGCTATAAATGCAAAAGGCCCGGACTTGCCGGGCTTTTTTAATTATTTGAAGTTCAGGTAAGTCGTCACAAGTATTACCCCCACAGTAATAACTGCATAAATACCTGCTGTCCATAGTGCAACCTTGACAGGATCACTTGCTCCTGCCAAGTTGGTTAAATACCACTTGTTAACGTAGTAAATCAGAAGCAGTAATAAAGCAGCCTCTATTATTAATACTGTTGCTTGTGCGAACGCCAAACTTGTTAGGTCTTCCCTTAGTCCCCCGTTCTTCCATCGAAGGCGATCAGGAATAATGAACCCATTCAGGTATGTATTGGCGTAAAACAAAAAGCCGATGGAAGCTATTTGAAAAACCAGATTGTATATCCCGTATATTATATAACTTATCATTTGCTTATTTGTCTTTGTCCTCTCTGGGGAATGGTCCTGCAGGTTTGGATGTTCGTAGATTGTTAAAATCATCAAGGGAATAAGTCGTTCCTCCCATTGTTACATTTTGAAATACTCCTTTATCATTTATCCCAATTATCAAATCAATTGTAGAAACTTGTTTTTTATCAGCATTAACCAAATTTCCAGCACTTCCAAAAGCTGCTGCACCTCCTAAGAATACACTGTTTCCAGCTGCGTCCTGAACAAACCCTTCCGTTGCCGGAAATTGTTTACTGGAAAGATCGAACGAAATAGTTACTTGCCCTTTCTCTAAATTCTCTGTTATCGATAAAGCAGAACTAACTTCAATATTAGGAGCTAAGCCCTTAAATGCAGGATTAGAACCCTCAAAATTAGAGGAAAGAGAGGCAGTGGCACTACCAAGTGAATTGGCTCCAAATTCGGGTGTAGAAATACCTCCCTTATTTGTAGCAGTTCCGGTATTAATACCATTCCAGTATGTCGGATCACTAGTCGGTGTTCCTCCTGAAAATGTTTGGGCTGTTGGGTCAACTGTAAAGTTTTGCTTTATCCTTGATGATGCACCAGCATTTGTAGAAAATCCTCTGCCATCATCATGGAAACCGGATCCCTTAAATGATCCAGTAGGTGCAAAAGCTCTCACATGGAAAGTATATGGAAATTGCCCATCTGGGTCAATAAACAATATAGGGTTATTCAGACTGAATACATACGGCGACCAAGAAGGTAGAAGATGTGCCTTGGGGTCCACAGATGGGAAACGTCCTATTGCCGGATCGTAAAAACGCGCCCCATAATCGTATAAACCAAGATTTAGATCGGAGATCAGTTCCTTACCGTTGTAGAGGTACCTATTCGTATGATTATTATAGCTATAATCCAATCCTGCGATGGTCATTCCAAAGGGATAGTAGGCATTTTCCTGAACGATGATCGGACTGGTACTTTGCACTTTTAGATTATCGAAAAAGATATTCTGAGCTGTTTCGTTGACCACGAAGGTTTCCAGATATCCATTCTTTTTGACTTTGAGTGTCTGTCGTAGTTGCTCATGCTCATTGGCTGCGGCATTGCTGACCAAGACCTTGCCCTGATAATATAGCACACTGTCCTGATCATATAGCGCATACATCAGGTAACTTTCTGGGGTCTTCTTGGATTCGATCTCTGCCAATAGCAATCGGGTAAACTCATAAATCAACATCGGATTGATCTTAGGAGAAAAGTTAAGGTTTTGTACCCCTTCCAGCAAGCGATCCTTCCATAATGTTTGACTTCCACTTTTGATCAGTGCAGAAGGATGCAATATGCCCTTTCTCTTTTTGTCGAAAATCACATCCACTTCAAGCGTCAGACTATCTCCTTCCTGTACCTCCTGCGTTCTTGATGGACCGAGCATTTTTCCTCTTTCTGCATTCAGCCAGGCCACTTGGTTTCCACCCGCAGTATTGTTATGGCGGTGGTCGAGTATCCTTGTTTCCGGAAGCTGTTCAAAAAGTTGCTCTTCTTCTTGAGCGTATTCCTCCTCCATGGTGGCCCGAAAAGCCAGTGTAAAAGGTGCACGTATTACCTGACGGACATTGCCAAGATGATCTTTATAAAAATACTCATCATATGGATCGCCCGTTCCACCATCCCAGGCTGTACGTCCTTCCTCATGTGCAAAGTGTTGAATCGTATTGTTCAGATATACAAAATCTCCAATATAATCATAGGTTTTTGTGGTACTCTGACTATAATACAAAAAGCCCTTTCGCGATGCGAAAAGGCTTTTCTTTTGCAGAGGGTAAACAGCTCCTTCGACAAAAAAACTGTCAAACGCCTGCAGGACATCGAAAAACTGCAGCCCGAGGACAGGAAACACATCTTCGCCCTGATGGACGCATTCCTGTTCAAGTGCCAGGTTCAGAACTCACTCAGCATCTAAAAACACAAAAGCCCGGCAGGAATGCAGGGCTTTTTAACAATTATTAAAACTTATGTCAATCTAATTCCAATTCTTGATGATATAAATTATCAATGCTACTATCAAACCAATTAAAAGAACTATTAATTGTCCTTTTGCTGCCTTACCAAACGGGTCATTTATCCTTTTCATCTCCATGAGTAAAATAACCAACAACTTTATTATATAGACTTCCTAACCCTCCCAATACAGTTTCAGTTATTGTTTCTTCTTGAGAATTAGTAATATTTCCAACCCTTTTTGACTCTCTTACAGCTGTCTTGGTTAAACTGTTAGTAGCCACCCCAAAAACAATATTCCCTCCTTCAATAGCAGCATTTCTATTATCCCCTTCACTATAATAAACCAATCCCTTCATTACTTTGCCAGCTGCTGATGTCACCTCTCCAAATAGAACTAGTGCCAAAGACATCCCCTCTGTCGGAATTGCCAATGCCATGCCAGCATCTGAAATCAATCCACCACCCGTGTCCAAAGTGTTGCCAACGTCCATTGTAGCCTCCCTGGCAAGAGTTTTACCAACATCGGTAACCGCATTGATATCGGAAGCAACACCTGTAAACTTAATGGTAGACCTCATGGTTTCACTCATTCGGATATTTGAAGGGGTATTGCCAGACGTTCCCGAAATCAATCTTTGTGATGGAGCGTTGACTTGACTTAAAATACCTGAATATTTTGCTTTCATCCCCTGATAGGCAGCATAAAGCATAGGAAAGCAGCTGGGGCATTTCCCATCCGGATCATTATACCTGATCGGGTTGTTCCAACTGAACTGGTACGGGGAAATCCCGATTTGCCTTGGGTGGTCGGCCAGCACATCGATGCTTGTAAACCTGCCTATTGCAGGATCGTAAAACCTTGATTTGAAGTCGTATAGCTCAAGGCCGTGATCCCGCATGATCTCGTTCCCGTTGTAAAGATACCTATTCGTATGATTATTATAGCTATAATCCAATCCTGCGATGGTCATACCAAAGGGATAGTAGGCATTTTCCTGAACGATGATCGGACTGGTGCTTTGCACTTTTAGATTATCGAAAAAGATATTCTGAGCTGTTTCGTTGACCACAAAGGTTTCCAGATATCCATTCTTTTTGACTTTGAGTGTCTGTCGAAGTTGCTCATGCTCATTGGCTGCGGCATTGCTGACCAAGACCTTGCCCTGATCGTATAGCACACTGTCCTGATCATATAGCGCATACATCAGGTAGCTTTCTGGGGTCTTCTTGGATTCGATCTCTGCCAATAGCAATCGGGTAAACTCATAAATCAACATCGGATTGATCTTAGGAGAAAAGTTAAGGTTTTGTACCCCTTCCAGCAAGCGATCCTTCCATAATGTTTGACTTCCACTTTTGATCAGTGCAGAAGGATGCAATATGCCCTTTCTCTTTTTGTCGAAAATCACATCCACTTCAAGCGTCAGACTATCTCCTTCCTGTACCTCCCCTAGGCGTAGATTCTCCTCAGCAGCTCTGAAGTTCCAGTAGGCGCTGGGTGAAGTTTTCCCGCCCTGCTCCCGATATTTATCGGGACTGGCCCAAGGTTAAAATCTTTTATCCTAAGCAAATTACAAATTGGCAGAATAGAAAGGCGTAGTTTCAAACTACGGCTAGTCCAACCCATATTTGTCTAGACCCAGAGGGGGGGCCGACGACTCGAAATGGAAAAAGCCAGACTTACCGGGATTGCCTACGGCGATCCCTTTTAGGGGGAGTATCAAAAGAAAAGCCATCTCAATCATTCGATTTGGGCTTTTTGCAATCCAAAACGCTCAAGCCAGCTTGGCGTTTTAAATGCAAAAAGCCCTTTCGCGATGCGAAAAGGCTTTTCTTTTGCAGAGGAGGAGGGATTCGAACCTTTTGTTTGTAGCTTTCCAATTTCTGCCCTAATTGGTCTATTTCAGCATTTTATTATATATTTTTGGAGGGTTTTGACAACTTATGACCATCTTTGATCAACTTTTAAGACCCTGAATTGGACCCTGATTTTATTATTTTCTACATTTGAGAATCAATCGATCTAATTTATGGAAGCTTCACTGAGATTCTTGCTGCGAAAAGACTTGGCAAATAAGAAGGGCGAACAACCAATCGTTCTAATGGTAAGTATGGGAGGTCAAAAACGGAAAATCTCCACTGGAATTGCTCTTTTGCCGGAGCTGTGGTCAGACGAAAAGAAGGAGATAGTCATTATGACTTCTAAAAAAATGGCTCAGTTGGAAATGAAGTTTGGTGATGTTATCCCTCCAAAAGCAATTCTTTTGAAGTACCAAGCGGAGCTCAATGAATTGAAATTTGAAATTCAACGCATCGAAGAAGGTCTCAGATTTTCCGGAGTCCCCTATGATTCCCATGAAATCGTCTCCATTTATAAGGAATCGAAAATACCAAAAAAGAAAGAAGTAGAACCAGAAAACCTAGTTTACGATTTTATTGATCAATATATTAGAGAGAACGAGCTTTCCAGAGTAAAAGGAAGCTTGGTCGTATACAAGTCACTCAAAAAGCATCTAAAAAACTTTGAAGACGAAAAGCGGAAACGAGTTCGTTTTGAGAATATGGACTATTCCTTTATGCAGGATTTCCAGAATTTTTTGATTGACTGGCAAGAGATACACCCTACTACTGGAAATGTTAAAAAATTGAATAACATCACTATAGCAAAACAAATAAGCACACTGAAGACATTTTTGGGCTATGCAAGACGAAGAGGAATAAAGACCCATGATGGCTACAAAGAATATTCGGTTAAAAAGGATCGACTTGAAGTAATTGCACTTAATCAGAAAGAATTCGATGCGTTGTATGCGCTTGATGTGAGTGCGAATCCAAGATTAAGTCAAGTCAAAGATATTTTTCTTTTCAGCTGTGTGACAGGCTATCGATTTTCAGATTTACTCCAGCTTAAAAGAGAGCATATCAAGCAAAACGAAATTAGATTGACAATCACAAAAACTAAGGAGCCGTCCATCGTTCCTCTGACTCGGATTTCCAGAGAAATATTGAAGAAGTATGAGGAAAGGGTTCTTCCGCTACCAATGATCTCAAACCAAAAATTTAATAAATACGTCAAAGAACTATGTGAATTAGCTGAAATAAATGATCCAGTAGAGATTGTGAGATATCGAGGAGCGGTAAGGGATTCCAAAATTTATCCCAAACATGAACTTGTAAGCGCGCATACCGGTAGAAAAACATTTGTCACCCTTTCACTGGGTAAAGGAATTCCGGCTGAAGTGGTAATGAAGATCACTGGACACTCAGACTATAAAAGTTTTAAACGATACGTTGAGGTAGATGAGGAAAGAAAAAGAGATGCAATGAGCCTAGCGTGGGACTAAACCAACCTAAGTATGAAAAATTTTGGCTCAAACCTTTCACTAGGTCAATACAAAGCAAAAGAATCATTTTGGTATTTTGATGAACTCTCCGAAGAGGAAAGAATATTAGCCTACAGATTGGGTTGGCACATTTTTGATCAGAACAAGATGTTCTTTGAGGATTTCTCCACATTTCATAAGAGGAAAGGATACTTGCTTCAGAGCCTTGGGTATTTCATAGCTTTGACACTTTTTGCAGCTGTCTTTTTCATCATCCTAGTTCATCCATCAGTTTTAAAATATGCATTTGGGTTGTTCGTCATGGCAGGATCAATAATGACATTTATTGTGATAATGGGAAAAGCCAGAAAGAATTTGCGCGAGACAAAGCGATTTTTTAGTTACATAGATCCTATTGCCAAACCTGAAAATCACAAAGCTTTCTTAGGTCTAGATCTCGATGACAACGAAGGAGCCGAAGCCTTTTACTCCAACTTAAGAAAAGGCAGAGATTATAAGGAGGAGCTAATTGATTTGGTGGAGTATGACAAAACTATCTCGCTTCTTGCTATTGAATTTCTAATTGGAAATCCAGGAGTGCTTAATGATTTGAAGCAAAAAGCGCTTCAAAAAGATCAAGAGATAACCAGCGGAGGATTTGATAAGGTGATCTCCAGCGTAATCGGCGGAACTGATAGAGGAGTCCGGGATTATTTCTCCAAGATTTCTAATGATATCCTCACCGCCAAGGAGCTTAGCAGCAAAAGGAAAGAACAACTTTTTAAAGTAAGAGAAATTTTTGCCAAAGCAGGTTTGAAAAGAAAAGCTGCCTTGGTTGATGATTTTATGGGAAAAAGAACGGATTTGTAAATCGGTAATTCTTTTTGGATAGTATCCCACTACCTATCCAAGGTCATTTTTGGGCAGATTCGGCCAGAAACAAATTTTCAGCGGATCATGAACAATGTAATCTTAAGTCCCATCGATAAAGGGCAACTCATCAATGAAATAGCGGAAGCGATCGTCTTCAAGCTATCCAAAATCTCTAACCCTTCTACCCTGGAAGAGGAATTCATCAAAATCCCCGAAGTGATGAAGCTCCTAGGGAGATCCCGAACTACCATAAATAATTGGAGAAAGGAGGGCTTCCTAAAGGAACACATGATAAACAGCAGTGTGTATTTCAAAAAATCTGAAGTCCTCAGTGCTGGTCGACAGCGGAACCCCAGAAAAAAATAAAGCGAGTCCTTTCGAACTCGCTCAATTGTTTTTGTGGATTCAGTATCCTGTTTGACGACTTAAAGATACTGTTTCTGCATTCTTTATCAAACTCTTACATGCAGAAAAATGACCTCAACAAATCTAAATACTAACTCTAATGATCCTCGTTCAGAGGATTTCTTAATAATCAAATCAGCAAATGACTGGATAGATGAAGCCAAAAGTAAACCAATCCCCAAGAAGATATTTGGGCCATTTTGGTATGAGGAAGAGCTATGCATTCTCTTCGCTGATACCAATCAGGGTAAGTCGCTATTAGCCGTCCAAATCATAGATAGCGTCACTAAGGGAGTTCCGACTCTTGGACTCGAAATGGATCTAAAGGCTTCCAAAGTCATTTACTTTGACCTGGAATTGACGGCTAAGCAGTTTGAAATGCGATATGCCCAATACGATAAAGTCAAAGATATCTTATTCGACCATTTTGAATTTAGCGAGCTTTTTTTGAGAGCTGAAATCAATCCCCATGGATATGATGAATCCATAGAAGAATACGAGACTTTTCTGTTTAAGGAAATTGAAAATCAGACTTCTAAATCAGGTGCTAGAATTCTGGTGATCGACAACCTGTCCTGTCTGATTTCAGATAATGAAAAAGCCAAAAACACTACACCATTTCTGATTAGGCTAAATAATCTAAAGAAGATTTACGGCTGGTCAATCTTATTAATAGCCCATACACCCAAACGGAATTTGTTTGCTCCGATCAGCAGGAATGATATCCAGGGTAGTAAAAGCTTTATCAACTTAATCGATTCATGCTTCGCTGTGGGGGAAAGCCAAAAAGATCCCTCTGTCAAATATCTAAAGCAAATCAAGGTTCGATATGGAGCTTTTGAATTTCCATCTGAGAAGGTATTGGTTTGCAAAATCGGCAAGAACACGAACTTCAGTTCCTTTCAATTTTTAGAATTCTCGAATGAGTCCGATCATTTGAAGCAGGTGACACTAACAGATAGGTCTCAGATGAAAAGCAAGGCCTTTGAGCTAAAAGAAGAGGGGCATTCGAATGTGAAAATAGCACAGGAACTTGGAGTGTCGGAGGGAGCTGTGAGGAAGTGGTTAAAGCAAAATGAGGTAGCTGAATAACCTTGTACGAACTGTTCGAACGGTACGAGGGGTACGAGGTGTGCGATTCGTACGAATTCAACTTGCCCTTACCCCTCTTTTTCTTTTTGCAGGTAATCTGACAATTCACGACAAAAGGAAAGACAAGATTCCTTTAAATCAAGAAGATGCATTATTTATGTATAGATGTATTTATATAAAAATGTAAATATTATGAACTACTCTGAAGTAAAACAAGAAGCTGCCAAGATCAAACAGACCTTCCCTGTGCTCGATTATTTTCATAGCCTGGTCAAATCGGGTTTTCTTAAATACGAAGGCATCCACGGCAAAGAATCTTTTTTTGGTTTTTTGGAACAGCGAACTGGCTCGATTGCCGTAGATGACAAAGCGAATGTGTGGTATGATCATGCCGCAGGAAAGGGCGGAGACGTTATCGCAGCAGTCCAGGAATTTGAAAACAAAACCTTCTTCGAATCAGTGGAAAGCCTCTCTGGATCAGTTCCGGTAAGAAAATTTGTTCCTAGACAAAAACCTGAGATTGCCCAGAAAATAGTGGTGGAAAAGGTGGCTGAGATCAGCCATGATGCACTTATCCAATACATTCGAGGCAGGGGTATTGATCTTCAGGATATTGCTCCTTTCGGTAAAGAGGTGCATTGGCGGAATAAGGGAAAGCGATATTTCGCAGTGGGTTTTCCAAATGAATCGGGTGGATGGGTACTTCGATCCTCTATTTTTAAGGGGAACATTCTTGGAGGAGGTACTTCAATTCGAATCCTTGGGACTGTTAAAGGCATCAAAGTTTTTGAAGGCTGGTTTGACTTTCTGAGTTATCTGAAGCTTTCTAGAGCTACAGATTTCAAAGCCATTATTCTGAATAGTACTGCCAATCTCAGTTTTCGCTTAATTCTGGATGTTTTGGAAGAGTGTGAAGTAGTTGATCTCTATTTGGATAATGATGTTACGGGAGAGAAGTGTACAATTAATTTTATTAGAGTAGCCCAGCTATTCCGTTATTGCCTTCAAAAAGGATCACCTACCGATTGGGATTTGGAGGCATTGAGGGGGAGTAGGGACAAAATTGGAATTCTCCTTTCCAATATGAAAATCATTCCTTCAGAAGCGATGGAAATCTGGAAGATCCAAACGAATGTTTCTGATCAAAGATGTCACTTTTCTGGTTTTGAGGATGTTAATGCATTTTTGGTGGGTGGGGTTCACAAGTGACAATATTCGGTCTGGGGGTTAAAGTGGAATACTTTGGAGTCTCGTCAATACAAAAGCTAATTGGGATCAACTTCAAATGTTATATAAAGGTAAATCTGAAGTCAGGCCATCTGAAAGAAAAGTTGCAGTACCAGTTAGAATCATGAATACGCAATCCGTCCAGGCACTGGCAGATTTGGAGCAGAAATTAATTCTTAAAGCCTATAGCCCATCTACAGTAAAGAACTATTGATCATCATTAACTCAATTTTTATCTTTTTTTGAAAGTCGAAATATTAAGGATGTGACAAAGGAAGAAATAGAAGCCTTTGTCTATCATCAGATCACCAAATATAAAATTTCAGAAAGTGCGCAAAATACGTTGATAAACGCGATTAAGGCGTATTATGAACACGTGCTGGGTAGAGAACGGACTATTTATGATATCCAACGACCTAAGAAAAGCCTAACGCTGCCCAATGTACTCAGTCAGGAAGAGATCAAAGCAATCCTTTGCAGTGTGGAGAATATAAAGCACCGAGCTGTATTGATGCTTATTTACAGTGCTGGATTAAGAATAAGTGAAGCTATCAACCTTTCGTCGGAATATCTAAACCTAAGAAAACGAGATATTCATTCTGATGATGGTTACATTTTCATCAAGGGAGGAAAAGGAAAAAAAGATAGGAAAACTGTGCTTTCACCAATTCTGCTAGTAATGCTTAGAGAGTATTACAAAGCTTATAAGCCCAGTTATTGGCTATTTGAAGGGCAGGAAGGAGGTCAGTATTCAGCGACAAGCATTCAAGCCGTTTTTCGAAGAGCAATAAAGAATAGCAATTCAAACCCTTGGGCGACTGTACACACTTTGCGTCACAGTTTTGCAACTCATCTACTTCAAAAGGGGACAAATTTGCGTTATGTGCAAGCTCTCCTTGGTCATGAAAGTAGTAAGACCACTGAAATATATACGCATGTGCTATCGATATCAAATAAAAATATTCAAAGTCCACTTGATGGGATCGACGAAATCCTTAATTTGGTCACAGCAGATCCCTAAAGACCTGTGGACAATGGTGATATATAGGCAATAGGGAAGTGGTGATGCTGTAACCAAAAAGTATTATAGCTAATAATGAAAACTCATGGAAGGAAAACAAACAGCATTATTTGACGAGAGATTCCTCGAATCATTTACTGGTACTGGAATAGTGAGTGAACCAAAGATTGCTATAATAGAGCTAATTGCAAATTCTTGGGATGCAGGTGCCTCTAAAGTGGAAATCAAATGGCCTAACGAATCAGACAATTCTTTCTTCATCAGAGATAATGGACATGGGATGTCTGAATCCGAATTTGATAAACGTTTTAGAAAATTGGCATATAATAGGCAAAGAGATCAGGGTATTTATGCTGAAATACCTAGAGAAAACTCATTTATTTCAAAACGACTTGCTTTTGGAAAAAACGGCAAAGGACGATTTGCAGGGTTTTGTTTTGGTCCGTCTTTCTTTGTTAAAACATGGAAAAAGAATAATGAAGTTACTGTAAAAGTATTTAAAGGGAATGAAGGCGAAATATTCTTCCAGAAAATAGATAGTAAAGAAGGAGTAACTGGACATGGAACAATGGTTTATGCAGATAATGCCAAAATTCCCATAATCTCGGCTAATTTAATCAAAAGAGAGATTGGTATGAGATTCCTTACTGACCCAAATTTCGAAGTTGCAATTGATGGAGAAAAAATAACCTTTCTAGATATACCAGAGAAAAATATTAAGGAGTTTATTCTAACCGTGGAAGGTTTTGGAGAAGTTAAACTAATTGCAATCGATACTTTATCAACTGACAAAACTACCCATCAACATGGCATGTGAATGGGAGGTTAGTTGGTGAGTGTTCGTGGAAAGGAACTGGTATGGATCATCTTATTGACGGAAGACGTATAGAAGCCAAAAGATTTATCTTTATCGTTTTGGCAGATATTTTAAATTCCGAAAAAAACATACATCCGGATTGGTCTGGATTTAAATCAAATAGTGACGAATTTCAATCAGTAAATGAGGTTGTACTCAACAAGGTTAAAGATTTTGTTTTGGATATTTCTAAAGAAAAACGTAAAGAAACTTTTTATGACATCAAATCACAAAATAATCAAACTCTTAAAAGGATTGGGCTAATTGGTCAAACAAAATGGAATTCGTTTATAACTCAAGTGCAGGAGGAATGCCCATCAATTAATGAAACAGAACTTGCAAAGCTTGGGACAATCCTAGCCAATTTGGAGGAATCACAATCTCAATTCAGCCTTATACACGCTCTATATGAACTTGATCCAAATCAACTGGATAATCTCAATGAGATTCTAGAAGAATGGAATGTGGATCTTGCAAAAATAGTTTTGGATGAACTTCAATTTAGGCTAAAATTATTGGAGCAGTTAAAAATCAAAGTACTTTCAAAGGATACTGATGAGGTTCAGGAGTTGCAACCTTTATTCAAAAAGGGCCTATGGATTTTTGGACCCGAATACGAAACTATCGAATACACCTCAAATCAAGGAATGACATCAGTAATACAAAATTTATACGGAGGAATAGAGAAAGGCTCAAGAAAAAGACCAGATTTCGCAATTTTAAGTGACAGTACAGTAGGTCTCTACTCATATCCTAAATATGATGATGAAGGCGGTGAAATTGGCGTAGATAGACTTACGATAGTGGAATTAAAAAAGCCAGGTGTTCCCCTTAGTTCAGAGCAAAAAAGTCAAGCATGGGGATATGTGAAGGAGTTAACAAAAAAAGGATATGTCACTCCTGAAAATAAAATAACATGTTTCGTTCTCGGTTCGGAAATTGATCCACTTGAAGCTCAGGAAACGCATCAAGGGGGAACTAAAATAATTCCTTTACTTTACGATACTGTAGTAAAACGGGCTAACAGCCGATTACTAAATCTTTATGACAAAGTAAAAAATTCACCATTTCTCGAAAATGTAAGACTGGAAGAAGAGCTTAACGGTCAAATGAACTTATTAGAAAATTAATAGGCCATAACAATTTGTAGAAATTAGAGCCTTTCATTGCTACAGCACAACCAAAACTACGATTCTTACATTGACGTTATTTTTTAAATGAAAAGAGCAATAATACTTGGAGCAGGGGCTTCTAAAAGCTATAACAAATCTAAAACAGGTGTGAAAATGCCTGTTGCATTAGACTTTTTTGAAACCTTTAGAAAACTTGAAATTTCAGAAAATCCTTGGGTATTAATTGGACATTTAATTAACTATATATCTGATAGAGATAAAGTTGATGCACTCCAATTTTTGAATTTTTCTGAAGATATCGAATTACTGCATTCTGAAATTCAAAAAAAATTGTACAAGGCTTTACATCGTGGAAATATTTTTAGACACCCAGATGGTATTCAACAATTAAAGGCTTATAATGAATTGATATTTCTTTTTGTAAGTGTAATAAATGAAATTCAGAATGGTGATGAATCTTTAACTCATAAAAATTTAGCTAAACAACTTTCTACGAGAGACTCAATCATAACTTTTAATTGGGATACTTTGATGGACAGAGCTTTAATGAAAGAAACTGATTGGAATAGTGGAAATGGATATTTTGTACAGCCTTCTGCCGTTTTCAGGGATGATTGGATTTATAATGATGATCAATCTATTGAACGAAATTTCCCGAAGTTGTTAAAACTTCACGGTTCTAGTAATTGGATTACAAGTCATATTATACCTAGCAAAGAAGGCAAATTTGAATTAAGCCAGGAAACTAATGTAGAAGACTTCTATGTCTTCGAACGAGCAACTAAACCATATGCAACCTATGCTGGTAGATACATGTCTGGATATGAAGAGTTCTCATATGGCTATTATCCACCAAATCTTCCCTTGATAGGTAAACCTGCTCCTGAAGGTTATACAATAGTAAAAAGCAGAATTAAAAACCCTTTGATGCCTGAAGGAAAATCGAATGATAAAGGTTTGTATTCTATGCCATTAATAATTCCCCCGGTAAAAAATAAAGAATACGATTTATTTGGAACATTATTTACTCGAGTTTGGGCTGAAGCACAAAGAGAAATTGAAAACGCAGAGGAAATCTATATAATAGGATATTCATTTCCTGTAACTGATATTAGAACTGATCAATTGTTTAAATCGGCATTTCTCAAACGGAAAACATTTCCAAAGATTATTATCCATAATCCCAACCCGGATTTGATCTTTGAAAGATTCACATTTGATTATGGCATACCCTCATCTTACATCATCGTCAAAAAGGAATACTTTGATGAAACCTTTAAATTTGAATAAAAACTGTTCATTTAATAAAAAATAAATAATAAAAAACTTGTAACACCACCTATGCCGCTCCACTTAGGGATAATACTCATAGCCAAAAGTTGTGCTGCATACAAGGATAGCTGACTGAAAAATTATTACCACTGCAGGAAATTGAAGATTCTCTATAAATATCGCCCACTTTCAGAATTTCTTTTTAAGGAACTTTACTATCAAGAGTTGTACTTCGCTTCCTACTTCGAATTGAATGACCCGCTTGATTTGTCGGCTCGGATTGAATTTAGTTGTGAGAAATCCGAGCAAGTAGAATATCTGATTTATTTTCTTTTTAAGTCAACCCTATCGCTCAATGATGCCTTAACTGACAAAAAAAGGAAGAACGACAAAAACCTACTTGCATTCAATGACAACAGAACAAAGGTTGCAGAATTTCAGCAAACGGTTTTTGAATATATAAACCAGCTAAAAGATGAAAAAGAAAGAGTTTGGGATATTGATATTAAAAGCATTATTGATTCCGCATCAAAGAAACACAATCTAGAATTCCAATTTGATTCAGAGAATTTCAAAAGCGTACTTAAACGTATATCGTCAAAATTTCTTGAAAATAGTTATGCTACTTGCTTTTCAGAAAGCAATGATGATTTTTTAATGTGGTCGCACTATTCCAGCAAGCATTCAGGAATCTGTTTAGAGTTTGCGTTAGAAAATTCAGGTCTTTTCCCTTACATCGGGAAAGCTCGAAGGAAATTAGATTGCAAAAAATACAAAGAAAGACTATCCAAATGGGATTTAGAAACCCACGTGTATTGGGACAGAATTAAAAAAGTTAATTATGAGAGCGAACAGCCGTTTATAAATTTTTTCGAGTTTTCACAAGTTTTTGAAAATGAACACGATTGTGATTTGATAGGTCTTTCAAAACCTTGGACACATCATTTTGCTCATCAATTAGAATGGGTTTTCTCTACCAAAACTGCACCGTGGAAATATGAAAAGGAATGGAGAGCGATTCATATAAACTTTGGAAATCCCCAAGAACCAGAAGAAAGAATCCGACATTATCCACTTGAAAGTCTGAAAGCTATCTATTTTGGTATGCGAACTCCAGAAAACGTAAAGAAGAGAATCTTTCACATTTTTGATAAGTAAGCAAAAGAACTACAATACTTTGAATGTAAACCGACAAACGGGAAAGACCTAGAATTTATTGAATGGGAATATTATGAATAATATGCCAACGCATGGAGAGAAAAAGAAACGGCCCGACCCTTCGCATTTTTAAGAAGAGTTGTCATCCGAATTGCCCCAAGCATTTGGCACATGCCATAGCCGCGCCAGACTATAAATAGTAGGCAGTGTGAATTCGAGATAGGTCAGTAATATCATCCATACCCTAAGTATATTATACTTATAAAGTTCAGCCTGGCCAGCAATAAAGCACCTTATTTTATTCGCTATTAGTTTTGGTCAACAGTAAAATTCTTTACAAAACATTATCTTTACAAAAAACAAAATGACAATGGATTTGCTCAAAATATCAAAAGCACTGGCTGATGCCACGCGGTTCAAAATTCTAAAGATACTCATGGCAAAAGGAGAAATCAGTTGCAGTGAATTGGAAGGCCACTTTACGCTTTCTCAACCTACCATTTCACACCACTCTAAAATACTGTTTGATTGCGGACTTATCCATGCAAAAAAGGATGGACAACATTCGCTTTTATCGGTAAATAAGAAGTTGTTAGAAAAATACCTCACATCCCTTAAAGAAGAATTGGTCAAGTAATTTTTTTTATTCAATATATAGATATATTTCAATATATCTTTTAATTTTGATTAAGTTTGTGAAAACATCTACCAACTAATTTAAAAACAAAAAATTATGATATTAATTACAGGAGCCAACGGGCATTTAGGGGCGGCCACTATCGAATCTTTATTGAAAAAAAATCCTAAAACCCCAATTAGGGCATTGGTAAGAACCGAAGAAAAAGGAGCTCCATTCAAAAAAAAAGGAGTGGATATTGCCATAGGAGATTACTTTAATTATGATTCATTGCTTGCGGCTATGCGGGGGGTAGATGTCCTTTTACTGGTTTCATCAAGTTCCATAACCGGACGTTATGAGCAGCATTCTAATGCCATAAAAGCGGCAAAAGAGAGTGGCATAAAGCATATCGTTTACACCAGTGTGCTGAAATCTTCCCCTGATTCCAAATTCAGTGGAGGTATGGATCACGTAAAAACAGAAGCAGAGATTAAAGCATCAGGAATTCCTTATACCATTATGGGAAATACCTATTATGCTGATTTTCTACCGATGTTGTTAGGAGATTTTACCAATACAGGAGCTATTTATTACAGTGCTGGTGATGCAAGGGTAAATTTTGCGTCACGAAATGATATGGCAGAGGCCAATGCAGTTGTACTTTCCAACCCTTCTGCCCATCAGAATAAAGTGTATAATATCACCGCATTAAAAGCATATACCTTTACAGAGATAGCTGTTATGCTTTCGGATATTGTAAATGCCCCTGTAAACTATGTAGATATTCCACTGGAAGATTTGAAAAAGGGCATGCTGCAACATGGTTTGCCGGAAAATGTTACGGGTATGATGGCAAGTATTGCCGAGACCATGAAAGCCGGGGAGTTTGATTATGCCGATGATACATTAAAGAAATTAATTGGTCATCCTCCTCTTGATTTAAAGGATTTTCTAAAAAGTGTATATGGCACAAAATCCTTGTAGGATAAATAAAACCTTAAATAGTAGAAATTCATAAATGAAACCAATATGGGAAAATTAGAAAACAAAGTTGCAATCATTACAGGTGGTGCCGGCAGTATCGGCCTGATTACCGCCAAACTTTTTTTACAAAACGGTGCGAAAATAATGCTTGTTGACGTAAATGAGGATTCGTTGAAAAATGCTGCAACAGAATTACAATCACCAAATGTTGATTATTGCGTAGCAGATGTTACCCAAAGTTCTGATGTTGAAAAATATGCACAGAAAACAGTAGATAAATTTGGCAAAATAGATGTGTTCTTCAATAATGCAGGGATCGAAGGGGTGGTAAAGCCAATTACAGAATACCCGGAGGAAAATTTTGATAAAGTTATTGCTGTCAATGTGAAAGGGGTTTGGTTGGGCATGAAGCATGTGTTACCAAGAATGAATGACGGAGGAAGTGTTATCATTACATCTTCCGTAGCAGGGCTTATTGGCATCTCAGGAATGACCGCCTATAATGCAAGTAAACACGCCACCATTGGTATTATGCGAGCCACAGCACAGGAGGCTGCCCCACGAAAAATCAGGGTAAATACAGTTAATCCGGGGACCGTTGATAACCGGATGATGCGTTCTCTGGAAGAAGGAATGGCTCCAGGACATGCAGAGGCAATAAAAGCGGAATTTATAAAAGGTATTCCCTTGGGAAGGTATGTTCAGCCCGAAGAAGTAGCCAATGTAGTTTTGTATTTAGCTTCTGACGATAGCCAATTTATAACTGCAACCATTAATGTGGTAGATGGAGGAATGGCGGCATATTAGATTCTCTGTTTATTCAACATCGGCACTTACATAGTTATCTGCTCTAAAACCGAATTTATTTATACACGAAAAAATATCAAACCATGAACATCAAAGAAAAAATCGAAGACCTAATCAAGCTAATGCTGTCGGGCAAACAAATGGATGCTTTTGAAAAGTATTATCATGAAGATGTAGTAATGCAGGAAAACTCCAAACCCCCAATGGTTGGCAAATCAGCCAACAGGGAAAGGGAAATTCAAGGGATGCAGATGATTGAAACGTTTCACGGAGCAGAAGTAAAAGCAGTTGCCGTGGGCGACAATGTGACTATGGTAGAATGGGAATTTGATGTCACCTACAAAGGCGCGCCCCGCATGAAAATGTGCCAGGTGGCCGTGCAAAAATGGAAGGACGGCCAAATTATTCATGAACGTTTTTATTATTCAACTAACTAAAATCAAAACAAGAGCAATTTCACTCGATCAAGCCATTGCCTTTATGTCATCGTTTAATGAAAATAATGGAAGCAACCCTTCCAATGAAAAATATATTCCCGGAACCTGCAATATGGGGAGAGAGGAAATCAAAAGGCGAAAAGCAAGTGGATGGACAGGGTTGGTACTAACGGTAATTACCATTTCTCTCTTATTATGGTTCAGTGCACCTCACTGGATGCGACTTGTAGTTTTCATTCCGGCAGTAATGGGAGCAACAGGATTCATACAGGCGTACAATAAGTTCTGCGTGTATTTCGGATTTGGGCACATGTTCAATTTAGGAGAGGTGGGGAAAACAGATACCATCGATCAAAAAGAATTCAGGGTGAAAGACAGAGCAAGAGCCTGGCAATTGCTTGCCTATGCTTTTGGTACAGGATTGATTATTACTGTAATCGTTTATCTCCTGCCCTGATTTTGATCGGATATAAACCAGGTAAGTGAACTACTTGGCAGTTCTTGCTTGAGCATCATGCTTAAGTATAGAATTTATGGAAATGAAATTCATTTAGTAAACAAAACCATCATGGAAAAGCAAACAAAGAGTAAAACAAGAAAAATTGCCGCATGGGTGATAATTGGACTAGTGGGTGCGTTGGTTATTATGAGCGCCACCATGAAACTGACACACGCTGAAGAATTGGTAACTAATTTCACTAAATGGGGATTGATTGATAACCTCACGTTTATAGGAATTGGCGAATTGATTTTCATCATTTTATTTATTATTCCCAGAACATCCTCCCTTGGGTTTCTTTTGTTAACCGCCCACTTTGGTGGAGCCATTGCCACTCATCTACAACATGAGGAATCGTTTATAATGCCTGCCATTATTTTGACTGTGATCTGGATTGGTAATTACCTGCGCAATCCCGAAATGCTGGCAAGTTTTACGAAAAAATAATGGACATAAAAGCAATAGCCGTATTAGGCGCCAATGGCCGAACTGGAATTGAAATTGTAAAACAAGCCCTGGAAAAAGGTTGGGTTGTAAAAGCATTGGTTCGCGACAAACAAAAAATCAAACTTGCAAATCCCAATCTACAAGTCATTGAAGGAAATCCTATGCGTATAGATGATGTGAGGAAAGTTATCAAGGAAACACATGCCATCTTTGTTGCGCTCAACATTGGAAGGAAATCTGACCTGCCTTGGGCAAAAGTGACTTCGCCACTTGATTTATTGTATACAAGTATGAAAAATATAATTTTCGCAATGAATGAAAACGGTGTAAAGCGGGTGATAACTGTTTCAGCCTGGGGAACAGGCGATAGCTACAAAGAAACAAATTGGATATTTAAATTTCTTATCAAAAAGACCAACGTTGGTGTAGCCTACGCAGGTCATGAAGATCAGGAAAGAGTACTTCGTACAAGCGGACTGAAATGGACATCTGTTCGACCGGTTGGCCTTAGCAGCAGTGAAAAGCAGAAGCAAGTTCGGGTAAGCATTAAAGGCGATAAAAAACTAAACATGACCATCAGCCGAAAAGATGTTGCCCGCTTTATGCTGGACATTGTTGATGATGAAAAGTATTACCAGCAAGAACTTTCTATTTCATCAGAATGACTTTATCCGGTAGCGGAGTAACGTGCGTCCGATTTAAATTCCCTTTTGAATTGTAAAATGAACCGATCAGACTTTATAAAAATAATGGGAGCAGCAACAATAGGTTTTGGGACTTCAAATGTAAAGAGCTGGGCCAATTCGATAACCGGCTTACCCGAACAGGAAGTAACCCTTCCGGTTCTTTTTACTTCGCACGGAAACCCAATGGACATACACCTTCCTCATAAAGCGAATCCTTTTTTAACTTATCTTTTTGATTTAGGTGTTGACTTACGAAAAAAATATCCAAAAGAAATTAAAGCCATATTGGTAGTATCAGCACACTGGTGTACCAAAGGCACATACGTAAATGTTTCTCCGTGGCCGGAAACGATTTACGATTTTTACGGTTTCCCTCCCGAATATTACACTATAAAATACATGGCTCCAGGTGCTCCGGAATTTGCCAAAAATGTAGCAGAAGCCATCCCTGCAATTAGAACTACAACCGAATGGGGTTTCGATCATGGCAATTGGCCCATGCTTCGTCATCTTTTCCCAGATGCCAATGTACCGGTTTTTCAGATGAGCATTGATTATTATCAATCTCCTCAATACCACTATGAGTTAGCAGTTCAACTGAAGAAATTAAGAACGAAGGGTGTTTTGATTATCGGCAGCGGTTCCGTTGTTCATAATCTTCAATTGGCAAGTTCCAGACTTTTCAAAGGCGATAAAACCTTGTATGGATGGGATAAGGAATTTGATGAATGGATAAAACAGAGAGTGGTGGACCGCGACATAAAAAGTTTGATGAATTATGAAAAAACAAAATTTGGAAAAATGGCTGCCCCGACTCCCGATCATTATGTGCCGCTAATTTATTCTATGGCTATGCTGAATACCAACGATACTATAGAGCACACCTATGAAAGTCTTTTGCCTGCATTTAGCGACCGTAGTTTCATCATTGAATCAACCCATTAAACAATAGTATAACATGACCTTACATTATGATTTTGAGCTTCCAAAAAGAACAGGAGCCAAACCAACTACCACACCGAGCAATCCTCACATGCAATTGGATCAACAACCAAAAGACAGAAAGCTGGTGGATGAACTCATTGGTTGGGCATTCTCGCTTCCTGATATTTCAAAGGAGTATAGCAAAATCTCTGTACCCGGAGCACAGGCCATGTGTATGTCAGAAGAAAAAATGTGCACACATTGTAATGCTTTTATGGTTGAAACGGAATTTGCGCATTTTCATCCTGCTCCGGATGGCAGTATGCACTTAGGCCTCCCGCAGCGTGATGTAAAAAAAGTAATTGAACTGGGTTGGGGCGAATTGCATCCTGTAGTGCATAAAGGATGGTTGCCGCCAAACTTCATAATGGTTTACGCGCCCAGAAACGAAGAGGAGGCCGATGAGATTAAAAAAATTATTTTTCGCTCCTACCAATTTGCAATAGGTGAAATAAGCGATTAATGAGGCGAAGTTTGGGTCAGTAAAAATAAATTCTACTAAAAAAAAATTAACCATGCACGAAAATGATTTTCAAATATTGAAGCACGCCATCGAAAACATGATGCCTGCTAACAAAATACTCGGTTTAAAAATAGTTGAGATTACAGCAGGCTCGGTTCATATTCATGTTCCATTCAAAGAAGAGTTTATTGGTGATTTTATACAAGGCCGCTGGCATGGAGGTATTCTGGCCGCCATTGCCGATACTGCCGGAGGAGTGGCCGGGGCAACGGCTTTACATTCACCCAATGACAGGCTGAACACCATTGATATGCGCATTGATTATTTACATGCAGCCGTTAAGGCGGATGTACAAGCAAAAGCACGAATAATTAAACAAGGGAAGACAATCATTAAGGTTGATGTAGAATTGTTTCAGCCCGATAATAAAGAACCGGTCGCCCTCGCAAGATGTGTGTATAGCGCATTAAGGAGTGAATCTTAACATGAGCCGCTCAAATTTATGCAAAAATCAGCTTGTTTGAGCTAAACTCCCCAACCGAAAGAATTCTTAAAAGAGTGGGTTTAAAAAAAATGTATATCTTTGCACTCGACCAAAAAACTAATTTGGTCGATAAATAGTTTGGGAAGAAACAATGGAAACAACAATGGACATTAAAGACGATGTAAGTGAGGTCATCCTAAATTCCGCTAAAACCATCTTTGCCAGATATGGTTTTAAGAAAACCACAATGGATGAAATAGCTCATGCTTCAAGAAAAGGCAAAAGTTCCATCTATCATTACTTCAAAAGCAAAGAAGATATTTTCAAGGCAATCGTTGAAAAGGAATCGGATGTGTTAAGTGCTGCCATAGCAAAAGCAATCAATGCAGAAACTACCTCTGAAAAAAAAATACGGGCTTATGTTTTAACAAGAATGAAAGTTATTAACAAATTAACCAATCTATACAGTGCTTTAAAAGATGAATATCTGGAGCATTACAGTTTCATTGAAAATGTCAGAGTGAAGTATGACACCGAAGAGGTTAACACCATCAAAGGAATATTGAAGACGGGTGTTGAAGAAGGTGATTTTAAAATAGAAGACATCAACCTCACCGCCTTTGCCCTGGTCACAGCACTGAAGGGTTTAGAATATCCTTTATTCATTAAAAACAATTATGCAAAAACAGAAAATCGGTTTGAAGGATTGCTGAACGTGCTTTTTTATGGAATCATAGCGAGGTAATTTTTTTTTAACCCATTATCGACCAAAAAACTAAAATAGTCTAATTGTAATTAATAGAACTAACAATGAATATGAAAGTCAATAAACTGCACATCGCTCTTTGGTTTTCCGTTATCCTGGCCGGATGCTCGTCAGGAGAGAATACATCATCGGAAAGTGCGAAGCACATTTCCCTTAATGTTAAAACAGAAGAAGTAATTCAATTTAAAGGAAGCCATACAGTTGGGTATTCCGGGGTTGTGGTGCCAAAGAAAAATACACCACTCAGTTTCTCGGTGCCGGGAACCGTTTCGAAAATAGCAGTAGAAGAAGGACAGCAGGTAAACAAAGGCCAGTTGCTGGCACAACTAAATCCATCGACTATGGAGAACACCTACCAGATGGCATTTCAAAAATTACAACAGGCACAGGATGCGTATAACCGGTTAATGCCGATGCATGAAAATGGTACCCTGTCTGAAATAAAATGGGTGGAGGTAGAAACAGGATTAAGTCAGGCAAAATCGGCTACAGCCATTGCAAAAAAAGGACTTGACGATACAAAACTATATGCTTTTACAGCGGGTGTGATAGGTAAAAAATCGATTCAGGAGGGAGAGAATGTATTTCCAAATATTACAGTTTTTGAATTATTCGACATCAGTAAAGTATATGTAAAAATTCCCGTACCAGAAGATGAGATCAGTTCGTTCAAAAAGGGAGATCAGGCCATCATTACTGTTGGAGCTATCTCTAAAACAATCACCGGTATTGTAAGAGAAATTGGTGTTTCGGCTGATATATTTTCACACTCCTATCCGGTAAGACTTGAAGTTGACAATTCTGATTTAGCCATTAAGCCGGGTATGGTTTGTACAGTCAACTTTGCAACCCAAAACAAGGCGACCGGTGTTCTTATCTCTAACAAAGCAATGCAGCAGGATTTACAAGGGACGCAGTTTGTATATGTGATAGAAAATAACACGGCTCAAAAGCGAGCGGTGAAAACCATTGCTTTAATCGACCAAAAAATTCTGGTCAGCGGAAATTTGAAAGAAGGTGATAAAATCATTGTGGCAGGGCAAGACAAACTTCGCCAGGGCTCACAGGTAAACATTATAAAATAGCATCATGACGACACATAAGTTTAATGTCATAGAATTGGCTATGAGGTATAAGCAAATAGCCATTACCATAACAAGTCTGTTGGTGTTGTTTGGTATATTTTCTCTTTGGGTAATGCCCCGAAATGAATTTCCTGAGTTCATCATTCGACAGGGATTGATCATCGGTGTATTTCCGGGGGCTACTTCCGAACAGGTGGAAGACCAATTAGCCACCAAAGTGGAAAGTTTTCTTTACGGTTTTAAAGAAGTAAACCGGGAGAAAACGTATTCCATATCCAGAGAAGGAATGTTGGTTGTGTTTGTGGAAGTAAACAACAACGTAAAAGACCCTGATGGCTTTTGGGATAAAATAAAATTCGGCCTCAGCGAATTAAAATTACAGTTGCCACCGCAGGTACTTGCGCTGATTGCCAACAATGATTTTGGCGATACAGCCGCTTTGCTACTTACCATACAATCAGAAAGCAAAACCTATAAAGAGCTGGAGAAAGAATTGAAAATTATCGAAACGGAATTGCGAAAAATAAAGGCCGTTTCTAAAGTAAAACACTACGGAATTCAACAGGAACAGATAGCCATTTATCTGGATAATGCTAAACTGGCTTATTACGGTGTGCGTCCTATTACGGTGCTTGCCGCCATGCAATTGGAGGGTGCTGTGTATTACGGTGGCGAACTCAATAATTCAGAATTGATTACACCGATACATATTCCAGCAAATTTCAAATCGGAAGAAGACATTAAAAACCAAATCGTGTATGCCGATCCTGCTGGTAACATCATCCGGATGAAAGATATTGCTACTGTAGTTAGAAAATATAAGGAACCTGACTCTTTCATAAAAAACAATGGGGCAAAAAGCTTGCTGGTGTCATTGGAAATGCAACCTGGCAACAACATTGTTGATTTTGGGAAACAGGTGGATCAATCCCTCGCTTCCATCCGGACTAAAATTTCTTCTGATGTAAATCTGGATAAGATTGCTGATATGCCAACAGCCGTAGATCGTTCCATTATTCATTTCCTGAAAGAATTTTTCATTGCTATTATCGCTGTGATCATCGTTACGATGTTGTTATTGCCTTTACGGGTAGCTGCGGTTGCCGGCGTAACGATCCCCATTACCATTTTTATAACCGTAGGCATTTTATATTTATTAGGTGTTGAACTACACACCGTTTCGCTTGCAGGATTAATCGTTGTATTAGGCATGGTGGTGGATAATGCCATTGTTGTTATTGATAGTCATGTAGAAAAATTAGATCATGGCGAAACGCCCTGGGATGCTGCCTGGAAAAGTGCGACAGAACTTTTTGTTCCGGTATTTTCTGCTACCCTTGCCATTATCGCTACCTATGTTCCTTTGGTATTTTTCTTATCTGGAATGACCGGTGATTTTGTTGGTTCTCTGCCTGTTACCATTGGTGTGGCCTTGTTTACGTCTATGCTGGTGGCCTACTTTCTGGTTCCTTACATGAGCTATGTATTTATCAAAAAAGGAGTCAGGAAAGGAGAAGCGGAAGAAGCAAAAGCCGATAAGAAGTCACTACTCGATTGGGTGCAACAGTTTTATAATAGCACACTCGAAAGTGCCTTCAGAGGACCAAAGCTGACCATGCTGGTAGGCTTACTCTCCATTTTATTAGGCGGAGCAATCATGGCACTGTTGCCACGACAGTTATTTCCAAAAGTGGAGAGGAATCAGTTTGCCGTAGAAATTTATCTACCGGAAGGATACACACTTGCCCAAACAGTTGCTGTTGCCGATAGTATGGAGGTATTGCTCATGAGTGATAGTCGGGTGGTTAATGTAGCCTCCTTCATGGGTACCAGCTCACCACGTTTCCACACTACCTACGCACCTAATTTCCCATCAAAAAATTATGCGCAGTTGGTAGTCAATACCATAACAGCCGACGATGCCGTGGCAATATTGGATGAATATGAAGCAAAACGCAATATTTTTCCAAATGCCTATGTGCGCATGAAACAATTGGATATGCTGAGCACAACCGCTCCGATTGAAGTACGGATTTCCGGTAACAACATTGATTCCATAAAAGCCATCGCTGAAAATGTAAAAAGTATAATGCAACAAAACGATGCTGTTATATGGGCGCGTACGGATTATCTTAATAAAAGGCAGGGTGTGCGTGTAGATGTGAATGATGAACTCGCCAACCGGTTAGGGTTGACCCGAGGACTAATCGCCTCTTCAATAGCATCTGGTTTCTCTGGGATACCTATAGGTACAGTTTGGGAAGGAGATTATCCGGTAGATGTGAAGGTCATTAATCCAATCGATAAAAGAGATGGTTTTGATGATATCGAAAATCAAAATGTAACATCCCTGTTTTTGAGTGCCACAGTTCCTGTGCGACAGGTAACTACCATAACCACCGACTGGAGCGAAGGGCAAATTATCCGCAGGAACGGTGTACGAACTATTACGGTGCGAGCGGATGTAAAAAGAGGGGTGCTACCTTATAAAATATTAGCTGAACTAAAGCCGGAACTCAAAAAAATAAAAACAGGTTCCGATGTTCAACTCACGTATGGCGGTGAGGAGGAAAGTGAATTGGAAAATTATACACCGCTGAGCAAAGCCATGCTGGCAGGCGTAATGTTGATTTATTTTATTTTGCTTTTCCAGTTTAAGCGATCGAGATTAGTCTTTTTAGTGATGCTGACCATGCCTTTAAGTTTTCTGGGTGCGGCTATGGGTTTAGTACTTACCGGTTATCCTTTTGGGCTTACCTCCTTCCTCGGAATAATGAGCCTTATGGGTATCGTCGTGCGCAATGGCATTATCCTGATTGATTATGCTGAAGAGCTCCGCAACAAGAACGGAATGTTATTGGCGGAAGCAGCGGTGGCTGCCGGTAAGCGTAGAATGCGCCCCATATTTCTCACTTCTTTTGCGGCTGCCGTTGGCGTGGTGCCGATGATTGTAAGTGGCTCATCTCTTTGGGGGCCTTTAGGTGCTGTAGTTTGCTTTGGACTGCTGATATCCATGATACTTACCTTGTATGTGCTGCCTGTGATGTATCATCAATCACTTAAGAAATCAATTGCTTAAAATTCTTTAGAATGAAAAAGATAATTATCATAGCTGCCACTTTATTTCTCATAACAGAAGGATACAGCCAGACAACGCTGAGCCTACAAGAAAGTAAAGACTTGGCGATTAAAAATAATGTACACATTAAAAACAGTGCATTGGAAATGGAGATGGCTCAGGAGGTAAAGAAAAATGCTTTTACCAACTACTTTCCTAAAGTAAGTGCAACAGCATTTGCTATGCGTGCGATGGACCCCATCATTAAATTCAATATGCCGGGAGGAAATTTGCCGGTATATGACGGCAATCCGGCTAACCTCGCAACGGCAACAGAGTTTGCTTATTTTCCAGGTTTAAACCTCCAGCTTTTAGATAGAGCAACGGTTGGATTACTCAATATAACCCAACCCATTTTTGTTGGTGGAAAAATCAGCAACGGAAATAAACTCGCCCAATTGGGAGTTGACGTAAAAGAGAAGCAACAACAATTAAGTTTAAATGAAACGCTATTAAAAACAGAACAACAATACTGGCAGATTGTAGTGCTTCAGGAAAAAGAAAAGACCATCGCACAATATGAAGCGTTGTTAAACGATGTAAGCAAGCAAGTAAAGGATGCCTTCAAATCAGGGTTAATTATTAAAAACGATGCGTTGAAAGTACAGATAAAGCAAAGTGAACTTAGAACCAATAAAAGCAAACTGCAAAGCGGCAAGCAGTTAGCGATTAGGCAGTTCTGTCAAACCATCGGTATAGTGTATGACTCAGCGCTGGTATTGCAGGAAGATTTGCAAAACATACAATTGCCAAACACTTATTACACCGATATCGAAGCTGCATTACCAAACCGGGCAGAATATCAGTTGTTGCAGCAATCGGTAAAAGCAGAGCAGTTACAAACTAAAATGAAAAGGGGCGATTATATGCCTCAGTTAGCTGTAGGTGCTGCTGGTTATTCCTTCAACAGCTATTACGAAGGAACTAATACTACTACCAATGGTTTGGTTTATGGCACAGTGTCTATACCCATTTCCGATTGGTGGGGAGGCTCGCACGCCATCAAGGAACATAAAATCAAGGAACAAATTGCCGAGAACACTTTCAATGATACCAAAGGTTTATTAAAGCTTCAGATGGAAAAAGCCTGGACTGATGTAAACGAATCTTATCGTCAAATTATAATGATGGAAGAAACTGTAAAGCAAACCGATGAGAATCTGAAAGTAATGCAGACCAGTTATAACAGTGGTGTTGTCACCCTTTCGGACTTACTGGAAGCACAAGCACTGCAAACAGAAACTGCTGATAAATTGATTGAAGCCAAAACTCAATATCAACTGGCAATATCAACCTATTTACAAGTTACCGGTACCAGTAGAGAGGTTAAGAACATGCGTTAAAGCAATGCTATTTGTACTCAAAAGTAGAAATGGCTAACCATCTGGATTAAATGATAGAATAGAAATTAATGAATGAATTTTAAAAGATGAAAAGGAAAGTATCATTAGTATTATCAAGTGGCGGCTCAAGAGGGCTGGCTCATATTGGTGCTATTAATGAATTGGAGAAACAAGGGTTTGAAATATCCTCTATTTCGGGATCTTCTATAGGCGCTGTTATTGGCGGACTCCACGCGATGGGTAAATTACCCGAATACACCGATTGGGTAAAAACAATAAACCGACAGGTAATCTGGGGACTTTTGGATTTTGCTTTGTCAACCTCCGGGTTACTGAAAGGGGATAAAGTATTTGACAAAATGAAAACAATTATCCCCGACATGAACATTGAGGAGATGCGTATTCCTTTTGCGGCTGTAGCTACTGATCTGCTGAACGAACGCGAAATGATTTTTAAATCGGGTAGTTTTTATGAGGCCATTCGGGCATCGGTAGCAATTCCAACCGTTTTTATACCGGTTATGTATAAGAACTTATTGCTGGTAGACGGGGGGGTGTTAAATCCGGTTCCCATTGAGTATGTAGAACGTAAACAGGATTACATTCTTGTTGTGGTAAATCTATACGGAGATAAAAAAAATGAATTAAACAAAAATGTTTTGCCAAATAACAATTCGAACGATAACCAGCTTAATGGCCTCATGAAAAATATGGCCAAACTGGTTTCATCAGGAGATAAAGGAAGTTTAGGTTATTATTCTATGTTAACCACAACCACTGCTGCTATGATACATAAAATTGCCAGGCAGCATATTGAAAGGTACAAACCGGATATCTTAATCAATATCCCTAATGATTCGGCCAATACCTTCGACTTTCATAAAGCAGATGAACTGATAAAAATAGGGGAAATGGTTGCCAGTGAACAAATAACAAAGTATAGAATATTATAATTATTAAGAGATGGGAAGCTATTCTAAACTCCGTAAAATTATTCATGTTTTTCATCTCTATGGGATCAATTTATTGGGAAAAAGAAAATATGACAACTTCTATCAAGAGCTAAAAATGGATAAGGTTTTTGTATTAGGGCTAATCTTCGAGTTGGAACTTGTTACCAAAAATCAACTTAATGATGAAGATGCGTATTCAGCCCAGGTTCCAGCTTATATTATAGAAAAATTGATTAAATAATTAAAACACATTGACATGAGTGCACAAAAGAAATACAAAATGTATGAAAATCCGATAATGGAATTTCTATCGATCGAGTGTGTAATCTTAACTCTGTCTAAAGCTTTGAATTTTAAGATAGAGCAGTATGAAAGAACAAGAATCAGCATTCAAGAAAAAAGTATTAAAACAGTTTTTATCAGGTGACAACCTGTTCCGAAAGGACGGAGCCTTAGCGCCGATACTCAAAGAGTTTTTGGAAGAGGCGCTCCACGCAGAGATGGAAGAGCATCTTCGGGATGAAGAAAATGGTTGGTCATCGGGCAACAAGCGAAACGGCACGGGCAACAAGATTGTCAAGAGTAACCTGGGAGAAGTAACGATCGAGACCCCACAGGACCGAAAAAGTGGCTTTGAGCCTAAAATAGTGAAAAAAAGGCAGCGCATATTAGCCGACAGTCTGGAAGACCAGATCCGCCCTGTATGGCATGGGAGGCAGTATGTGGGATATATCAGCCCATATCCGGGAGATGTATATACAGAGGTCTCCACCGAAGTGATCAGCGGGATTACAGACCGGGTGGTCCCAAAGGTGAAAGAATGGCAGAGCCGTCCTTTAGAGGATGTATATTGTATCGTATGGCTTGATGCGATGCACTTCAAGGTGCGGGAAGATGGTAAGGTGAGGCATAAGGCCCTGTACAATGTTTTGGGTATCAACAAATAAGGGAAGAAAGAGCTGTTGGGCATGTTTCTTTCTGAAAGTGAGGGGGCCAACTTCTGGCTCCAGGTCCTAAGTGACCTGCAGCACCGTGGGGTAAAGGATATCCTGATCGCCTGTACAGATAACCTGACGGGATTCCCTGAAGCAATCCATTCTATTTTCCCTAAGGCTGAGGTACAGCTCTGTATCGTCCACCAGATCCGCAACAGCCTGAAGTATGTAGCTAGTAAGGAGCAGAAGGAGCTTGCCGCTGACCTGAAACTTATCTATGGGGCAGATACCAAAGACGGGGCAGAGTCTGCCCTGTTGGACCTGGAAGAAAAGTGGGGGAAGAAATACCCTGTGGTGGTCCGTTCATGGAACAGCAACTGGGAACGTCTTAGTGCCTATTTTGCCTATACCAAACCCAACAGAAAGATCATTTATACCACCAACGCGGTTGAAGGCTATCACCGGCAGGTTAGGAAAGTCACCAAAATAAAAGGGGCTTTCACAAGTGATATGGCACTGCTGAAACTGGTGTATCTTGCTGCAAAGAGGATCGAACGGAAATGGACGGCCCCTATCCATAACTGGGGGTTGACAGTCCAACAGTTTGCCATTAGATTTGAGGGGAGGTTAGTTTTGGACGCGGAATAAAATAATTATTTAGTTCCCTTCTCTTGGGTTACCCCAAGAGAAGGGAAGGACAGAGTTCGGCTAACACTCCCCTCCCACATTGTATAAACGTAATTAGGGCTGAAGTGCTTGATTAGCCTTTTTCTACAAATTAATTTTTTACATGTGCGTGTCTTTGTTCAAAAAACCGTATTAAAATCAAGCAAAACGTAAAGTCTTTCATAAGAAACAAAGCCATCCTTTCAGGTGGCTTTAATTGTGCAAAAAGGAGTAACCTTTTCCTAAATCCCATAATGCTTAGCAACCGCCGTCAGAATCATATCTCTCATTGAAGCCTTGGTTTCCCTACCTATCTCATATTTTAACTTATCGAACATATCAGTTGGAATCCGGAGTGAGTAGATTTTCACATCTTCTGTGTCAAACTCTTTGCTTGATGATTTTTCTTTTTGTTGTATCTCAGATTCAGGGTTGATCAGCATTCCGAGACCTCTTTGTTTTGCGCCAAGGTTTTTGTTTCCCTTGCTAGGATCGTTCAGTTTCTTCGCCATATTTTTATCAGTTTAACTTGCTTAAAATTTCATCGACCAGCAGTTCATAATCCTTAGCTCCGTTCGAGTCTGGTGCATAGTCAAATATGCTTTGTCCCTGCAGCTGTGCTTCGGCCAATGCTACGTTGATTCGGATTTTGGTGTCGAACACTTTATCCTGGAGATCCTCGGTGAGTTTCTCCACAATGGTTTTGGTCAGGATTCGGTTTGGGTTGATTTGGGTAATAAACACTCCACCGATTTCCAATTTATCGTTTAGGTTGTCCCGGACTTCTTTCACTATGCCCAAAAGCCGGTCCACTCCTTTGTAAGCAAAGTACTCTCCTTGTAATGGTAGCAAAATGGTGTCACTCGCTACCATGGCATTGACGGTCAATAACCCAACCGAAGGAGGGCAGTCAATGATGATGTAGTCGTATTCTGAGCGGATAGGCTTTAGGAGTTTATGGAGGATTTGCTCTCTTCCAATTTTGGATACAATCTCCATTTCAGCTCCCAACAGATCGATGGAGGAGGGAACCAAGTCCAGGTTTTCGGAGACATTAAGGATCGGTAACTTTTTATTCTCCCGAATGGAATCATAAACAGATAATTCAGGATCACCTTTTCCCAGTCCCTCAGTCAGGTTTGCTTGGGAATCGATATCCAATAACAATACTTTGAGACCTTTTTTGGCAAGCCCAGCACCGATGTTGATAGAGGAGGTGGTTTTGCCCGTTCCTCCCTTGTGATTCATAATGGAGATAGTCTTCATAGCTCAGTTGGTTTAACTAAAGATATGAAAATGTGTTTCCATAAAAAAGTATTTATATAAAAATGTATTTACTTTTGATTGATTCTGGACTCCAAGTTCTCGATGATCAGGTTCTTTGATCTTACCAATTCGCAGTATGAGTTATTTTCAGCAGAGAGTCGTTTTACCTCATTTTGAAGTCTCTCAATTTCGGATTGGAGCCGCTCAAAGAAGTGCTGCTCGCTGCCCAGTTTGTCTGAATCCATTTCACGATCCTCGATGGTAGCAGTAAACATTTTACCTTCTCCTGTCTCTAGCCATCTCAAATTTATGTTGTGTTCCCTTTTGAGAAGGATCTTTATTCTCCCCGACACGCTGTTCTTGCCTCGTTCTATGTCAGAGTATCCTGCCTGAGTCAATCCCAACGAAGGCCCGAAATCTTCTTGGGTTTCCTTTAAGAATTTCCTGATGATTTTTAGGCGTTGATTTTCAGTCATTTCTGAATGATTCTGATTTTAAAACGATTAATTTTTTCAATAATATAGCAAAACCATATATTTTTATATTTGGACATATTCAAAAGGAATTATCCATTGGTCTTTTCGGATTGCTCAATTGGGATAATCTACAAGACTTCTTCATTCTTTGATTTCTTAAACACAGGGCCAACCACAAGCAAAAACTATCTTGAAATTGGATAGAATCCTTTTTCCCTTTTGCCGATTTCATGCAGATCACTTATTACAAATATATACTTACAAATGTATTTTGAAATGTGATTATTGGTTTTCTATATATCTACATATCTGTATAGCTATATATAGGACAATACCGATATAGGGATTATATTGATATCCTTGTTCTATTGATGTGAGGATTACTTCTGGTTTAATTAATGAGCCACATTTTATCTAAAGCCAAAAATTTTGGCACCTTTTTCCGGTAGTGGGGAATCGATGGCCTTGAGGGATGTCGAAGAATTGATCTTGCTTTTTCAGCATGTGAAAATGAAAAAATGTGTTGAAGAACCTTTTGCGTGTTCCTTGCAAGTTGTGTATTTGTGACACAAATTCTGCCGAATTTTTTTCACAAACACGCACTTGCCATTCCGATGATTCTCCTCAGAATCATCCAAAATGGAGGGATTTAACCTCGCAACTCGGTAAAATTTAAAATGACTGAACCATGAGAAAATTCATTGAACAGGATCGAGAAAAAATCATTAACATCTTAGTAAATTCTTTTGAAGGCAATAAATCCGTGGATTTTGTAGTCGGGAAATCGGCCGCTTCCAGGAGAATTCTGATGGAATACAGTTTGGCAAACTGTCTGGAAAACGGAGAGGTGTATATATCCGAAAGCGGAAAATCTTGTGTCTTGATCAAGTATTCTGACCGAAAGCGAAAGCCTTTCAATCTTTGGGTTTGGGATCTGAAACTTGCGCTTCAGGGAATCGGAATTTCAAGAATTTCAAAGGTCCTCAAACGGGAATCCAGCATAGAAGCAGTCCAGCCCAAAGAGCCATTTCTCTATGTTTGGTTTATCGGTGTAGAGCCGGAAAACCAAGGTAAAGGAGAGGGTTCCAAGCTGCTCAAGTCAGTTCTTGACATGGCTGAAGACAAGAAGCTCCCTGTTTGCTTGGAGACTTCCACGGAACGTAATTTTAAATGGTATGAGAATTTCGGGTTCTCAGTGTATGCATCATCCGCTCAATTTGGCTTCCCATTTTACTTCTACAGAAAGGATTTGCTATGACAGTGTTTGGAACTGACATGCACTTGGCGACATTCATATTTGTCGTTTGTGAGGTGCTGTTTTTTGTTTCTCAGTTGGTTTTGTATCTGCAAAATCCCGCTGAAAAGAATCGTCAATACTACTTGATTCTCCTGGGTCTCTTGATCATTTACAATATCGCCGGAGGCTTGTTTCCTGATCCTGAGCTTCCGATTGATATCAATTTGCAGATCAATCTGGCTTATGGGACTGGGTTTGTGATGGGAGCCTATTTCCCCTATTATTTTTATCGGGTTTTCGAGCTGGATGATTTGAGGTGGAATGCCAGGGTTGGAGTCTGGATATTCTTGATAGCGCCATTTCTGCTTTTCTTCTGTATCGGCCTTCCATTATTGGATGACCTTCCGGCCACCATTTGGTATGGATTGGCGATCCCCTTGGTTTATGCGATCTATCTGATCGTGATCATTTTTCTCAGTATAAGAAAGAAATTTGAAGGTTCTCAAAATTCACTCGAAGCAATTTTGACTTACTCTGCAGCGGTGCCCTGGGTATTGCTTCCGGTTTTTAGCTATGTCGATGCTACCCAATTCGTGGAAGTGATTTGCACAAATGTTGGCTTCATCATTATTACCTTTTTGTTTATCCGAAAGATGATCTTCGAAAACAGAAAGGTCTTCGCAAAACTCAATGATTCCGACCTGAGACTACCGGTTGATCCCAGTGAATTTTTTGGGCAAAGATGCGCTGAATTTGGTTTGACCAAGAGAGAGTGCGAAGTGGCTGAGAAGGTTGCCCAAGGCCTTACCAGCAAAGAAATAGCCCAGGTACTTTTTATTTCAGAAAGAACAGTCAACAAACACCTTCAGGCGATTTTTAAAAAAGCTGACAGCAAAAACCGAGTTGAGCTGATCAACGCCCTGAATTCCTACTCATAATCCTGATTTTCTAGGCTTTACCCGTTGACTAAGTATATCTGCGTATAGGGATTTCTATATACGCAGATATGCCTATTTATCGCATTTACGCAGTTTTAGGTATTTTTTTTTGCCTGAGGAATCCAATCCTTTACCCCCATCAACATGTAGCCATGATGGAGAAAAGAGAAAATCTCTCTTGGGTATCGGTCCGGTTAAAGCCGGATGTTTTTGCCCGATTGAAGGAGGAAAGTAGATCCCTTGGAGTGTCCCTGAGTCACTTGATCAGAATGAAGCTTAGCGCTGACACGATCAAGATCATTGACACCAAGGGAATCCTAAATGCAATCGATAAGGTGGTTGCTGAACAGGCCAGGGTGAACAATAATATCAACCAGCTGGCCAAGCATGCAAATACCTATCGAGACAAAATTTCCCCGGAGATTTTCAAGAGTCACACAATCCAAATGGCCAAGCATCTTGAGCATCGGGATTTCATGAACAAGTTTTTGAAGCAAATCTACCAGGCAATCAAATGAGAGTTAAAATCCTTTCCAGCGCCAGTTCATTCAATGGGGTGACTTACAACACGAACAAAACCCAAAATGAAAAGGGAGAGCTAACCAGGCTCCGAAATTTTGGGTATTTGCAAGACACCAAAGGTGTAGGTCCGAATGAGGTGAGAAATTACCTGATAGCGCATTCGAACAGAAATACACTGGTCAAGGATAAGCAGTTTCATGCCATGATCAGCTGCAAGGGAAGGGAGTATTCCAAAGAAGAGCTGACGGATATTACCCATGAGTGGATTGATAAAATGGGCTATGGAGACAATCCCTTTTTGATCGTTTTTCACAAGGACACCGCCAATAACCACGTCCATATTGTGTCATCGAGGATCGACAGAGAAGGCAAAAAGATCAGTGATTCATTTGAAAAGCTGAGGGCACAAGAAGCAATCAACGAGATCATGAGACTCAATCCCAAGCATGAAGCAGTGAAGGCTGCGGATAACTTGATGGAGTTTCGCTTCAGTACCAAAGCCCAAGGATTCCTGTTCCTGGAAAATTTGGGATTCAAAGTGCGGGAAAAGGGCGAGCAAATTGAATTGATCAAGTATGGTTCAGTACAAGGCCATATTCCTGCTTCAGAGTTCAACCAAAAGATCCAGTCCTATCAATTAGATAAGGATCGCGCCAATCAGCTGAAGGCGATTTTGGATCGGTATTCCAAGGTTTACCAAACCCTTCCCACTTGTCTTTTTGAACCTAAACCTGGCGGCAAAAAAGGAAACCAAACCGGGTATCGCTCAGATCTCTGTGATTTTATCCGGGACAAATTTGGGCTACAGCTCGTGTTCCATGGCAAAGATGGAAAAAGGCCCTATGGATATTCCCTGATTGATCATGCAAACAAGATCATTTTTAAGGGAAGTGAGGTATTTCCGATTCAGCGATTTTTTGAGAAGGAAGGTGAATGTAAATCCTATCAATCCCAGAAGTCAGCTAAGGATCAGCCTCTCGATTTGATCGAGGCAAAAGTAAAGCTGCAATCTGCCCTCAATGATTTTTCGACCGTTCGGCAAGGCTTGGAGCACCACGCTTTGAAGCTGGAGAATCGGGATGGGAATTCTTTCCTGAGAACAGTCCAAGGAGATATCGCGGCCAGCGACATTCTTTCCACCGAGCAGCAATTGGCATTACGGCAATATTTCCAAGAAAGAGAAGCCAATGGGGAGGGACAGAGCCAAGGGATTTTTGACTTGGCCCCTGTGCTCAACATCGCTAATGACATCGATGATGAAGCAGTGCACGGCAGGAAAAGAAGCAAAAAGCGAAAGGGAGAAAATGAAATCACCAGATAAAGAGAAGGCCATGATCATTCTATTTGCAAACCAAAAAGGCGGAGTGGGAAAAAGTACCCTAGCGGTGCTGTTTTCAAATTTTGCCGTCCAGAAAAGGAAAAGAAAGGTGAAAGTCTTTGATATGGACTTTCAGCAGTCGCTTTACAACAAGTACCTCAATTCGGACCTCTTGGAAAATGAGAAGTTGTATGAAGTCGAGCTTTCGAATATTCCCGGATTCAAATCCATTAAGAAGCGAGCTGCCCAAGATCCCAAAATTCTCACCGTCATTGACCTTGCCGGTAGAATGGATGACGATAATCTGGTACCGGTACTTAAGGAGTCTGAATTGATCATCTGCCCATTTTGCTATGACGAGTACAGCGTCACCAGCACCTTTGAGTTTTGCTACGTGGTCAAAAAGGTGAATCCTGAAAGCCGGATCATCCTGATCCCCAACAGAGTCAAAACCTCGGTCAAGTACGAAACCTTGGAGAGCGTCAACCAGGCACTTGGACAATTTGGTGAGTTGACCTCCCCGGTATCGGATCGGATAGACTTCCAAAGACTGACTACCACTTACACTCCCGAATCGCTCGTGCCTATCCTGGATCCCATTTTCAACAAATTATTTGATGACCACATAGAAGCAGATCAGCCATGGCAAACGGAGACTACATAAGCAAACTTGTCCAAGGGGTAAGGGCAGATTTGGTATTGCCAGAAATTGAGGTGAAGCCTTCAGTAAAGTCCAAAAGAAAAGTGATTGCCAAAACCAGAAGTCGTGGAATCAATAAGCTGATAAATGCCATAAAGGATTTTGAAGTAACGGGAGATTCTAAAAGGCTGATTCGGATGGACACTCGAACAGAAGAAGTCCTGAAACTACTCAGTCCCACTTTTGGAGTGGACGTGACCTCTTTTGTGAATTTCCTATGCTGGGACTTTCTGGAAAACAATCCGGAACTGGTCAACGAAATCAAACAATCCATACAAAAACTATAACCATGAGCTGGACAGACTTCTTTCTATACCTATCCCTTTTCTATGTGGTGTACTATGCAGTAAATGTCGTCATCGATGTTATGCGCAAACCACAACTTTCAGAAGTGTCGGCAGGGAATGCCTACACCTTCCAGACGGACCTCAATGAGTTTGACGAAAACCCAACCGTGATTGAGGATAATGACCCGGTGCTTGAACCTATAAAGTCCAAAACAGAATCGGCTTCCTCGACAGAAGTATGGGTCAACAACGAGGAGGATTCAGAGGAAATCGAATTTGAAATCAACGATCCCAGCCCGGTCAAATCTACAGGAGGAGTGACTACGCTCAATTCCCTCTTTGTCCTGGCCAAGGAAGGCAGTATTGAAATGAAAAAGAAAGTCGTGTTCTCATGAAAGCCCTTCGTCGATTTATTCTCCTTGGTCTTATCTCCTTCTTTTTCCATATGTCGGGATCAGAGACTTATGGCCAATCCCCTCCAGGAGTCTCAAAATTTCAGGAGGTGGAGACCGATATGAAGAGTTTCTATGTGGCTCTTTCCCGACTCTCATTTGTGGTTGGCGCAGTCTCGGGATTACTTGGAGGTCTTCGGGTTTACAACAACTGGCAAATGGGAAGGCATCAGGTGGATGTTCAGGTCATCAGTTGGTTTGGAGCCTGTCTATTCCTGGCCACCATGGGCTTTTTTCTCAGCGGATTATATGCTGTTCCACTGACTTGACACACCTATTAAAGCAAAATCAAAATCAATATTTTCTCAATAAACTATGAAAACCATGTTCAACAAAACCAAAAAAATGATCGCAAGCGCCTTGTTTGCGATGCTTGCAACCACAACAACCAATGCTCAAGGTGTTCAAGGGATCACCGCTGCCGAATCTTCTCTACTCGCCTATGTGGATCCCGTGGCCAGCCTATGTCTGGTAATTGGAGCGGTAGTCGGGCTGATCGGAGGGGTACGGGTTTACATCAAATGGAATTCCGGTGATCAGGACATCAATAAAGAATTGATGGGATGGGGTGGTTCCTGCCTGTTTTTAGTCTTGGTCAGTGTGATCATCAAAGCGTTTTTCGGTGTCTGATGGCTAAGCAATTTCCGATATATAAGGGGCTTCAAAAGCCTCTTATATATCGGGGTTTTCAGGGAAAATTCATCGGATGGGGAGTCGCTTCCTTAGTTATCGCGGTCGTCTCGGGAGGATTAATCGGAAGCTTAACCAGTATGGTTTTAGGCGGGGTAATTACTCTAATTGTCATGACAACCGGACTTTTCATCACCTCTCAGCAGCAGAAAAAAGGCCTGCATAGCAAAACAAGGTACAAAGGGGTATTTCAGATCGCTACATCCTTAAAATCGAAGTAATCATGTTTGGGAAAAAAAGGAATGAATTTAAGCTTCCCTATCTGGGGATTGAAGATCAGATCCATGGTTTTCATTGTCTATTCAATCTGAAGGGTGACTTTGGAATCATCCTTGGGTTGGACAATCTAGTCTTGCAGTATTCAGCGGATTCTTCCAAATACGATTCCTTTCACCAGCTATACACCAACCTGATCAAAATATTGGGTGAAGGGCATTTGATCCAAAAGCAGGACATTTTTTCAAGAAAGGCTTACAGCGAAACATTCTCAACAGAATACCTACAGCGAAAGTATGATGACCATTTCCAGGGGAGGCAATACACTTCGCTAAAGACATTTTTGGTGATTACCAAACGGGCAAAAGGCAGATACAGTCAAAAGTCAGTCATGGATTTTATCCAGACATTGGGTAAGGTAACCGATCTTTTTGAACGCGCGGGAATCAAGGCAGAAGCACTCTCAAAAATTGAGACTGACCGATATGTAAAACGGATTCTCAGCATGAATTTCCATGAGGAAAAGATTGTGCTGGACAACCTGCTTGCCGAAGAAAGCCAGGTGGAAAGCGGAGAAAGAGCGTTTCGGTCGATCACCTTGGTGGATACCGACAAAGTAGAACTTCCGGAAAAAGTAACCACCCATTTGGAGCGTAACGACAAGGATAACCTAAAAGGGTTTCCGGTGGATAATATGGCCTTCCTCTTCGATGTCCCTAATTTCCAGACGATAGTTTATAACCAGGTCATTGAAATCATTGAGCAGAAAGCAACGCTGAACAAGCTGGAATTGAAGCGAAAGCGCCATTCTGGGATACCTGATCCAGCCAATAATATCTGTGTGGAAGATATCGACAGGTTATTGGAAGACGTGGCCAGACACAATCAGCTTTTGGTCAATTGTCATTTCAATGTGGTTGTTTCCGCTAAGAAGGAGCATATCCAAGGAGCAAGTAATTATGTAGAGTCCTCCCTTTTCCAACAGGGTATTGTTGCCAACAAAAATTCCTATAACCAACTGGAGCTTTTCAGGACACTGCTTCCGTGCAATACTGCTGAGTTGAAAGTTTATGATTTCTTTCTGACGACCTCGGATGCTGCCCTTTGTTTTCTCTTAAAAGAGTCACTGAATAAGGATGAGATAAGCGGATTCCAGATCCGATTTACGGACAGGCAAGGAATCCCTTTGAAGATTGATCCGGCTGATTTGCCGATGCAAACCAATCGGATCAACAATAGAAACAAGTTTGTATTGGGTCCCTCCGGTTCGGGGAAATCATTCTTTATGAATGCACTGATCGAGCAGTATTGCATGTGGAATAAGCGAACCAATCCTAAATGGCTCATGGATGTGGTCATTGTCGATACCGGCCACTCGTATTCTGGACTTTGCCAATACTACCAAGGGAAATACATCACTTACACCGAGGAAAAGCCTATAACCACCAACCCTTTTTCCATTACTGAAGAAGAGTACAACATCGAGAAGAAAGACTATCTCCTGACTCTGATTTCCCTTTTGTGGAAGACAGCGGAAGGAACAGTCTCTCAGGTCGAAGCAGATGTTATTTCCAGTACCATTTCGGCCTACTATTCTTCCTTTTTCTCGGGAGATAGTAAAATCGACCGACTCTGCTTCAACAGCTTTTATGAATTCGCTTTGGAGAAAATCCCCGAAATCAAAGAGCGTGAAAGCATCGGATTTGAACTTGAAGAGTTCCGCTTTGTGCTGAAGAAGTTTTACAAAGGAGGTGAGTTTGAAAACCTGCTCAATGAGGAAGTTGACCAGTCCTTGTTTACCGAATCATTTGTGGTTTTCGAGATTGATAGCATCAAGGAGCACAAGGTGCTTTTCCCGATTGTAACACTCATAATCATGGATGTTTTCATCCAAAAAATGAGGTTCCGAACCAAATACCGGAAAGCACTCATCATCGAAGAGGCTTGGAAGGCCATCGCCTCCCCGCTCATGGCAAGCTATATTTTATATCTCTATAAAACAGTCCGAAAATTCTGGGGGGAAGCCATTGTGGTAACCCAAGAGCTGGGAGATATTATTGGAAATGCGGTGGTCAAAGACAGCATTATCAATAATTCGGATACCATCTGTCTTTTGGATCAAACCAAGTTCAAAGACAATTATTCCCAAATCGCCTCTCTGCTTTCCATCAATGAAAATGAAAGGAAGAAGATTTTTACGATTAATCAGCTGGATAATCATGAGGGCCGAGGAAGATTCAAGGAAGTCTATATCCGAAGAGGATCTGCCGGTGAGGTATATGGGGTGGAAGTATCCTTGTACCAATACCTGACCTATACCACGGAAAAGCCCGAAAAATCAGCCATCGAAATCTATATCCAAGCTTTTGGAGGATACCAAATGGGATTGGACGCTTTTGTCGAAGATTTCAAAGCTTCTGAGCTAACCCTACATGAGTTTTTCAGTGAAGTCAACAAGCAAGGGGCTCCGACAAGAGAAACACTAACTGCAACTTTTTAACCAAGACCATGATGAAAACATTGAACCTACTCGCATTTCTGATCCTCTCGGGATCTGCTTTTGGGCAGACTGTCTATGTGGATCCTGCGGTAGCAGGAGCAACGGCGGCACATTCTGCGGTGATCAATTCCCAGCTGAATGCCACCAATGAACGATTGACTTTGATTGAGCGGGGACAGCTCGCGATTACAGGAAACCTGACCATTGTCAATACGATGCAGGACAAAATCTACAAGGGACTTTCTGAGGTCAGTTCGATATTAACCAATCTTTCCAACGTTCAGGAAATCGCACGAATTGCCACCGGGATTTCCAGTGACCTCAGTCAGGTGATGGACTTGGCAGGGGAGAATCCCGCTTTACTCCTGTTTGCCGAGCGGAATGCTACCCTATTTCAGCAAAGGGCAACTTCCTTGGGTTTGGAGGTCAGTTCTTTTGTGTTGAAGGGAGGAGAAAACAACCTCATGAATGCAGGTGAGCGGTCCAAGTTGATCAATCAGATTTTGACTGAAATGGTCATCCTGCGATCCTACTCTTATGGAATGTATCGAGCCATGTATTTCGCTCAGATGAAAGGATTTGTAAGAGCATTAAATCCTTTCCAAGGTTACATCAACGTGGATATCCAGCTTGCGCAGGATATAGCCAGAAAAGCCAAAACCCTGCAATGATGAAATCTTTTTGGCTTTTTTCCTTCATTTTGATTGCAACCCTTGAGGTGAGTTTTGCCCAAACCAATGTGGCTCTTCTCCACCAGCTGGTTGAGGAGTCCAAGTCTGAATACAACCTTCAAAAACAGGCGAAGGAAAATCAAGGAAGGAACGCGGTCAACGAGGAAGTCAATACCAATTTGGTCAAGTCGGTAAAGGAGAAATACCGGGCCGTTCAAGACCGATTCGCCAAACTCTCGATTGTTATTGATGCTTTTGGAATTGGTTCTGCGGCTGAGCCCTTGGTCAACTCCATTATTGATAACCAACAGCAAATTGTTTTCTACTGTAGCCAAAATCCGGAGTTAGTACTTTTTGCGGTAGAGTCTGAAAAGGTTTTCGTCGAAAGATCCTATTCATTGTTGAATTACCTCTTTGGCCTATCGGCAAGTATCGGAGTGGTCAACCAGATGAAAGTTTCCGAAAGAAGAATCCTTTTCCAACACATTTTGGATGAGTTGAGGGAGATCAATGGACTTTCCTATACCGTTTCCAAATCACTTCAACACTATCTGGAAAGGAAGCAAGGAGTCAATCCCTACCTACAGTATGTGGCAACGGAAATGGCTTTGGTAGAAGAAATTATTCAAAACGCCAAAACCCTAACCCGATGAAGAATCTCCTTTTACTTTTCAGCTGTTTCGCGGTTCTTGAATCCTATGGGCAGACCGTAGTATTTGACAGAGAGCATTTTTCGATAGTCAATGCCAATGCTGCGGTACGAAATGCAAGTGAAATAGGGTATCACCAAACCTTGGATATCATCAGGCAAAACACCGATGATATCATTCTCAATTCATCCAGCCTAGCACTGGTTCAAACCATGATTGTCAATTCCCTGACCCAAATCAATGAGGGGTTCAAGGATGCAATTCAGGTAAGGATGATCGCTGAGACGGTATTGGATATTAGCTCCATTTCCGCAGAGGCTTTCCAATTGGCAGGAGATAATCCCATCCTTTTTCTTTTTGTGGAAGAATACACCGCTCAGGCGAAAAAACGCAGTCTCAATCTAGCCACGGAAGTTTCTTCCCTGATTCTCAAAGAAGGCGATAATCTCCTGATGAATTACAATGTCCGGGATGAGCTACTTGATTCGGTTCAAAAGGAATTACAGGTAATTCTTGCCTTGGTACTGGCTGCAAAGAACAGCATCTACTGGGCCAAGACCAATGGGGTAATCCGATCTCTCAATCCTTACCAGACCTATATCAATCGTGATTTAGGATTGATCAATGAAATCATTCTCAAACATAAAATCCTTACCCGATGAAGCAAGCTCTCCCAATTTTGATACTTTTTTCTGTTTGTATTCACAGCTATGGACAGATTCCCATCCATGATAGAGCGATTTTCGCTCAGCAGGAACGAATGGTCTTTAAGCAATGGGATGAAGATAAATTCTATCCCGAACCCAAAAGATTCCTTGGAATCCCAACGAATCCGATTTGGTATATCACCTGGGGCTTGCATCCCAATTACCCTGATCTAGACAGAAGGCCTTTATCTCCAAGGGGTGAACAGACTCAAAGGCTGGGATTGGCAGCAGCCATGCAGATTTCATCGAACTACTACAAGCAGCACTCAGATACGGTCAAGAACTTGGCAAGAGCTGAGATCGCCCGTATTTCAGGCGCTTTTTCATCAGCAGATCCGCTAATCCAATTCTATTATAAGCGGGAGTTGAAGCCATTGGAAAGTCCTGAAGCCACAGCTTTTCATGGCGTTCCTGCAGAAGTAATCCAGTACATGACTGATCACGGGGCTTATCAATGGTATTTAAACAACATGGCTTCGCTTTCAGAACGATATGAGTTTGCCAAAAGCCTGGATATGGAAAGAGGGCAACGGATTCTGATGTATCACAGAATCATGCTCGAAATGAGAGATGTCCTTAAAAAGTGGCAATACAAGCTGGATATGTCTTCCAATATGCTTGCCTTCCGAAAGTTGAACCAGCGAAAAATCAGCGGAGAGATCATCCTTTCAGATCCAAAAAGCGAGGAGGATAGAGCCAAGAAAATTGCTAATCAAACCCAAGGGATAAAATGAAGAAGCTGATCACAGGACTATCAATTTTCCTTGGGGTATCCATCTCCGGATTTGCACAATCGGCCAACCATGACCAGTACAAGGAGACCATAAGCTATTTGCAGGGAAACAGCATTTATGACAGAGGAGTGATGACCTTCTTTGAAGAAATGAGGGATTATGGCTTTGCACACTCAGATCCTTTCATGAGAGATGCTCAGACCTTGGCCTGTATTTTCATGCTGATTTTTTTCAGTCTGAAATGCTACGAAATGATGGCGGGGGACAAGAAGCTTGAAATTATGCCCCTCCTGAGGCCATTTGCTTTGGTGATTCTTCTGATGTGGTGGCCAATTTTCTGCCAGATCATCGCTTTTCCCACCGATTTGATCGCAGCCAAAACGGAAGCGCTTTTCGGGACCCAAAACGATATCAATAATGGGTTGCGGCTTGACCGCGCCGCCTACATGATCGAGATGGCCGATCAGCTAGTGGAATATCAGGCAGTGACGGAGATGGCATCGGAACAGGCGCAGGAATCCGATAAGGATTTGGGGACGGTGATTGTGGATGGGGTGAAAGGATTTTTCTCCGATCAGATTCTAGCTCCTATTGTCCAAATGCGAATCAGGATGCAAACCAGCCTTCAGCTTCTCGCTACCCAAATCATCGAATTGGTGGCCATATGGATTCTGAGAGTGTGTGTCTATATCATTTTCATGTTGCAGATCATCTACTCGACAGTCTTGGTGATACTCGGACCTTTTTCAGTGGTAGTGAGTATTCTTCCAGCTTTTCGGGATGCGTTCACGACTTGGATAGCCAGGTTTGTTTCTGTCAACCTTTATGTGGGAGTGGCTTATTTGATTCTCTACATCACAGGAAGACTCCAGCAATACGCCTTGGAGGTCGAAATTGACAAGTACGAGTACCTGCTTTCAACCGGTGGCGGAGCGGATCGACTTGAAAAAATGGCTTGGCTGGCATCCAATGGCTTTTTGAGTTTCGGGCTGGTGATAGTTGCATTTTTTGTCAGTGCCATTGCCATTACTACCGTGCCCTCCATTTCCACTTGGATCATTTCCACTTCAGGAATCTCCTCGGCAGCAACCACCGCCGGAAGGATGGGGTCTTCTGCTTCAAAATCAATTTCAAGAGCTAAACTAATCTAACCATGATCATCCAAAATATTGAGTCGAAAATCAGATTGGCTACGGTTCTTTCCTTGGGAAGCCTGCTTACCTCAATCATTATCTGTGGATTTGTTTCGGTTTACGCTTATAAACAGGTAGCCAATGCTAGGCAGTCCATTTATATCCTGGATAATGATATTCCCATTTTGGCCAAGCAGGCCAATATGCAAATGAATAGGCCAGCTGAGTACAAAGCAGCCGTGGACTTATTCCATAGCCTTTTTTTCAACCTGACTCCCGATGATAAGCACATCGAATATCAGATGAGCAGGGCCATGTATTTCGTGGATGAGACAGGAGTCGGCCAATACAATAACCTGAAAGAAAAGGGCTACTTCAATTCCATTCTTTCTTCAAGTTCTGTGCTTTCCATCCAGACGGATTCCATTGTCCTGGATCAGAATAGATTCCGGTATTACGGTAAGCAAAAGATAGATCGAAGAAGTGCCACAATCACCCGATCGATCATCACTGAAGGTGAATTGATCGATATCCCGAGAAGTGAAAATAACAGCCACGGAGTATTGATCACGAATTGGAAAACCATTGAAAATAAAGATCTGAGCAATGTTTCGAAAAACACCTTCTAAGGATCGGGAAACTACCCTATTCCAAGAGCTGAAAAATGAGCTTTATCCTCACTTGGCAGGAGTAAACGGCCATTTGAAAGGGTTGATGGATCGATATGCCAAAATTATTTTTTGTGTCATGCTCCTTCTTATCGTAGCATCTTTCATCCTGACCTTTTTTGTGCTGAAACCTTCCCCTGAGAATCAGGCTGAAAATTTCAAAAAGGAGCTAAAGGTCATCCCGAGGGAGCTTTCAAATGAATTTTCAGCCTTACAGGATTTGACACTAAGGGCTGCGAAAATGGCAGAGTTAAAGTCTGAAATAGAACGGATTATCGCTCAGGATTCCATTTCAAAGACCGATTCAGCCTATCTGGAAAAAGCAATTGAGCAACTGCAATACTTTAACAACCACTCCCATGAAAATTGACTTCAAACAACCCAAATACATCCTGCCGATTATCATGCTCCCGTTTTTGTGCTTGCTGTTTTACGGCTATAAATCCTTCAGCAAAGACGGTCCGGCTGAGCCTGTTCAGGGGCTTAGTGGAATCCAATCCGAGATTGGCAAGGTATCGGAACAGATCCAGAAAAAACCGCTTGATTCCAAATTGGATGCTTCCAGGGAAACCTATAAAAGGGCAAATGATGGATACACGGCTATCAAAGGCTTGGAGCTCGAGGTAGAAGAATCCAGCCAAATTAAAACGCTGTATAACGAGGAAGAAAAAAGGCTGCTGGATTCCATAGATAACGCTTTAAAAAGCGCAGGTCTGTACTCGGAAAAACCCGATGCAGGGAATCCAATTCCAACTGTTTTGCCACAACATTCCAGACAGCAAAGCTTTTCCAAGGAAGATGAAGAATTGCTGAATGCCATCAATCAGCTGGAAGGAAAAAAGACCCAAGTTCCCGTCAACCGATACGAAGATCCCATGGAGCTATTCAAAGCTCAAATGGCGGTAATAGACTCCATCTCCAAAGCGAATGATCCAAATTATCGAGAGCTACAGCAAAAAGAAAAGGAGAGTCAACCCGTAGCAAATGAGACCGAAAACGTGGTTTATCGAGTCCAGAAGTCAGAGGGGGCCGCAACCTTATTCAATACCGTCACTAGAGAAAAAAAAGGAAAGTTCATCGAGGCAATCATTGACCAGGATATCAAGAGTGGTACCCTAGGAGCTAGATTGAGAATCCGACTTTTAGATGATATCCTGATCGGAAATGCCATTGTGGGCAGAGGCACTTATCTCTATGCCTTGATTTCCGGATATGAAGCGCAGCGGGTGAAACTGACCATTTCTTCGGTCATGATCAATGATCGAATCTTCCCGATTAAACTCTCCATCTATGACGTTGATGGGATGGAGGGTCTGTATGTCCCGGCCAGTGCCTTTCGGGAATTCTCCAAAGAACTCGGAGGAAATACCACCGGGGGAATGAATCTGACCATGCAGCCAAACTCAGACGAATTGAGTCAACTGTATATGTCTGCGCTCCAACGAATGTTCACCTCAACATCCCAAGCCGTTTCCAAATCCATCAAAAAGAACAAGGCCAATATCAAGTATGGAACCTCTGTCTATCTGATCGATACCCACGAATTGCAGGAAGACGGAAAAATGATCCAAAATCAAAACTGACTTACCATGAGACAAAAGATTATAACCTTAATCCTTTGGGCGATATCCATTTCGGGCTATGCCCAGCAAAACGGAACGCTGCTGAAAAGCCAACTTCCCAAGATCTATATCGACGAGGAAATCTCGTTACACTTTCTTTCTCCCGAACCCATTCAATATGTGGATATCTCGACCGATAATATGATCGGGGATATTCCTTTGGAGAGTGTTTTTCGGGTAAAAGCCATCCGGGACAGTGTTTCCAACCTCAATGGATACAATAAGTCTTTGGGCGTAGTTACCATTATCGGGCAGAAGTTCATCGCTCAGTACGATTTATGGTATGCCCATGATGAGCGGCAGCTCAAGACTCAAATCGAAATTCTTCCGATCAATACCAATCCCTTGGAGGTCGGTAAAATCCCCATGAGCGACCAAGAGCTTCGGTATTTCTCCATAGAAGCATTCAAAGAGAAGAAGAAGGACAAGATCACCAAAAGTAGTCAGTATGGGGTTTCCGGTCAGGTGAACAGTATCTACACGGTGGACGATTACATCTTTTTGGACATCTCCTTTATCAACAAGACCAATCTCAAATTTGACCTGGACCAGTTGAGGTTTAAGATCGAGGACAAACGAATTGTCAAAGCAACCAATGTCCAATCCATTGAGATAGAGCCTGAATACCAGCTTTTTACTCCGGAGAGCTTTGAGAAGAAATACCGCAATATCTACGTGTTCAAAAAGTTCACCTTCCCCAATTCAAAGGTTTTCACCATCGAGCTTTCCGAATCCCAAATCAGTGGAAGAACGCTCTCCTTGGAGATCAAGTACGCGGACCTTTTGGCGGCAGACACACTTTAAAAATGATTTTTCCCTTCAACTGAGCCTTTGCCATGAATGAAAAAAGAGAATTAAAAAGCCTTCACGCGACCTTTCAATTCATTGTTTACCTGATGGTGTTTCTGGACATTCTGATGTTTGTCTATGCCCCACAGTTTTTGGCCATGGATGGGGTAGGAAGATTTCTTTTTCCTCTATTTGAAAAGCTGCAAAACCTGAAGATTTACAGCAACGTGCTTCTTGGCAAAGTGGCCATTTTGATAGCGATTTGCCTTTCAGCAATCGGGACTGTCGCCAGAAAGAACCTGGATTTAAACCCGAGGAATCAGATCATTTTTCCCTTGGCAATCGGCCTGATTTTGTTCTTTGGATCGATCTATCTCTACACGCTGGAAGATTCATTTTTGGTCTTTGACCTCACTTCCATTCAAGACCTGGGGTATAGCCTGTCATTATTTATAGGTTCTGTTTTGATCCATACCTCCTTGGACAATGTCTCGAAATTGATCAAATCTGGGCTGGGAAAAGATGAATGGAATATCGAAGGAGAATCTTTCATGCAAGACATCAAAAAAAACGAAAATCCCTATTCAGTCAACATTCCCATGAAGTTCTATTTCAGGGGAAAAGTCCGAAAAGGATGGATCAACTTGGTCAATCCATTCAGAGGGACTTTTGTGATCGGAACCCCAGGTTCGGGAAAGTCATTTGGGGTTATCAATCCCTTTATCCGACAGATGATTGGGAAGGGATTCACCATGTGCCTTTACGATTTTAAGTTTCCTGATTTGGCTCAAATTGCCTACTTCCACTATCTCAAAGCTCAGGACAAAAAGAAAAACCCAAATTTCAAATTCCATGTGATCAATCTGGACGAGGTAGAATATTCCAGAAGGATCAATCCGATCAACAGAAGGTATTTGAAGACGGTGGCCAATGCTTCGGAAACCGCAGAAGCGATTTTTCAATCCCTTCAAAAATCCGATTCCACAGGAGGAGCAGATAAGTTTTTCGAGCAATCGGCCATCAACTTTCTCTCCGCCTGTATCTTTTTTGTATCTCGATACGAGGAAGGCAAATATTCCACATTCGCCCATGTGCTGGATTTTCTCAACAGAGACTATGAGGATATTTTCAACTGTCTGACCAAATATCCCGAACTCAGATCCATGGTATCTCCTTTTCGAAGTGCTTTTGAAAAGAAGGTTTACAGACAGTTGGAAGGGCAGGTTGGTACCTTGAAGATTTTCCTTTCCAGACTGAATACCAAAGAAACAGCTTGGGTTTTCAGTGGGGATGATTTCGACCTCAAAATCTCGGATCCAAATAGCCCCTCCATTCTAGTCCTTGCCAACAGTACCGAAACGCAGAGCATCACAGGCACCTGTTATTCGGTGATCATTAACCGGCTGACCCGATTGATCAATACCAAAGGGAATTTGCCAACCGCTTTGATAGCGGATGAAGCGCCGACTTTTTACATCCACAAAATCGAGAACCTGATTTCTACAGCCCGAAGTAATAAAGTGGCGGTTTTGCTAGGTCTTCAGGAACTGCCCCAGTTAAACCAGCTTCAGGGAAAAGATACGGCTTCGACCATGACCTCGGTGATCGGAAATGTCCTTTGTGGTTCCGTTCGCCATAAGGACACGCTGTCCTGGTTGGAGATGATGTTTGGAAAGCGAAAGCAGCTGGGGCAAAGCGTTTCGATTGATCGGGATAAAACTTCGATTTCGTATAGTGAGCGATATGATCCACTGATTCCTGCGGGCAAAATTGCATCCATGCACACCGGGGAAATAGCGGGAATTATCGCCACAGAAGGAACTCAGTTTGACGGAAAATACAAAACCTCAAACGTCCATTGCCGGGTCAATTTGGATATGAGGGAGATCAGGCAGGAAGAAAACTCCTATAGAACCACTCCGAAATTCTATGATTTCAAAGGAAAAAAGGAAGAGATCCTGACCAAGCACTTTGAGAAAATCCACCGACAGGTTACTGAGATTATTGAAAAGCACAGGGAAATGGCAGTGATAGATTAAATCATTGGAATCATGCAAAGGAACCTATCGATCATACTTCTTCTATTTGCTCACCAGGCATTTCCTCAATTCAATTCCATTGAATTTCGAAAGGAAATGACTTCAGTGAACGTGATCAAGTCTTTTGAATTCAAGCAAGAAGCGAAAGTGTCTGAAATTCCTCCTTTGTCCCAACAGGAACTAGCCTTGGAACATGGGGAGGAGCTATTGTTGGCATCCCTTCCCTTGGAGGATTTTTTTCTGACTTCAGGGTTTGGCTACCGATCCGATCCATTTTCCGGAGAAACGAAATTTCATCGGGGAATCGATCTTAAAACCAACCGTTCAAAAGTGCTTTCTATGCTCCATGGAACTGTATTGTCAGTAGGCAATGATCCGTTTTTGGGAATTTTTGTCAAGGTTCAACACGGCAACTATGAATCGATTTACGGTCACCTTTCTCAATCCTTTGTAGCAAAGGGAGAGCGTGTCTTACCAGGCACAATCCTAGGGATTTCGGGAAGTACGGGAAGAGCTACTGGCGATCATCTGCATTTGAGTATCAAAAAGGGAAGGGAATATGTCAATCCAATCTTATTCATTCAATTGATCTCAAGGCTATCGACCAAAGAAGAGGCAATCACTTATTTATCAAAACCATAAAGTAAGCAACATGGCAAATCAAAATGTATTACCGATGAAGGATTTGGAGATTTTCGGAGTCATCAAAAACGGAAAATTTACCATTCCTCAAAAAGATGTCAACGCCCTGAAGAATGGCGGAATGACCGATATCGTGGAATTGACCGACCTGAAAGGGAAGGATATTTTCATCGAAAAATTACCGGCAAGACTTTCCATAGTAAGGGGGGAAGATGGTAATCCCGCCTTGCGGATTGATCCGGTTTATAGGGAACCAAACTCACATCCCAATTTGAATGACAATGAGCGGAATCTGCTGGTTCGAAATGAATTGGCCAACATCAAGAAAAGCTATGTGGATAAAGAAGGGAACATTCAGACCGAAATCATCGAGTACGATCAGCAAACCAAACAATTTCTTTCCTACAATCCCCGTGACATCAAAGCCCCTCAATCAGTCAATGGGCAAGAACTCGATCCACAGCAAAAGAAGAAATACAAGGAAGGGGAAACGGTGCTGTTGGCAGATGGGACAGCTTTTCAACTTTCGCCATCTGCTCCAAAGGGCCTCAGATCAAATAAATCCGGCTTAGTCCTTTCAGTTTTGCTGGATGGAGGGGTATCCTACTTATTGATTACCGGTGTTCAGAAATTGCTCGGAAAGCAAAGCAAGGAGGATAAAGCCTATAGCGAAGGATACCTTCAGGCCATCAAGGAGGTACAAAAGCAGACGGAGCGACGGATTTCTAAAAATCCAAATGACAGAGATGCAATCCGGGATTTGAACAACATCAAGGAGGAATATTCCAAAATTTCAGCTGATTCCTCACTCCCAAAATCGGTTAGGGACGACTTTGATATCAATGCCATCAAACGGCTAAACAGCATCGATACGGAAGAGGGAAAGAACCCAAGAAAACGCTTCGAACATGACAATGGCTTTGACAGAGACCTTTGATATTTTGAGTTATAAGGGAGTGGATAAGGCTATTCAAGGCCTGTTTTCCAAGTTTGCCCATCAGGATCAAACGGGCCAGATCGTTTTTGATTTCTTTGATGAGCAAGGCAGGAAAGTGGATGCTGAAATCCTGAGCCTTTACCGGAATAAACAGGCTTCAAGAGGGATTTCTACACTCAACCTTTCAGAAGATTCTCGGGCAATTTTTGTCTCAGACTCCTATGCTTCCCTGATCTGCTTTGTCAATCAATTCAAAGCCAGAATCTCCTTTGATGAAGCTGGCTTCCTGATCATCGGGGCTGAGTTTGACTTTAGCTTGTTAACCCAAGCGCTCAAGAAAGTCTCAAAGAAAGCCAAGTTCAATACCGTTTTTAGCACCTCGATTTTGGGAAGGGTGATGGATTGTAAGGTTCAGGATTTAGTTTATGATCGGGACTGCCAGTATTATTTGTCTGATGATTGGGTTCAGCTGAAAAATCAAAAGAGGAATAAAGTCTCGAAGGAATCGATTTTTACCTTTTCACTTCGAACCTACTGCATCTCGCAAGCGATCATTCAAACTGTCCGCACATTTAAGCCTAAGCAAAAGGGAGTTGAGTCCTTTTATCAGCTAAATCAACTACATTGGAAAAGTCCCATTTAATATGGTTTTGCTATATTGAAACGCTTGTCACTCAAAATTATGGAGAATAATAATCTTGAATTCCTTAAAAAGAACCTGAAATTCCTTGGTTTTGGCACTTCGTTAAATGCTGCCCTGGAAGCTAAAGTTTCTGAGCGACAGGAGTTCTTTAAAATCGGAGTTTCAGCTGAATTTGATGCCAAGCAGAAAGATGGAAGCCAGGGAAAGGACAAGGTTAATTATGAGCTGAATTTTTCGAGATCTTCGAAGCCTTTTAATTATTCTTTGGATAGCGTAAAAGTCACCCTCAACGAACAGATCCAAAGCACATTTTCGTATGGAAAGGGGAATGACGTGACGGCAAAGGAAGCCTATAATCTGCTCAGAGGGGCATCTATCCATAAAAAAGCTATTCTAAATAGGCAAATGGATAATGGGTTATTGGCTTCGGGAGAAGTCGGTCAGATGAAGGAAGGCTCAGGAGAAAAGATTGATTCCATCTGGATCAAACTGGATTTTGAAAAGCGGAATGAGCAGGGGACTTTCTCCTACAAAAAGTTCTATCCTGATCATGGATTCCACCTAGAAACTGAACTGAGCAGATTCCCGATCAAGGAGCTTGAAAATTTTCAGGAAAAGGAATTGCTACTTTCCAGCTTAGGACGGGGTAATACCCAAAAAGCCACTTTGGAAAATGGTCAATCCGTATTTATCGAAGCGGATCCGGAATCGAAGAAAATCCAGTTTTATGACATGAATTTCAACAAATTGGACGTTTTACCTACTCAGACGCAAGAAATGGGTAGGTGAATTTAGGTCTACCAAATCATTTATTTTATTCATATCCAGTCTTTTACATTTAACTATTCCAAATCTTTAAACTAAACCATTTTAATCCATGAGAAATCTGAATTATCTGTTTTTAATCGCAATTACCATTTTTTCTTTTAGCTGTTCTTCGGAGGATGAGGGGCCTAAATTGGTTGAGAAAAATGTCACCATTGAGGTAGAATTGGAGGGGAATTACACCGACTATTTGGTGACCTTTTCGGTTCACAGTATGCTGAGCGGTACCTCTACCTTTGTTACTCCGGTATTGGATCAGCCGAATGAGCTCAACTGGACCCAAGTGATCGAACAAGGAAATACCTACACTCTTTCTTTTGAGCCAGAAGTCCCAACCATTTCAGCCACTTCTTCAGCCCCGATCCATAGCCTAGGCTTTGTCTTCAATGCCGTCCATTTGGGAGGAGAAACAGATGTTTCTTTTCAGCCTCTTTCGGCGGAAGTTAGAATTTTGGCCAATGGTTCGGTTTTTAAAGAGTTCAGCTATGAGGCTGTGGCACCTGGGGAGACTTCGGTTCCATTGGCGGAGGAGATTTCGATTGAATAATTTACTAAAAGAGGACTATTAATTAAAAGGTTTCTTTACTTTCAAAATTATTAACTTACTTAAAAATGTAAATCAGATCAATACAGTAAAAATGGAAAATCAGATTGAATCACTAATTCCACACCGTTACCCATTTCTGTTTGTAGATTCTATTGAAAGTACATCTGTTGAAGAAATAGTTGGGTTTAAAACATTTAGATCGATTGGTGACGAATTTGTAAAAGGGAGCTTTCCTGAGTCTGGTTTTATTCCTGGAATGATTTTAATAGAATCTATGGCACAATGTGGGGGAGCTGGAATAAAAATATTGGGCTTAACCAATGGTTTTTTTGCGTTAGTAAGTCTTCAGGAAGTCCGATTTTACAAAGGGGTTAATTATGACGAAAAGGTGAAATATGTAATTAATAATTTAAGAGTAAGTGACCGTTTAATAAAACAATCTGGAATTGCTTATTCTAATGGGGAAAAAGTTGCTGAGGCTTCTTGGGTTTGTGCTAAGTTGGCAAATTGATCAGTTTTCTTAACGGGATGGGTTAGAGCTTAAGGATACTATTTTTAATAGCTTTTAATTCCTGTGCTCATGGTGGATCTCTGAATCCTATTTGAAATTGTTTTTTTCTTCCCCTTTTCTGTCCCATTCATTTTTAATTTTCATGTGATGTGATTGAATCCCAAATTCCGGTTTTATCCAATTGTATGCACAAAGGTCTGACGGCCTGTCAGTTTCAAAAAACTGAGGCTTTCAGCAGAATTTCCTAAAAACAGGGTTTCCTACGGACTGCCTCCCAGTTTTTAAATTCTAATTTTTTCTCACTTTCCCGGCCATCCTAAATGACCTGCATAAATTTTAACTAAAACCAAAATACTATGGCATTCTCAAAAAAGTACATCGGTAAAGGAAAGCAAGTCGAAAACATGGAAATTGTGGAAGTGAGCCTGAATATGGCTGAGCTTCAAAACCACACCTTTGAATATGAAGGAGAAACCTTCGTCAAGTTCAATGTCGCCAAGCTAAAAGAGCCTGATCAGTACGGCAAAACCCACACGGTCTACGTTTCCGTCAAAGACCCGGATTCTGAAGAATCTTAAAAAAAGCGCTTTCGGGCTTTTTTTGATCTTTAAGACTATTTTCGGTTGGTACTGCCAAAGTTTGTCTCCCAAATGATTATTTTGCATCAATTACAACCTAGAAATTTTCATGGCTTAAGAAATGGGAGTAGATCGTTAAAAAAAAATAGATGGCCGAATTATATGAAAAGTTTCGTGATTTGATGCTTCACGACACTGCGAATAAATCTGATACCAACGAAGAAAAAATCGTCTTAGTCTATCATGAGATTTTAGATAATTGGATTGAAGATTATGAGTCTTATCGCAAAAATTCTTCTAGGTTTTTAGATAGCCTTGAAACGTATTTTAATTATGCACTTGGTGTCTCTGCTTCTATTTACGTTGCCCTCTATGATCAGGTAATAAACCTCCCGGTAAAAGGTACCTTCGACCAAAATATTGTAAAAATAATTCCATCAGATTCCGCAATAAAAAATGTCAAGCGTATTGTGGAGCGTAGTATGGAGGATGTTCAAATTATTAGAATATCAGATTTTTCTGTTAAAACTGATGGGTTTTCTGATTTTGAAATAAGAGAAATTGTTAGTCTAATGATTGACAAATTTCAGAATGATACTGTGGAAAATTTTCATTGGGATATGAAGCTCATTGATTCTACAGTGTTTGATTTTGCTTTTCTAAGGGGGTTGTGCCTACGTATTCGTGAGCCTGAGCTTTTCTATTTTTTAACAAACATGTTTTTCGATAGGCTATTTACTTCAGAATACCATCAAGACTCAAGAAATCTTTGTGAGGAGATTTTGATTTCGTCGATCAAAGATAATTTCTCTTTTTACGGATATTTTATCTGTTTTAGAGTTTACTCAAATCAAGGAAACGTTCAAGCTGCCTTAATGTATGGGAATTTATGCTTGAAGAGTGTGATCCAATTAGAGGCTTTGCCAAGTGATAAGTTTCAATTCGAAATTATTTGGCAATCCCTTAAAATGTTTAGAAATTGTCATTTATACCCTTTAGCAATTCGTATTTATGATCGAAAGCCAAAATCAATAGTACTTTCTGACTATGATAAGCATGCATTAGATAATAGCTACTTCAATTGTAGACTTATGATAAATGAACCTAGTCTAAAATCGGCTTTAGAAGATTATATTAATATAGAAAGAGAGTCAATCCTAAAGGAAGGGACTAATGGCTGCATTCCATGGCTTATTTTGCTGTATAATTTGAGTAGAATTGATGATTCTTTTCAATACTCAAATTCAAGTCTTTTTTCATACATACCGTTGTTTGAAAGTGTTGTTCCGTCGGGCCTTATTACAAAATGGAAAAATATAATTTTTGGAAATTCGGATGGGCTTAATGTGCAATTAAAGGAATCTCTGTTAAAGCTCACAAAGACCAAGAACAAAGCTGATTTTGTTTATGATAATGAAATGGCTTTAAAGATTGCTAGTAGAATAATAGCAGACAGTTTTGCGAAAATGGATTTTGAATCAATTCTTATAGCGATGATAGTGAAGTCCGATTTCAGTATAAATTTTGTTAACAAATCAAGTTCTGAATTTGAGCAGCTTGACCTTACGGAATATTCCCATGAATCTTTCTATGAAATTTATAATAATCAGCTTGGAGTCCTTGAAAAACTTCCAATAATGGATTTTGATTTTGTGATTTTTTTAATTAATTCAGAAGAAAAACTATTCTATCTAATTTACAATAAAAAAAGCGTTTTACACTATGGCCAATTTCCTGATTGGAATCCTGATGAATTTAGGAAGTGGAAGAATGAAGAATTGGTTCAATTTAAGTTTGATACTACGATAAAGGATAAAGGAGGTCAAATAAGGAACATGTTTGCTGAAGACTACGAGCAAGAGTCCTCTAGGTTCATTCAAAATTTGAAGTTTCCAAAATTAAATATGTTATCGAAGGTTAAAAAGGTTTTATTAATTAAGGATATGGCTATTAGTGATTTTCCTCATAACTTGCTTATGGGTTCAGAGGGTCTCTTAGGTCTTCAAGGAAGTATAACAAATATTTTATCCTTGGAATGGTTGAACAAGAGAATTCATTCTGAAATTGAAAGTCGAAATTTTGATAAGGCAATTTATATTCCAATAGAAGGTGGGGATCTTACAATTAATATGCTTTATGAATTTTTATTGGATACTATTGAAAAATATGACATAAGAAAAACGACTTCTATAGTAGGGGGTTCGCCTCTTGATTCGACCATAAATATAGTGTCTTCACACGGTGATATAAATATTTCATCAAATGAATTTATATACCCAAATGATTCAAGTGTTGTCCATAATCTGGATGGAATTTTAGGAAGCGGGAAAATTCTAATTCTTTTGGTCTGTCATTCAGGATCAGCAACGGAACACTTTTTTAGAAACGAAATTTCAACTATTGTAAAAAGGTATTTAGTAAATGGATATGAGGCAGTTATAGCTCCCTTTTGGTCTTTGCATATAAATGTTCCTCCAATTTGGTTACCAGTCTTTTTAGAAGAATTGGAAAAAGGAAATGAAATCAGCAACGCTATTTTTCATGCAAATAAAATTGTTCATGAAAAATACCTAACCCCCGCAGCTTGGGCTTGTATGCATCTCTATGGAAATCCGTTCTTCAAGCTTTGACTATTTCATTAAATAAAATAATTGATTTATTATTTATTCCAGTATCATCATTTTTTGAATGCTTTTCTAGAATTTTTTTCTTTTATTGTTGTCAATATATTTTCTTATATAACCTTGTTTTGTCGAATATTATTCACAACGGCAAGAAAGTCTGTCAGTTTCAAAAATGGGATTCGACAAAAAATATTCTATTCGAATTCGACCTTTAGCCATTTGGCTCATATAGGTATCCATTCATTTTTGCCTCTCTAGCTAGGTTCATCCACTTTTTTTCAAGTGTCCAATATTTATCCCCAGGCTGGACATAGATCATATTGCTCATATCATTTTCATCATTCCCTTCTGCCTTCATCCATGAAACCATCATTTTTCTCAAATATGTTGCACCTACAGTGGTGTAAAATTCAAACTGCTCCCATGGGATGGTGTCAATGGAGTATTGATTGATTTCCCTTTCGTTTAATTTGTGAAGAAACCACTTTTTAAAATCAAATAAATCCAGGTCCCTACCTGAATATTTTACAAGGGCTCTTTTTATATCATTTTCAAGATTATTGAGGTCATTCAAAAAATCAGCCCATCCATCAAAGTTTTTCTTTCGAATTGAGGAGATCTTCTCAAGCTCTTCTTTAAAACTATTGGATACCAATCCTTCTTTCGGATGGTTAAGAAGTACTCTTAGAAACGCAAAAGTCAAATTAGATTCTATTTCAAACTCTCTTTCAAAATTCTCGACAATTAGTGATTGAGCATGATCCCAAGGGTATTGTAAAATTATTTCTGGTTTAAGGCTAAAAATCTTATGTATCGCCGCTTGGACCTCAGATAATTTGTTCAGATTATTCGGCGAAAATGCCAATTCCATCAGCGATAAATAAGTACAAACTAGCGTATATTTACTTGGGTCGGGAATCTGAAGTTGGTTTTTACTCAGACCATACCAGATCATGGTATCACAAATTATTCTCGTCATTGAGGTGGTGGCATTAGAATTTCAGATTGATTAAAATTAGATTATTTCCTTCATCTCAGACCTTTTGTACTTTTAATAGTTGACACTATTTGTCATTTCTTCTGGCTGGAATTGAATCATGTTTTTCAATACCTAATTTATGATCAAATAGAATGGAAAGATTTTGCAAATTGTCTTATCTCAAAAAATGAGATAATCCATTTATTTTTCTATTTTCAGTTTCGGTCTTATTTCGGGAATGAACAGAATCAAAGAAGTGCTTGAGCAAAAGGGGATTACCCAGACTTGGCTCGCGGAGCAGTTGGGCAAAAGCTACAACATGGTCAATAGCTACGTGCAAAACAGGCAACAGCCCCGCCTGGAAGTGCTTTTTGAGATTGCCAAAATCCTGCAGGTGAATGCCAAAGATCTTCTGGTGGATCAAAATCCCGAAAAACAATCCCAATAAATACAGCAAAAAATAAAAGACGAATGTCCGAACCTACGATGCAAGAACTAGATGGAATGAGCCTTTCCCCTACGGAAGAAAAATTGAAAGCACTTCGGGAAGTACTTCCGGAGGTTTTTACCGAAAATCAAATTGATTGGGAAAAGCTAAAAGCAACACTCGGGGAAAATATCAATTTCTCAAATGAGCGCTATGTTCTCAATTGGGCAGGAAAGAGCGACGCCTTTAAAGTCCTGCAGGTGCCTTCTTCTAAAACGCTGGTTCCGGCTAGAGAGGAAAGTGTCAACTTTGACGAAACTCAAAATATTTTTATTGAGGGGGAAAACCTGGAAGCACTCAAAGTCCTTCAAAAGAGCTACTTCGGAAAGGTGAAGATGATCTACATTGATCCGCCCTATAATACTGGTAATGACTCATTTATCTATCCGGATAAGTTTTCAGAAACCAAAGCCGACTATGAAAAGCGGGTAGGTGACAAGGACGAGGAAGGCTATATGACCAAGGATGGCCTATTTAAAAAGAACAGCAAAGAAAACGGCCAATATCACAGCAACTGGCTCAATATGATGATGCCCAGGCTCTACTTGGCTAAGAATCTGCTTCGACAAGATGGGGTGATTTTTGTCTCCATCGATGACAATGAAGTTCACAATCTCAGGCTATTAATGAATGAGGTTTTTGGGGAGGAGAATTTTATTGGACAATTTATTTGGCAATCAAAAAAAGGGGGAGGAAGTGATTCTACAACAGTTGTTCAAGATCATGAATATGTTTTGTGCTATTCAAAAAACATGAATTTTTTAAAAATTGGGATGATTGAAATTATTCCAGAACCTCTTGATAAAAAAGATGAATTCGGTTCATATAGGCGTGGTAGAGAGTTGAATAAATGGGGTTCAAATTCAAGAAGAGTTGATAGACCTACAATGTGGTTTCCTATCCCGGGGCCAAATTGTGAAGATGTATATCCAATAAAGAATGATGGAACAGAAGGTTGCTGGAGGTTTGGTAAGGAAAACATGATGAAGTTTGTTCGAGAGAGAAATGTTGAATTTGTTCGAAGAGATGATGGTTCTTACATCGCATACGAAAAAATTCGATCTGAAGAAGCTCGATTCAAACCTTTCAGGACTCTTTTGAAGGATGTTAACGCAACATCTGAAGGATCCATGACTGTAAGGGATCTGTTTGATGGAGAAAAGGTTTTTTCGTTTCCAAAGCCTCAATCTTTACTGAGAAACTTGATCACTATAGGCTCTCCAAGTTTTCAAGAGGATATTGTTTTAGATTTTTTTGCTGGGAGTTCCAGTACTGCCCATGCAATAATGGAATTAAATAAAGAAGAGGGACGCAACCGAAAATATATCTGTGTCCAGCTTCCGGAGCTTTGTGAAGAGAAAAGCGAGGCTTTTAAGGCAGGATATAAAACCATCGCAGATATCTCGAAAGAACGAATCCGAAGGGCGGGGAAGAAAATCAAAAGCGAGATTGATCAGGAGATTAAGGCACTTGCAGATAAGGTCAAAAAACTGGAGGGAGAACTACCCACGCAAGAAACAAAAGAGGATATAGAAAATCTCAAATCCCAAATTTCCAATCTCCAATCCCAGGACTTGGGTTTCAAGGTGGTGAAGCTTAATGACAGTAACTTTAAGCAATGGAAGCAGATTTCCGGGCATGATGCGCAGGCGCTGGCAGAGCAAATCAAACTCTTTGTAGATCCAGTGGCCGAGTCCGCCACAGCCGAAAGCATGGTCTATGAGCTGCTGCTGAAAAGCGGGAAAGATCTCAATAGTCGGATCGAGAAGAAATCAGATGCCTTTTGGATCAATGAGAAAGAGTTGGTGCTAATCTTGGATAAGATTTCAGAAGACACACTCAAAGAGATAATCCATGCCAATCCTGCTAAAGTCATCGCGTTGGATCGGATTTTTAAAGACAATGATCAACTGAAAACCAATACTGTCCTGCAAATGCGGGATGCTGGGGTAGAATTCAAGACGATTTGATCCTATGGAAATTCCATCAGAAAGTCATTTGATCAAAGAATTGGCTGAGATCATCGACCAAGGAAAGAAGCGGGCAGTATCCCAAGTAAATGGAGTCATTACCCTGGTCTATTGGCAAGTGGGCTTTAGAATCAACAGCCATGTCTTGGAGGATCAGCGAGCTGAATATGGAAAAGGGATTATTTCAGCGCTTTCTGATGAGTTGGTCGCGCTTTACGGGAAGAGTTTTGAGCAGCGGAATCTCAGGAGGATGATGCAATTTGCCGAGCTTTTTCCGGATTTTAAGATTGTGTCGCCACTGGCGACACAATTGAGCTGGTCACATTTTGTCGAGCTCCTATCTGTCAAATCTGCGGAGGCGAGAACCTTTTATGCACAAAGAGCTGCTGAAGAAACTTGGAGCAAACGAGAAATGCGCCGACAGATCGAGCGAAAAGCTTTCGAGCGAAAAGAAATCGCCAAAGGCCAGTTGATCCAAACTCCAAAAGAAGTACAGAATTCCTTTAAGGATCCCTATTTTTTGGATTTTCTGGGATTGAAAGAAGGTCATTTGGAAAACGATTTGGAATCGGCCATTCTGAGAAAATTAGAGGAATTCATCCTGGAACTAGGCAAGGGCTTTGCCTTTGTGGAGCGTCAAAAACGGATGATTATCGACGGAGAGGATTTTTATCTGGATCTCCTGTTTTATCATAGACCACTCCGGCGGCTTGTTGCAATAGAACTAAAGCTTGGCAAATTCAAAGCTGCTTACAAAGGCCAAATGGAGCTATACCTCAAATGGTTGGATCGATATGAAAAGCAATCGGGTGAAGAATGTCCAATTGGATTGATCCTCTGTGCTGAAAAACAACACGAGCAGATCGAATTATTGGAAATGGGAAAAAATGGGATCATGGTTGCGGAATACATGACAGAGTTGCCACCTAAAAAGGAATTAGAAGCAAAGCTTCACCAAGCATTGATCGAAGCCAAAGCCCGTATTGAAAATTTAAAGTCCCTGGAAGAATGAAATGCCCAATGGAAAAAAATCAAAATAGACAATATTGATTTGGGGCATTCCATATGGCCATAAAAAAGCAAATTATAATCTTATGAAGTTAACCTTTGAGTCAAACCTAGACCATCAGCTAAAGGCCATCAAGTCCATTACTGATATTTTTGAAGGCCAACCCCTGGAGGATTCATTGGTAGAATTCAACCTTAACGAAGAAGGAACTCTTAACCTGATCAACGGGGTCAGCAACAATCTGGTGCTTTCTGAAGAGCAGATACTGGCTAACCTTAAGCAGGTACAACTTTCCAACGAACTACCTGTTTCTGGAAAACTGGACGGGATGCATTTTTCGGTAGAAATGGAAACGGGCACAGGAAAAACCTATGTCTATCTGCGGACTATCTATGAATTGAATCGGCTTTATGGGTTTAGGAAGTTTGTCATCGTCGTGCCATCTATCCCGATCAGGGAGGGTGTTTTAAAGAATCTGCAAATCACCCACGAGCACTTTCAGACACTCTACGATAATACTCCGCTTAACTTTCAGATGTACGACAGTTCCAAGGTGTCTTCTTTAAGAGGCTTTGCGACGACCAATACCATCGAAGTTTTGGTGATCAATATTGATTCTTTTGCCAAAGATGAGAATATCATCAATAAGCCCAATGACAAGCTGAATGGGCAGAAACCGGTTGAGTTTATCCAGTCAACCCATCCGGTGGTTATCGTGGATGAACCGCAAAACATGGAGACGGAAAAGCGGATTGCAGCCATTGAAAACCTGAACGGATTGTGTACCCTTCGCTATTCTGCCACACACCGAAATCGATACAACCTTTGCTACAGTCTGAATCCGGTCAAAGCCTACGATTTGGGTTTGGTCAAGCAGATCGAGGTGGACTCTGTCATGGAGGAGAACGCTTTTAATGATGCTTTTGTCTCGGTGGAATCCGTTACCGCAACGAAAACCAAAGTCACTGCAAAAATCACCATCAATAGCAATGAAAAAGATGGTGTCAAAAAGAAATCAGTCACGGTAAAAGTGGGAGATGATTTGTATGCGCTTTCAAACGAGCGGGAAGCCTATGCTGATGGCTACATCATTGAAGAGATCGATGCAGTAAATAGCTGTATCACGATTTCCAACGGAAATATGCTGTACAAAGGGGACAGTCAGGGAGGTTTGACCGAGGAAGTAATGAAGTTTCAGATTCGGAAAACAGTAGAAGAACACCTGAAAAAGGAGAAACAACTGAATAAGCTCGGAATCAAAGTACTCTCCTTGTTTTTTATCGATAAAGTGGCCAATTATCGGCAGTACGATGCTTCAGGAAATCCTGTGCCGGGGAAGTTTGCGCTCTGGTTTGAGGAAATCTATCAGGAGTTTATGGCCAAGCCTGCCTTCAAAGAATTGGACAAGTTTCGGGTGAAGGAAGTTCACAACGGCTACTTTTCAATGGATACCAAAGGCCGACTCAAGGATACCTCAGGGGAAACCAAAGCCGATGATGACACCTACAGTCTCATCATGAAAGACAAGGAGAAATTGTTGGGATTGGACAATTCCCTCCGATTTATTTTTTCCCACTCTGCCCTTAGGGAAGGCTGGGACAACCCAAATGTGTTTCAGATTTGCACCTTAAATGAAACCAAATCCGATATCAAAAAGCGGCAGGAAATCGGAAGGGGCCTCCGACTTGCGGTAGATCAGGAAGGCAAGCGGACCTATGATCGCAATATCAATCGGCTAACCGTGATCGCGAATGAGTCCTATGAAGATTTTGCAAAAAGCCTTCAACAGGAAATTGAAGAGGACTGCGGAGTGACTTTTGCCGGAAGAGTGAAAAATAAACAAGCCCGAACTGCCATCAAATACCGAAAGGGATTTGAAGCGGATCCGGCCTTTTTGGAAATCTGGGAAAAGCTGAAAGATCGTACCACCTACAAAGTGGATTACAAAACCGAGGATCTGGTGAGTCAGGCTGCCAAGGAAATTAAAGACCTTCCAAAAATTCATGCTCCCTCCATTCGGTCCACCAAAGTCCGAGTTACTATGGGGACAGCGGGAGTAGATACCGAATATGCAGGTGATAAGCTGGAATCCTATGGAGGGTATTCCTGGAAGATACCGGATGTCCTCGGATACATCCAAAGTAAGACGGAATTGACCAGAAGTACCATTGAGCAAATCTTGGTGCAATCAGGAAGGATCGAAGATATATTGATCAATCCTCAGCTGTTTTTGGATTTGGCTATTCAGGCTATCAAAAGAGTATTGCATGACTTGATGATTGATGGCATCAAATACCAAAAAATCGGTACCAAAGAATATGAAATGTCTCTTTTTGAGGCCCAGGAGCTGGAAATTTATTTGAATGCCTTTTCCTACAAAGTAAAGGACAGCTCAAAAACCATCTATGAGGAGTACATTCCGTTGGATTCTTGCGTGGAAAGTCAGTTTGCCCAAGATTGTGAAAGCAGCGAGCAGGTAAAGTTCTACTTCAAATTGCCCAACTGGTTCAAAATCCCAACTCCAATTGGCAATTACAACCCGGATTGGGCGGTAGTTTTTGAAAATGAAGAAAAGGTCTATTTCGTTGCTGAGACCAAAGACACCGGAACACCCGTCGTTGATCTGTATAAACTAAGTCCTGATGAGCAGCTAAAAATCAAATGTGGTAAAGCCCATTTCGAGGAATTCGAGGATCTGGAATATAGGGTGGTGAGTAAAGTGGGGCAGTTGGTTTAGGTTGAATCGGAATTTTATAGTAGACAAATGACAAGATTAGCCCCTGATACTCGATTGATTTTGGAATATTCTTCATTTTTTAAAGAAGAACCGAAATCCCGAATTCAATTTTTGGAAGGATTACCAAAGGAGGCCATTTTATATGAATTAGCATATCTTAATTATCTACTAAAAGCAAAAAACCGAGTTCAATTTGATGATAGTTTCGAAACTCAAATAAGTATTTTAGGACATCTTTTTAAATCAGACTTCCGCTATGATTACTATCTTAGGATAATTCTCAGTCACATTCAAGGAAAGGCTACTCCATCAATATTTCTGAGAGGAACCTTTTTGTTTGCGATGGAAGAGATTACCCAAAGTCAGGAAATTTCATTTATTGAAGGTATCAAATTAGAAAATATTAGTCAGTGGGAAAGGCTTTTTAAATACCTGTTAGCTGTTAATTCTGAATTAATAAAGATTGGAGAAAAGTCTAAAGGATTTGAGAAGACTCCAACTTTTGAGAATTTGAATCCAGCTTTAATACCGATAAATGAATTGGCCATTGAATCCAATCCAGTTTTCACAAATTATCGAGGATTTCTTTTAGCAGAATATTTATTAAGTGTCGAAAAGTATTCCCAGAAGTTGAACCAATATTTTGAAAGCAATTTTGGATGCTCACCGAAAGCATTTGTTCAAAAAATTCAGGGGGTTATTATGCATGAGTCCTTTGAGGATAAAAAATTCGGTTTTTGCTATCGATCAAATGGAGGTGATCCATTTTTAGACAGTTTAAGTAAGCGGACCAAAAACAAAGAGCTTTTTAAATTTATTGGAATCAGAAAATCCCCTTTGATTAAGGTTAATGAAAATGATTACCTGCTTGCAGATTCTATTTTTTTAATTGAAAAGTGCTATTCCCAATTCATCAATGATTTTTGGTTTGACTTATTAAGGGGTGAGTGCAAGAACAGGGAGGAACAAGACAAAGCTATAGAAGAATTAGGAGGTCATTTTGGGAGGTTTTTTGAACAATATTGTTGTGGGATTTTAGAGAGAATATTTTCAGGTTACAAGTATTCAATTTTTTTGACCCTTAATCAGCTAAGAGTCTCAGATCCAAAAGGAGATAGCGAGTTTTCAGATTTTTATCTGCGCTATCAGAACAAAGTTATTGTCGGTCAAATAAAAGGAGGAGGTATTAATGATAAATCAAAATATGGAGGAGATATCGATGAATTATATCATTTAGGTAGGGATGAATTTTTTAGAAGGTTTGGAGTAGATCAAATTGCTAAATCTGTTTCAACTTTAGTGGAAATGGCTCCCATATTTGACAGAGATTTTCCAATTGGTAAACAACTTCATGTTTTTCCAATTTTAGTTGTAAACGAAAAAGTTTTTCAAACGGCATTATTTGCAGACGTATTTAATGATCGATTTAAGGAGTTAACAAGTGGGTTAAATTTCGGGAAATTAACCATTAAGCGATTGGTTCTAACACACATTTCTGATTGGGAAAATTCAGAGGCCTATCTTTCTGAGTCTCCAAAAAGAATCTGGGAAATTTTTGAAAGCCATTACCGGGATAAAAAATTCGTACCTGCCTTTTCCAACACTCTAAATAAACTAATTCCGCAAAAAAAACGAATCCCAAAAGATTTTGCGAAACGACTTTTTGAAGTTCTCACCAAGTAATTTTAAGAGATGAAGGGCGAATTTGATTTTTTTATTGAATGGGGTGTCTGGTCAAATCTTGATTCATTGACGGAATATTCTTTAATACTCCTTTATGGCCATATTTTCTTGGAAAAGGTATTAGAGTTAGCATTAGATAGATTGGGAGTGAAAGATCCGGAGAATCAATCTTTCAACTCCAAGGTGATCCGATTGAGAAACTTGTTAAAGGAATCAAGCAAAAAGGAATCCATTATTCAAGCTTTGACTGAACTGAATCGACTTAGAAATAAATTGGCTCATGAATTTAAATTCGATATTAAAAATGGAGAGTTAGAAAAGTGGTCTGATGAAGTTCACAATAAATTCGATGGCGAGAAATATACCAAGTTCACGGCTAGAACTAGAATCGTTCACTCATTCTCTTTTCTGGCGAAAGCAATTCTTGCATCGTCCAAGGTCTGACAATTCCAGTCTATACCCAAAAAAATGCTTTTCGTTTTCTGGCAAACAGATATCTTTAGGGAAAAGAACATGGGGGATGAATGAAACTGGGAATTGCTCAAAAACCGCAAAGGCTGAGTCCTTGATTTCTCAGACATCATGTACTATCAGCGGATCATCAAAGCATTGACTGAGACGGATAGGGTGATGGGAGAGATTGATGGGGTGCGTTTAAATCCATTTAAATGATAACAAAAAAAAGATTTTCAGAAATAGATACTGAAGTTCAGAATTCAGTAAATGAAACTTTTGATTTCATCAAAGGTAATAGTAGAGAGGATCGATATATTCTGCTTTTGGCTTCTGGTGAGTATGATGATATTTCTTATCCAATTGGTTCTGGATATAATCCTCATTCTATAGATAATAGGGGTGATCATTACAATGATGAATCTCGATTTAAATTTTTTATTCAATTTTTAAAAGCGTTTTATTCTTTTCCAAAAGGGGTTGGAAATGTTCCGGATGATGAATTTAGAATCACACTTGAATTAATGATATACTCCCATATTTGGGAGTCTAAAAATCTTTTGAAGCAATTGTACCGTCTTTCACAATTAGTTTTAGATAAAAGTTACCCTTGGAAAGTAGTAGTTCCTGAAATGGGTAAACAGAATTTTATAAGGATTGAAATTAGAGATAAGTTTAGGACAAAAGGGTTAACGATTTCTGAAATTATAACAAAAGGATTTCATACTTCGTTAAGAAATGCATTTGCTCATTCGGAATATAGCTTAAATGGTTATACTAAAAATATTGTTTTGCGCACCTATAAAGGGGATAGTACATGGGATATTCCTTCGATTTCTTATGATGCTTGGAGTGAAAGATTTGTTTATTCAGCGTTATTATCTTTTTATTTAATCAAATTAAAGCAAGATAGAAGAAATGATATAATTAAAGAATTTAAAAAGGATGAATTTGTGATTTCACATCCAATTGATGAAAAAACTACAAAATATCGAAAAATATATTATAATCACGAATACGATGTTTTTAGATTTTTAAAGTAAAATTGATCTTGTATCAAATTACATTTAATGCTATTTTGTGTGTTGCATATGTGATTTTTGATAATTTATATTGATTGTTAATTTTCTGGTTCTTACATTAATAAACTCTATGATTTTGCAGTTCTAGTTTAGAAAATGAAGAGCCGGCTGAATTATAGCTGATAGAAGTTTGGAAAAAATAACTAATTGGATAATGGAAAATGAGAGGTTGAAAAGGATATTTTCAAAAGGTGATAAGGAAATTGGAAGGTTGCTCAGTCTTATTGATCAAGAGAAAAATTTGATTAATTCTTTCCCGCTTTTGGATTATATAGAGTTTATAGAACAGCTTGATAAAATCATCAAATATGTTGAAGATTCCGATAACCCTCGCTTGATTGTTTTAGAATCATGGCTAATAATTGATTTTTCAATTCGTAATTTACTTAAGAAAGGACTTGAAATTGAAAGATTTTGTGATGAAGAATTTAATTTGTTGCCTCAAGGATTTAAAGATTGTATTAATTTACTTGAAAATTTCATTTATAATCAAAGAAAAAAGGAATTAAATCCCCAAAGGAAATTTTCTGAAATTGAACTCCCAAAAGCAATTTTATCCTTTGTTTTGGATAATTCAAATATAAAAAAAGAGATCCTTGATTTTCAAGAGAGTTTTTTATTGTCAAATAATTTACCATTGGTTCCAACAATAGATTTGAACAATAGCGAATATAGAAATGTGAATGAAAATTGGCTAGATTCTGTTAAACATCTTGATAAAGTCTGGTTTCAAAAGGCTAATAAATTGAATAAAGTAAGGAATTTAGCTGCTCATTCCTTTGATAAAGAAAAGATATATAAGGAGCTAGGAATTAAAGGGAGTAATCAGCTTGAGAAACTTAAAGAATTTTGTTTGACAACATTGAAGTTGTTGATGGGGCTTAAATGATTTTTAGACACTCTCTGCTTAAAGAATGGATTCTCTTAGGTATTATTGATGGTTTTATTTCCCCACCAACTTCTCCAACCTCACCATCATCTCATCCTTTTCTTTCAGCATTCGCTCGTATAAGGCGATTTTCTCCTCGTGGAGTTGAATCAATTTTTCCAATGGATTAATATTAAAAGTAGGAGTATGACCTGTGTTTAAAAAAGATCCTTGATTGAATGTATTGGAAATAATGTTTATCGCTTGCTCTTCATCAAAATTCTGAAAAGCTTCCACGGGAATCCGTAGAATCTCACCGACCTGACGTAGCAATTCTTCCTCGACCTCTTCTTTTTGCTCGAGTATGCTTATCTTCTTTTGAGACCATTCGCCTCCGAGTTCGTGAGCCAAGGCTTCCTGCTTGATGCCCATCATCTCCCGAAATCGCTTGATATTTCTGCCGTGGTGGATTTTCTCGTTCATAGTCTTGAAGTACAATGGAAAAATAAGAATTTCTCCCGAAAAGGAGTAAACTAAATTATTCAATTGGATCGCATGATGCAAGAGAATGCCAATTTTCTACATCATTTTTTTGTCTTAAAAACTGACTAATCGGACTAAAGCCCAAATGGACAATTGGATTTCATTTTTTCCTCCTGCCAAAGGAGAGGAGGCTATTCATGAGTTAGATTCTATCGCTATGAATAGGAATGTGGCTTTAGTCCATTCCAAAAAAGAAGCATTAACCATATCCGCGCTTTAGCCCAATACCTGGAATATTTTATCCCGATTTTCTTTCTAAGTCATTCCTTTCTGGAATAGCCTATCCTTTTGAAAGTCATGAATTTGGCTGACCAACAAACAGCCAATGTCATGTATCATTATCTGAATACCTTTGAAGAAGAACGAGTCTGTGAAGATTTGCTGGATTGTCACAGGGGATTGTATCGTTTTTTCTGCGATTACAGCGAACTGAGTTTCTGGAAAAGTGATCTGTCGGCGATTTTTGATCAAGTTTTGCAGGATAAACCAAGTTTTGAGATCCTTAGCCCCAAATCAATTATTAACCAAGGCGGAGAATTTTTGCACCTTATCTACATCGGGTTTTTCCTCTGCCAGAAGACCCACTTTCCTCCCTGTCCAAACCCCACTTGGAAGGATCTGATCCTAAAACATACCAGGAGGCGGACACCTTCATTGATCGACAGAATCCGACTCTTGCCACACTACCTCAGTCCTAAAGAGATTCAAGATCCCTACCTATTTCTTAAAGATTTTTACTATCGACGGCAATGTCCCGACTGGGCCAGAAGATGGAATCAACTTATCCAAGAATCATTTAGCAACCTCACTTTTTTGGAACCTGAAGATATCGTCGTGTTTCAGGCTGATTTCAGAGATTTTCATAAGCTTTTGGAAGCTACCTATCTGATCTATGTCCGGCATTTCACTACTGAAATGCCCGATGGATACGATTCATTCAATTTGAACTTTCCCATTATGTTTTAACCGATATCTACTATGGAAAATAATTTCAGGAAACTTCAAAAAAAATATGGCTGTCTAACCAAGGACAAGGCTTTTCTGGTGTTGAAGGAGCTTTTTGGTTCTATGGCAGACCTTCCGTTTTGGCTGAGTAAAGTTTCAAAAATCCAAAATTCAGTATTTGATCCAGATCCTGACTATTCGGAATTATTGCCCGATACGGTGATGTATAATGGGCATCTGTTTTTAAAGCTTATTCATGCGAGTCATTGCTTCATGGATTTTCCAGCGATGTCAAAGGACGGATTGAACTGGGGACATCTGATTGATGATTGGACAGAAAACTTGTATTTAGGCAAAGCCAAGCCGGATTCATTTTATCATTTGATCGAATACTGTCCGAAGTATCTTTCACCTGAAGAGCTTTTGGATCCGAGTGGTTTTATCCGCAAGTTTTTCAAGCGCAAGAAATTGAAATCGTGGTTAAAGCGATGGAATCATTTTAGGGAAGCCGCCTTTTATACCTTTTCAATTGTCGAAGAAACGGAGGGGGAGTACCACAAAGATTTCCAATACTTTCTGAAGCTCACCGAAGCTTGCTACCTGATCTATGTGCGCTTTTCTCCCACCCAAAATTCAACCATCGATGCTGGAATTTGAAACTGACCATCCACCAGATGACCTGTTCAACCTGTTTCCCAAAAATGAATTGCACGAATACCTCTGGGAGATGCTTCAGGGTTGGATTATCTTCCTAACACAGCGGGAGAAGGATGATATGGATATTGCTACCCGGATGTATTTCTATGAGCTTTTGAACCATCTGCTAAGTCATCAATACCAAAAAAGACAAAAGCAAAAAGACCAACCAAATACGGTCAAAATGGAGGCGCTTTGTTCCGCTTTCATCGAACTCCTTCATCCACTGGCAGTCTATGAGCATGAAATTGCAAATATCCACCATTGGTATTTGCTCCTGCCGCACCTCAGTCCAAATGAACACGATGAATTGGAAAAAGTGGTAGAGTTTCTGGCTTCAGCAAATGAAGGTCACCAAGTTCATTGTATCTCAGGTTCCTACCTGAAAAAGAGCCTGACTGAAGGGAATCCCTACCTATGGAAAGAAGTATTTCCAAGTCAGGCAAAATATCTTTCACCGGATTTTGAAGGATTACCGACCCTAAGTCCCGAAGATCGAAAACCGATTTTCACCAAAGCTGCTGAACGGCTTGAATCAGGACTGGACAAAGCCAATGAATTCCAGTCACTTGCTAAGCAAGCCAATTCCGAAATGATGCCATTTCTGCTTCATCAATCTGCCGAGATGGCCCTCAGAGCGATTTTGATGGCTTGGGAAAAGCTAGAAAAGAAGACACATGAAATCAGAGTTTTGCTTCGCTACGCATCCAAGTACAACCCCGAATTTGGATCAATTTTTTCCATCGAGGAAGAAACGCTGCTTAACCTGTTGGATAAGTGCTATGCTAATTCACGGTATCAAGCTGGATTTAAGGTTCCTGAAAAGGATCTTCCTAACCTAGAGTTCAAAGTCAATTTGATACTTGATTTGGCCAGTAGTGAGTATGTGAAGCTAGTTTCCCTTGCAGAGTAAGCCTACCCAAAGGCCTACCAGTCTCCTACTAAATACCGCCTAAATTCGAGGTTAATTTGGTGTTAATTCGGCCTTTATTCGATAACGGGTGATATAATCCCTGTATTAAAATTGTAGACAGACCGCAGAATCCTCGCATTTGGATGCGGGTATTCTAACCTTTGGTGTTCTTTTGAGCTACTTATTAATGGCTTTAAAGGAACTGGGACTTGATTTTCAAGATTGCAAGAAATTAGATTTAAGAGAATTCTTTTTTTGGCTGCTTAGAAAGAAGTTTTGTTGAGGAAACCCGTTAGCCTTTCCGTTATTACATTCCTTTCTTTTGATGATTTTAATTTTCGGAACAAGTCAGCCATAGTTGGGTTAAAAAGTATGAAGTAATACTATCGATAATGACCTCAATACCATTTGGGACGATTTTCGAGGCTAATAAATCAGATCAAATAAAAGTGCTCAAAAACAGATGAATCATACAGAATACTTGGTTAAGGAGCAAAAACTGGTTTTGAACTATGAACCAGGAAAAGGGGCTTGGACCTATCATATCCAAATCCCGAAGACAAAGCATATTGTCGGGAAATGGGGTTCAATGAAAGTTTCTGGCACTATTGATAACTATAAAATAGAAAGTATCAACCTAGCCAAACTAGGAGACGAAGACAAACTAATTTCTATAAATGACAAAATCAGAAAAGCAATCAACAAAAGCGGTGGCGACACTGTAACAGTGACACTTTACTTATTGACTTCCAAAGAGCAAATTGCTGAAAAAGAAGTTTTAGAGACATTCAAAGAATCAGGGGTATTAAAAGCCTTTAAGAAACTAACAAAAGACGAGCAGAATGAAATTCTTGGAAAAATCACTTCTCTAAAATCGGATGACAAGCAAGTAAAAATGATTTTGAAATACATTGACCAACTAGGTAAAAATAATGATTAAGCAGACTTCACTTGACTTCCTTTCAAATCTTAAACTAAATAATTCAAGGGAATGGTTTGAGCAAAACAGGGACTTGTACGAAAATTACAGAAGTGACATACTGCAATTGACTGAAAACCTTTTGAATGAATTGTCAAAAATTGACCATGCAATTTTACAAGCCAACCTAGACTCTAAAAAATGCTTGACCAGAGTAAACCGAGATTTAAGGTTCTCAAAAGATAAGACACCGTACAAAAACTATGTCTTAGTTGTTTTTAATAAGAATTATCCAGAGCCAAACAAGGCAGGATATTTTATTCATATAGAACCAGGAAACTGCTCGTTTGGTGGTGGAGTTTGGCAGACAACTCCTGATTATTTGAAGAAAATTCGCCAAGAGATTGATTATTCATTCACAAGCTTCAACAAAACCATAACCACACCTGAATTTCAAAAAACATTTCCAAACGGAATTCAAGGTGTTGGAAAACTTAAAAAAATGCCAGACGGCTATGACGAGACTAATCCAGCGAGTGAACTTCTGAAGATGAAAGGATTTTGCACCAAAGAGATTTTAAATGATTCGCTTTTGACGAGTAAAGAATGCCTCGAAAAAGTCATAGGAGGATTCCAAACAGCGAAACCTCTCATTGACTTTCTCAATAAGGCCATTGAATATGATGGATAAGAGTTATTAGGAATAGTTCAAGTACTTCAGTCCAGATCACTTCGACATTAAAAAATCATTGAATGGTTCAACCTCTTCGAGATCATTAATCACAAATAATTAAGATTCGATTCCTGACTGGGGACAAACTTCTAAATTCTTGTGCTCTGAGGCGAAGCTAAAGGCCTACTACATTTTTTAAAAAGTCAGTTTCCCCGTTTCGCCCACTCCTTTCGTTTCGATTCATTCGCGCCATTTTTCAAATGACAGCTCTTTTCTCTCCACTTTAGGAAAGGGCTTTCACTCCCCACGGCTACCGCTTCACTCCAATTACCCTTCTCCTAAGTCCCGGCAAGCCTAGGACTTGGGAAGGCCGTTTCATGAAGCCGTAGCCCGAACCTCCTTTAGGGGGCAATCCTTGTTTCCGATTTTTGTCCGTTTCGGTCGGTTTTTACAAGAGGTTAAGCCTCTCAAATCCAAGGTGAGTTAAATAGATAGTGGGAGAAGTAGTGAGGATTAGTAATAAATCTGGTAATTGGAGTAGCACAGTCTGTCACAAAATCCGGTAATATTTGTGACAACTCTTTAATGGACGCTGTATCAAATAGTTACTCTTTTTGTTATAGGGTAAATGATTATTCTGTCGCAAAAAAATACTATATTTGCGACATATTAGGCTAAATAATATGACTCAAAGTATTGATAATAAGGTGATTGCAAAGGTAAAAAAAGCGGCAAGGGGTTCGCTGTTTTTTGTCGATGACTTCTTGTCAATAGGCAATGCTAAAGCTGTGTCAAAAGCATTGGAGCGTCTGGTGCAACGCCAAGAATTGAATCGGGTAGCAAGAGGTCTCTATGCCCGCTTGGCTGAAGACCCGATTTTAGGGCCGTTAAAACCAAGTACAGAAGATATTGCAGAAGCCATCAGACGAAGAGACAAGGCTAGGATAGTTCCTACCGGTAGTTTGGCGTTGAATGCTTTGGGACTATCTACACAAGTGCCTATGAATGTGGTTTACTACACAGACGGCTCTGCAAGAAAAATTGATTTGGGCAAAAGAAAGATAGTTTTTAAGAAAACAAGCCCAAGAAATTTAGCCACCATTGGAAAAATCAGCACATTGGTGATACAGGCCTTGAAAGAGATTGGGAAAGACAAGGTCACTGAAGAGGAAGAGAATATCATCATAGGCCATTTGGCAAAAGAAGTTCCCTACCGCTTGGAACATGATATCAAGCTGGCTCCAGAGTGGATCAGGATCATCATGCGAAAAGCCCTAAAGACAACAAACAATGATTAAGTGGCTCAATGTACCTGATCCTACCAAGCGGAATGCCTACATACAAATAGCCGAGCAGATGGGTATGTCAGCCTTTGCCGTAGAAAAAGACTGGTGGGTGAGCCGCACCTTGGATATCATTTTTCAGATGCCGATTGCTGCGAACTTGGTATTCAAAGGCGGAACTTCTCTCAGTAAAGCCTGGAAACTTATCAATCGGTTTTCGGAAGATATTGATTTGGCAATCGACAAGGAATTCTTTACTGGCTATAAAGGTGATATTTCAAAAACGAAAATCACCAGACTACGGAAAGAAGCGGGAGCCTATACCACAGGGGTTTTCTTTGAAGAGCTAAAAGAAAAGTTTCGTGAAAACGGATTTACTAAACTTGAATTCAAAGTAATAGAAGCTAAAGACAGCGATCAGGATCCAAGGGTCCTAGAAATCTATTATCCGAATCTCATTGTTCCAAGTTCTGAATATGTTCTGCCAAGAGTACAAATAGAGGTCAGTTGCCGTTCGTTGAGAGAGCCATTTACTTTTCAGAAATTTGGGGCATTAGTAGATGAAGTGTATGCAGAAAGAGATTTTGCGGCACCTCTATTCGAAGTTCCTACAGTAAATCCGGAACGGACATTTTTGGAAAAGCTTTTCCTCTTGCATGAGGAGTTTCACCGTCCGGTAGACAAAATGCGAGTGGATAGGCTAAGTCGCCATCTCTACGATGTACACCAATTAGCCCAAGCAGGAATTGCAGCATCGGCATTCGGCGACAAGGAATTATATGAAACGATCGTGTCCCACCGCTATAAATTTTCCAGAGTTGGGGAGGTGGATTATAATCACCACAACCCTAAAACACTAAATCCCATTCCCCCGGCTGAAGTGATAGGCGAGTGGGAATTTGATTATGCCAAAATGAAAGAGGATATGATCTACGATGGGAATAAGCCCTCATTTGAAGATTTAATCAATAATTTGGAGGGATTGAAGGCGAAGCTTCAGGCAGTTGTCTGGGATTTCGATTGTAAGTTTCCCAATCCAGCACAATAAATAATAGTTTGAAATTTGGGGTTAGACAATACCTAAAAACTCTAAGAAACACGGACTCCTGACGTACTGCCTTCTGTTTTAATTTTCCAAGAAAGCCTTTTTCAAGGTTAACCATCTAAGGATAAAACAGTTGAAATGATGAAGTCACTGCAAAAAAAAAGAAGTAATTGATTATTAATGTTTTTATATAAAAATGTTTTCAATAATCAATTCAACAGGCTATGGTTGTTGGGACTGTCTTGACTTGAAGCCAGATAGACACCTAGTATTTTTTTCATTTGCTCTTTTGGTTTGGTAAGTTGAGAAAATCTGGAAGAGCCATCCAAGCTGAATATTCTGTCATTTAAATCGAAGTTGAGCTCAGCAAGGCTCTTGTAGTATTCTGGATGCTGATGAAATTCTATGATATACAAGAGCTGGTTGATATGAGCAATAGCGCTCCGATCAGCATCTGTGGGGTGGAAGTTGATTTCATCCAAGAGCCAATTGACTTGCTCTTGAGTTGTATCGATGCTATCCACAGTTAGCTGAAGTTGGAGCTCTTCGGCGATCATCTCCCTAATATTCGGCAAGTCTTTTACCGAGAGGTTTTCCAAAATCAGGGAATAATGAGTTTTTGGATTATAAAGCAACCAATTTTTTCTTCCACTGGTAAAAAAGACAGTAGCATTCCATTTCCCCAGGATTCCTGTGTTTTCAGTCGAACCAGAAGGAGTAACGTACTTTTTGATCAGTTTTTCCAGCTTTTTGCTGACATGAATGGCTGTGGACATCGCAAATAAGAATCTTCTGTAAAGATGTGAAATTTTGGAAAGATGTGGATTTTCCCCGTTTCGCCCACTCCTTTCGTTCCGATCCAATCGCGCCATTTTTCAATTGACAGCTCCTTTCTCTCCACTCTAGGAAAGGGCTTTCACTCCCCACGGCTACCGCTTCACTCCACTTACCCTTCTCCTAAGTCCCGGCAAGCCTGGGACTCGGGAAGGCCGTCTCCTGAAGCCGTAGCCCGAGCCTCCTTTAGGGGGGGGCAAGCCTTTTTTGATTTTTCTTCCGAGCACATCGGGATTTTTGTCCGTTTCGGTCGGTGAGCGCTCCGTTCCATTTTTTTTCTTCCCTATCCCCTGGTCTTCGGTGTATGACACGACGATGCAAAGGTTGAGTGTGAACCTGCACTAGTCAAAAGTACGCTCCGCCCTGATCTAAAAAACAGGGTCTCCTACGGACTAACTCCCAGTTTTTTATCCCAGGCTTTTGCCCTGTGCAGAACCACACTCTATGGGTTGCATGTCGGTCAGAACCTCAATACCAGTGGATAAAAAAAATGTCACTTCACGCCCACATATCGCCCTTCACTTCCAAAAAATTACCCCTTGTACTCGGGAAAAATCTCGGTTTAAGTGTCGGGTCGATCTTCCTAATATCCTTGGATATACCTGGACTTTATGTGGCTGATAGACAAATTAATAATCGCTTTATCAATCCTTTTCTGTCACACCTTTAAACCACTATCACTATGAAAGCTTGGGAAAATTTCAACCAATTAGCGGAGACCGTTACCAACGAAATCATCGAAGGTATCCAAAATGAAAACCTTACTTGGGAGCAAGTTTGGAGTCCGAAAAACTCTCCGAAGAATTACGCTTCCAACCGTCCCTATTTGGGATTTAATGCACTTTGGCTTGCTTGGGTTACCATTTCCAAGAAATTCAAAAGTCCTTATTTCCTGACTTATAATCAGGCAAGACACCTTGGCGGAAATGTCAAGAAGGATGAAAAAGGCTCTAAAGTCGTATTCTGGAAGATTTCCAAGTTTGTAAAAGGAAAGGCTACCAATGAAGAAGGAGAAAACGAGGACCTCTTTGGAAGGAAGTTTACCCCTTTTATCTGGACAGTTTTCAATATCGATCAAATAGAAGGTATCGACTTTTCCATTGATGGAACTGAAGAAAGGGTTTTTTCCCAAATCGAAACTTGCGAATCCATCATTTCAGGCTACAGCACTTGTCCGGATATTATTCATGAAGGAGACGAGGCATTTTACAGCCCTTCCAGAGATTTTATCAATATGCCGGAAAAGGAATCCTTCAAAGGAGACGAGCAATATTATTCAGTCCTATTTCACGAAATGATTCATAGCACAGGCCATGCCTGCAGATTAGGAAGATTTGCAGCAAGACCGGCTTTGGTTGGCTTTGGTTCTGTGGAATATTCAAAAGAGGAATTGATTGCTGAAATGGGAGCTAGTTTTTTGAATGCCCTTGCCGGAATCAAGGATGCCAATTTCAAAAACTCCTTGGCCTATCTGAAAGGATGGTTTAAGCCACTAAAGGAAGATCCAAAAATGCTGATCTATGCTGCACAAAAGGCACATCAAGCAGCGAATTATATTCTTGGAATTGACCAGGAGGGGGAGGAGTAATCCCCCATTTTTGCACCAGAAATTGACAAGACATTTGTTTCAACTAATCAACGGCATATTTGTCAATGTTCAGTACATCTGAACATGGGTACATTTCTTCGATATAAAATACCCCATCGAACATTCTCGTCCAGTAAAATTTATTAGGTGAATGTATTAGGCCTTTCATCCAGAAGCTAAGATTTTCATGTTCAGGGTTAGCTTTATTTGAAAAATTGACAAACGCATATTTTGCCTCAGTTTCTTCAACAAAAGCCTCAAAATAATTCGGTCTTGGCTCTTTCAGATCATATTTTGGAAGGTAAAGTCTGCCTGCTTGGCCTTTATTGGATGTAAAACCTAAAACATATAATTCGTTTTCAATCTCATCTGCAATCAAAGTTCCGGTATTAATTGTGTCAGTTTTAAAGATCGGATAAGTCAAATCTCTGAATCCTTTAAAAAGATGGTAACTACTTGCCCAAACAATAATTTTTTCATCAGGAAACACTTCCTTTTTAAGCCACAAGAAGTTATCGCTCATCTGAATATCTCTGGGGTTATTACTATCTGTAGAATCTAAAGCAGAAGAGGTATACCCTCTTAAGTTCCTCACTGCTTGAAACAAAAAAGAACTATGCACTAATTTATTTTCAGCCCGATCAAAAAAACTATAAATTGAATCAACTCGATCTGAACTGAGATCGGAATCATATTCATTTTCCACTAATTCTTCTAAGATTTTCGTTAGACTTTCTTTTTCCGTGTCATCGGAAAAGAGGTTTTCATTTGCTAAACCCTGAATGAAATGAGTAATTGGAAATGGCCCCTCGCCAGAATGACTAAGCCTTGGATCCATACCTGATACATGAATAGGATTACTTGATGAGCGAATTGAATCTAAGTAGCTAAAAAGTCCGGTACACTCCATGCAGTTAGTCCAACTTTTGAAAATGAAATCTCGGTAGTCTTCCCTAGTGGAAAACCTTAAATCTGTTTGATTTGCCAGAGATTGATTAAGCCCTAAAAAGTTACTTTCAAACACCAATACATTGAATCCCATTTTTTCGTGCAAGTATTTGATGATTTTAGTTTTAGCTAAAAATGTAGGAGCATCGCCATGATCTTGTTCACCCAAAAAAACAACTTTTGAATCACCGATTGCTGCGGCAATCTTTTCATAGCCTTCGTAGTTAGAATTTTTTGGATCTATGTTTTCTATTGGAGTTGAGGATTTAATTACGAATTCCTTAAAAGATTTATCATAGGGATTCAAAAAATCGATAAGGAAGAAGTGGTAAAAAAAATAGATTCCAGCAGCAATTATCAGAAAAACGGGGAGCCAGATTTTTTTCTTCATGTTTAAAAGTCATTTAGATTTCGAACGGCTGAACTACGGAAAATAATATAAAATTATTTAGTTTTTTATTATTTGGGATTGACTGAAAAACTGAATTATGAGGTTATCATGTAGGTTTTTTCAAGATTTTTTGAATTAAGCTTTGATTTTTTTTCAAAGTAAAATGTCCCAACTACTGATCTACTGGTGAAAAATGGGCCAATTCTTTCAGGAAGTTTATTGCTCCACCAAATCAAAAGACTATGATTTGCAAAGCAAGAAATTGGGAAAGTTTATGGTTTGAAATGCCTTGTAGGAATGAAGTAAAGAGGTACTTCATCACAAATAAGTTTGATAAAGAAGAAGGAGAGGTTTTTTATTATTGCTTGCGAATAAAAAGTTGGCGTTGGGAATCAGGAGAACATATCGGTGATTGGAAAGCTGCAGCCGACAGGTGGATGTGGAATCTGGAAAACTAATAGCTTTTCAGTTTTGATCAGGAATCTCCATTCCTTTAACCCTGAAAATCTAGTCACTTTTAAAAAGTGACGGGGAGAGGCCTTGCAATAGCGAAATTAAGTGTTTAAAATATTGACATGAAAATGTCAAAAAAATTAACACCAGAAGAAGATCGTCTCAGGGAGGAGCTGGTGACATTGGAAGGTCGTATCCGTAGGAAGATTAGGAGAATTTGTGTCACGAATTTGAAGTTACCGTATGAGCGACTTGCAGCTGGACGGCGGCTAAAGGAATTGTGCTTGTTAGCGATTTCATCACTTGACGATGGAGACGCAATCAAGCTAGCGGCGTGCTTGAGGGAATTAAGAGAGAGGGGGATGCCTATATAAAATTTTTGCTGTTTTTAAAGCTTATCCAAAATTTCTCGGATTAGTCGTTCTCTGTCCAATTCCTTTTTTCTTTTTGTCCGTAGACTTACGATATATAGTATCCAAATCCCCCAGGCAACCGCAAAAAGCGGAAAAGGATTCTCTGCCCCCAATGCTCCAATCATTGCTATGAAGCTGATGAAAATGGTTCCTAAAAATTTTATAGTCGGCCACATAATTGAATGCTTTGATAATCAATTTATTAATTTACGATTTAGAATCAAAGTTGTTATGATTATTTGTGTAAATAAGTAAAGATGTAATTATATAAAAGAGTATAATTCTTTCTGGAGCTCGTTTAGAGACTTAAAAATCAAATCGTTATGAAAAAATCTACAGAAGCAATATTGTTCTTCCTACTGCTCTTTAGCTTCAATTCTGTTTATTCGATAATTCCTGATCGAGAATACATCCGTACTCCGGATTCAGTCAAGTGGGCATACCAACAATTGGATATTCACACCAAAGATGGTTTTCGACTCAATACCTGGATTTACGAGGCCAAACCTGAAAAGGACAGAGATACAGTTTTGATTCTGGCGTATCCTGATGCAGGGAATATGTCCTATTTTGTTTACCATGCAGCCATTTTGGCAAACGCTGGCTATACCGTAGTCACGTTTGACTATAGAGGATTTGGGAAAAGCCAAGATTTCGAGATTCAAAAAGAATTTCTCTATTACAAGGAATTTGCTTGGGATCTGGAAGCTGTGGTCGAAACCATTTCAAAAGAAATCCCAAACAAGAAATTGGGAATATGGGCCATGTCGATGGGAACAACTATAGCCTCAAGAGCCTATCCACAGATTAAAAATCAGATTGATTTTATTATTGGGGAAGGATTTGTCACTGATCCTGATGGAATTGTGGGTTACTACAAAGAACAGGGTAAAGAAATTCTTCTACCAGAAGATAGCAGTGAGTTTAAAAAATCCCTTGAATCTATCGACTGTCCCCTTCTGATTTTGACAGCATCAAATGACAAAGTTACCACCCACGATTCAGCTTTGAAACTTCAGCAGAAACTTGGGACCAATTGTTCAATTATCCGATATGAAGGTGATCATCTAACTGGATTTCAGGTGGACTATGACAATATGGGATTTGGAGGATGGTTTGTGGGGCAGATAGATAGATTTCTAGGAGAGGAGTAAATTTGATCTTGTATTTTTAAATCAAATTGGGGAAATGATACCGAAAAGGTCTTTGATGGGTCAAGTGATGATTAAATCATCTTTTACCTAAAATTCTGAACCTTTTCTTTTAAATTTGTGTACCATTACGTGTACACAAAATTTGAATCCATGTTAGTAATAAGCACAAGAGAGTTTCGGCAAAATCTCAAAAAATATTTAGACCTGATTGATAAGAATGAGCGTGTGATCATTCAGCGGGGAAAGGACAAAGTGTATGAAATTTCAAACGAAGTAAAAAATGACCGATTCTTTGATGATCCAGCCGTACAGGAGCGATTGGCCAAGAGTATTCAGTCCTACTCCGAAGGTAAAACTGTAAAATTGTCTGATGACCAATTGAAGGATCTACTTGGTATATGATATTTGAGATTGACTATACATTTGAGGCACTGGAAGATATTGAGAAGCTGAAGAAGACCGGAAACAAAGTTATTTTAAAGAAACTTTTCTCCCTTATCCAAGAACTAAAGCAACACCCTGAAACGGGGACTGGGAAACCGGAAAGACTCAAACACTACCAGTTAAACACCTGGTCGAGAAGAATAGATAGAAAACACAGGCTTGTATATCTGATAGATGGAACAAAGATCGTCGTGACGATTTTAGGTGCCTATGGTCATTATGGTGATAAATAAAACCAGCTTTATTCCTGAGGATTAATTGGGCCAACTCTACCTTCAGATACAGCAAAAAGAAAAAATTGGAATTTAATTCTGGTAGGTCAAATCCATGGGCCGATTAAATTTTAGGAATCGAAACACTGGGTGAGGACTCAATCTCCCTGTGTGATGAAAATAATGTTTTTGTAGCTGGGCCAATCTTAAATCTACGCCTTTGAATTAATATGCTGGAGCCATTTTTGATCGTCACCTTATTTCTAGGAACTGGATTTGTACTTTCCTTGGTACAAGATGCGCATTTGAAGAAGCCCTTTCTTTCCAGAATGGGTTTTAGGCTAGTCAGCCTTAGTTCATTCTGCTTTTTTTTGCTGGGGTCCTTCGCTTCTTTGAAGTTTCTTTTTGGCTTCTAAAGCCATTTGCAATTCGTACCAATCGTACACTTCGTACCCCTCGCACGGTACGAATCGTTCGAGCCTGTTGAAAATGGGAGCGATAGGATGCAGAGTAAATAACTGGCGTGATCTAAATCCAAAAAGACGACAAATTCTGATCTAGATCAGAATCATAAGACCCTTAAAAGATCCCTGTGTCTAAAAATAAAAACCTAACTATCAGTATTTCAGATAGTTAGGTTTTTGACTTGCAGAGGAGGAGGGATTCGAACCCCCGGTACCTCGCGGTACAACGGTTTTCAAGACCGCCGCAATCGACCACTCTGCCACTCCTCTATTAATTTTGATTCGTTTTCAAGACTTCCGTCTGGCAAAACTCTCAATACCCTTACAATTCTCATTGTTTGGGATTGCAAAAGTAAGATGAAACTCAACTTTTGCAAAGCCCAAACATAGATTTTATTCTAAACGACTGATTTTTAAGCCATATTTTTTTTCAAACTCTGAAATTTGATCACTTAAAATCTGCCTCATTCCAAATAACCAAACTTCCCAGCCTCAAAATCACGGAAAGCCTGCATCAACTCTGCTCTGGTATTCATCACAAAAGGACCATGAGCAGCAATAGGTTCTGCCAAGGGTTTCCCACTCAATAGCAAAACCAATGAGTCTTCCATTGCCCGTACCCCAATTTCACCTTCCTCATTTTTCATCAGGGCTAATTGATTTTGTTCCAACAGCTCTTGACCATTTAGCTTTACTTTTCCTTCCAGCACTAGCAAAGAAGTATTGAAGTTTTCCGGTAAACTTAAACCTAATTTCCCCCCAGATTTCATCCTGATGTTATAAAGATAAATCGGGGAAAAAGTATGAGCCGCTCCCCGCTCTTCCTCAAACTTTCCCGCAATGACCTCCACTTCTACTCTACCCTCATCCTTGCTTACTTTGGGTATGCTATCATTCTTGATTGCCTGATATCCCGGATTGGTCATTTTATGTTCTGAGGGCAGGTTTACCCACAATTGAACCATCTGAAACAGGCCTCCTTTTTTACTGAATTCCTCTTCATGGTACTCCTTATGTAATACACCGCTCCCCGCAGTCATCCATTGCACATCTCCTTCACCGATTATTCCCCCACCTCCACTGCTATCGTGATGCGCTATTCTTCCTTTATAAGCAATCGTCACCGTCTCAAACCCCCTATGCGGATGTACTCCCACACCTTTGGGACGGGCTGAGGGAGCAAAATGATGGGGAGAATTATAATCCAGCATAATAAATGGATCCATTCGCTGCATACTCAAGCCTTCTTGACTTGGAATGAAATTATGAACCCTGAACCCATCTCCCACAAAATGAGGAGTAGTTGGCTGGGTAATCAATTCTACAGATCTGGTTTTCATGGTATTCCTTTCTTTTTTATACAAAAATAGCCCAGATGAGCAATCCGGAAATTGATCTAAAATAAGTAATTACCTAAGTTATTCGTGGCTCGCTTCTCTTCGAATTCTACTCAATGTCTCTGGAGTCATTCCTAAATAAGATGCGATCATACTTTGCGGAACTCTTCCATACAAGTCCGGGTATTGCTTCACAAACTGCAGATATTTATCCCTGGAGTTAAGACTTAATAGATGTTTGATCCGATTTTGAAGGTGACGGATATGGTTGTGCAGCATTTTGGTATTCAAATCAAAAAAATCCGTGTTTTTCATAGATAGCTCCTGAATAAATTTTTCATCCAAAAAATACACTTTGCTGCTCTCTACTGCCTGTATATAAAATTCAGATGGCTCCTGAAAATAGGTACTGGCCCTATCAGCTAAAATCCAGTTTTCTGATGCAAAAAGCACAATGCTTTCCTTTCCCTCTTCACTCAGAACAAATTGCCTCAATACGCCCTTTTTTACAAAAAAGGCATGCGTACAATGCTCACCTGCTTTGAGAAGAAACTCATTCTTAGGGATAACTTTTGAATTACAATTGGAAAATATTTCTTCCAAAAAATTCTGACTTTGCGTTATTTTCTGAATTTCAAAAAGTGACTTGCTCATAATACATCTATTCTTGAGAATTGAAAGTATAAAATCTCAAAGAGAAAAAGTCTTATTCAGTTAGAAATCTACCTATTGAAAACACTTTTAAAAAGGAAAAGTCAATAATGAATGCTGGCTAACGGTATTGAAATCCCTCCACACCCGATTTAACTCCGAATCACTTTTTGTAGCTTCAAAGCCTGCCAAGGGATAAATGCTTGCATTACAGGTTCTGGCAACTTGAACCAATGCTCTACTCGCATTGGAAACTTCTTGTAAAGTGTTGTCTTTGATTACTCCCTCTCTTTCCAATTCAGACCAAGATTTCTCAACTGCCCCATAAAGCGCAACCTTTACCTCTCCTAATTGGACAGCCGTATTCTCAAAATGCTTATTAGCATAAGCCAACTGCTTTTCTGAAAAATGCTTCTTCTCATTTCTTTTTCGGAAAGTCTCTCGAATAAGCTCTTGTAGGTGCAGTGTTATTCCCAAAATATTCACAGCCAAAGTCGCTTCGGCTAATTGAAGAAAGGGATATTGAAAAATGGAATCTTTCAAGGTTGCTGATTCAGGAAGAATTTGAAATGCTCTTTGGAATGGCACATCTATATCTTCACATTTAAAGGCGTAACTTCCTGTAGCTATCATTCCCATGTAATGCCAGGAGTCCAAAATTTTCACCTCCTCTTTTTTCAAAATAAAAGCATGGACCATCGGCTCTCCTTTTGAGTCCATCACCTGCTTTCCATTCTCCCATATTTCACAATTAGCTGTCAGATGCGTGGCGTGTAAGGCCCCTGAAGCATAATTCCAATGTCCGGAAATACGGTAACCTTTTTCTGTTTTTTCTGCTCTACCTCCCACATGCCCGCTCCCTGCAAAACATAATTTTGGATTGGGAAAAATTTCTTTAATCAGTTTTTGATCCAAAAAACCTACAAACCACAAGGCACCTGCGCATAAGGTTACGGTCCAACCCAGGCTCCCGTCCGATTTTGCCAATTTTTCCTCCACCATCAGTCCTTGGGACAAGGTCAATCCCAAACCGCCAAATCTTTTGGGCACGAATAATTGGAACAATTTTTCTCTTTCAATTTCAGCTATCCACTCGGGCAGCAAACTTCCCAGTTTTTCAGCTTGGGCAGCCGATGTGCTATCAAACAGGTTGGAGTTCATAGGGATCATTTTCAAGTTTTTTCTTCCAATCCAAATAGCCAAAAATTGCCACAACGAATAGGAAGACAGTTAAAATTGCAAATAAAATCAAGCCTTTATAGATCAAAAGTGGTATGGCTATCAAGTTGGAAATATTGAGCCAGATCCAGTTTTCCAGCTTTCTTTTAGCTAAAAGCCACATCCCCGCCCAGGCAGTTGAAGAGATCAGAGAGTCTAAAAGGGGTACATCAGAATCAGTAAAGCCCGTAAGGAATCCATATAAAACTCCCCAGCCCACCAAAGCTATACCCCATGAAACTAGCTGCTCAATTTTAGAACTTCGGCTGATTTGTGGAGCTCCAAAACCGGATTTACTATTCCATTTTGCCCAACCATATATGCTCATGACCAGGTAATAGGCATTGAGGAGCGTTTCTGCATATAATTTGGCTTGAATAAGTACCACAGCCCCTGCACAGATACTGATGATTCCAGCGGGATATAGCAAAACTTTATCCTTGCGCGCTAAAAGCACTTCTGTTACGCCAAAACAAACGGCAACACATTCAAGAGCTCCGGTATTACTAATCTGCTGCCAAAGCAGATCCATGCTTAAATTAATTTCCATTTGAATAACGCTAAGATTATTCAAAAAAGGAGGTTTGGAAAATCTTCCCTACGCCGGCATTACCCGGATCAGGTGCTCAGTGGATTACCACCGATGGGTATGATCTCAGCCTTTAATTTAAGGCACCCCTTTATTGATAGTACGAAGGTAGCAGTTAGTTCTGAAAGGAAAAAGTTACTTATCCCAAAAGGCGGATCGCAGCCGTAGGTTCGATATTGACTACACGGAAGCTATTGTCGTTGAATAACTGTACATCTTAGTATTTGATGAATTGATAACTTGAATGTTCATCGTTGGGCTCGCTAAAATGTTGTAAAATAAAGGTTGAACCCTCTCTGCTATTCGAAATTCGTCTTTCGTAAATCTCAAATCCTCTCTGCCCGCAAGTACTTCGCTATTCATCATTCGATGTTCAGTGTTCATTTGTTGAGTAATTGGGTAATCGAGTAATTGAGTAAAAAAAGCTAAAAGTTCATGGTCCCCTCCTTCGGCGGGCAGGCACCGATCATCGTCAAACTCGCTTAAATGCTATCGAATTAGAATTAAGTCCTTTCGGCCGCTCGTAATTATCTTTCCTACTCGACTCTCGCTTCTCGTCTCTCGCATCTAGCATCTCGCATCTCGTCTCCTACCCCTCCATTTTCCAAAAAGCATCCTCCACGACAGTTCTTTAAAAATTTTTATAAACTTTAAGCCGATCTAAGAGTTAGCTTCGTAAGTGCAGATGAAATAGGACTCCTTGAATCAATAGTTCTTAAATTCGTACTTAAATTCAACTGATGGATCAGCCAGTTTTAATGATTTATGCCCTTTCTCCTGCTTATCAAGCTAGGAGAAAAAGCCTTTTTGGGGCAGCTCATTATGCTGACGCAGTTAAACTTTTCCAAGATCTTCATAATAAAACAGAATCCTTAGCTCAAAACTCAGGTTTAAAAACCTTTTGGTTTTTTGATCATCTCCAGGAAGGAACAAGTTTTGGAGAGCGCTATGCCAATGCTTTCAAAGAAGTTTTTTCAAAGGGTTACCAAAAGGTTATATCCATTGGAAATGATATTCCCGAACTGGAATTATCTCATATTGAGAAGGCGAGTAAATCTCTGATCCATTCTAAGGCTGTACTTGGTCCTGCTGCAGATGGTGGAGATTACTTAATTGCGCTGACCGAAGAATCTTTTTATGAAGAGGAATTTAAAAATCTACCTTGGAATAAGGATAGCTTACACTCTAAACTTTTGCAATTACTCTCCTCTTATACTTCAGTCGAGCAACTCGAGTGCCTAGTAGATATAGATGACTTTCAATCTTTAGTTATAGTCAGAAAGAATGTTAACTGGATTGCAATCCTGCTTTTTAGTTTAAAATCATTCATTCTCTATACAAAAACTGTTTTCGAGAAATTACTCCTACCAAAGGATAATCCCCTAAGGGCACCTCCCCTTTCCATTTAATCAATTATCAACCTTTTCTTCAAATCAAATCTTCCCTGGAGCTATTCCTTCAGGGACATCTATTCATTTATTCAATTGTATATGAAATTTTCATTTACCCTTTTACTTCTGCTCAGTATGCAGCTGGTTTTTGGCCAGTCTATGACCTATGAGAGTAGAATTTTGGATGTAAGTGGCATTCCTATCCCAGGCGCCACTGTTACCGAACTTGGAACTTCCAATGTGGCTATTTCTGACCAAGACGGTAGATTTAGAATCAGTTCTTCCAAGCAAAATCTGACCTTGAGGATCAGTTTTATCGGCTTCGAAACTCAAGATGTTGTCATCAACGACGGTGTTTTGAAAAAGGAGATCAAACTGCTCGAGTCCACTGAAAATCTGGAGGAATTTGTGGTAACTGCCTTAGGAGTAGAAAGGCAAAGACAATCCCTTTCTTCTGCAGTGACCACCATCGGCTCCAGAGAGCTAAGCGATGTTCCTCAAACCAACTTGATTAATTCACTTTCCGGTCAAGTTGCCGGGGTTCAAATCACCAATGGATCTTCAGGCGTTGGTTCAAGTTCCCGAATTATTATTCGAGGTGAAAACTCCATCAGTGGCAACAATCAGGCTCTTATTGTAATAGACGGAGTACCTATTATCAACGAGCAAATTACCAGTGATCTTTTCAATGATGGAGCAAATATCCAGGAAGTAGACTTCGGAAATGGTGCTGCCGAAATCAACCCTGATGATATTGAATCCATCACCATTTTGAAAGGACCAGGTTCTGCAGCTCTGTATGGCGCAAGGGCTGCCAACGGAGTTGTCTTGATTACTACCAAAAAAGGTAGAAAAAAGCAGGGAATAGGTGTAACAACCAGCTCCTTGCTAACTTTTGATGGCCTTTTGACACTCCCTGATTACCAAAATGAGTACGGAGGAGGATCTAATGGACAATATTCTTTCCAAAATGGTATTGGCGCAGGGGTCAATGATGGAGGAATTTCCAGTTATGGACCAAGGCTTAATCAAGGGCTTTTGATTGCCCAGTTTGATAGCCCATCTGTAGATATCAATGGAAATCCAGTTAGAGCAGGCGATGTAATCAGCAGAAGAAGACCTGATGGTACATTTACTGCTATCACTCCTACTCCATGGATCGCGAGACCCAATAATGTGAGAGATTTTTTCAGAACTGGCGTCACTTCTCAAAATAACATTGCTGTCACTTCAGGCAATGAAAAAGGAGGAGCCAGAATAGCTTATAGCAATTTGAGAAATGAGGGAATTCTGCCCAACACGGATCTTAAAAGAGATGGTTTGGCCCTGAGCATTAACCAAGCATTGACGGAAAAATTCAGAGTAGACCTTTTTACCAACTTTATCAATTCCAGAAGTGATAATCGACCCAACTTAGGTTATGGGTATGAAAACGTCATGTATGGCTTCAACTGGACAGGTAGAAATTTTGATATTTCTTCTTTGAGAGATTACTGGCAAGCTGGGCAAGTAGGTATTCAACATTTTGATTTCAACTACTTATGGTTGACCAATCCGTATTTGACACTGTTTGAAAACACCAATAGCTTTGTTAAAAACAGGGTTTTAGGAAATCTTGCTCTTACCTATGATTTCACCAATAAGCTAAGCCTTCGTGTGAGAACAGGAATTGACAATTCATCAGATTCCAGAGCATTCAGAAGAGCATTCAGTACCAATAGACGAGTTTTCGGAGGTTATAGAGAAGATGATGTAAGGCTATTCGAAATGAATTCCGACATTCTCCTTACCTACTCTGATCAATTCAATTCTGACTGGCTATATTCAGTATCTGCCGGAGCTAACCGCTTAGACCAGAATATCAATTATTCCTACACAGAAGCCAACCAATTGGCCTTACCTGGAATCTACACTATAGAAAACTCTAGAGTGCCTTTGAGAGGAAGCAGTCAGATTTTTGATAAAAGAATCAACAGTGTGTATGCCTTCGGTAACTTCAGCTATAGATCGGTTCTATTTATTGATCTGACCTTAAGAAATGACTGGAGCAGTACCTTACCGGCTGAAAACAACTCTTTTGCTTATTACTCAGGCGGATTGAGTTATGTGCTTTCCAAAGGACTTCCGCTTCCAAAATCCATTTCAAATGCAACAGTTCGATTCAACGTTGCAAGTGTGGGAAATGACACGAATCCTTATCAGCTAAACAATACCTTTCAGTTTAACCAGAATTACGGTTCATTCACTCGAGTAACCAACGGTACAGTATTAAACAATCCAAATCTAAAGCCTGAAAGACTGAATTCTTTGGAGGCTGGAATGGCATTCGGACTTTGGAGAGACAGAATTCAAACAGATATTGCCATTTTCCAAAACACCAGTATCAACCAGATTATCGGACGACCAATTTCAACGGCTTCTGGTTTCAGTAATATCATTGAAAATGGAGGCGAAGTAAGAACTCGAGGCTTGGAAGCAAGTGTTCAGGCTTTGATGTTTGAAAGAGGAGCTTTCAGCTGGAGCTTGGGAGCAAATTTCACCACCTACAGAAGTGTGGTAACTGAACTTCCGGAAGGAGTGGATCAGTATGTAACCGGCGAGGCCAGCGTGTTTAGAGGTTCTGGAGGGTCTAACTCTGTATTCTACATTGCAAGGAAAAATGGAAGAATCGGCGATATGTATGGATCTGGTTTCCAAGAGTTTGAAGGCCAGACAATTTTCGGATCCAACGGACTTCCAATCCAGGACGGAAGGTTGAGGCTTTTAGGTAATTACAACCCTGATTTCTTTGTGGGTCTAACCAATCAATTCCGTTACAAAAAACTCCAGTTGGGATTTGTTTTCGATTGGAGACAGGGAGGAACCATAGTTTCCAGAACGAGAGCATTGGGCAGTACATCGGGAGTGCTAAAAGAAACTTTGGAAGGAAGAGAGACTGGAGTAGTTGGACAAGGAGTCATGAATGTAGGAACTCCTGAAAATCCTCAATATGTGCCAAATACGACTGTTGTACCTGCAAGCTCATTTTACAACAACTTCTTTGACAGAGGAAATGAAGCTTCAGCACTATACGATGCTTCTTACCTGAAATTAAGACAATTGAGCTTGTACTATGACCTACCTCAGCAATGGGTAAATTCTATCGGGTTCAATTACATCAAAGTGGGTTTTGTGGGAAGTAATCTTCTTCTATTCACAGAAAATCCTCACTTCGATCCAGAACTCAACGCCATGCAAGGAAGAAACTTGACCTATGGAGTTGAAGACATGTCTTATCCGTCTACCAGAAGCTTTGGTTTTAGCATCAAAACAGAATTTTAATCATGAAGAATTTATATAAAGTAGGAATATGTGGAATGCTTTTACTTTCCCTTTCCTGCACCGAAGATTTTGAAGAAATCAATACGAATCCGAATTCACCGGAAGCGATTGGTCCGCAGTTTTTACTATCCAATGTGATTTCTGTCGCAGCAGATGAAAACACCTATGATCAGGGTTTCAGGCTGGCAAATTATCTTGCACAGTTTGCTGCAAGTGTGGAATTTGAGCGAATTGATCGATACGAAATGGGGAGTAACGCCCAGTATTGGAATCAAAATTTCCGTTTGTTGAACGATATTAAGTCAATCCAGACTAACCCTGCCACCAACGAGGCTTACAATGCAGTAGCTGACATCATGAAATGCTACTTATTCTCTCAATTGACAGATATGTGGGGAGATATTCCGTATTCTGAAGCATTGAAGGCGAGTGATGGCTTGTATAGCCCAAAATATGACACGCAGGAATTTGTATATACAAACCCTGAGATCGGGATTTTGGCAACTTTGAAAAAAGCATCTGAAACTTTGGCATCTACTACCAATGGTATTCAGGGAGATATGATGTTCAACAATGATTTGGTGAAATGGAGAAGATTTGCCAATTCATTAAGATTCAGATATCTGCTTAGAATCAGCAAAAGGCTGACAAACTTCTCTGAGATGCAGGCACTTGTGGATCAAAACGATATGATGCAAGGGAATTCAGACAATGCGGTAGTTCCTTACTTGGCATCAGCACCAAACCAATGGCCCATGTCCCAGTCTGCTTTGGGCTTATACCAAGAACACAGAATGACTCTCACAGTGGATTCTGTATTGAAAGCTTGGAATGACCCAAGACAGGCGGTTTTGTACAAACCAACTCAGCAAAGTGTCATCAATGGAAATCCTCAGTTTAAAGGTTTGCAAAATGGCCTTAATCGAGAAACCATCAATGAAAGGGGAATACAATTAAACGATATCTCCCTCTTTGGAGCTGTTTTCAGAGATGTGCCAAATGGCGTTGACGGACAGTTTATGCAGTATGCTGAATTGCAGTTTGCTCTAGCAGAAGCCGTAGCTAGAGGATACATTCAGGGCGATATGAAAGCATACTATGAAAAGGGCGTTAGAGCCAGCTTTGCCTATTGGAAAGTTCCAGTTCCTGTCGATTATTTCCAGCGAGTTAATGTATCTCTGGATACAGGAGATGCTTTGACTAAAATTCTGACTCAAAAATGGCTAGCCTTGATAAATAATGGTCATGAAGCTTGGTTTAATGTAAGGAGAACTGGTATTCCTGCACTCAAGCCGGGACCTGATAATTTAAATGAAGGCCGCTATCCGGTGAGGTATCTTTATCCTGAATCTGAGCAGGCAGTTAATAAGTCAAATTATGATGAGGCTGCAGCAAGAATGGGTGGAGACAACATCAACAGCAAGGTCTGGTGGGAAAAATAAAATTAGCAAACTGACATAAAAAAAACTGCCTCCAAAAGAGGCAGTCTTTTTTTATTTTAAACCATAATCAAATCTTAATGGAATGGCAAGACCAACTCAGAGGTCTTGTTCTCAACCAAAATTCTATTAATGTTATGTCTGATGGTACAAATTCCAGCTGCAGCATCATAGTCAAAGGCATCTAATTCATCTTTGATAGAATCAATGAATGGAGGGATTACAGGCGAAGTACCAGGACTTCCCGCATCAATATTTGGATTGGCCAAGTATTCCACTTCAGATATCACCAATTTGATTCCCATGTCTGCCAATCTTCTACCTTCAGCGATAAAGATCTCCTGACGCATCAAGTAAAGAGTTTCCAATGCATCATCCAGATCAGTTAAAGCATCGATATCTGCAACAGAAACTGATGTTCCAGAAATAGTCGGTACAGTTACATTTCCAGACTTTCTATCCAAAACCAAACCTTCGATCAAAGGAGCACCTGGAGAGAAACGCACCTGAACATCCGAGTTGTTAGGTCTTGAGCCAGGATTCAATTGGGTTCTGTCTTGCTGATTGTTATTGAAAGTTGACCGCTCACGGCCGCCTACCAAATTAACAATGTCAGTCATTACAGATTTAGCTGAATTCAGGTTGTTATCGGAAATAGCAGCTTCAGCTAGAATCAAATGAGCTTCTTCAATTTTGAATATTGCTACAGGGCTGGCCTGACTGGCTCCTCTGAAGAAATACTTTGGATCCAAAAAGTCCATTCTTGGCAATACCTGTAAATCATCAAAATTACCTCTGTCATAAAGGGCTGTTTGCATAGTGTTCACAGGACCTTGTGCCTGATCAAACTGTGCATAATAAACCAAATTAGGAGCCTTTGAAATCGCCGAATTGGCAGCCTGAACTGCTTCAGCTTTGTTTCCTAAACGGTAATTAGCTCTTGCTATTCCCAAGCTTGCAGCAGCACTGATTTGGGTATTGGAAGAGGATTCCGCCAAACGGAATGTTTCAACTGCCATCCCTAGGATGGATCTCCATTCTACTGCCTCTCCTCCTGCCGTCACCGGAAGGAAAGAGAAGTACTCACCGCTTAAGAGGTAAGAATAAGCTTTGTAGAAATTCAATTCAGCTTCCTGTTCTACTGTTGTCAGAGGGTCGGCATTTTTTACGACCGTCAGACCGTAATCCGCCATTTCTCTCAAACGACCCAACTGAAACTGGAACCCATTGATATCTGCGTCCTGAGGACGGATAGTTAGGTTATCCAGGTTTTGGTTATAGAAAGTTTGAACGTTCTCATAATTATCCGATCCTATTTCCAGAAAGGTAACATGAGCGTTTACCGTCAGAGCCAATTGTCTTTTTACCCCAGCCACCCATGGTGTCATGGGATTATTGGTGTTCAAGATGGCCTCTTCTGTAAGATTGGGGTTGGTAACTTCCGTTGGGTCTACCAAATCACAACCTGAGGACATCAATATTCCTCCCAGTAATAAATATGTTAATGCTGTTTTTTTCATGTGTTTAAAATTTTTCTCAAAGGATAGTTGAAACCCTGATTCAAAGAGGAGATATCTTCCTGCGAATAATTGATTGCTTTAGGTTTCATCATTCACTTTGATTAGAATGAAATTCTCAAAGTTCCTAGGTAAGTTCTTGGCAATGATTCTGTACCAAAGCCGAAACCACCACCACCAAAGCTATTTTGAGTTCCGAATCCGGCACCACTGACTTCAGGATCTACATCTGCTTTGAAAAAGTTGATAGGGTTCAACACATTGAATCCAATAGACATGGACTGGATTGCCTTTCCATAGAATTGACTTGGGATCTTATAGGAAAGGGAGATGTTTCTAATTTTTAGATAATCAGAGCTCTGAACCCATAGACCTGCAAGGTCGAAGAAGTTTCCTCCCACCAAATTCTCAGGAATGACAGTAGAAGCTCCGGCAAAATAACGAAGCACATCATCCACTGCTACTGTTTGTCCACCATGCTGATAATCACCGGTAGCAAACAAGCTCAAACCTTTGTAATTCACATTCAAGGACATTGAACCGAATCTTGGAGCAATTGGAGAACCCAATGCAGCATTAGGGATCACCTCAGTTATGTTATTATTCTCATCCAAAATCGGTCTGTTACCTCTAAAGTATCCTAAAGGCTGACCTTCTTTGATGAAAGAACCTAAGAACTGGAAACCTCCCACGTTGAATTCAGGAGCTCCACCTGAGGACAATACTTCGTTTTGTACTGTATTGTAAGAAGCAGTCACATTTACATTCCAGTCATTAGTTTCCAGAACTACGAAATTGGCTCCGATCTCCCAACCTTTATTTTCGATCTCACCGATATTTCTCAACTGGTTGCCTTGACCGAAAGAAGGCGCAAATGGAGCTGAGAACAAGGCATCTTCAGTCAATGCCTGATAGTAAGTAACTTGGAATTTGATACGGTCTGAGAATAATCCCAAGTCAGCTCCAACTTCTGTAGTGGAAGTTCTTTCTGGCTTCAAAGTAGGGTCACCCGGGTTTCCGAAAGTGAATGAAGGAGCATTCAAATAGGTGTTGGAATTGATAATTCTATCATTCGCAAATGGTCTAGGGAAATTACCCGCCACACCATAGTTAGCTCGGAACTTGATTGTAGAAACAGAATAGTTCGGGAAAGCTTTTCTGAAGAAATCTTCATCAGAAAGATTGTATGCCAAACCTACAGATGGGAAAAATTGAAGTCCAATTTCATTACCAAATGCAGTGTTTCCATCTACACGAAGACCTACTTCAGCAAATAGTTTATCTCTAAATCCGATATTCTCTTTTAAGAAGAAACCATAGTTTGTCACTGCACTCAAGAAGTCAGTTACATTTTTCTCACCCGCATTATTGATGGAAATAGATCCTTCTGTCACTTCGCTGGCGTTAATCTGGATTTGCTCATCCTGATTTCTGAAAAACTGACCACCACCAATGGTGAGGAAAGAGAATTTACCTACATTTTCTTCCCAGCTTGCATCAATTTGACCAGTTAAGGAGAAGAAGTTTCTTTCAAACAAATCAATTGTACCACGGTCAGTAGTTCCTTCAGGAACGAATCCACGCTGAATCAATTGAGCATTGGTGGTGATATCCTGCTGCCTGGTTGATCTTGCATCAATTCCAAAAAGTGCTCTAGCGGATACTTTTTCAGAGAATTTGAAATCAAATTGCTGAGAGTTGGTAAATCTTCTCACACGCTCAGTGATATTGGTCAATTCGATTGTTCTTCGGATTCTTTGAGTGATTGAATCCAACTCATTACGGTTTAAAGTAGTCAGGTCTCCCCATCGCCCTACAGTTTCCAAGTTACCGAACTCACTAAAGCTACTGTTTGCATTGTAATCTCTGGTAAACTCATTACTGGAGAAACCTGCAGTGGATGAATAAGTGATCCAGTCATTCACTTTTGCTGAAATACCTCCACGGAAATTTCTTCTTGTTTGACTTAAACCATATCTATAACCCTCATCATCGTAAAGATTTCCGGAGAAAGAGTAAGTGAACTTGTCATTTCCTCCATCTACTCCCAATCTATAACTTTGCTGCAATCCCGGTCTGAAAATAATATCAGCAGTTTCCTTGAAAAACAGATAATCCTCTGTACCTACCTGAGAACCGATTTGAGTTTCAAAATTTACTCTGGCAGCCCCGGCAGTACCTTTTTTGGTAAAGATTTGAATCACACCATTCGCAGCATCCGCACCATATAAAGTAGTGGCAGCACCACCTTTCACATATTCAATACTTTCGATATTTTCCACTGGAATATCTGCGATCGCAGAACTTTGCGCACCACCTGTTCCCAATGATAATTGTGCAGCTGAGTTTAGGTTATCCACTCTGACACCGTCCACATAGATAACAGGAGTAGTACCCACAGCTGCAGAAATAGGTCCTCTTGAGCGGATCAAGGAGGCTGTTCCCGGCTGGCCAGAACCCAATCTTACCTGGGCATTTGGCATATTGGCTCTTAGAATTTGATCCAACTGCACGACAGGCATTTTACTGATTTTATCTTCACCCATCTGATCCACAGTAGTTGAAAGTCTTCTTTTCTCAACCCCTGCACCCTGACCGGTGATCACAATCTCCTCCAATGCTTTCACATCAGACTCCATTACCACATTAATCACAGTCTTATTTTCAACAAGAACTTCCTTGGTACGAAGTCCAACAAAGCTGAAAACCAAAACTGCATCGCTACCTGGTACTGAAAGACTGTAGTTACCATCCAAATCGGTAACCGTCCCTTGAGTAGTACCTTTTACTACTACGCTTAATCCCGGAATCCCCGCGGGATCCTCTTTACTTGTCACTTTTCCCGTGACAGTCCTTGATTGGGCCCAGACTAATGATGCATTCATCATCAGCAGGACAAAACCCAGTAAAACTCTTCTCATAGGTTGATTATTTAGTTAATTCAAAAGCCTAAAATGATGAGTATTTACTAGACATAAAAATTGAAAAAAGTCCAAATTGCGTCATTTTAAAGAATAAAATTTGGCTTTAATGTTAAAAATCCAAATTACCTATATTTTAAACCATGCTATTAAAATTTAATAGAATAATAGTTAATAGTATACTATTCAATTTAGTTTATTATTCTCCATTTCCCGATTAAAACTGAATGATCTTCTGATTCTTTAAAAAATACTATTTATTTTAAATTTTGAATTTGGGATAATCGCGGTATTTTATTCTGAATTACTTGAAATAAATCTTTTATTACAGAATTAAATTCCACGCATTCATTTCAAGCCTGCTATAAAAACTAATTTTAATTTGGAAAAACTTATAATTAAAGAAATAATATTTTATTTTCTATTTTTCTATTCACTGAGAGGTTTTATATAATTATTCTAATTATAGATATCACTTTTTAAATTTTAAAAAAACAGACTTCTAATTTTCGTAACTCAAAATTTAGCCTACCTCAACTCCAACATTTACCAAACACCCAACTCAATCCTTCCCTCCACTACCTTTGAACTGGTCTTCTTTATAAGCAAAAAGGACATTGAAACTGGTCAAGGAACCGTAAAAACGAGTGATGTATTGTTGCAAATGAACCCGATCCTCATCATCCAACTTGGGGTGATTGTTGATATTCTGCTCTAGGACCCTAAGCTTTTCTCTTACCATCACAATCTTATGAAAAAATGTGTCCATAGAAATTTCCTTTTCCTGAAGGCTTGCGTCACCTGGGTTTAGTGTAATCGATCCTCCGATCCATTTCCCTCCCAAAGGGACAATAGGGGCACGTTCGGAGGTTTGGATTAAAGCCTCCCGAATGGCTTTCTCTACATCCTTTTGTGTCAACATGGGGAAATCCGGTTTTTTCGCTTCTTCAATTTCAAAGCCCTCGTAATCCATCGCTAGGGTTTTTACTTCCTCTGTATCATAAAAGTAGATTTTGTAATAAGTTGCATCTGCTGATACAATCATTCCAGAACCAAATTTAGGATGACGTAATCTGCTGCCTGGGGCTAGTTCACTTGCTGACATAATTTTTAAAATAGTTAAATTCAGTAATACCAAAATAGGAAAAAATTAATCTGGTTTTCCGTAATCATGACTTCTTCCATAATTTCTTTTGCCCATTAGTAAGTGCATGGAAGACCGTGGATCGAAGCTTGCAGATTCGATCTTAAATACTGATTAGACACGGGTATTCATTCTTATTGGAAAATAGGCAGTATTACATCTAAATTAAATTGTATATGGATATCCGCTTTCTTACCAGTATTGACAAAAATATGGCTTATTGTCTGCTGAAAGGATCAAAATCCGGTGCTTCGGTCATCGGTCTTCCAACCTGTCAAGCAAGGAAAATAAGGCAACTGGCATGATTGCGGATAATCAGAAAATTGTATTCAGCCTCAGGAACAAAATGTGTAACATTCATTATTTGAATTCATCCAGTAAATACTTACTCCAAACAGCACCATGAAATTATTGTCAGAAAAAGCAATTGTACAACTATTGGCCATATTTCTAGGTTTTACTTTCTTTGGTGCGGGAATGGCCAAACTTTATAATGAGCACTCCTATTTTGGTTGGATAGGTCCTGTATGGCTGATAGAAAGGCTGGAAGAGTATTCTCTGGGGCTTTATGCAAAATTCATAGCCTTATCACAGGTATTGATAGGTTATCTACTCCTCACAACTCGATTTAAACTTTTGGGAAGTGTCATGATGGTGCCCATGATCCTCAATATTTTGATGGTCACTATTTCCCAACAATGGCGAGGTACTCCCTTCGTTTTAGCTGTCTTATTGGTTTTTAACTTGATCATTCTTTGGCATTACAGAAGTTTTTTCCCCCCGCTTTTAAATGAGAGCCTGGAAAACGTAAAATCAAACCCTACATCCTTAAAATCCTCATTGGGTCATTTAGTCTGGTTGAGCGGTCTTAGCCTACAGTTCCTTTCAATCGCCATCTCCTATTATTCACTTCGCTTTGCTTTCTTGATTTCATTTGCTGGCTTATCCATTTCTATACTCAGCTTTTTGGTGGATAAAAAAATAAATCTCCGTAACTTAAAATATGCCAAACAAACAAAATCATGATCATTTACCCACACCTAAGCTTCGATGGCAAGGCTGAAGAGGCTTTTACCTTTTATCAATCGGTACTCGGAGGAAACTTTGAAAGTGGTTTCCATTATTTTGAAGATATACCCGGAGCCCAAATCCCAGAGGAGGAAAAAAGGAGAATCATGCATGTGAATTTGATTTTCTCACCTGACCAACAAATCATGGGCAGTGATAGTATGCCCAGTGCAGGTCATCAAATTCATATGGGAAACAATAACCATATTTCTTTAGGAGTAGACAGCAAGCAACAGGGTAAAGAATTTTTTGAAAAGCTTTCTGAAGGCGGAGAAATTGAGTCCCCCTATCAAAAGATGTTTTGGAATGCTTATTTCGCAAGTTTTAAAGACAAATTTGGGGTGAGCTGGATGATCAACTATAACTTGAAAGAAAACGAAGAATAAATCTTTTTTCTACATTTAAAAAGAATGGGCTGAGAATCAACTGAGTACTTCCTTTGTGATCAAAGAACTCTTCTGGGTATTGGAATCAGTAAATTTTACCGTACCTTTGTGGCCTAGCGGCACGACCAGCTCCTGCTGAATCCCCCAGGTCCGGAAGGAAGCAAGGGTAGGCGGTTGTAGCGGTGCGATGCCGCTTCTTTTTTTGTTTTATTTTCGAACCTTTCATTTTTAAGGTTCCGTATGCTGATTAATCTTTTAACTTTGTCAAGTAGAATAACTTCACATCTATTTCACAAATTCAATAATCAAGAAAACCTATTCCTCGGGAAGTAAGTATGAAAAAGGTTTTACCATTTCGGTAAAATCTATTTGCTACGATTTTCCCATTAACCTAAAATTCAAACCTAAACTCATGAAATGTCCCAAAACGACTTCTTGAAATATGAAGCTTGCTTTGGAACAGTTCAAAAACCCTTAAAATTACAACCCTATGAAATTCTTTATTGATACTGCCAATTTGGATGAAATCCGCGAAGCCTATGATTTGGGCGTTTTAGATGGAGTAACAACCAACCCTTCTCTCATGGCAAAAGAAGGAATAAGCGGAGACGCCAATGTAAAGGCTCACTATAAGGCCATCTGCGATATTGTAGATGATAAAGTGAGTGCTGAAGTCATTGCTACTGATTTTGATGGCATGATTAAAGAAGGAAAAGAATTGGCCAAAATTGATGATAAGATTGTGGTGAAAATCCCCATGATCAAGGAGGGCGTTAAAGCGATCAAATATTTCCACAGTGAAGGAATCCGTACAAACTGTACTTTGATTTTCTCTTCAGGCCAAGCTTTGCTGGCGGCAAAAGCCGGAGCTACCTATGTTTCCCCATTTATAGGGCGTTTGGATGACATCTCTTTTGACGGATTGGAGTTGATCGAGCAGATTGTACATATTTTCCAGACTTATGGCTTTGCAACAGAAGTACTTGCAGCTTCAGTAAGACATAGCATGCATTTAATCAAATGTGCCGAAATAGGAGCAGACGTAGTTACATGCCCATTGAAAGTAATTACCGGCTTGTTGAAACATCCACTTACAGATTCAGGACTAGCACAGTTTTTGGCAGATCATGCCAAAGCAGCAGGTAAATAAGCAAATTCAAGGAAGGAGGTTAATCTCCTCCTTCCCTACTTATACAAAATATGTATATCATTAAAGTAAAGGGAAAAGCAAAGATTCCTGACTACATCCAAATCAGAGACGAAAATTTCGTGTTGGTAGCTTATTTTAGAGCAGATAGACCCATGAAAAACATTGAGAAATTTGGATTGGAGGGGAAAGAAGAAGAGTTGGCAGCGCTGATTGAGCAACTGCCTTTTGGAAAATTGCAAAAACTGGAATTATAATATGGATTTTAGCACGCAGCCTGTACTGCAGGTAGAGAAAGCTACTATTTTTCAGGGTATTGATCCTGTCCTCACTGATGTGAGTTTTTCTGTGGAGCAACATGAATTTGTTTTTTTGATTGGGCAAACAGGAAGTGGAAAGAGCTCCTTATTAAAAACCCTCTATGCAGACTTGGCCCTTAAAAGCGGAAAAGTGGAAATAGCCGGTTTTGATCTGACCAAGGTTAAAACATCCGAAATTCCTTTTTTAAGAAGAAAACTAGGGATTATCTTCCAGGATTTTCAGCTATTCAATGATAGAAGCGTAGCAGAAAATCTAGACTTTGTCATGAAAGCAACTGGCTGGAAAGACAAAGTAAAAATCAAGGAGCGAATGGCCGAAGTCCTGATTCTCGTAGGTCTCAACAATGCTTCCTCCAAGATGCCCCACCAACTTTCGGGTGGAGAGCAACAAAGGGTAGTGATTGCGAGAGCTTTGTTAAATGAGCCTTCGATACTGCTAGCTGATGAACCAACAGGAAACTTAGATCCGGATGTAGCGGATGGGATATTCAAACTTTTTCAAGAGATCAATAAAAAAGGCACTGCAATCCTCATGGCAACCCATAACCATGAATTGCTTCGTAAATATCCTTATAGAGTTTTAAAATGCGAGGGAGGAAAGTTACTGGATAGCCAAACCCATAATGTCTCCTTCGGGACATCGTATTGATTTAGAGCGCTAAGGAAAAACATCTTAACGAATCCCTCGTTAATTTTGCACAACCAAATGATTATGAGACTACGAAAAATTTTCCCTTTTTTCCTTCTAGGCTTGATGACCATTTCTTTTTGGTCATGTAAGGATGATGAAGATACCTTGCCGGAAGTGGCTCCGAATTCCAATGAAGCAGTGAATCGCTGGATCAAAGAAGTTATGGACCAAGTATATTACTGGCTGGAAGACATGAAAACTCCTATAGCTGAGACATCTGACCCGGAAGATTATTTTGAATCCTTGCTATTCAGACCTACTGATAGATTTTCAGTAATTTTTCCTGATTACGAAGAATTAATCAATTCATTGAATGGAATCACCCTAGAAGCGGGATATGAGTTTATACTCTTTCGGGAAAGTCAAAACTCAGACAATGTCATCGCAGAAATCACTTACGTTAAAAAAAATAGCCCTGCTTCCTCAGCTGGCTTGAAAAGAGGTGATATCATTAGAACCATCAATGGTCAACAAATGACCGTCAATAATTTTAGAGAAGTGATTGGGGCGATATCATCCCAACATACCATTACTTACCTGAGATTTAACGAAACCAGTCAGGCTTTTGAAAATCAGGGGCAATTAGAACTCAACACCATACAGTTAGCTGAAAACCCTAATTTTCTTGATACTATTTATACTATAAATAATCAAAAAATCGGGTATGTGGTTTATCACTTCTTTGCCCCGGGACCGGGAAATAATAGTACAGCCTATGACCAGGAGACAGATGCAATCTTTGCCAAATTTAAGGCTGAAGGAATCAATCATTTAATCGTAGACTTTCGGTATAATGGAGGTGGATTTGTTTCCTCTGCTGTCAATCTTGCCAGCTTGATTGCTCCGGGGGTCGGCTCTACTGATATTTTCTCCAAGACCAAATACAATAGTTTTCTAAGCGGATTTGATGATTTTAAAAATGTCAGAACACCTTTTAGAGCAAAAACTCAGAATCTTGGTAATATTCTTACAGGAAATAGAGTGTACATCCTAACATCTTCCAGAACAGCATCTGCATCTGAATTAATCATCAATGGATTAAGACCTTATATGAATGTCTTTCTGATAGGAGATGTCACTACCGGTAAAAATGTTGGATCGATTCCATTTGATGACGAAGACAATCCGGAAAACCCTTATGGTATTCTTCCTATTGTAACGCAAAGTTTCAATAGTCAAGATCAATCTGACTATTCCAACGGGTTCACTCCCAATATCACAGCTAAAGAAATAGACGAAAGACTCAGACCTTTCGGCGATATCAATGAGCTTCTTCTTCGAACAGCTATTGCACAAATTACAGGCAATCCACCTTCCGGAAAATTTCAAAAGCTTGACCGACAGGACCTTGGAAGCACACTGGATCGAAAAGTCAGGGCAGGGACCATGATCGAAAAATTTGAAATGAAATAATTGTATTTAAGCCTCAAAAAATTGAGGCTTATTTTTTTTGGGCAAATTTTTCAAATTTTCATTAGGAATATTTTGCTTTTAGCCCCATATTAAAACCGTTTATTCGTTATAAACACCACTAATCCCTAAATTATTTTATTCAAACAATCAAAAGCAAAATGAAAAACCTCTGGAGAAAACCAGCAGCGTGCGCAGGAATCCTACTTGGAGCTCTGACATTTGCCTGTGCCCCTCAAGAAGAAAGTCCAGTACTTCAAAACGATGTGTTGGAAGTGATCAAGTACCAAAACGGTGATATTATCCCAGGGAAATACATCGTCAGATTAAACCCAAGCAATCTTAATTTTAGAAAAGGTACAGACTACGCAGCAAATCAGGCTGCCATGCGAAAAGTTGGAAATGAGTTATTGGCTAAATACAGAATCGCAGAAGCGAATTTGGGCTATGTATACGGAGATGCCATAGAAGGATTCTCTGTTGCCTTGACCGATGCGCAATACATGGAATTATCTAATGATCCTGCAGTACGCTTTATAGAGCCGGATAGAGTGGTAATGCTAGCCCCTCCTCCGGGTAAAGGACCTGGTGGAGGTGGAGATGGTGGAGGCAGTGACCCTGCTCAATCGACCCCATATGGAATTACGCGAGTTGGAGGCGGAGCTACCTACACAGGTACAGGAGTGGCTTATGTGATTGACTCTGGTATTGACGCCGGTCATCCGGATTTGAATGTGGATGTTTCTAAAGGCTTTAATGCATTTAGCAAAGGAAAAGACGGAAACTTATCTCAAGATGGAAATGGACACGGAACTCACGTTGCAGGAACCATTGCTGCTATTGATAATAACATTGGTGTAATAGGGGTAGCGGCTGGTGCCACTGTAGTCCCTATTAAAGTGTTGGACAGCAGAGGTTCAGGTTCTTATTCTGGAGTGATAGCAGGAGTAGATTTCGTAGCAGCTAATGGTAAAAATGGAGATGTAGCCAATATGAGCTTGGGTGGGCCTCCTTCATCTGCTTTAGATGCTGCGGTAATAAATATGGCAAGTAAAGGCATTAAAACCTCTCTTGCAGCAGGTAATGAATCTCAACATGCCAACAACTCTTCTCCAGCGAGAGCAAATGGAACCAACATTTACACCGTTTCGGCAATTAATAGCAATGATGTATTTGCATCCTTCTCCAATTTCGGAAACCCTCCGGTTGACTTCGCTGCACCAGGTGTTGGGGTATTATCTACTATTCCGGGAGGTTATGCAAGCTATAGCGGAACATCTATGGCAGCCCCTCATGTAGCTGGAATTCTATTGACTGGAAATCCTAGAAATGGTGGATCAGCTATTAATGACCCTGATGGAAATCCAGACACTATAGCAATCAAATAATACAGATAATCAACTTATTAAAAAGCGGCCTACGGGTCGCTTTTTTTGTTATTAGGCTAAAGCACCGGTCAATTTTTTCCACGCAGAGTCTATTAAAATCCTCCAAAAACAATTTCCACCAGTTTTAACTGGTGGTCAGCAGTATCAATTAAAACCTCTGAGGCTTTAGCCAAACCGGAAATGAATAAGGTTAAAATATCTTACTCCTTTTTTCTAGAATCATAATTTTATTGAAACAAACTCTTCTGTAGATAAAAGATTCTTGCATATACAGATGCAGATAGAAATCAATCCTTTGAATTTATATCATGAAACAAAACAAACCATGCTAACAAAATATTTATCAAAAAGATATTTTGTTCATTATCAAATCGTTAACATTTAAAAAGCGTTTTTAAAAAAATGGGAAATAATGTACTTTCGCAGATATGCAAGCGGTAGCAAGTTATGTACTTTTATTTTTGGTCTATTTTCTAGGTACCTTATCCCTCGTGCAGGAGGTAATTAGACCCAAAAGAATCCCAGTGAAAATCCCCGGAAAAAACGTAAAAACATTCGTTACCAATTACGCCAAGATCATTTTCTTGAGCTTTGGTATTTCTATCATTACCAGCACTCTGGCTTACAAACTTTTGCTATAAAAAAAACCAGCTTTCGCTGGTTTTAATTTATTGTGTCTTTTTTAAATTCTCTTTGGCCAATTCGAAATTCGGCTCCAGTTGTACCGCTTCCTGAAAAGCTGTTTTTGCCTCTGTCTTTGAACCCTTATCTAAATAAATCATACCCTTCAAATTCAAAGCTGCAGCTTTCATTCCAACCTCAATGGTCTCTGTTTGGCTTTTTGGGAAACCGATTTTTTCATCAGGCTTGGCATTTTTAATCAACATATTTGCCGAGTTCATCGCCTCATCATAGCGCTTCAATTGATACTGAAGAAAACCAGACTTGTATAAGCTGAAATTATCACCTGTCAATAGATGTAAACTTTCAAAATGAGGCAAAGCCCGATCAATCGCTCCTACCTGTTCCAAGGAATAAGCGGCTATTTCCAAAGCGCCTACATTCTTATCATTGATTTGAAGAATATCCAAAGCAACCAAAGCGGCAGAGGTAGATTGGCCTGTTTCGAAATACAGGGAACCCAAAGCTTCTTGAAACCTCAGATTTTCAGGGTTTCTGACAATTAAATTGTAGAGCATGGTTTTAGCCATCTCAGGATCGTTGTACCTCATGGCCAACTGATAAGCTGCCTGATCTTGGATGTTGAGTACACGCTTGGTTTTAGGATCCAGCTTGGGAATAGAATCATTGGAAGTTTGAGCATATAAGCCTTGAGCTGAAACAGCCAAAAGCAGCATCAATAATACTTGCTTCATTGTTTTACTAGGTATTTAAATTAGAATTATTTTTTAGGTGATAAGCCTTTGGCAATGGCAATTTCAAGCATCAGCTTTCTTGCTTCCTCAGGCTTGTTATGAATTTTGCCCTCCAATATAGCTTCTTTAATTTCTTCTTTGATATCTCCAACGATTTTTGAAGGCTTCAGATCAAAAGTTTCCATTATTTCTTCACCGCTAATAGGTGGCTGAAAATTTCTCACCTGATCTTTCTCCTCCACCTCCTGGAGTTTGCGTTCCACTTTATCGAAATTTTCAAGGTATCGTTTTACCTTTTTATTGTTCTTGGAAGTAACATCAGCCCTGCAAAGTTTCATCAAGTCATCTATTGCATCTCCTGCATCAAATAAAAGCCTCCTCAAAGCAGAATCAGTTACCTCATCTTTTACCAAAGCAATAGGGCGTAAATGAAGCCTTACCAACTTTTGGACATATTTCATTCTTTCGTCCATGGGAAGCTTCATCCGCTTGAAAATCCCAGGTGTCATTCTGGCTCCTTTATCTTCATGCCCATGAAATGTCCAGCCTACTTTAGGATTAAACCTCTTTGTGGCCGGCTTCGCTATATCATGCAGAATCGCCGCCCATCTCAACCAAAGATCTTCACTGACCGTGGCTACATTATCTAGCACCTGAAGGGTGTGATAAAAATTGTCTTTATGGGATTTATCATCTACAGAATCCACCCCTTGCAATTCGACCATCTCAGGGAAAAATTCATGTAATAGCTTACTCGCAAAAAGTAACTTAAACCCATAAGAAGGCTTGGGTGTCTGAATAATTTTATTCAGTTCTGTAAGGATGCGCTCAGCTGATACTATCTTCAGTCTATGGGCATTTTGACTTATCGCGTAAAAGGTGTCTGCTTCTATGTCAAACTCTAATTGAGCAGCAAAACGGATTGCACGCATCATTCTCAAAGGATCATCAGAAAAAGTAATATCAGGATCTAAGGGGGTTTGAATATTTTTCTTTTTAAGATCATTCAAACCATCAAATGGATCTAACAAATCCCCATAATCTTTAGAGTTAAGGGAAATCGCCATCGCGTTGATAGTGAAATCTCTTCGCTCCAGATCTTCCTGCAAAGTCCCATCCTCTACGATTGGTTTCCTACTCTCAGATCTGTATGATTCTTTCCTTGCCCCCACGAATTCCAACTCTGAATCTTCCAGCTTCAGCATGGCTGTTCCAAAGTTTTTAAAAACAGACAAAGGAACATGGTAATCAAACTGCTTCACTACCTCTTCAGCTAAAGCAATCCCGCTTCCCACGCAAGTAAAGTCCAGATCCTTACAAGGTCTACCTAAAATTAAATCTCTGACATATCCTCCAACCACATAAGTCTCTAAGCCCAGCTTTTCAGCGGCTTTGGCGACTTTTGAAAATATTGGATCTTGATCTAATTGGTTTTTAAAATTCATCCCTTGATGATTTTTACGTCTCCTTCAGGTCCTAAATAAAGCTCTTTCAAAGAAGGGCTAAACAATGGAAATAGTTTTTTGGTCTCCACTTCTGCAGGTCGATCACTTTCAAGTTGAACCAAAACAGGTTGAGAAATCTGAAAAAGTAATTTATTCCAATCGGGTTCACGGATTAATGAAAAACGGATTTTCTCCTCAACAGGCAAGCCTTCGGGAATTAAGATATTAGCGGGACTGGAATAAATAGTAGGCTTGCTTGCAAACTCAACGATATCCAGCGAAATTTCAGAAAATTGCTCTGAAACTGACCTAATTTGAAACAAATCAAATAATAGGTAGACCCAGTCAGTGCCCATCTCAGGTTTCCAATGACTAGCCTGCAAAAGAGTGATGACTTTGCCATTCCCCTCTTTAATTGATAAAAAACCCTGATCTCTAAATTGCTTTACAAAGACTGAATGATCCAAAACGCTTAATTTTTTTTACAAAAATAATCAGATTATTGAGAGTGCTTAGAAAACAAAAGGCAAAGGACTTCAAGCTCTACCTTCAGCAGAGGCAGAAAACTTATTTAAAAGCAAAAAATCTTAACTTTTGAAGGAGACAAAAAGCTTGTGCGTAGTATATAGCTAATAATAGATTCGTGGTAAAAAATAGGGATGGATTTTCTGAAAGTTACCTTCGTATTAACATACTTACATTAAATAAAAAGCTGTTTCGATAAGTGTTTTTGAAAAGAAATAAAAAAGGGTGGAAATACCACCCTTCTATTTTTTTTCCCAGTTGATGGATTAACCTCTCAACCAGTTGATGAAAGTTTGATAACCCACACCAATTTCTCTAGCAAAAGCAGCTTTGGTTTTCTTTCCAGCGGCTTCTACTTTTTTCCATTCTTCTATTATTTTACTTTTTTCCGCATCGGTGAAGGTTCTTCTTTTACCAGATCTTCCAGAAGAACTTCCGTTTATCAAGGAAACTAATTCATTGAAATCATTCATAAATCTGCCATCAGTAAGATATAAACCAGCGGATTCTAATTTCTTGATCACATTGTCTTTAGGGTTAACTGGAGTAACTGCAATTCCTCTTGCAGCAGCTTCATGAAGATCTATTTTTTTTCCGTCTGCGGTTACATAAATAAAACCTTCATTCTTTTTTAGGTCAGCAATAGCTTCTTTTATTAAATCTCTCATAGTAGATAATTTGTTGTTTTTTCTAAATGATTTGCAATATATATAAATTATGTATGTGTTTTTATTAATTACTAACCTAAACTTAAAAATAATATACTCAAACTCATTATAAAAGGTTTTAGTTCCTCCCTTTCTTTTCCTTTAAAATATTCGATAGTCACTTATGAAAAAATCATCAGCATAAAACTCAAATTTCCCCATACATATATATGCCTTTAAATTGATTTTTGAAATATAAACTCTAATCACTAGAGTTCAACCAAAAGTTAAATTGGGAACGAGCGGATTTCAATCTTCTCAAAAGCAACCTTTGAAGGTTGAAAATTATGAATGAAAATTTGATTGAAAAACCGAGACCTTCTCAGCTCTAAGCGAATCGTGGATGACTTTTGGAATCCAACCTCTAAAAACTCATTTTTTCTAGCTCTATTTCACCCGGATTTGTCTGAAGAATTGAAATATTTTAAAACCGTCCTGAATGATATTCCAAAAATCTCGGAGAGGTATCAGATAATTTTCCTAATTTTGAGCCCCATAAGAATCCAATCAAATATCATCTCTCACCATTCTTATGGCCTCACCCACAAAATACATATTTATTACCGGAGGAGTAACTTCTTCCCTAGGAAAAGGAATCATCGCTGCCTCATTAGGTAAATTACTTCAAGCGAGAGGTTTCACGGTTACTATCCAAAAATTCGATCCTTATCTAAATATAGATCCAGGGACGCTCAACCCCTATGAGCATGGAGAGTGTTATGTGACCGATGATGGTGCTGAGACCGATTTGGATCTTGGACATTACGAAAGGTTCTTAAACACTCCTACTTCCCAAAGCAACAATATCACCACCGGAAGGATCTATAATAATGTAATTACCAAGGAAAGAAAAGGTGAATTCTTAGGAAAAACTGTTCAGGTAATCCCTCATATCACAGACGAAATCAAGTCAAACTTCTACAAACTGGGGGAAGATGAAAAGTACGATGTGGTCATCACCGAAATTGGTGGTTGTGTAGGTGATATAGAATCCCTTCCCTTTATTGAAGCAGTAAGACAGGCAAGATGGGATCTGGGCCCGAACAACTTTTTGGTCATTCACTTGACACTTATCCCATACCTAAAAGCAGCCAAAGAACTTAAAACTAAGCCTACTCAACATTCTGTCAAGCAATTATTGGAAGCAGGTATTCAGCCGGATATTTTGGTTTGTAGAACCGAGTATCACCTTCCATCAGATGTTAAGAAGAAGTTGGCTTTGTTCTGCAACGTTCAGTTGAATAGTGTCATCGAAGCAATGGACGCTGACACCATCTACGACGTTCCTCTTTTGATGAAGAAAGAGAAACTGGATGAAAGAGTCATGTCCAAGCTTAAACTTTCCAGCAAACAGAATACAGACCTTGAAAACTGGAAAGACTTCCTGGGAAAACTTAAAAACCCCACTCAAGAAGTAAATATCGGTTTGATTGGCAAGTATGTTTCCCTGCCTGATTCCTACAAATCCATCATAGAAGCATTTACTCATGCTGGAGCTTCCATAGAATGTCATGTCAATTTAAAATTGATTTCATCCGAAGAGATCAACATGGATAATTTTGAGTCCAAGCTGAAAAATCTGGATGGTATTCTGGTTGCTCCCGGATTTGGTGAAAGAGGGTTTCAAGGAAAATTGGAAACCGTCAGATATGCCAGAGAAAAGCAAATCCCATTTTTTGGCATTTGCCTGGGGATGCAAGTTGCAGTGATCGAGTATGCAAGAAATGTCTTAGGTCTTGATGACGCAAACAGCACTGAAATGGATCCACAAACCAAAAATCCGGTCATTGCTCTGATGGAAGAGCAAAAGAGAATAGACCAAATGGGTGGAACAATGAGATTAGGGGCGTATACTTGCGAACTGAAAAAAGGAAGTAAGTCCTATTCAGCCTATGGAAAGGTTAAAATCCAGGAAAGACATAGGCATAGATACGAGTTTAACAATAGCTATTTGGAGCAAATGGAAGAGGCTGGCATGAAGGCTACAGGAAAAAATCCTGAAACCGGATTGGTAGAAGTAATTGAAATCAAAAACCATCCTTGGTTTGTAGGCGTTCAATTTCATCCTGAGTATAAAAGTACTGTTTTGAATCCTCAGCCACTTTTTGTCAGGTTTATTCAAGCAGCTATTGATCATAAAGTAAAATAACTAGTTAAATCCTCTCTTGAGGTATTATAATTATGGATAAAAATCAAGCGACAGGTTTGATCCTATTTGCGGCGGTAATCCTGATCTATTCCATTTTCTTCGCAAGTGGTCCGGAAGTGCCCGTGACAGAAAACGAAGTGGCTGTTCAAACGGTGGACACCGCTTCAGTTGCAAGCCCAGAGGAGACTCCGGTTTTGGCAGAGAATGACAGCATCGTTGAAGCTGGGAAAGTTGCCAAGTTTGGAGTATTGGCGGGTATGACTCAGGGATCTGAAGAATTAGTCACTCTCGAAAATGATAAAGTTTTCATCAGCATCTCCTCTAAAGGTGGCCTGATTAAAGAAGTTATATTAAAAGAATATAAAAATTGGACTCAGGAACCTCTAAAGCTTCTGGATGAGGAATCCTCCAAAATGGATTTCTCTTTGGAAACTACCAGAGGTCCAGTTTATTTAAGCGACTTTTATTTTACCCCAAATGTATCTACTCAGCAGAATGACGAAGGTGAGACAGTTCACATTCTAACATTAAGCGCTGAAACTTCTAACGGCAAAATCACTCAAAAATATAGCATTACTGATGGTAGTTATGTAGTTGAAAAGAGTTTTGCAATAGAGCGCTTTTCCGGAGTATTTACTTCCAACGCGGTTCAGTTCAGCTGGGAAGATCAGGTAAGAGCTCATGAAAGAGATCTTGCAGAATCCAGAAGAAAAACTCAAGTCAATTATTTCACTTCTGCGGGCTCTTACGAAAATCTAGGAGTGAGTGATGATGCAGAAGCAGAGGCAGTTGCTGAGCCTGTAAAATGGATTGGTTTTAGCCAACGATTTTTTACTGCAGGAATTATTGCAGACAAGGAATTTCAGAATGTCAACTTAAATCAAAGCACTCCTTCTGACAGCCTTTTTGTAAGAAATATGGGGGCTAATTTTAGCCTACCACTGGAAAATGGTGCCACTTCTTTCAGCTATTATTTCGGACCGGATCAATACAAAACACTCAAGCGAGTAACCGATGGCTTTGAGAAAAACGTCGACATGGGCTACTTTTTCGTAAGCTGGGTGAATAAATACATCATCGTTAATCTCTTCGAGTTTCTGGAGAAGTTCTTTGACAACTATGGTGTGATTATCATTCTAATCGTATTGCTCATCAAACTTGCCCTATCGCCACTTACCTATAAATCTTATATAGGAATGGCTAAAATGAGGGTGATCAAACCGGAAATTGATGAATTGAAGGAGAAATACGGAGATGATCCAACTAAAATGCAACAAGAGCAAATGAAGCTTTTCTCGAAATTGGGGGTCAGTCCAATTTCAGGATGTCTTCCGCTTTTGCTTCAAATGCCTTTCCTATTTGCGATGTTCTTCTTCTTCCCAAATGCAATCGAATTAAGACAAGAGTCTTTCCTTTGGGCTAAAGATTTATCAACCTATGATGAGTTTATCAAGCTGCCGTTCACCATTCCGTTTTATGGTTCCCATGTCAGTTTGTTCACCTTATTGATGACAGTTTCTCAAATTGTCTATACTCACTTTAACAATCAATTGACTACAGCTACCGGCCCAATGAAAAATCTGGGATATATCATGCCGGTGATGTTTATGTTCATCCTGAACTCCTACCCTGCCGGACTTAGTTTCTACTATTTTGTATCAAACGTGGTAACTTTTGGACAGCAGGCTTTGATCAAACTATTTGTGGACGATGAGAAAATTCGTCAGAAAGTAGAGGAAAACAAGGTGAAAAATGCCAATAAGAAAAAATCCAAATTTCAGCAAAAATTGGAAGAAGCTATGAAGGCAGCAGATAGCAACAGAAAGAAATAAGATTGGGCCTTCGGGCCCTTTTTTTATAACTTGGAAAAATCAGGTTTGAATTATCAAATTTGATCAAGAAAAAAGAATTGCAACAATAAAGAAAATTTAACAGGCAAAAACTCAAGACTTTCCTCAATTATTAAACCTTTGTAAATCTGAAGATTACCCCTTCTTTTTCGAAAGAATAAAAACAAAAAACGACTTCAATTGTCATGGTGCTTTAATTAAAAAAAGCAATAGACAAGGATAAATAAGACTGGAATTTGCTTAATATTGAGATTAAATTTTAAACTAAACCATGGGAAAAATTATTGCTATTGCCAATCAGAAGGGAGGAGTTGGAAAAACCACCACTGCCATGAATTTGGCTGCCAGTTTAGCGGTGCTGGAGCATAAGACCCTGGTCATCGACGCAGATCCACAGGCAAATACTACTTCAGGATTGGGGCATGATCCTAAGTCCATCAGTACAAGTATCTACGAATGCATGGTGGATGGAATTGATGTAAAGGAAATCATCATCAAGACAGAGATCGAAAACTTGGACTTGGTTCCTTCTCATATCGATCTGGTGGGAGCTGAAGTAGAAATGATCAATATGGATAACCGGGAAGAAAAAATGAAGCATGTCATTTCTTCGCTGAAAGATCTCTATGATTATATTATCATTGATTGCTCTCCTTCTTTGGGATTGATTACCATCAACGCACTAACCGCAGCAAATTCCGTGATCATTCCTGTGCAGTGTGAATATTTTGCATTAGAAGGATTGGGTAAATTATTGAACACTATTAAAATCATCCAAACCCGTCTCAATCCGGATTTGGAAATAGAAGGCATACTGCTTACCATGTATGACATGAGGTTGAGACTTTCCAACCAGGTGGTTGAAGAAGTCAGATTGCATTTTAAAAACATGGTTTTTGAAACAATTATTCCTCGAAACGTAAGACTTTCCGAAGCTCCAAGTTTTGGGATGCCCGCCATTGCATTTGACGCCGATGGAAAGGGAGCAGTTGCATATTTAAACCTGGCCAGCGAAATCGCAGAGAAAAACGGCCTTCAAAAAGTAAGTTAATCCATGGCTGATCAAAAACCCAATAGAAAAAAAACTGCCCTCGGAAGGGGTTTAGGAGCTTTGCTTGAAGACAGCCCTGCCAAAAATAAATCCGAGGAAATTTTACCAGAAGTAATCAAAACGGGGATATTTGAAATCCCACTGGATCAAATACAAGTCAACCCATACCAGCCTAGAACTTATTTTGATAAGGAGGCTTTGGCGGAGTTGGCAGAATCCATTAAAATTCAAGGTATCATTCAGCCTATCACTGTTCGTAAGCTAGATCAGGACGAATACCAGTTGATTTCCGGAGAAAGAAGATTTCAGGCTTCCAAAATTGCAGGTCTTGAAAGAGTACCAGCCTATGTGAGAACAGCCAATGATCAGCAAATGCTGGAAATGGCTTTGATTGAAAACATTCAGCGGGAAAACCTAAATGCTCTTGAAATTGCTCATTCCTACCAGAGACTATTAGCTGAATGTGACCTAAAGCAAGAACAACTTGGGGAGAGAGTAGGTAAAAACCGGACCACAGTTAATAATTACCTTCGACTTCTAAAATTACCGCCTACGATTCAGGCTGCCATCAGAGATCAACAAATCTCCATGGGTCATGCCCGTGCCCTCATCAATATTGAAGATGTGGACAAGCAATTGGCTATTTTCAAAAAGACAGTTGAAGAGGAGTTGAGTGTAAGAAAAGTAGAAGCTCTGGTAAAAGCTTTGAACGAGGGAAAACCAGAGAAAAAAGAGAGCTCTAACCTAGATCCAGTTCGTAAATACGAGCTCAATAAGATCCAGCAGAGATTGGCCTCCCATTTTGGCACCAAAGTGAATCTCAAAACCAATGAAAAAAACAAAGGCGAAATCAAGATTCCTTTTTCCTCTGCTTCCGATCTGAATAGGATTCTGGAAATATTGGAAATAATTTGACCGTGAAAAGACCTGCTTTTTTTTCACCACCAAAATTCAAATACCCATGGATCATCCTGGGTCTTTTGCTTTTTAGTGCATTGTCTTTTCAGCCTCTCAGTGCCCAGAGTCAAGGTCAAACTGAGGAGCAAAATCAGCGGGATAATGACAGACCCAATTTTTCTTCTCTTCCAAAAAACCCTAGAAAAGCAACCATACTATCGGCTGTGATTCCGGGAGCTGGGCAGGTTTATAATGGAAAGGCTTGGAAAGTTCCTATTTTATATGCTGGCTTTATCACAGATATTTATTTCATAAACTTTAACAACAAGCGGTATCAGGTTTTCCGTCAAGCTTTATTTAATTTGGATGATGGCGAACCGAATATCTTCCCAAATCTGAACCGACAAGCCTTGGTTAGAAATGTGGATTATTGGAGAAGTAACAGAGATATGACCATTTTACTATTGGGAGCTATTTATGCACTCAATATTATAGATGCTAATGTGGATGCTCATTTATCAGGTTTTGATATTTCAGATGATCTGGCCTTGGGAATAGAGCCGCATTTTGAGACCTTTTCTGCCCAAAATCAATCCTTGGGCGTAACTTTAAAGTTAAAATTCAAATAATGAACATATTATTACTAGGATATGGTAAAATGGGACAGCTTATCGGAGAAATAGCTGAATCCCGAGGCCATCACCTCGCAGGAAAGATAAACATTGATAACCGAGAAGACCTTGATCAGCTCAACCCCTCTAACGTGGATGCTGCTATCGAATTCAGTCAACCTGAGGCTGCTGTAGAAAATATCAAATGGTGTCTTGAAAAAGGAATTCCTATCGTATCCGGCACTACAGGTTGGTTATCTCAAAAGCCTGAAATCGAAGCAATGACCAAAGAGAAAAACGGCACCTTTTTCTATGCTTCCAATTTCAGCATTGGTGTCAATGTGTTTTTCAAGGTAAATGAATTCTTGGCAAAGCTGATGAATGAAACCTCTGGCTATAAAGCTAGCATAGAGGAAATACATCATACCGCTAAAAAAGATGCTCCTTCAGGAACTGCAATCACATTGGCAGAAGGGATATTAAACAATAACAGCAGTCTAAAAGACTGGTATTTATTGGAAGGAAATGGAGAAAAGGAAAATGAATTGCCTATCGTCTCCAAACGAATTGACCCCGCTCCCGGGACACATATTATCAGATATCAGTCTGAAATAGATGATATTGAAATTAGCCATACTGCCCACAGCAGGCAAGGGTTTGCCCTTGGTGCGATTTTGGTTGCAGAATGGATTAAGAATAAAAAAGGAGTACTTTCTATGAACGACTTTCTGTCTTTTTGATCAATTGAAAAATGAGTACTAAAAAACAAAAGAAATCAGCTGCCCGAGAATGGGTAGACGCCTTGGTATTTGCAGTAGTTGCAGCAAGTTTAATACGCTGGTTATTACTGGAACCGTTTACTATCCCTACCGCTTCAATGGAAAAATCCCTGCTAGTTGGTGATTTTCTTTTCGTAAGTAAAATGCACTATGGAACCCGAATTCCTAAAACTCCATTGCAAGTTCCACTAACACATCAGAAAATTTGGGGGACTGAAATCCCTTCTTATTCTGATGCCATTCAGCTCCCTTATTATAGATTACCCGGCTTCTCCGAGGTTAAAAGAAATGATGTGGTAGTTTTTAATTATCCGGTAGAATTTCAATATCCGAATGATTTAAAAACCAATTATATCAAAAGAGCGGTAGGTGTACCGGGGGATGTAATTGAAGTCAAAAATGGTGATTTGTACGTGAACGGTGAACCAGGAATGCACCCTGAGGAAATGCAATTTTCTTACGATGTGATTGCTAGTCGGCCTTTAAATCAGGACTTTTTCAATGATTATGGAATCAATCCGGATAGTTACTGGGCTTATACAGATGGAGCCGCATATGGAGTAAATGCCACTGACGTAGTGATCGAAAGGCTAAAATCATCGCCACTTATTACCAGCGTCACTAAAAGAATCAGAGGTTTAGGAGCCGAGAGAGGTATCTTCCCTGATGAAAGCAAACTTGCATGGAACAGAGATCAATTTGGTCCTTTAACCATTCCAGGAGAGGGAATGACCATGGAAATGACGCCCGATAATGTGATTCGCTATGGTTCAACCATCAAAAATTACGAAGGATTGGATCAGGTAGAAATCAGGGGCGAGCAATTATTTATTGATGGAAAGCCTGTAGACTCTTACACTTTTACCCAAAACTATTACTTCATGATGGGAGATAATAGACATGATTCTTTGGATTCAAGATACTGGGGATTTACTCCGGAGGATCATGTGGTCGGCAAAGCTTGGTTCTTGTGGCTATCCCTAGACCAATTTGAATCCATGTTCAATAAGATCAGATGGAGCAGAATTTTCAAAGGAATTGATTAAGGATCAAAACCTATCAAAAAAGCCTCGGGATTTAGATTTCGAGGCTTTTTTGTTGGAATTGGAGATTAGAGACGAGATGCGAGAGGCAACAGACTAAAAGCTAGAGACGAGTTGAAAAGATATAGGAATTACAAACAGCAAAGAAGACTCTATCCTCATTACACTTTAAAAATATTGAACATCGAATAATAAATAGCGAAGTATTTCTGGGCAGAGTAGACTTAATTCTAATTCGAGACCTTTTAAGCGAGCCCAACGATGAACGGTGCCTGCCTGCCGAAGGAGGGAACGGTGAACTGTTATTGCTTTTTACTCAATTCCACAATTACTCAGTTACTCAATAACCAAATCCGCTCCCCTCACCAATTGATAGGCCTGATCCCTTTGGAATTCAAATACTCATTAGCTTTGGAGAAATGGCCACAACCCAAAAAACCACGATGAGCTGAAAGTGGACTTGGATGTGGAGCTTTTAGAATCAAATGCTTATCAGAGTCAATCAACAGCTCCTTTTTTTGAGCATAGGCTCCCCAAAGTAGAAAAACCACATGTTCCTTTTGATCGCTGATTGCTTGGATCACTGAATCGGTAAATTCCTCCCATCCTTTTTTCTGATGAGAGCCTGCTTGATTCGCCCTAACAGTTAGAGTGGCATTCAGTAAAAACACTCCTTGTTTTGCCCACCTAGACAAATCTCCATTAGCTGGCATATCTTTCCCTAAATCCGCTTTAATTTCTTTGAAAATATTCAAAAGACTTGGTGGGAAAGGAATACCTGGCTTCACGGAAAAGGAAAGACCATGAGCCTGGCCTTCTCCATGATAAGGGTCTTGTCCTAAAATCACTACTTTAACTTGATCAAAAGGACAGTAATCAAATGCATTAAAAATTTCTTTCCCTGGAGGATAAACCTTGAAGGAAGAATACTCGTCTTTTACAAACTGAACTAGCTCATGAAAGTAGGCTTGCTGAAAGACAGGGGTTAAAATTTCTCTCCAGCTTGTTTCAATTTTTACATCCATTAGTAATTTTATTGATATTCAAAGAGTTCATTGTATATTTGCTAACTTTTAAAGGCTATAATAATGGTAACTGCAACCACCAACGGAATAGAAGTAAGTGTTGAAGTGACATATCAGGCTGAATTCTCCAGCCCGCTTCAGCATCATTATGTTTTTACTTACAAAGTAACCATTCAAAACAAAAGCGCACAAACTGTTCAATTGTTAAGAAGAAGGTGGGAAATTTCTGATGCAGCTGAAAACACCAAAATCGTAGAAGGAGAAGGAGTAGTTGGTCAACAGCCTACCCTTGAGCCAGGTGAAAGTCATTCTTACGTTTCCGGATGCAATTTAAAGTCCGGTTTGGGAAAAATGAAGGGCGTTTACACCATGCAAAAACTTTTTGATGGAAAAATCCTGGAAGTAGCCGTTCCCGAATTTCAAATGATTGCCAATATTTTCCACAATTAATTTTGTATAGGAAGTTATTTCCACTCCTCGCATATTTCCGATACTGGTTAACAAAAGAAGATAAGCACTCTCTTCAAAGTCCTTCTGTATTTCAAATTTATACCGGTTTAAAAAGTTTTGTTCAAGAAAGAAAACAGCAGGATCTTGATTTAGAAGACTTACGAAAAGAATTTCTTAGCAGTAAATCATCAGTTCCTGTACTGGATCTAGGTGCCGGATCCAAAAAAGTAAATGGAAAGACCAGACCTATTTCAGAAGTAACTAGGTATTCAACAAGTTCCAGAAAGTTCAACCTGCTCTATCAATACTTTGTAAGTCTGACTCCTGCTAAAAGAGTGTTGGAATTAGGAACATGCATGGGTATCAATACCCGGTATTTAAGTCGAATCTGCAAAGGAGATGTTTTTACATTTGAAGGGTCAGAAGACTTATTAAATGTGGCTTTTGAGAAAGACCAGCCCCAAAACCTGCATACTGTTTTAGGGGATATAGCTCTAACCTTACCTGAGTTTTTGAAAGAAAATACTCCTATTGATTTTGCATTAATAGATGCCAACCATACTTATGAGGGAACCATCAATTCATACAATTTAATCAGTCAACATTTACAAGCTTCCAGTATTGTCGCAGTGGCTGATATCTATTGGTCGCCGGAAATGCAGTCCGCCTGGGAAGAAATCAAAAGCCGAAAAGAAGTGACACTTAGTCTGGATTTTTATGAATGCGGGATTTTGATTTTCAATTATCCTGGTAAAAAATCCCACTACGTACTCTCCTACTGAGGAGACAGATTGATGAAAATCTCATTTCCTCTTCGAGGGGCAATGGAATTAATGCAAAGCTCCAGCTTGTGAATTTTAAAGTATTTTGAAAAAAGCAATTGGTATTCCTCCAGACTTCCACCAAAAGGAGGCCCTTGTTTTGAAAATTGCACTCCAAATAACAGACCTATCAAACGGCCACTAGGCTGAAGTAATTCGAGCATCTTTTGGCAATAAGCCTCTCTAAGTGCTGGATCCAAAGCACAAAAGAAAGTCTGTTCCACTATCAAATCATATTTTCCTTCGTGCTGAAAAAAATCTTGGTGGAAAATTTGAGCTTGGGGAAAATTGGGGTGATTTGTGCTAAATTTTGTTAATGGATCTTTTGAAATATCCAGAATATGTGTGCCTACAAAGCCCTGATTCCATGCATAAGCGGCCTCGTAGGCATTTCCTGCACCCGGAATCAGTATACGGCAATTTTTATTCTGAATTTGGTCTAAATATTGTACTATCGGGGTAGATGGATAACCGATGTCCCAGCCGGTGTAGCCTTGTCTATATCGCTCTGTCCAAAAGTCTTCATCTAATTTAATCATCATACAGCCCTATTAAGTCAAACACATGAACAGCAATTTTGAAAAAGAATCTAGCCAAAAAAAGGATCAGGGAAAAAATATTATCATTATAGTCCTTGTTCTCTTGGTTATCATCAGTGGAATTAAATTATACACTGATTATGTTGACCGAACCAAAAAAACGGAGGAGATTCTGCTTCTCTCCACCGAAAACAACGAATTAAATCAAAGATTAGACTCTGTAACTTATCAATTGAATCTCAGAATTCAGGAAATTGAAAAATTAGGAGGAGATATCGCTGCCCTAGAGCAAGTTAGGGATCAGCTGATTGCAGAAAGAAACTCAGTAAGACAAAGAAGCGCCAATGAGATTGCTGCTTTGAATAAGAAAATCAACAGCTACTCAGGCTTACTTGAACAGAAGGATCAGGAAATTCTCGAATTGAGAGCCATGAATCAGCAGCTTTATGCAGAAAATCAGGATCTAAAAACTACTCAGGCACAGATAGAGGAAGAAGTAGCCCAGCTCAATATCCAAAAGGAGAATCTGCAGGCAAAAGTCAATGTGGCTTCCATGCTGAAAGCTGAGAACATCGAAATTGCCGCTGTTAATTCCAGGGGAAAAGAACGCGTAGAGACTACCAAAGATTTTAGAAATCGTCAGATAGAGAAGATCAAGGTAAGTTTCAATTTGGCAGATAATAAGGTAGCTGAAAAAGGTCCTAGAAACGTTTACGTTCAAATCATGGCTCCTAATTCCCAGCCAATCTTTGACGTAGCTAAAGGATCTGGAACTTTCCGTGTCAATGGTGCAGAGCAGTTTTACACGGTGAAGCAGGATATCCTATTTGAAAACTCTGGCGAAACCTTGACATTCTTCTACGAAAAGGGATCAGATTACACTTCTGGCGATCATGAAGTAAGAATTTTCGTGGATAATTACTTGGTTGGTTCCAAGACTTTCAGCGTCAAATAAGAGAACTTATTTCAACTCAAGCCTCTTCTTCTCGGAAGAGGCTTTTTTTATGCCATCATGCCATTTAAGAATAGATATTCATTTGGATAACAGAAGTTTTTGATCTACTTTTGCGGTCTGTTTATTCAAATTCCTTAAACACATTAAAAAAATGTTCCAAAGAAATTACGAGACGGTATTCATTTTAACTCCCGTTTTGTCTGATGTTCAGATGAAGGATACTGTCGACAAGTTTGTGAACTTGTTAAAAGAAGAGGGGGCAGATGTAATCAATGTGGAGAACTGGGGTCTGAAGAAAATGGCTTATACCATTGACAAGAAGACAACAGGGTTCTATGTATTAGTTGAGTTCAAGGCTGATCCAACTATCATCCGCAAGTTTGAACTTGAGTTCAGACGTGATGAGAAAGTAATGAGATTCCTTACTACTGTTTTGGACAAGCATGCTATTGTTTATGCCGAAAGAAGAAGAAAAGGAGAGTTTAACAAAAAATCAGAAGCTAAGGAGGAGCAAGCCTAATGACACTATTCAACGAGCCAATCAACAGAGGCGAAATCAAGAAAAAGTATTGCCGATTCAAGAAGCACGGCATCAAGTACATCGACTACAAGGATCCTAATTTCTTGTTGAAGTTTGTAAATGAGCAAGGAAAAATCCTTCCTAGAAGACTGACTGGTAACTCTGCGAAATATCAGAGAAAAGTAGCTCAAGCAGTTAAGAAAGCAAGACATTTGGCTTTGTTGCCATTCGTAACCGATGGTTTGAAATAATTCGGTCTTGTATCGTCCAACCAATAAAGATCATTACAAATGGAAATCATATTAAAAACAGACATCAAAGGTCTTGGCTATAAAAATGATTTGGTAAGTGTAAAGCCTGGATACGGCCGAAACTACCTAATCCCTCAAGGCTTCGCGGTACTAGCTACCGGTTCGAACAAAAAAATCCTTGCTGAAAACATCAAGCAGGCAGCTCACAAAGCTGAAAAGATCAAAACTGAAGCTGAGAATATCGCAGCTAAACTTGCTGAAGTAACTTTGGAGATCAAAGCGAAAATCGGTGAGTCAGGAAAAATCTTCGGTAAAGTAACTACTTTACAGATTGCTGACGCTTTATCCAGTCAAGGATTCGACATCGACAGAAAGAAAATCTCCATCAATACTCCAGTAGACGGAGCAGGAGAATTCACTGCAGAAGTTGATCTTCACAGAGAAGTTAAAACTGACGTTAAGTTTGTAGTAGTAGCTGAATAAGCAGTACTCAGAAAAATAGAAAAGCTCGCCGTTTGGCGAGCTTTTTTTTTGTTTGGATTAGTTTAGAAATTTCTCCAAATCCTCCACTAGTTTCTTAGAGACAGCCCTGCTGTTTTTCTCTCTTACTTCTTTGAAAAGTTCTACAGCCTTCTGGCTCTTTTCAATCAAACCAACTGGATTCTGATCATACTTGTAGCTATTCCAGCACCAAGATAATTCAGCAGCCAAAGAATCACCGATCTTTAACTTCTCCAGTTTGCTAACCGTTTCGATCACGGTTTTTTCCATCTTTTCTGTTTGCATGGTTTAATAAGGTTTGTGTTTTCTTAAAATTTGAAACAAATCACGGTAATTATTTTAAAATTAACAATATAAGTGTGAAATAATTAACACAATCACAATTTTCAATCGATTTCGACATATATTTTTCAATCAATATTTTTCAAAATCACCCAATAAATCCTCCGCATTTCAAAAAATTACCTCCTGTTATTCAGCACCTTTGGAATAAAGCCAAAATTCTTCCGAAAGGGATTTGGAAAAAAAAGAATGGAATTCTACCTTTGTGACACTCTAAGAAAAGCCAACGGGTTTTTCACTAAATACTGACCTATGGTGTAACTGGCAACACGTCTGATTTTGGTTCAGAAGAGTCTAGGTTCGAGCCCTAGTAGGTCAACAAAAAAGCCTCATTTCGAAAGATTTGAGGCTTTTTTGATTTTTATAGCTGAAGCTATTGAGTCAGCAGGCGTAACCTGAAAGCATTCATAGCATTTTTCCCCAACTGTTCAGTAAGCCTATAATTGGCTATTGCTCCGACACCTGCTCCTATCAAAGGGATCAATTGAGCCAATTTGGCTAGATCTATATAATCGCGGTAATCTAACTGGAAGGTCTTCCAGTCAAACTCATCCATGCTTGCTGGCAAGGATTCTTTATGGGATTCCCAGTTTTCTATCAGCTCTATCAAATTATTTTTTCTTTGCTGACTGGAAAAAGTTAACTGGAAAACATAAAGCAAAAACAATCGCTCCTGATACTCTTTGGTATTCACTCCGTAAAGTGCAGCTATATCGAAGAGCATTTTCATTTTAATAGTCAGAAATGCGGGGAAATCAGCGAAGCCCATGAGTATTCCTCCGGCACCTGTTACAGCACCTTCCACTGAGGCTGTATTTCTATACCATTTGATTCTATTTCGCACCTTAAATTCTCTTTCCTTGAATGACATGTTTTGCTCAGGCCTAGGCACAACCCAAGAGGATCCAGTTGAAACAGCCTTAACCATATTTTCAATAGCTGTGGTGATAGCCTTGTGCACTTTTTCAGGAATCCAATCATTTATTTTCTTCTGAACTCCATTCGTCAACTTACTTCCCAACGAAGGAGGCTTCTTCATTTGAAACAGCCAGGAACCAACCTCAGCCTGTATGTACTGATCATAATTATCCATGCAAACTTTTCATTCCAATTCAGGTTATTCAAGGTATCAATTCCAAAACAATCATCCCATGATAAAGCCAGTTTATTTACTTATTTTGAGTCTGATTGGAGCTCTTTATTTCGGTAATGAAACCGATCCGGCTCAAGACCCTTTCAGCTCCATCACACTTTGCCATAATCCCTCGGATGATATGGCGCAATTCGTTGATGCTCCTGGATTCCTTTCTTTTCATCCTTCTCCTAATGCAATAAATTTCGATGGAGCTGGGGAAATGATCAGCTTCCCTACTCCAGATGGAGATAATGCCAATGCATACTTCATTCCTGCTGAAAACCCTTCAGATCAATGGCTATTCGTGTACCAAGAATGGTGGGGGCTGAACGATCATATCAAAAAAGAAGCAGATAAATTCTATGCTGATTTAGGAAAGTCAGTCAATGTACTAGCACTGGATATGTACGACGGAAAAGTGACCAGTAACCCCCAAGAGGCTGGTCAATTCATGCGAAATGTGAAAGAAGAAAGGCTACAAAACATTGTAAAAGGGGCTTTGATGCATGCAGGGGAAAATGCTGAAATAGCAAATGTAGGCTGGTGCTTTGGAGGAAGTTGGTCGTTGAAGTCCGCACTATTGACAGGCTCTCAAAATATTGGATCCGTCATGTATTACGGCATGCCTGTTAGAGATGTAGAAACTTTGAAAACACTTAACTCAGATGTGCTGGGACTATTCGCGACAGAAGAATATATATCCAAGGAAATCATAGAAGACTTCGCTTCAAAAATGCAGCAGGCAGACAAGAAGTTGACTTACAAAATCTTCCCGGCAGTTCATGGCTTTTCTAATCCAAGCAACCCAAGATTTGACCCCGAAGCAAGTAAAGAAGCTTATGAAATGGCTATTACTTACTTGAAAAACAAATTTCAGGGATAATTGAAATGAAAGAATAGGCAGAGTTAAGCTAAACTCTGCCTATTCTTCATCAAAACCCGGTCTGATAAATTGATCTAAGTTCGGAAATTCCTTCTCCAATAGCTTTCTGCTTTTTTCCAGAAGTGCCAAGATTTCCACGATTCTATCTTGATCCTCTTGCATTTGATTTAACAAATGGATCCATGCCTGCATGCTTCTTTCTATTGCGATTTTGGTGATTTTAGCTGTTCCATTATAGGATTTTTCTGACTCTGTATACTCATCCCAAAAATCTTCCTGTTTCTCCTTGAGTGCTCTGCTACTTTTTACATGGATGAAAAATAAATACCAATGTATCACCTCTACAGCCTCACTTAAGGCGATGACTTTATCTTCAGCTTCAGAAATAGTAATCAGGCCTAATTCCCCTTTTTCCTCCAGCTTAGTAATAAAAGCTTTGAAGCTATCGGATTCCAACCAGACTCTTGCAGTTTTCAGATAGCTATTAGTGACTTGATATAAGGGTTCCTCCGCAACTTTATACTCCTCTTCCTCCTCCTCTTCCAAGGGTATCTCTTCTTCTATTTCATCCAAATTTATTCCGAATTCTTCAGCTGTATTTTTGAGTAAATCAATTGTTTCCTGAAAACTTTGAGAAAGATTCTCCCAAAACTCCTCAGGTTCGGAATTGCTCGTGTTTTCTGTTTTTTCATAGACTCTGCAGCGGGAAGTAAAGGAGCAACGTTCACACCATCGATCGCACCAATTATATATGCCAGGTATAAAATCCGAATCCATCTCTTAATTTTTTCTTTTAAGATAAAAAATGAATTTCAAAAAATAAGGCCATACCGAAAATCGATATGGCCTTCTTAAGAATTTTTGGATTAATTACTTATATAGCCCATTGAAAAGCATCTTAAATGTTCCGTGAGATTGCGCTCTGAAAGTTATCTCAGGCCCAAAAGCATAGAGCTTTCCTTTCCCAACTTTAGCTTCGAAGGCAGTTACTCCATTTTTCAGGTAGGATTGACCCCAAGCCCAACCACTTCTCAAGGGTTCTTCTTCCCCAAACCAAGCAATAGCTTTTACTCCTTGGTTTGCCGCTTCAGGATCCAGTCTGAAGACAGGAGACCTGTTAAACATGATGTAGGACTTCTCTCCCATTCCATAATTGATCGCCTGACTATTATCCACATGCATTTCCAAAACCGAACCCGGGATATAATATTTTTCTCCCGATAATGATGTTTCTTTTCCGTCAGGCCCCATCTCTACTAAGGCATCAGAAACTGGAAGATCTAAATGAAAAGCCAATTCCGTAGCTGAACCTACAGTTAAGACTTCTCCTCCGTTTTCCAAGAAAGCTTTAATCTGTGGCAAGGATTTTTCAGCTGAGAAATTCCCAAGCATGTGGTGGTATTGAGGGTCAATTTCAGAAGAATCCGGCTGGGATCTTCCACCACCTCTGCTTCCTACAGAAGGTATACCCGGACCGATAAATAATAGCACATCATACTTATCTTTAAGATTGCCCTGATCAATTTCAAGAGGGAAGACTTGCTTATAATCAAAATGGAACTGCTCTAACATCCACCTAACCCAACCAGAAGGCATTGAACCCCCATAATAATCGTATAGCCCAATTCTAGCAGGTTTGATTTCTGTCGCTCCTTTAGGCAGGGACGCTGGCTTGGCATAGACTCCATATTCTTGAGCTGCTTTTTCCAACATCTTTTTACCTGCTGAACCAACATAAAAGGATCCCGCAGGCAAACCATTTACTTCCTGCTGAGTCCTGAACACTTTTACTTTTGCCTTCAGCAAATCATTGACTGCCATGAATGCATTATTCCCTCTGATATCGATTAGATAACCAGATCCATTTGCCAGAGACTTGGCTGGTGGAGTCTGAATTTGTCCGTAAGGGACTTGCTCAAATGGCCCATCAAAGTCTTGCATAACCCTGTCAATCTCCGAACCCATTTGAAACGCCAATGTCCAACCAGCAGCATCGTAAGGCCTAATTGGAGGACCTCCAGGATACAGGAAGTCATTTGGATGATCCTGTGGCTCAAACATATCTAAGACATGCGGTCTAAAGGCCTGATCCGTCTTTACAACATAAGAGCCCGCAGGATAGGATTTGTCATTTACTGAAAAATCTGCAGTAGCCTTTTCAACTCTGATTCCGGACTTGATCAAGGCATTTAAAAACTTAATAGCAGTAGGAAAATCAGCTTGGTCTGCCGGAAGTATATAACCATAAGGATCTTTGCGGGCAGGGTCCTGGTATACTTGCTCATAAAATTCAACCGGCAAGCCTGATCTCCAACCTGTAGGCCTTTTTGCCTTTCCTTCTTTTCTGGCTTTTTCAAAAGCGTCTTCTATAGCCTGTGCGTTTTTTGGATATAAAGTCCAGGTATCCTTTTGACCTTTCTCTATGGATCTTCTGCCCATCAGATAAATATTTCTCAATAGTTCATCTCCATGTCTTACAGCGTGATTCAGAATCGCATAATTCAAAGACACCGAATACTCTATGGAAGACTTAAAATGCCATTCTCTAGGCGTAATTGGATAGGGAGTTCCATTATTGGGAATTAGCCTTTCCGGCACCAGAGGAACCTCAGATGGTGTAGGATTTCCAATAATTTCAGTCAAAATTCCGATTTGATTATGATAGTAAGGAGTAGTTCTCAAACCACCATTCCACCAGGTTGAGAAAACTGATCCATCCAATCTGGTATATCCAGGTCTGTCTTCCTGATGGAGGCGATTAATCATAGCAGCTCCCACAGCATCAAGGCTGGTAATAATTAGCGGATCAAAAACATGGTTGAACGGATCTCGGTAAGGAGGTCCTGCTACGACTGTCCCTGCAGGACCTGATTGATGATGATTGTAAATAATTTGAGGAATCCATTCCACATATTGCTGAAGGGACATATTAGTCGCCTCAGACATATTATTCATATAAAAATCACGGTTATTGTCATGCCCCACATATTTTTGATAGAGAACCGGAATATTTTGATCTCTTTTTGTCGGGTCTTCTTTTCTCATATACCAATCCGACATGATTTCCATTCCATCAGGGTTGGCATGTACCAAAAGAATAATCACTTCATCCAAAATTTTGAGAGTTTCCTCATCATTTCTGGATGCTAGTTCATAGAGCGTTTGAATTAATTGATGGGGGCCCACCACCTCATTGGCATGAAGTCCACCATCGATCCAAACCACGGGCTTACCTTCTGAGATTAATGCTTCAGCTTCCTCTCTGGTAATTTCAGCATGAGCAAGTTTTTGGGAAATTTCTTTATACCTGGCAAGCTGAGGAAAATTCTTTGAGGCTGTAACAATAAGCATGGGTTGCTCTCTGCCAAATTCCGTTTTTCCAATACTTGTCATTTGCACTCGATCAGAGGCATCTGCTACTTTTTTAAAATAGGCTTCTGTTTGGCTGAAATTTGCCAATTTATAATCGTCCCCGATTTCAAAGCCAAAATGTGATTTGGGAGTTGGGACCTGCTGGGCATAAACTTGAATGATCAAGAATGAAAACAGCAAACCCCAAAGGGTAATTTTACTTCTCATAAATTTCAGATTGGTGGACAATGTATTTTGCTCTAAAATAAGATTAAAAAGAGAGCTACTCAGGAGAAAGTCGCTCATTCGTCTAATTTTTACAGGATCGGAGTTTAAGAGAGATTACCTTCCGCCCCACTTATCAAAATAATATTCGGATTAAAGCTATCCCAACTTCCCAACCCATCAAAAATTATTACTTTTGCAATGAATTGCTTATCAAAACTTCCTCCTTAAAACCAAGACTTCATGATATCTGAGGTAAAAATATTTGCAGGGTCCAACACTCAAAATCTCGCTGAAAAAATCGCTAAGAATTATGGTAAAAAACTGGGAGACATTACGCTCTCAAAGTTTAGTGATGGGGAAATGTCCCCAAGCTTTAATGAGTCAATTCGAGGTTGTACCGTCTTTGTCATCCAAAGCACCACTCCTCCGAGCGATAATATCCTAGAGCTTTGCTTGATGATAGACGCTGCCAAAAGAGCAAGTGCTTACAAGGTGGTAGCAGTGATTCCTTACTTCGGGTATGCAAGGCAAGACAGAAAAGATAGGCCAAGAGTTTCTATTGCTGCCAAGTTGATTGCAAATATGCTTACCTCTGCTGGAGCTGACAGAATTGTGACTTGCGATCTGCATGCCGGTCAAATTCAGGGATTTTTTGATATACCATTGGATCATTTGAATGGATCAGCTATCTTTGCACCCTATTTGAGCATGCTCAACCTTCCGGATATGATTTTCGCAGCTCCGGATATGGGCGGTGTAGCCAGAGCAAGGGCTTATGCCAAGCATTTTGAAGTAGAAATGGTGGTCTGTGATAAGCACAGAAAAAGAGCCAACGAGATTGCCTCTATGCAGGTAATCGGGGATGTAGAAGGAAAGGATGTGATTTTGGTAGATGATTTGGTTGACACTGCAGGAACGCTTTGTAAGGCCGGAGAAATCATCATGGCAAAAGGAGCTAAATCTGTGAGAGCCATTGTGACACACGGTGTGCTTTCAGGAAAAGCTTATGAAAACATCGAGAATTCTGTTTTGGATGAATTGGTAATCACTGATACCATTCCTTTGAAGCAAAAATCATCCAAAATCAGAGTACTGACAGTAGCAGACCTATTCGCCAAAGCAATTCATGCAGTGACAGGGAATACTTCCATCAGTTCTTTATTTATCTAAGAACCAATTTTAAATAAAATACATATGAAAACGATTGAGATTATAGGGTTTAAAAGAGCAAATCTCGACAATCAAAGTTTGAATGAGATCAGAGAATCCGGTAACGTACCTTGTGTGGTTTACGGACCAGGTATCCCTGAGCAAATTCACTTCTACAGTCCGATTATCCTTTTCCGTGACTTGATTTACACTCCGGAAGTTCACTTGGTAGAGTTAAATATCGAAGGTACTATCGTAAAGGCAGTATTGAAAGATGCTCAATTCCACCCAGTAAGTGATGCATTGCTTCACGTAGACTTCATGGCTTACACTGAAGACAGAGATATCAAATTTGAAATCCCTGTGAAAGTTGTAGGAAGCTCTCCAGGCTTAGCGAAAGGGGGTAAATTGGAAATGAAAACCAGATCTTTGAAAGTAAAAGGTTTGGCAAACAACTTCCCTGATTTCATTGAAGTTGATATTTCCAACTTGGATCTTGGAAAATCATTCAAAGTGAGTGAATTGAAGCCAGAAGGATTTGAAATCCTTACCAGCCCAAATGTTTCTGTAGTTACCATCGGTATCCCAAGAGCATTGAGAGGCAAGAAAGGCGAAGAATAATTCATAGAGCATTTCTTAAAATCCTGCCCCTCAAAGGCAGGATTTTTTATTTTTAAGCCAAATTTGAATCATGAAATATCTAATAGTAGGCTTGGGCAACATAGGCCCTGAATATGAGCTGACTCGACATAATATTGGATTTCTGACAATAGATCGACTGGCGGATCAATACGATGCCAAATGGGAAAGTGGCCGGCTCGCATTTAAGTCCGAATTCAAACACAAAGGACGAACAATCCATCTTATCAAACCCACTACTTACATGAATCTCAGTGGTAAGGCAGTAAACTATTGGATGAAGGAGCTCTCAATTCCCAAAGAAAATATTTTGGTCTTAGTCGATGAGGTAGCGATTCCTTTTGGGAAACTCAGAATGAGAGCCAAAGGAAGTGCTGCAGGTCATAATGGTTTGAAAAATATTGAAGCTTTGACCGGAGGACAGGATTATCCTAGGCTTAGAATGGGTATAGGTGACGATTTCCCGAAAGGACGTCAGGTTGACTATGTGTTAGGCAAATTCAAGCAGGAGGAATTTGATCAACTTCCGGAAATCATGGATAAGGCCATTGACATGGTTTTGGGTTTTTGTACTATTGGAATAGCCCAAACTATGACTCAATATAATGATTGATTTTTTTATTTGGATTTGAATCCCTTACGCTATTTATTTGTAGCACTTCAGGCAACTGATTTATAAAGAAGAGGCGAGAGACTAGGCTCTGAGACCCTCTGGCAACCATCCCGATTAATTCGGGAAAGGTGCCAAATCCTACCCGAAGCGGGAACTATAAATTGGCATTAACTCATCCTTATTCCTTTTTAGTTCGAATCTGACTCGGGTAGATCTATCGGTTTACTGAAAAACCTTAAATCTATTTAGACTATGAGTCAACATTTCGAGACCAATTCCATCAGGATCAACCCCTCCAAGTCCAATCAAAAGGAACATTCCTCTCCTATTTATTTGACTTCAAGCTTTACTTTCGATTCTGCAGAAGAGGCAAGAGCAACATTTGCAGACGAAATTGAGGGCAATATTTACTCCAGATATGCCAATCCCAATTCCTCTGACTTGATTGAAAAAGTCTGCGCTGCTGAAGGCACGGAAGATGGAATAGCAACCGCTTCCGGGATGGCAGCCATGTTTGGAAGTATAGCATCACTTTTACAGCAAGGCGATCATGTATTAGCTGCCCGATCTCTTTTTGGGTCAACCCACCAGTTATTGACGAGGGTGTTCCCGAAATGGGGAATTACCTCTACCTACGGAGATATCTCGGACTATTTAAATTGGGAAAAGCTTATACAACCTAATACCAAAATGCTATTCATAGAAACTCCATCCAATCCAGGACTGGAGATTATTGACTTGGAGTGGGCTGGAAATTTTGCTAAAGCACATAATCTGATTTTGGTTGTCGACAATTGTTTTGCAACTCCCTATCTGCAACAGCCAGCCAAGTGGGGGGCACATATTGTTACGCATTCAGCTACGAAGTATATAGATGGACAAGGAAGAGTTTTGGGAGGCTTAATACTTGGCGCACAGGAATTAATCAAGGAGGTTCAGTTTTTCACGCGTCACACTGGACCAGCCATATCTCCTTTCAATGCCTGGATACTATCCAAAAGCATGGAAACATTGGGAGTTAGAATGGATAGACATTGCAGCAATGCGCTAAAAGTTGCTGAATACTTTGAAGGTAATTCTCAACTCAATGCGGTCAAATATCCATTTTTAAAATCCCATCCTCAATATGATTTGGCAGTAAAGCAAATGAGTCAGGGAGGAGGTATCATCACTTTAGACTTAAAAGGAGGGGTAGAAAGAGCCCAAAGCTTTATCGATGAACTGAAAATGATTTCTGTTACTGCCAATTTGGGAGACAGTAGAAGTATCATCACCCATCCTGCGTCTACCACCCATAGCAAGCTTTCGGAGGAGGAGAGAGAAAGAGTGGGAATTAGCAATGGATTGATTCGCCTTTCTGTTGGATTAGAGCATCATGAAGACATTATTGCTGATGTAGAAAGAGCCTTGGAACTTAGTAGAAAGTAAAAATAAAAAGGTTGTCTCTCGACAACCTTTTTACATATCTACCAGGTTGTATGTTTGAGTTTAGGAAAAGCACGTATTACATCTGAAAGACTTATTTGACCTATTAACCTTCCATCCTTCAAAACAGGAAATCTTCTAATTTTTAGTTCTAAAAATTTTCCTGCAGCATCAAATAATGATAAATCAGGAGTTAGGGTAATCACATCTCGGGTCATATACTCACTTACCTTTCCGGGAAACCCAGGGGTATTGGTATATTTTCCTTTGATAATTTCCCGAAGACAATCGACCTCAGAAATAATCCCAACCAAACCTCCAGACTCATCGACCACAGGCGCTCCGGAAATTTTTTTCTTAGTCAAAACTTCCATTACCTTATCTATAGTGTCATTCGGCCCGAATGTCACAAGGTTGGTACTCATATGATCTTTTACCAAAATTTGATGAATAGGAGACTTCTTTGGTTCTACTTCCCTTACTCCTTGAAAACTTTTTACCATAGTCGAAAGAATTTTAGATGAACTAATAAGATACTGAAATTTCATGAAATTTAAAACTCAGTATTGATAAAAAGATTATTTGCAATTTATTATTCTGATTATCCGCAATCATGCCAGTTGCCATATTTTCTTTGTTCGACCTATTGGATACTTCGACTTCGCTCAGTACAGGCGACTGATGACCGAAGACCCAGCCACGGCAGGCAGGCGAAGCTTCCGTGATTCTGATCCATTTAGCTGACAATAAGCCGTATTTGGTTGTTACTGGTAAGAAAGCGGATATACATAATAATTATTATTGCATTATATTATTTTTCAACAATAAAATTGGCTTCCATTTTTTATTGGCAGGACTATACAAATCATCAAAATCAAATGTTCCTGCCAAAATATCCAAATCTCCATCTTGATCAATATCCCCCGTCGATACCACCAAAAGATTAGCTTTAAAATCAAGTTGAGTTGTATACGGCTTAAATTTCATTCCTCCATTATTTTGGAAATAAACCAAATCCTGCCTTGCTTCTTGGGCTTTATCTGGAAAAAATGAAATAGCAACAATATCCAAATCCCCATCTTGATCAAAATCGGCAACTTCAATGCCGCTTGCTCCATACATCGGATAAAACCATTCTTCAGAGAATTGATAATTACCCTGATTAATAAAAATTCTTAAGCCATGATAATTTTTTAGAATTGGGGAAAGATCAGCGTTATCACCATTAACTAAAATAATATCTAATAAACCGTCCCCATTAATATCCTTCAATTTAAAATCGCTACTTCCAAAAGCCGGCTGAAATCTTAGGATCTCTTTTTCTTGGAAGTTAGCCTTTCCGTCATTTTCCCAAAGATAAATTCCCTCTTGCGCTTGAGTCATTAAGCCAATGATATCCAAGTCACCATCCTCATCGTAATCCAAAATATAGGTTTTCCTAGCGCCTGGAAGAGCCTTCAAAATTATTTCTCTTTGCTCATTTCCTTCAGATATATAAGCACTCAACTTTCCCAGATGATCTCCAAACTGAGCAATTACTTGATCTTCTTTGCCATCTGCATTTAGATCTCCAAAACTAATGTGAACAGGCCTGATCAACTGTTGATGAAGATCTTCAGAGGTCCAGTTTTGACTAGATTTCTTGAATTTCTTGAAAGTTCCAAGTGAATCATTGGCAGGATCCATTAAACCCATGGATAAAAGTTCAAAACTCTCATTTCCTTCTGATTTAATAAATACTGGAGCAACAGGTGTATCAATCGAATCAAGAATAAGTGGTCCTTTACTTAAATCTAATTTGAAAAGTTTTTTAAATCGATGGCCAAGCCAAATATTGCCAGACGGGGCTACTTTAGTCATAGTAGCGAGATTAGAAAATACAAAATCAAACTCAGGCAATGATTCTTCAAATCCAGGTATTCCTTTTTGAGGTATTTCCTTTTTTGGTTGAGGCAAAGGCGATTCTGGAGCCTTTTTCAAGTAGTACTCCTTCAATTTATCCCAATCCTTTTCTTTGATTAGCGGTATTTTGGAATAAATACCCTCAGGAACTCCCTTGTCCTGAGGTAAAGTAACCCCAAAGTCTTCTTCCAAATAAAGTCCCATCCGCCGTCTCATATCCGGAAGCACGCTGTTTTCCCAGGTAGCTTTATCCAATACCTCTGGGTCAGGTTTTAGATGGCAATTGCCGCAATAGACATCAGCAAGTTGCTTTCCATCCAACTTTAAGTCCATTTGAGAAAGCTGATAAAGAGTTGGAATTGGTTGCTTTCGCTCTGAAATAGGGTTGCAGGATGAACCTATAGCGATTAATGCAAAAAGAAGTAGGGAAATCCTCATAAGCCAAATGCTTTCAAGAAATTCTGAACTTTAGCAGCGTCAATTCCTAAATGCTCGAAGAATGAATTTTCGTCAGGAGAAAACTTTATTTCTGAGTTTGTAAACTGATTTTCGGATTTCAATTTAACCTTACATGAAGCATGAATTTCCTTGAAATTTTCAAAAGATTGAAGCTCTTTCACATGTGCTGGTTCTGAGCCTCCCCCTGGCATTATGATGATTCGATTTTCAGCCTTTTCCAATAATTGCTTAATCATCTCTAAGCCCTCTGAAACAGAGTTTTTTGCCCCTGAGGTGAGAATTCTGGTAAATCCACAATCTACTACATCCTCCAGGCTTTCTAAGAGGTTTCTGCTGACATCAATCGCTCTATGAAACGTACAGGGTTTACCAGCTGCTGATTTCAAAAGCGCTTTACATGCTACTTTATCAACTTCCCCGTTTGGTTTAAGTGCTCCAAAAACAAACCCATCTGCGCCTATTTCTCCTAATAGTTGAATATCTCTCTTCATCACCTCCAACTCTCCTTTGCTATAACAAAAATCCCCACCTCTTGGTCGAATCATTACAAAAATCGGAATCTGAACCTTTTCTTTTAAGACCTTCAACATACCGGCCGAAGGAGTCTCCCCTCCCTCCAAGAAGCTTCCACATAACTCTAATCTATGAACTCCAAAATCAGCTGCATCCAATGCCGAGTTCAAATTGAAAACGGGCGCTTCTAAAATATACTGATTCATACTAGTAATGACTTTTTGAGTCAATCAAGATATTTTCTTGAGTAGTTCCCTTGGCAAAATTGAAGCCTGGATGAACTGCAAATGCTCCGATCTGCCCTTCCTTATTGATGGCAAGAAACCCGGCCTGAATATCCTTGATGTCCTTTTTGTTTTTGGCAATCAATCTTCTGACAGCTTCCTCACAAGCTTCTTGAGGAGTTCTTCCCTGCCGCATCAGCTCCACAATCAGAAAACTCCCACAAATTCTGATAATCGATTCTCCTAATCCTGTAGCAGTAGCTGCACCCACTTCATCGTCTACATAAAGTCCTGCTCCAATAATCGGACTATCCCCCACTCTGCCATGCATTTTATAAGCCAATCCACTGGTTGTGCAACTTCCCGCAAGCTTACCTGAGGCATCCATACCTATCATTCCTATGGTATCGTGATTTTCTATATTGATCACCGGTTTGTATTGGCTAGTCTTTTTCCACTCCTCATAGGCTTTTGCGGCTTTGGGACTTAAAATCTCTTCTTCTATGGGGAAACCTTCAGCAATAGCAAACTGCTTGGCACCCTCACCAGCCAACATTACATGTGGCGTCTTTTCCATCACTGCTCTAGCCAAACTAATCGGATGCTTAACCTGCCGTACAAAGGCCACAGAACCACAAGAACCGTCACCTTTCATGATGGAAGCATCCAAGGTGGTGATTCCTTCTCTATCCGGCAAACCCTGAAGTCCAACTGATAAATTTTCCAAATCCAGTTCTGTGTCTTTTACTCCAGCTTCTACCGCGTCTACTATGCTCCCAGACTCTTGAAGTTTCTTCAAAGCGGCCTCATTGGCAGGCAAGCCATGATTCCAAGTTGACAAAATCAAAGGCTTCTCTCCATTTACTAATCCTTGTTTTTTTTGAGTAAAGGCTTGAGAAACTCCAGGTATAAAAATGGCAGAACCTAAAAGGGATTGCTTGATAAATTTTCTTCTTTGGGACATTAGGCTTAATTTAGGTTTTAGGGTTTAAAATCCATTTCAAATCCCTAAATAAGCCTTTTTTCGCACAAATCCTTATAAAATTCCATGAGACCCTATATCCTAAAAGAAGCAAATTGGAAAGCTCTAAAGACACATCGATTTGACCTTGCTGTTCTCCCTTGGGGAGCCACCGAGGCTCATAATTACCATATGCCTTATGGCACAGATGTGTACGAAGCAGATGCAATAGGCGAAGAAGCAGGAAAAAAAGCTTGGGAAAAAGGTGGCAACGTAGTGATCCTCCCCACCATTCCATTTGGGGTCAATACAGGTCAGTCTGATATTTATTTGGACATGAATCTAAATCCAAGCACTCAGTTTGCCATTTTGAAGGATTTGATTGAAGTATTGAATCGACAAGGCACAAAAAAACTCCTAATTCTCAACAGCCATGGAGGGAATGATTTTAAAACTGCCCTTCGGGAACTCGGTCTCCAATACCCAGACATGATGCTCTTTACCTGCAATTGGTTTCAGGCTTTGGATAAAACCCAATACTTCGAAGAAAGTGGGGATCATGCGGACGAAATGGAAACGGCCTTGATTATGCATTTGCATCCTGAATTGGTTTTACCTCTCGAAGAGGCGGGAGATGGAAAAGAAAAGAAATCCGTAATAGCAGGGGTCAGAGAAAAATGGGCTTGGGCAGAAAGAAAATGGTCGCAGGTATCTGAGGATACTGGCATTGGAAATCCCAAAAAAGCCTCCCCTGAAAAGGGAAGGCGTTATTTTGAGGACGTTACAGACAAAGTCGCAGAGTTGATTTTGGATATTTGCTCTGTCAACTCTAATGAACTCTATCGCTGATTAATCTAACACAGATAAGTCAAAGTCTTTTATCGCACCACTATAGTCGACTATCTTAAGAGATTTAAGGCCTTTAGGAAGCATTATTTCTCTGGAGGATTGGGATAAAAAACCCGACCCATAGTTTACTTCTAGGCGTTGGGTTTTCCCATTTTCAAGTTCAACCAAAATAGCAGATACTTCCTGACTAGGCTCAATAGACTGGGATTCCTGATTTTTCCCACGAAACACCTTTAATTCTCCTCTATTTTGAGAAGCAATATATAGTGGACTTCCATTTACGGAGCTTAGTTTGACCAATGCTTTAGCATCTCCCGGCACTATAAATCCACTCTTATCTGACTTGGCAGGAGTAAAACCACCTTTACCATCTCCCAATAATACCAAGCCGTTCAGGGCATCCAATCTTCCAATAAAGATTTCATTCCCATAATCATTTCCGACCAGGAGTATATCTAAGAAACCATCTTGATTTACATCTTCCGCAAGAATACCATTTACAGGAGCTAGTTGAGCTAAACTTGGCAATTCATGAATTTTAAACTTTCCATTACCTAGATTTTCCACATAAGAGGATCGATCATAATTTCCTGTCAAAATCAAGGCATCTTTTCTTTCCTCTTCAGAAAAAAGAGTTTGCTCAGTACTTAAAGCATATAGCTTATATCGCTCAAATTTCCTTCTGAAAAGAGTGCTTTGTCCGTACAGATCATCCCAAAAATGACTTGGGAAAGATTCATATGATCCTTGCCTATTTTTATACCAAGCAAAAGTTACAGGATCTACACTTCCATTGTTATCAAAGTCTTTGGCATAGATTTTCACCGGCCTTTCGAAGGTTGGATGAAAATGATTATTTGCTCCAAGATTCCCCACCACGAAATCCATATCTCCATCTTGGTCAAAATCACCTGACTGAATGGAATTCCACCACCCTAGATGATTTTCCAATCCCGTTTCAACTTTTTTAAGTTGGGATCCATCATTTTTAAACAATGTAATCGGCATCAATTCACCTACTACTATCAAATCCATCAACCCATCACTATCCACATCCGACCAGATTGCATCTGTAACCATTCCTACAGTCCTTAATTCCGGTGCAATTTGATCAGTCACATCTTCCAAAATTCCCTGATTATTCTGCAAGAGATAACTATTCTCAGGATAAGGATATTGTGCAATGGGAGTTCGGCCACCAACGAAAAGATCAATAAACCCATCCTGATTAAAATCTGCAGCTCTGACTGTGCTACCACTTGCTTTAATCGCGTTGAAATTCTTGTCTATGGAGAAATTGCCAGCACCATCGTTGAGATAGACCCTATCCGTGTATTCTGCAGAATTGTTTGGAAATTCGTTACTACCACTGACGAGGTATAAATCTAAATCTCCATCATTATCCAGGTCTACCAATAAAACCCCCATTTCTTCGAAATTTGGATTTTCTCCCGGTAATAAATCTCTTTGAGAGAAAGTGCCATTTGCACTCTGTAGGAATACTTGAGGATGGAATCCGGAGGAAGAACCAATAATCAAATCTTCCATTAAGTCCCCATTGATATCCCCTACAGCCAATGCAGGTCCATATTGAGTTAACTTGTGAGGAAGAGTTCTCTGGACATTGAAATCTATTTTATCACTTTCTTGATGAACATAAACAAGACCAAGGTTTTCAGAAACCTCTTCAAATAAGGGGTCTTCCCCACCTCCTTTAAGTATAGCCAATTGATTAGGGCCTTGAATTGCAGTTTTGTATGAAACTTCAACTTTGGAATTTACCTCAGGAGATGACAGTTCATTTACTTTTCCATCAGGCCAAAGAACCTTGAGGCTTGTGATAGTTTGGGCTGCAGGAATTCCAAAATGTAAAACCTCCTCGATGGAAGACATATAGCCCCTAATAACTTGTTGCTCTTGGAAAAGCTGATTGCCATCCGATAAGCTAACAATGACCTTACTGCCTAATCCTTGAGAGTTTTGAACAGACCCCTGAAGTTTGACTCTGAGAAACCCTCCTTTTTCTTTTCTTTCATTCAGCTTGTTTTCAAAAACAAAAGCAGGGTCATTGATATTATTGACCACATAATCCAAGTCCCCATCTAGATCTAAGTCTACCAATGCTGCTCCATTGGAAAAAGATGGTTTGTCCAAACCCCATTCCCTGCCAGAATCATTGAAAGTCAGATCTCCTTGGTTTTTAAAAGCATAGTTAGGGATTTTAACAATCGGAATTGAATCCAGAAGTTGCCGGACGGTAGCAATACTCCCTACGTCAGCCCTATAATTTGCAAAATCCTTATCCGTGATGTCCCTTGGAAAACCGTTAGTAACCAATAAATCTCTTTGTCCATCATTATCTACATCTCCAAATAAAGGAGACCAAGACCAGTCTGTTTGATATATTCCCGCATACATCCCAATTTCACTAAATGGGGCTTTTTCTCCATTATTGAGATGAAGCATATTTCGCACATGCTGATATTCATAGCCCCACTGCTCATTACTGATATATACCTGATAAGAGTTTTTACCTATGGTGGTTTTCTTCCTGTAATTATCCTCTCCCAGCATGTCTAAGGTGATCAAGTCAGGTTTGAGATCATTATTAAAATCTGCAATATCTGATCCCATTGAAAACTGGCTTTGATGCTTTAGCTTTTTTGAAGATTGGTTTGAAAAAGTACCGTCCTGATTATTGATATATAGTATATCATTAGTCACATAATCATTCGAAACATGAATGTCCGGCCAGCCATCATTATTGAGGTCTGCGATTAAAAGTCCTAAACCGAAACCTTCAATGGTGATACCAGCTTCAAGAGTAACATCGGTAAAGGTTCCATCTCCGTTATTTCTATAAAATGCATCGTTGTTGATAGCCGAACCGTCAGTAATTTTTTCTCTATAGTTGGAAGGAATGATTTTACTTTGCTCATTATTCAAGACATATAAGTCCAAATCCCCATCCAAGTCATAGTCGATGAAGGCAGCTCCCATCCCGTTGCCTGCATCTGCAATTCCATAGTTTTCGGCCATCTCCTTGAAAGTAATTTGCCCATCCGCATTTTTTCCCTGGTTGACAAAAAGCAAGTTGTTCCGCTCTCCGGGACCAGTTTTCATGGCAGAAACTACATAGATATCCATCCACCCGTCACCATTGATATCTACTACTGCAGAGCCTGTACACCAAAAGTCTGCTGCTTCAATCCCCGCCAAAGCAGATGCGTCTTCAAACTTGAAATCTCCTTGATTGAGGTATAATTTATTGGAAACCTGATTTCCTGTAAAAAATAAATCGGGGTATCCATTTTGATCAAAATCCGCAACTGCTACACCTCCACCATTGAAAATATATTCGTCTGTTAATATGTTGAAGGAATCGGTTTCTATAATCTCATTATTAAATGAAATTCCGGTTGATTCAGGTGATTTTAATTCAAATAAGGTATCGGACTTTTTGCAGGAAAGGAGTAAAATTCCTGCAAACAAAGCCAAATAAAAGGATAGGTTTTTCATAGGTAAATTGGATGAATGAGTCAGCTATGAAATTAGCATATCTCTGGAAAGTCTCGAAATAAAAAAGGGCTTTTAATAAAGAAAGGACAAAAAAAAGAAGGCCCGAAGGCCTTCTTAATTATTATTGTTTCCAGAAAATTAGAAACCAGGGTTCTGAATAAGTATATCAGCTCCTACCAAGTCAATTTGATCTTGAGGAATTGGTACCAAACGGAATTTGTCGGTGAACTTAGCTCCACCTAGAGCTCCGGTTAGGATAGTTCCATCCAAAGCTAGGTAGAAATCAAGCTCTGCCTGAACTGTATTCCATCTAACCAAATCATAGAATCTATGACCTTCCATACCCAACTCAAGCATACGCTCCATGCGAACAGCTCTTCTTGCAACGCTTGCGTCAGTCCAAGGAGCAGTGTAAGTAGATACTACATAATTAGCAGCCATAGTACCATCAGCTCTCATCAACTTAGAGTTCATTGCTCTTTCACGAACTCTATTAACTTTAGCTCTAGCGCTTTCCAAAGCTCCAGTTTCGATATCAGCTTCTGCGGACATCAATAACACATCAGCGAATCTGATGATCATGAAGTTGATACCAGTATATCCTGGAGTCCAAGAAGAGTTATCTTGGAAAGAACCTTGCTCAGATCTCTCATAAACATACTTTTTAGGAGAATAAGGTCCACCATTTGGTTGATTTCTAATCCAAGCAGCACCTGGATGATCTTGCCAATCCAAATAAGGAATTCCTCTTCTACCTACAGTATGGTCCAATCTTGGGTCAAGATTTCCAGAATCTGGAGTAAATGCTTGATCAGAATTTAAGCCCATGTCAGACTTAACCCTATTTGCCGGATCATTGTATGACTTATCCAATAGAGGAAGACCATTAGCATCAGTTCTAAATGCATTCACAAAAGTGAAAGATGGCTGGAAGAATCCGCAACAGTTACCAGGACCAGAAGGACCGGTGTTGTATGGGAAGTTCAAGTCAAACTCTGGGTTTGCATTTGCTACAGAACCAGTACCTGCTGCAGACTGATAAGCCCAAACAGACTCCTGATGGTTATCATTAGCTCCTCTGAACATGTCATCATAATAAGGAACCAAGTCATACTTCAATCCATTAGAAGTAACACCATTTGCAATCACATCGTCGAACAAAGACTTAGCTGGAGCAAATTTTCCTTGATAAAGCAAAGCTTTAGCCATGTAAGCTTTTGCAGCCCATGAATTAACACGACCTACTTGAGCCTGGGTAGCTGGTAAATTGTCAATAGCATATTGGAAGTCTGCCTCGATAAATGGCCAAAGGTCTTTATCATTTTTCACATCTTCCAAACCACTACCATAATCCACCGTCTCGTCTACGTAAGGAGTATTATTATAATCCCTCTTCAACTCAAAGTAGTAGTGTGCTCTCAAGAACCTAGCTTGCGCACTAATCCTCTTTTTATCCGCCTCAGTTACATCTGGACCAGGATTATTCAATAGCCTTAGAACATTATTTGCTCTAGCTATTCCTTCGTAACATACATTCCACTTTGATCCCATTTCCCCTCCTGCAGCATCATTTTCATAACGCTGGATTGGGTTAATGGTCGTGAAATCACCAGGGTCGGTACCTTTATTAGCCTCTCCCCCTCTGATACTTCCCCAAACCCAGTTGGATGGGGATCCCAAGCGGTTTCCTCGACCATTCACCTGAGAATAAGCTGCTATCAAGGAAGCTTCAATCCCCGCAAGGGAGGAAAGCTGAGCTTCCGCTAGCAAGCCTGTAGGCGCAACGTCTAGGAAATCATCGCTACAACTCACTGCTACCATCATCATTGCTGATGATAATAGGGCTCCGATTTTTAATTTAAAATTGTTCATTTGATTTAATCTATTATAGTTTCTATAACTCGATTCGCTTTGTTGTATTTAGCTTAGAAGCTGACATTCAGACCTAAAGTATAACCTCTGGTAACAGGATAGTTACCTACGTCGATACCAAATGTCAAGTCAGCGTCACCACCTACCGCAGGGTCAAGCCCCTCATATCCTGTGATTGTAAACAAGTTGTTTGCAGAAGCAAATACTCTCAATCTTTCTATTCTCCATCTCTGAAGCAAGTTTTGAGGAAGCGTGTAACCCAATGTCACGTTTTGCAATCTCAAATAGGATCCATCTTCTACGTAATAGCTATTCTCAACTGTTGAAGTAGAGAATGTAGAAGAACGGTCTACAATTGGAATAGTAGCATTGGTATTGGATGGGCTCCAAGCATTTTTCAATCTTTCTGAAATAGCTGCTCCTTCGAATGTAGAGAAGAAGTCAGTAAACCACTTAGACTGGTTCCATACTTCGTTTCCGATAGAAGTATACAAGTAAGCTGATAAGTCAAATCCTTTATAACCTACTGTGAAGTTTACACCACCTGTAAAGTCAGGAATTGGATTACCAAGAACTTGTCTATCCTCAGGAGTAATTACGCCATCACCATCTGTATCTTCATACTTGAATCTACCAGGAGCGGCACCAGCCTGAGTAGCGTGAGAATTCACATCCTCTTGGCTTTGGAATAGGCCTACTACTTTATATCCGAAGAAAGTAGACAAAGGCTGTCCAACTTGGTTACGGATTGGACGAATGCCTCTATACGCTGGGTTTACGGAAGTAATGATTTCCAAACCTGGAGCAAGAGATACGATCTCATTTTTCAAAGTAGATCCTGTAACTGTCAACTCATAAGTCAATGAAGAAGAAAGGTTACCTCTGGTTGTTACCAAAAGGTCTAAACCTCTGTTCAACATTTCACCAATGTTTACCGCAGGCGCTGCCGCGTTACTACCAGCTGTCAATGGAATTGGAACAGTAAACAATAAGTCTTCAGTATCTTTTCTCCACCAGTCAAAGATTACATCCAAACGACCGTTGAAGAATGTACCATCAAAACCAATGTTTTGCGTAACAGCAGTTTCCCACTGTGCATTAGGGTTACCAATTCTTGTTCTTCTGAATCCAATAATTGCAGAAGAGTTGGAACCATTAATATCATAAGAAGAAGCTCCAACTGTTCCTCCAAATAGAGAGAACTGGTTGTTTGGATCCACGTTATTGGAGTTACCCATTTGTCCCCATCCACCTCGAATTTTCAAATCATCAATCCAAGTAGCTGATTGCAAGAATTGCTCAGAAGAAAGTCTCCAAGCCGCAGAAAACGCAGGGAATACACCATATCTGTTGTTCGCACCGAATCTTGAAGATCCATCTCTACGTACAACAGCACTGAATAAGTATTTATCGTTGAAGGTATAATTCACACGACCAAATAGAGAGTAGAAGTTTACACCTCTAAATAGTCCGGAGTTTACTTGTCTGGTTGATACAGGCAAGTTGGAGATATTTACGAAGTCTGGATCTCTTGAGAATGGATTCTGTCCAGACGCGTCAATAAATCTACCAGCACCTGTATTCAAGGCTTCCTGACCTAAGATCACGTCAAATGCGTGCTTATCAAAGGTTCTCTTCCAAGATAAAGTATTGGTAAAGGTCCAAGCAAAATTAAATCCGGAACCTTCATTGTATCCAAATGCAGAGTTGTTTTCAGAGTTTTCATACTGCAATCTAGAATAACCCCAGTAGTAATAGTTGTTATACTGACCACCGATGCTAGATCTGAATCTCAAATCTTCCATCAAATCGTATTCAGCATAAATGTTACCGAAGATATTCGCGTTAAAGTTTCTGTTGTCTCTCTGACCGTCTCTGTTAGCTACTGGGTTTCTTGGGTTGTTGAAACCTCTTGCTGCAGTACCTGCATATCCGCCAAATTCATCGTAAACCGGAATAATAGAAGGCATACGGAAAGCTTGAAGAATATCATTTTCATCATCTGATACACCACGACCACCGGTACCACCTTGCTGACCCAATACCTGACGGTAGGTAGCTTGGAAGTTTTCACCGATTCTGAATTTCTTGGTCACATCAAATTCAGAGTTAGCTCTGAATGTCAATCTTCTGAAGTTATTCACGATCATGATACCAGCTTGATCCTGATATCCCATACCTATGAAGAATCTGCTTGTTTCAGATCCACCATTCAAACCAATTGAATGTCTGTTCAAAGGAGCATTTCTCGTTAAAGCCTGATACCAATCGGTACCTTCTCCTGTAGCAGCTCTTACCAATTGGTAAACTGGACCTTTTGTAGGGTCAATATTGTATTTGGCTCTTTCTTCTTCAATTCTTTGAGGAGAGAAAGGACCAGAAACGCCTGCAGCTCCACCCACATTAATATAATATGGCAATACAGGTGTAGCCCCTGTTCCAAACTGAGGATGACCATAATTTGGAGATCTTCCGTCAATTCGAGCTTGGTTTGTTTCAGCTAGCCAAGTATAGGTTGCAAAATCCTGAGGGTTCATCATGTCAAGTCCTTCACCAGGGGTGGTCAAACCGAACATACCATTGTAATCTACTCTTAATTTTTGGTTACCTCTTCTACCTCTTTTAGTAGTATAGATAATTACACCGTTTGCTGCTCTTGCACCGTAGATAGAAGCTGCTGCCGCATCTTTCAATACAGTAGTGGATTCGATATCATCCGGATTTAAGAAGTCAGTTGATCCAACTGGCACCCCATCCACAACATACAATGGCTCATTACCTCCAAAGGCACCGAAACCACGAACACGAATGATAGAAGAAGTACCTGGCTGACCGTTGGTAATTACGGTAACACCTGAAACTCGACCTTGAAGGGTTTGCTCAATATTACCAGTTGGTATTACTGTCAAGTCCTTTGGATCGACTGTGGCGATAGCTCCTGTAGTTTCTCTACGGCTATCAATTGTATAACCTGTTACAACCAACTCCGTAAGAGTTTGCTCATCAGGTCTCATTTTGACATCAACAACACTTCTATTTCCTACAACCTGCTCGATTTTGGTGTAGCCGATGAAGGAAAATACTAGAACTGCCTGATCATTAGGCACATTGAGGGAGAATTTCCCGTCAATGTCTGTGGCGGTTCCCGTGGTTGTTCCTTTCACTAAAACAGAAACACCCGGTAGCCCCACATCATACTCATCTAGCACAGTACCAGTCACTACGCGTTGCGCCATGGCAACCGAACTGGCAAATACTAAGAGCAATATTAAAGCGCTTAGACTTTTGTAAACATTTTTCATAAACATAGATAGATTGGGTAACAAGATTAATCTCAAATACTTGTTTGTTAATTGATTTGTGCAATCGTTTGCGATTATTCTTAAAATAATTGCAATAGGTATTGTCTGAAATTTCAGAGCTCTATTGCCGTTATACCGTGGTACGAATACCTGCAAAAGGAGAGATTCCTCTTAGGTTTGAGAGCATCCAGCGATGCCATTTGAGAGATGGAAAATAGCTAGGTAATATAGGTCATAGGCAGAATTTTAGGTTTTATTGTAATCTTAATCATCAATGTTAATTATTCTTAAACAAATATCAAATTTCTAGAGGTTAAATATTATTTGGCAATTTGAGTCTTTCTGAAAGACATTATTCCACTTTCTTAGTAATACTCATAACAATTTAGATGTTTTATAGCTGAAAGAAAACCTGTTTTCGGCCTTTTTTGAAAAATTTCTCCAAAAAAGCGAAACTTTTTAACCCGAAACAGAAAATGAAACTATTTCAAAAATTTTATTTATTCCTTCTCAGTATCTGAAAAAATTCAGGAATTCCTCTTAATTCTTCGAAATTTGGATCTAACTGAGCTTTAAGGTAAAGGGACTCATTAGCAGCTACTGCTTTTTCCAATTGGATCATTGCTATTTCCTTTTGACCACTATTTATAGCTATCAAAGCCAAACCATAATAACCATAGCCAAAGTCCCTACTTCGAATCACAGATTCTTCAAATGCAAGGGAAGCCTCTCCATAATTACCCGCCAAAAAATAAGCCAGCCCCTTATTAAAAAAGTCTGCTGGATCAGTAAATTCATAATCATATCTCAAGGTTGCCAACTTATAATCACCCCTCAAAATATCCAGAGCACCTCTCAAACTTTCATTTATCATCAAAAACTCAGGATCTCTGGTCAAAACAGAGGCCTCCGAAAGATATTTATATGCTTCCCAGTAATTTCCTTTCAAGGCATAAATCTGCCCCAAGTTATGGAGTGAATAGGGATTATTTTCAAGTTTGATGGCCTGTTGCAATAACCATTCTGCCTCATTCCAAAGATTTTCCTGAACATCTCTATCCAAGGTTCGCTGAGCCTCTCTCATTCTCACTAATCCTAAATTATTATAAGGCAAAGGGGACCTAAATAAAGTGGTCATTTTAGAATAAATTCTGGCTTTTTCTTCCAATCTCGGCGCAGTCTCTCCAGCAATAGCCCAATCCAGAAATGAAAGTTTCGAAGTTGCACTATTTTCCTCCAGCTCTTGCCGTAAAATAGCAGTCTTTTCAGTTCCCAATCCTGATCCCGGTTTTGCTACTATTTCTACTTTGGCTACTCTCAACTTAGGAAATAACTGGCGGGAAAGCTGGTCAAAGCCACTAATTGACCTCAATTGTTCTTGCTGTGTCAAAAAATCTTCCCCATTCATTAAAATAGCATAGTAGCTGTCTTTTTTAGATGTGGAAAGTTCAGGGAAATCTCTTAAAAGAAGTCGAAGGTCAAACCAATCATTCCATCGTGAGGAGACTTGAATGATGGAATCTCTGAGTAATAAATTTCTTTTGACGATTTCGCTTTTTATAGAAGTTGCCCTATCCATTCCCAAGCGACTACTCCTTCCCTCCCTTTGTTCTGGGGATTGCAAACCCGTAATTTTCACTGAAACGATAGCAGGATTTTCAGTTAAAAAGGAAATCATATCCCCAAAAACTGATTCATTGGAGGAGTTTTTTAAATAAGTCGATTCACCTGAATTGAAAAAAAACTGAAATTCCCTGTTTCTAACCGCTTCTCGTCCTGTCACTCCGAGTGGAATAGCCAATCCAACAGAAGGGATCTGTTCATCAGGAACAACTCTTCCTATTTTTGCTAAAAAAGGAGTTGTGTCAACCCCCCTTTTTAAAATCTTAATTTCATAGGGTTGATTACTGGCTTTTTTACCTTGAAAAAATCGGGCCTCCAAAACCGCTGATTCCATCCAGGGTTTAAATGGAACTTTAAAATCTTTTTCTACCGAATAATCCGAAAGATTTTTCTTCAAATTGAGCAGACCAAAATTGATACTATCTGTCTCAGATTTCCACACAATCTTCAGCTGTGGATTTCTGGGAGTCATTACAGATTCAATTGGAATTTTTCCTTTCACTGTAAATCTCACAGAGTCTCGCAGATAAACCAGTTTTTCTTGCTTAACATCAATATCATTGAGAAAACGTAAGTCCTGCCCAAAGGAGACCTGAACTAACATACTCAAAATGAGAAAATTGAATATTTTTATTTTCTTTGAAAACATTCGGGCAGACATTTTGCTTTTGTTATCCTAACTTGAATTTTTGTAACTTACAACCAAACTAAACCATCAACGTCATGCAAAAACTGAAACTGTTTTTCGAAGAAAGCGCCTTCGGTGTTTGTTCCAGACTAGGAGAGAAACTTAATTTCCCCATCGATAGTATTCGTTTATTTTTCATCTATTCATCCTTCATTACACTAGGTTCGCCGGTAATCATCTACGTATCCATGGCAATGATGATGAAAATTCGAAAGTACTTTAGAAAAATGAACAACCCAGTTCTTTTTGATTAAAGTCTATCAAAAGTTTTCTTCCGGGTCACCCAAAAGTCCCAATAAATCCAGAATGAGGGTCCTTTTTTCCTAAACTTTTTATATCCTTCAGTTTTCAAAAACTGTTCCTTACTCTGAAAAAAATCTTTATAACCCTGGAGGATAGCTTTTCCATACTCCTTTTTTCCAATTAGGGTATAAGCTAGGGCAGCTAACATTTCTACTACAAACTTTAGAATAAAAATTACAGCAAAATTGAAGGTCGATTCTGCCTTATAAATCAAACTAATGCTATTCTTGATGTTTAGGTAGAGTTTTTTGGGGCTGCTTCTGTCAAGAGTTGCACCGCCCAAATGGTAAACAACAGAGTCGCCTGTATATGCAATTTTCCAACCTGCTTGCTGCATCCTCACACAGAGATCAATTTCTTCCATATGCGCAAAAAAATGAGCATCAAAGCCTTCATGTTCAAAAAAACAAGCTGATCTAATCGCCAAACAAGCTCCGGAAGCCCAATCTACCAGACAAAAATCATCATATTGCCCTTTGTCCTCCTCAATTACATTCCAAATTCTCCCCCGGCAATAAGGATAGTATAAGGTGTCTAAAAAACCACCTCCTGCACCTGCATAATCAAAAACTTTGGGATTTTGGGCAGATAAGATCTTGGGCTGAAGAGCTGCTATTTTTTCATCTCTTTGAAAAGCTTCCAGCAGTTTGCTATCCCAACCCTCGGAAACCTCCACATCTGAATTGAGCAAAATGAAAAATTCGTACTTCCCTCTTAGCTGTTCCAAACCCCAATTGTACCCACCTGCGTAACCGAAATTTTCAGCAAGAGAGATCAGTTGAACTTGGGGAAAATTCTTCTCGAGGATGGCTCTGGATTGATCCTGGCTAGCATTGTCAATTACCCAAACATCAGATTGGGAAAACTTTATAACAGAAGGGAGGAAACGTTTGAGCATTTCCTCCCCGTTGTAATTTAAGATGACAATTGCGCAGTTTTGCATCCTCCTGATGATAGGTTATTGAAAAAAAATCTATAAATGGTCACTGAATAAACCTTGTCCTTTAAGGCTTTTAATCTTCTGACCTAATCTCATTTTATCCAAACATGCTGCCCAAGTCCATTCCGGGAATATTAGGAATCATCCCTTCAGTCGCTGACTTCATTTCAGCTTTGATTTTGACCTCAATTGCTTCCAAAGCAATATTGGTGGCTGCAACAACCAGGTCACTGAGCATTTCCTTATCATTAGGGGTTAACAGTGATTCATCCATTTCAATTTTCAACACTTTACGCTCCCCGTTGACTGTTACTTTCACTAATCCACCACCGGATTCTCCTTCAGCAGTCAGATGAACTAGCTTGGCTTGGGCTTCTTTGATTTTAGCCTGAGCCTCTTTTACCTTATTCATCATGTTCATCAAATCAAACATAGCTCTATAATTTTATTTTATAATTTCTTGAATTTCAAACTTTTATTTCGAATTAAACTCTTTAGGAAATTTTCACTGTTTAAAACGCAACATTAACCAAGCATTCTCTGTCTGTAGGAATATCAAGCCAATTAGTTATGAAGTCGATAGTCCAAATTGATAAAGAGCAGGTTAAGAATCTGAGCTTTTCCAAAAAAGAGGTGATCTCTACCCCTGAAGAAAGGAAAATTCGATCTCAAAAACTGGAGAGATCGCAGACCCTTGGTAATTTACTGCATTCGAAAGTACGTATCACTTTCTGTACAGCAGAAGATCAAGTTTATGAAGTCAACACCACTGTTTGGGCTGTTGGGCCGGAATATATAGTACTAAAAGGAGGGGTAACTATTCCCACCAATTCTATCCTTTCTGTGGAATAAACTCCAAAACTGTCTTTATGGCATCCTCAACTCCCAAGTTTTCCTGAACTCCTGTTTCAAGATTCTTTAGCGCAATAGTTTGGGATTCAATTTCTTGATCTCCACAAATTGCTGCAAACTGAATCTGATTTTTACTCGCATAGTCGAGTTGCTTTTTCATTTTAGCCTGGTCTGGATAGATTTCAGAAACAATCCCTGCTGAGCGTAAACGGGTCAGAATACTCAAAGCATATTGATACCCTTTCTGATCAAAATGGGTCAATAATACCTGTGTGCCCTGTGCAGTTGACTGAGGAAATAAATTCAGCTCCTCCATCACATCATAGATTCTATCTACTCCAAAGGAAAATCCTACACCGGAGACCCCGTCCATACCGAAAACTCCGGTCAAGTTATCATATCGTCCACCACCACTAACGGATCCTATGGAAACATGATTGACTTTTACTTCGAAAATTGCTCCAGTATAATACGACAAACCCCGAGCTAAAACCATATCCAACTCCACATGACTCAGGTCTTCACCCATGTCCTGTAGAATTCCGAAAGTATCTTTCAACTCCTCCACTCCCTGCAAGCCTACTTCACTGCCGGCTAGGAAATTTTTGAGAAAGTCTAATTTTTCCTGCACTCCCCCAGTGAAATTAATCAAAGGACTAAGCTTTTGAATAGATTCATTTTGAAAGCCTCTTTGTGCTAATTCTTCCTGAACTTTATCCCATCCGATTTTATCCAACTTATCAATTGCGACGCACAAAGGCCCTTCTTTTCCAGCTTCACCAATGACCTCTGAAATCCCGGTTAAAATCTTCCGGTTGTTTATTTTAATATCATAGTCAGCAATATTCAGCTTGGAAAAAACCCTACGAATCATCAAAACAATTTCTGCTTCACAAACCAAGCTATCCGTGCCCACCACATCGGCATCACATTGATAAAATTCTCTATACCTGCCCTTTTGAGGTCTGTCCGCCCGCCAAACGGGCTGGATCTGAAATCTCTTGAAAGGGAATGTCAATTCATTACGGTTCATCACCACAAACCTGGCAAATGGCACAGTCAAGTCATATCTAAGTCCTTTTTCAGAAACTTTTGACAAGGTGGCATTAGGTCCGTTTTGTAAATCTTCAGGACCTACATTTTTTAAAAAATCTCCACTATTGAGAATTTTAAAAAGTAATTGATCCCCCTCGTCTCCATATTTTCCTGTCAGAGTGCTCAAATTCTCCATGGCAGGAGTCTCTATCTGATTGTAGCCAAACAACTGAAATGTATCCTTGATTGTATCTAGGATGAAATTTCTTCTGGCCATTTGAAGAGGTCCAAAATCTCGGGTTCCTTTCGGTAAACTCGGCTTTTGCATGCAATTAATTTTGGTGATTAAAGCCCAAATTTACCGAAAAAAAGCAGAAAAATCCCTGATCTCAGAGATAATCCACAATTTATTCGCGCAGATTAATAGGCAATCAAAAAATGTTTCTTTACCTTTGCGTTCCGTTTCGAAACAAAAATCTTTAAACACATATAGTCATGGCAGTTACTACTCTGAAAAGAAAGCTAAGAAGAAAAAGACAAAGCCAGAATACACGTATCATCAAAATTAAGCAATTGACTGCTCAGCCGGTGATTAAGAACGTGGATGTAGAGGAATTGAAAAAGTCTTTCGAGAAGAAATAATTTCCCTTCTAGATATTAAGCGGCCTTGAGCCGCTTTTTTTTTGCCTATTCAGTAAGTTTTCCTCTTCTCCCAAGCTCTATGACCCGTAGATTGGCTATTTTTCCAGAATTGATTTCAAAAAGAAGCATAGTTCTCATCAGGTGAAAACCTTGCTGCCCTATGGCCCCGGGATTCATATATAGACAGTTCAACTCTTTATCCATCTCCACTTTGCAAATATGTGAATGGCCACAAATAAAAACTTGAGGTCTTGATTCCTTGATTTTACTTTTCACCCCCTTTGCATAGCGGGGAGGTTTCCCTCCGATGTGAGTCATTAAAAACCGAACACCTTCAATTTCCCATTCCAACCATTCAGGATATAAATTCTGAGTATTGGTATCATCTATATTGCCATAAACAGCCCTGATGGTTTTCCCATCAGGTAATGCATTCATGACAGTCAACTCACCAATGTCACCTGCATGCCAGATTTCATCTACTTCTTCAATATATTGGAGAGTTTTGTGATCAATGTAACTGTGAGAATCAGAAATCAATGCGATTTTAGTGGACATTTGAAACGAAAGGCTTTAATTTTTCCTTGATAATGTAAGTCTTACCCCAAAACAATACGATCACTATGAAAAACCTAGCATTTCTTGGCCTCTTTTTTCTGGCCATACTTGGAATCTCCACACTTTCTTATGCTCAGTCTCCAGCAGATTCAGCCAAAGTGGTCTCAGTTGAAAAATTTCAAAAGCTAAGCAGCAAGAAGAAAAATATCCTTATCGATGTTAGAACACCTGAAGAAATGCAGGAGGGTCACTTGGAAGGCGCATTAAACATCAATTTTCTTTCAGATGGCTTTGAAAATGAAATAAAACAATTGGACAAGGCTAAAACTTATTTATTGTATTGCCGAACTGGGAAAAGAACAGCCAAGGCAGGAGCTGCTATGAAAGAAGCCGGATTTAAAAAAGTAATCATGTTGGACGGCGGAATTACTGCCTGGAAAGAACAAGGAAAACCCATAGAAGAATGAGTCAAATAAAATCTATTAATCCCTATTCCGGTGAAATCCTGAAAGAATTTCAACTTTTGACGGAAAATCAAGTTCAGGAAAAACTTCAAAAAGGCGAGAAAGCCTATCAGCAATGGAAAACTTCTCCCTTTTCTGATAAATCAAAATTGATGCGTAAAGCAGCAGAGGAATTACGGGAAAATAAGGAACATTATGCGAAAATTATTTCCCTGGAAATGGGAAAAATCATCAAGGAATCAGTTTCAGAAGTTGAAAAATGCGCCTGGGTCTGTGAATATTATGCTGACAATGCCGAGGAATTTTTGAAGCCTGAACCCATCTCTCTTCCTGATGGAAAAAAGGCCAAATTACTTCACCAACCAATAGGAACTGTTTTGGCAGTAATGCCCTGGAACTTCCCATTCTGGCAGGTATTTCGATTTGCTGCTCCAACCTTGATGGCAGGGAATACGGGTTTATTGAAGCATGCATCCAATGTACCTCAGTGTGCTTTAGCGATAGAGGAGGTATTTACCAAGGCTGGTTTTCCAGAGGGAGTTTTTCAATCACTTTTAATCGATTCGAAAACAACCACGGCAATTATAGAAAACCCAATCGTGAAAGCCGTTACCCTGACAGGAAGCGAAAAAGCCGGAGCAGCAGTTGCCTCAGCTGCGGGCAAACATATCAAAAAATCCCTACTAGAACTGGGAGGCAGTGATCCATTTATCATATTGGAAGATGCTGACATAGAAGAAGCGTCCAAAACTGCAGCTAAAGCTAGAATGATCAATTTTGGCCAAAGTTGTATCGCCGCTAAGCGGTTTATTGTTCAGGATACAGTCTATGATCAATTTTTAGAAATATTTTCCAATGAAATAAAAAACCTTAAGGCCGGGGAGCCTCTGGATGAAAATGCTGACTATGCCTGCATGGCAAGACCCGATTTAGCTCAGGAACTCTATGAACAAATTCAAAAATCTGTAGAAAAAGGCGCCAAGGTATTGTTGGGAGGAAAAGCCCCAGAAAAAGGAAGCACCAAATTTTCCCCAACTATTTTAACAGATATTCCAAAAGATTCTCCGGCATATTCAGAAGAATTATTTGGACCGGTTGCTCTCGTTTTTCGAGTAAAATCAGCTGATGAAGCAATTCAAATAGCCAATGATTCTGAGTTTGGTTTAGGCTCATCACTTTGGACAAAAAATCAAGAAAAAGCTGAAGCATTGGCCTCAAGGATAGAAAGCGGTGCAGTCTTTATCAATTCATTGGTGGCATCCAATCCACATCTTCCCTTTGGAGGAATCAAAAAGTCCGGTTATGGAAGAGAACTGAGTCGCCATGGAATATTGGAATTTGTAAACACCAAAACAGTATACCTTGGCTGATAGAAAGGGATAATCGATCGGTCTATTTTTGCAATTGCCCGATTCCTTCCTATTTTTACGAGCCAAAATTTTGTCTTTAACTAATGAGAGAAATACAATTTCGCGAAGCCCTCAGAGAGGCCATGTCCGAAGAGATGAGACGTGATAAGAACGTCTTCCTGATGGGTGAAGAAGTAGCTGAATATAACGGAGCTTACAAAGTTTCACAGGGAATGCTGGACGAATTTGGTCCAGAGAGAGTATATGACACTCCAATCTCTGAATTGGGCTTTGCCGGTTTGGGAGTAGGTGCTGCAATGAATGGATTGATTCCAATCATTGAATTCATGACTTTCAACTTCTCCCTAGTTGCGATCGATCAGATCATCAACTCTGCTGCTAAGATGTTAGCCATGTCAGGCGGAGCTTATTCAGTTCCTATTGTTTTTCGAGGACCTACAGGAAATGCAGGTCAGTTAGGAGCTACACACTCTTCCAACTTTGAAAACTGGTTCGCCAATACTCCAGGCTTGAAAGTCATAGTACCTTCTAATCCTTATGATGCTAAAGGCTTATTAAAAGCTGCAATCCGTGATCCAGATCCAGTAATTTTCATGGAATCCGAATTGATGTATTCAGATAAAGGAGAAGTTCCTGAATCAGAATACCTTTTACCAATCGGAGTTGCTGACATCAAAAGAAAAGGGAAAGATGTTACGCTGATTTCCTTCGGTAAAATGATGAAAGTGGCTTTAGAAGCTGCCGAAGAAATGGCGAAAGAAGGAGTGGATTGTGAAGTAATTGACTTGAGAACTGTCAGACCTATCGATTATGCTACCTGCGTAGAGTCTTTGAAGAAGACCAATCGTGCAGTAATTGTAGAAGAGGCTAATCCATTGGCCGCTATCTCATCTGAGTTGACTTACCATTTCCAGAGATATGCATTTGATTATTTGGATGCCCCTGTGATTAGAGTTAACTCCATGGATATTCCATTGAGTTATGCTCCTACTTACATTGAGGCAACAATTCCTAATGTAGCCAGAACTGTAGCTGCTATCAAAAAAGTAACTTACCAAGAGTAGTTATATCTACTAACAAAAAAAGCCCTGACTTACCAAAGTCAGGGTTTTTTGTTACCCAATCTATCTATCTGTTTATTAATTACTAAATCGATAATTCAGAAGAAATGTTTCACAATATTCAAAAAAAGAGGCTGTCTCATAAATCGTTCTAATGTCAGCCTGAGTGTAGTCGAAGGCCAATTATATCATCCTGGCCTACATTTCGACTCCGCTCAATGTGACAAAATCACTTTTGAGACAGCCCTTATTTTAAGTTCTTTTAGCGGTTGTTTTGAATCATCTCTCCTCCACCTTCTTCACCGCCTTTCAAATCATCATTAGATACTGACCTTCTTCTTCTAGGTCTATCGTTCATACTTAGCTTACCAATTCTGTAGCTGAAGTTGATCTTGAAATTCATATTTCTCAAAGCACTTGTACTGTTCTGTACAATGGTAGGCGTAATGGTCTCATTTCTGATGATAAATTCCTTCGCTAAGAAGTTTTCAGCTCCAAATCCAATACTTCCTCTTTTCTCTTTGAATTGCTTATTGAAGTTTAAACCATAAGCTGCGAATCCTCCGCTTGAGCCTTGAAGTTGTACTCTTCTACCTCTTGCAAAGGTGAAAAGCTGAATCTGCCAGTCTTTTGGTAAGGAGTAGTTTCCGAACATTCTACCACTTACAACCCACCCCTGATTAGATGCCGCAAAAAGCGGATCTGTCAATCCATTGTCCAACATGGCATAGTAAAGATCAAAACCACCATTTAAAGAGAACTTGTTGCTGATGCTAACATTGGCAAAGATGTTAGTACCCAAAGCCTGCTCCTGACCGATATTCTCGTAGGTCGTATAGATGATATCATCATCCTGAACAGTTCTTACTGCCTGAATCGATCCCGTAGTATTTCTGTAGAATCCGGTGAAGTTTAGCATAGTACCTTTGATGAAGGTGCTATATCCCAATTCATAATTATCCGTCAATTCAGGATCCAAAATAGGATTACCCTGGGAAATTTGAAGCGGGTTGGAAGCTTCGATGTTCGGGTTCAAAAACCTCAAGGATGGTCTCTGAATTCTTCTATTGTATGCTGCCTTGATCATGTTTCCATTTTTCAATTTGCGGCTAGCGTTCACACTTGGCACCAAAGTTCCGTAAGAAGGAATATCAACTTCCAATTCATTGGCAAAATCAGCGGAAATGGTTGTATACTCATATCTCAATCCCGGCTTCAAGGTGTAATTCTTCAAGAAGCTAAAAGTATATGAAAGGTACCCTGCAGTTACATTTTGATCATAACTGAATTCATTACTTAAGGATGGATCCTGCAGTTCTACATAAGCTCCATCAGCTCCTTCTGCTTGGAAATAAGCGAAGTCTGAATAGGCTTTTCTTAAAATGTTTTTAGCACCATACTCCAAAATCTGATTTCCCTTATCTCCTAGTGGATTTACGAAATCCAACTGAACTGTAAATTCTTCATTTCGGCTTGGGTTATCATTTCTCAGCCTTGAGTCAATAGTTTGAAAATCTTCATTGAAAAGGGTATTGACGAAGTTATTTTCTCTGTTATTTCTGCTGTAAAGAGTCAATAAACTTACCTCCTTACCTTTCTTCTCGTAGGTTTTGGTGTAGTTCAAACTCACATCAATGGAATTGGACTGATCTTTGGAATTAGTCTCTCTCAAAGCCTCTCTTGTCAGGTTACCTCCCACAAAATTCTGCGTCAGGAAATCATTTTGCCAGTTGTTGGAGTTTCTGATTCCGAAGTTTACCGCACCGGTAATAAAATTATACTTATCGATTTCATAATCCATTCCAAAATTATATCTACCAAAAAGGTCTCTTCTTTCTGTGTCTGCTGACTGCAAAATTGTAGTCGTGTTTCCGGATGGATCAATCAATTGCTGTTCGTTGTCAAATCTTCCTAAAATATTATAGCCAGATCGGCCAAAACCTCCCAGAGAAAAACCGAACTTTCCGATTCTTGCACTTCCATTCAATCCCAAGTTAGAACCTCTCAAGCCAGCGCCACTGTTGATACTCATAGTTACTCCCTGAAGGTTATTTTTCTTGGTTACGATGTTGATTACTCCCGAGGTACCTTCGGCATCAAATCGTGCGGAAGGTGAAGTAATAACTTCTACCTCTTTAATTTGGTCTGCCGGGATTTGCTTCAATGCGTCCGTAATACTGCTGGCGGCAATTGCAGATGGTCTGTTGTCAATCAAAACAGTAATATTGCTACTTCCTCTCATGGATACATTTCCATCCAAGTCTACGGAAAGCATAGGCACTCTTCTCAACACATCTGTCGCATCTCCACCTGCGGTTGTTCTGTCATTCTCTGCTTTGTAGATTGTTCTGTCCACACGCTCCTCAATCAATTGTCTTTGACCTTGTACGGTCACTTCTTCCAATGCCAAGCCCTCATCGCTCATGGATAGGTCTCCCAGGATGATGTCACCTGTTTTAGACTTGACGGAAATATTGTCTACTACTAGCGTTTCGAATCCGATAAAAGTCAGTTGAAGGGAGTACTCTCCCGGGTCGAAACCTGTAATAAAGAATTTACCTTCTCCGTCAGCGACGGCGCCTGCTAAACTCACATCTGACCCTTTTCTGTATAAGGCCGCGGTAGCATAGCCAACAGGTTCGCCAGATTTAGCATCTTTGGCCACACCGATAATTCTGGCTGGCTGTTCTTGGTTTTGCTGGGCGAAGGTTTGATTTAAACCGATGGCTGCAAAAAGAATGAATAGACTGAATAGATTTTTCATCTGTTTTAGATAAATGATTTCAAAATTTTAATGGCACTCGCATAATTCATTTTGCGAGCTTCACCTCAAATTTGATTTCGTGGTTTATTTTCAAATATTGGGCTGTCACCTCATTGATACCCCAAAATTGAAGGCTTTGTTCAGCATTATTTTAGGTAATAGACCATTCATTGGTATTTGTCGACAAATAGGTCGATTCACCTGATAAGGCAGAAGAAATCATCGATTAAGCGATTCATCCGCTTATCAGGGAGTTTCGCCGTGAAAAACAGCAGATTGGTAGATTTTCTAACTGAAATTCTATTCTTTATATTAGTTTGGACCTGAAAATCAGACGTATGCCATCAATCACCTCCAAAAAAAACCTTTCTTTCCTAGTTCACATACTGGGATGGCTGATGCTATGTATAGTCCTTATCCTACTATCTCCTCTATCCTGGAGAATGGGAGAAAATGAATTGCCCATAGCTTTCTGGTACAAACAGGTATTCTTGGTCGCAATTTTGGTATCCATCTTTTACACCAATGCCTCGATTGGGGTCCCAAAAATATTACTCAAAGGAAAAAATTACATATACCTCCTATTGGTCATAGCGGGAGCTGTAGTCTTTTACTTTACGATTATTTATTTCGAGCAGCTCATCAAGTATCCAATGAAAATGCATGAGTTTTTCAATCCTGACAAACCATTCGTACCCGGAAGACGCTGGCTGCCCGGAGATGTTTTTCAACTTTTACTTTACACCGTATCTATTGGCTTGAGTACTTCTTTGGCATTGGTTCAAAAATGGCAAAAAGACGAAACTGTAAGACAGGAACTGGAAAAACAACGAATCAACACCGAGCTTTCTTACCTCAAGGCTCAAATTAACCCCCACTTTTTCTTCAATACCCTAAACAATATCTACTCCTTAACCAATCTGGACATTAAAAAAGCACAGGAAGCCTTATTAAAGCTCTCCCGAATGATGCGCTATGTCCTTTATGAAAATCAAAAGGAGTCGACTCTGCTTAGCAAGGAGGTAGATTTCATCAGAGATTATATTGAATTGATGAAAATGAGATTGACTGATAAAGTCCAATTAAATATTAGTATGGACGAACCCAAAAACAACCATACTATTGCTCCGATGATGATTTTGCCATTTCTGGAAAACTGCTTCAAACATGGAATCAGTTCTCAGCATCCCAGCAAAATTGACATTAAAATGGAAATCATGGGGGACACCTTATTCTTTGAAACCAGAAATCAGATTTTCCCTATCAATCAGGATAGCCCAGAGGCAAAAGAAAGTGGAATCGGACTGGTCAATACCCAGAGAAGACTAAGTCTGTTATATCCCAACAAACACCGCTTGAAATTTGGCAAAGTTGAAGACAAGGACGAATATTATGTCAATCTGACAATCAACTTGGAATGAAACTCAAATGTATAGCCGTAGATGATGAGCCACTTGCTCTCGAACTAGTATGCAAATACATACAGCAGACGGCTTTTCTTGACTTGGTTGGCAAGTTTTCCAGTGCCATAGATGCCCTAGCATTTCTAAATAAGGAGGAGGTTCAATTGATTTTTATGGACATCCAAATGCCCGATCTTTCCGGGATGGAGCTCGCAAGGGTGCTGGATGGAAAAAAAGCTTCTGACAAAACCAGAATTATTTTCGCAACGGCTTACCATCAATTTGCCATAGAAGGATATAAGGTAGACGCCTTGGATTATTTGCTTAAACCTTACAGCTATGAGGATTTCCTAAATGCTGCTACCAAGGCTTATAATTACTTTGAAAAGCTGGAAAACAAGATTCCAAATCCTGCTGCAATCCCGACGGAAAGTAGTCCCGAGTATATATTTTTGAAAGTAGAATATCAATTGGTCAAAGTAATGCTTTCAGATATCACGCATGTGGAGGCTTACAAAGACTATGTGAAAGTTCACTTAAAATCCAAGCCTAACCCACTGCTTTCATTGACCAGTTTAAAAAGTATGGAGGAGCTTTTGCCCACTTCCAAATTTATGCGTGTGCATCGCTCCTTTATCATTGGATTGGATCATATAGAGTCCGTTTCAAAAAATGTGATTACCATCGGCACTCACCACATCTCCGTAAGTGATAATTACAAGGAACCCTTCTTGGAATTTATGGGGAAATGGATGAATTGATTGGGGAAATCTGAAAGCTAAAATCTGAAGTCTGAAAAAACGGTAGCGTTATTGCGAAGAGGAACGACGAAGGAGTCTCATAAATCTCAACGCAACGCAGAGTTTTTAACCTCCCGCAAAGGATGGAAGAAGCAAAGTAAAGTAGGCAGTAGGAAACTTGCTTGTTACAAATCTAAAGTCGTCACCGCGAGGAACGAAGCGGTCTCAAGGAGAATAACTTCTAAAGTCAGAAAATTGGAAATCGTCCGAAAAGAATAAAGATTTTTTTAATCCTCTGTGGTCTATAAAAGCTCGCAGCGGCGCAGCGGCGCAGCGGCGCAAAGTCCTAAGTCTCCCGCAAAGAAGAGAAGAGGCAAAGATTCCTTT
>NZ_VLOG01000046.1:0-13466 GCF_007655305.1 Algoriphagus algorifonticola
CTTCGTCGGCTTTTAGATCCCTGTAAAGACAAGGTTTTCGTTTGCCTCCTTGCCCGCCTAAGGTGGACAGGCAATGATGGGGACAGACCTCTCCCATCCTGAGTCCAGATCCTTATCCGGGTCAGTCGGTCTTGATTAGAAATTGATTACATGTGATAAGCGAAAATCCTCTGCAGCGGAAGGCTTATCTAACAGTCGACGGTCGGCAGTCGACGGTCGACAGTATTGTCACTCCCCGATTTGTGTGGATAGGCCCGCCGGAGTTTACAAAGTCCTTTTGGGCGCAATCAGGGAGAAAAAATAGGTTTAAATAGGTTGTTTGGGTTTACGGGGAAAAAGCATATCATCCATTGCCAACCCTGAAATCAATAAGAAACAATCATGTCGAAAACACTTCGTCAGAATCCTCAACAGGTAGATTTCTTTGATTTTTGTGGTCATTGAATTTTATGCTTTCCTATCTAATTTTTGTTCCTTTCTTGCTTAAGCTTTACTATATTGTCTTAGCAATCAAATAGATCCAAATATTGCTTTAGGATGCATATTAGTTGAAGTAAAAAAATTCTATCTTAGTCAAAGAAATTCTAGTCTAGTCGAAAAAAACCTATCATGATCCATGCCCAGAAAATCATGCGGATTTTACGAGAATCCCGAGACTATTCTCAGGAGTATGTCGCCAATATTCTGAATATCAATCAGAAGACCTATTCCAATTTAGAATCAGGAAAAAGTAAACTAACACTGGATCGTATCCAGCAATTAGCAGAGTTTTACCATGTCAAGCCGGATTATTTTTTGGCGAATGAACTACCGATAATTAATTATAATTCAGGGGAATACAGTAGATCAATCGTTGCTGCCAAAATATATAATGAAAATAAAGACAAGCCTAATAAACTCTATGAAAGAATTATCAGTGAGAAAGATATTCAGATTAATTTTTTAATTGGCGAGTTAGAAACACTAAAAAAAGAAAAGAATGAACTTCTATCACTCGTTAAAAACCTAACATTGAAAATCAATCAATAAAGATGAAAAATACCCTTTTAAAGAAACTTAGAGAAGAAAATAAATTCGATTCTGATATAGTTGCCGCAAAAATAGACACCTCTGTTGAGGAATATTTAGAGATAGAAAATGGCATAAAAAAGCTTGATTTACTTCAAGCAGCTAAACTTGGGGATTTATATGATATAAATCCTAGACACCTTTTAGAAGTTGCGGAAAGTATAAACTATAACATTGGCACCTATAGTAGGACAATTTATTCAAATAACTATTTTGAGAAAAATGAAGAAAAAGTCAATTAAATCAATTTAATACAAAATGTTTATTACTTGATACTGTCAACAACTTTTCGAAAGTTTGACAAAATTATGTTTTTTACCTCGTCTTCATTTAAGATCCATTCTTTTGCTAAAAAGGTGATTACAGTTTGTACTTGACCAGGTTTAATTGGCAAATTGTATTCATCTATGAAAGGGCCATCCGTTTCAGTAAGGATAAATTGCTTTGGTATCTTAGAAATAATTTTTCTGCCTGACATAGATTTTGTCATTGCAGGGTTTACGGAAAAATAATACCCTTCTTCAACGATTTCATCAATCAAGTTAAGTCTTCCTGAATACCAATGGAAAATGGCATTCTTTATTTTGTACTTCTTTAGTAAATTCAAGACTTCCTCCTCAGCACGTCTTGAATGAATGCTCAGAATTTTCTTTTGGTTTCCTATAATGTTCAATATACTTTCAAAGGTTTGAATCTGTATATCTTTTGTATCAATCCCATCCTTTGAAAAATCCAAACCTACTTCACCTATATAAGAGGTCTTAACAAGATTGCTTTTGAATTTTGGGAACTCCTTTTTATGATATTGAGCGTAAAGTGGATGCATACCTAAAGCCTGTCTTACTTTATTTTGATTCTGAAAAAATGGAAAGCCTCTCTCAAAATGACTGGGTAAATTGGTCATTGAAAGAATTGGGAAGCCTTTCTTAACGCATTCGGCAAGAATTAATTCCGGCTTAGTATATAAATCAATGTGGCAATGTGTATCTAACATCTATACCCCTGCTTTTGTTTTTACCGTTGTGTCACCAACCTTTTTCACCCATTTTTTTAATTCTTCTCTCGTCCGCCAAACAACCTCAACAAATTGATTGAGCTTGGAGAGGTTCTTCACCCCATTTACAATTAATTCTTGTTTAATCTCTTCTTTTGTAATTGGAGTTTTTAGGAAGTCTAACAGAGCAACTATATCTTGGGATTTTTTATGTTTGTCTTTAAGTGGGAATAGATTATTTATCGAATTTCCATAACTTGTTTTATCCCCCGCTACCATTAATGCTGCTTGACGATAAACACAAGGCATACAAATCCCACAATGAGTAGCATTTTTTTTACCTGATTCCCAATGTGCTCTATGACCTCGCTTCCCACAAGAGTTTGACATCGGAACTAATTTAGAAAGATTAGTTTTGTCTTTGCAATCGTTTACCATTTCTCCTTTTGTTTGAAATTCATAAGGATTTCGGATATCAGCTACAATTGATAGAATTTTCCAAATTGATAGAACATTATCTAAAACGAAAGGATGGGTTGTCCTTGTACTGCAAGAACTTCTTCTTGAAGCACTAAGAGGGAAGTTTAGCGATACTGAACCATTTTCAGGAACAATTATTCTGTGAGTATTTGTTGCCTGTGCAGCCATTAATGCTATTCCTATAAACAGAAGCGATCTACTTCTAAAAGTTGTTTCTCTATTTACATTTGTACGTTCTAAAGATACTCTAACTGAGGGTATGTAAGCAAATTGATTCGGATACATCTTTTCAATTTCCGAAATCAAATCTTTTTGGTCACCTTTTGGGCCATGCATTTGTGGGTCATAGTGTGAAACAAACAGTACCTTTTGCTTAGAATTCTGTTTAAGAAAATCGAAAGCACCTATTAGGGAATCCAACCCACCAGATAATAAATTAACTTGTGTAAATGGGACAGAGAATTCTTTGTCTAAATCTGTGTTAGGCACATCAAAAGTTTCTTTCCTAAACTCAACATTCCAATAGTCTCCGGTTAAAAAGGATAGCAGTCTGTTTAGATCTTCTTTACAAGCATTCCATTTTGTTGGATTATGCACAGGAAAGGTAACTTTCAGTTCTCTTGACCATCCATCTACTGAGTTCTGCTTCCTTGCGACAAATCGATCAATCCCATATACAGAAGCACTTAAAATAAAAAAATCAAAAACCACTTTACTAACTAAATTAGCAAATGGTAATAAAGATCTTAAATCAATATTAAGCGTAGAATTACCGCCAGAAGCATCTTCAATAATTATCTTACCTGCACCGGAAGGTTTATCATAGGTAAGTCTACCAACATTAATCGTTTTCATCGCATATGATTTTAATTACAGAATCAAATATTTTTTCTATCTCTTTTCTCCCGGTACTCCCCTTCCAATCAATTTTAGCAACAGGTCTTTGATTATTCAAAACTTTTACTTGACCAAGGATATCAGCTTTAATTATTTTAAAGGTTTCTTTTCCGATTTCCATTCCCTTTTGCTGTTTTACTTTTTCTTCAAACCGTTGAGATAAATGTTCGAAAATATATAAGCCCCAAAACTGACAAAGTAAGTCTGCCAACCCAGCTTCTTCAACATACTCTTTAACAAGCTGCTCGAACTTGTTTAGGTCATTTCCAGCTAATGCCGCAAGTTCCTTCATAATTTCACAAGAAGCATTGTTAGCAGCAGTTTCGTCCATCCCTTCATTGGAATCTGTACAAAACACAAGCAGATAATCAAGAACTTCTTGGAAGGTCTTTCCCTGCAATGAACCAAAACCTATATCAATTAAAGTTTGCTGCAATCCATTACTTCCTACCCCAGTGAAGAAGCTTGTTATCTTTCTGGCTGATTTAATACCCGCTTTGCCAACGGAAGATGACTTACCACTACTTATTTTCGACCTGCCTCCACCAGTTTTTACGAGATTATTAAATGCAGACTTTAGGTGAGCTGCTCTTCTATCAGAAATCTGTTTATACTGTTTAGCTTCGTCTTTAGCGTTAATGTTTTTATCACTATCCAACTCCTTCTCTTTTTCAACAGTCTTGGAAATATTAGTAATGGATTTATTCAAATCCCCCCAATTAGGTTCACCAGAAACTCCTGGTGTCATTCGCTGAGTCGTTCCCATTATTTCTTTGGATTTAATGCTTTGTAAATTTGAGATGTCTTTTCAAACTGACTATATAGAGATTTGACATTCTCATTTTTCCCTTCTGCCAGCGCAAATTCATTTCGTAAACTGAATGGAATTTTGCTATTATCTGCTTTGCCAATTGCTCTACCATAAGATTCAATTATACCTGATACATTCTGAGACATCATTTCAATGAAAACCTTATGAATGCTATCATTTTCTGGGAATTTAATCACTTCTTTTTCCAGTAACGATAATAGTATTTCGCATTCTGTTTCGTTTAATTTCCCAGTAACTTCCTGTGTAATAGTGTTGGTCAAAATACTTCCAGAACCATGGTCAATCAGTTTTTTGGTTAAGCTACGAATATGGGGAGGTATTAATGATGCTCCACTAATTGTAGTAGAAAGTTGGTCTCTTGAAATCCAGTAATAATCTCTTAAATCAACGTTTGCAAGTTTCGGTTCGGCATTAAGCCATTTCAATACTTTTTCAGAAGCCCATTCAGGGGAGAACTGTTTTTTTATATCTTCTGTATTTTCTGCTCCTGCCAACTTTTCAAGGTCAACAATTTGTTTAGGTTCACCTTTTTGTAAAGACTGCCAGTTGTAAATCTCCTTAAATAGATTTGTAGAAGCATATTCTAAGACCATTAACTTGGCTAAAACGTCGATCTTGAAGTCTGAAAGTTTCGCAACCTTTACGAGTCTATTCCTAAGCGTGAAAGTATTTAAAAATCTTTTTATCTGTCGGGGATTACCTTTTAACCCTTCTGTAATAATTGGTGATAGCGAAGCTATCAGAGAAACACTTTCTATCAACTCTTTCTTTTGTTCTTCTGTAGCTAAATCTTGAATATCTCCTAATCCGAATACATCATATCTATTACTTTCTCTATTTGATTTGAAAGCGTCAATTACTTTTGAAAAGTCGCCTCCCATTGCTTTCTTACAGAAAAGCAAGGTAAGATAAGTTTCAACCTCATTGTCTGTTAATTTAGGTAGATAATAAGGTATTTGAATAAGTTTTTCTAAATAGTCGCTTACGATACGCTTATTCCTACTGTCCGGATCATCAGCGTTTTCAATACTATCAGTTTTATAACGATGCTCAATAGCGTGTCTTACTATTCTTGGGTCAGCACCAATTACAAATGCTGTTTTCTCAACATTTAGAAACAGCTTAATTGCTTCAAGATTTTCAATAAGTCTATCGGGTGTACATCTGTCTAAATCATCGATGATTACAACAAGTTTCTTTATTCCTGACTTGTCTATCATTTCTTTAAAGTCATCACGGAACTCACGAACTATTGTAACTTCCTCATCTTCATTCTTTTTAATTATATCTTTCAAAAAATCTTCAGCACCTTCTCCAGTAAGCTTTTCAGCTATCTCTTTCGGTTGAAGTTGAGAAAACTCATTTACTAAGAAAGGTAGTAAAGAAGCACCACCTGTAAAATAAGCTGTTGCTCCAGGAACTATAACTTTTTTGAAGCTCAATCCCAACAAACGCATCCATTTAACAGATTTAAACAGCTTGACTGTTTTATCCTTTACTTTATTCCCAATTGTTTTGTGTTTGTCAAACTTTTCAATGATAGACTCTAACAAAGCTGCCTTTGCATCATCATAGCCTTCAAATACCCAACCGTTAAAATATAGTACAAGAGTACCGTCTTTAAATCCATCTTCCTCACCTTCGGTCAATTCTTGCTCTAAAATTTTCAGAATACTTGATTTTCCACTTCCCCAATCTCCAAAAACTCCAATTGTTACTGGTAGAACTTTATCATCTTTGATTACATCAACGAGTAAATCGGCGTGTATTTTAAATCCCAGAAGATCCTCTGAAGTTTCATTATCTGCCCACATATTATTATTGTGCTTATTTAGTTATGATAAAAAATCGACGAGTCAAACTCAAAATCTGATTTTTAATTTTCCGGTTTTTGTCAAATAGACTTCAAAGACAAAAAATCTCTGAGATTATCTTTGACATTAATTTTTTCTACACCCTATGTTATTACACTATTATGATTCGTTTTGGTCCTGGTTTGATTCCCATCATTAGGTGGATTAGATTAAGGACTCATGTTTATTTTTTATCCTTTTTGATCTCTTTAAGGATTTTCTTTTCTGTACTATCAATTCTCCGCTGGACTTTTTTGACATCTTCCGACGGAGGTAACTCTTCCGGTTTCACTCCTCTTTTTAAGAGTATTTTCCTTACTTCTGCGTTGTTGTCGATATGTTCTTTTGAAATCGCTTGATCACCTGACAAATCCTTTTCTACCACATTATGACTAGTCAACTCTGTAGCAAAATCTTTAGCCTTAATCATTAAAGTGGGCAAAAAATCGGCTAATGGTCTATTGACCGGAACTCCGAGCTTATCCTTCATGGACTGGGTAGGAATTCCTCCATATAAAGCCTGATCTCCCTTAGACCTTATTATGGCGAAACTTTTCTGGTCTACTCCGCGCTCATAAATAATTCCTGATAGCTTCTTTTCCGACTTGGACAGTTTTTCTCTGGCGGTCAGCCTGGCGATATCCAACAAGCGCTGCTCGATCAGTTCCTGTTTTCTTGTCTGAACTGCAAAGTATGTTTGGGCAAAAGCAACTTCAGGCTTGGAGGCATCTCCATTTTGGGCAACCAAATAACAGGCATAACGTGTTAAGGCCACATCTTGAACTTGTCTTTGGCCTCCTTTTCCAATTTCGATCAATTTGGTGACGCCAACGAAATGATCTGATTCCTTTTCTCCTGAGTTTTCACATGCTTTCACGGCTTTTTGGACCGCATTGGTAAAGTTTCGCCAATCCGAATACCCCAAAATCCCTTGCAAATCACGCCCACTCCAACACTCCAAACCCGCCAAATTATGACAGGCATCTTCAAACTTTTGGAATAACTCAGCGATTAACTCTTTTTTCATTTTCAATCTAAAAATTAGTTTTGATACCTTTTTTGACCAAAACTTTTGATTCATTCCATTCCGAAAACCGAAACTGCACCTACACCCTAATATTCATCTTTTGATCATCAAAAGTTTAGTATTGCTAATAAAGGGCATATCTAGTAAATAAAAAATACCCTGTACTGGGTATTTTTGGGTGAAAAACGTGGTTTTTCCATCATTTTACAGAAAAATTAGAACAAAAATAGACAGATTGAAAAAATTAGATTCTTGAATACCCGTGCTGTGCTGTAAGGAAATCAGAATCCTTTATTGAATTTAGATCAGGAAAATTGTGATTCTTTTGTAAATTTAGTTTACTTAAGCTTCGAAATTCCATCTCCCTCCTTTTTTAAAATCACCTATGCAGCAAGGCGTTTACGAATCATTGATCTCCAAGCTGATCCAAACCAAACTCGATGACCTGGATCAAGAAGTATTCTTTGTAGATCAAAAACCGATCGATAAAACCGAGGCAAAAGATGTTCTATCTCAGTATTTTACCATCGTCCTCAAAAGAGCTCTAGCTTACTTTTCAAAAGAAGATCAAATCATCCAGCAAATTCAACTCGTTAATCAATTAATTCTTCTTTTGAAAGAAGAGCTAAAGGATGAAGATTTTGAACAGGATCTTTTAGCGCTTAATACCACTTTCCTGACTGCTATTTTTTCCAAAACAGACCTCGGTGTGGCTGATGTCCACTCTTTTCTCAAAAGCATTACCCCCGAATCTCGATTGATATTTAGTTCCCTGATCACCGGAGGCGGAGGAAGTAAAAAAATCCAACTTGATGGGGAACTTCAAAAGGAAATTAGTTCCTCTGATCGAATTGATTTCTTAGTATCCTTTATCAAATGGGCAGGTCTTCGCCTCTTGATGCCTCAATTGGAATCCTTTACTCAAAAAGGGGGGAAACTTCGATTAATCACGACCACTTATGTAGGTGCCACCGATGCTAAATGCATTGAATACCTTGCTAAGCTTCCCAATACGGAAGTAAAAGTTTCCTACAATACCAAAAATGAACGGGTACATGTCAAAGCCTACCTCTTTTATAGAAATACTGGTTTTCATACGGCCTATATCGGATCCTCCAATATTTCAAAAACTGCCTTAACGAAAGGGTTAGAATGGAATGTAAAGCTTAACAATACCGAGATTCCTCATGTCATTCATACCGCGCAGCAAACCTTCGAAACCTACTGGAATAGCCGGGATTTTGAAAGTTATGATCCGCAAAAGCATTCAGAGAAGCTCAGAATCGCGCTCAAGGAGGGGTGTTTTGGAGCAGGGGATGAAAAGGAACTTAACTTGGGATATTTTGACCTAAAGCCGTATAATTTCCAAGAGGAAATTCTGGAAAAGCTTGAAGTGGAAAGATCTGTTCATGGCCGATATAGAAACTTAGTCGTGGCTGCCACTGGAACTGGAAAAACGGTGATCTCTGCTTTTGATTTTCGGAGATTTTACGAGAAAAACCCAGGTACGAAATTGCTTTTTGTCGCCCATCGAAAAGAAATATTACAGCAGTCTTTAGGCACTTTCAGAGGAATATTAAAAGATCATAATTTTGGCGAACTCTGGGTAGATGGGGAAGAACCAAGCGAGTATCATCATCTTTTCGCTTCTGTTCAGACCCTAAACAATCGATTGGAGAGATTGGACCTATCTGCCAATTATTTTGATTTTATAATCATCGATGAGGTTCACCATATTGCAGCCGATAGTTACCGCCCGATTATCCATCGGTTTTCTCCCCAAATCCTAGTAGGACTTACAGCCACTCCAGAGCGGATGAATGGGTCTGATATCCTTGTTGATTTTTGTGAGCATATTGCTGCCGAAATTAGACTTCCTGAGGCGCTAAATCAAAAGCTACTTTGTCCCTTTAATTATTTTGGGGTTTCTGATTCGGTTGATATTTCTCAAGTTTCTTGGTCCAGAGGAAGGTATCTACCATCTGAGTTGAGTAAAGTTTACACGGGCAATGATCAGCGAGTAGGAACGGTCATCGCTTCCCTTGAAAAGTATGTTACAGATATCCAAGATGTTCGGGCGCTGGGTTTCTGTGTCACTCAAGATCATGCCCAATATATGGCAGAGAAATTCATATTAGCGGGATTGAAGGCTGACTATTTGGTCAGTGGCCGAAATGAAAACCGAAAAGAAATCCGCAAGCGACTTCGAAATAAAGAGATTAATTACCTCTTTGTTGTTGATATTTTTAATGAAGGGGTGGATATTCCAGAAATCGATACCGTACTTTTTTTACGGCCTACCGAAAGCTTGACGGTATTTTTGCAACAATTGGGTCGTGGACTTCGATTGGCAGATGGTAAAGAATGTCTGACGGTCTTAGATTTTGTCGGAAATGCCCGATCGGAATATGATTTTGAGGGAAAATTTCGAGCCCTGATTGGAAAAACCAATACCTCTATCACAAGTGAATTGGAAAGTAATTTTCAGCATGTTCCATTGGGATGTGCAATTGTTTTAGAAAAACAAGCCAGAGAAACTATCCTTAAAAATATTAAGGCATCGATTAGCCCGAATAGGAATCAACTGATTCAAAAGATTCGGAATTTCAGACATCAAAGCGATTTACCTTTAACGCTTAAAAATTTTGTTACCCTGTACCATTATCCTTTGGAGGTCATTTATAAGCGAAGCACTTGGTCTAGATTGACTTTTGAGGCGGGGGTATCAAAAGAACCTGATTCCATTTATGAAAAAGAATTGCTTAGCTGTGTTTCTAAAAAATGGCTTTCCACAGAATCCTATTCTTATTTCTACTTTATACTCCGGTTGGCAAAATCAAATTTTCAAGTTCCAATTGATTCACTGAAAAGAAAGGAACAGCAAATGTGCCTGATGCTCCACTATGACTTTTGGCAAAATGCAGGAGGGTTTAAGTCCTTAGAAGCAAGCATCAAAGCGATAGGAAAAAATCAGGATTTGGTGAAGGAGATAATCGAAGTCCTAGAGTATCGAATGGATCAAATTGGCTTTAAGGAGCTAGAAATAGAATTGCCTTACGATCAACCACTGAAAGTGCATGGTCGATATACGAGAGATCAGATTTTGGCAGCTTTTGGATTTAGTACTTTTGAAACAAAATCCTCAAACCGAGAGGGAGTAGCAGAAAATAGTGAAATCAATACTGAGCTTTTATTTATCGATTTAAACAAATCTGACGAACACTACTCCCCTACAACTATGTATGAGGATTATGCACTCAATGAAACTCTTTTTCACTGGCAATCTCAGAATTCTGCCCGCCCTGATACTGGCAAGGGCCTAAGTTATATCAATCATAAGGACAACGGTAAGCGTATTCTTCTATTTGTTCGGGAGGAAAAGCAAAATCAATTTAAAAATACCATGGGGTATGTATTTATTGGAGAAGGTAGTTTTAGGGAATATTATGGTTCCAAGCCCATGAGTATCAACTGGGAATTAAATGAAGCCATTCCACCATTTTTGTATCAGGCGTCAGCTAAACTTTCCATGGGATAGATGTTTTTACCGACATGAGTTGACATTTTAAGTTTTCAGGTTTCAAGGGAAACAGGCTTGATAGATTAATTTTGACCATGAACCAACTTATTCCCATCGCCACCGAATACCTCACTCCATCCAGAACTCTAGAAATTCTGAATCTAGTCCGATTTGAGAAAAGTAAGCAGGTGTATGTGTATAATTATGAAGGAACGCAGTTCAGGGTTTTTGAAAGTTTGGTGGACTTAATCCGGTTTTTTGAATTGGGGAAAGAACCGCTTTATTCTTTTGATTCAGAGGAAGATTTGGATGAGTTTTTGGAGCAGCTGCCATTGAAAGAGGGTAAGCGACCTTTGAATCTAAAACTCAACTATCGGTATCGGGACGGGGCCAATTACAAGCAATTTGGCTGGGTGATTTTTGCAAATCCCAACTCTCTCAGCCCTCGGGAAGCCAGTGAAAAATTAAAGAAGAAATTGATTTATAGTGAATATTTTGTACCTCAGGATTGGGATTTACCCAAACTTCAAAATCATTCCTATGATCCTGAAATTGATCATGAGTGGCATGAATTTGAGAGTTTTGAGTGGACAGATGAAGAAGTAATGGATAAGCGGGAAATTTCGAGCTTCTTACATGAGATTCAAAAGGGGTATGAAATTTAGTAATACTTATTTTCCGCTGATTTTCTCTGATTGATGCAGATTTTGATTTCCTTGGAACCTAAATCTGCGAGCATCTGCGAATTTTTCTGCGGTGATCTGCGGGAGAAAAAAAATCCTGATGATTGGCGAGAAGTTATTTCAGTGAATTTAGGCTATAGCAAGAATTGTGTTAGAAAGACTAGTTTAATTTTGAACGCTGAAGGGATGATCTAATCCTTGCTACGTTCCGCCTGCCTTGCAGCGATATTATTGTCTTTGTAGAACTTATCCCGGTATTCCTGAAACTGTTCTTCGAGTTCAGATACAAGGTTTAAGTTGGTATCTACTGCAAAGAAAATAGCGGTAAGTTTCTCTTCCAGCAGCTTTACTCCCAGATTGATATTATCAGCTTCTATCTTGGAAATCTTCTTTAAAACGGAAGTTTGGGAATTTCTTAAGTCCTCAAATTCCCGAAGGATTTTATCCATCATATCCAGTTTTTCTAGCTTATCCATGTGCGTTTATTTTGGGTTTTATGAGTTGATTCAATTAGAATATACAAAAAAATATGCGGTAAATGATAATTTATAATTGATTATCAGAAGGTTATTGGGTTTAGGTAGAGAAATCCAGGGCAAGCACAGGGGAAGAATTGGTCTCCTTTCTCGGCTGCTCTCGGCTGCTCGAGATTTGTAATCTCGAGCACCTATCGTAGGATTTTCAATCCGACAATACCAAGCCCCTTCCCTGTCTTGCTGGCAGTGAGATATCGTTTTCAAACGGAGATTGTGCGCCAGCGCTGGGGAGAGGGAAACGACATCTTCCAAACCCTGGGTTACACCCAGGGCTAAAAAAATTACGCTCCTTTGGAGCTTTTGATACAGGTACAATTAAAGGTTTATCTCGCCGAAGGCATATCTGGCTCGACGGAGGAGAGTCTATCTTGCGAAGCATATCTGTTGAATAGTATTTCGCCGAAGGCATATTTCTAGTTATTTCAACTGTATTTCGATTAAAATCCCCCCTGCCCCCTTTTAATTTTTCTCACTTCTCCGAAATTTGTATAAAGGTCCAAAGGGGGATTTGCTTCTTTGATAATTTAAGTTTTGTGTATAAAAAAAAATGGCCTGTGGATCACACAAGCCAAATCGAAAGGTCATTCGAAAAATAAATCAATCAAAAAGTTCCAAAAATCACCCCTAAACTAATATGTAAAATCCCCTCCGATTGATATCTATCTGCAGTAAGGACAGTTTTGCATAGGTGTAGTTATCTGATTCATTTGAGCATACAATCGGCAATACTCTTTCACTTCTCTTGAATCAGGACTTAATCCATTTTTACATAAGTACAGCCAAGCCGCCTGACAAAATCCATCTCGCTGAGGCGCTCCTGTTGGCCCTTGGTAGGTAGTTGTACAATAAGACACTGAAGAACCACCAGATCCTCCTGAGCCACCACCGGAGCCACCAGAACCTCCTCCTGATCCCCCAGAGTCATCACTGGAAACTGGTGGGGTATAAGGAGGATCATCTCTATTATCAAAACTTACTCTGAAATCAAAACTGATCGGGGTAGGCGGAAATCTAGGGTCAGATCCACCAAATTCTCCATTTCCTTGAAGTCTGAAGGAAATTTTTCCCCTGGTTTCATCTTTTATGTCTTTGGAAAACTCACTTACTGTGGCAGTACCTGATTTGAACTTTGAAGAAAAACCATCTGCATAAATATCTACTTCATCATTGCTAAAGGTATCTGGAACTATGGTAAAAGTCCCTTTTTTAGCAGGAATGGAGAATGTGAGATTTACCATGATATTGTTTCCCAGTATTAAATTCACTTTTGATTCACTGGCATTGAATCCATATATTCTCAAATTAGAATCAGTTTTATCGCCATTTTTTAAGGTACCTGATAATTCTGGAGTACTTAAAGAACCTATGCTGGATATATAATATGTGTCAAGGCTATCACCTTTCAAACCCTCAATCAAATCACAGCTAGGTATCATACAGAAAACCATCAATATGAGTATTATTCTAAATAAGCTCTGCACGTGTTTCATCTGTTTATAATTTGTTTTTTAGAGGTCAGATGGAATGCCCTACCCCGATTTATCGGGGCATCCCCTTCCTGATCCGCCGCGGCGGA
>NZ_VLOG01000046.1:13516-16594 GCF_007655305.1 Algoriphagus algorifonticola
GTCAGCTAAATGGATCAGAATCCGGAAGCTTCGGTCTTCGGTCATCGGTCTTCCAATCGGTCAGGCATAGAAAATAAGGTAACTGGCATGATTGCGGATAATCAGATTTAGAATAATTCCTTCTGATCTATCCATTTATTTCACAAGTTTCAGCCTAAATATGAAGCCTTCCTATACCTAAAAATTGGTATTTTTATAGAGGATTGTTTTGAATTCAGTTCAATCTTTATCTTGCTTCCGAATTCACCCATCACCCTACACATTCACTCTAGTTTATCCTCTAAATGGGTAAGTGTTTAAAGAATAGCTTCTTTGTATTCATCTGGTACCACCGGTGGAACTTCCGTTCCATTCTTGGCTCTATTCTTTTGATCAATTTGCTTTCCTGCAATGAAAAGGAGGACCAATTGAACTTTGGAGTCTTTCCAGATCAGAATTACACTCCTTCAGAGGCTTGGGAAAGGTTTGACACTTTAAAGCAGAATAAAAGTTTGTTTAATCAGGGTATTACCAAAAGTCAGTGGTGGCTGGGATTTACTATAGTAAATGATGCGGATAGTTTACAGTCATTATTATTCGTTTCCAACAATCCTCATATCAACCGTATCCAGGTTTTTGAAAATGGAGCTAATTCCTCATCAATGGATCTGGGGGACTTATATCCTTTCGAAAAAAGGCCATTCCTTGACAGGGATTTAATTATCCCATTTACTATTCCTGCGAATGGCAAGCTTCAAGTCCTTTTGCAGATGGATAAATCTGGGGAAACATTTCACATAGAGCCTGAGATTCTGGATTTCCAAACTTTTTATCAAAAAAAGACCAATGATACTTTGATCATAGGGGGAATCCTGGGCTGGATGTGTATCATTTTCATTTTCGCAGTTTTCTTTGCTGCAGAACTGAAGTCTTGGAGTGGAGCAATATATGCGGCCTATGTTTTGGCTATTTCTCTTTGGTTGGCCACCCACTGGGGCTTGACATTTCAATTTCTCTGGCCTACTCAGACTACCTGGACTGGAATTGCCAGACCTTTTTTCAATTTGATGACCAATGTGCTGATTTTGCTCTTGGTGGTCAACTTCTTTCCTCCCACTGTTACTGGAAAAAAAACAGCAAAGTGGATTTGGGTTACTTCAATTTTCCAAGCTTTAATGGCTTTGTCCTTGCTTTTACCTATTGGAATAATGGATGGTGTTTCAAGCAAATCACTTTTCCTCCAGATTACGCTGCTTGTTTCCTTACTTACCAGCATTTTGATTCTATTATATCCTTTTCTCCAATGGAAAGCCAAGGTGCCTCTTGCTGGATATTACCTGCTCGGTATAGCTATTTTGGCTCTTTTTGGGATTGTACTGCAACTCAATCAAAAAATATTACCCATGGGTTTGCCCCATTATTTGGTGGATTATGGAAGTGCTTTCGCGTTGATGGGTGAAACGGGAGTAATTACCGCAGCTTTTGCAAGAAGAGCCTCACTTTTCAAAAAGGAAAAAGAAAAGCTCTCCATTGAGATTTTGGAAAGGGAGAAACAGGCTGCCGAACACTTGATACAAGTTCAGGAAGATGAGCGTAAGCGATTGGGCAGGGATCTTCATGATAGCATAGGTGGAATGCTGGCAAGCCTTTATATCAAGACTGAGACAATAGAAGAAAATTATTCTAAGCAATCCTTAAATGAATTGAGGCAAATGATAGAGCAAAGCATACAGGAAGCCCGCTCGCTTAGCCACAATCTAACTCCTCACTATCTGGAAGAGAATGGTTTGGAAAATGTATTGAAAGTGCAGATTGAGCTCTTGGAGAAAAAATACCCGCTGAAAATCCATTTCTATTATCAAGTAGGTACAGATATGGGGAAATCCACGGAATTGATACTCTATCGAATTATAAATGAGCTACTTCAAAATATGGTTAAGCATTCGGAAGCGAAAAAAGCGCTGATTAGTATTTCGGAAAGGGAGGGTGAACTAGAACTCATTGCAGAAGATGATGGAAAAGGAATTGATCCTGATCTTAGTCTAAAGGGAATTGGCCTAAAAAATATTCAAGAAAGAGTTGCTTATCTTAAAGGGAAAATGGAATTGGAATCCAGCACAAGCGGAACAAGCCATATCATAATCATACCGCTACATGCTTAACTTCAGTGAAATTAAAATTGTGCATATAGACGATCACTTGCTATTTGCGCAAGGAGTTTATTCTTTGATTGGTACAGAGTCGTTTATTCAGGAACTCGCGCATGCACAGTCTTTTAAAAAGGGTTTGGAGGAGGTCAAAAGAATCCAGCCTGACATTATTTTATTGGATTATTTTTTACCTGATTCTGACGGTATAGCTTCTATCAGGGAATTGAAAAAAGTATCTGTTTCCAGTAAAATAATCCTGCTTACTATGGAAAGTAATCCCAACATCGTAGATAAATGCAGAATGGAAGGAGCTATAGGATATTTGCCGAAATCAATCAGTAAAAAGGCATTGATTCAGGCTTTGAATAATGCTATCGAGGGGACCCCTACTTTTCCTGAGTCAACAGGGGAAAATACCCAGAGATCAGAAACTTATTCTAAACTGAATATTCTCAGTAAGCGGGAGAAGGAGATTGCTTATTTGATAGCGGAAGGTTTGACTTCAGCGGAAATTGCTGAGAAGCTTTTTTTGAGTGATTTGACAGTCAATACCCATAGGAGGAATTTGATTCAAAAGTTAGGATTGAAAAATTCAGCTCAATTGGTGGCATTTGTGGAGAATCAGAAATTTATGGAGTCCTGAGTTTTATCTTGATGTGATTTGTAATTCTCGGACTTCTTGCTGGCATTGAGTTATCGTTTCCAAATGAAGATTCCGGGCCAGCGCTGAGTAAATATACCTACTATTCAAACCCCGAGTTGCACTCGGGCCTGCCCGACTTAGGCGGGGCTAAGAAATTACGCTCCTTTGGAGCTAGGTTCCTTTTATAGTTTGGAGGTTATCTCGCCGAAGGCATATCTGGCTCGACGGAGGAGAGTCTATCTTGCCGAAGGCATATCTTGATAATATCTTAAAATTATCTTCTGAATATTTCGCCGAAGGCGTATT
>NZ_VLOG01000047.1 GCF_007655305.1 Algoriphagus algorifonticola
GATTGATTTTGAAGCGGTTTGGACTCGTAATAAGAAGTCTACTGCATATTTCGGGTTAAAAAGACTACTTCGTACGGGGACAAGAAAAAGCCCGAATTCAATTTGAATTCGGGCTTTTTTATGAATCAGTTTTTAAATCAATATCATTAGAATCAATTTCCGTAAAGATCTTTTCCCGCTTTTTCATATTTATCACCAGCCACCCAAACTGGCTTAGAAGAATCATTGGCAATTAGCTGTGCTGCCAAAATGTAGGACTTCCAATACTTGATGGCATAATCCAAATCAAAATTCTCCACATGATCTCCAGGCTTGTGATAGTACTTTTGAATTTCATCATCAAAGGCTTGAAAACCCAAAGAGAAAGTAGGAGCGGGGATACCCTTTCTGGCAAAGTTCACATTATCGGAACGGTCATAAAGTCCTTGCTCTGGAGCAGGATCAGGTATTGCTTTTAATCCAAATTCAATGACTGCTTTTGAAATTTGATCATCTCCTGTAGTTCTCCCTAGGCCAATTACAGTGATGACTGAAGTATCATTATAACCTCCGTTGTCAATATTCAGATTGAAAATCACCTGATTAAGTGGGATTAATGGATTTTCTGCAAAATAAGCAGAACCGAGCAGGCCTTTTTCCTCAGCTGTCCAAAGGGCTAGGAGAATGGACCGTTTTGGAGGATTTTTTGCAAAGAATCTTGCGGCATTCATTACTGCTACGGTTCCAACAGCATTGTCTCTTGCTCCATTATAAATTGAATCACCTTCAGCATCAGGTCTTCCTACACCCACATGGTCATAATGTGCGGAAAGCAATACATATTCATTTTTTAATTGAGGATCTGTACCTTCAATCCAAGCTACAACATTTTTCCCGTCAATATTTTTATTGGTTTTACCAGATATCATCAAGTCAGCTTTAGAGATGCTCTGATCTGCCATAGCTGAACGAACTCCATTGTCCATGTCCTTTATCCAGATATAGGTGAGCTCAGAGCTTTCGCCTTGATCTACTCCCAGAGTTGGTCTATTTAGGAAATTGGAAACCAGCTGCCATGGTACGCTCGGCACATTAAATCTTTCAATCAAGGCGATTGCACCACTTTCTTGAGCTCTGGCAGTTTTTTCTCTACCCAAGGCGAATAAATCAGCAGGACCTAACCTATCAGGCGCGCCAACATTGGAAACTGCTATTTTTCCTTTTAAATCTTTTCCTTGAAAATCCTCTTCAAGACCAAAACCGACATCAACCAATTCATAGGATCCAGAAATGGACTTCCCGTCTAGGACCAATAAATCTTTACCTTGTTCAAATGTATTCTTGCCCAATTTGATCTGTCCGGTACTTGGAGGAGAAGACATTCTAAATGGAATATTCTGGAAATAGCCATCAGCCCCAGGGATCATTTTTGCTCCTGCTTTTTTAAGTTCTGAAGCAATGTAGTTATAGGCAAGTTCAATCTCCGGCCTTACAGGATCTCGCCCCATTAACTCATCTGAAGCTAAATACCTGAAATCCTCTATTGCAGATTGATTATTAAATGCTTTTTCAATAGCTACTTTTTGGGAAAAAAGAGGATTGGCCAGCAGTAATGCTAAACCAAATCCCAAGAGTTTTTTATTCATAGGGTGTAATTTTATTCTTCCAAAATAAGGGAAATCGGAGAAAAGATATCTGAGAATGCTACAATACTTGATCACTCAGATTCAAATCTTTCAAAATAGTTCGAAAGTGTACAGGTATTTCAGCTTTCAGAGTAATTTTTTCATTGCTGATTGGGTGATTGAACTCAAGCTTGTGTGCATGAAGCAATAAATTTTGAAGCCCAAACTGCTTTTCAAAAAAGCTGTTTTGTTTATTGTTTCCATGCTTTTTATCTCCTAAAATATAATGCCTTTTATGGGCTAGGTGCCTTCGTATCTGATGGGTTCTACCTGTTTCTGGTTTGGCTAAAAGTAAAGAATATCTACTGGTTGGATATCGTCCAGTAGTGTCATAAGGAATTTCCGAGCTATCTAAGACTTGAAAATGGGTTACAGCATCCTGAATCTTGCCTGATCTTTCGTTTTTCAAGCCTTGATCAACCGTAAAAGTCTTTTCAGCCGGAATACCTCTAACTATAGCGAGGTAAGATTTATGAACTGTCTTATTTTCAAATTGCTTTTTTAGCAAAGGCAATACTTCTTCTTTTTTTGAAAATAATAAGATGCCGCTGGTAGGTCGGTCCAGTCTATGGGCCGGATAAACTCTTTGACCGATTTGATCTCTTAAGATTTGTACTGCAAATTCTTTTTTCTCGGACGCGGCTAATGCCGTTCTATGAACCAAAAGCCCAGATGGTTTATTGATTGCGATGATGTCATCGTCCTCTAAAATTATTTCTAAATGCATAAAAAAAACCGGCTATAAAACCGGCCGTGAAGTTAGAAAATTGTACCTGAACCAATACATTCATCCGCATTGTACCAGGCAACAAATTGTCCTGAAGCTATCCCTTTCTGAGCTTGATCAAAAATGACATAAAGTCCTTTCTCTCTTCTTATCAAGGTTGCTTCTGTCAAAGGCTGTCTGTACCTGATCCTTGCTTGATATTTTGCTGATTGACCCGGGGTCAATACAAGATCTTCCCTAATCCAGTGAATATCCTTTTCTTTAACGAAAAGTGCATTTCTCAATAATCCTGGATGATCATCGCCTAATCCTGTATAGATATTATTCTCTTTAGTATCTGTGGCGATTACAAATAAGGGTTTGCCGGTTCCGCCTACTTGCAAGCCTTTTCTTTGCCCAACAGTGAAATAATGAGCTCCATTATGCTCTCCCAAGACTTTTCCCTGGTTAGCCTGATAGTGAACAGGAAGGGCTAAAGCATCCAATTCATCAGTATCTAAATCCTCCAATGCTACTCCTGCAGGAATTTTTAAACGATTGAATACCGCTAGATTATCAGGGATTTGAATGATTTTTCCTTTTTTGGGTTTCAATTGTTGCTGAAGAAATTCAGGAAGTCTCACTTTACCGATAAAGCATAAGCCTTGAGAGTCTTTCTTTTCGGCTGTGATAAGATCCAAATTTTTAGCGATGGCCCTAACTTCTGACTTTTGAAGATGTCCTATTGGGAATAATGCCTTTGCTAACTGCTCCTGAGAAAGCTGACAAAGAAAATAACTTTGATCTTTATTGGGATCTGCACCTGCCAATAGTTGATAAACAGGTTTTCCATCAATTTCAACACTTCCTTTTTGACAATAATGTCCAGTAGCAACGAAGTCTGCTTTCAGTTTTTGTGCTGCTTTTAGAAAAATGTCAAACTTTATCTCTCGGTTACAAAGGATGTCCGGATTGGGAGTTCGGCCTGCTTCGTATTCGGCAAACATGTAATCCACAATTCTTTCCCGATATTCTTCGCTGAGGTCAATGGCTTGAAATGGGATTCCTAACTTTTCAGCAACAAGCATTGCATCTGTGGAATCTTCCATCCAAGGACATTCATTGGATATGGTGACTGATTCATCGTGCCAGTTTTTCATAAACATGCCGATGACTTCATAACCCTGCTCTAGCAGCAGGTGGGCCGCCACTGAACTATCCACACCTCCGGATAAGCCGACGACTACTCTTGGTTTTTTATTCATAGCTGCATCAATTAATGGATTCAAGGTCCATTCGATTACAAGTGACAAATAAACTGATGCATTGAATGTTCAGTTCATTTTCAAACAAAAATACTTTGTTTTCTCCATAAAGAAGTGAAGTCTAAATTTTTGAAAATTCAATTGAAGGTGTCCTAACATGAATCTGCTTTGAATTGAATCCTCTATTTTTGCTTTTCTTTCAATTTCTCGAGGCAAATTTCCATGAATTTTCAGTTGATCAAAGACGCAATTTTGGGTAAAGAGCAAGATTTCACCGTTTTGCCTCTCAAAACCGCAATAATGGTTCTAGCTATTCCGATGATCTTGGAAATGATGATGGAGTCCTTGTTTGCGGTGGTGGATATCTTTTTTGTGGCCAAACTCGGTGAAAGTGCCATTGCAACAGTTGGATTGACTGAGTCTGTTATCGTTTTGGTTTATGCTGTTGGGTTTGGAATCAGCATGGCTGCCACAGCACTTATTTCACGGAGATTTGGAGAGAAGGAGTATGAAAAAGCTGGGGATGCGGCATTTCAGTTACTGGTTGTTGGAGTCATGATTTCTCTGGTTTTGGGGATACTGGGCTGGATCTTTGCCAAAGAAGTACTGATGCTCATGGGAGCTGAAGAAGAAGTCATTCGGACTGGAGCCAATTATGCCCGAATAATTTTTATCGGAAATAGTGCCATCATGCTTTTGTTCTTGATCAATGGAGCTTTTCGTGGTGCTGGACAAGCTCACCATGCCATGAGATCTTTGTGGATTGCCAATGGTTTTAATATCATCCTGGATCCCTTATTTATTTTTGGAATTGGTTCATGGGATGGGTTAGGACTTGACGGAGCTGCAATAGCGACCACTATGGGAAGAAGTTTTGGCGTGCTTTACCAATTATATCACCTCTTCAACGGGAAACACAGGCTACACATTCTTTCCAGAAATATTAAAATCAAATGGAAGACTATTCGAAAAATTCTGGATATCGCAGCAGGAGGGATGGGTCAATTTTTGATTGACTCAGTATCTTGGTTGGCTTTGACCAGGATGAATGCTGAATTTGGGTCAACGGCCTTGGCAGGGTATACCATAGCCATGAGAGTATTGATTTTTACCATCTTACCTGCATGGGGACTTTCCGGAGCAGCAGCTACTTTAGTAGGTCAAAATTTAGGTGCCAAAGAAATTGGAAGAGCTGAACAAGCAGTATGGTTGACAACTCGATATTGCGTAATATTTATGGCCTCAGTGACTGGAATCTATTTAATTTTTTCAAAGGAACTGGCAGGCCTTTTTACGGATATACCGGAAGTTCAAAGCATAGCAGCACAAGGCTTATGGGTGATTGTTCTGGGTTATGTGTTTTTTGCAGTTGGGATGGTATTAACTCAAGCTTTCAATGGAGCTGGTGACACCAAAACTCCCGCATATATCAATATTGGAGTGCTCTGGTTTTTGGAAATTCCCTTAGCCTGGTTCTTGGCTTTCCCGATGGGATTAGAATATTTGGGGATTTTTATTGCCATTGCATTCGCCCATTCCTTCCATGCTGTGGTTTCATGGTTTTTATTTAAAAAGGGGAATTGGAAAAAAGTGGCTGTTTAAAGACCTGCCGGGACTTATTGCCCCGACAGGTCTTTAGAGTACTTAATTTAAGGTAACAAACTTGCTGTCAACAGTTTCGTTGATGAAGTAGATTTTTTTACCTCCTATGGTTCTGCTTTCACTATTATAAGCAGCTACTTGAATGATTCCTTGGCCGGTGGTTTTCATGCCTGATAATTCTGAAGTGGAAAAGGTAATTGAAGTAGCCCTGCTTTCTTTGGTAACAACCTTGCTGCCATCTGAAATCACCCAAAGTATGTTGTCAACTCCTGAAGGAACTGATTGGATGGAAAGTGTGACTGAGCTAGAGATACTAATTGTTTCGCTTTGATTACTCGCAAACTTTACCACCCCCGGCATTACCTTGGCGGTCGTGTGAGTAAAGCCATCAAACCCATTTGCTCCAGCCACTTTCCAGCCATTGGCTTGGCCTGAATTTATTCCCAAAGTGATATCTGTGAAATTATTGATATAAGTGTTTCCGCTGATATTTTGAAGTTTGAAATCGTTCAACATGACCTCGCCAACATTCACCAAAGAGCTGCCTCCCGAAGTACTGTAAAAGTTAGCGGATGCAACATCCAATAAAATATCAGGCATACCAGGAACAGAGGGAGTGCCTGAAGGGGTATTGGATTTTGCTTTGATAGCTGCCATTACTCCGTCCGCATCACCCGGTTGAGGTACAGGATTGCTTTGCTGTTGTTCTAATGGATTTTCTGAGTCTCCGTCGCAGGAAGAAAAAAACGATAATCCTGCTACTAGGATGATAAAAGATAAGGCTTTGAATTTCATAGCTTGAAAGTTTAAATGTGTATTCAAAGCTCATTCTTTCCTAATATAAACGCCATACGACATTTGGCGTATCTATGCCTAGCGCCCGCTAAAGCATTGCACGTTCATGAAGTAAGGCATATTGTAGAAACTCCTTTCAGGATAAACTGCTGATCCTGCTGCCATGTATATAAATCCTGGATTTAAAATATTAGCTCGATGTCCGGGAGAGTCCATCCAAAGTTGCACAATAGCTTTGGCATAACTCAGGTAAGTATGATTGGGAATTACTTCTCTTTTATTGGACATATATGTGAAGATTCCGGGACTTTGTGGCCGATTTACTTTTCTTCCATATTCATATTGGATAGCAGCCGTGCTACTGATATTCTCTGCAATTCCTGATGGATTTAATCCAACAATCTGAAATCTGTCCCTCAATGTCCGCTTATTTCTTATTTTACTAAAATGGCCATAGAAATTATACTTCACCATATCCGCTGCATGATCGGCAGAAAGTCTTTCTATTCTATCTGAGTAAATAAAAGGCTTCAAGCGATTTCTCTCCCTAAATTCATTGCTCACATAAAAAATAGCTGCATGTAATAAAGGGTAATCTATATCGGAAAGATTTAGCTCTTGATGAGCGGTTGATAGTTTGTAAAATGATTTCCAATCAAATTTTGAGTAATCTACTGAGGACCAGCTTTGAGCGAAAGTAGAAATCAAGGAAAGGTAAAAGCAACAGGAGAGAAGAAAATATTTAGGCATGAATCAGAATACTTATCAGGGCTGATTTATTCACGATTAAAAAGTGGATTTAGTATAAATTGAAATAAAAAAACAGGCCGAAGCCTGTTAGTTTTCTTGTGGTATTTCCAAAAATAGCCGAATCAATTCTTTAGGAGTACATGCAGTTCTCAGTTTTTCTTCCTGAATGTAAACTTGAAGCTGATATTCCAATTCAAAAATCAACCCATTAATAAAAATAGGGTCCATGTTTAGCTTTTGAATGAAATGATCATTCTTTCTAGGGCCGTGGAGACTGATGCCATAAGAATGAAATACCTCCGCAGCTTTTTTTAGAATTTTAAATTGTTGGTTCATTAGTTCTTATATGTAGATCTGAAAAATCTAAGAAATGATCGTCAGGCGATTTTCACACATGACGTAGCAACTTATTCATATGCTACTTCGAACGGTGAAAACTCAATAATCTTATTATTAGATCATTGTAATAAATCAATTTCGAGTAGAAATAGTTTACTTTAAATTCAAAGCTTTAAATTTTTTTAAGAAAAGGACAAAAAAAAATGCTTCCTTATCAGACGATAGATAAATACTATGATTCGATCGTTATATATTTATAAAAGATTAAAAATCAATTAATTAGTCACTTTAATCTAGAAAATGATTTAATTTATTTTTATCATCTATTTTTCATCGGTTCGCTATCCCAGGCCTGATCATTCAAGGAGAATTTTTTGCTCAATTCGCCTGATAATAAAAGTTCCTGTTGCTCGATTTGCTTTTTTACTTTGGATATGTATTCTTCCCGGTCATTTTTATACTGGAATAATACTTTCAAGGCATCTTCATCGTATTTTCGAAATTGGCTTGCCAAGCGATGTATGGTATGAGCTCTAAACCCAAGCTTTTTTAAGACATCTTCACCCATTCGAATGGAAGTATCCAAATGCTCTCTATAGATATGTTCAACGCCCATTTCCATCAATTCATAAGCATCATTTCTGTTTTTAGTCCGGATCATGACTTCCAAATGAGGAAAATGTTCCTGACAAAGCTCCACCAACTTCCTGTTGGTTTCACTGGAATTAATCGCTGAAATCAGAATTTGCGCTTCTTCTGCACCTGCTGAATGAAGAAGATCTAGTCTTGTAGCATCTCCATAAAATACCTTAAAGCCCATTTTTCTCAACAAGTCCACTTGATCAGGATTAAAATCCAAAACAGTGGCTTCTATGCCATTTGCTCTGAGAAATCTTCCGAGTGTTGATCCGAAATGAGCAAATCCTACAAGGATGACCTTATTTTTTTCAGAGAAGGTATCAGCTTCCCGTTCATTTTTACTTTCTTTTTCCCGAAGCTTAGGAATGATTAATTTATCAATCACTAACATCACAATGGGCGTCAGGGTCATGGTCAATGCTGTAACCGCTATCAAAAAATCAGATGTAGAAGCTGCAAAAATCCCCAATTGCAAGGCAAATGCATAGGTTACGAAAGAAAACTCGGAAACTTGAGCCAATCCAAACGCAAAGCTGAGATTTTCAGGAATACTCAAACCTCTCACTTTTCCGATGATCAAAAGCACTAAAGCTTTCAACAGCATCACACCCAATGTCAAAGAAATAATGACTGAGGCATTACTTGAAATCAATTCAAAATTGATTGTTGCCCCTACAGCCATAAAAAATAACCCCAAAAGGAGTCCTTTAAATGGGTCTAAATCAGATTCTAATGCATGTTTATATGGTGAATTGGCTAAGATTACACCTGCCAGGAATGTTCCGAGTGCAGGAGAAAGCCCTACTAACTCCATCAAAAAAGCTATACCCACAACAATGAGCAATGCAGATGCTGTAAATAATTCCCGAAGCTTGGTTTTGGATACCCAGTTTAGAATGGGGCCAAAGCCATATCTTCCCATCAGTATCACTAAACCTATAGCGGCAAAAATCATCAAGGTTTGAACCCAGCCCGGTTGATGTTCCAAGAATCCTCCATGCCCCGAGTCTGCGCTCATTTCGGCTCCTGCCACTACCAATAAGGGCAATACGGCTAAAATTGGGATAACAGCAATGTCTTGCATGAGCAAAACTCCAAAAGACATCCTTCCAGAATTACTGTCCATCTGATGTTTTTCTTTCAAAGACTGCAAAACAATAGCAGTGGATGAAAGTGCCATAGAAAGTCCAACTGCCAGACCAACCCGCCAATTGACTCCAATCAGGATCGAGATTTCAAAAATTAGGGCCGCAGTGTTTAATACTTGAGAAAGACCAACTTTCAAAATCAGGTCTTTCATTTTCCAAAGGTTTTTTGGCTCCAGCTCTAACCCAATCAAAAATAACATCATTACTACCCCAAACTCGGTGGTATGCATGATGTCCTGACCTTGATTTCCATCTTCAATAAAGCCCAATAAGTAGGGACCTATTAAAATTCCTGCGATCAGATAGCCCAGAACTGAGCCCATTCCCAATCTTTTGGCAATAGGAACGCAGATTATAGCAGCTACGATAAAAATGATAGCGTTGATCAAAAATCCATTCATAGCCTAGGTTTTTTGTAAATAAGGAATGCTTATTTCTTTCTCATCTCTTAATTGTAGCACAAGCTCTCTATAGGCTCTTGCCTTCCTCTGCAATTCATCGACTTGGATTTGATGTGTACCTCCTATGTGGAAAGGGGGCAAATATCGCATCCAACATAAATAGGCGGTTTGCTCAAAAGGTCTCAAAAACTCCTCTAACGTAAACCTGTTTCTACCCTCATGACTATACACTTCCTGAGACCCTCCGGATGTGATGGCATTCAGTAAATATTTATTTTTCAAATAAACACCACCTGGTCCATAAGCCCATCCAAACTCTAAAACAAGATCAATCCATTGCTTCAACAAAGGAGGGCAGGAATACCAATAAAAAGGATGCTGAAAAATCACTACTTCATGTTCAAACAGTATTTCTTGCTCCTCTTGAATGTTGATGGTAAAATCAGGATATAACTCGTATAAATCCCTGATTGTGACATTTTCAAGATCCTTTACTGCATTGATTAACTGAAAGTTAACATCTGAGTGCTCAAACTTAGGATGAGCAAAAATGATTAATACCTTTCGCATGGATTTCCTCAGCCTTTGAAATCAATTTTCTTATGAGTTCCGTCACAAAAAGGTTTATTCTGACTTCCGCCGCACCTGCAAAAAGCCGAGACTTTATGCTGTTTTTTGGTCGTCCCATCCGCCATTTTGACGGTCATATTTCCATACACCATCAGTGGGCCATCTTTCATGACTTCGACAATTTGCTCTTTGTCTACTTCCACATTTTCTTTGGAAGATTCATTTTCAAAATAGTAACCCAAAGCACCCGAGGGACACTTTTGAACTTGTTCCACAATTTTCTCTGTACTGGATCCTTCGGGATCTATCCAGGGTTTTTTGGTATTGTCAAAAACTGAAGGTAAGCCATTTACACAGTTGGCAGAATGGATACATTTATGGGGCTCCCAAGTGATGGTTACCTCTCCATTGGAATATTCTTTTTTGAGTTGCTTCTCAGACATGGAAAAATCAATTTGGTAATACGAATATCATATTACCAAAAAGAACTGAAAATTCATCTAGGAACCAAAGTAAATTTTGAATTTGACTTATTTACTATTAGGTTTTTTGAGAATCAGATAAAAGCAAAGTCCTGTCACAATAAGAATACTTCCCTGGGTCAGAATGGCTAGAATTAGTGCTTCAGTATTCATTTTTTTAATCTTTTACGGTGAGAAACATAGACAAAACCAACTATTGTCAAGAATAAAAGAACCAACTGAATTCTCGCTGTATTTGAAAATAGCTTGATTTTTTCAATCTTTTCCAAGTTTTCAGGATGGGCTTGTAGTTCTATATCCAAGTTTTCATGAGAAAGCTTACTGATAATTGAGCTAGGATCAAGATTCCATGAATTTCCTGAAAAAAGATTTTGAAGTGCGGTAGACCAATCATTATTTTCCGGTGTAAATAAGGCCCCTACAAACACAATCAAAAGTAAAGCAGGAGTAATATACTTCATGATAAACTTGTAGACAGAGGGAATTTTGATATCCGCACCTGTGGTTAGTTCTTTCCATCCCTTATCCATTCCAAAGACCCATACAAACAAAATGGTTTCCAGTAAGGCAAAGACTACCAAACTGACTGTTCCGGCCCAGTAATCGAATTCGTCGAAATAACCATATTTATAAAATAATACGGTAGGAATCCCCATTATCATGACCATGAGTCCAAAAGATAAAGCTCCTTTTACCTTACTCCATCCAAATTCATCCTGCATAAAACCCATCCAAGGTGTACCCATGGCTAGGGAAGAGGTAATTCCTGCAAAGAACAATAAGCCAAACCAACAAAGCCCAGCTAAAACTCCAAATAATTCACCCCATTGCTGAAATAAGTAAGGCATGGTTTGAAATGCCATACCAAAACCTGCATTTTCCAAAACCCAATCCAAACCTAAGAAACCTGCTGCAATAGGAATTACGATAGCACTTCCTAAAACTACTTCGACAAATTCATTAGTGAACCCGGCAGTGACTGAGTTTAGAGCAATATCTTCATTTGCTTTCAGGTAAGAAGCGTAGCACTGAATGGACCCCATTCCGACCGATAATGTGAAGAATATCTGACCAGCTGCTGCCATCCAAACCTTTGGATCTAAAAGGCTTCCGTATTGAGGTGTCCACAAGAAATTGATTCCATCCCATGCATTTGCAGCAGGAAAGGCATCACTTGCATAATTACTTCCCATGGTCCAACCTTTGAAAGCCAAAATTGCCCCAAATGCAATCAAAAGAGGCATTCCTATTTTAGCCACCTTTTCAATCCCACCCAAACCAGTTGAAAGAATATACACGTTGATTCCCAATACTAAAAGGTAAATCCACAGTGGGAGCAGGGGAATACCGAAATCGGAACCTTCCAAATTGACATACAGCAGAAAGAAATCATTGATTTGTTCTTTGGTCAAATCAGTAAATGAACCAATAACTGTATGGATTACATACATAAAGGTCCAGGATTCTATATAGGTGTAATAGGCTACAACAGCGATATTAGTGAAGATTCCAAATACTCCAATGTACTTCCATATTGGTTTGGAACTCATGGAGTCCAAGATGTAGGGTGTACTGTGATTATCGGATTTTCCCCCAAATCTTCCTATAGACCATTCCACGAAAAGGAGCGGAATACCCATCAAGAAAAAACAAACCAAGTAAGGAATAATAAAGGCACCGCCTCCATTTTGTACTGCCTGAACGGGAAATCGCAGGAAATTACCCAAACCGACTGCATTTCCTGCCATGGCAAGTATCAGTCCGGTTCTGGACCCCCAAGAATCAATTGCTTTAGCCATTAATCGTAAAATAGGGAGGGGAATCCCCCTCCCGAATTGAATTATGAATGAATTGTTTTTTCCAATAGGGTTTTCCAGTTACCAGCTAATACTCTTTCACCAGCTAAGTCTGAAAACAACTCCCCATCGTAGATTTCCAAGGATTTTGTTGGATGATTGGGATCCTTATAGTGAAATTGAAGTGCTAGGTAATCGATGATAACCCGCTTTTCTTTTTTCACCTGAACCATGTGGTTTTTTTCATCCAAGGTGACTTTTGAAATCCCGGATAAGTCAATGATACCTTGGCTTGGATAGGCACCGTATCTATGATAAATGAGTTTTTTGGATTTAGGATCCAAGCCTAATTGGTAATGATTTCTCCATCTTTCCTGAATTTCAGGTTGGATTCCGTTTTGCTGAGCCACTTCTAGAAAACTCTTTTGAAGAAGACTTTCTGATGACTTTACTTTAAAATTTTGGTAGGCAAGAGGAGCTATAAATGCACCCATGCAAATTGCGGACACAATAAGTGTCACTGGATCTATGTCGATCATGATTTTTTTTTGGTTTTGTAAATTCTGAATTTGTAAATAGGGCGATTATTCAGAATCTACTACCAAGTGTAGAAAAAATGCAGAAAGGTTGTTTTGACGTCAAATAGGGGGCTGCTTTTTTCCAGAAGTCCTTTCTCGGAAGGAGAAGAAAGCAGGGATTTGACTTGAATATGGACTCCTGAAGCATTCAATTTTCCATAAAGCTTCCAGTCAACTTTGAAGCTTGGTACTTCAACTTGAACGACTTGAGCTAAAGAATTATCAAAATTGGAATCCGAAAGGGGATAAGCATAAATCTCTTGCTTTGAGCTAGAGGATTCAGCTTGTACAGGTTGGAACTGAAAAAAGGCTAACAGCCCGAAAATCCAACTCAGGAAAATCATAGACGCTGCAAGCCTTTTGTTCATATATCTTAGAATACTTCGCAAATGTTCAACAATAAATATCGCATCTGCAATAGCTAAGTATACTTATTTTTTCAAATCATATATTTTAACATTTTCCAACCCTTGGATGCCTTCCACATTTTTCCAAGGAGAGTTAGGAAATACAAGTGTCGTCATTGCAATTTCCCCATTATTGATAAATAGCTCAATAGAATGCGCATCTATAAAAACTCTGATTGACTTGGCTTCCCAACTCATGGGCGCTGAAAAAGTCTTTGCAAAATCCGGATGGAAATTCACTTTTCCTGAAATACTGCGGTCTATATTAATCAACCCCATTTCTTGGTTTATCACTACTTTTTCTCCTAATTCATTGCTTAAGGTTAGGCTGAATGATTCAGGATTTTCGATCTCAGCTGTTATCTCTGTTGCTACTGAAGGGAGGGCAGATTCCGAGGAGGAAATAGAGTAAGATTTTTTCCTCAAGGACTCTAGTTCTTTTGCCGGTTGTGATTGAACCAAAAGCTTGTCTCCAACCTGAAATAAATTCAACTCTCGTGGGATAGTCATAGAGGATCTCCATTTTTCTGTTGGAACGACCTGAGCATATAGCCAATTACTCATCCAACCTATAAATAGAGGATCTTTCCTTTCTGAAGGAATATTTGACCAGGTAACCCCCGCATAATTGTCAGGCCCATAATCCAGCCAACGAATCAATTCATCATCTGGAATGAATTCTCCATTTTTGAAATCTCCGATAAAATATTGAGTTGCAGAACCCTGTTGTGGTCCGCCCGGATTGATACTCACCAAAAGCACGTACTTTTCTTCACCTGAGGGGGTTTTCATAGGGATCAAATCCGGGCATTCCCAAACACCTCCATGTGCTCCTAGGTTTTGACCAAATTCACTTAAAAGCGTCCAGGATTTCAAATCACTTGACTCAAAAAATTGGATTCTGTCCAATACAGCCAAAGTCATCAACCACTTCCAATTGCCTGCTGAATCTTGAATTCTACTAACTTTTGGATCTCTAAAATCTTTGATCCCCTGATTTGGAAGCACAGGATTTCCTTCGTATTTAATCCAAGTTTTTCCATTGTCCAAAGAGTAGGCAATCCCTTGAGACTGATACTCTAATTCCCCCTCTTTTTCTCTTTCCATATCATGATAGGTAAAGATTGCTACCAAGGGAGGGTTTGATTCAGTTCCAAATCCTGAGCTGTTTGATTCGTCCAACACCGCACTACCTGAGAAAATATATCCCAAACTATCAGGATAGAGAGCTATTCCCTCGTCCTTCCAAGAGAGCAGGTCAGCTGAAGTCGCATGTCCCCAGTGCATAGGACCCCAAACAGTACTATCTGGATAATATTGATAAAATAGATGATAGGTACCATTTTGATATACCATACCATTGGGATCATTCATCCATCCAAATGGAGGAATAAAATGATATTCAGGCTCATATTGTGACAAGCTGGAAGGCTCAAATGTAATGGGAGCACTGAAGTCGCAAGATTGTATACTAACTGCCAAGAGAATACTCGGGATTAAGGGATGGATTTTCATTTAGAAAAGTCATTTTGGAAAGGCCAAATCTATCAAATTATTCTCATTTGCCTCATTTTTCATTTTTTCAGCAACATGCTTAGCATTCAACTTGTAATTTTGATTTTGGTAGAAATCCAAGAGCCTTTCTTCCAGTTTTTGTTGAGAAAATTGATGAATTGAGATTCCTAAAGGCCCTAATCCTTTGCTTTCAATGACCTTGTTCCAAAAAAATTGATCCATGATGTGCGGAATGATCAATTGCACACAAGCATTGATGGCGGATTGGTGGGTAGTGCCTGATCCACCATGATGAATGACCCCATACATTTTTGGGAAGATCCAATCATAAGGGATATGGTTGACAAAAAATATGGAATCCGGTGTATCTGTAAGCTCGGTCAAACCTCCCCATGAACAATTGATGATTGCTGGAATTTTAAGTTTGACAAGAGCTTCTATAAATAGTTGAGTAAAAAATTCAGGTTTAGGGTTGGTCATTGAGCCAAATGTCAGAAAAACTGGTTTTGGGTATTTTGCTAGCCATTCCAACAACCTTGAATCTGCTTGATAAACGGATTCTTGATTTCTTTTGAAATAGCCAACTATCTGAGCAGAATCCGGCCAATCATCGGGTCTTGGAAATAAGGTTGGAGATAAAGCATAAAATGTTTTTAGCTCCTTGAGCTCAAATTCGCGAAGCTGACCCGTAGTCAATTTTGATAATCCCAATTCTTTCAGCTCATTTTTCATGCTGAGCTTCATGATAAAATACCTGGCTTGATTAACCCAATTGTATGATTTTCTAATAAATCGTTTAGGGATATTCCATTTTGCTAAACCCATATGAGGATATTCATCTGAGGGATGAACAATACATGGAATAGGTGAGACCAAGATATATTTTTTGGGATCTAAGCGCGCTATGAGATAATAATAGAGTGCTTTGGGATGGAAAAAAACCAGATCTGGAGCTACTTCGGCTAGACTGGTTTTCTGTTGATTCAATAATGTTTTTTGGAGCGAGATGGATTCTTTGGCAAGCTTAAAGTAGTTTTTTAGCTGAGACCAAGCAGATTTTCCACCACCCATTAAGTTTTTGCCAGTCGGGCTTTCTATGAGTTCAAGAAACCTTCTATCAAATGCTAAAAATTTATAACCAAGTTCTTGAACCTCTGATTTGAACTGCTCTGGAAAAAGGCAGGTAACCTCGATATTTCTTTTCGAGAAAACCTCAGCTAAAGCGAGAAATGGTTCAATATCGCCTCGAGTACCTAAAGAAATCAGCAGGATTTTCATTGATAATTTTATTATCAGAACAGCTAATTGTAGCTTTATGCCTAAATCTAGTTTGTATTTCCAATAATCCTTCTTGATCAGAAGGTTTTTTATTTGTCATAATTCATAAACTGAAATCTGTTTCGAGGAAAATCAAATTGAAGTGCTCTTTTTCCAAAAGCTTGATTTCAAACTATTTGAAAATAATTTGTAGCTATGAAAGGAATTATTTTGGCCGGTGGGTCAGGAACTCGACTTTATCCTTTGACAATCTCTGTGAGTAAGCAGCTGATGCCTGTTTATGATAAACCCATGATCTACTATCCTTTGTCAGTTCTTATGATGGCCGGTATCCGGGAAATCTTAATTATCACCACTCCTGATGATTCCGAGGCTTTCCAAAAATTATTGGGTAATGGTTCTCAGGTAGGTTGCCGATTTGAATATGCAGTTCAGCCTTCTCCAGATGGATTAGCGCAGGCATTTATCATTGGTGAGGAGTTTATTGGAAATGAAAAAGTGGCCTTGATTCTGGGGGATAATATATTTTATGGCTCGGGATTGCATAAAACTTTACAGGAAAATACCAATCCTGATGGAGGTGTTGTTTTTGCTTATCATGTCAATGATCCGGAAAGATATGGAGTGGTGGAATTTGATGAAAATAACAAAGCCATCAGTATAGAAGAAAAACCGGCAAAGCCTAAATCGAAATTTGCGGTACCTGGCCTATATTTTTATGATAACAAAGTAGTTGAAATTGCCAAAAACATCAAACCTAGCCCAAGAGGGGAGTTGGAGATCACTGATATCAATAATGAATACCTCAAAATGGGAGCTCTTCAAGTAGCCATCTTGAATAGGGGAACGGCCTGGTTGGATACAGGGACTCATCAATCTCTACTTCAAGCCGCGCAATTTGTGGAAGTTATCGAAGAACGTCAGGGATTAAAAATCGGATGTATTGAAGAGATTGCCTATAGACAAGGGTTTATCGGTAAAGAAGAGCTTTTAAAAGCTGCTGATAAATTGGGAAAAAGCGGCTACGGGCAATACTTGAGACGGTTATTGAATTGAGTTCAATGGATTTTCTTGCTCAATAAACTCTCAAAATCAGAGACTTCCGTCTCTAGGGTTTTATTTGCAAATATGATAAAGATCATGCTTTCACTTGAGATCATTGTATTGATCTTATTCAGATTTTCGCCAAATTGGAGAAGGACTGAAGGTGGGAACTGTGAAACTACTGAAGCAAATTGATAATGCATTTTTTAGGGAAGTGGGTGAAATTGCCCAGTTCACGGCACGCTTTTTTCAAACTGTAACCAAGCCCAAACAAGAATGGGAGGAGTTTGTCAACCAATGTTTTTGGGTTGGATATAAAACATTGACCCTGGTTGGAATTACCGCGTTTATCATGGGTTTGGTGCTCACGATTCAATCCAGACCGACTTTGGTTGAGTTTGGAGCTGAATCTCTTTTACCTTCCATGGTCTCTGTATCTCTTGTTCGCGAAATTTCACCTGTCATTACGGCCTTGATTTGCGCTGGGAAAATTGGCTCTGGAATGGGCGCTGAACTGGGTTCCATGCGAGTTACAGAGCAGATTGATGCCATGGAAGTTTCTGGGACAAATCCCTTTAAATATCTCGTGGTAACCAGAGTACTTGCTTCCACAGTGATGGTACCTATTCTTTCCAGTGTTGGAATTGCCATTGGGCTTTGTGGAGGATATCTTGGGGTTAACATTAGAGGACATATAAGCTGGAATTTATTTTGGCATCAGGCCTTCGAAGCTTTGAGTTTTGGGGATCTAATTCCATCCTTGATCAAGACCTTTTTCTTTGGATTTGCCATTGGAATTATAGGCTGTTACAAAGGATATAATTCTAAAAAGGGAACCGAAGGGGTAGGCCAATCTGCCACAACTGCAGTGATTGTAGCTTCTTTGGTGGTATTTGTTTTGGATTTGATTGCTGTTCAAGTCACGGACTTGTTGGGACTTACTTAATTCAGTTAACAAGATGGAACCAGTGATTCAAATAAAAGATCTCAATAAATCATTCGGTGATAATCATGTTCTCCGCAATTTCAACATGGCTATCAACGCTGGAGAAAATCTCGCAATTCTTGGAAAATCAGGTTCCGGAAAGTCAGTATTAATTAAGTGCATTATCAGCCTCATGGAAGTTGATTCAGGGGAAATGATAGTGCTAGGAAAAGATATTCAGCTGTTGAATTCGGATGAATTAGATAGTCTTCGGGCTGAGGTGGGATTTCTTTTCCAAAGCAATGCATTGTATGATTCCATGACAATCAGGGAAAATCTGGAATTTCCTCTAAGGAGACATTGGAGTAAAGAAGAAAGAAAAAAAGGTGCTGATGCTGCTGTAAAAGAGGCATTGGAAGATGTTGGATTATCTCATACCATAGATATGATGCCAGCCGAACTTTCAGGTGGTATGAGAAAGCGAATTGCTCTGGCTAGGGCCTTAATTCTCAAACCTAAGGTAATTATGTACGATGAACCTACAACCGGGCTAGACCCGATTACTTCTCGTGAAATCAGTAATTTGATGCTGAGTGTTCAGAAAAAATATAAATCTGCAGCCCTGATCATTTCTCATGATTTGAATTGTATCAAAATGACTTCCAATCGAGTAATTATGCTCATCGAGGGAACAAGGTACGCTGAGGATACTTACGAAAATTTAAGGAAATCCGAAGACCCAAAGATCAAGGAATTCTTTGACTGATTATGAAAGGAAAAAAGAAAATAGAACACACCAAATTAGGCGCACTAGTCATTGCAGGAGTGCTATTCTTGGTTTTTGCACTCTATATGATAGGCAAAAACCAAAATATTTTCGGCACTTCAATCACCTTGTTGACAGTGGTGGAAAATGTCAATGGCTTAGTTCCTGGAAATAATGTGAGGTTTCAGGGTATGGACGTGGGCACAGTCAAATCAATCGAAATGGCGAACGATTCAACCATAGAAGTAAGCCTTTTGATTAAAAGAAAAATGCAGGAGCACATTAAGAAAAATGCGGCTACCATCATTTCTACCGATGGATTGATGGGAAATAAAATTCTTCACATAGTTCCACAAGAGGGGGAGGCTGGCCAAATTGAAGAAGGAGATGTACTTTTTGCCATGGAACAGGTAGGCACAGAAGATATGCTTAAAAAGCTGGATATGAGTGGAGATTACCTTCAAAAGACCCTTGTAAATCTTGCGGATATTACTAACAAATTGAATAAAAGTCAGGCGATATGGAGCCTGTTGAGAGATACAATGTTGGTGGAAAATATCAATTTGGCAGTAGATGAATTCCGATTAGCTGGTAGAAAAGCCACTGAGATGGCCCAAGCAGGGAACAGGCTACTGAGAACATTAGAAGAAGGCGAGGGCTTAGTCGATCAGGTATTCACTGATACAATTTTAAGCGCAAATTTTTCAAAATCAATCGATCAAATATTAAAAACCGGGGAAGAAGCTGAAAGAGTACTTTTGGAGGCAAAAACTATTTTGAATGAAATCCAAGAAGGAAAAGGAGCTGCTGGAGCTTTGTTGAATGATACCTTGGTGAGGGAATCTTTATTGAATACAATTCAAAATATAGAAAGTAGCACTGAGAGCTTTAATCAGAATATGGAAGCTCTGAAGCATAACTTTCTTTTAAGGGGCCATTTCAAGAGGTTAGAAAAAAGAAAGACCAAAGAGCTCGAGCAATTTGAAAAATAAAAAAGAGGTGGTCTCATTATTAGCTCTAGTGTCTGCCTGAGCGCCTGCCTGACGTCAGACAGGGAGTCGAAGGCCATTTCTATCGTTGTGGCTTACATTTCGATCCCGTACAATTGTCGGGACGCTCAATGTGACAATTTGCACTTTTGAGACAGCCTCTTCGAAATTTTAAATAAAGAAATCTTCCTCCCAGATTCTAAAGCCTCCTTTAAAGGCATTTTGGTTAGTTCCTAGGCGACAACCTTCAGGGACTTCATTGAGAAGTTTAGAATTCCCTCCTCCCAATACAATATCCTCAGGTTGGAAGGCATCTGAGAAGATTTCAACAGCCTTGTGAACGTGTTTTTCCCATCTTTTTTGTCCATTCTTGAAGAGGTATGGCTTGCCTATATAACTTTCAAAAGTGGTCTTTTTATAAGGTAAATGGCCACCTTCGATAGGGATGATAGTTTTGTTTAAAACCATAGCCGTACCGAGTCCCGTTCCAAGGCCCAAGAATAGGAGTTTCTTTCCTTCGAAACTTCCCAATGCTTGCATGGCTGCGTCATTAATTATTTTCAAAGGACAGCCGAAAGCCTCTTGAAAGTCAAAACCAGCCCAACCCGAACCCATATTTACAGGTTCATTGACAATTTTATTATGCTTTACTACTCCGGGAAAACCTATCGTAATTACATCATATTGCCAATTTGCGGCATGTTCTCTGACCAAGGGAATCATTTGTTCAGGAGTAAAATCTGCTCCAGATGGAATTTTGATACGTTCAGGCTGTCCCGTTGCTAGAATTTTCACATTGGAACCACCTATGTCGATTACGAGGATTTTCTTGTTGAATTTTTTCATTCGTTAAGCAAAACCACCAAAGGGGTTTATCAAAATTGGGTTTTTAAAGATGTTGATTCGAAACTATAAAATTTAAGGCAAAAAGCGTGTCGCTAATTGCCTTAAATATTAGAAAAATCGGAAAATAGAAGATTTTAGTAAATAACTGACATTTAAAAGGAAACTAGTTTAAAATGGTAGTTACTTCTTTCATTTTTATTCCAGGTGATTTCTTTGGATAGGTGATAAAAGGCTTCCAAGAGAAATGCATTGGACATTTTTCCTGCATCAATTGCCTTAAAACCAATGAGTTCTATCATTCTTTTAACTCTGATTTTCTCCGGAACATCATCTCCACAGTAATAGGTTTCTTTGACTATTCCCATTTCATCATTTAAAGGATACTCCACGCCAAGATTATTAAAGGCCTTGAATAAGTGAGCCTTGGGAGCTGCTTTCTTCAAAAGAGAGGTATGAGAATTGGAGAGTTTCTTAATAAATGAGGCATTTGTACAATCAATGATGATTTTATCCTCAGTATCTGAATTTTTCAATGCACACCAGATTTCTGGAAGGTATCCGTTTTCAGAGCAGATCAAGATAATTTCTCCCTGAATAATAGCTGATTCGTAAGGGCAAATTCTGTGATGGAATTTATTGAGAACCTTCCATTCCTCATCTTCAACCTCAAAATCAGAGCGAACTCCAAATACAACATTGATACCTGCTTCAATGTATTTTTTTCCTAAAGTTTTGGCTAGCGAGGTGCCGCCTAGTATTCCAATTTTCATAGATTTTGTCAGTTTTATGAAAGAAACCGTGGGTGAAAGGAAGAATTATCTTCTTCCAATAACTCACATAAAACATTGAAAACTAGGATATTGAAAAGGATTATCAAAATTTTATTTCGAAAAAAATCGATTTACAATGCACAAAGCATATTTCAGAATACTAAGTCCAAATATTGTATTTTGAAATACACGGCCAAAATAGGTGAGTAAGTGTGATTTTATGTGGAAGACTTATTTCCCGATATAGAAAGTGAAACCATTTAATAAAAATATAATCTGAATATCCGCGATCTTGCCACTTACCATATTTTCTTTGCTTAAGCTTTTTCAAATTGGGTAAATTTCGATGGCCAATTGAATGAACAGTCAAGAATTTCTTGACAGTTTTTAAGAAATTTAATTTTTAATTAAAAAACAATTATTCTGTCTCCTGTTCTTCAGCCTTATCATTTAGCAGTTTAGTGATGTCAATCGGAGGTAGGAGATACCCGCCCATAGGGCCGAGATTTGTTATTTGATAGATGATATTACGAAGGTTATTGATCATCATGTTCAAAGTCGAAAACTTTAAAAGGTTGTTTTTTAAGCCTTCAGCAATTTCTTCTGATTCATTGAGTTTGAATGTACCGCCACCTTCGACCATAATCTTATAGCCTGAATCTATACTTTCTCCTCCTAAATTAACCTCTATCATGGTAACCAGCTGAACTTCTCCATTTTCATCTATTGGGCTCATATCAAAATCTATTTCGACGTGGTAGGCACCAAATAACTCTTTAGGCTCCAACTCATCATCCTTTGGAATGATAAATTCATAATGTGATTCCAAAAGCTTGAAATCCAATAATTGTAATGGTGAAAATTTTGCTCTCATCCTGCTAAAGCATATTCATCCTCGGTTGTAGACTCAACAGCCATCACAGTTTGAGGATCTGATTTTTGATTTTTTAATGCGAAATATTGCTGAGTCATCATCCATTTTCTATGATAATCAGTAACACCTTGATTCACTCTTTCCTGAATCATTTCTTCTGACATAACAAATTCACCATCAGCCAAGATTGCTTGTAACTGAATTCCCAATGCTTTTTCTAACTGAGTTATGGTTGAAAGCTTGAAATCATTCTGTCCCTTTACCAATTTGCTTACCTGCTGTCGAGTTACCCCTAGTTCTTTTGCCAAGTCAGTTTGGTTCCAGCGCTTTTCATCCAAAACATCCAAAACTCGCAAAGCTATTCTTGAGGACTTTTTGAGCCAAGCCTTGTTTTCTTTTCTAAAGGCAACTTTTTCCTTCCAATTGGAAGTTGGATTTTCTGATGCTAATTTTTTTATTTTCTCTTCCGTAATGCTCATTGTCTTAAATGTCTAAGTAAACGAACTCCCCATCTTCACCATTCTCTTTGAGATAATCTCTTACCAAATTGAGTTTATACAGCTCAACTTTCGTGTGCTTCCGATCCTTCATCTGATCAGTCAACTTGATTGCCCCACCTGTAATTACATAAGATGTGCCATACCGTATAGCGTAAACGCGCAAAAATGAATTACTGAGCGTTCCATAAGCTTTTAGCTGTTGTAGTTCGTAAGATTTTCCAGCTTCTTTATTGTGTAAAGGTTTAAAAAATTCGCTCAGATGTTTTCCTGATTCATCTTCAGCCAATTCGAATAAGGTTTCAAATAATGTGTCTGCATCCTCAATTGCTTTCTCAACGATGGAACTGATTTTTGCTTTCCCATAATAATTTTCATAATCCTTCTGAAATTTTTTGAAAAACTTTCGTAATTCTTCTGGATCATCCCAGAACCTTTGAAGTAATTCTAATGCGTCCAACTCACTCTCATCATACTTTACAGCATAAAGACAGTCCTTTGAGCGCTCAAATATACTAACAATCTTCATAGTGTCAACCTACAGGCTTACATTTTGGTTCAATATTTTAATTTATATTCATCTTAAGACACAGTTTCCTTATCTTAAACTATTCGACTCTTGGTCAAAAAAGAAATCAGAATCAATTTTTTTCCGATACTTTCCTAATCCTGCCTTGTGTAGAATAGGCTTTTTCAGCTCTTGAATGGGTAAAATATACAATTCCGCCGGACTGGACGGTTTTCCACCAATTCCTAAAACTATAAAAACTGGATAGTTTTCTTGTTGGGCAAATGCTTTATATCGCTCCAATTGTCCTTCATTGGCAAAGCGGATAAAATCCCCTTTGGGTTCAGATCTCCATTTGCATTCTACAGCAAGAGGGTAGGACTGACCACGAAGAATCAGCGATAGCTGAATATCAGGCTGTGTAGTGGTATCGGCATATCTGCCTTCTACAAACTTGTCGCCTGCCCAATTCCGAATTTTGAAGAATTTCTTGTCAAACTTCTGCACCACAAACTTTTCGAAATCCAATCCAGCTTTTTGGTTGACATCAATCAGTTCTGTCTCAGAATCTTCTTCCGATTCTTCCAGTTCACTTTTGATCTGACGGATGGCCAATTCGGCATCTTTTCCTTCACTGATGGCAATTTCTCGAATGAGCTTTTCTTCTTTTGGGGTCAATACCCCATCAGCTTTTACCGCCGCAATGGCCTGATTTAGAGATTCGTTCTTAATTGGCTTTGATTTAACCAAAAGTACAATTCCGGAAACCAATAAAATTCCGCCGAGGATGATTAGGGAGATGGGTAGCATGCGGGGCATTATTTTATAAATCTACTTTGTAGAACTCGACTTCCACAGATTCGATGGAATTGGATATTATATTGCACTTATTGAAGCCTAGTTTTCTAGCCCATTTACCAGTTGGGGTGCTAAATGCAGAAATCACCTCGTCATTTCCATTTTCTATAGAATCTTTAAAAATTTTAAGATTAGTAGATTTTCCATCCTCATAATCTTGAAATTCTCCACCAGCGTGCCAACTTCCATAAATCACTTTAATTTTTGGATAGCCTCCGAGAGTCAAAAATAAATATTTAAAAATTTTAAATCCGATGCCTTTATTCCTGAGTTCTTCCTTATAAATTTTAATCACACTTACTAAACATCCAACATCATTAATTATTCCATAGACATCACCCACAACCTCATCATTAAACAATAATTGAAAACTTATCTCATTATCAGACCTATTTATTTCTTTCCCAGAAATATCTATATAAGGAGTTGGTAAAATTTCTAATCTAACAAATTCATTTTTTATGGAATTGTTAAAATGTGTTAGGAGTTTCATACAAATTAATAATCCCCAATGAGGAAATAGTTCAAGTAATCCTTCAACAGAAACAGATGAAAAAGCGCCAAATTTCTCCCTTATTGTCCTCCCAACTTGCCATAAATCTTTCTCTGGAATTTGATGTAATAACTCCAAAGCTATTTGATATTCAGATTTATTGTAATTTCCACTTGAATCCCCATATTCAATTGACATTTGTAAAGAAAATAATGAGGCAAATCCTTCTTCTAAATAATTCGCTCGAATTGCAGGATTCAGTAAATGGACAGTTTCGTGAGCTAATTCAAATAGAGCAGTAGGCCAATAAGTTGCTGCATTTCTACTCAAAGAAGCAAAAGCGCCATCTGAATTAGGAGTGTTTATAATGCAAGGTGGTGAGTCATTAAATACAGGCTGATAAATTATCTTACTGACATCTTTCTTGCCTAAATAGCTTTCACAAATTTTCATCAAGAATAATTGTAATTCCCATAATTTAGGTCCGTTTTCTTTTGGGTAATTTTTCGCAAAATGATATTTCATTCTAAATTAATCCATTTTCGATTTCCTTCACAAATTCCTTTACCTCTTCTGAATATTTTATAGCTAGTTTATCTCTAAGCCAAGGATAATCTTTTAAATCATCTAAGTCAATATCCAACCAAATTGGAATAATTACTTTCTTTTTTTCGTAAACTTGCTTATTAATTAACGATTGGAGCTCGAATCTTACCCACCCTTCATTTTTCAAAAATGATTTGCTTATAAAAAGTAATCCATTGTCACATTTATTTAATCCTTCAGATATTTTTTCAAATATAGAATCGCCAGGTTTAATTGAAAATTTATCAAACCATACATTATACATCTTTCTTGATAATTCTGCATTTACTTTATAAACTATTTCTTTATCGTTGAAATCATGGCATAGAAATATGTTTTTTAGAGTTGTTTTGTCCATATTCTCGTAATCTTCAGTAGTTCTAATGGAAAAATATAATGGAGTGTTGTTATATGTGAATTTTAAATTGTCAATATGTTTATATAATGTTTCTCTTTTATATGTTATTCTGTTGCATTCAATAAATATCCTTCCAGTAAATAGCATGTTTTTTCCAGTATATAACCTTGAAGGATCAATTGGGTCCTTAACTTCAATTATCAAATTTTTATATTCTTCATTGTTTAAATATCTTGTTAATATCTCAGGTATTAGAAAAAGTTCTCTTTCGCCAAAATCATCAAATATTATAGCAATTTGTTTATATAATTTAAAAATATTGAATGCTGTTGCAACTTTGAATTTAAATTCCTTTTTTTCATTTTCATTTTCTTCAAATAAAGTGTAGTTATGGTTTGTTACCATAACATGCTTCTCTTTTTCTACTTTAAATATGTAATCCGAGAATCTGTCGTGAATTTCTTGCAAGGTCATAATTTCCTCCCTTCCACTATCCCAATCTCCTCCTCACTCAACCCATAAAGCTCATAAACCAATTGGTCAATTTCATCTTCAAGAGTCGAGGTATCCGAGGTTGGATCTTGCTTTTTGGTTTCAAGGATTTGTTCTACTAGTAAATCTATTCTTCCAGTATCATCTTTGAGTATAGGGAAATCTTTGAAATAGAGATAACTAGGTTCAAAAAAGCCTCCTCTTAATTTTGGCAAAATCTGTTCAAATAAGAAATAGGAAATCTTGCTATTTAATATTCCTAATAGACCTTTATCAAATTTTGAGATAATAAAACATTTTTGATTGGTGTACTGAGATTGATCATCTAATGTGAATTCAGGCCTTTTACAAATATTTGGGTAAATAATCTTTTCTTTCTCAAACTCATTATAGTAATCACAAGCTCTCAATTCCCACCAAAAATCTCCTTGATCAGTTCGCTTTTTTGCTGCTTTTTCAAATGGTTTTAGATGATTCGAAATAGCGGGATAATTTTTTTGAAGCCATTCCCTTGCTGGGTCATAGTCCATGTACCCATATCTTGGTGGCTCATTTACATGAATTATTTTATTAGGGTCACCATCGGGTAAATTACTTTTGATTGTGAATCCTTTCGGAAATAGAATCAGATATTTCTCAGGGGTAGGGGTTTGAAACCTTTTAATTTCCCTACCTGCCAAAAAGGGCTTGATCACATCCGCACTTCGGGGATCTTCTGCTATTAATCGCTCTTTGGCAGCTAGATCGATCACAAAGGCTTCGTTTAAACCAGTTAGTACTCCCCTGAAAATTTTTCCATCTACATATTCTGATAGCGGAACGCCTTGGGATTTGAGTTTGAGCAGCAAGGCTTGCGATCGACTGTCAGTCAGTGTCCAGCCAGCTTCGGAGAGACCGGCAGGGGAGACTTCGAGTTGATTTTCATTGAGGTAGTTTACCATTCCAGTCGGGAAATCCAGTGTATCTAAGTTTACCGCTCTGAAATTTTTGCTCGAATAGGAGTTGGAAAGGGAAATTATCAAGGGGTAAGTCGTGGCTTCTTCGAATACAGGCAAATCTCCAAAATCCAATAATTCATTGATTTGGAAGGTTTTGACATAATTCCTGAGCGATTTGCCATATCCGGCACGCATCCATTTATTGGGAATGATAAAAACGAAGTGTCCTGAATCCCGGAGCAGGTTCATGCTCAGCTCGACAAAATAGACGTAGAGATCGGCTGTTCCCGCAAAAGTTTGGAATCTAGATTTTAGATAAGGTTTGAGCTCGGAAAATTCCTCCTGTCGGATGTAGGGCGGATTGCCGATCACCACATCGAAACCCACAAAATCACCTTCGTCATTGAGCACTTCAGGAAACTCAAACCGCCATTCAAAGGCATTTTCATAGATCTGATTGGATCTAATTTCCTCGATCTGAGCTTCCAGTTTGATAAGCTCCGCGGTGACTTTTTCCACTTTGGCCAAGCGGATTTTTTTCTCTTTCGCAGATTCCTCGAAGAGTCCGGTCTGACTGGTCAGGTTGTAAAGTTCCCCACCAAGTTTTGCTTTGCGGAGAATCTTGGGGTCGTTTTTGGAAATCTCGGATCGGAAGTTCGTTTTGATCTGTGCGATCAGGGCTTCCATGGCCCGTTTTTCGTCCTTGCTCTTTGCATTGCGGTAGGTGGAAACTGCCGTTTTGTAGTCTTCGATTTTCCAAGACCCTTTTAAAGCGGATTTAAGATCTGAATGCAATTCAAATCTTGAAACAAGGGAATTACCAACTTTGATATTGATGTCGATGTTGGGAAGGGTTTCCAACTCGCGTTGACCTTTGAGGTTTTCAAAACCTCGAAGGTCTTTGTATTCCTGTCTTACTTCCTCACTATCTGCATAGCAAACGGGAGAGCTGTTGCCTTTTCCAGTACTTGACTCCTTGTAATAGGCACTTTTCAAAAGCTCAATCCAAAGCCTCAAACGGCAGATTTTGACGGAGTTGGGATTGATGTCCACCCCGAAAAGACAGTTTTCGATAATCGTCTGCTTTTCGTGAAAAAGCGTTTCCTGAATGCGTTGGCTTTCTTTACTTAAATAACTGTATTCAAATAAATTACCCTCCAAGTCAGCAATGATCAATTCATCATTGACCACTTCGACCACATGACTACTGATCGGGTCAAAATTGGAATCCACCAAGATTTTCAACTCACTCTTGATGGCAATCAATTCATTTAATACCGAAACCAGAAAATGTCCGGACCCGACCGCGGGATCCACGATTTTCAGGCTATTGATGATTTCATTGGCTATTCTTCTGACTTCTTTTCTGTTTCCCGATCTGATTTCCTCCTGTATGTCTTCCTTCAGTTCTTCAAAACTTTGGCAGTTCCACCCTTTGGCCTGATTGAATTTTTGGATGATTGTTTTCCGAATTGTCTTGGACGACAAATACATGGTGATAAACCCTGGGGTAAACACGGATCCATCTTTGTAGCCATTGATTTTCTCGAATATCAGACCGAGGACAGAAGCGTTGATCAGGGTCTTGTTTTCTTCCTGAATGTCCTCTGAACCCTCCGAACTGAAATCGTAGGCATTCAGAAACTCCAAGAGGTATTCCAAAGCGGGAAGACTTCCAGTCCGCTTTTTCCCCTGATCATTTTTCAAAACCGTGCTTCCGATAATCGGGATGGATTTTTCATCTTGGAGATTGGAGATGAACAGGGTGTCGTGTTCCATATCCGTCGGCTCAAATAGCGAACTATTCAGGTAAGGAACATTTCTAAAAACCTGCTTGATCTCTTCAGATCGGTCTTGGTACTTTCTTGCTAAGACTTTAAAAAATAAGCTATTGAGGTCGTCATAATTTCTGATTTTATCCCGATTCAGGAAGGAATAAGAGCGGTCACCTTGATGATAATTGATCAACTGAGCTTCCAATAGCTTGAGAAAGAGGATTCTATTGATCCAAGTTATCGTGAGCTCTAAGCCAACGTTGAAAAGCCGTTCTTCATGGGTGGAACCAAACAGACCGGGTTTTCCCAATCTGCTGATTTTGTCCAAGCTGTCCAGTTCGGTGATGGTACTTTCCAAAATGGAACCCGCATTCCGCTCCCCAACCTTACTTCTCCCGATCACCTTTTTCCCGCCATCGTTGGTTTCGCTTAGTCCAATAATGTGCAGCAGTTCGCTGTAAAATCGTCTGTCCAGGCTATTGCTGTCGTTGGCAAAGGGCAGTTTTAGTAAATGTTCAGGTGAAAGGAGTTTGAAAAGTGCAATCAGCTTGATATCATCGCTTTTGTCTGTATTTCGCAGTGGTTTTTCATAGTCCCGGAAATCAAAGTAGGTGAAAGGAATCTGATCCTTTACCTTTTCGATGGCGGGTTCAGCGATGTTTTTGTAGAAAAAATCCGTCTTAAACTCCGCCAATCTCCCCGCTTCAAAGTCCTCGAATTTCTTGACCAATGCTTTGTCCTGGGCAAAATGCCGATCAAAGGCGAGTGCATCGAAAATAAACCACTCATGAATATTGGTGACAACCAAATGCTTGACTTCCAGATTAGTATGAGAAATTCGCTCACGCAGATAGTATAACACTAGTTCCTGAAAAGCCTTGTAGTTCAGATTAGACCTAGTGATCATATCCGCTTTATTGGTTGGTTTTTTGGCTTCTACGATGACTCCTACGCTGGATTTGGCACTATCTCCGGTATGGATAACTAGGTCATTTTTGCCTTTGGTGTTGACAAAGTGGGAGGGATCGTAGTAGGTTTTCTTTAAAAAGTCGATGACCAGATTTTTGTGAAACTCCTCGGATTCAGATTCATTGATTCGGTCGATCAGTTGAATGAGATTCGATTTAAAGCTCTCAATGGCAACCCGGTTAGGTTTTACTTTTCGGAATGCAGGATTGAGGGCCTGTTTGGGTTTGAGATACTTTTCGGTCATCAGAAATCAACTTGCTTGAAAAAACTGTCTTCAAGATGCATTTTTTTTGACTAAAAAGGCAATCGATTTTCCAGAAAAAATAATTAAGACACAGGCTGTCTTGATTTGGGCGTTTTACTTCCCGATACAAAACTTCGAAAAGATATTCGCCAATAAATCATCGGTTGTGATCTCACCGGTGATTTCTCCAAGATAATGCAGGGATCTTCTGATATCCATGGCCAAAAAGTCATTGGTCACTTCCTGATCCAATCCTCCCAAAACATCCAAAAGCGATTCCCTGGTTTTAGTCAATGAATCATAATGCCTAATATTGGTCACCACGGTATTTCCGGTTTTGAATTTATCCAAATTGACCAGCTCCAGAATTTTAGCCTTGAGACCTTCTAAATTTTCTTTTTGACCTGCTGAGATAAAAATGCTGTCCGGATGCTTTTCTTTTAATTCACTGATCAATTGGGTATTAGCCTTATCTACCTTATTGGCTACTTTCACAAAAGGAACTCCCAGATTTTCCAGCTTATTGACATCCCGATTGATCTCTACTAAGTCTGTGTCACCCAAATCAAAAAGGTATAAAATCAGAGAAGCCGTTTTCATTTTCTCCTGAGTTCGGCTTACACCGATTGCCTCAATCGTGTCTGTGGTTTCTCTCAAACCTGCAGTATCGATAAATCGGAAAATCACTCCACCAATATTGATTTCATCTTCGATAAAATCCCTAGTGGTTCCTGCAATATCTGATACAATGGCTTTTTCCTCATTGAGCAAGGCATTGAGTAGGGTAGACTTTCCGGCATTGGGTTTTCCTGCTATGACAGTTGGAACCCCATTTTTGATAACATTCCCGAGGTCAAAGCTGAGAATTAGCTCTTCTACCACTCTCAATAACTTCTCTACCAAGTCTCTCAAGTCATCTCTGCTGGCAAATTCCACGTCTTCTTCGGTAAAATCAAGCTCCAACTCAATCATAGAAGCAAAGTGAATGAGTTTGGATCTCAATTCCTGAATCTCAGAAGAAAACCCACCTCTCATTTGATTCAATGCTGCTTGATGGGAAGCTTCAGAGTCTGAGTGTATCAAATCCGCAACGGCTTCTGCTTGAGCCAAGTCAAATTGCCCATTCAGAAAAGCTCTCTGAGTGAATTCTCCAGGCTTGGCAGGCCGAACACCTTTTTTCATGAAAAGGCGAATTACCTGGTTGATGATATAGGAGGAACCGTGAGTTGAAATTTCAACCACATTTTCCTTGGTAAATGATTTGGGAGCTATAAAAAGCGATACGAGAACTTCATCTATGATCTTGTCGCCATCACGGATTGTTCCAAAATGAATAGTATGAGAATCTTGCTTTTCAAGGTTTTTCCCCTGAAAAACCTCATTAACCAATTTGATAGAATCTGGTCCTGAAAGTCGGATGACCGCAATGGCACCTACACCCTGAGGTGTGGCCAAAGCAATAATAGTGTCATTTCGCTCGGAGAGTGAAAAGCTCATGGCTTTGGTCTAAAGGCTTTTTCTATTAATTCATTCAAGCCCGCTAAAAATTGCTCCGGCTGTCTGTAACCTGGAAGTTGGGCTATATTTTGTAAGGTCGGTTCTATTATCACAAAATTAGGATAGGAGCGAACCCTCATGGCTGCAGCCATTTCTGCTTCATTGAATTCTCTGCCACCAAAAGTAAAGGTCCTTTTAGTATCCTCGGCATTTAATTTTACCGCATAAAATTTTGCGTTGATATATTCTACCACCTTTGGATCTGTAAAGGTTTCCTTATCCATTTTCTTGCACCAGCCACACCAATCGGTGTATACATCTACCAATAGCATCTTAGGATTTTTCTCATTGGCCGCGATAGCATCCTCAAATTTCATCCATTTGATTTCTTGCTGGGCAAAAACCAATTGAGTGAAAGTGAAAAGGAAGAAAAGAAGAAATAATTTTTTCATAAGCTGTAATTCAGGAACTAAACGCCTCCTCCTTAGATTGAGTTCCGAATTTAAATTTAGACTTTTTGCTTGTTAAAACAGCTGAAGTCAAGAAAACGAAACCGGCAACGCTAACCATCATACCAGCAATCGAAGAATCCAACCAAAAGGCGAGGTAATATCCGATGACTGAAATTCCGATTCCAATACCTATCGTCAATTTGATTAAAGACTTGATTTGCTTGGTCCAGAGGAAAGCAGTGGCTGGAGGCACTACTAATAAAGCTACTACCAAAATCGCACCAACTGCCTCAAAGCTGCTAACTGTTGTATACGAAACCATAGACATTAAAGCTAAATTGATGGCACCTGCAGGAATTCCCAAAACGATCCCGAAGCTTTCATCAAAACTTGTGAGCTTTAATTCTTTAAATAACAGCCAAATAAATGTGATTACTAAAAGTAGGTTTAAAACAGCCAGCCAAGTAATCCTTGGCCCAAGACTAAAACCAGATTTGGTGATCCATAAATCAATGGGCAAATAGGCGATTTCACCGTAAAGCACACATTCCTGATCCAGATCCACCTTGTAGGCAAGCATATTGATCAGAATTATTCCGATAGCGAATAATAGAGTGAAGGTGATACCAATTGAAGCGTCCAATTGAACTTTGGCTTTTTTTCTCAACCAATCAATGATAAGCGTGGCTAAAATTCCCAGTAAACCGGCTCCAATAATCACCTCAATACCTCTCTGGGTTCCGGAAATAAAAAAGCCAATGACAATTCCAGGCAATACTGCATGTGAAATAGCATCTCCTGTCATAGACATTTTGCGAAGCATCATAAATACTCCCAAAAGTCCACAGGAAATGGCAATCAGGGATGCTGTGAAAATGATCAGAAAAGCATTGGTATCAATGGTCATCATGGTCTCTTGGGATATTTTCCTGATGAGGATCTAGCTTTGGATAATTCAATCTGTTATCTAAAAGCTCCTCTAATTCAGGAGTGATCAAATGTTCTAATTTTTCAGCAGAATCATGTACGTGATCAGGGGCGATATTCATGTATTCATTCAAATACAATTCCCACAATCTATGTAGTCTTACAATCCTTTTTGCTTCTTTCTTTCCACTCTCATTTAATTCTATAAAACCTTCTTTAACAGTTAATTGATTTATTTTATTTAGAGTTTTAATTGATTTCAAAGTTTCAGTTTTATGGACTGGATACATTGAAAGAAGTTCTTGGATTTGAAGCCCGGATTTTTGCTTCTCCATTGCTTTGTAAAGACTCTTAAGCACATGCTCCTTATGCGTCTTTTTTAAATAAGATTGACGGGAAATAAAACGGAATAGAACTCCCTTTTTTGGAGCGAAAAGAAAAGAAATCAAAGCCAGGGTTGATAGGCTGACCACAACCCAAGGACCGGTTGGCATTTGGGGGATGATAAACGAAATGTAGGTTCCGACTATTCCGGAAATAATCGCAAAAAGAGCCGCCAAAATCAAAAGCGTTCCGAGCCTATCAGTCCAAAACCTAGCTGCTGCTCCAGGGGTGATCAATAAGGCTGCCATCAAGACAACTCCAATTGCCTGAATACCGATGACTACTGAAAGGATCATTAAAATGTTGAAGACAACACGAATTCCCTTCATGGGAAAGCCGATTGCTTTTCCATATTCAGCATTGAAAACCAGAAGACTGAATTCTTTTAGCAGTAAACTGAGCGTTAGAATAATCAATAGTGATAGGGAGCCATAAACCCAAAGGTCTTCTTCCAGTATTCCTATGGCATTGCCGAAAATAAACTGATTTAATCCGGCCATTTCTGGATTGCCTGTCTTTTGGATCATAGTCAAAAGCACGATGCCAAAACCGAAAAAAACAGATAGGATTACAGCTATGATAGAATCCTCGCTCAGTTTGGTGTTTTCTTTAAGCCATGAACTCAAAAAAGTAGCAAGAGCTCCGGAGAAAATGGCTCCTCCGACTATGTAAAACGGATTTTTTTCACCTGCTAAAATGAACCCCAAACATATACCTGGCAATACTGCATGAGAGATGGCATCCCCGAGAAGGGCCTTGTTATCCAAAAAACTGAAAGTACCCACATAGGCTGACCCTATACCCAATAAGGTAATCCCCATCACTATAAATAGGATGGAAGAGTCTTGGAATGAAAAGAAATAGAGAAAATCCTCCATATCAGTTTTTAAGTGGATTGAATTCTTTCTTACGGATGAGGTCAGTTACTTTGGTCAGGAGATTTAACTTTCCTCCGTATGTTTTTCTGAGTAGTTCTTCACTAACTACCTCTTGCTTCGGGCCTGAGGCCACCAAGTGTAAGTTGAGCATGATGATCCATTCGAAGTAACTCATTGCTGAATGTATATCATGATGCACCACGACGATAGTCTTTCCTTCCTTACTCATTTCCTGTAGTAATTGGAAAATGGCAGTTTCAGTTGCCATATCCACTCCTGCAAAAGGCTCATCCATCAAATACAAATCAGCTTCCTGTGCTAAAGCTCTTGCAATAAAGACTCTTTGCTGTTGTCCGCCTGATAGTTCGGAAATTTGCCGAGAGGCAAAGGCACTCATTCCTACCTTTTCCAGACAACTATGAGCAAGCTCTTTTTCTTTTTTCCCAGGCCTTTTGAATAGGCCCAATTTCCCATAGGTACCCATAAGCACTACATCCAAAACAGAAGCAGGGAAATTCCAATCTACAGATTCCCGTTGGGGAACATAGCTGATCCGGTTTCTTACTTGGTCCAAATCCTTATCGAAAATTTTAACATAACCTCCACTAGCCTGGACCAAACCCATGATAGCCTTGATCAAGGTTGATTTACCAGCTCCATTAGGCCCTAAGATTCCAATCAGCTTTCCTTCAGGCAAGCTTAAATCCACGTTCCATAAGACAGGCGATTGATCATAACTCACCGTTAGATCATGGATTTCTAAAATTGGATTTTCTACTTGTTGGATCATGGCAATAGGCTTTTGAATATGGTTTCAATATTGGAGCGGAACATACCTATGTAAGTTCCCGCCGGAGTTTCAGGACCATCCAGACTGTCAGTGTATAATGGTCCGGCTAATTGGATAGGATGGCCTGCATTTTCACATCCTGCCACTACAGCTTTAATGGCTTTTGGGGAAATGGTTTGCTCTGCAAATACCGCTTTGATATTTCTATCTACAATAAATTGAACGAGACCGGTAAGATCTCTAAGACCCGGTTCGCTTAAGGTGGATAGTCCTTGTAGACCCTTAACTTCGATAGAATAAGCTTTACCAAAATAGGCAAAAGCATCATGCGCCGTAATTAATGCTTGCTGACTCTGATTCAAGAGTTGGGCTTTATCTATGACTTCTTGATGTAGCTGATCCAATTGCTGGAAATACTGTTTTGAATTTGATTCAATAGTGCTTTTCCATTCCGGTTTCCAGGCGATAATTTCTTCAGAAGCGAATTGCATAGCCATTGTCCAAAGGGAAACATCGAACCAAATATGTGGATCTACACTATGAGCTTCAGGCCCTGCTCTAATCAATAATGAATCGGGTATTTGCTTCGAAACATTAATCAAATCTTTGCTAAAGGCTAATTTTTCAAATATTTCCGTCATTTTACCTTCTAAGTACAATCCATGGTAAATGACTAAATCTGCATCCTGCAAAAGATCCAAATCCCTTACTGAAGCTTTATATAAATGCGGGTCAACTCCAGCAGGCATTAAGGCGATAACCCGAGCATTTTCTCCAACAAGATTTTTAATTCCATCAGCCAAAATGGAAGTGGTGGTTACGATCACCGGTAATCCATTTTTTTCGGTTTCACGAAACTTACAGGATGAAAGTAAAAGGATACAAATTAGAATAGGATAAACCCTGATCATGACTGAAGCACCAAAATGTTACCGGCAACATCCTTGGACATAAAGATATTTTTCTTTTGATCAACCAATATTTCCAAAGAACCATCAAACTCTACCTTGTCCAAAACTTTGATTCTCGCCCCAATGTAAGCTCCGACTTTATCAAGATATCTCAAGAAGGCAGCGGAACTATCTTTCACCGCCACGATCTGACCGGATTGATTAAGCTCCATTTCATTTAATGGAATCCTTGGTCTTGCTCTGACATCCCCAAATTCATCCGGTATTGGATCACCGTGAGGATCAAATTTCGGATAATTAAGAAATGCATCCAGCCTTTGGATCAGTAGGGGAGACTGTATGTGTTCAAGTTCTTCTGCGACCTCATGAACTTCATCCCAAGCAAAGTTGAGTTTCTCAACCAAAAAAACTTCCCACAGTCTGTGTTTCCGGATAGTTTGTAAGGCTCTCTTTTTTCCTTCATCGGTAATATTGACCCCGTAATATTTTCGGTACTCAATCACTTCTTTCTCTCCAAGCTTACGGAGCATATCAGAGACAGAGGCCGGCTTGGTATTCATTTCACCAGCAACATCATTGGTTGATACAGATTTTTTTCCACCATCGGAGAGATGGTAAATGGCTTTTAAATAATTCTCTTCAGCTGTGGTCAAGTTCATCGTCTGGAATTTAATAAGACAAAGATAAAAATATTTTTAGATATAGCTAAAATATAATTTGAAACCGTCTAAATCGCCTGTGGATAAGCTCATTTTTATTGTGATTTGGATTTTAGTCTAGGCTAAAATATAAATTAATACTATCTAAAAAATGGGTTAAAATGCTTTATATCAATATTTTAAAAATATACATTTCATAAAATAACCTCAATAGGGTACTTTGGAAATGAGTTTCCATTTATGAAAATCGAGTGTAAAAAGGAGTTGATTGGTGGATAAGTTTTCCACTTATCCCCGGGGTAGGGAATTGTACTAAGAGAGAGATTGGATTAATCTCTGGAAATCAGGCTTAACCGTATCCCAATGGATTTCTGATGGGATTTCTCCTTGAAAGTAATAATTGGATAATGCTACCTTGAAAGAAGATCTAGCATTTAATAAGTCTAAAAAGTCAATTGATTTACCTCCTCCAAATTGAGACAAAAAGTTCTCCCAATTGGGATTAGGACTATGTAAAACTGCTTTCCCTAAACCGGCACATTCATACAGTTTAGTCGGCATTTTGGGAGCTATTTCAGGGCTTTGTTTATAAGGTAAGAGTACAAAGTCGGCCAGTTCCATAGCTTCAATGATTTGCTCATGAGCTATAGGTTGCCTGGAAATTTCAAGATTGATGTAGGATTTGTTTATAACAAAATCAGTCAGCTCTTCCCCGAATTTCTCAATTGTGCAATGCCCGATAACATGAAGCTTAATTTGTGGGAAGTCTTGGATAAGTATATCAACCCATTTTAAGGCGTCTAAGGTACCAAATGCAGGGCTAAGGGTACCAGTAACTAAGAGATGGATCTCTGGTTTTTCATCGACCTTAAATGGCTTTGTTTTTCTGATCTTTCCCTGAAATAAATTAGGGAGTATTAGCGCTGGTTTCTTTTTCGGCATTTCTATAGCATAGCAAGATTCAGCCAAGAGATAATAATCGACGGAGGCCAATCTTTCTGATAAAAAAATGACTGTTTTTGAGAGGCTTTTAGCCAAAGAACTTCTTGAATTAGGAAGATTTTGATTGGCTAGATAATTTTCCTGAACATCATAAATCAAGCTATATCTCAGGAAAAATTTGAGGAGTGTAGCGGGCAATAAATATTCCCAAGTACAACAAATGAGAACTTTTGGCCTTGTTTTGATGGTTAGGTATAGAAATCGGATCGGCAAAAAGGCTCTCTGCCAAAAAGATTTTATATCGCTGATAGAATAAAAATATCTAACATCACTGGATTTTAAAGGTCTTTTAGAGGAAAAGCCTATGAAGTTTAGCCTGTATTTATTTGTTTCACGCAGCGAAAGGCCAAGCTTCGCAAAAGCTCTTGTATCCTGTATAGGTTTTAAGCTTGAAGCGATCAGTACAGGAGTCTTATAGGCCGATTCAACATGCATAAACGAAACTAAACAATTTAATGGAACTCAGAGAAATCATCGAAAGAGCTTGGGAAAAAAGAGAATATCTTAAGGAAAAAGATACCGAAATCGCCATCAAAACTATCATCGCCGATTTGGACGCGGGTCAAATTCGTGTAGCTGAACCACAGGAAGATGGTTCATGGAAGGTAAATGACTGGGTGAAGAAGGCAGTAATCCTGTATTTTCCAATTCAGAAAATGCAAACTATTGAAGTTGGGCCTTTTGAATTTCATGATAAAATGGCGCTTAAGACCAATTATGCCAAGCAAGGTGTTCGTGTAGTTCCTCATGCTGTAGCTCGATATGGTGCACATCTAGCAAGCGGAGTGGTCATGATGCCAAGTTATGTTAATATCGGTGCCTTTGTGGACAGTGGCACGATGGTTGATACCTGGGCAACTGTCGGTTCTTGTGCTCAAATCGGCAAAAATGTTCATTTAAGTGGCGGTGTAGGTATCGGAGGTGTGCTAGAACCTGTTCAGGCAGCTCCGGTAATTGTAGAGGATGGAGCTTTTGTTGGCTCTAGAGCGATCATCGTAGAAGGAGTGAGAATAGGAAAAGAAGCGGTAATCGGTGCCGGTGTGACTTTGACAGCCAGCTCAAAAATCATTGATGTGACGGGTTCTGAGCCTAAAGAATATAAAGGTTATGTTCCACCTCGTTCGGTGGTTATTCCAGGATCAATCAGCAAAGAATTCAGTGCTGGTACTTTCCAAGTTCCTTGTGCATTGATCATCGGTCAAAGAAAAGCTTCTACGGATTTGAAAACCTCACTGAATGATGCATTGAGAGAAAATAACGTAGCAGTCTAAACCAACTATTATGAAAATGTTACTCCGAGCCGGGTGTGTTGTACTATTAAGTGCAACATTTCTGGCTTGTTCTAATTCAAAGCAAAACAAAGGGGATGCTTATTTCAACAAGGGTAAATATGAAGAAGCTGTAGGCGAATATTCAGAAACCCTGAAATTTAATCCTAATGATGTTACTTCCCTTTATAACAGGGGAAGGGCATTTGAAGAGCAGGGCCAATATGATTCTGCATTGAATGATTTTGAAAAAGCGATGCAAATCGATCCTAACAACTTTCAGATTCTTTTAAGCATTGCCAATATCCATTATCTCAACAAAGAGTATTCTAAGTCCTTGCTTTTTGCAAATAGGGCAGAAGAAATCTCAGGAGCTCCTGCAGCAGCTTCTTTTATGAAGGGTAGAGCTCTTCATCAGTTGGGAAATACCCTAGACGCGATGAAGGCCTATAATAATGCGATTAAGCTTGACAAAGATTTTGCACAGGCTTATTTTAATAGAGGAATGCTTAAAGTAGCTACCAATAAAAAAAGAGGAGGCTGTGAAGATTTTCAGCTAGCAAATGGCTTGGAATATCCAGGAGCTAAAGAAGCTTTAGAAAAGTACTGTAATTAAAAAATCCCGCTTCGTGCGGGATTTTTTTTAATGTTTATGCTCGATTTTTTGATGATTGCAAATGAGTTCAGTAGACAAACTTCCTGTGCCTCCACATACTTTACATTCACTGATTTCTTTGAGGCTTCCTTGACAGTTGGGACAAGTCAACCTTCCATCACCTCCGCATCGGTCGCATTCGAAGTATTCAACTATATTGAAAATATTCCTTTTTGTAATCATTCCAGTAGCTGCACACTTACTGCATCCTACAATACCTTTGCCTCGACAATAGGTACAACTTTGTTCTAATTTCTGCTTTCCTCCACAGTTTGAACAGGGTTCAAGTCTATAGCCCTTTCTATCACAGAGCTGACATTGAATGATATCTTTGAGCGGCCCTTCCAGCTTTTTCTGTAATTCTTGTGCTCCTTGATAATTAGCTCCCCTGAAACCATTAATTTCTAAATATTTATTCAAAAAGTTGGAGCTATTATCATATTGACCTAACTGATAAAGTGTCTCTGCAAAATAATAGGGCATTTCTTCCGGTAAGGGTAATCCTGAGTCGATCAGGTTTCTGAATATGGAATTGGCAGTGGTATAATCCTGTCTTTCCATGGCAGCTAGGGCACCTTTCATCCAACGGTCAGTCTGACCAAGATTGGGAACTCCCTGAGCTATAGAGGCAAAAGAAATTAGGAAGAAAATACCGATGAATAGTGGCAGATATTTTGAAAACACGGGTTGAATCAATTTTAATTTCAAGGTTACAAACTTGCTTTTGAAGACGAAAGTTAATGTTTGTAAATGGAGTTTTTTTAAAACATTCTTTAAAATGGATTTTGGAAGATAAAAATTGTCTTTATTTTAGGATAATAGTTTTGTTTAATCACCTGATTAAAAAGCTAGAGTCAAGAAACATTTTAACCTAAACACTAATAACATGGCAAAATCAATTGATGCTATTGAAGGTATCGGACCTGTATTCAAGGAAAAACTAGCAAAAGCTGGAGTAAAAACAGTAGAAGGCTTGCTACAACATGGAGCTTCTAAATCTGGAAGAAAGAAAATTGCAGATGCTTCGGGTATAGATGAAGGAAAAATTTTGGATTGGGTCAATATGGCAGATCTTTTCAGAATCAATGGCATTGCCAGTCAATTTGCAGAATTACTCAAAGCAGCCGGAGTTGATACTGTAAAAGAATTAAGAAATCGTAATGCAGAAAATCTTCATGCTGCTTTGGTAAAAACCAATGCTGAAAAGAAACTCACAAGAGCTATTCCTGCATTATCCAGAGTAGAGGATTTTGTAGCCCAAGCAAAAGCATTGGATCCTGTTGTAACTCATTAAGTTTCCCTTTTATCTAATTTCAAAAAAACCTTTTTGCGACCTGCATCAAGGTTTTTTTTGTAGTTTGTCATTCAAATCAGTAAAGAAGATGAGTCAAGAAGAAAAGTTTATCTCCCATCTGGCTGAAGGTCAGGTTTATAAAAAAGACTATATCATCATGGGAACTGGTATCCTAAATGGAGAGGCAGTTTCAGGAGCCCAAATCAAGGTGCCTCTTAAAACCATGAACAGACACGGCTTGATAGCAGGTGCCACAGGAACAGGTAAAACCAAAACTCTTCAGGTAATTGCAGAACAGCTCTCATTAAAAGGTGTTCCATCGGTTTTGATGGATTTGAAGGGAGATTTATCTGGCTTGGCTCAACCTGGAGAAGCTTCAGACTTCATCTTAAAAAGATCTCAAAAAATAGGGGTAGACTATGAGCCGATGGGCTTACCCGTAGAATTAATGTCTATCTCTAAGGAGAAAGGTGTCAAATTAAAGGCTACAGTTTCTGAATTTGGTCCCATCCTGATTTCTCAAATTTTGGATTTGAATGATACGCAGGGAGGAGTTATCTCTTTGGTATTTAGATATTGTGATACACATCATCTTCCGTTGGTAGATTTGAAAGATCTGAAAAGGGTGCTTCAGTTTATCGTTAATGAGGGCAAAGAAGCTATCACAAAGGAATTTGGAAGTGTATCCTCAGCATCGGTGAATACCATCATGCGAAAGATTATAGAACTTGAGCAACAGGGTGCTGAAAGGTTTTTCGGAGAGAAATCCTTTGACGTGGAAGACTTCGTAAGAACTAAAAATGGAAAAGGTGTCATTTCTGTGATTCGATTGACTGATATCCAATCTACGCCCAAACTCTTTTCTACCTTCATGCTCAGCATTCTTTCTGAGATTTATGAAACCTTTCCAGAGCAAGGAGATGCTGATCAACCTAAGCTTTGTTTGTTTATAGACGAAGCACACTTAGTTTTTTCTACTGCTTCCAAAGATCTTTTAGAGAAGATTGAAGCAATTATCAAGTTGATTCGTTCAAAAGGTGTTGGGGTGTATTTTTGTACGCAAACCCCTACAGACGTTCCAGATTCTGTCCTAGGACAATTAGGTTTAAAGGTCCAGCATGCTTTAAGAGCCTTTACAGCAAAGGACAGGAAAGCCATCACTAAAACTGCTGAAAATTACCCTGACTCTCCGTTTTATGATACTTCCAAAGTATTGACCTCCATGGGGATAGGAGAAGCCTTAATTACTGCTTTGAATGAAAAAGGTATTCCTACACCTTTGGCTCATACCCTTGTCAGAGCGCCAATTTCAAGAATGGACATTTTAACCAATTCAGAAATAGATGATTTGGTTAATAAATCTTCTTTGACCTCAAAATACAATGAAGATATAGACAGAGAAAGTGCATTTGAGTTGCTGGAAAAGAAGATGAACCAAATTGAAAAAGAACAGGAAAAAGCTGTTTTGCCTGGTCCATCTTCAAGATCCAAAACAGCAAGTCGTACCAAAGAAGACGAATCTCTAATCGAGGAGTTGAGTAAAAATACCATGGTTAGGCAATTGGGAAGAACTATTTTCCGAGAATTGACGCGTGGTATTTTAGGTTCATTTACCCGTAAAAGATAAAGTATTTAACTTTCTACAAATCAATAAATTAAAGTGAAAACTGCAATTATTGGGGGAGGGGCAGCCGGGTTCTTTGCTGCGATTCATGCTGCTTCACCTCACAATGAAGTATTCATTTTTGAGAAAACTCCAAAGCTACTTTCCAAAGTAAAAATATCCGGTGGAGGAAGATGCAATGTCACTCACCGTCCTATGGAAATAGCCAAGTTGGTAAAGAATTACCCAAGAGGAGAAAAGTTCTTAAAAAAGGTTTTTAGGCATTTCAAGCAGGAAGATACTTTTCAGTGGTTTGAGTCCCGAGGTGTTCAGTTAAAAATTGAATCAGATGGTAGGGTTTTTCCTGTTAGTGATCAATCTTCTTCTATAATTGAAGCTTTACTGAAAGAAGCCAAAGCGAAAAATATTCGAATCGAAACTGGAATGAATCTAAAGCGTATGGAGGCCAATGGGAATACCTGGACTCTTCATTTTGATTCCGGCTCCCGGCAATTTGATAAAGTGGTAATTTGTAGTGGAGGTCATCCTAAAACTGAAGGTTATCAATTTTTAAAGGGTCTTAAGCACACTATTGCATCACCTATACCTTCCCTTTTCACTTTCAATACTCCACAAGAATCCATTCGTGAATTAATGGGTTTATCATTACCGAATGCCTATGTGAGGTTGGAGGGTACCAAACTTTCCTATCAAGGTCCGGTTTTGATCACTCATTGGGGAGTGAGTGGTCCGGCAGTTTTAAAGCTTTCAGCCTTTGGAGCAGCTTGGCTTCATGAAAAAGAATATCAGGCAAAAGCGATAATTAACTGGAATCAGGATTTTGGTGAAGAGGATTATCAAAATCAGATAAGAAATTATATCCAAGCGCATTCATCCAGAAAAGTTAAAAATTACCCACTTTTTGACATTCCAGGCAGATTATGGGAGCATATCTTGGAAAAATCACTAATTGAAGAAGGACAGATTTACGGAAACTTGGCCAAAAAGCAAATTAATAAATTGGTTCAGCATCTTTTTTGCTATATTTTGACTGTCAAAGGTAAAACCACTTTCAAAGAAGAATTCGTAACTGCAGGAGGTGTTCAATTGAATGAGGTGGATCCTGAAACAATGGCAAGTAAGTTTCACCCAAATTTATACTTTGCTGGAGAAGTACTTAACGTGGACGGTATTACTGGAGGTTTTAATTTTCAGGCTGCATGGTCGACGGGTTTTCTGGCAGGAAAAACTATTATCAATAGCGCGATATGAGTTTAGCTTATCCTGAACTGAACCAACGGATCCTAGAAATGGCCGAAGGTGATGAGGAATTTAGAATGGAATTAACCACTGCTATCCATGCAGGATTACTTGAATTGAAAACCAAATATGCTGAAGGTTTTCATGAAAAAGATGAAGTTAAAATCCAACAAATCAGACATAAGGTCAAACCTACCTTGGGTATGTTTGAGTTTGAAGATTTATCAATTATCCTACAAGAAGGAAAAGATATTTTAGAATCCGAGGGCTTTAATCAGGCTTTCGAAGGACATTTCCATTTACTTCATGAAAAACTGGAAACAGCTATCGAAGAAACAGCCAAACTCTTAAATAATTGATCAAAAAGTATTTTTTTTGAGATTGATATCTCTTCAGAGGGGCTTCAACACCCTGCTGTACTTAAAATTCAATTCCAATTTCCATTTTTAGGATATGCCAATTATTGATTCCTCTTCGTACCAGGGTCCCAGTTATTTAATCAATGGTCATTTCGAAACTATAGTCCCGAGTTTATTTCGAAAAATCAAAGGGCTAACCTATGAAAGAGAAAAGATTCATACTCCTGATGATGATTTTTTAAATCTTGATTGGTCGAAAGTTGGAAGCGATAAACTTTTGATTATTTCTCATGGCTTGGAAGGAGATTCCTATAGGCATTATGCAATGGGTTTGGCAAAATTATTTAATCAACATCATGTTGATGTTCTTGCTTGGAATAATAGAAGCTGTGGTGGAGAAATGAATCTGCAGCCTATCCTTTATCATCATGGAGCGAGCTATGATTTGGATACGGTAATCGAACATACTAGAAATACAGAAAATTATAAGGAAATATATCTCTGTGGAATCAGCATGGGAGGGGCTCAAACCTTAAAATACCTAGGCGAAAAAGGTAAACATATCCCATCAGAAATTGTCAAAGTTGCGGTATATTCCACGCCCTGTAATTTGCCTTCAAGTGCAGCCACTTTAAAATACCCTTCTAATAGTTTTTACAAAAATCGGTTTTTGGGTAAACTCAAAAAAAAGATGATGCTTAAGTCAGCCCAATATCCGCAATTGATCGACTTGGAGCTGCTGGACAAAGTCAAGGACTTTGACACCTTTGACACCCATTTTACGGCCAAACTGCATGGGTTTAAAAATGCAGAAGACTTTTATCAATCAGTCAGTGCTGATAATTGGATGCAGGATATTCAGATTCCTACATTGATTTTCAATGCGCTCAATGATCCTTTGCTGGGTCAGGCTTGCTATCCGGTAGATTTAGCGAGAAAGAAGAAAGAGATTATTTTAGAAATGCCGAAGAGGGGCGGGCATACGGGATTTACCCTAAAAGGTGACGAATTTACTTGGGCAGAATATCGATTTTTGGAATTTCTGCTTGCTTAAAGGAAACTGATTTAGCTTTACTATATTAGTATTCCATCAAACCCACCTTTGGAATGCGGAAGCTTTTCTTTTTATCCATTCTCCTCATTTTCCTCCTCACTTTATTTCTCATGTGGTTTAGTGAACTTCGGGAATTTAGCTTTGGATATTTTTTCCTGATTGTTTTGGCCTCTTTGACTGCATTGGGTATTTATGATTCTATTCAAAAGAAACATGCGATCCTTCGGAATTTTCCCGTTGTCGGGCATTTTAGATACATTTTGGAATCTATCAGTCCCGAAATCCAGCAATACTTCATTGAGAGCAATACCGATGGAAGACCATTTTCCAGAAATCTAAGAGCCTTGGCTTATAGAAGAGCCAAAGGAGTCAATGACACACATCCTTTTGGAACTCAAAAGGATATTGATGGAGAGGACTATATAGCTTTAAGACACAGTATATACGCCGTAAGTCCCAGAGAGGAAGATCTTCGTGTTACGATCGGTACTCATTCTTGCGCTCAACCATATTCAGCCTCGATTTTTAATATTTCAGCAATGAGTTTTGGCTCTCTTAGTTCCAACGCTATCAAAGCATTAAATCTAGGAGCTCAAAAAGGTAATTTCTATCATAATACGGGAGAAGGAGGGATTTCCAGTTATCATTTGTCAGGAGGAGATTTATGCTGGCAAATCGGAACTGGTTATTTCGGATGCAGGGACAAGGATGGAAATTTTGACCCTGAAAGTTTTAAAGAAAAAGCTCAGTTACCTGAAGTGAAACTAATAGAGTTGAAAATATCCCAAGGCGCAAAACCTGGGCATGGTGGAGTTTTACCGGGCATTAAAAACACTTCTGAAATTGCAAAAATCAGGGGACTAGAACCCGGAACTACTGTATTATCCCCTCCATCTCACAAGGCATTTTCCGATCCTAAAGGAATGATAGCTTTTGTACAACAATTGAGAGAGTTGTCAGGCGGTAAACCGGTCGGAATTAAACTTTGCATTGGTCGCACAGAAGAATTTATAGAAATCTGCAAGGAGATGATCAGTCAGGAATGTTTACCTGATTTCATCACAATAGATGGAGCAGAAGGAGGAACTGGTGCGGCTCCTCTGGAATTTTCAGACAGTGTTGGCTTACCGCTGGAGCCAGCCTTGATCTTTGTGAGAGCTGCATTGGAAAAATTCAATCTCAGGGATAAGATTACAATCATAGCATCAGGGAAAGCATTGAGTGCTTTTTCGATTTTGAAAAATATTGCTTTGGGAGCCGATATATGTAATTCAGCCAGAGGCTTTATGTTTAGCTTGGGTTGTATTCAAGCTTTAAGGTGTAATACCAACGATTGCCCAACTGGAGTGGCAACTCAAAGAAGAGGTTTGGTAAAAGGGTTGGTGGTTCCAGATAAAGCTGAGCGCGTTTACAATTTCCATAAAAACACAGTTCACGCTGTAATGGAATTATTGGGGGCTTCAGGGCACTATCATACTTCTGAAATGAGTGTTCATGACCTGGTCAAAGGCGATGAAATGATAAAGCTAGCCAATAGATATTTCCCTGATACTGTCAATACTCAGGTTTGATTATTCAAAGCGCTTGAGAGCCATAGAGGCTACAGTACCTCCAATGGATAGGGAACTGGTGGCAGCTGGAGATGGAGCATTTAATACATTGATGACTGTTGCACTCTCTCTGATAGCGAAATCATCCAACAATCCACCGCTTCGATCGCAGGCTTGAGCTCTCACACCTGCTCCACCATCTACCAAATCTGATTCCTGAATTTCCGGTATCAATTCCTGTAGTGCTTTCGTGAAGGCAGCTTTGGAAAATGAGCGATATAATTCTCCAAAACCGGTTTTCCAATATTTTGCAGCAACTTTTTGGAATCCAGGCCAGGCCAAAGTTTCCGCTAATTCTGAAAAATTAATCTGAGACTTTTTATAGCCCTCTCTTTTAAAAGCCAAAACTGCATTGGGTCCTGCTTCCACGCCACCTTTCATCATTCTTGTGAAATGCACTCCTAAAAATGGGAAGTTTGGATCTGGAACCGGGTAAATTAAGTTCTTCACCAGATATTCCTTTTCTTTTTTGAGCTTGTAATATTCGCCTCTAAAAGGAATGATTTTTACATCATCTGCCTCATCGCTATTCATTCTGGCAATTTTATCTGAATATAAACCTGCACAGTTGATGACCAACTTAGATTCTATGGTTTTTATTGAAGTTTCAATTGTATTGATATTATTTGAAGTGCTTATTTTCAATACTTTATGTTTCAATAAAATACTTCCGCCGAGCTGCATGAATTTTCTCCCATAAGCTAAAGCAACCTGGTAATAATCTACTATTCCAGTTTGTGGGACATGAATAGCCGCCACCCCTGCACAATGTGGTTCGTACTCTTTCAATTCATCCAAACTGATTTTGCGCGTGCCGGTCAAGCCATTTTCCAAACCTCTTTTCCAAAGATTTTCCAATAAAGGCTTTTGCTCCTCCCGGGTAGCGACAACCACTTTTCCGGTTATTTCATAGGGGATTTTTTCCTTCTGGCAAAAGTTTACCAATTCATGGTATCCATTGATACAGTTGATGGCTTTTAAGGAGCCTGGTTTATAGTAGAGCCCAGAGTGAATTACTCCGGAATTATTTCCGGTTTGATGCTTCGCCAGCTGCTCTTCTTTTTCGAGAATAACGATTTTCAGCTCAGGCTTTGATTTGATAAGTTTAAGCCCTGTAGCCAATCCGACAATTCCACCTCCGACAATCGCAATATCGTAAACCATAGATTATTCTTTGAAAGCCCAAATATATTAGATCGAGCAACAAAATTGAATCTAGGGTGGGTTAGTCTTTCTTCAAATTGGAAATTATATTTCATTTTGGACTTCATGGCAGCGGAATGAAATTATATTTGCAGCTGTGCTAATATTTCCATGCGGAATTTCTAAATGAAGCGACTGTTTTCTCTCACATTTTTATTCTTTTCCCTGAGTTTTTCTTACGCCCAAGTGACAATCAAGGGCAAAGTGACCGATGCAGAAACAGGTGATCCAATTCCTTTTGCTTCGGTTTTGGTCCTAGGAACAGGAAAGGGAATGAATACTGATTTCGAAGGAAATTATGAATTGAGCTTTTCGGGAGAGGCAGATAGCGTTCGGGTAAGCTATCTGGGATATATCACCCAATCCAAAAAAATTGGATCTTCAGCTAATCAAACCCTTAATTTCCAACTCAGACCATCTGACTTTGAATTGGAAGCTTTTGTATTTGAGGCTGGTGAAAATCCGGCTTTTGAGATCATCAGAAGGGCGGTTGATAAAAGGAAGGATTTTGACAAAAGAAGTTTGGAGGCATATGAAACCAAGAACTATACAAAAATAGAGATTGATATAGATCAGGTTTCGGACAGGTTTACCCAAAGAAAAACAGTCCAGAAAGTAACCGCTGTTTTGGACAGCATCCGGCAATTGACCAACGATGAGGGAGAAAAAATTCTGCCTGTTTTTTTCTCAGAGACCATTTCCAAATTTTATTACCGGAATAATCCTGAACTGAAGAAAGAGATCGTTGAAAAGTCTAAAGTCACTGGGGTCGGTATCACAGATGGCTCTACTACTTCTCAAATTACAGGCTCTGTCTTTCAGGAATATAATTTCTATAAAAATTGGTTGAATATTCTGGATAAGGAGTTCATTTCACCTATAGCTGATGGCTGGAAAGTTTTCTATGATTATGATTTGCTAGACTCGGTCTTAGTGGGAAAAGACAGCTGCTATAGGTTGCAGGTTTATCCCAGAAGAGAGCAAGACTTGGCCTTTAGCGGCACCATATGGATTAATAAAGAAACCTATGCGCTCAAGCAAGTTGACTTGACTGTTCCCAAATCTGCAAACCTGAATTTTATTGAAAGAATCAAGATTCAGCAGGAATTAGAGCCTACTTCCAAAGGCCCATTAATTCCAACCAAAAGCCGAATTCAAATAAAAATAGGTCAGGTAACGCCCAATACTGCCGGGCTTCTTGCGAAGTTTTATACGGCTACTGATTCAGTTATTCTCCAAGAACCTTTACCCACTTCCTTTTTCAACAATGCTGTTGAATTGAGACCTGATTTTGGGAATGCCGGAGAAGATTTTTGGAAAAGAAATAGGGTAGACCCTTTGAGTTCTGAGGAAATAGCCATTCTTCAGATGGTGGATACACTGAAGAAGATACCCATTATTCGATTTTATTCAGAAGGTTTAAAGTTTTTTGCAACTGGTTTTCTTCCAGTGGGAAAAGTGGATTTAGGCCCCTGGACTGAATTTGGAAATTACAATAATGTAGAAGGATTTCGGGCTGGCTTTGGGATGCGGACCAATTATTCATTCAGCAATAAATGGTTGATTCAAGCCTACTTAGCGTATGGGTTTAAAGATGAACGCTTTAAATATTCAGCATTTGTAACACGGATTTTGGATAGGCAACATTGGACTACCCTTCAATTCAAATCCACGAAAGAAATCGATCAAGTGGGTTTGGAAATGGAGTCTTTGGCTGGAAATAGTATTTTCTTGGCTGCCAGTAGATTTGGGACATTGAGGAGACCATTTATCAGCACGACGCAGCAGGTTAATTTTCAGCGGGAATTTTTTAAAGGCTTTTTACTGAAAGGTGGTCTTCAGATTGCAGCGTTTGATCCGCTGTTTGATTTTTATTTTTTGGAGAGAGAGAATAGGGAGCTGAGAAGTAGATTCGAAACCACTGAAGCAAGGGTAGGACTTCGCTATGGAAGGGACGAAATCATCATTATCAATGACAATGAACGGGTCTCATTTGGACCTTCTAAATGGCCAATTTTTGAAGTGAACTATGCCAAAGGTCTTCAGTGGCTAGGTGGAGATATAGATTATCATAAGTTGAGTTTTTATCTTTACCAAAGGCTAAATATGGGGCTTTTTGGGGTTTCCAGATATGAAGTAGATGCAGGTAAAGTCTTTGGTGAAGTTCCTTATCCGATATTGAAAAACCACTTAGGCAACGAAACGCTTTTTTATACTACAGCTGCTTTCAATACCATGAATTTCAATGAGTTTGCCTCAGATCAATATGTCAGCTTAAGATATAGACATTCTTTTGAAGGGTTTTTGTTGAATAGAATTCCATTGATGAAAAAACTCAAATGGAGAGCAGTAGCCAATGGAAATTTACTTTTTGGATCAGTCAGAAATGAAAATGTATTGAACGTTCCGAGCTTAGATCCTGCAGGAAATCCTTTGGAAAGTTTTGGAAGATTAGATCCTACTAAGCCTTATTTGGAGTTGGGCTATGGTATTGAAAATATCTTTAAATTCTTCCGGGTGGACTTTTTCCATCGCATGACCTATTTGGATGTGCCAGAGGCTAGGCCCTTTGTGGTAAAGGTTAGTGCACAGATTATATTATAATAAAAGGAAAAAATATTTTTTTTTTAAAGATAGTTGAAAATTTAAGAATTAGTTTATAAGTTCAATATCAATTTTTATATGTAAATAAACAACGCTAACTATGAATCCAATTCTTACTTCTTCGATTCCTAACATTTTATTGCTTTTCAATTCCTTCTTACGACAAAAGATTATTTTTTCTTCTTTTCTACTTTTTGCCTCTTTCGGTTTTTCCAACAAAGCGTATGCGTCAGTAGATATTACCATACAACGAAATTGAAAAACCATGAATATTCAACATAAATCTTCGTTATTGCTTGTTTTGATCTTGGCTTTTGCTATTTCTTTAGGGGCAACAGCTCAGACCGAACCCGGAACCTTCACCGCAAAAAAAGGGGTTTATCTTGAAGTTGGCGGAAGTTCTGGATTCTATGCGATTAACTACAGCAAGATTTTCCATCAAAAAGGGAAGCTAAAGCTAAATGCCAGTGCAGGGTTTTCTATATGGCCTAATAGAAATATAGACTCGAAGACTAGTTGGCTCCCTGCTTTGCCATTAGAGATATCTGCACTATATGGCAAGTCAAATCATCATCTGGAATTGGGTATGGGATTCACTTCTTATTTAAACACAAGCTTTGATTTTGATTCGGAAACATTTGAAACAATCAATAAAGTAGTTTTTGACGCCTTTATTCCTCTAAGAGTTGGATACAGGTACCAAAAACCGGAAGGGGGATTCTTTTTCAGAATTGGTTATACGCCAATTGTTACTTTTCCGGTAAGAGCTGGGAAAATTTGGTCTTTCAATCCTTATTGGGCCGGACTAAGTTTTGGGAAGAGTTTTTGAAAGAGGCTAATTGGGAATTTTCCTCGTTTTGATTCTATTTGAAGATTATCAATTACTTAGGTAAATGGAAATCAAAAAATGTTATAAACCCGCTACACCATGAATTACAAATCCAAATTTATTCTTTTCGGTTTTTCTCTGGTTTTATTGATTAGTTCCCCATCTATTTTTGCTCAAACCAACTCCCAAACCTTTACCTCAAAAAATGCTGTTTACCTTGAAGTTGGAGGAAGTTCTGGAAGATATGCAATCAACTACAGCAAGATTTTTCATCAAAAAGGAAAGCTAAAATTGAATGCCAGTGCTGGTTTTTCTATGTGGCGTAATAAAATAAATGATTTCAAAACGTATTGGCTTCCCGTTATTCCTTTGGAGGTTACTGCCTTATATGGCAAGTTAAACTATCATCTGGAAATGGGTTTTGGATTTACCTCACTCTTAGATAGAACTTTATTTTTTGATTCAGGATCATTAGAATTAGACGAAAAAGTTGTTTTTGATGCATTTATTCCTCTAAGAGTCGGATATCGATATCAAAAACCTGAAGGTGGATTCTTTTTTAGAATTGGTTATAC
>NZ_VLOG01000048.1:0-89916 GCF_007655305.1 Algoriphagus algorifonticola
CCCAGATTCAAGTAATAATTGCAACACTAATAGTTTAAGGAAGGAAGCCTAGGCTTCCTTCCTTAGGCTGAATAATTAAATTAGTGTTGACATGCAAAAATTCAATCAGCTCAGCCTAGAGCAAAGATATCAAATCGAGGTTTTAAACAAAGAGGGATTCAGTCAAACTGCAATAGCCTGTCGGGTCGGCGTACACAAAAGTACCATCAGTAGGGAACTGAAAAGAAACACTGGGAAACGGGGACGTAGTGCAGGAAATTACTCAGCACGCATAGCAATGAACCGGGCTCAAGAACGCCATAAATACAAACCCAAACACAGACGGTTTACCGAGGTAATGAAGGAGCAGAGCAGAATCTGGCTGGAAGATGAAAAACTGAGTCCGGAACTGATTGCCGCCAGGTGGAGAGTCAATGGCCAACCGGGAGTGTCCCATGAGACCCTCTACCAATGGATCTGGCTGGCAAAAAAAAGTAACCATTGGCAGTTCAGGAAGGATAGAGGATTATACAAACATCTCAGACACGGTAAAAGAAAACGTAAAAGAGGTAATTACAGGGATTCCAGAGGACTGATCAAAGAAAGAGTTTCCATTGAAAAAAGGCCTCCCGTAGTGGAGCAGAGGCAGCGGATCGGTGATATTGAAGTGGATCTGATGATGGGTAAAAACCATCAATCGGCACTTCTGGTACTGGTAGACCGGGCTACTTTAATCACCACGTTGGAAAAGTTAGAGGGTAAGAACGCCGATGTCATTGAACAGAAAATAACCAGAAGAATCGAACGGATTGGCGCCTCATTTTTTAAGTCAATCACGTTCGATAATGACAAAGCCTTCGCAAACCACCATCGAATCAGGGATAAATTCAACCTGCCAACCTTTTTTACAAGGCCCTATACGTCTCAGGATAAAGGAACGGTGGAAAACAGAATTGGATTGATCAGGGCTTTTTTACCCAAAGGAACAGACCTGAATCAGTACTCGGTGGAACAAATTCAATCCATAGAATTAAAAATCAATAACAGACCCGTTAGAAAGTTTGATTACCTTAGTCCATTACAAAAACTCAAACAAAAATTAGGTGTTGCATTTATGAATTGAACACGGCAAGTAAAGAAGTCTAAATCAGGACTAAAACAGCTCGAATCTTCATTCTGGAAAGAAGTTGAGTCTTATTTAAAAGAGAATGAATTGGATTTAAATAATCCAGCAGAAATGAAAAAGGTATTTGAAATACTCCTTAAAGAGGAGTGAGCTTTTTTGCAGTATGATAAAGAAGCTTTTAAGTAATTCAAAAGCATATTTTTCTATTGTTGAATTCATATCTTGAAAATCACTGATTATTCAGCAGTTCCAGATCTTTTCTATAAATTTGCACCCCAATAGAGGAGTCATGATTTACGTTTGCCGAAAAGAACATTTCAACGCCGCACACAAGCTTTGGAATCCCAAATGGTCTAATGAGAAAAACTTTGAAGTTTTTGGTCCATGCGCCAATGTGAATTGGCATGGGCATAACTTTGAGTTAATTGTGACTGTAAAAGGATTGCCTGACCCTGAAACCGGTTTTGTGGTTGATTTAAAGGAATTAAGTAACCTTATTAAAAAGTTGGTCATCGATAAAGTAGACCATAAAAACCTCAATATGGACGTGGACTTCATGGAAGGAAAGATGGCTAGCTGCGAAATCCTGGTAATGGAGTTCTGGAAAATCTTGGAGCCTGCTGTTAAAGAAATAACTCCTAATGGAGGCTTGCATAAGCTTACGCTTTATGAAACTCCAAGGAATTTTGTGGAGTATTTCGGGTAATCTTTTTCTCTACCACAGAGGACCCAGAGAATCTGAGATTTTTTAATTTTTCTAAATACACCTAATCATACCAGTTACAAAATTTCCTCGACTCGTAATAGACTGGATTCTTAGACTATGCTCAGCAAAGGCAAAAAAAGATACCTATCTACGGCAGGCTGGTTTGAACAAGACTTTCTTTAATTGAACTTAAGTCCATTTTTTGGGTCTATTTAAATGAAATTTGGAAAAATCTTAGAGCTATTCAAAAACCCAACTGATTACTTGTTTGAAATTAAGTGGATATAGAATAGGTTTATTGTTAAACTTCAATGTTTTGAAATTAGTCAACGGCTTATTTAGACTAAAAAATTGATAACCCCCTGTGTCTTTTGTAGTGAAAAATAAAAAAATTTATATCATTTCCGGTGAGCGTTCGGGCGATTTGCATGCTTCTAATTTGATTCAGGCTTTGAAAGTCACCGACTCATCTATTCAATTTAGGGGAATGGGTGGTTCTTATTCTAAAGAAGCTGGCCTGGATTTAGCGGTGGATTATTCAGAAGTGGCTTTGATGGGCTTTATTGAGGTGGTTTTGGGTTTTAGAAAAGTAATTAAATACCTCGACTTAGTTAAAAAAGATTTACTTAACTACAAGCCGGATATTTTAGTCTTGGTGGATTATGGTGGCTTCAACATGAAAATAGCCCAATTTGCAAAAGCCAATCAAATCCCTGTTCACTATTATATTCCACCAAAAGTATGGGCTTGGAATCAAAAAAGAGCGCTAAAACTGAAAGCCTTTACTGATAAGGTTTATAGTATACTTCCATTCGAACCTGATTTTTTTAAGAAGTATGACATGGAGGTGAAATATGTGGGAAATCCTTTATTGGATGAAATCAAAAAATTCAAAGCTCATGATTTTTTCTTTCAAAAAAATGAGCTCAGTTATGCTCCTATTATTGCACTACTACCGGGAAGCAGGACACAGGAAGTACTCGCCATGCTCAATAAGATGATAGCCTTGGTTCCGAAGTTTCCCAACGCCCAGTTTGTAATTGCAGGTGTCGATGGTTTGAATCCAAACCTCTATAAACCTGCTAAAGAGGCTGGAATCAAGCTTGTTTTTAATCAGACTTATGATCTTCTTTCCCATGCTACAGCCGCAGTGGTAACCTCTGGTACCGCTACCTTGGAAACAGCCCTTTTTAGAGTTCCTCAGATTGTAGTATACCGTACATCACCTATTTCGTACCACATTGCCAAAAGGCTTATTCGAATTCCATATATCTCGTTGGTCAATTTAATTGCGGATCAGACTGTAGTGAAAGAATTGATTCAGGATGATTTCTCTATTGAAAATCTGGAGAAGGAACTACTCTTGATTTTAGGAAATCCTATTTACAAGGGTCAAATGCTTCAGGGCTATGATTTGATCCGAGAGAGATTAGGAGAGCAGGAGGCTTCCAAAACCGTAGCATCAAGTATTCTTCAAGAATTGCTTCCTGACAATAAGGAGTTTTAGAGATGCTGTCGGTCAGCGGGAAAGTATAATAATTAAATGCTTCCTGTATTAATACTGGGTAATTATTTGGAAAAGGCTTAATTTATCCGAATAAATATCCTGAAAATGACCAAATTAAAATTCTTCTTTCTGTTCTTTTTTCTAGGACTTACTCAGTCCTTTGCTCAATCTGTTCCCGGAATAATTTCAGATCGAGTATCCAAATTGGATGCTATGCTGGATGAGGCAATAAAAAATCAACAGGTTCCTGGCCTGGTTGCAATGATTCTCAAAGACGGGAAAGTGGTCTATCATGAAGCAAAAGGTTTTGCGGATGTGCCAAGCAATAGGCTGATGAAAAAAGATGATATTTTTAGAATTGCCTCCCAAACAAAAGCTATTACGTCCACTGCGGTTATGATGCTTTGGGAGGAGGGAAAATTCAGATTGGATGATCCAATATCTATGTATATCCCTGAATTCAAGAATCCTAAGGTTCTTTCTAATTTTCGTTATGCTGATACCAGCTATACTACAAAGCCCTCACCCAAAGAGATCACCATCCGCCATCTTTTGACTCATACTTCTGGCTTGGGCTATGGAGTGATAGATGGGGATGAACGCATGAGAATGATTTATCACAAAGCAGGCATCACTGACTTATTTACCACAGAAAACATTAGCATTGAAGAGAGTGTGAAAAAGTTGGCAAAGCTTCCACTACATCATGAGCCTGGAAGTAAATATACATACAGCGAGGGACTGGATGTGTTGGGATATTTTGTTGAAGTTGTCTCCGGAATGCCATTTGACCGCTTTCTACAGGAGCGAATTTTTGATCCCTTAGGAATGAATGACACCCGTTTTTACCTTTCTGATATTCAAGCTCCAAGATTGGTTACTGTACATACTTATAATCAAAGCAAATGGAACCCTTATCCTGTCACTTTTTATGATCCTGAATATCCAAGAAAAGGAGCTAAACGCTTTTTTTCAGGTGGAGCCGGCTTATCAAGTACGACAGCAGATTATGCTAAATTCCTTCAGATGTACCTCAATGGAGGATTTTTAAATGGAAAAAGAATATTGAGTTCCCAGACTATTGAAACCATGATGAGAAATCAGGTTGGTGATTTGTGGAATGGGGACAAATTTTATGGGCTTGCATTTGGAGTTGTCACCGAACAAGGGGTTGCAACTGGGGGATTGGGTAGCGAGGGAACCTTCGATTGGGGAGGTTATTTTAATACCCAATACTTTGCAGATCCTCAGGAAAACATCATCGGATTGATCTTCAAACAAACTTCCGGAGCAGGTAATGGAGATCAGACAGGTTGGAAATTTCGGCAAATGGTATTCACCTTAATCGAGTAATTGAATGGCTAAAATTCTGTACTGTCTAAAATTTGAGGAGTTATAGAATTGGTCAATTGCTGATGATTATGCTGTTTTCTCTTGCAAACTTTCTCCGTCCTTATAATGGAGTTTTCTGAATACAAAAGCAGAGAAAATGGTCAAACCTCCAATTATTAAAAAGGTATACCGAAAGGCATTGTGAATTTCGTGATCAATTAAACCTGCATCCCCTTCAAAAAGCTTTAAAACGATCAAGCCGAATGCTACCCCAAATCCTATTGCCAGTTGCTGATTAACAGATAATAAAGAATTGCCGCTGCTAGTATGATATGGTCTTAAATTGGCAATGGCAATGGAGTTCATGGAAGTAAACTGGATGGAATTGAAAAATCCCAAAACTGCGATAATAGGAAGATGCCAATAAATTGAGCTCTGAAGACTTGGAATTGCAAATGCACAAATCAAAAGCCCAATTAAAAAGGTGTTGAACATCAAAGTGGTTCTATATCCTAACTTTTGAAGAATTTTCATGACCACAGACTTTCCAAGCATGGCTGTTAAAGCCATAGTAGCAACAATCCACCCTGAAATCACTGCGGATTTTCCGTAGGCTATTTGTATCATCAGAGGCAAAAGCAAAGGGACTGAGCTGATTCCTAGCCTTGTCGCCAAGTTCCCGATAATTCCAACTCTAAAGGTCCGAACTTGAAATAAGTCCAAAGGGAAAAGTGGAGTCTCTCTTTTTTTAGCATGCCGATAGTAAAAATAAAACAATAAAATCCCGAAAAATAAACCTACCAGAAGGGGAGTGGTCTGAACAGAATTTCCTAATAGTTCCAGGGAAACGGAAAGCACAAAAGTGGCAGCTGCAAAGATCAAAAATCCCTTTAAATCAAAATCTGAAGGGCTGGAATAGTAATCGGGTAAATACTTGATGCTAAGTATAATTCCAGCCACTGCGATAGGAAGATTGATCAGGAAAATCCAATGCCAAGAGAGATAATCCACCATGTATCCACCCACCAATGGACCTAAAATAGGTCCAATCAAGGCGGGTATAATGGCATAATTCATAGCTCTTACTACTTCGTTTTTTGGAAAAGCCTTGATTAAGGTCAGTCTACCCACTGGGGTCATCATGCTGCCTCCCACACCTTGGATCACTCTGGATATGACTAATTGAGTAAGGCTTTGGGATAAGGAACAAAACAAAGAGCCCAATGCAAATAAGGCTAAAGAAAAAATGAATACTCTTTTGGTTCCAAAACGGTCTGCTACAAATCCACTAATTGGCATCAAAAGAGCCACTGTCAATACATAACTGATAATTGCATTTTGCATGTTGAGAGGTGACTCGTTCAGATCCTCTGCAATGGCAGGTAATGATGTATTCAAGATAGTGGAATCCAACATCAGCATAAAAATGGCTGTTGCCAGGATGATTGGAAGTACTTTTTTTATTTGGGAATCAGAAAGAGCTTGCCCCATAAATGGAATAATATTCTATCGTTTCATCAATCAGAAAAACTTCACTTTACCTATCCGAAACAGGTTCATCATTAGATAGGTTCCTCTAAGATAAACCAAAAAAAAGCGCAAAGGATTGGATTTCTTTGCGCTTCTAATTTTATAACTGATCAACTGCGACCTTGTAAGTGGGGTCTTCCATTACATTGACATCAATAATGGAATCAGCTTTATCAATTAATCGTCTACAATCAGGGCTTAAATGTCTCAGGTGGACTCTTTTTCCGACTTTCAAATATCGCTCGGTTATTTTGTTCAGTGCCTCTATGGCTGACATATCGACAATTCTACTTTCTTTAAAGTCAATAATGACCTCTTCCGGATCATTGAGCACATCGAATTTATCATTGAAGGCTGAAATTGAACCAAAAAACAGTGGACCATACATTTCATAGTGTTTCACCCCATTTTCATCAACATGCTTTCTCGCACGGATTCTTTTAGCATTATCCCAAGCAAAAAACAGGGCCGCCAAGATCACCCCAATCAATACGGCTAATGCCAAATTATGCAATACGGCAGTTACTAAAGTTACCAAGACCATCAAAAATACATCTGACTTAGGCATTTTGGTGAAGGTTCTCAAGCTTGCCCACTCAAAAGTTCCAATCGACACCATGATCATTAGGCCTGTTAATGCTGCCATTGGAACTTGTTCGATCAAGCTGGACCCAAACATGATAAATACCAAAAGCATTACGGAAGCAACGATTCCCGAGAGTCTTGCTCTTGCACCTGATGAGACATTAATCAAACTCTGCCCGATCATTGCACAACCACCCATTCCTGAGAAAAATCCAGATAGAATGTTGGCCGTTCCTTGTGCTACAGCTTCTTTATTTCCTCTTCCTCTAGTCTCAGTAATCTCATCTATGATATTCAAAGTCAATAAACTTTCAATCAATCCCACTCCAGCTACAATAGCAGCATAAGGAAAAATTAGCTGAAGAGTTTCTAGATTGAATGGAATTGCGGGAATATGAAAAGGAGGGAAGCCACCTTTAATAGAGGCAATATCACCCACTGTTTTCGTGTCAATATCTAAAAATGTTACGATCGCAAAGACTGATAAAATAGCGGTCAGGGATGCAGGAATAGCTTTTGTCAGTTTTGGTAGACCCCAAATAATCAGCATGGTCAATAATACTAGTCCCAGTAGAATGTAAAGAGTAGAACCGCTCAACCAATTCCCATCTTCTCCTTTAAACTGATCCAACTGTGACATGAAAATGATGATTGCCAAACCATTGACAAAGCCAAAAATCACAGGATGCGGCACTAGTCTCATCAATTTTCCAAGTCTTAGTGTACCCGCAGCAATCTGTAAAATACCGGCTAAAATCACCGTGGCAAAAATATATTCCACTCCATGTGAAGCGGCTAAAGTTACCAATACAACTGCAATGGCGCCTGTTGCTCCGGAAATCATCCCCGGTCTACCGCCCAAAATAGAAGTGACCAGTCCCATCATAAAAGCAGCATACAATCCAGTCAAGGGTGATAGTCCTGCAATCAGGGCAAATGCCACTGCTTCAGGAATTAAAGCCATGGCTACCGTTAGTCCGGAAAGAATTTCAATTTTATAATCTACTTTTTGAGAAAAGTCGAATAGGTTCAAATACTTCTTCATAAATAGGTTTGATTAGCAGAGTTTTAAAAGAAAATTTTTCTCTATCGTGACTGCCTTGGTTTGAAAGGAAGCGCAAAGTTACAAAAAATGAGTCAAACCAAATATTATTCTGAGAACAAGGTTATTTCTATTGGGAAGAAACCTTTTTCCTTAGCTCCTCTGCCAATTCCAAAGCGCAACCCCAAGCTACGGTAAAGCCAGCACCTCCATGTCCATAATTATGAAAAATTCTAGGATATTGGGGATCAAATTCAAATCGGACGGCACTTCTTTTTGGTCTTAATCCTACTAAAATTTCCAAAACTTTTGGAGGAGTACTGACTCCAAAAGCTTCTAGTCTTTTTAAAATGAGGTCAGTATCTCTAGCGTCCTCGTTCTCATTCCAATCATTGTCATAATCAGTTCCACCAATGACAGCATCCTGACTCCTATTGATAATGTAAGAAAGAGCTCCTTTTTTGGTGGGATCAGCGAAAGAGGAAACTTCCATTTTTTCGGTTCGTAAGATCTGACCTCTCATGGGATGCAGGTCCTGATCTTTACAGAGGGCTTTTGCACCTAAACCGGTACAGTTTATTACAAAAAATCCCAATTGATTCATTTCCTCCAAACTATCAAAAGTACGCAGCTCAAACTCTCCTCCTGCATCACGGAATTTTTCAAAAAGATAAGGAAGGTATAAAGGAGGTTCGGCAAGTGGTACTTCGGCAATGAGTCCTTTTTCCATGCCTTTTGGAAGCTCTCTTTCTGTAGCCTCTCTCACTGTTCCGGGAGGTAAGTGCTTAACCCATTCTTCTTCCTTCAGGTCATTGAAAGCATTCAAAAATGGAATCATGCTTACTCCTTTGGCAAAGGAGGATTCTTTTAGGTAGCGCGCATAACTCACGCCTGCCCAACGGTCGGTTTTAATTTTGGGTTCGATGGAATATGGAAACCAAACAGCCCCGACTTTATTAGAAAGAGTGTGATCAATTTTTTTCTCAGCAAAGATTTTAACTAGAAATCCAGCTTCCTGCAATGCAATTGCTGAGGTTAAACCGATGATACCGGCACCAATTACCGAAACGCTATTTTTTGCTTGATTTGGTGATTTCAATGGAAAAATTGAGCAATTGGTTAAATCAAGATTGTCTTAGGATCTTCTCCATTTTCTTTCCTTTGGCTAATTCATCCACCAACTTGTCCAAATATCTGACCTTTTGAGATAGTGGATTTTCTATATTTTCCACTCTGATACCACAAATGAGCCCCGTAATTAAATGAGCGTTGGGGTTTAAATTGGCCTGTTGGAAAAAATCTTGAAAATTGGCTTTTTTATTAATCAAGGTCTGAATTTTCTTGTCATCAAATCCAGTCAGCCATTTGATTACTTCCAGTAATTCTTCTTCAGTTCTGCCTTTCTTTTCCACTTTTGTGACATAATGTGGGTAAACGGAAGAAAATGTCATTTCGGCAATTCTCTGATCTGTAGTTTTGCTCATATCTCTCTACAATTAATTCATTCAATTTACCCTTTTCCTATTGTTTTTTGGTCAAAAATTTTATTTTTAAACTTTAGTTACATCGTAATAGCAAAGGCTTTTTAAAAATTTTTCATCATGCAAACAGATAGATTAATAGGTGTCGTAGTTTCATTTTATCCAGACAAGAATTATGGATTCATTCAAACTCAAACTGAAGACACCTATTTTTTTTACCAATCAGAATTGAATTACCAGGCAGACTTTGCAGAAGGATTGATCCTCAAGCGCTACGAAGCGCTGATTGGTGATCTGGTAAGTTTTGTGTTGAGGCCAAACTTTAGGGCGGATGATCCCCCGATTGCTACAGGATTAGTCAGAATGATCAATTTTGACCGCCTCAAAATGATTGAAATGGCGATGAAGAAAGAGTATTTGGTTGGAACTTTAAAAAAGTTAGGGGATGAATTTTTTGTCAAGCATCGTGAAACGGGCGCTTGGGTTAAAGTAATGGAAAATTCTTTATACAAAGACCCTAAATGCTGGATGGAAGAGAGAATTCAATATTGGGTAAAGTTTAAAATCAACCTGCCAAAAGGAGAGGAAAAGGTCGTTGCCTATTTATTAGACATACCCTTTAGAGGCAAAGTCAAAGATTTAATTTTAAGGATTGAAAATGCACAAAAAATAGAAGGGAAGGTCGTTCACCGGTCGAATGCAGGAATAACTGTCGTGATCAAAGATTACTACATCAATGGAAATCTATCTATCAAATCAGCTAGGACTGAAGAGGAAAAGGAATATTTCAATCAAGTGAAATTAGGCGATTTTATTAGTGCCTATCCGATCGATATTGATCTTGAAAAGGAATTAATCACGCTCGATTTTTTCAGAACAAAAGCTGAACTCGAGATGCAAAAGGATGAAAAAAGTAAAATGGTTTTAGAGTTACATGAATATCCTCTTTCTTACCAGTAAGAAGAATATGGCTTAGTATTAGCCCAAAGGATCAATATCCCGAAGCTTCGCCTGCCGTGGCTGGGTCATCGGTCATCGGTTGCCTGTGCTGAGCGGAGTCGAAGTACCTAATCGGTCAAGCAAAGAAAATATGGTAAGTGGCAAGATTGCAGATAATCAGATAGAGTTAAATCAAGATTAATTAATCACCGCATTTATTTTTTCCCAAAGTGCCTGATCAAAGCCTGAAAGGGCAAAGCTAGGCCTTGCAGGATCTGAGGCTCTTCCCATCCTTACAATGACCATTTTTTTGCTTGGAATCACGTAAATTCTTTGATCTTCTGCTCCCATGGCGGCAACCATATCAGCTGGAGCATTAGGGATTAGTTGTCCGGGGAAAATATTTTGGCTACCCGGCAACATAGCCTGAGATTTACCATTAAGCCACCATAGATAGCCGTAAGCAGGATTAATCGTCTGTGAAGTTGATGTGCTTTCTTTGAAATAATCCTCTTTTATTATTTGCTGATCAGCCCATTTCCCTTGATTCAGCGCTAAAAGTCCAAATCTCCCCATACTTCTGGTCGTGCTATGATAAATTGTAAAGACAATTCCGGTATTCCAAAAACCTTCCATTCCAATCTTACTCTCAAGCTTGGAATCAAAATAAGATTCAAAACTCTGGCCGCTTGCAGATGATACTACATCCATCAGTTTTTGAAATACATTGTGATAGGACCATCTTGTTCCTGCGTCAGCCAGATAAGTGAGATTAGATTTGATAATCAGTTCACTTTCATCATTGATTCCCGAAGTCATGGTCAAAAGAGATCTGGGGGTAATCAAATTTTCCTTACTTATTGGCATATTAGTCCAGCCTTGTCCAAGGTATTGAGAAACTGGTCTATTGATATCAATCAGGCCTTCCATTTGAGCGATTCCGGTGGTAGCAGTAACTAGTGTTTTCCCGGCGCTATTCCATTGCCACATGGTATTCGCGGTATGGCCATCAAAATATTCTTCCACTGCGATTTTTCCATTGACCAGAATAAGAAAGGATTTGGTATTTTTTGTCCTTAGAAAATCCAGTAGTGATGGCAATTCACTTTGTTTCCAACCTAGTTCTGAATTATTGACTGTTTCCCAGCTTGATCCTTGGATGGGCGGGAAATACATCTCAGAAATAGATGGGTTAGGATCGACTTTTTCACAGGAAAAAATCAGGATAGAAGCCAAGATCAAAAGTGAAGGTCTAATTTTCATTGTAGAAAATTTAATGATTTGACTCTGCCCAAAGCAAAAGGTTTAATCAATGATTTTTGAGCTTTATTGGACTCCTCTACAGTCTACTTGTCTCCAAAATATTTTATCAAATCACTCTCTGCCGCTATGTATCCAAAAGAGGCAAAGGAATTGGTTTGAATGAGCTCTTCCATCATCATTTTGGCGGTTAGGGTATCTCCATTATATAAATACCAGTTGGCCACTCCATAGCGAATAGCATCATTGGAAGGATTTCCGCCCGGACCTGTCTGAATCAAAGAATCCACAGGCAACCACCCCTTGTAAAGCGCACATAAATCTGCATAACTCTGGTTTTCAATTACTGTTGAATCAGCATGGATCGGAGCTAAAAGTGAATCGGCTTTGCTCGGATTTCCCAAACGTTGCTGTATCATATAAAGCCAATGGGTACTAGATACAATGTTGTCATACAAATCTCCACTTTCTCTGCATTTTAGGTAAGCTTTGTAGGCTTTCTCATAATCATGTTTGAGATAATATGCCAATCCTAAATGATAATAGATATTTCCGTGCAAAGTACTTACGGGGATATTTTTTGCATTAGGCATACCGTCCGGCTCAATTTCATTTGCTGTTCTTTGAATCAGAGTGGCTGCTTTTTCCAAATCTTCAATTGCTTTGTCAAATTCACGGATGCTGATATATCTATGACCTCTATGCCTGTATAATTTGGGTTCATCGGGGAATTTTTCAATTCCTTTGGAATAAATCTCAATTGCCTGTACATACTGGCCCAAGTAGGCTGTCCTTCTTCCATACCAAATTAAAGCTTCTACATCATCCGGGTTTGCTTCATAAGTAGATTTTGCTTCCTCAAATTGTTTGAGCGTTTTTTCGCTCGGTGCTGTAATAGTATAGGTTTTCCCAAGGGGCGTGGAGAATACAGAATCAGCATCTGAAAGCAACCAGTCTGAATCTCCTGATTTGTCATTCTTTTCACAGGAAAAGAGGACAAAGGGTATAGCTAAAAAGAAGAGAAAGCGTAGTTTGATCATGTTTTTTTGATAAAATATTGAATGCTGCTATCAATTTAGCTCTAATTGAGCTTGATTGAAAATACAGTTTTTGCTAGGCTCCATTCCTTTCAAAATGGATAAAGTATTATTCACCGTCATTACACACATTTGAGTATAGGTCGATTTGGTCAAACTACCCACATGTGCTGTGATTAAAGAATTTGGGTGGGAAATTAAAGGTTCATTTTGGGAAGGGGGCTCTTCAGTTAAGACGTCAGCCGCAAATCCTCCCAATTTCCCGGATTCCAAAGCTTCGTGTAAAGCTTTTTGATCAATGATAGGTCCTCTTGCTGTATTGATAAGCAATGCTCCTTCTTTCATTTTTCCAATAGCTTCTGCATTAATTAGATTGGAAGTTTGAGGAGTGAGTGGCAAGTGTAAACTGAGTACATCTGATTTTTTCAAAACCTCCTCAAATGGCAGCATAGGATAGGGAACATCTTCTTTTTCTGCACTCCAATAACAAACCTGCATTCCCAAAGCATCTGCAATACGGGCTACTTTTTTTCCAATATTGCCCATGCCCAAAATTCCTAAAGTTTTTCCGTTTAGCTCATCTCCGGCATAAGTTCCCCGATCATTCCACCTACCTTCTTTAACCATTGTAAAAGCGCTGTAAAGCTTTCTTTGCAAATTCAACATCAAGGCAATGGTATGCTCTGCAATGGTGTTTGCGTTGCTATTGGGGGCATTGACGACTTTGATTTTTCTTCTGGAAGCTTCTTCTACGTCAATGTTATCCAAACCAACACCACAGCGTGCAATGATTTGAAGCTGGGGTAATTGGTCCATCAATTCAGCCCTTACCTGACCTTTCCCCCGGGTGATAATTGCCGAAATACTTCTATTGCCCATAGCTTCTTGAAGGGAATTTTTATCCAGAGCTAAAACCGTTTCAAATTCCTCTGTATCCAAAAGGATTTCCATAGCCTCTTCTGCCACGGTTTCCAAAAGCAAGATCACTGGTTTCATTTCTTCTTGTGATAAAGCGTAGCATCCTTAGACTTGTATCCTCGGAAATCATTTCTTCCTGATACATAGATTCCTGGCTTGAAGAGTTCGTCTTCAAATATGTTGGGGTCTATTTTAGTCTCAGGGGATGAGGAGAGTTCAATCAAGTTGCCGGATGGGTCACGAACAAACATCTGAATTGGGCCATCCGGAAGCTGTCTGACATTTCCCCAAGGCTTGATATCAATGATGCCCAGTTCTTTCATTCTCCAAAAAATCGTATTAATGTCATCTACCTGAAGACAAATATGTCCACGGAAAGAAAAAACATCTTCCCATTCTGTTAAGTGTAACTGTTGATCCTCATTGATCTTAAAGAAGGCAGTAGGGTAGTCAAATAAGAAAGCAGGGATAGGTTCTAGGCCCAATTCATGCTCGTAAAATTCGCAAGCCTCCTCTAAGTTGCTGACCACTAAGGCTACATGATTGATTTGTATTGCTTTTGCCATGGCTGCTATTGTTTAAATTCTTTTACAAAATCCCAATTTGGAGTCAATCCTAAACCGGGGCTAGTAGGTTTTGGTAGATTTCCATCTTGGTCCACAATGATTTGCTCTTTGACCAAATCATACATCATAGGATTTCCTCCCAGTGAAAACTCAATAACATTGGCTGAAGGAGATGCAAAGGCTACAGACAGTCCAGCCATAAATGAAAAAGCCGAACCCCAGCAATGCGGTGCCAATTCCAGTTGGTAGGTATGTGCGAGCTGTGAAACACGCATCGCTTCAGTGATTCCGCCTATGATAGCACAATCCGGCTGAATGACGTCCAGTGCTTTTTCAGCGATAAGGTCCCGAATATCAAAAGCTGTATATTCACTTTCTCCTGCTGCAATTGGAATGAAAGTAGAAGCCCTCACTTCAGCAGTACCGATTTTATTGTCAGGGCTGATGGGCTCTTCAAACCAATACAAATTGCAATCTTCCACACCTTTACAGAATTGCTTGGCTTCCGGAACACTAAAAGTACCATGTGCATCAGCCATCAATTTGATGTGATCGGGGAGTGCTTCTCTTGCAGCTTTGACGCGTTTGATACTTTCTGCCACGGATTCATCCATGACCCCAACGCGCATTTTTACCCCTGAAAAACCCTTTGAAGTATAGCTGTTCAACTGCTCACCTATCTTTTCTGCATTGGCCCAACCACCACTAGCGTAGGCAGGCATTTTATCTCTGCAACTGCCACCCAGAAGATCTACCACAGGAACACCCAGCATTTTTCCTTTTATATCCCAAAGCGCCGTGTCTATTCCACTCAAAGCAGAAATTGTCAAGCCTCTTCTTCCCAAAATCGGGAATTTTCTACCTCTGGAAAGCGCATAATGATCTCTTGTGCCATTATATACAATCTCCCAAACCCGGGTGATCTCACTGGCATCTTTTCCAATTAAAATGGGTTTGAGCTCATTTTCAATGCAACTTACTATGCTCGCGCAGGATCCTGAGGATCCAACCGCTGCTTTTGCTTCACCAAATCCCTGAAGTCCCGAATCAGTGGTGACTACCACCAAAGTCATATCAAAATTGGTTAGTAATCCATAATCAGAACGATGCTGCTTTTCTGTTGGGATTGGGCAACGAAGCCAAAATGCCTCAATATTTGTGATGATCATTTTAGATAAGGCTTAAGTTTTTCGGCAGATTTTTGAGTAAGCATGGTGTAAAATTCATCGGTAATTGCGGTGCTGCCATGGTCTTGGAGAAACTTCAATTGCTCTTTACTCAAACCTTCTGGAGCTTCGTCAATGGAATTTGGGAAAGGATTGGCAGGAGTTCTATCAAGTGGTGCGCAAAATTCCACTGAGATCACCTCATTGTAGCCAATCTCTGACAAAGTATTCATGATTTTTTCCCAATTCAGTTTTCCCATACCGGGCGCCATTCTATTGTTGTCTGCCACATGAAAATTCACCAACCTTTTGCCAACTTTTCGGATGGTTTCAAAAAGATCAATCTCTTCAATATTCATGTGAAAAGTATCCAAGCAAACCCCGCAATTCGGTCCTACTGCCTCAGCCAAAGCTAATGCCTGTTCTCCACGGTTGATAAAGTAGGTTTCAAAACGATTGATCGGCTCAATTCCTATTTTTAGGCCATTTGCCTCGGTATAAGCGTAAATTTCTTTCACACCTTCCACTGCCCATTGCCATTCTTCTTCTGGTCTTGCGTCAGGTACAATTTTTCCCACAGTAGCTGGAACCAAAGAGATTACCTTGCCTCCCAAGTCTTTGACCATTTTGGCCAAATCCAATACATATTGCACAGATTTCTTACGTTGATTGGGATCTTTGGCAAGCAGGTTTCTATCCTCTAACATGAGGGTTACAGAGCCCCAACACTGAATATTGTATTTTTCCAGTAGTTTCTTGACCTCCTGATTATCATATTGTTCTGGCGCGCCCTGAATCTCCAGATGAGTATAACCTAAAGCAGAAATACGCTTTAGGGTACTTTCCAGGGATTCTGCTCTCATCCAATTGTGAATGGCTAATTGCATACAAAAATTTCATTAATTAGTGATGCTTTAAGTTAATCGAAATTTTTCAAAAAGTATGCGGAGCAACGCCTGCTAAGTCAAGCATTTAACAGGCGGTTGGATGCGGTGCTAAGTGGAGGATTTATTTCCAGTTCAGATAGTTTCTCCAGTTGTGTTGCTCTTTGAAGCCTAAAACTTCCTTGATTTTCTTATTGGAAAATAAAGCCTCGTGTTCTTCCAAATCACGTTTTAAAGGAACTCCGGGGAAGAACCTTTCTGCTAATTCCTTACTCGGAATGACAGCTCCATTATGGTCATTTCCAGCATTAAAAACCTGAAAACCCAAGCCATCTTTCTGTATACATAAGTCCACTATCTGTCCTAAATCCCTTGCGTCTATGTAACAAAATGCATTTCTGCGACGGACTTCAGGGTTCTTCAAATAGTGTGGGAAAAGCTCTTGATATTCATGAGGTTCAATCACATTACCAATTCGCAATGCATAAATATCAAAACCAGATCTTCTCTGAAAAGCTCTTGCGGTTTTTTCATTGACCACTTTGGAAAGGCCGTAGCTATCCATGGGATTGATATCATACTCTTCGTCCAGAGGTAGGTAATCAGGATCTGTTTGACCGTCCGAAAAACAAATTCCGTAGGTGGTTTCAGAAGAGGCAATGATGATTTTTTTGATTCCTAATTTGACTGCTGCCTCGATTACATTGTATGTGCCTACAGTGTTAACTCGAAAAGTTTCATTATCTGGCTTTATTAATATCCTTGGAACCGCAGCAAAATGAACCACTGCTTCAAAGGGAGGAACTCCATTTCCAGGTTCTAATTCATCCAGCCCCGCATAAGAGCTCATGGCATTAAACATTTGTCCGGAATCTGTGATGTCTGCATGAAGATTATCTACTCCAGGTATATTGAGTGGGGTAAGATCCACATTCAAAACCCGATACCCCTGATTGAGAAGGTAAGGGATTACATGTTTTCCGGCCTTTCCGGAACCTCCGGTGAATAGTATTCTTTTTTGGGACATGGTTTTTGAATTTGGTGTAAAATCAATCTTTTTGATTTTGAAGGATTTTAACTATCCTATTATAGATAAGTTCAGTAATTGTCCAAGTATCCCCTCCGCTAGTGTTGACGAATTGAATTACTACTGTGTCTAAATTTGGGTGAAATTTGGCAATGCTGGAATATCCGGGTAAAAGGCCTGTATGCTCATAGGCATATAAAGAAGAATAGATTTGCATTTCCTTCGCTGAAAAAAGACTTCCATCATTTAGTAGCCTTAGAAATTTCCCAACATCCTCGATAGTTGCAACCATGGATCCTCCCGGATTGGTGAAGTCATTCATCTTAATATCTGGTTCATAGCCAACAAAATATCCACTTACTACATCATCGGGATTTACTTCTTTGAGTAGACTAAATGTATGATCTAGGCCATTTGGCTTCAATAATTCTTCTCGAATAAATTGATGATGGCTATATCCCAAGACTTGATCAATAATTTCTCCAATCAATAAATAATTGGTATTTGAGTACCTATATTCCTCATTTGGAGTAAACTCTGAAGGTTTATTATATACAAACTTCAAAGCTTCATCATTTGGAGGAGGGTTCCCCCAAGGATAGTCAGGATGATCACTGAAATTTGGGATGCCACTTCTGTGCTGAACTAACATTCTTAAACTTATTTTGCCGGAATTTTCAATTTTTCCAGCTAATTCAGGAAGGTAATTCTGCAAGGATTTATCTAGGGATAACTTCTCTTGATGCACCAATTTAGTGACGGCAGCTGCTAGGTATAGCTTGCTGATGCTGGCTATTTTAAAGTAATCCTGTGAATGAAATGGTTCTTTTTTATCTCGATTTCTATATCCTGCCGAGTAAATTATTGGCTCTTTGCCAGACTGATCTACGTAAACCATAATTCCATCCAAACCGAAAGTGATAGCATCATCGACTTGGTCTTGGATTGTTTCCGGTAATGGAGATAACCAAAGCCAAAGGATGGTCCATGGAACAAAAAAAATCAAGGAAGCTAATCCTAATAGAGGCATTCCTATCTGAAAAATACGTTTGACAGATTTCTTCATAAGCACTAAGTGCAAGATAGAAATGATAGGGAAAAAGGGAAAATATCAAGTGTATTATGCCTAATGCTTGATTTTTCTACCGATTCACCTCAATCAACTGAAATCTCATAAAATCCTCTGATAACTCAGGGTTTTCAGGATGATCGGTAGATATCCAAATTCCTTCATTGGTTCCGAATATATATTGACCATTATATTGATTTGGCTCTAAAGTGATTTCTCCAATCTTTTTATAATCAGTGTCCAGAAACACCAAGCCCCATTGAGAAGCTAAAAAGGTAGCATCTGCGGTGCTTTCCGGAATGTCTTCGAATTTCGCCACTCGAACAAGCAATTCTTGCTCTGGCAAATAAAATAGATCAGTATAGATATCCACATTGTTGATCATCTTCATGATCTCGTTCATGTCCTCAAACATATTGGGCATGGAAGAGGTGGTTGGCTCCTCCGGAAATTCTGAATGTGCTGCCAAATGGGCTTGAATTTTCCCGTTTTTCACTTGATATAAATTTCGAAAATTCAAATTGATCACTGGCTCCTGATCAGGTCCGAGTGAGAGTAGAGGAAAAATTGCTTTGTTAAGATTGGTTCCTACAAATTCAGCAGGGAAATAACTTACCGGTGTAAATGAATTGCTGAGGCTGTCAAACTTGAGTAAATTTGGCATCGTAGTCAATTCTTCCGGGCTCAAAGAAGTCCATTCAAAAACCATAGGAAAGGCTGCAAAGTAAATTCCATCATTGGCAATGGTGAAGATATTGGAAAAAAGACTGATCCCATCTTTCTCTAATTCCTCTGTATCCATCTGGAATTTTTGAAGAATTTCCCCTTTCCCGTTCATTTTGTATAGGGTATTCGAACCAGCAGTGAGATAAATTTCATCCAGGCTTTTTGCAAAAAATCCTAATACATTCTTTCCAACTCCATTCGGACCTTCTTTTTCAAGCTGAACAGTTTGGATCAGTGATCCATCTTCCTTAGAATAGGTAATGATTTGAAAGGATTTATAATCAAAAAACAAGACGTATCGATCTTCTACCGTTTGAAAGGCATGGTTGAAATGCCCAACTCCCACAGGGAGTTCAAAAGTCTTGATGGTGTCAGTGATAGTTAATTGAATCTTAGATTTAGATTCTGACTTCTCAGCTGAATTACATCCAAAAAGGAGAGATAAAAGTCCAAAGAATAGGATTAGTTTCTTCATAAAATAACTTTAAACTATTAAGATAATAGGATTGATTAAAAAAATTAGTAATGAGCTAACTTTTTATTTTAAAGAGAAGATTTTGGTATTTTGGATTAATTGGTTAAAAATCCCCAGACAGTGACAATGAGCAGAATGATACAAAAGAATAATACTCCAACCAAGGCAGGTTGGTGGTAGCGATGTTTCCAATTATTTCTGAAAGAAGGGATAATAAAAGCCAGTCCGACGAATATCAATCCAAATACAAAAGCACCAATGCAATTTTCAAAAATGCCTATCAGTCCTTGAACTGAAAAGAATCCATGCTCAGCAGATTCTTCTGAATACTTTTCCACGATCATCCAACCCAGGTATTCCACTAGGCTCATTATCAAAATAGTGATAACTCCCATCCAAATAAGGTGATTCTTGTATTTCAAAGGATTTAAATTTTATGGGTAAAATTAAACTCAGTATTTTAATTCTATCTCAGAACCCTTACTATTCCAAGCAGATTAATCCCCAAACGCTTTTGGATGCAATAAATCAAGAGCTACAGAAGCGGCACAGCGCAATTGAAAACTGCAATAATTGGATTGTTTTAAGTAGAACACTAAAGAGTCAACGCTGGTCCAAATGAATTCATCTGTCAAATTGAAGTCATTGATTTCTATCAATTGGTACTCACTGTCATTTTGAAAAAATCTTCCCCCTTCATCACATTGAATTATTTTTCTTTTCAACCTTCCATTGGTTATTGGTTTACTAGAATTTGGATTTTCAGGACTTGATATATAGGTTGGGTATAGTGCAAATTCAGTTGAAATACCCCATTCATGATCTTTTTTGATTAAAAATTCAAGACTCTCACCAATTACTCTGTAGGCTAATTGAATTAAACCTTGGTTCGGTAATTTATATAAAGGTTGAGACCAAGCTTTTACTTCTCTATTTGTTGCTGAAAAATGAAAAAATCCGATCGTCGGAAGTACTGGGTTTAATGAACTTATTCCATTTTTAGTGATACTCCAATTTTTTAATTGATCTACAGGAATCATTTTGTAATTCCCTAACGTGCTATTATTAGGCTGATCAATTTCAATTTTTTTTCTATCCTTTTTATCCTCCATCATTAGGCTGTCCCAGTCAAAAACGGCTAAAAGAGATCTAAGGTCTGCGTTTAAAAAATTTTCTTTTAATAAGACTCCCTTAATTGCTTTTAAAGAAGCCCAAACCATATTTTCTTTGGTTTCAATTAAATCTTCGGAAAGTAGGTAGTGATGAGTTTTACTTTTTTGGAAATATTTGGAACCTAGGTCATGCTGCATGGAGTGGGTAATAAGATTACATCCAGGTACAAAACTTGTGAAATACTCAATGTATGCAGTTGCTTTCCCGCCATGAAGTCTCAGGTAATTTGCAGGTGTACTTTGGATAGTAGGGCCAAATTGAATTACTCCGGTATTTCCAGGTTCTACGCGAGCTTGAAGTAAAACGTATATTTCATTTTGTTGTCTTGAAATTATCAAACCTGTTAATGCACTTTGGGGCTGATATAGCATTAATTTTTGATCATTCAGCCCGGTAGTGTTTTCAACACCTACAACTTGAAAAAAACCTTTAGACGAGTGAGATAATGCTCCTTCGGAAAAATTCCATTGATTTTGGGATTCAAAATCAATTTCCTTCAAATCAAATGCAGATCTTTCTTTCGTCTCATTTAAAAAATCGATTAAGTATTGTTCCGAATCAATAATGGTTATAGGTCTTTGTATTTCTCGTTCCATTTAAAATAGATCTTATTGTTTCAAAGTTTAAAGTTGGTGATTTCTCACCATTGTGAGGAATTTCATAAAATTGGTGACCACAACATCTTGCCAAAAAAGGTTGAGCAGCTTTGTTTATGAGTCCACTACTAGCTTGCATAATTATGGTGGAGTTGCTTGGCATCCAAAACATGTTAAATAAATCTGCTCCTCTAATTGCGATCAAAGTTTTTGAGCGATGATGGACACATATTTGTTTCTTTAAATTATGATCTCCTGAGGCAAAAATCAAAGGATTTTCATTTCTTTTTTCTAATTCAATGAATAGGGAGTCGATACCTTTCAGTTGCCTTCTTTCAGAACCATATCCTTTAAGCCACCTTTTTTCAATAGAGTTTTTCCCTAAAGTAGAGGTGGGAGGATCAGACCTTTTTAAAATCAATGTATAGGCTCCACTAGTTTCTTTCTTCTGTGAATCTGCCCAATCTATTAAGCTATTTCTTATGCTCATGATTTGGGATTCGTAAGCTTTTGGAAAGCTGCCAATAAGCTCTAAATAAACATCCCATCGAGGAATAATAATAGAATCTTTTTTTTCTAGAAATTCATGGAAAATAAATAATGAAGCCTTGGTGCCTCTGAGTTTTATTTCAAGTTTCAAAAGGCGCCTTTTTAGCTTTTCTTTGTAGGACTTCCAGTACTTTTTTGAAAGCTCCAATTTCTTTTCAGATAGTTGCTTTATTTCATAAGGAAATACACTTTCCTTCAAAAATTCTTCAAGAATTTTATCAGTCATAGGGTTACAACTATCGATAATCAGTTTTTTTCCTTTTAGATTATCCGAGTTTTTTTCAAGCCAAACTAAAATTGGCAGAAAGAAGCCTAACATATAATGCCAATAATTACCTAGATCACCACCCTTGGTAGGATCTGCTATAATCTTGATTTCCTTCATTTCACAAACAAAACCCCAACCCCAGCTTCTTTGGCCTTTTGATTAAAATTCTGAACAGCGCTTTGAATCAATCTTTCTCCCTCAGCTTTTAAAGGCTTCCATTGCTCCATCAATCGGGCATAATCTGCCTTGGTTCCTTCATTTACTTTCGGGATACTGCTTTCACCGTGGTTGAGCATAAATAGGAAGTTAGCGGTAAACTTATTCGGGAAGTTCTCCACATCATCATATGCGGTGGATCTTCTCTGGATCATTTCCTCATCCCAGGCTTTTAGCTCTTTGAGAAGTACCTCTCCGGCAGACTTGATTTCTTTATACTCAGCTTTTCCTTCCAATCTTTTCAATAAGGCAGCAAGCTGATCTTGATAGTCTTTAGCGGTGTTTACCATATTATGCATAGTGCTTACCTCAGCTTCCAATTTGCTCATCCACTCATGATAAGCTTGGTAATCAGCCGCAGTAAGTTTATAGGCAGGAATATCCTTTATTTCAGCTTGGGCCTCCGAACTCACACCCATTCCGCTCAAGCGAATGGTATACATGCCCGGAATAGCTTTGTGCCCTCGATAACTTGACTCAATATAAGCTCCCGGGATTCCAGGCATTGTCGGGTAACGCAAATCCCAAACAAATCGATTCAATCCTTTTCTGGTTGAAATGGTGGGTTCCAATGGTGGTCCACCAGCCCAGGTTTTGGCTTCGGGATTTCTTTTGGAGGATATTTTCCGAACCAAATTGCCTTTTGCATCCAGAATTTCCAAGGTCAGCTCAGTAGAGTCTGTCACTGATGCAGGAAGGGAATAGTGAATAACCATTCCATTGGCTGGATTCAAACCTTGGAAAGGGTGTGTTCCTGTAAAATCATCCAGATTTCCTCCGTTCATACTGGAATACCAGTTTCCTAAAAGTGCATTTTCAGGAGTGTAGAGTGTGGGTTGAGCCACTTTTTCTTTCACTTCCCGTACCACATTCAACTCGTCCAAAATCCAGAAGGAACGTCCCGAGGTTGCTACAATCAAATCATCATGAGCCACTTTCAAATCAGTAATTGGGGTGACAGGTAGATTCAACTGAAATGAAGTCCAGTTTGCTCCTCCGTCTATGGAAATGTAAACCCCTTGCTCTGTTCCCGCATAAAGTAGACCTTTCTTTTTGCTGTCTTCTCGAACTACTCGTGTGAATGCTCCATATGGAATTCCTTTGGAAATATTGGTCCAGGTCTTTCCGTAATCTGTGGTTTTATAAATCGCCGGAGTGTAATCATTGAATTTATAGCGGGTAGTGGCAATATAGGCCGTAGCAGGATCATGTGGAGACACTTCAATAGCATTGATCAAAGTCTCCTGCAATCCTTTTGGAGTTACATTGGTCCAAGTTTTTGCACCATCTCTAGTAAGGTGCACCAGTCCATCATCGCTTCCTGTCCAGATTACACCAGCTTCATGTGGGCTTTCCATGACATAGGCAATCGTGCCATAATTTTCAGCTCCCACAGCTTCATTGGTATAGGGTACCCCTGGAGTGCCCTGCTTTTCTTTTTCATTCCTCGTCAAATCGGGAGATACTTCTGTCCAAGTTTGTCCCATATCCTGGGTCTTCAACAAGACCTGAGAAGCATGGTAAAAAGTATTGGGTTCATGCTGAGACCAGATTATAGGTGCGTTCCAATTGAAGCGGTATTTCATGTCTTTGGCATCCATTCCCAAGTATTGGATGGGAGCCGCCATGATATTGGTTGAACCTTGGGTTTCCATATCCAAAACCTCGATCGTTCCCTGATAGCTACCGCCTAATACATAGCGGGGATTATCAGGATCGAATGCTAAAAATGCAGATTCACCTCCTGCAGAATAATTCCAGTTTTCACGGGAAATTCCACCTCTCCCCAAAGCCATACTGGAAATCACAACAGAAGTATTGTCCTGTTGGCCTCCATAAATTCTATAAGGGAATTGATTGTCGGTATTGATCCTGTAAAACTGGGCGGTTGGCATATTATCTTGAGTAGACCAGGTTTTTCCACCATCGAAGGAAATAGAACCTCCTCCATCATCTGCCAAAATCATGTTTTTGGAATTTTTGGGATTGAACCATAAATCATGGTAGTCTCCATGTGCCCCGTCTACTGCCTCAAAGCTTTTACCCCCATCATATGACATGAGCATGGGAGCACTTTGCACCCAAACCGTATTTTCATCATTGGGATCTGCGAAAACTTCAATGTAATACCAAGCGCGTTGGGTTAAGCGATTATCCTTATTGACCAGCTCCCAGCTTTCACCTGCATCATTGGAAACAAACAGTCCCCCCAAGTCTTTATAGGTGTCACTTTCAACCAAAGCATATACTTTATTGGAATTGGCTCTGGAAACTGAAACGGCCATTTTACCTTTTTCCTTTGGCAATCCGTTTTCAATTTTTTTCCAAGTTTTTCCCGCATCCGTAGATTTATACATGCCTGAACCCGGTCCACCTGAAATCACCTGCCAAGGTTTGCGTTGGTGCTCCCACATGGCGGCATAAAGCACCTCCGGAGTATTCATGTCCATGGAAAGTTCCACCGCCCCGGTTTTAGTATCCACAAAAAGTACTTTTTCCCAAGTCTCTCCGCCATTGACAGATTTATAAATCCCTCTCTCAGGGTTTGGTGCATTCAAAGCACCCTGAGCTGCCACATAAACGATGTCTGGATTGCTTGGGTGAATTTGGATTCTGGAGATATGTTCTGTCTTTTCCAGTCCAAGTTTTTTCCAGGTTTTTCCGGCATCCGTAGATTTAAATACTCCATCACCATAGGAAGTCATGACTCCTCTGGGTGCATGTTCGCCCATTCCTACATAGACGATATTTGGGTTGGATTCTGAAACGGCAATGGCTCCAACAGATCCTGTCGAAAAGTATCCGTCAGAAATATTGACCCAATGCTGTCCGGCATCACTGGTTTTCCAGACTCCACCACCCGTGGTTCCGAAATAATAGGTCAATGGATCACCGACTACCCCTGTGGCAGTAACTGAACGGCCACCCCGAAAAGGCCCTATATTTCGGTATTTGATGGGGATGGAAGAATCATAAATGCTTTGTGCAGGGCTTTCAAAAACTAAAAAGATCAATAAAACAAATAGATATTTTTTCATATTGGAATTGGTGGATTCAATCCAAAAGATAGAAAAAATATACCTTTTCTTGTCTGTTGAAATAAAAAACGCGGCTTTTAAAACCGCGCTCTTTACATTTGTATCAGGATACTCTTATCAATCAATTTTGATTCATTCGGCTTGAAAGATGGGCTGAAGTTCAATTAAAGCAAGCATCGGTCACCGGATTTATTATCCAAAGTTAGTGGATAGGTAGACTCTTATTGACCCATCAAATAGTTTCAGTCCTTGTCAATTATTCCTGGAATTTCCTCTAGAGGAGCTTCCTCTTGTACTTCCTGAAGTCGATCTACTGGAGGAAGATCTGGACTCTACTTTTGCCCCTGTACTTTTGGTATTGGAGCTAGGTTTTTGAACCCTTGAACCGGCAGGACTTGAGCTGCTTCTACCTGGAGCGCTTGACCGTGTATTCACTTGCGGAGTACTTCTTCTCGAGGCATCAGGCCTTACTGACTCTTGTCGGCTTGGTGCTGGCTGAGTTCTCACATTGGATTGTCTACTGGGCTGAGTTCTGACATCAGACTGTCTGCTAGGTGCTGAAGGCCTTCTGACATCTGCCTCTCTAGAAGTATTTGGAGAACTACGAACTTCACCTTGTCTCGAAGGAGCAGGGGAGCTGCTTCTTCTATTTTCTTGATAAGGTCTCATCTCGAAGTTTGCATCTCTACCTCTGCTCGGCTCGGCAGTTCTTACCCTGCTGTCATTCGAGCTTCTGGAAGGGCTACTTTCATAGCGGGAGTTTTGTCCACCTCTAGAAGGGTAGGCAGATCTCTCATCTGATCTTATTTCTGAATTTCTTCCACCTACATTTGCCGAACCTGCGCTTCTGGTGCTTCTCACCTGATCAGGACTTGATACTCTGGAGGGTCTTGCGTCCACAGTTCTGTCTCTTGAAGAAGATTGCAAATCAGGTCTGTAGATATCTACTGAATTTCTGGATACAGAAGCTCTTCCTGGACTACTGCTTTGTCTTACCTGATATACTGGAACTGTTCTTCTGATAGTTCTCTCTACCTCTCTTCTGCTAGGTCCTGTGATATAGGTGTTGTTATTATAAATTACCGTGTTATTGATGATCTTGGTTCGGTTGATAATCTTAACCCTATGATTGTATGGTGCATAATATCGGTAAGAATATCTGTCATAGATCCTGTTGCAAGGCAAGAAAACCCAATGATAAGTAGGAATGTTGATCCTCACATTGACAGAAAAAGCCGGACCTAATGGAGCCCAACCATAATAACCACCCCCACTTCTCCAACTTACCCAGGCCGGTCCCCAATCATAACCCGGTATCCAAGCCCAGCTTTGGAAGTAGTCATCGAAGTACCACCTTCCATAGTGAAATGGTGCCCAGCCCCAATCATAATAAGACACCCAGGTATTGCCATATTCAGTCATTACCCAATGGCCGTTGGTTCGGTAAGGATGAAAATCTCCCTGAACAGCAGGCAACCAAATGTATCCATGTCGAGCATCTTTGATCCAGTCTCCATAAGGCTGTAATTCATCATAAAATACCTGAAATGAAACTCCATTCCAATCTTCTGCTTTGGAAGGTTGAGTGAATAAGATCCCTAAGAATACTATTCCAGCGAGTATGGACCGGTGCCAGTAATTTGAGAGTAGCTTTTTCATTTGTTTGTGGTTTAAAGTGGGAAATCTGGATTTTCCGGCTGGTTGGTTTTAATTTATAGATGCATCTTTCTCAGTAAAGGTTGCATTCTCATAGAAACTAAAATCAAGCCAATCTTTCGAGCTTTCATGAAAATCCAGTTGGTTCATTGGTATTATCGTAAAAAATTAATAGAAGGTTCGGTGATAATATTTCATTTTAATGAAAAATACCTAATAAAAATATACACTTATATAAAAAAATTAAGTTATGCTTATTTTTAGGGATAAAAGTTTTTCCAAAGCAAATAAGCTTTCAGTAAAAACTAGCCTGAAAATGGGGGTTTTCTCAGAAATTGAGATTGATAGAAAAAATTGAAATTTTTTTAGATTTTTTTTGAAGTCAACTGATCCATTGCCCAGTTTGCTTTGGAAGCGGTGATTCCTGTGCTTGGACAGCTGCTTTTTCCAAGCAATTCCGAGACAATGCTTTCTATGAGAGGTTGCTGAATATGCTTGGGTAGATCTACTTGATAGTGGTAAGGTTCTTTCCCGTCTTTAAAAACTGTGAACTCTCCTTTACCAAAGGTTTCCACTTTGATTTGACCTTTGCTTCCGTCTATCACGATTTCATCCTTTTCTGCTGACTTGGAACTGGTGAAGCACCAGTTTCCGGTTGCCAAAACTCCGTTTTTAAAGGCAAAAGACCCGACAACAATATCCTCTGCTTCATAGGCTTGCGCTTGGTTGCTACAAAGCCCATTAGCAAAAATGATATCTCCAAAAAAGAAAGCCAGCAGGTCCAATTGATGGGAGGCCAAATCAAAGAAGTAGCCACCTCCTGATATTTCCGGCTGAATTCTCCAGTTGTTTTCCAACTGTGCAATAATTTCAGGCTCAACCACCTGTTTCATATTGATGTGAACAGTCCGTATATCTCCAATATGTCCTTCATTTATTAACTCTTTGATTTTGACAAAATGAGGGAGCGCTCTTCGATAATAGGCAACAAATAAAGGCACCTCATGCTTTTCACATACCTGGATCATTTCCAGACATTCTGCATAATTTCTAGCCATGGGTTTTTCCACATATACCGGTTTTCCAGCCTCTGCAGCCAATTTGGATAGTTCCAGGTGTACATGTGGAGGTGTGGCTATGTAGACTGCATTGACTTTGGGGTCATGAATCAGTTGTTGCGCATCCGTATACCAAGTATCTATTCCATGCCTTTGGGCATAATCCTTTACTTTTTCTTCTGATCTGCGCATGACAGCTACTATCTTGCTATTTGGGATTTTGTCCATGGCAGGAGCTGATTTGACCTCACATACATCCCCAACTCCGATAATACCCCAGCAAACTTCCGAATGATTAAACTTCTTCATGCTTAAAAATAGGGGGAGAAAAGGCTATTTAAAAATCAAAAAGCGTTTGGATTGTTTTTTTTAAAGACCACCTCGGTAATCCACCACGGACAAGTCGTCCGTCAGGTAATACGTGCATCTTTTACTCTAGCTTTTCGGGTCACCATGGAGGTGGAATACGCTTAAGAAGAAGAGCAACTTTTTGAACAGCTCCCGAAAACATGTATACATGATCATGTTATTTGAAAAACGGAGAGTGGGACTAAGCGTAGTCCCCCTCTGGGAGTAGAATCATGGTTAGGACTAGGTGTAGAGTGTCCACCCTGCAAACCGGCCTCTCCCTAAAAAGCTTTACTAAAGCTTTTTGTAACGCTCGATCCTACCTTCATATGAATACAAATTTGTAATTTGCTTATGATAAAAGACGATTAAAATGAACCAATTGCAAATTGGAAAGGATATGAGGGTAGGACAAGGTGTTAAGAAATCTTCCCTTTGGAAGATTTTAACCTTGGGCCAGCATGCAGGGCGGGAAAACTTCACCCAGCCTCAATCGGCACTTCAGAGCTGCTTTGGAGAATCTACGCCTAGGGGGGGGAACTAATGAATAAACTAGCACTTAAACTAGCACTTGCTTTCTTTTGCCTATACGGCTTATTTAATTTTACTGGTATTATATTTTTTTCGGGCTGGTCTAAGCCTACTACTTTGGATTCTATTGTAAAGGCTTTTTACAAATTTCCTGTTGATTGGGTGCATTTAATTGTAGAAATCTCCGGATGGTTCCTATTATTGAATATACTATTTTGGTCGGTCGTTTTTTATCTTCTTGTGTTCCTCATTATCAAGATAAGTCTACGTTTTAGATAAGGAAAAATGACAAGAATTTATTTAAAGCCTTGCAGGCATGCAGGGCTTTTTTACTTGGTGGTGTACGCTTTTCTGTATTATCATCCTTGCTGTGAGTAAAAAAAATTGATTAGGACTAGTCGTGATTTGCAAGTACCTTTATATAAATATAAAATTGGAATTTGTTTAGGCTATAGAACCCAATGAAGTAAGACCTGTCAGAATTGGTGGAATATACATTGGATTTGTAAACTTTTCCAGTGCTTAATTTATCTGTAGTGGAGCTAAGGAGAGAGCATATAAAAATAATTATCCAACATAGCCTCTTTCTATCAAATATATATAATGTTTTAATCTATATATGTTCGTAACATTTATTATATATTAACGTTATATATAGTGTAAGTCATTTAAAGATTTATAATAATTTGTTTCATCTTAAATTTTAACCAATCATGAAGTTATTTAATTTTAAAAATATATTTAGTTTAATATTTGCTAATTTTCTCCTTGTTGGCTTTGCGTTGAGCCAGACAGTCTATACCGATAAAAGAGAAGGTGCTGATTTGTCTGAATATCAAACCTACAATTGGGTTTTTGAAAAAGATATGATCCCAAACGATCAAATGCTAGTGAGTGATGATATGGTGTTGGTCTATAACAATTTGACAGCCAGAAGTCATTTGAAAGAAGCTATCGAGACTCAAATGAAAGCTAGAGGATTTATCTTGGATGAGAAAGATCCTGATATGTTAGTCAACTTTCAGATTTTGGAAGAAGACACAGAATTGAGAACCTACACTATGACAAATGGTCAAGATTATTTAGGATTTGGTCCAAGGTCAGTGTCCACTAAAATGGTACCTGTGAAAGAAGGGACTGTAATAGTTAACTTTATGGATGCTACTACAGGTAATCAATTATGGCAAGGATTTGCCTCAGGTGCCTTCAATGAAACTGACATGAAGAATATGTCAATTTTAGATAGAAAGTTGATTTCTATATTTAATGATTTCAACTTTGACCTATTTGGAGAATAAAATAATTAGTTAAATAATAAGGGAGACTGGTTTCAGTCTCTCTTTTTTTATGTCTAATCAAGTCGAATTAAAGGTAAAAACTTACGACGTGAATTTCGCCTATTTGTCTTCTGTCAGGTAGACACTTATAAATAAGAGATTAAATGAAATTTTGAAAATTCATTGATTTCGGGGTTCATTTATCCGTTATTAAGAATTAGTGTAAGCTATAATGACCATATTCAGGTCCGACCAAGAATTTCTCTTTTATTCTTCGTTCTTTTGGCTTGAACCAAAAGAACCAAAAGTTCAAGACGCAGCAAAGCTCCAGCCGCACAAGGCCGGACGCTGGCCCCCTGCTGCGTCAGGCCACCGCGCCCTCACTAAATAGATTTTTCACTTAAAAAATGATTAGACAAAAGTTTATTTTTGGATAGTTCTGTCATTTCCATTTTTTGTAAATTCGCAAAATATTTAAGACTCAAGGTGACATTAGGCTAATTTATTAGCCAGTTTTTTTAGTTTCTTTTTCGAACCAAACTGTCAGCAGGGTAGGTAGCTTGCAGGTAGGCTAGTTGCTCTTTGGCCCAGTTTATTAAAATTTCCCTCTCCTCATCTGATAAATTTGCCTCGGGGTGTAATCCGAAATTAGTATAGGAATCTAAAGGCATTTCCTTTTCTTCCATTACTTCAACTACTTCCTCCAATTTATGATATTGAATTGCCAATGGGCGATTGGTAAATTCAGAAAAATTCAGGTGTCGCTTGCCATCAGTAACATGACTATTCAACCAATAGCCCACAGGTTCGATCTGACTATACCAAGGATAAATGGTTTGATTGGTATGGCAATCATTACAGGCATTTTTAAAGATGGTCTGCACATTGTCTGGTATATTATAGCTTTTTGAAATATCAAACTCGTAATTGGCAGACTCATTCTTTTCATAAGGAATGAATTGAACAGCAATGAGTATAATCAAAATTGCTATGCTGATTTTCTTAATCATATTGTTGGGTGTTTTAATTTTTCAGAAATATAAGACTATGAAGCGTTCATTTCGAAGATTTTGGATGAAATCTCAATCCGTCAATTACTAAACATAGCCCTGCTTGAAATACAATCAGAGCAGCGGCCCCATACCAAAACCATTCATTTCCGGAAAGCTTTTGCAATCCTGCATCAATAGCCATTGAGAGACCAGTTCCCGTGAGAAGCAGACCCAATACAGATTGGATTAACCAGCGAGTGTATAAATTTTTCATGAAGCTAATTTTATCATTTATCATAATGAAAAAAGCCCTTTCGACAGCATTCGAAAGGGCTTAAGTAGACTTGAAATCTAAACTTCAAATCCTTTTCTATACTGTCTACCAACAAATTGATTGGCTTCCTCCAGATTGGTAATTCGCATATTTTCGCCGTCCCAGAGTAGTTTTTTTCTGGCAAAAAACTCCATTCTACCCTGACTGTTTTCCTTGCGAAGCATATAGCTTCGGATGGCCAAATTACCCATCAATACTGTTTCTGTCATAGGACCTGCATAGTCAAAGGATGAAGTCAAGCCTTGGTGTTCTTTGCTGCCAAACCCAGCTTTACATGCTTCGACCCATAGTCTCTGATGGCCATATTCTCTTTCAAAACCTTCTTCAGACTGTGGTCCCATTTCTGTGGTTCCGTCATTGAGGTAGAGTTTAGGCATCAATGGGGATGAATCATTGATATTGGTGGAAATGATTCCTTTTTCACCAATAATTAATACTCCATTGGCAGAGTTTGCTCCTCCAATATCCTCATTGGCAGGGATGATGTCAGGATGAGAAGGGCGGATACCTCCGTCGCTCCAGGTCATTTCAATTTTTGACTTACTTTTTGGCGTAGCGTCAAAATGTAAGGTGATGAAAGAGGACGCAGGGCATCCCTCAGGATGGTAATCCGGAGTCCACATTTGGCTGAATACAGAGCCTACACTACATTCTGCATCAGTCGGGTATTTCAATCCTAAAGTTCTGAACGGAATATCAATCAAATGACATCCTACATCGCCCAATGCACCTGTTCCGTAATCCCACCAACCTCTCCAATTGAATGGATGAAGGTTAGGAGTAAAAGGAATCTCAGGTGCCGGTCCTAACCATAAATCCCAGTTTAGTGCATCCGGTTTGGCTCCGGGCTCTGCTTTGGGGAAAGCTCCGCCTTGTGGCCAAACAGGTCTGTTGGTCCAAACCTGAACTTTGGAAATAGCACCGATTTTATCTTCATCTATCCATTGCTGCACCAGCTTCAATAGGGGGTTGGAACCACCTTGATTTCCCATTTGAGTAACTACCTTCTGGCTTCTTGCCATTTCTGTCAGCATTCTAGCCTCACGGATATTATGGGTCATGGGCTTCTGCACGTACACATGCTTATTTCTCTCCATCGCATATTTGGCTGCAGGCCCATGCACATGATCTGGGGTAGAAATGGTCACAGCATCTATTTCAGGCATCTTATCCAACATTTCCCGATAGTCGGCAAAAAGCTTGGCTTTGGGGAAATTGTCAACTGAACGTTTGGCTGAACCTGCAAAATCAACGTCACAAAGAGCGATGACTCTTTCTCTTCCTCCTACTGAAGCAAGTTCTATATCACTGGCACCTTTTCCTCCGGCACCTATTGCTGCCAATACCAGTTGATCAGAAGGAGCTGTAAATCCAACTCCTCCCAGTACATTTCTAGGTACTATAAAAAAAGAAGAGGCAATGGCTGCATTTTTAATAAACTCTCTCCGGGACTGTCCAGAACCGGTTTTTTTAGGGTCTTTCATGGGTTGGTTAATTGAGGTTTAATAGTTTAAAATTGATTGGAGAATCTGAATTTAAGGCTTCTTGAATATTATTGGCAAAGTTTATTGTTTATCGGTCAAATTTTGGGTTGGGATTTTATTCCGCTGCGGTAGCCTTCCTTTTGGGAGTAAAAGCCTCAAATGGATAAGCTCTTGGTAAAACTTCTACTCCGGAAGACACTTTGAGCGGACTCTTACCTGTATAAGTTAGCTCTACGAAATACGCTCTAAACCCTTCATTCGGCTCCTTCATCATAACTTCCAATTTTCCTGAAGCAGGCATGCTGATTTCTTCGGCTACCCAATTAGGCCCGAATTCATCTATTCTAAAATCTCTGGAAAGGGGATTGAATGCTGACCAAAGTTTTACCGAAGTTGGTAAATAGGTACTGTCAGTTTGAATGAGGATCTTATCCTCCTGAACCTCCCAGCTATAAGTGGGTCTAGGTGTTAGGTTCAAAATTGAGGCATAGAAAGAAATCAAATTTGGCAGGGCATCAGATTCGGATAAGTCATGGCCGAAATTGGGAACATATTGAACGTGCTTTTCCCCTTTCAAGTCACTCCAATAAAACTCCCAACTGTCAGGCTGAAAAAACTGATCCCCCGCGGCGTTGATTAATAACTTTGGAATGTTCAGCTCATCGATGAAGGAATAAGGCTCAGTTAACTCTAAAAGTCTTCCAAATTCCTGAGTACCCATCCAGTCCATGATTCCTTCCCGCACATAATCATTGACAGCAGGTGCCCAATAGCCATAATTTCTCCAGTGATGTGCAAAGGAGGGCTCCAAGTTTAATAGATCTATCACAACTGGTGCTATGGCAATTACTCTTGAATCCGTGGCAGCCGTTGTCCAGGTGGTCCATCCTCTTTTAGATGCTCCAGCTACAAAATAGTTGTTGATTTCCTGTTGATAGGTATTTTTTGCCACTTCAGATACAGCATCCATAGCCAATTTTACTGCTTTTGTCATGGGAAATCTGGCCAGCCAAATGGCATCTTCATCTTTGGCTCCACCTTCCAAAAATTTCCTCCAACCGTAAGCAATAATTGCATCTTCATATCGCTCTCCAAATGAATCATTCGCGAAGGTCAGCGGCTGAAAGGGGATGTTGTGAATTTGCGCTGTGATGGAGTTTGTTTGTTTTGCCGCTTCCAAGATAAGCGGTGGAGCCTTGGTGGGAAGTGGAGTATCTCTTGCCCCGCCACCTATCCACATCATGCCGGTTTGATGTTCTACCTTTTTTGGAACAACAATAGACACCCAATGCCACCATTCAGTTTCATCGACTAGACTATCGGCCAACCAATGCTGGGAGTACATTTTTAAGACATGGTAATCATGGTCTGATTCAGAGCTGCTATGGACGATTTCGTATCTAAAAGTTGGATCAGGAGCTTGAACATAATCCCGAAGTAAATTTCCTGAGGATATCGGACTTGATTTCTCCTCTTCCTTGGGGCTTTGACAGGAAGTTAAAATCAGGCTTGTCAAGAAAAGTAGGGAGAAAAAGCCTGATACTCGTAAAGTGCAGATTTTCATAGATGTAGGCTAAAGGGTTTTGTTTCAAAATCTAATAATTTAATGGCATTGCTACAATGGCAAGAGGATAAATCCTTTCTTTGTATGCTTAAATTTTATGTTGTTATGCTTAAAAAATCAACCTTCCTGCTACTTGCAGGATTCTTTATTTCGCTTTTTGTTGAGGCACAGGTACTCAGGTCTCCCGACGGGAATTTCCAAATGGAATTTTCTCTTTCCGATAAGGGAGAACCTAGCTATCAGCTGAATTTCAAAAATAAGCCGGTGGTTCTTTCCAGTCTTTTGGGCTTTGATTTGAAAAATGATGAGATCGACTTGTTGGAGGGATTTCAGGTCAAAAACTCAGAGACCTCATCCAAAGATGAAATTTGGAATCCGGTTTGGGGAGAAGAAAGCCAAATCAGAAATCATTACAATGAATTTTTGGTAGAGTTAGAGCAGGCAGAAACAGGCAGAATTATCAAAATCAGATTTAGACTTTTTGATACTGGACTGGGCTTTCGCTATGAGTTTCCTGTTCAGGAAAACCTGGGACACTTTGTTGTTCAGGAGGAAAGAACACAGTTTGCTATGGCTGGAGATCATACGGCTTTTTGGATTCCGGGAGATTATGATACCCAGGAATACGATTACATGGAGTCCAAGTTGACGGAAATTCGATCCTTAATGGAAGAAGCCATTACTCCAAATGCTTCCCAAACTCCATTTTCAGATACTGGAGTACAGACAGCCTTGATGATGAAGTCAGCGGATGGTTTATATATCAATATCCATGAGGCAGCTTTGATAGATTACCCTGCTATGCACTTGGATCTAAACGATCAAGACTTGGTTTTTGAAAGCCACTTGACGCCCGACTCTCAAGGCAATAAAGGTTTTTTGGTCACTCCTTCACAAAGCCCTTGGCGAACAGTAATTGTGGGTGAAAATGCTGCAAAAATTCTGGAATCCCGCATCACTTATAATTTAAATGAGCCTTCAAAAATCGAAAATACCTCCTGGATTAAGCCTATGAAATATGTGGGAGTTTGGTGGGAAATGATTACGGGGCAAAGTAGCTGGGCATACACCGATGAGTTAAAAGCGGTCAAATTGGGTATAACTGATTACTCTCAAGTAAAACCCAATGGCAAACATGGTGCTACCACTGAAAATGTTAAAAAGTACATTGATTTTGCAGCCAAGCATGGTTTTGATGGAGTACTTGTGGAAGGCTGGAATGTAGGATGGGAAGATTGGTTTGGCAATTCCAAGGACTATGTGTTTGATTTTGTGACTCCCTATCCAGACTTTGATATAGATGGTGTGAGGGATTATGCAAAAGCGAAAGGTGTGCAGATGATTATGCACCATGAAACCTCTTCTTCAGTCAGAAATTATGAGCGACACATGGATGAAGCCTATCAGTTGATGAAAGACTATGGATATCCAGCGGTGAAGAGTGGCTATGTGGGAGATATCATTCCAAGAGGAGAATATCATTATTCCCAATGGCTAGTCAATCATTACCAATATGCCATAGAAAAAGCTGCGGAATATCAAATCATGGTCAATGCTCACGAGGCGGTTAGACCGACTGGGGTTGCAAGGACATGGCCTAACTTGATTGCCAACGAATCAGCCAGGGGAACAGAATATCAGGCATTTGGCGGAAGCAAGGCAAATCACGTGACCATTTTACCATTTACAAGACAAATTGGAGGGCCGATGGATTATACGCCGGGAATTTTTGAAATGGATGTTTTCAATGGATCCCATGTCAACAGTACTTTGGCTAACCAACTAGCCTTGTATGTGACCATGTATTCACCGCTTCAGATGGCAGCAGATTATCCAGAAAATTATGACCGTTTCCCTCATGCATTTCAGTTTATCAAAGACGTGGCTATAGACTGGGAGAAAAGTTTGTACTTGGAGGCAGAACCTGGCTATTACCTGACTATTGCGAGGAAAGCGAAGGATTCCGGCGAGTGGTTTGTCGGTAATGTCAATGGAATGGACGAAAGAGTAGGGCAGGTAAGTTTCAACTTTCTGGACCCATCCAAATCCTATATAGCGGTAATTTATTCGGATAAATCAGGTGCCCATTTCAAAAGCAATCCACAGGCTTATGAAATTAAAAAATTTGCAGTGGATGCTAAATCAATACTTAAACAATTTTCCGCTCCGGGTGGAGGATATGCCGTTCACATCAAGGAAGCTTCCAAAGAGGAGTTGAAAGGGTTGAAAAAATTAAAATAATAAAAGCTAAGCAAGTCAAAGGCTGGAATGGTTAAACTTCCAGCCTTTTTGCTAGGTATAATCAAGATAAACAGTATTCACTTTTTGAGCCTTATTTCCAAGGCAATACCTTGAAAACTATTTCCTGATACTGATTTCTCTCATAGAGTATGCCCAGCTTGTTTTGATCGAGTTTCACCAGATCAGAATAAGCTGTCCAAGGTAAAAGGGCTGAGTCTCCAGTGTAATCGACGGGAATCATATGGTCCCATGTTTGGCCTTCGTCATAACTGATTTTGATAGTCAGATAATTGCGTTCTTCCGTATCTGCGGCATTTGAATGTGCCAAAATGGTTTTGCCTTCTATTTCACCAATAGACAAAATAGATGCCTGACAAACGGGGTCTGGTAACTGATCTTCAAAATGAACATTTTCCCAAGTTTGGCCTCCGTCTGAGGAGTAGGCCAAAATCCTCTGCGGGATATCACCACGTTGATTTCTGATGCTCATCATCATGCGTCCATTACTTATTTCGGCAGCGATGGATTCATTTGAACCGGGAATATCTATGGACTCAGATAATGAAAAACTATTGCCATGATCATCTGTAAAAAAACCATGGGCTTGATATTCTGAAAAATTGTCTTGCGGATCTCCTTTAGAATGATTGGCTGCTACATAGATTCTTCCTTTGTAGGGACCTTCTTGAAACTGAAATGCATGCCCCGGAGTGTTTGCATAATGTCTCCAATCTTCCGGGTTTTGATAGGCAGGATTGAAACTCGGATTATTGGGTTTGTGAACTTGTAGGGTAATATTTTCTGGAGTTTCCCAAGTTCTTCCCAAATCGAAGGATTTCATCATCCAAACTTCCCGCACACCCTTATTCATCCGAATATCATATTCATGGTTATTTCCAGTATTGTAAAAAAGGATGATGACGCCATGGGGGTATTTAGGGTCAAACAGGTCAACGACCGGGGCTGGGTTTCCAGCCTGTAAGCTGTCATAATCCACCAATGTTTGAATAGGAGACCAGGTATGTCCACCATCCAAGCTTCTTTTCATGACCAAATTGATATCCCCAAAGTCATCGGTTCCATTTACTCTACCTTCTGCAAAAGCCAGTAAATCTCCATTTGGCAATGAAATAATGGCAGGAATACGGTAGATGGCATGACCTTCTTGACCTGCCTCGAAAACTGGGGTTTCCTGACAGAAGCCGATTACACTGTAAAAAAGGAATAGTAAAAAGAGGCTGATTTTCTTCACAATCAAGGGTATTTTGGGTTTCTCAAATTTAAGGATGTCCCCAATTTATGGAAAGCCAACTTGACTATTCGGGCAATTTTTTCGATTAAGAGGGGCAATTATGTGAACGGGTAATTTTGTCTCCATAAGTTTTTTAGATTTAGGGTATCTCACTAAACCCAGCAATAAATCTTATGAGACGATCCTTAAGCCTATTTTACATCAGTTTTTCCCTAATCGCTATTTTTTCCTGTCAATCCCCTGAGGAGAAGAAAAGCCCTCCCAACATTGTATTCATCATGTCAGATGATCATGCCTATCAGGCTATTTCAGCCTATAGCGATCATTTGATAGAAACTCCCAATATTGATAGGATAGCAAAAATGGGGATGCTTTTTACCAATGCCACGGTGACGAATTCCATCTGTGCTCCTAGCAGGGCTACTATATTGACTGGCTTACATTCCCATTTGAATGGAAAGGTCGATAATTACTTTCCCTTCGATACTACCAACGTCACCTTTCCTCAACTCTTTCATGAAGCGGGTTATCAAACTGCTATGTTTGGAAAGCTTCATTTCGGAAATAATCCTAAAGGATTTGATCAGTTTAAAATTCTACCTGGTCAGGGAGTTTATTACAATCCTACATTTATTACCAAAAACGAGGGTAGGATAGAAGTGGAGGGCTACGTGACCGATGTGATCACTGACATGACTTTAGATTGGCTTCAGAATGAGAGAAAAACCGACCAGCCTTTTATGCTAATGTATTTGCATAAAGCTCCTCATAGGGAATGGGCACCCGCGGGAAGGCATTTGGAAGAGTTTACTCAAAGGACATTCCCTGAACCTGCTACTTTGTTTGATGACTACTCTGGAAGAGGAAGGGCTGCAAAAGAAGCGGAAATGAATTTGCTCAAACACATGAACTGGGCAGGTGATTCCAAAATATATCCGGAAGTCTTGAAAGAACTGGGCATTCCACCGACTTCTGACTGGGATTGGAGAGCATTGGAAAATGAAATTGGAAGAATGAATCCTGAGCAAAGGGCAACTTGGGATAAATACTATAGACCTATAGCTGACTCCCTTAAAAAGACCTATGCATCCATGTCGCAGGAGGATTTGATGCGATGGAGATATCAGCGCTACATGCAAGATTACTTGGCTACCATTAAAGCTGTTGATGAAAACGTGGGTCGAGTTTTGGATTATTTGGAAGAGAATGGGTTGATGGAAAATACCATTGTCGTTTACACCTCAGATCAGGGCTTTTATCTAGGAGAGCATGGCTGGTTTGATAAGCGATTTGTCTATGATGAGTCTTTCAAAACTCCATTGTTGGTGGCTTGGCCGGGAAAGGTTAAGCCAGGGACCAAATCAGATGAGATGGTTCAAAATCTAGACTTTGCTCAAACCCTACTCGAAGCAGCAGGAATTCCGGCTCCTTCACATATGCAGGGTGAAAGTCTTTTGCCTTTGCTCAAAGGTGAAAATGAAAAATGGACCAGAGATGCAGTTTACTATCATTATTATGAATACCCATCCGTTCATATGGTTAAAAGGCATTATGCGGTAGTAACCAAGGAGTACAAGCTGACGCACTACTATTATGATGTGGACGAATGGGAGTTGATTGATAGGATCAAAGATCCGAAAGAACTCCAGAATGTCTATGATGATCCAGCTTATGCCCAAGTGAAAAAGGAGCTACATCAAAAGTTAGATGACTTAAGAAAAAAATATGGAGATAACTCTGAGATTTCTCAGCGGTATCTGAATGAATACTTAGATCACCTGGAAAAGACCCAACAGTTTGGTGGGGGGAATAAGGAGGTGACTAAGCAATTGTTGGAAAATAGGAAAAAATGAAATTCCATTCTTAGACTTTAAATATTTAAATGTTAATAAGCCCAGAACTTAATTTATCTGGGCTTTTTCTTTTTTCCTGAAAAAGGGAACTGCTTTTTTGGCTATTTGCTTTGAAAAATCCTATATCCACTCAGTTAAACTGAAAATTCAAAAAAGTAAGGCAGTTTCTTAATCTATAAAAGTAACTCCCAAATAAAATATTATTAAGCTTCCTCAAATTGATTTTTAATTAATCTCTGGAAGGGTCTATTAAAAAAGACAGCTAATTGAAGAATGATTAGCCTCCTAACCAATTAAAATTGCATGATTTTCGGGCGGCATACTCGATGAAAATCAAATTATATTTCCCAATTGGGTTTGGCCCTTGATCACTTCTACGGCAAGGTGTTTGAGACTCTTTGAGGTTAGCATAATATCAATTTCTTTACGGACCTTTACTACTTCGAAATGAAGTGGGCAGGGATTTTTTTCTGAGCATTTATGAAGCCCCAAGCTACATCCCGAAAATAGCTGATCTCCATCCACGATTTTGACCACGTCTTTCAAATTGAAATTTGCATGGGATTCATCTGCAAAAAAGCCTCCATTAGGGCCTTTGATTGATCCCACAATCTTGGCTTTTGTGAGATTCTGTAAAATTTTGGCAGTAAACGCCTCAGGAGCACCTATTTTTTGGCCAATTTCCTTAGCACTAACCTTCCTGTCTTCGAGACTTTGAGTCCAAATGTAAATCACGGACTTGATAGCGTACTTGGTAGCTTGGGAGAACATATTGGATAATTTTATCCGAAATATAACCTTCACTTATTAAAGGAAAAAAGCCGGAAGTAGCAAAACCCCGGCCTTTCAAGAAAAACCCTAAGAAAATTCTTAAATAGTCTCCTATTTTGGAAGTAGGACTTGGTCAATGACGTGGATGATACCATTGGATGCGGTGACAGTACCGATAATTTTTGCTCCATTAATGGTTACCGTTCCATCTTCGGCAACAGTGACGGTGACTGATCGACCATCTGCTGTTCCAAGATTCCTGGCATTTACAAAATCACCGGGTTTGTAAACTCCCAGTAAAACATGGTATTCGAGGATGTCTCGAAGTTTTCGTTGATTCTCTGGTTTGATTAGATCATCTAGAGTACCGGCGGGTAATTCATCAAACGCGGTGTTGGTGGGAGCAAAGACTGTAAATGGTCCAACATTGGTCAAAGCATCTACATAGTCTGCGGCTTTCAATGCCGCCACAAGTGTGCTGTGATCTGTAGAGCCAATGGCTACTTGTACCACATTAGGATTGGAAACATCGTCCACAACAGAAGATTGTCCAGGCCCTGGAGCAGACTCAGCGGTAGAAGTTGTGCTTTCTGTGGCCTGACCGCCACAAGACCAGGCGGCCAGGGCCAGAAACAAAGAAGGGAGATAAAGCAACTTTTTCATAGTGAAGAGAGATAAGAATTTGGATCTTTTTGAAAGTTGAATGCTTAAGGTTATTGAATCATCAGTTAAATGTAAATGCTATAAAAATAAAAGACAAATAAATCCTTTATTATTTTTTAAAAATCTTAAGAAAATTTATATTAATATATATAAGGTTATTTTAGCGAGATAATTTTATCCTATTTAATAGGTTGGTTCGCCAGTATTCAAGTATGAAAACGCATACAGAAATTAATTTATTAGCTTATTTTTTAAATGATTGAGTAAAACAATCCTCGATACTCGAGGCGACTATTTAAATTGAGATCTTTTGAAATCGAGCAAAAGAGGGTGATAAGTTCTTGATGTGAAAAAACTTGATGCCCGAAATCTCGGATTCCCCAGAGTAGTTTGAAAATAAATCTTTTACCTTCTGAAAACTTGGTTTACGACTTGGGATCCTGAAAATAAGCTCAATGAAGTATCTTTTTCCTGCCTTCTCTGTAAATTTTGTTCCCAGATTGGTTGGAAGTACCACCTTTCCCTATTTTCCAGATAATAATTCCTGCCATCAGCACAAACTGAATCAAAATCAAGTACCCATTCGCTATTCCTAATACTTTGCGCAGCTCATATTCACCTAGGATACTAGTCACAATCCTTCCAAAAAGACTAAGCTGAAAACCGATCCAGGTGATCCAAAGAACCGGATGATAAGGGGTCTCCCTGATCCCAAAAATTGTGGGGAAAATAATCGGAGCATGTGCCCAAATCATGGAAAAAGTAAATCCCAAAAAGAAGGTGTGAAGCATCAAGTCGTAGTATAAGGCGTGATTTTCCATTCCCATCAAAATCAAGCCATGGATCCCCAGCCATAAATATCCGACCTGTAATCCAATCCCGATATAGCGGAATTGGGCAGCTTTGCGTGAGGCCACCTTTGCCATGTCAAAAACCAACAACCATGCAGCAATCAATAGGGCTGAAATTCCCATAATCTCATTGCCCCAAGCGTGAAAGGGAACGATCAAGCCCACAGTGAATAGGGCAAGGAGAGATTTTAAGGCGTTTTGTGACCAGGACGGGACTGGTAAAAACTGGCTCAATTCAAGCCGTTCGCCTACAATAGTAAACAGGAGGAGGCCAATCCACCAAATACTTCCCGCCGCAATCAATCCAGTCTGCCATGCAAGAAAATTGCCGATAAACCAGGAGACCGCACCTCCATACAGCAACGCGGAGTGGAATTTTGGTTGCTTCAGGGTTTGCAGGTGCATAATCAAGCTTAGCCCAAGAGACCCTGTGGTCAATAGGAGCAAACCGACTTCAGAGAGACCAAGGAGAAAAACGAAAACTGAAATCCCGGTAAGGAAAGGAATCAAAAGCCATGTTTTTTTTGCCATGGCCATGGCCCGCTCCAAAGAAATCAAAGTACCCAAGAATCCACCCGTCATAATCAATCCATGTTGACTTGCGGCTTCGGCAAGGGGGAGCGCTGGGTAGCCAAGCCTGATCCAGCCTCCGGATATCCCGGCCACCAAACCCAAAAGAATAAAGGGGAGCAGGTAGAAGGCCTTGAATGAGGAGGAAATCATTTCTTTCAATTAGTTTATGCTCTGGTCAGGTTTCAAGGAAATGGCTTCGGGGAATAAGATATTATGCTCCAAGTGCATATGCTTCTGAAGATTTACATCAAATTCCTGAAGTAATGCAAAGGCTACTTTGTAGGTGTTGCAGGCATAAGAGGGAGGATTGTAATCATTTGAAAGTCTCCGGATCTCTTCCAAACACGCTCCTTCTTGAGCATGATCCTCCATTAATTGGTAGATCAATTCTCGGATTTTCTGGAAATTTGAGCTTAAAAGCAGTTTTTTTCTCTTTTCGTCTGTGCAAATCTTGCGGATGAACGGAAAAACTATCAGTTCCTCCTGTTCTAAATGTCTTTTTAAATCTTCGGTGGAATCTTCAAAAAGGGCTTTGATTTTTTTGAGCTGAGGTTCATGGGCGCCGTGAACCTTGACGACTCGCTTTAGGAATTTCCGGATTAGTGGAATCCGTTCCCGCAGCATGGCGTGATGCTTATTTTCAATATAGTTAGCCAAAAGGGTTAGAGGCCAACTTTTGTAATCGAAGTGGTCCTCAGAAGGTTGGGTGAATGCTTCGACAAGTTTTTCAAACAAAAGGTGGGGGTCTACCTTTTTTTGAGTGCATGCCTCCTGAATTTTCTGATCTCCTTTGCAACAAAAATCTATTCCGAAAGTCCGGAATACCAAAGCAGCTCTGTAATCCTTTGAGACTATTTCGCTTATGGGTAGTTCTGCGATATTTTTCATATAATAAAGGATATTGGTGTCCTCTTTTTAAAGTTAAGAAAAGGGACGGCGTCCCAGATTCGTGTATAAAGTTACAAATCTATTATTAAAAGATAAAAAAGTCCTTTAATAATTTTCTCAACTTTTTATTTCTAAGACTTAAGATCTATGGATTTCACTTGAGAGATAATTTTTTAATTTTTGCAGATGAAAAATCATTCTGAATTCATTAGCATATAAAATTCTAGGTATTTTTTTTAGTAAATAGTCATTTAAGGCTAAAATAAAAGAATTTTGATTAGCTAACTTCATAGGGTAACCAATTTATATTTTCAAAAATGAATTGAGGATACCTTGTTTCGATAAAAATTCATGATAAATATCATGCTGGAATCTGAGGAATATTAGTTCAGATTTTTTTCAGTTGGCTCGCTTTTTATTCAATATTAAAGGATAAAATAATCCCTTAATTAAATGAAATATGGAACAATATGTGATCAAAAGAAATGGAGAATATGAGCCTTTTGCCTCCTTTAAGATTGAAGACGCCCTGAAAAAAGGCTTTTATAGTGTGTCAGAAACTTATAATTCCTTGGTTTTTGATCGAATACTCAGAAATTTAGCTTCCAAGACCACATGGGTGGTTGAAGAGATTCAGGATTTAATCGAAAAGGAGCTTTTTCAGTCGGGTTACTTTCAGGTCATGCGGTCCTATATGCTCTACCGTCATACCCGAAAACTCCAGCGTGAACATGTGGCTGGACTCAACGATGACACCACCTATGTGGACAGTACCCAGACAATCGAAGAATATATCCAGCAGACTGACTGGCGGATCAATGCCAACGCCAACACTTCCTACTCCAATGCAGGCTTGGTCAATAATGTGGCAGGAAAAATCATAGCCAACTACTGGCTTGATAAAGTTTATACCAAAGAGGAAGGCTATGCTCATCGCAATGGAGATATCCATATCCATGATTTGGACTGCTTGACCGGCTATTGTGCAGGTTGGAGCTTAAGGGGCTTGCTCAATGAAGGATTCAATGGGGTGCGAGGCCGGGTTGAAAGCCGTCCACCGGCACATTTTCGAGAAGCTTTGGGACAAATGGCCAATTTTCTAGGGATACTCCAAAGTGAATGGGCTGGTGCACAGGCATTCAGTTCTTTTGATACCTATTTGGCTCCGTATGTATTTAAGGACCAGCTTAATTACAAGGAGATTGTGAAAGCCATTCGCTCTTTTGTCTATAATCTCAATGTGCCTGCGAGATGGGGGCAATCGCCTTTCACCAATGTGACACTCGACTGGGTGGTGCCTGAGGATCTAAAAGACCAAATGCCAACAAAAAATGATCTTCACTTATTTCAGGGAATTGATTCTGATTTGTTGATGGAAAAGGCGAAAAAGCGAGGAGTTCATTCCTTGGAAGAACTCACCTACAAGCATTTCCAACCTGAGATGGAGCTGATCAACAAGGCCTACTATACGATCATGACAGAAGGAGATGCGAATGGGCAGCCTTTTACATTTCCAATCCCCACGGTCAATATCACCGAAGACTTTGACTGGTACGGACCCAATACGGATTTGCTATTTGAAAACACGGCCAAAATTGGGTCTTCTTATTTTCAAAATTTCATCGGAAGTCAATACACGCTAGATGAAAAGGGTCAAAAGGTTGAAAATCCAAATGCTTACAAACCCAATGCTGTTCGATCGATGTGCTGTAGACTTCAACTCGACTTGCGGGAGTTGCTCAAGCGGGGAAATGGACTCTTTGGAAGTGCCGAGATGACTGGAAGTATCGGGGTGGTGACGATCAATATGGCACGCTTGGGCTACCTATACTCCGGAAATAAGGCGGGGCTTTATGAGCGATTGGACTACCTGATGCAAATCTCCAAATCCACCCTGGAGAAAAAGCGTGTTTTCATTCAGGAAATGTTCGACCGGGGGCTTTATCCTTACACCAAGCGCTATCTGAAGCATTTCCGAAATCACTTTTCCACCATTGGCGTGAATGGATTAAATGAAATGATTCTGAATTATTCCCAGGGAAAAGAAGATATCACGGGACACTTCGGACAAAATTTTGCCGCTGAGCTCCTCGAATACATCCGAAATCGCATGAAAGAATTTCAGGAAGAAACCGGAAACCTTTATAATCTCGAGGCCACCCCGGCAGAAGGGACGACTTATCGTTTTGCCAAAGAGGACAAGAAACGATTTCCCGATATCATCCAGGCTGGAATGGAGGAAAACATATATTATACCAATAGTTCTCAAATCCCGGTGGACTACACCGATGATCCATTTGAGGCTTTAATGCTACAGGACGAACTCCAATGTAAGTACACCGGAGGTACCGTGCTGCACCTGTACATGAGGGAAAAAATCTCTTCGCCTGAGGCTTGTCGCCGACTGGTGAAGAAGGTGCTTTCCAACTTCAAGTTGCCTTACATCACCGTCACTCCGGTATTCAGTATTTGTCCGGTACATGGATACCTCAACGGCGAACATGAATACTGCCCGCATTGCGATGAAGATCTACTCAATTCACTTAACCAAAAACCAATAAACTATGCAGACAAGCACTGAACACATCGAAACCCAAACCAAGCTCCAACTCCATGAGGAAAAACGTACCAAATGTCTCGTTTACACCCGCGTGATGGGCTACCACCGACCTGTAGAAAGTTTTAACATCGGCAAAAAAGGTGAACACAAGCAGCGCACCCACTTCGTCGAATAGCATGGAAAAGGGGAGACCTGTTTTTAGTATCTCCCCTTTTACAATGCTGGATTTTCCAGACCGAACAGCCTGCATCCTTTGGTTTGCCGGCTGCAACATGCGCTGCGACTACTGCTACAATCCCGAGATCGTTCTTGGCAAAGGCAAGCTGAGTTGGGCTCATGTCAGGGAATTTCTGCAAAGCCGCCGTCACTTGCTGGATGGGGTGGTGTTCAGCGGAGGCGAATGCACGATGCATCCTCAGTTGATTCCATTTGTAAGGGAGGTGAAAAAGATGGGGTTTGAGGTGAAAATCGACACCAACGGCAGCCGGCCTGAGGTAATTAGACAGCTAATTATCGAAGATTTGCTGCACTATGTGGCCCTTGATTTTAAATCTTTACCAGAAAAGTATTGGGAAATTACCCGATCTGATTTGTTTTGGTCTTTTGAGAAAACTTTGGAAATCATGGTCTCGTCTTCCGTTCCCTTTGAGGTTCGGACTACAGTTCATTCGGAGCAATTGAGGGCATCCGACCTTGATGCCATGAACACCTGGCTAAGGGGGAAAGGCTATTTCGGAAGCTATTACTTGCAGCCTTTTCGGGGAGATAAGCAGACTCTTGGCGATTTGGGTGAGAGCAAAAAGCCAGGTTTAAAAAGCAGGGTGGGGGTGTGGAGGAAATGAATGATGGATTTATGAAGAGATGCCAGATGAGCAGCATTCATACAAATACCTGCCTTTTTTAATTCACTTGGTATTATGATCGCTTCAAATATTGAAATTTTTTCCGCAATTCCTTCCCGCTCCTAACCTTTAAAAGATGTTTTTAATAATGATGAGGCACATACAGATGAGGTGAAATTCAAGAAATAACTTTTTAAACCGAATTTCTAATAAAAAAATATTACAGGATATTTTTATCTTTTATTAATTTTCTATTACATTTGAGACATCAATCGGAACGAAGATGTTTTCCAAAGCCTGTAAGTACGCAATAAATTCGATGGTTTTTCTAGCCACTTTACCGGAAGGAAAAGAGCGTGCGGGGATCAAGGATATTGCTTTTGCGATAAATTCTCCGGAAGCCTTTACCGCAAAAATCCTTCAAACTTTGGTGAGAGAGAATCTTCTTCTATCTATCAAAGGCCCAAATGGAGGCTTTGAAATTAGTGAAGAGGGCAGAAAATCAACTCTTTATAGGATTGTGCAGGTCATTGACGGGGACTCGATCTTCATTGGCTGTGCGCTGGGACTACAGGAGTGTTCCGAGGCCCATCCCTGTGCGGTTCATCATAAGTTTAAGGCTATCCGGGATCACCTGACCGGCATGATGATGACCACTTCTCTACAGGATATGGCCCTTGGGATTCAAAGTGGGGTAAGCTTCTTAAAAACTTAAAAAATTTACCAATATAAAAGATAAAAATATCCTTTAAAATCAACTCAAATGGCAACTATCACTGACAAAAAAGTAGGCAAAATTGTAGCCGAGAATTTTCGAACCGCAAAGGTATTTACAGAATATGGGATCGACTTCTGTTGCAAAGGAGGTGTAAAACTATCCGATGCCTGTAGCACAAGAGGCCTCGACTTGGATGAAGTAGTCGAAAAGCTTGAAACAATCATGCAAGTGGCGGATCAGAGCCCATACCAGGATATGTCTCTCAGCCAATTGATTGACCATATTGTGAGTATCCATCACAAGTATGTCGAAGATACTCTTCCTGCTTTGAAATTTTATCTCGATAAAATTGAGCGGGTTCATGGCGACCGTCATCCAGAACTGACCCATATCCGCCAGGAGTTTTTTGAAGCTGCAGATGCACTGACCATCCATATGAAGAAGGAAGAATTTGTGCTTTTCCCTTACATCAAAGCAATGGAAGAAGCCAAGTCCAACAGATTCCCGCTTTCAAAGCCACATTTTGGACATATCGAAAACCCGATTTCTATGATGGAAGACGAGCATGACACAGAAGGGGAGCGGTTTAGAAGAATTGACTCCTTGACTCAGGGATATACTGCACCTGCGGATGCTTGTCAAACTTACCGGGTTGCATTTTCTATGCTGCAGGAGTTTGAGCAGGATTTACATACCCATATTCATTTGGAAAACAATGTATTGTTTCCAAAGGCGACGGTGCTTTATACAGAATTAAACTCTTAAAAATAAACCCCTTTTAGTCCGAATATCATGAGGATTTCAAAACCAAACGAACTCTTTATTCGCATCTGGAACCGATGGGCAGTAGGATTTTTCCTGATCGCTGCGCTTTTGGGTGTGACTATGAGAGCATTTTATATCGTGGAAATCCCCGTTCTCGAATACCGTCATATTCTCCATACCCATTCTCATTTAGCCCTTTTGGGATGGGGATTTATGATGCTGATGGGAACCATGATATTCGAGCTGGAAGGAAAAGCAAGCTATGGGGAAAAATACGGATGGCTATTCATAGCCTTGCTCATTTCCCTGCTCGGAATGCTGTTTTCTTTTCCAGTGCAAGGCTATGGAGTAGTGAGTATTACCTTTTCTACCCTGTTTGTGCTCATTTCCTATGCATTGATCTTCAAGCTTTGGAAGACCCTAGGGCAAAAAGAATACACGCTAGGCATTCGGCTGATTCGCTGGTCTTTGATCGGGTATTTGATCTCGACCTTGGGGCTATGGGCTTTGGGGCCTGTGACAGCCACTTTGGGACGGATGCATGAATTGTATTTCATGACCATTCAGTGGTTTTTGCACTTCCAACTCAATGCCTGGTTTGTGCTCGGAACACTTGGCATGATCGTTTTTTTTGCAGAAAAAAGAGGTATTAAGATCTTATTGTCCAGCTTTCAGCAGGGACTGTTAATTGGGTCTGTATTCTTGACTTTTGCCTTAGCTATTACCTGGGCGAAACCTTCACCTATCTTCTTTTGGATTAATTCCTTGGCCGTAATAATTCAGGCCTTGGCGTACTACATCCTTCTCCAAAAAGTTCTAAAGACTCTTCCAAGGCTTTTCCCTCAGCCCTTTACAAAAATGCTGATCCTGCTTGCTTTGGGAAGCTTGGTAGCCAAGGCTTTTCTTCAGGTTCTTCTGGTATTTCCGGAGGTTGCTGTGATTTCTTATACCATCCGAATGTATGTCATCGGCTTCCTTCATCTGGTTATGCTGGGAGCAATGACTTTCGGAATAGTGGGTTTAGCCATGGAAGAAGGCAGACTTCCTTCTACGCTTTCTTCCAAAATTGGATGGAGCCTCATTTTGGGAGGTTTTCTTGGAACAGAACTTCTCCTCTTTGGTCAAGGTACCCTGGTCTGGATGCAGTTGGGATACCTTTCATGGTATCACCTAGGACTGTTTGTTTTTTCTGTCCTTTTCCCTTTAGGTCTTGCCTTGTCCTTTATCAGTCTGTTTTCCGGTCCATATGTACAAAACCAATCTTTCTTAAAGTATCCCAACTCTAATCAACTCAATGTCGAAACTATGAAAAAAGTGATGATTTGGTCCTTGGGCATCGTAGCGATGCTGATGACCTCCTGTGGTGGTGGAAGCGAATCACAGTCTTCCTCCTCCGAATCGGGTTCTCCTGCTGCTGAAGCAGCTGCACCTGTTGCCGATCCCAAAGGGATAGGCGAAATAAAATCGGTTGATCTCGGACCGGGTGTCAACGCAACCTTGGCTGACCAGGGTAAAGCTATCGTGGACATGAAGTGTACGGCCTGTCACCAGCTCAATGACAAGCGTCTGGTGGGCCCGGGTTTTCAGGGTGTAACCAATCGACGTCGTCCGGAATGGATCATGAATATGATTACCAATGTGGACGTGATGCTGGATCAAGACCCCGAAGCACAAAAGCTTCTGGAAGAATGTCTTACCAGAATGCCAAATCAAAATATCTCCATGAATGATGCAAGAGGTATTCTGGAGTTTATGAGAAAAAATGACGAAGAAAAAGCAGGCCAGCGCGATGCTGCCGTGAAATAACCCAGTTAAACTAAAATCCAAATGAAAACAAACAAATGGCTACTTGCTGCAGGTCTGATTGCGGCAGCAATAGCGCCCGGATGTAAGCCCAAAGGAGCCCAAAGTGCCATCACAGGTGATGCGGCTGCTAAGGTCTATGTAGCGCCAGGACAGCATGATGAGTTTTACAACATTGTCTCTGGTGGTTTTAATGGTCAAATGTCCGTCGTAGGTCTTCCCTCCGGTCGGGTATTGAAAATTCTCCCTGTTTTTTCCGTTCACCCGGAAAATGGCTGGGGTTACTCTGAACAATCCAAGCCCATGCTCAATACTGCAAACGGTTTTGTGCCTTGGGATGACTTGCACCACATCGCAATTTCCACAACCAATGCAGAACACGATGCCAGATGGGCCTTTGGAAATGCAAACAATACCCCGAGGATTGCAAGGGTAGATTTGAACAGTTTTAAGACAGTGGAAATCATCGAGATTCCTAATTCTGCCGGTAACCACTCCTCGCCTTTCATTACTCAAAACACCGAGTATGTGGTGGCGGGTACCCGTTTCTCAGTGCCTGTTGGCGATAATCAGGACGTGTCTATTGACTCCTACAAGGAGAATTTCAAAGGCTATATTTCCTTTATCGGGGTGAATCAGGAGACTGGGGAAATGAACCTTTCTTTCCAGATTGAAGCACCGCCATTCAACTTTGACTTGGCCCGAGCCGGTAAAAATAAATCTCATGGTTGGTTCTTCTTCTCTACCTACAATACCGAAATGGCTCATACACTTTTGGAAGTGAATGCTTCCCAAAAGGATAAGGACTTTATCATGGCGGTCAACTGGAAAAAAGCAGAAGAATATGTGAAAGCCGGAAAAGGCACCAAGAAAAAAGCAAGGTATGCTCACAACAAGTGGAATGAAGAAACGCATTCTGCTACCTCCACGATCATGGAGGAGGTGTTAACTTTGGACCCAACTGTGTTGAAAGACATTGTTTATTTCATCCCATGTCCAAAGTCTCCACATGGTACTGATACCGACCCAACTGGAGAATACATCATCGGTTCAGGTAAGTTGGCAGCGATCATTCCGGTTTTCTCCTTCACCAAAATGCTGGCCGCAATCGAAAAGAAAGATTTTGAAGGAGATATCCAGGGCATGCCGGTTTTGAAATATGAATCAGTACTACATGGCGAAGTTCAAAAACCAGGTTTAGGTCCTTTGCACACGGAATTTGATGGAAAAGGAAATGCCTACACATCCATGTTTGTGTCCTCAGAGATCGTGAAATGGAATATCGAGACCCTTGAAGTGCTGGATAGAGCGCCTACCTATTATTCAGTAGGTCACTTGAGTATCCCAGGTGGACCTACCGGAAAACCTCATGGTAAGTATCTGGTGGCTTACAACAAAATCACCAAAGACAGGTACCTACCTACCGGCCCCGAACTGGCCCACTCAGCTCAGCTCTACGATATCTCGGGAGATAAAATGCAGTTGCTTCTCGACTTTCCTACCATTGGTGAGCCTCACTATGCAGAAGCCTTTCCTGCCTCTTTGATCAAAGACCGTCAGGTGAAATTCTATCCAATCGAAAAAAATAACAGCCCTTATGCCCTCAAAGGAATTAATGACGCCCGAGTGGAGCGAAAAGGCAATCAGGTACACGTGTATATGACTTCCATCCGATCCAACTTCCGACCTGACAATATCGAAGGGGTACAGGTAGGGGATGAGGTATACTTCCACGTCACCAACTTGGAGCAAGACTGGGATGTGCCTCACGGATTTGCAATCAAAGGAGCCAATACTGCGGAGCTCTTGATTATGCCGGGAGAGACTTCTACGCTGAAATGGATACCCGATCGCGTAGGGGTGTTCCCATTCTACTGTACCGACTTCTGTTCGGCACTTCACCAAGAGATGCAAGGCTATCTGAGAGTTTCGCCTAAAGGGTCGAATGTCTCGCTGAAATACTCCACAGGAGCCTCTGAATAAAACTATCCACTTTCGCCGGTGGGAATCTCCACCGGCGATTTTCAAAAATTGATTATGAAATCCCTCAGCCTCACCAATCGGATATTGCTTTTACTGGCGGTATTGACTTTGATTCCTGCGTATTTCACTCCACTTTGGCAGATTAGCCTCTGGGCTCCTCAATATCCTGAGGGTCTGAATATGAAGATTTGGATCGACCAGCTTAGTGGTAATGTGGACCAGATCAACGGCGTCAACCACTACATCGGAATGAAGCATATCGGGGTAGAGATGTTTCCTGAATTCAATTACCTAAAGTATGTGATTGGTGCGATGATCGGACTAGGTCTGATCTTTTTCTTAGTGGGAAAAAGATGGTCGATTTACTCCTTTCTGGGGCTTCTTTCCGCCTTTGGTATTGCTATTCTGGTGGATATGTACCTCTGGGGCTATGAGTATGGCCATGAGCTTGACCCAAAGGCAGCTATCAAAGTAGAGGGAATGAGCTACCAGCCACCTCTAATTGGTTATAAACAACTTCTAAACTTCTTGGCGTATTCCGGTCCTGATACCGGTAGCTGGATATTGATAGGAGGAATGGGCCTCTTGATATTGGCTGTTTACCTGGATTGGAAAGGAAAATAAATCTCATCCACCTGCTGAATTAAAAACTTTCATTTAACCCAACTGATCATGAAACGAATACTGATTGCTCTGATCCCAATTCTGATGTCTTGCAATGCAGACCCGCGTCCGATTGTACTAGGGCAGGACGCTTGTCACCATTGCAAAATGACCCTGATGGATCCAAAGTTTGGGGCAGAATTGGTTACAGAAAAAGGGAAAATATTCATTTTCGACGATGTCAACTGTTTGCTTGGCTATATGGATTCTGAGGAGGGAAAAGGCCAGGTGTTTAAACATATACTTGTTATGGACTACCTGAATCCAGGCACCTTACTGGATGCCAATTTCGCCCATTACCTCAAATCTCCCGAATTTAAAACTCCCATGGCTTCTGAAGTGGTTGCTTTCCCGGACTACCAATTATTAAAAAAATATAAAGTCAAAAATGGTGGGGTGTACCTCGCCTGGGGAGAATTAACCACTCAATTTAAGTGATGCTCAAACTCAGAAAAGCCATGAACCGAATCTTTTCATTTATTTTGATTTTGTGCCTGTACGCCATCCATGCAGAGGCAGGCAAAGTCATTCTCAAGCCCGGACAATCCATTCAAGCAGCAGTAGATCGCTCAGCTGCAGGGGATACTTTGATTTTCTCCCCTGGAATTTATCAAGCTTCGGCAGTGACAATACGAAAGCCTTTGAGTTTAATCGGAAATAATCACCCGGTCATGGACGGTGAGAATAAAGGCAATATTTTTCTGGTAGCTTCCGAAAATGTACTGATCCGGGGCCTGAAATTTATCCGAACCGGGAAATCCAACATGGACGACTCTGCGGCAATCAAGTTCTTTGATTCCAAAAATTGCGTCATTGAAAATAATATTTTGGTGGATACTTTTTTTGGATTACACTTTTCCAACTCCTCAAATCTGACCATCCGAAACAATAAAGTGAATGCATCGGCTAGTCGGGAATTTGAAGTAGGAAACGGTATTCATCTCTGGAAATGCAAGGACAGCCTGATAGAGAAAAATGAGGTCTCTGGTCATCGAGATGGTATTTACCTCGAGTTTGTGACCAATACTCTAGCAAAGGAAAACTTCATCCAAGGCAATATGCGCTATGGGCTTCACTTTATGTTTGCTCATAACAATACCTATCTGAAAAACACCTTCAAAAGAAATGGAGCCGGTGTTGCGGTCATGTATACTAAAAACGTCACAATGCAGGAAAACCGATTTGAAGAAAACTGGGGAAGCAGTGCCTATGGAATTTTGTTGAAAGATATATCAGACAGCAAAGTGATCGGCAATGTCTTTCTGAAAAACACAGTTGGGATCTACATGGAAGGCAGCAGCCGAATCGATTTTAAAGAAAATACTTTTAAAGAAAACGGTTGGGCTCTCAAGCTGATGGCGAGCTGTGACCAAAATCTATTCCAAGCCAACAACTTCACAAGAAACACCTTTGATATCAGTACGAATGGCAACTTAGTACTCAACCAACTTAATGAAAACTACTGGGACAAATACGAAGGTTATGATCTCAATCGAGACAGAATCGGTGATGTGCCTTTTCGTCCTATTAATCTTTATAGTGTGATTGTGGAAAAAATTCCTGCATCAGTTATGCTTTGGAGGAGTTTTCTGGTGACCTTATTAGATAGGATGGAAAAAATCCTTCCTACCATGACCCCAGATGAAATGATTGATCATTCACCCAAAATGAGACCCTATGATTTCGGTACATAACATATCCAAAAAATTTGGCAAGCTGCAAGTGCTCAATGAATTCAATCTGGAATTTGAGCTCGGCAACAGCTATGCGCTCATGGGGCCAAACGGCTCCGGCAAAACTACCCTGATCAAAACCATCCTCGGTATGGTGATTCCTGATAGTGGGGATATTAGGGTGGGAAATCAGTCTATCAAAGGTGATGTGTCCTATCGGAAACAGATTGGCTATATGCCTCAGATTGGGCACTACCCGGCCAATATAAAAATCGGTCAGCTATTTTCGATGATGAAAGACATGCGTCCCGAAATCAAAAAATACGATTTGGAGCTTGTAGAAGCTTATGGCCTCGAAGAAATGAAAGATAAAGCTATGGGGACACTTTCTGGCGGTACTCGCCAAAAAGTCTCTGCAGCCTTGGCTTTTCTTTTCCACCCAAGCATTCTTATTCTCGATGAGCCTACTGCCGGGCTTGATCCCATTGCCGTTGAGGTACTTAAAGCCAAAATCAAAAAGGAACGGGATCAGGGGAAGCTGATTCTGATTACTTCCCATATTCTCAGTGATCTGGAAGAGCTGACTAACCGTGCGATTTACATTTACGAAGGAGAGGTGTTTTTCTCCAACACCATTGAAGAGCTGAAGGAAATCACCGGAGAGAGCAAGTTTTCCCCGGCAATTGCCAAGCTGATGGAGTGGACCCTAAAAAAGAAGTCAAAAAAAACCATACTGAATCATGTTTAAGCTACTCAAATACGCGCTATACGACATTCTGAAATCCCGCTTTGCGATCATTTATACCGTTTTTCTGGCATTGGTAGCGATTTCGATTTATCAGGTTTCGGACGATCTGAGCAAAGTTTCTCTGAGTCTGATGAACATCATGATCCTGTTTATTCCGTTGATTTCGGCGGTTTTTGCCACTACCCATTTTTACAATAACCTGGAGTTTATCGAGTTGATGCTGGCTCAGCCGGTAAAGCGGATTCATGTGTTTCTCAGCCAACTCCTGGCCGTTGTGATTATGTTGAGTTTATCTATTTTGCTAGGATTTGGACTTCCCATGCTACTTTGGGGTGCTGATAGCAGCTTAATCACGCTACTGGTTGTTGGAGTAGTACTAAGCTCAGTCTTTGCAGGATTTGCATTTTTGGCGAGCGTACTTACTAGGGACAAAGCCAAAGCCATCGGTATAAGTTTGGCACTGTGGATTTACTTTTCCTTGGTCTATGATGGTTTAGTCTTGTACATCATTTACAGTTTTGCCGATTATCCTCTGGAAAAAGCCACCTTGGCATTGGTTATGTTAAATCCTGTTGACCTGGGAAGAATACTCATGTTGATGCAGTTGGATATTTCGGCCTTAATGGGCTATACAGGGGCATTTTTCCAACAGTTCTTTTCCAGTGGATCAGGCATTTTTATTGCCACATTTGCATTGTTGATATGGATGCTTGTTCCGAATTATCTTGCCACTCGGATTTTTAGAAAAAGGGATTTTTGATCTCATAGCTTAAAACTCAACTGGTTATAAGTCGGGTTGTCTTATACTTTAATTTTTCAGGAATTCGTTTTCAATTCGAAGGATGTTTATCGGATGTACAATGCTTTCAATCATTAGTTTGTACATTTTTTTATCAATGAGATGGATTTGCGTCTGATCGATCATTAGATCAATTTGAAAAAAATATGGAGATAACTCTGAGATTTCTCAGCGATATCTAAATGAATACTTGGATCACCTGGAAAAGACCCAGCAGTTTGGTGGGGGCAATAAGGAGGTGACCAAAGAGCTATTGGAAAATAGAAAGTCTGAGATGGAATAATCTATTATTTCACTCCCAAGAGTCGAAATGGAAGCATAAAAATGCCTCGAACAAAGTCGAATGAAATATCTATGGCAAGGCCCAGTAATTTGAATGGAAGCAAAAGCAACCAGACAAATGGGTAGAGAATTAAAGCTATGATCGCAATGGGCCAGCAAAGCACCAGAAGGATTAACCAAAGTAGAAAGTTGAGCATAGATAATTTAATAGTAAATTAATAGAACAAAGAAAATGCCTAAATAATTTATTCATTGATTTAGAGTGTTTTATAAAAAATTGCATCAAGGAGGTGCTACAATTTCGGACACCTGTTGTCCTATTATTCGAAATAATCTTAAAATTGTAGGATCTAAACTTTAGGTAAATGAAAAGCACTGAATCAGCCTTTGAAAAGGCTGAAAGACTAATGGATGTATTTGGTTTTGATATCGTCAAATTTGATAGAAATAGACCATGGGGAGGATTCTTGGTGATCCATGAAAATCAGGCAAAAAAATTTGCCAAACAATTTTTTCCGGAGGAGGATTTTGAAGCATTAAAAATTTCTGAAAAGTTAAGTCCCAAAATATTACTTGTGGCACCTGAAAAAAGGCTAAGTTGGCAATATCATTTTAGAAGAGCAGAAATCTGGCGATGCATTGATGGAAAGGTTAAAGTAGCCACCAGTATGACAGATGAGGAAAAGGATGTAATCACTCTTGAAAAAGGAGATAAAATAAAATTACAGCAAGGAGAAAGACATCGCCTGATAGGTTTGGAGGATTGGAGTATGGTGGCTGAAATCTGGCAGCACATAGATGCGACAAACCCCTCAGATGAGGATGATATTGTAAGACTCCAGGACGATTTTGGAAGATAATATTTGCTTTTCAATTCAGAAGTTTCTGAAAATCAACATGAGGGTAAGAGACCGGAAGGGAACCAAAATCATTCTAGATGGGATGGCAGTCTTTATATTTTAAAGGAAACTTTGATCAGTGTTTATCTTTTCTTCGCTACAAGTGAATTAACTAGACTAAAAGAAGCAACGTATTTGGGCGAAAGCGAACTTTTGCCCCAATTATTTAAATTGAATGAATAATCTTAATGTATCATGTACCAGGGGGGAAGGTATTTTAAGTTCTGAGATGATTAGATAAAATTAGAAAATTTAATTTTTCGGATATTTCTCAATCATGGCATTTATCCCATTTTTTTGATTGACTGGCTAGAAGATAAATATTTCGACTCCGCTTAGTAGAGGTTGTCGAAGCTTCTGGTTTTGATATTTTGGGTCTATTCTTAGCCATATATTTTACTTACAGATAAAAACGCGAATACATATTTTATTTTTTTCAAATTATATTTTTTGAGGATAAAAATATAAATTTAATAAGACCAAACACCTTGCACTATGAAAATTCTAAAGTATGTGGGGCTTATAGTCCTGATCATTATTGCTGTTCCCTTGATTTCTGCCCTTTTCATCTCAAGGGATTATGGAGTCGTTGAAAAAGTCATTATCGAAAGACCGATTGCCGAAGTTTACGAGTTTACCAAGTATCTGAAAAATCAGGATCAATTCAGTAAATGGGCGCTGATGGATCCCGAAATGGAAAAGTATTATGAGGGTGAAGACGGAACGGTAGGTTTTGTCGCAGGATGGAAAAGTGAAAACCCTGATGTTGGACATGGAGAGCAGGAGATTTTAGCAATCAAGGAGATGGAGAGGATAGACTATGAGCTAAGATTCATCGAGCCTTTTGAAAGTACTGACAAGGCTTACTTGGCTTATGAACCTCTAGGCCCTAATCAAACAGAAGTGACTTGGGGATTTGAGGGACACATGAGTTACCCCATGAATGTCATGATTCCCTTGATGAATATAGAAAATATGCTGGCTGAGGATTTTCAAACTGGTTTATCCAACCTTAAAAAGGTCATGGAAAAATAGCATCAGAAGGAGTAGAGATTAAGAGCTCAATTCCTCTACAGGATTTGAGCTTTTTATTTTGAAAGCTCGACCAGTCTGCCTACCATGATTCCAGATTGAGTTCTATTTGCCTGCAAATAATCATGCAGTGGGAGCATAGAGATTTCCACTTCTTTATTTTTGGAGCTGGCATGCAAAAGATGAATTCTTCCATTTTTTTCAATGGCAAAGCCGACATGTACCATGTCTAGGTTGGGGATTGTAGTGGTGATGGCAATGATGTCTCCTGACTGAATTTTTTCTTCCACTGAGTGGATTTGGTCCTTGGGAATAAAATAATAAGATCGTTGAGCTATTGCAGATTCAATTTTCCGCAATTGGTCAACATTTTCTTTTTGACTCAATTGGGGATAAAACTGTGGGTTTTCAGTCATAAATGAAGGCTTATTGGTATAAGAAACCCCACCTATTGCCTGAGTCATATCCATGACAATTCCTTTTTGCTCATTGTCATAAATCCAATCTGAGAAATAATGAAGTCTACTGGTATAGCCTTTGTTTTCTCCCTGTCTGTATCGAATCTTCTCTAATTCCTCTTCAAAGTCCTTCATGCTGAATTTCCCCATTTGACTTATTCGGGTGAGTCCAAGGACAGTTTCCACAAATGTAGTGCAATCCACACCCATTAGATTGATAACCAATTGCTCAGGACCTGGACCCTCCAATGTTTTTTCCACATAGGGAGTTTTTAAAAAAGACTGACCTATCTCAATAGCTTGGAGATGGATTGGGTTGTTTGGGTTATTTTCTAGAGAGAGGTTTTCAAGTGTGCTTTCTAATTTTTCCCTGCTTTGAAGGTCGCAGACAGTCTGAGCAGAGAGCTTAAATGATAGAATGAAAAAAAGTATAAAAAAGCGTTTCATTAGGAATGGAAGTTTAGAATTATTGAATTGACCAAATTTGAATTGGCACTGTGCATTGAAGGTACAAAGTATTTTTTTGACCACTTTTAATAGGAATTAGAATTTAGATCGACTTTTTGTTCCTTGAAATTCAAAGAGCTCGTTTTCTAAGACTTACAGTGAAAGCTTAAATCCACCATTGATTACAAATCCATCGACAGGGGCATAAATGTCCCTGAATTGGGGGTCACTGATATTTCCTGTGAAAATGGTGTCAAATCTGGTTTGTCGAGTATCTAAGAAGTTTTCGAAATTGAGAAATAAGGAAAAGGATTCTCCCAATTTTTTTTCTGTCATCAGACCCATAATCCAAAATGATTCGCCTGTTTCGCCATCGTTCAAAAGCTGTGGACTGTAGTAATAAGCTTCCAATCCTATCCAAAAATTATCATGCTTCTCATACATCAACACATTATTCAGCCTATGCTTGGCTACTAGGGGATAAGGGCTGCTTTGATTTTGGAAGCTCTGGATAACGTCCGCAAAGGTATAGCCTGTAAATAGCTTCAAATCCTTATAATTCCATTTTAAATTCAGCTCCAGACCCTGGGTTCGGAAGTAGCCACCATTTTGTTGAAATTCGAATACAGCGCCATTTCTGACTAGCAATAATGGGTCTTGAATTCGGGTATAAAATAGCAAGCTGTTCATCACCAGAGATAGTTCTTCACCTAATGAAACCTTGTAGTTAATATCAAAATTTGCTCCTCCGGATCTTTCAGCTTCCAGTTCCCTTGGATTAATTGGAAGAATATTTCTGAATTGGAGACGCTCAGCATCTTCCGTAAAAACTGTCGGGGACTTGTAACCCAATCCTCCTCCTAAGCGAAAAGTCCAGGCATTTGAGGGTTCGTACATGAATGAAATCTTTGGAAGGGGAAAAATGCCATAGTCTTTCTGATAATCCAATCTGAGCCCGGATTCTATTGTCCATTTTTCAGATGTATTCCAGATGTTCTGAACAAATACCCCTACTGTATTTAGGGTGTAATCGAGTTGTTGATTCAAATTACCTTGCTGCTGCGTAAAGCGATCTGTCCAGAGATTTAGACCGGTAATCCATTCAGTTTTAGAGTTGGCAGTGCTAAGATTGATCTCGCTGAAGGATAGCATTTGCCTTCCGGAAAATTGATAATCGGGAATGAAAATACTCCTATCATAAAAGCTAAAAGTATTTTTAAAAGTTAGCCCGGAGTTATCAGCGAATTGATTAAAATATTTCAGTTCGGTGGATATTCTTTCAGTCTGATTTTTTTCGAAATAAGGGTTTGCTACAGATTCGCCTTGAATAAAGTCTACATTTCCACCCAGTCGTTTTTCAGTCATCAAATTCAGTCCGGCTACGATTTCAGACTGTTCATTGACCTCCCAAAATAATTTTGGATTGAGCGTAAATCTATCAAATTTCGGAATTGCTGTCAGGCCAATATCTGCAGGATCATAGGCTGTACCCTTGTTGTAAGAGGTAAAAATAGTAGTCCCGAACTTTTCACCTTTGGCCGAATAAAAGGCGCTCGCATCCAAGCCTAGCGCGGAGGTTCCATTGAGCATCAAAGAAAGTTCTGGACTCTCTCCCGGAGTTTTTGAAATTAGGTTCACTAGCCCGGCAATAGCTCCTCCTCCGTAAAGGGTGGAAGCAGATCCTTTGATGACTTCCACCTGTGCCAAGTCCAAAGGCGCAATTTGCATAAGACTCAGGCCTCCGGAATAGCCTGAATAAAGTGGCAATCCATCTCTCAGCAGTTGGGTGTATTTTCCGTCCAAACCTTGAATCCGTATGCTGGAATTATAGCTGGTGGCAGATGTTTGTTGGGTTTGGATACCTGTACTTTCATTTAGAAGCATACGAATATCTCCGGGTTTCATATTGCCCTTTTCAGACAGTTCTTCGCCGGCGATAATCTCTACTCGGGTGGGTACATCTTCTATTACTCTACTGCTACGATTAGACTGAACGACCAATTCCTCCAGTTCTTCATCTGTATGTTTGAGGAAAAATATTTCCGGTGCACTTCCTGCCTCCAGTGGAATTGATCGCTTGATTTGGATGGGTTGGTAACCTAAAAATCTGATCTCAAATAAATAGGTGCCATCAGGAATATTGTCAATCTGAACCATCCCAGACTCATCTGAAATGTCTCCTATCCCCAATGATGGAATTGAAATGCTGGCCCCTGGGAGAGGATCCCTTGTTTCGTAGTCTTTGATTTGAGCTCTAAAGCTATGTTGCGCCAGAGCCTGATTTATGCAGAAAAAAGTAATAGCCAGGGTTAGAAGTTTCATGCTCCAAATGTATCATTCCTGAGCCTGAGAAAATTGAATTTTTCCAAAAAGGGAGAAAATTAGCTGTGGTCTGTCTACTACCAAGAGTGAAGGATAATTTGGAGAAATAATAAGTCTTATAACTAATTTTCTTAAACATTTTGGGTGTAAAAGGCTTTAATAAGTAAACCAACGTATTGATTTTAACATGAAAAGATTCACATTTTTATTTGTTTTTATGATGGCATGGGTGCTGGAAGTCAATGGACAGGCAGCCACTACTGCTAAACTGCAGGAAACTTTGGAAGACCTGGTTAGCCTAGACAGATTAGTGAGACAGGTTCACTGGAATGCGAGGGGAACTGCTGCCTATTCTTTACACGAATTAACGGGCGAGTTTCATGCGGACTTGGATTCTCAGCAGGATATTTTTGCTGAGCAGCTTTCAATATTGGGTGTAGATCCCGTAGTCTCGTTTGAGAAGCTGACCCAAAACGTACACGCAGTTCCCAATGCCAATCAAAAGCATATGAGAAAAGTCGGAATTGATTTATTGATTAAGCATTACCAACAAATGATTAATCAAGTCAAGGAAAGAATGAAAGGAATTGATGATTTAGTGGTTGAAGATCATTTTATCGGTTTAAGAGCCATGCTGGAATTACAACAATGGAAACTGAAACTAGAACAAGAGATTTAAAAAAAAGCTGCCGTTTGGCAGCTTTTTTTATGTTCAATTCTCAATTGTCGCTATCAATTTTTAAATAACGAATTATGGATATCCTCTTTCTTTCCAAAATTAACAAAAATACGGCTTATTGTCTGCTAAAAGGATCAGAATCAGTAAGCTTCGCCTGCCTGCCGTGGCTGGGTCTTCGGTCATCGGTCGCCTGTACTGAGCGAAGTCGAAGTATCCAACCAGCCAAGCAAAGAAGATAAGGCAACTGGCGTGATTGCGGATAATCAGATAACAAATACCTCAATAACTATTCACTAATAACAAACTCCCATTTCACAGATTCTCAATAGCTTCCTTAATCAAGTGCTCTCCCTCCAAAATTTCAAAGGAGGAATTACTAGCTATTTTGGAGTCCAAAACATGAATCAACGTTTCAGCAACATCTTCTCTGGAAATCTTTCCTCTTTTATTGAGAGCATAAGCCGCTTGAATTTTTCCCTTTCCAGCATCATCGGTTAAACCACCGGGCCTGACTATGGTGTAGGAGATACCGGAATTTTTCAAATACTCATCTGCCTCATGCTTCGCCTCCAAATAAAAATAAATAGGGGAGTCAGGATCTGGATTTCCGGCTCCCATTGAACTCAACATGACGTACTTTTCAATTCCGCTTTTGAGTGCCAAATCCACACTCTTTTTCGCTCCTTCCTGATCCACAGCTATGGTTTTGTCCTTTCCTGTAGACGAACCTGAACCTGCTGCGAAAATCACCAAATTTATGTCCTTATAGGCATGGGAAAAGTCCTTCTCCAAATCTCCCATTACTGTGGGAACACCCAAATCTTCAAAATACTCTTTCTGAGATTCTTTTCGGATCATGGCTGTTGGTTGATATTCCTGGGAGCTTGCCAATTTTTCGCAAATCAGCCTTCCTGTAATTCCATTAGCTCCGATAATTAATACATTCTTTTTTGACATGTTAAAAAGGTTTAAGGTTAGAAAATTGATTTGATAGGATTTTATCTGACAGAATAGAAAAAGCCAAAAGCTAAAATCCCAAAAGCTTAAATACATTTACTAAACCTACTAGAAGAGGAAAAGTTACTTTTTTTCGTTTTGATAGGCTTTTTCGTAGTGATTGTGAATTACCATGATTACCAGGCCAAAACAAATGGCAGCCAGAATCAGAAAATTATTCATCAATCCTTCCACTGAAAAAGAAAGGCGAATCAAAATTGTAGAAACGATGAAACCGGAGTTTCTCATGACCTTGTGAAACTGATCCGTATAGTAAAAAGAGGCCAGTAGAAGTATTACATCTACTATAATCAATATCATAAAGAATTCGTCAAAAAATATGGCATTGATATTTTTGAATGAAGTGCCCAAACTGCTTTCAGGTAATAAAATATAAGTACTCCAGCTTCCCAGGGTATAAATCGCAATGCCCAATAAAATAGGAACTAGAATGGTTGCAGTTAATTTCTTGAATTGAATGAAAGCTTTCAGTTCTGCTGATGGGGCTGTTTTGATTCCTTCTGAATTTTGATTTTTGCTATTCTTATAAAAAAGCAATAATAAAAAGAACAAAGCAACTGAGGTCAGTAAATCGTAGGTGAATTGCAGGTCATCCTTAATCTGAAACCAATCAGAGGAGAGCTCCAAGGTTGCGAGGTCTTTGAAAAGTCTTCGGATGATGATAAGCGAAATAATCTCATACTGTTTGCCGATGTAGGTAGTAAATGACTTGGGTAAAAAATAGACCAGGAGATAAACTTCATAGACCAGAATAAAGGAAAATGGAGTGTAAATAGCCGAAATAGGGTTTTCGAAGAGCTCCGATTTAATTTCATATAATCCTAAATCCGCCAAAAAGATTAAGATTAAATGGATGATAAAACTTCCAATAGCAATCCCTAAAATCCAACCTTCTCCTTTAGCCTTAGTCTTTTCAGAAAGCAGCTTGGTATACAAACTTTGAAAAAGGTGTGGCAGTTGCATGGATGATAGAAAAGAAGCTATTGATATAGTGATAATTCTAAATACCGAGAATTGTTTAATGATTTGATACTTAGTTTACTTCTTCGGGATTGGAATTTGAAATTCAAAAAAGAGGGTGAGTTAAGAGTTTTTATAGTTGAAATGTTCCTCGGAGACACTCCCTCGACAAAAGGATATGAGCTCGAAATTATTTCTATCTAAGGCTTAGTTAGTTACATACAGTCTCTAATGAAAATTATTTTTCAAATAAAAATTGTTAGAAATTAGAAGGACCCACTGGCATTTTTTATGCTAGATTTATGTAGGATTCTAGATTCAAATTAGAGACTGCAGGTCCATTAATTTCTATATTTTGATCAGAGTCTTAAAGTGATTCAATTAGAATCCTTATCCTTATATCAGATAGATTATAAACATTCAAAAAGCATGATTAATAAGCGGAATGAGTAAAGTTTTTATTCTTTTACAATCAACCTATCAAATAATTACTGTCATCAGTATCATTATTTCTTTGGGCTTTTTGATTAAGCTCAGGTTGGTTAGGAAGCGGTCTTCTTTCAAGACTAAGCTGGAACTTCTGATTTTTGCTGTCATATTTCTTCAATCCTTCGAGTTGCTCTGCAGAGTGGCCACAGAGGAGACAGTAGTCAATCAATTTCATGACTTCTTTTATTTTTTCATCCTATTTGTAGGTTACCTCTGTTATGATTTGGTGTATGCCCTACTTTATAAAAATTCGGTTTTTTATAATTCGCTTAAAATATCCTTGATCGTAGGAACAGTTCTGATAGCCTTCTTATGCGTGAAGTACGATGTGAAGGATTACTACATATATACTGATTCTTATGGTTTTGTCACTGATTTTGATGGCAATCCCATGGCAAAAATTTCCAGATTATGGATTGGGGTCGGTTTTCTGCTTGCTGTGTATATGTTTTATCGTGAATTTCTGAGGAAGCCTCATTTAAAAGAAGACTTTAGAAATTTCTTTATAGGCTTGGTTATCACCGGAAGTTTGGGGTTTGTGGGGCAAATTGTGCTTCCATTGATGTTTGGGTTTGAGATCCCAATGATATCTATTTCTGTCCCTATTTTCATTTATTTTTCCTACTCCCTACTATCCAATAACATCCTGGTAAAACTCAATCTTAGAGAATCTTCCAGTACTATTTTTGATTCGATCAATGCTTATATTTCGTTCATTGACAAGGATTTCTCCATTTTGTATTACAACAAAAACTTCGCTTCACTTTTTGACAGTGTGACAATTGGGGATTATTTGAACCAAAAAGGAGAGTTTTCCGCATTAGTTTCCGAACTCGAAGGAAACCAAGGGCCTCAATTCAATGTGGTTCATATGAAAATTGACGATATTCATTTGGGTGTAAGAATCTCTCCTATTTATGAGAAAAGGCAACTAAAAGGCTATTTTTTGTTCGGAATCAATGTCTCCCATATGGTGGATCAGTTTAATAAGTCCAAGGTGTCCCTTCAGCAATTATTGGAGTTTAGTAAAAATCAGAAATCCTACATTTTGGAGTATTATCCTTCCAAAAATCTTTTCCAGATCAGTTCCAGGCTTTCTGTTTACCTGAACCTTAGCATGGATTCGCTAAGCCCAAAATGCTTGTTATTGTATCTTCGAAAAAACCTTTGCATCTCAGACTTGGAAAAACTGATCGCCTTTCTGCGGGCTCCAGATTATTCGAGTGATTTTAAAATTAGTTTCAGAGATGAAAATTCAGGCCATTATGACTTTAGGATTACTTCTTATGAGAATGAGTTCAGCAAGCATTTAGTCTTCTTTTTATTGGAAGAAAATCAGTGCGAGGAACTGAAAAATTGGTATCAGCAGGATGTTTCTTGGATTATTTCCCACATTTTCAGAAAAAATGTGGCCAATGCCTTAGGACTTTTAGATTACCTTAAAGAAAATGATGAGCTCAATTCCAACCCTGTCTATACAGACAAGGAATTGATTAAGCTCATCAATAAGGAGATTGAAGAATTGGATAATAATTTAATAGCCTATTCAAGGTTGAAATGAAGTCCTTCAAAATTCCACCCACGAATAGCCGAATTCATTCCTCATAGTGGAATATTTCCTCTATCGATAGCTCAAATAGCTTGGATAGCTTGAAGGCGGTGGGCAAACTGGGGTCAAACTTTTCTTTTTCTATCGCATTGATGGTCTGTCTGGAAACCCCTATAATTTCAGCCAAATCCTCCTGAGTCATATTTTTTATGACTCTTAATTCCCGGATACGATTTTTCATAGATACCGCTTTCTATTGATCACCATAGCAATCATGTAAGTGATACCAATAAACATGACCAGATATCCTATCTCAGCATCAAAAGGAATGATATTCTTTTGGTCCAAGAGGGAAAATGTCAGTCCGACTACTACGGCCAATCCCAGCGTGATTCCCATGGCTTCCAAATGGATTTTGCGTTCGAGTTCATCGAAGTGATTGAATAAATCCCGGTTCGCTAAGATCATTAATACTCCATTTGCGAGGTTGACTACAATAGCGAAAGGAGTGAGGAAGGGATGATTGTCCCAGATAAACTCTGGTCCAAAGGTGGCGATCGCCATTGTTGCTACCCAAGTCCAAGTCCAAATTGCCAGTTTTTTGACTCGTTTGTTTCGTTCTAGTTTCATTGATTCCATGATTTTTATGTAAAGTTGACTTTACAAATGTAAAGTAAGTTTTACAAAAGTCAAGTTTTATTTACATTTAATTTTCTACTTCTAATGAGTTGCTTCCTTGAAATTGATAAATTTCACTTCAGAAATTAGATAGCATGGCATTTTCAGAAAAGCAATTGAAAGAAGTAGAGTCGATTTTGACACTATGGCAAGCGACTCACAGACCGGAAGATGAGAAGATCAGGGCTCAGGTAGATCTGGGCTATACCATAGAAAAGCAGCAGATTTTTTTGAAAGAAATCCGTCCTGTTTATTTAAAAAAGGGGGAATTCGGGCATTACCCATTTGCAAAAATTTCCTATGAAAAGTCTTCTGATTCCTGGAAGATTTATTGGATGAGGGGAAATTTGCAGTGGACTAGGTACAAGCCGACCTCAAAAATCAATGATTTGGAGGATGCATTAAATGAAATTATGAATGACCCGATGGGTTGTTTTTTTGGATGAGAGTAAGTGAAAGTCTTCTTTGAAACTAAATAACGAGAAGCACCGTAAAGATTTTTAAATTACTTGTTTTCTGATTGGAGACAAATAACCCTACCGATTGCTAACAAATTATTTTTGAAGGTATTTTAATAGATATGCCATCTTTTTACTTCCTTTTGAATTCAATTCTATGCAAAAAGCTTTACTCGTAGTTTTATTCATGATTTGTGCTTTTAGCTTTACAGCTCAAGCTCAACTTGTCGATGGAGTGCCTCTTACAGAAATCGAATCTACTTACGTTCAACTTATCCCAAGAGGCAGATTATTTGTCTCAAAAATCCGAGTTCGGGTTGATTTCGGACAGGATTTAACAAAGGTCAATATCAATGAATCGATGATTTCTGATGAAAATGGAAGAGTTGTCGATTTCAATTCTATGGTTGATGTACTGAATTATTTTGATCAATTAGGTTATGAGTACATCGGTTCAGAAAATTTCAATGAGGGAAGCAGTATCCGGTATACGTTAAGAAGAAAAAGAAATGGCTTGGATCTAGCCAACAGCCCCAAAAAGGATCCTGCTTCACTTTGAATTCCCAAATTTCCAGAAAAAGCCTCCAAGAAGTATGTTTGAATACTTTTATTAGCTCTTACCAGGAGGAAGGTTATCATTTTAACCCGGATTATGCATTAGAATCTGTAGTGAGAGTCAAACCGCAATAAAATCAATCCGCCTGAGCCGGAGAATAAAGCATAGCAACGCTACGGTGATCGAGCTAAATGCAGCAAAGCGATTGATTTTGAAGCGGTTTGGACTCGTAACAAGAAGTCTACTGCATATTTCGGGTTTAATTCGCCTAGAAATGCAAAGAGCCCTGCATTCCTGCTCGGCTTTCAATAAAGGAAGGTTTGAGACTGTTTTATTAAAGATCGAATTGGGGATTTGATCTTCAAAATTTTTAGACTAATGCTTTGTTATATGATTTTTGGTGGATTTACTGTTGTTTGAGAGATTCAGCAACTAGGTCATAGGCCTCCTTCGTTAGAACTTCAGTCCATTCAGTTCCTCCAGTATAGATCGCCAAGTAGGTCACATCCTTTTCTTTAGAGGAGGCATGCCAATGTTCAATACCTGGAGTGCATTTGAGGATATCACCTTCTTTGATTCGAATGGGTTGTTTTCCTTTTTCTTGATAATAACCCTCTCCGCCCACTACGATTAATATTTGAGGGCCACTATGTTTATGCCAATCCAAAGTGGAATTCGCCTTGAAGGTAGCTTTGGTAATATTGTAATTAAACAATTCATCTGCCTGTAAAACTCCGTTTAACCAAGCCTCTCCGATATAATGGGTATTAGGAGCCTTATTTCCCTCTTCATGGTAGGAACGCACTGAGTAAGGGTTGTTTTGAGAAAATCCTGAAAGTGAGGAAAGAAGTAAAGCGAAAAGGATGAGGTATTTCATTGGTTTGAAGATTAATACCTAAATATAACAAAAAAAAGCCACCCATTTCTGAGATGCTTCTGCTCCCCCTCTTGGGCTTCCCGATATCATCGGACCAATCTCCTTCTGAGTGTAGAAGAAGGTTGATTGGGTCTAGGTGTAGTTTGGCTGCCCCGCAAACCGACCTCTCGTTAAAAAGCTTTACAAAAGCTTTTGTAACGCTCGATCCTACCTTTCTATTCATCCAAATTTGTAATTTGCTACTTTCGAACAACATCATTTTAAGGGGGAGGCCTATCAGATAAGAGATCAAGAACTGCCTTATTTTCTAACCTTCCAAGTTGTGGGTTGGGCGGATGTTTTTACCAGAAAAGTATATCGGGATTTGATTTTGGAGAACCTTTCTTATTGTAGTTTAGAAAGGGGATTGTACTTGTATAGTTATTTGATTATGAGCAACCATATTCATTGGGTACTTCAACAAAAGGATGGAGAACTATCGGGTCAGGTGTTAGATTTTAAAAAATTCATGAGTAAAAAGTTATTGAAAATGATCTTAGACAATCCTCATGAAATCGAGCATGACCCAGTGGGATACACAGAGGGATGCCCTGATGGATCGAATTTTCGGGTTGATTTCTTAGCTCCGAAGGAGCGGGATTATTTAGAAAATTGAAATTGGAACAACCGTGTGGTTCAGCTCTGAAGGAGCGGGATAATATCAAGCTTAATACGATGAATTTTAATTTGCACGTTCTGGCGCGGAGGCGGTAAAATATATCTCTTGCAAAGTACAAATGTAGAAAACCCTAGGACCGATATTTCCATTTGGGCATTTGTAAAACTCTATTTCGTTCTAATCTTACTTAATTCATTTATCCTTATCTTGGCATGCTCATTATTCGAATCAAGCTCAAGTGATTTTTTATAGTTTTCGATTGCTTTCTGTGTTTCGCCTACGGTTTCAAAAGCTTCTCCCAAACTATCATAGGAATTAGCAGATTTGGGGTAGTTTTCAACATTCAATTTAAAATATTCAAGTGCCTTGGCTTGATCTATAGCATTTTTACTTCGGAGTAATCTATATCCAAGTTGGTTTACGAGGTACTCAGGAGGAGAGAAATTGTACGAAAGTCGCTCCGAAATTGCCCGAAAATTTCGGGTAAGTTTGGCTATGTCGTCCACCTCACGATAGGAGAGTCCAAAACCTTCAAATATGGCTGAGATTCCATTATAAAAAGCAAGGATGGGCACAGAGCTATGATCCTCCTTTTCGAAGTACTCCAATTTTGCATGAAGTTCACCTGTAGATTTACTATTTATTGCCTCAAAAAACCGAACATGACGATCACGGTTTCTGAAATTTCTTTTTCCCCAATTGGCTGTGGCTAAATAAATGTATCGTTCGAATGACGGAGCGGTTATTGAATTGAGCTTTTTGTCCATGGTTTCAGCGTCCCAAGTTCCAAAACTCGGGTCAATAGCAATAAAGGCATTGAAAAGGGTCCTTTCTTTCATAAAAGTATGAGTCGCTAACAAACCACCTAAAGAATGGCCAAAAAGAATTCGATAAGGCTCTGTTCTGTATTTTTGATCCAATTCGGGAATTAGCTCTTCTTCCAAGAAACCCAGAAAATTATCTCCACCCCCTGTATTATTTTCTCTTACAGTTACGATTTTATCCGGAGTATAGTCTCTTTCTCTATCCATACTTCGAATACCTACGACTATCAATTCGGGTATAGTCCTGCTTCCATATGCATCAGCACTCATGTAGTTGACCATTCCTGTGATGGACTTAAAATGAAGATTTCCATCCAATAAAATGAGCAAGGGATAGGTCTTGTGGGATGATTCTGGATGATGGTAGGAATCAGGAAGATTGACCCAGTATTCTCTGTCTTCTTTTAGAATAGTGGACTTAATTGAATGTTTTGTACCGATAACAATTTGGTCAGTATCCTGTGAATTTACCTGATTGATGCAGATTAGTATTAGCAGTAATGCAAGGATTGATTTCTTCATTTTGTTTTCAATGAAATTGGTTTCACCTGGGATGGAATAGAGGTATTCCATACTTCTTATAATTAGCCTACTCGAATTGTTTTGCAATTATTCTTTTGCCTTTTAGAAGATACAGCTACTAAAAGGCAATTTAAGGATTTATGATTTTTATAGCAGTTTGTCCGTATAGCATGAATGACGGCTTGTCTCCATCCCTCGCAAAAGAGACTTGTATTCCTGTATTTCCATGAATAAAACCAAGTTCTTCACCTTTAATAGGAACAAGTTCATATTCATCCCCATTTGGAAAGAAAAGTGAAATTTGATTTTTGCTTTCCTCAAAAGCAATGGATAAATCAACCTGATCATTCCACCTGTATTTTCCGGATAGCCCCTCTAATATTTCCGAATCAACTGGCTTGCGCTCCACTTCAGTTTGTTTGAAATATTTCCAATCATATACCTGTGAAGCAGATAGAAAGAGTTCATTTCCCAGAGCTCCACCATTATCTGAGTTAATTAAATAGACCAACCCGTTTCCACTTGTAAGACTTATTGTCATTCCCGTTCGGTATCCGGCATTGCCTCCGTAATGCGTGAGAGAAATGTTCTCTTCGGAACGATTTAAAATAAAACCGTACACATGGCCGTCTCGCTCATGACTTAAAATAGTTTTGATATCGGAAGCTGAAAATATCGAAGGCTCACCCTGATATGCTTTATAAATCTCAATCATGAATTTTGCCATATCTGCAGAAGTACTCCAAAGTCCAGCTGCCGCTTGCTCGGGATGATTCCTCCATCCCCCTTCTATCAATTCTCCTGACTGGGTATACCCTTTTGCTACTCGATGTATCTCTGACTCAGGCAAGGGCTGTGTGAATTCAGAGTTTTTCATTCCCGCAGGTTCAAGAATCCACTCTTTCATTATGCTTGAGAAGTCATCATTAAATATGTCCTGAAGCGCCAATTCGGCTAAGGTGTAGGCACCTCCGGAATAAGCTAGCATTTCATTGGGAGCTGCTACCACTTCTATGGGTGGAGTATTCACTTCAGCACTGCCTCTTAAAACATCCAAGTCAGTAGGCATCACTGCAGCTCTATCATATCCCTGATATCCTCCCGGGCTAATTCCCGAGGTATGAGAAAAAATATTTCGAAATGTTATCGGGTTTTCGGAAGTCTGCTTGCCAGCTGGAAGGACAAATTCTTTCAAGTATTCTTGAATATTTTTATCCAGGTCTATTTTACCCTCGGCATGCATTCGTAATGCTGCAAGACATGTCACAGGTTTTGAAAGGGATGCAGCTTGGAAAATACTAGTACTATCTAGATTGATCTGCTGTTCGAAATTTTCATTTTGATAAGTCTCTGTCCAGGCAAGTTTTCCTTGACTGATTACAGTTAGTGAAAGAGCGGGGATTTTGTATTCTTTCATTTTATCCCTTATAGAGCTAAGACTTTCAGGCTCTTCCAAAAACTTCACTTGACCGCGGATTTCATTTTCTAGCCTTGCTTTTCCATTATCCAATTCATTGGATGTTTTAGTGCAGGCACTTCCAAATACAAGAATTAAAGTTGGGAGAAATAATGTGTTCCAATAAGGCTTTGTACTTTTCATAGTGTCATTAAGTAGATGCTGAGTTTGTTTTTTGTATTTATTGTAAGCCGGGTACTTTGGAAGGCTTTCCTCCCTTTGCAATCAACCAAACTGCAAAGGTGAGTTCGCCTAAAGCCATGGGAAAGGCCAGTCCTAGTTCAAGATGTGAAAGGAAGGGTAGATTAGCGGAAACTAGTTTTAAGGAATGGACTACTAAATAGCATAGTCCAGCAAGGAGGGCAAAAAACACCAAGAATCTAGGGATGGTTTTTTTCAACATCATTAGGTACCCGATAAGGGATAAATGCACACCAAAGATCACCAAGCCTCCGTTCCAAATGGATTCAAAAAGGCGGAAATTTTGGTTTAGCTGTGGATTGGATAAGTCTTCATTGGCCGCATTGAGGAATAGGAAATAGATGGAAATACCGAAAATGAGCGTGTAAAGAATTCTGGCTATAGCTGCCAAAAGAGCGTATTTCTTGCTTGTTTCTTCAAAGTATTTGTACAAGGTATAGCTCACGAGAAGGTCCAGCAAAACAATCATTACCAAGCCCAAAAGCATTCCACCATAAAGTCTTTGACTTTTCTGAATCAGACCCTTTATGGATTCTATATCTTCAGCTTGGTTAAATTCTGGCAAGGCATATCCTATGGAAAAGCCTGCTAGAATGGCCATGATAATTAGTGCCCAACCGGAGTGAAGAGCTGTTTTTCTTTTGTTCATAGAATTGATTTGAGCAGGATTTACACCTGTGCGTTATTCTTGATGATCGCCGCTATTCTTTGATTTTCCTCTTTACCTTGGACATGCTTGGAGTCTTTGAGCAGAACGGTACTTTTCAGCGAGGGGAAAATTTTCTTCGCGCGCTTGATCATTTTACCTCCTGGAAATAGAATGTCATTTTCCGCTGCAATCAAAGTGATAGGGGTGCGGATCTTCATAGCATCAGCGGTTTTAATTACAGGAAGCGGCGTGAAATCCATGCTGAAATGGGTAAAGATCAGGGCTAGACTTCTCTCTGCAAAATCGTCTTTTTCCGTAAAAGCGCTGGCTAAAAATTGTTCGAGATACTTTTTCTTTTTGGTTTTCATATACCGTTTTATCGGGATAAAGAATCGAAAGAGTACTTTAATAGGATTTCCATTTACCACATAAGCAGGTGCCGTCAGAAAAGCTTCTTTAATTTTCTGTTCATTATGGATGAGTGTTTGGAGAATGATTAATCCCCCAAATGAAAAGCCAGCAAGAATGACATTCTGGAGCTTCAACTCATTAATGATTTCATGCAGCCATCGGCCATAAGAATCATCCTGCATATTCAGGAGTGTTTCTGAACTTTTATTTGGCTGAGCTAAAACGTCAACAGCGTATACAGAAAACGAATCCAGCAAATCTTTATAGGTTTCTAAGGCAATTGGCGCATTTCCGTTTGAACCATGAATAAGAATAATGGGAGGTTTTTGTGGATTTCCAGTAACAATAATGTTGGTTTTTCCGAAGCTGGTATGGATTATTTTATATGAAAAATTAATAGAGAGACTTTCCAGTTTTTGGTCGTAGAGCTGAAGTATTTCCTGCTTACCCTGTTCCGACTTAAATAATGACCCCATTTTATTCTTTTTGATTTTTGCGGGGAAGATTTTATTCAGATGGATTGTCAGAATGCTACTCCGCGTTTATAAAATTCTTAACTTTAGGACAAGTTTACTAAAATAATTTGTATTAGGACAAGTTTACTAATCAAAAAAATTGGACACGAAAATAAAAATACTAAAAGCAGCTAGGTTGCTTTTTAACGATTTGGGATTTAGTAATGTGACAATCAGGATGATAGCCTTGGAGTTGGGGATTAGTTCTGGGAATTTAAATTATCACTTCAAAACCAGGGAGGATATCTTAGAGGCTCTGTATTTTGAAATGGTTCAGGAGTTTGATTCTAGAGTTGACCAATTGGGCTCAAAGGAAATTTCTTTTCAAACCATCAAACAGGATATCCATCAGAGTTTGAAACGAATGGTGGACTATCGCTTTTTCTGGACGGATCTTTACAATTTACTGAGGTTGAATAAATCCATCAAAGCCCATTTTGAAGCAGTTTACCTCAAGCGATTTGATGGTTATGAATTTCTTATGAGGTATTTGACAGACAAAGGGCTTCTCCGTGAGTTTGAATTTTCTTCAGAGCGGCAATTTTTAATAGAACGAATGATCGGTTTCAGCAATACTTGGCTTTACAATTCCTTCATTTATGAGATTGATGTCAATGAGGAATACCTTCAATACCAAACCGATAATTTATTGGCTATGCTTTATCCTTATTTGACTGATTTAGGGAAAAAGGAATACGAAAAAGTTAGATCTAGTTTATTCATTTAATCTAAGTCAAGACAGTTATGGCAATAAAGTTTACTGGTTTTTGATTTTTTTCTTATTTATTGAACGGTGTAAAATAAATAATATGGATATCCGCTTTCTTACCAGGATTGATAAAAATATGGCTTATTGTCTGCTGAAAAGATCAGAATCCGGAAGCTTCGCCTGCCGTGGCTGGGTCTTCGGTCATCGGTCATCGGTCTTCCAACCTGTTAAGCAAGGAAAATATGGCAACTAGCATGATTGCGGATAATCAGATTTTTTAAACTATGTGACTTATAATTTCTATGTGGTAAAAAAAATGCTCGTAATGGCGCAGCGACGCAGCGGTTTTGTATCTCCCGCAAAGGAGCAAAGAGGCAAAGTAGGGATGGACTTAATAGTTATTAGGGCATAGGTTCATTGAAAGGACTCTTTTGATTCAAACTATGTGTCCTATGATTTTTATGAGGTTTTTAAAATTTTTCTCTGTGATACCCTTAGCGGTCTCTGTGGCTCTGCGGTAAAAGGATTTAAGTCTCTAGTAGTGGCGCAGTGACGCGGCGAATTTGGTCTCCCGCAAAGAATAGAAGTGTCAAGTTAGGGAAGGAGTTATTGGTTATTTGTTATTAGGATCTAGGTCAATTCCAGGATCTTTGTGAGTTAAGGTTTTTTGCAAAATATAATCACTAAGGTGTCTTTTGCGGTATTATAGATGAAATTTGGAAAAAAGGTATGAAGGATCTCTAAGACTTCATTTCCCCATCAAAATCAACTTGAAAAGCCCATGTTTCCATCACACAATTTTCCGAAACATTGGGAGTGCTGCAAACCTGTTTTTTGCCTTGGATTTCAAGTTGGGTTCCTGATTGATTATAGGTGATCTTTTCAGCATAATCATTAAAGAACGTTCCGTAAGTTTTCTGCCAAAGGAATTCACCATCCGAATCGGTCTTGATCAATAAAATGTCATAGTTCCCCTGTCCAAAAGAACTGGTTGATCCCAAAATATAGACCCCTCCATCTTTAGCAGCTAGGATTGCAGCAGCTTTGTCATAGCTGTTTCCTCCAAAGATCTTTTGCCATAAAATCTCACCATTTTTATCCTTCTTCGTGACTTCTATATCGCAGGAAGTCTCTGTTTCACAATTGACAGTTTTGATTTCCAAACCGATTTGATCTGGTAAAATACTCTTTTTGGATAATAACTCTGGAATATCAATTGCCCAGATCGCAGACCATGCAAGTAAGATGGTAGCTAAAGAAATAAAGATGAATTTGGATGGATTCAATTGGAATAAAGTGCTCATAAATTTTGATTTAGTGGAAGTTGATTTGTTTGTGAATTTCTCTTCTTCAATCTCCTGTCTAAATTCCAAGTCTAAAACCTCAAGTATTCTTGATTGAGTAAATAAACTTGGGTTGACATCCCCCTTTTCCAGCCTTTGTATGGTTCTCAAGGTAAGCTGGCATTTTTCGGCGAGCTCACCCTGACTCCATCCTTTGGCGATTCTTCGGGATTTGATTTCAGTTCCGTAATTCACAGTTCAAAATTATGAGTTCATATTCTGCCAGAAAACGCCGATAGTATGACATTCATATGACATTCTCTCAGGCTATACCTCAGTTCGAGGATTTTCTTAATGAAGATAGCCGTATATAGTTTGAAATGTTGATGAGATTGCAAAACCATTCGTTTAATTTGAAATTCGTTAAAAAAAAACTATGCATATCCATTTGTCCAAAAAGCTTGAAAAGCTTTTAAAGAAATTCACCAATAAGAAATCATCTGAGCCTGATTCAAGTCAATTGGGGAAATGGAATGCCACAGTATTTTATGTAGACCGAAAAAAATGTTTACTCTTTTTAAATGCCCAGACGACCTATAGTTTTATTTTGGTCAACGTAGTGGCAAAGGATTATCCCAACTTACACAAAAAAATAAAGGAAGAGTTGTACGAACAGTTAAGCTATGATGGGATCCTCTTAGCTCCCAAACAATTCCTAGCTCTTTTAGGAGAAATTCGGTTTTTACCTACAGACGCAGACCGAAGAGCACTGGGTTTTATCAATTACAAACTGGACACTATTAATCATTTTCTTTCTATCGAAAGCATTTCGGTTGATTTGCTTTGCCATCGATTAAACTCAGATCTTTTTAATACCGGGCCAGGCCCTAAATATCAAAATATGACTACTCCGATCGCAGAGATGAAGAGGGTGGTTGAGGGAATTCAAGGAGATTAAAGTCTTTTTATTATTCAATAAAATTTATAGGTGAATAATCCCATCTACGATGGACTATCCACATATCAAGCTTATAAATTGTTGATTTAGAGGATGCATTAAGCGAAGTGATGAATGATCTAATGGGTTGTTTTTTTGGGTGAGAAAAAGGAAAAACCACCAGCTTACTAAGCTGATGGTTTCTAGTTGATAAATCCAAAGGATTTATCTTTCTAACCCTTTTACTGTGCATTACTTTTAAATAGAAAAATCATTTTTTATCAAATACCCTTATTTTCCTTAAGCGAGTTGATCCAATGGGCTATTTTCAAAGCCTGATCTTTAGGAACTTGAGGCATTGCTGCCATTGGGGTGGAATAATCCGGCCAATTTTCCGGTTTTGGATTATAGATTAAATCCACAATTTTTTCTGGACTATAATTCCTTTTGGCTATATCCTGAAAAGATGGACCTACCACTCTTTTATTTGGGGCATGGCAGGCTGTACAAGTATTTTTAGCTAAAAGAGCCATAATTTCATTCTCAGTAGGAACTTCACTTTTTTGACTGGTTGTTGGTTTTACGATGACTCTCGTTGGTTTCTTTTCTTGAGTTTTTTCAATAATATCTTCTTTCATAGGTGCCTTGATCGTCAGGGTTTTTCCAGATGGAATTTCATGAAGCGTATAATAAGCATCTGTATGGATCAGCTCATGATATGTTCCTGCTGCACGAATCCCAGGTAAGCTTAATCTGTGGACATAATGTTTCTTAGGGTTTTCAATAGCAATTCTAACTTTTTTCTTATCTTCTGATATTTCCACTCCCAATATTGGGTGATCCTGACTATCCACCGGAGGACTTCCATATACAGGAAAGTACTTATAGGTATAACTTGAAACAGAGAAAGACTCTAAATTTTCTGCGGATTTTGGATCGATGGGTTTGGTAAATTCAATCTCAAATCCATCAGGTTTCGCTTTGATTGTTCTAATTTCGAAAGGCACAATCCGATTCCACACCAATCGTTGAAGTCCTTCATTAGCATCACCTGCTGACCCCCAACCACGGTTTGTTTCTCCAATAAATAGAGATTGGTCTTTAGCAAATGCCATTCTCAATACACCGGATTGAAAGCCACTTCTAAAATCTATGGATGCACCTTGATATACCCCATTTACTTTTTCAAGCATTATCCGCATAATTTTACTTTGCCCCTGATCTCCTACTAAAACCTGACCTCCAAATGGTCCCCAGTAATCATCAGGGATCATTAAGGGTTCGGAATTGGAAATACCATGAACTCCATGAGGAAGCCATATAGCTGGTAATTTAATTTCAGGTAGTTTTTCTTTAGCCTGAGCCAAAGTAATATACGGTGCATCAACATTATTTTCAGGTTTGATGTACCTGCCATTAGGGTCTTTTATTTTCATTGGGTCGACTACAGCATTAAATTCATCTGTATTCATTTCGACAGGTACCTCAGGGAGCTCAGACCAAGCTAAGGATGCTGGGTGACCGGAAAAATCACCTTTTTCCAAATGCCATAATCCTCCTGATGCTATATAATCGCCTTGGTTTTCAGTATAGAATACCTCTCCATTTAAAATTCCCGGTCCAGCTGGAGAGCGCATTCCTGATGCAAAAGGCTCTATTGTTCCATCTTGATGGATTTTTAAAGTCATTCCTCTGTAAGGAACTCTAGCTTCACCACGCCACCACTCCTGATCGCCAAAAGCTACATTGGTAGTTACAATAAAATTTCCTTCGGGAGTTACTTTTGGTCCAAAACTGTATTCATGATAGTGAGTGGACAATGGCCAGCTTGCTATTGTCTCATAGATTTCTGCTTGTCCATCAGAATTGGAATCTATCAATTTGGTAAGTTCTCCTCTTTGGACAACATACATGGAACCTTCATGATAAGCAATTCCCAAGATTTCATGTAGCCCATAGCCAAACCTTGTCCAATAAGGTTGATTGGAAGTTGGGTTTTTTACCAAAAAAACATCTCCTCTTCTGGTTGCGACTCCTAAACTTCCATCGGGTAAAAGTGTCAAACCACCTACTTCCAGTAAGACTCCTTCTGGTGCAGGTACTTTAAGAATTTTAAAAAAGTCTTCTTCTTTTGGAGATTCCTGGCTTTGGGTAGGAAAACACAAACCGAAAATGATAAAGAATAGGGTAGCGTATTTAAATATGATTCTGTAGGAATTCATAGGCTTTGCTCGTTTCAAGATTAAAATAATATGCGATAGGTTAAGGAGTCTTTGAAAGGAAGATAAATGAATCCTTCAATTACTCGTGGGTTTAGATTCTCTGTCGAAGAAAGAAAAATACCTTGATCTTCAATCCAGAACATTCCATCACCTAGAGATAAAAGCTTTGAGCCTTGAGCAATTTTGATGTAGTATATTTCAGGGTTGGTCGAGACTTTTAAAGTCCGTTCTATTCCTTTTCCACCCTCAAGGATTTGTATTTGATCATGTAAATCAGACCCATGCTCGTTGATACTTTTGAAAATTACGTTGCCATGATTTACAACTTGATAACCTTTGGGTTTCCATTTCATGGAAATTGGTGTAATATTTTCGTCATAAAATAGATGGTCACCTTGATTTAGTTCTTGCACAGTCCCCAAAGGAAGAGAGACCCCATTCCCTCTGTTATACCACATGGGGGTAGCATCTAGAAATTTTCCTCGCCAAACACGAATTAACTGATTAGAATTTAGGTCATATGAATAATGTGTACCCTGATTAGATGATACAGAAATTCCGTGAGATATCTTTGGTGCATTGGGGACTTCTAAAAAAGAACGTACAATAGGTACATCTTTTGGGTCTACATGGATGGGGTCAGAAGTCCAAAACTCTAAGCCTGCTGGCTTACTGTACTCTTCAGTCCACATTCCTTCAGATGCTGCCCGTAAATAAAAACCTTCAGTGGTCCAATCATCGGGTTTGGATACCCAAATTTCAACTGGGTGATTTCCAGCATCAAGAGTAAGTTGGAGGTTTGTAGTTCCTCTTTTCAAAACATTCCCTCCGGCGCCTCCAGTTTGAATTGCTCCCAGACCATTAGGTACAGTAAGACCAAAAGAATATTTACCTGATTCGTTGACTTGAAGATTACCTTCAAATTTTGTGAGAGAGGATGCTGTTAATCCTGTGGTATATTCAAAAAAGTTATCAATTTCCCCTACTAGAGCAGGTTGAATTCCTTGTATTTCAGAAATTTCCTGAATGGAACCTTCATAAACTCTAAAACTGAGATCTTTAAATTGAGGAGCCTTTCTTTTATATTCCGTTATTTCCAAATTTTTTATCGCAATAGGCCCATGGTCTCCTTGTATTCGAATGGGACCTAATGCCACTTCTCCTCCTGAAAGGGAACCTCTGGTTGGTCCAAACAATTCTACATTTTCATGAATTTTCACTCCATTTAGATGAATCGAAACAATGTTTGCATTAGATATTTTTTTTCCTTGAGAGTCAAATCTAGGAGCCTTAAATAAAATTCTTAAATTTTGCCATGTTCCAGGAGCCCGACTTGCATTTTGTCTAGGAGCATATCCCTGATACCCCTTTTGCCCTTCCGGTTTGGTTTCATCCCAGCGTTCATAAATACCTCCATTGTCTCCAGCTTGCGGATTGGTTTTTGTCCAGCTATCTAAAAGTTGGATTTCATATTGACCTTGAATATAGATCCCTGAATTAGACCCAGGGGCCATCATATAATCTAACCTTATATCAGCATCCCCAAATTTTTTACTAGAAACTAGATCGTTTCCCGGTTTTTTATTACCAGGAAGATTTACCATAATATCCCCATTTCCAGAACCTTTGATGGACCGATCTTTCAAAGGATTAGTCTGAACTTGACCTACCTCTTGCCATGAACCTTTATTATTTTGAAAGTCCTTGAGCGTAAGTTTAATGCTTTGGGATTGAAGTGGGTAGGATAAAACAATCAGGCTGATAAATGGAAGAGTCCATTTCATTTTTAATTTCATGAATAATTTAATTTGTCTTTCTTATAGTTGAAATAATCTAAATCTTGCAAAACTGCTGGTTTCTTTGGATTGGATAATAAATTGGCTTAAATAGAAAAAGAGCCCAAAATACTCCTTGAGCTCTTAATCACCTCTATCTATCAATTGGAATATCCCGGATTTTGGGTTAGAGCTGGGTTTCTTTGTAGCTCCTGTTCGGGTAATGGAAATAGCATGGTGGATTCTTTGATAACTGCACCAAAATTAGTTCTAGCTCCCACAGCATCAATAAATTGAATATTTCCTCCACTATTAGCCTGGGCAGTAGGGAATTTCCTTGTTCTCATTACATCAAACCAAATAGGAAACTGAAACACCAATTCTCTCACTCGCTCTCTCCAAACTTCTTCTACAAATTCTTCCACAGAAAGATTCTGAAGTTGAGTTCTTATTTCTGAACTAGATTTTTTCCAATAAGCTCTAGCTTTTACTTGAGTTAAATAATCAACTGCTTCAGCAGTCACGCCTTCAGATTTGGCAATTGCTTCAGCCCCAGTCAACAGAACTTGAGAATAAGTAAAAATGGGTAAATCCCTGCTTGATTGTGCCGTTTCAAAAACTGCTTCTTCATCTAGCCACATGTAAGGAGAAATATTAAATTCCACTGTTTCACCACCAATTTCAGCCGAAGTATGGAAAAATTGTTTTTCCTGTATTCTCAAGTCTTGATTTTTGTCATAAGAATTTACAAGACTTGGAGTAGGCCCATAAGCATTGTTAGTAATTGCATATGCAACTAATGGTGCGATGCTAGGAGGGAAACTTAAACTGGGATAGCTATTATTTGCAATTCCTATTTCGTACTCATAGTAGTAAATGTATTCGCTTGGAATCTGCGTACTGTTTTTGATCTTATTGTAGGCAGACTGATTTTCTTCTATTTCCCCTTGGGCATTTCGGGTATGTTGAACCAAGGAATAAACTCCAGAATTGATAACTGCTCTAGCCGCAGCTGCAGCTTGGCTGTAACGATCCATATTAATAGCAGCACCACTCATGGTTAGGTTAACCTCGGCCAATAGTGTTTGGGCTATTCCTTGTGTTACTCTTCCTGAATTAGCCGGCATGGACGTATTGGATAAGGCATTGCTACCAATGGCTGACTCCAAATCTTCCAATATCAAAGCATATACTTGATCAGCTGGTGTACGTTCTAAAAACAGGTTCTCAAGACTTTCATAAGGCTCCGTGATGAGTGGGACTGCACCAAACATCCGGACTAAATAAAAGTAATTGAATGCTCGAAAGAATTTGGCTTCTGCCATGTACCTTTCCCTATCTTGTTCTGATAAGCCTGGAGTAGTGGGAATGTATTTTATGGCATTATTTGCTCTGGATATACCCACATAAATATCCGACCACATGGAATTGAAATAACTTGAAAGATTCAGTCCATCAAAAACAATATTTTGTCCTCTTTGAACGTGAAATTCCTGGCCTTTGTAATCGTTATCCACAAAGCCGGAAACATACGGTCCAAACATGATTCTAGCCCCCGAATAAACACCTGTTTCATAAAGCTGCATCGCGCCTCTTCGATATAGTGCATTCACTGCATCTCGGGCATGCTCAGCTCGGGTGAAATACTGATTAGATGCAACCTCATCTAATGGCTTTTCTTCCAAAAATCCATCGCAGGAAATTATGGAAAAGGCCAAAAATGTATATATAATTAGATATGTCTTTTTCATCTTAATTTGATTTGATTTCTTTTGTCAAACTCATAAATAGGCAGTTCCTTTGTCAAGTAAATTCAGCTAAAAGGTGCTGAAATGAAACTACTTCCTAACATTGATTACTTAAAACTGCAAACTTAAGCCTAAGGTAAAGGTCCTTGGTCTAGGATATTGGAAAAAGAAAATATTCTGTCCCCACTGATTCCCTCCCCAAGAAGAGGCTTCCGGATCATAACCTTTGAAATCTTTGGAATGGATCAGAAAAGCATTTTGCACATTGGCATATACCCTTAGTTTATTAAACCCTGAACCTAGTCCTGAAGCATTATCGAAAGTGTATCCCAAAGAAATTAAATTACCTCTGATATAAGATCCGTCAGCTACCCAATGGCTGTCTACCTCACTGTTTTGTCCCGAATAAGGTCCATTTCTGATTTGCTGAACCATAGTGTTTTGATTTTCCTCTGTCCAGGCATCATACAGAACATCAGCTAACCCACTGGCAAATCCAGTTCTATCTTGAGTGGAGTGAAAGAATTGTTGCAGAATATCAACTCCCGCTACAAATTGCACATCAAGTGTGAAGTCAAAATTCTTGTAATAGAAATTATTAATAAATGCTCCAGTCCATTTCGGAATACCATTACCAATAATTTTTCTTTCTGCACTTCTCTTAGCCTCTCCAGGAATAGCTCCAACCTCAGCCGCCTCAGCCGCTTCATCTGTACCCCAGGTGCCTAATCTTTCAAATCCCCAAAAGGAACTCAATGGCTCTCCAACACGAAGAATTGTTTGGCTTCCCGAAACCCAAAATGGCCCTGAGAATATATCTTCATTGTTTTCCCCCAATTTTTCTATACGGTTGATATTGTAAGAAAAATTAAGATTGGTGTCCCAGCTTAGACTGGAGGTAGATACCGGAAATGCACGTAACAAAACTTCAACTCCCCGATTAGATACAGAGCCTATATTATCTCTCACTGCGCTAAAGCCAGAGGATGCAGGAACAGGTCTGTCCAACAATAAATCAGTTGTCAGCTTGTAGTAATAATCAAAACTCAAGCTCAAAGCTCTATCCAACATGGAAAGGTCAAATCCAACGTCAAACTGTCTGGTTTTTTCCCATTCTAAGTCTGGGTTTGGAAGTCTATTTACAAAACTAATAGGGGCTCTTGTTCCATTTATTAGGGTTGTGGCTGAAGAAATAGTGCCGAGTGACTGATAGGTTGGGATCTCTGTATTACCGGTAATCCCAAAACTAGTTCGGATTTTTAATTCATTGATGTTGTCTGCCAGGCCTTGCATAAATGGCTCATTGGAAAGAACATAGCCTAAGCCAACAGATGGAAAGACTCCATATTTATTATTTGCTCCAAAACGGGAAGAACCGTCTACTCTTCCTGTAAATGTTAGCAGATACCTTCCCTTATAATTATAATTACCTCTTACGAAATAGGAATTAAGTGCCCATTCATCATAGCCTGAATTGGGCGTGCCTGGCTGACTTGCTGCCTGAATTCTATTAAATCTAAAGGTATCATCAGAAAACCCCGTGGCACTGATATTAAAGAATTCACTGCTCCTTTTCTGCCAGCTTAGTCCTGCTATAGCATTGATGGAGTGCTCTCCAATTTCTTTGTTGTAACTCAAATAGTTTTCCTGCTGCCAATAAAAACTCCTGGAATTCCCCAAAAATGCATAGCCATTCGGGGAAGAAATATTGATCAGATCAGTTGGACTATAGATCTGCTCATTGTAGTCATTTTTATCAAAGCCAAACTGTGTCCGTAAATCCAGTCCCGGAAGAATATGGAAAGTAGTATAAATATTTCCGAAAAGCTTCGTTCTTTTCCTTAATCTATCCTGTGTAGTCAATACATGAACAGGATTGGGAATCGCTTCGAATCCGTAAGGATCAGTGACCATACCTGTATTACTCCAAGTTCCATCAGGAAACTTTACAGGAAAAATGGCTGGCATTTCAATCATAGATCTTCTTGGCATTTGATGGCCTCCACCTTCTTCGAATACGTTTTCTGTAGTATTGTTAGCAAGTAGATTTATTCCTACAGAAAGCCATTTTTTAGGTTGTGCATCATAGGCAAATTTCCCATTGATCCGCTTTAGGTAATTGTTGAGCATGATACCCTCCATGTCTGAATAATTCAGAAATGCTCCGAAAGAAGATTTTTCTGCTTTTGATTGGAAGGAAAGTTGATGATTGTGGGAAATTGCAGTTCTGGTGGCTTCTTCTTGCCAATCTGTATCATATAATGGATTCCCATTGGCATCAAACAGTCTAGGGTCATTTCTTGTAAATGCAGGAATTGACACTCCGGGACGATATTTACTATGATTTTCAAAACCTCGCTCCAATACTTCCATAAATTCTTCAGCATTCAGTACATCCATTTTTTTGGGTAATACACCAACGCTTACAAAACCTTCATATCCAATAACACTTCCCGTTGATTGGGCCCCTCTTCGAGTGGAAATCAAGATAACCCCGTTTGCCCCTCTCGCTCCATAAATTGCAGTGGAGGAAGCATCCTTTAAAACTTCCATGCTTTCTATGTCATTTGGGTTGAGGAATTCAATATTTTCCATAACCACACCGTCAACTACATACAGCGGTTCAGAGGATGAATTGATGGTTCCAAGTCCCCTTATTAATACCCGTGGACTGGAGGAAGGAGAACCTGAATTCAAAAAAACGTTGACTCCTGCTACTTTTCCTTTAAGTCCTTGGAGAGCGTTTGTGACAGGAGCCTGAAGAAGTTCATCGCTGCCCACTACGCCTACAGAACCAGTTAAGTCAGATTTTTTGACTGTACCGTAACCTACTACTACTATTTCTTCTAGTGATTTTGTGTCACTTTCCATTGTAACGGTCAGGTTTCTTCGTTCTCCAACCATTACTTCTTTGGTGAGCATACCTATAAAACTGAAGATCAAGACAGATTCTGAAGAATTAACATTTAGTGTAAACTTCCCGTCAAGGTCAGTGACTGTACCATTGGTTGTCCCTTTTTCCAGAACAGAAACACCAGGAAGAGGTAGGTTGCTGTCATCTAATACTACTCCAGTAACCACTTCAGCTGGTATTTTTTCAATACTTACAGGATCATTTATTGTATTAGAAGGATTGACACGAACATGTATATTCTGATTGATTTGTTTAAATGTCAGTCCCGTTTGTTCACTGAAAATTACCAATAGATCATATAGGCTTCCATTGGAAGAAAGTGAAATTGATTCTATATTTTTTACTTCTCTGGAGGTATAGACAAAATTGAACCCTGAGGCTTTTTCAATTTTTGAAAATGCTTCAGTTACCGATGCGTTTTGAAGCTCTAATTTTATAGGAACTTCATCTATGGCTTTTATTTGAGCGTTTCCATTGTTGGCTAACAATAAACTCATTGAAAAGCACTGAATTATAAAACTGTACAAAATTGTTTTGGACATAGCCAATAAGCTTAACAGTATGCTTTTTTTCATAACTTTACTTCATGTTTAAACTTTTGAGAATGGTTTGAACAAGAGGGATGATCATCCGCCAAGACTAATCATCACCTCCATAGGCCGAGAGAATTTTCTTTCGGCCTTTAATTTTCGGCTTGTCTTTTCATAGGCATTTTGGGTTATGGTTTAAATCTGATTTGAATATTTTTTCCTTGTATTTCATATTCAAATCCAGAACTGTAGCTCAATCCGATTAAAATATTTTCAAGGGTTTCGTCTTTAAATTTCCCGGATACCAGTAAATCCTTGGGTACTGGATTATTAAATGTAATTTCTACCCCAAACCAATTTTCCAGTTTCCTACTGGCTGTTTTAAAGGGCACTGCATCAAAAATCAATGTTTTATTCATCCATGATAAAACATGCTCCACATCAAAACGCTCTTTCTTCCAAGATTTTCTTTCTGCATTGGTCTGTATTCCTTCTCCCGGCATCAATTTTTCTTCGGCCAATTTATTCTCCTCAGAAACTACGACTACCCCACTGATTAGAGCAATTGAAATCGGCTCATTAGGGAAAGAGGAAATATTAAATGATGTACCTAGCGCAGTAGTGGCAATGGAACCTGTTTTTACTGTGAAAGGACGCAGGCTATCTTTAGCTACCTCAAAAAAGGCCTCTCCATGAAGATTGATGATTCGGGTAGAGTCTGTAAATCCTTTTTGATAGGAAATACTGCTTCCCGAATTGAGAAAAACTTTGGAGCCATCTTCTAAGCTTATAGTGGATTTAACACCCGGTGGTGCTTGGAAAAACTCCCTTTCTGCTTTGGTTTGTAATTCTAATGGGGATTCAATAGAATTCGGAAATAAATAAAAGAAGCTAAATATCATACCGATTAGTAAAAAAAATAGGATGGAAGTTACTCTTCTTCTTACCTTTTTCTTTCGAGATTGTACATAGCTATATTTTTGAATAGTACTCCAGCTATCTAGTTGAATCACTGGAGTCTGATAAGCTTTTGAACTTTCAGGTTGAATAGCTTTTTCAATCTGACTAAATAAAAAGTCTTCTTTTTCTTGTGATAGTTGAACCTTCTTTCTGGAAAGATTTAAGAGAATGGCACGAGCTTTAGTTACTTCTTTAATTTTTGAGGGATTTTCTTTGAGATACTCCTCCCAATAATTTTTGGAACTGGCATTGCCTTCCAAGACCCAATTTTTAAAATCCGGGTCCAAAACAAAATCCTCTGTAGAATAGTCTGATTTGCTCATAGGAGTAAGAATTCACCTAGAGGAGTCAAAAAGTTGTAGAAGTTATCCTTTCTGTGAGAAAAAAAAATAAACTTTTTGAAAATTCAGAATTATTAGTAAAATAATGACCTATATATAGAATAAAATTTGGTATTAAATAGTATTTTTCAAGCTTGAAATAGCTTTCCAGGCAAGGGTATAGGCTGACCTTAAATTGATATTCATGATTTTTGCGGTCTCTTCGTAAGTAAACTTTTCAAAAAAGAGGCAATTGACGGCTTCTTTTTGTCTCAATGGTAGTTTTTCGAGTGCCTTTGACAATTTTTCTTTTAAACTTTGATTTTGGGTAGCTTGAATCAATTCAGTTTCACAGGACTGTATACAAGGCTCTATCTCACAAATGTATTTTTCTTGGTGTAGCTTTATTTTCTTATTCTTTTTGACCTCTTGATGAATCTTGTTGGAAAGACACTTAAATAAGTAAAATTTTACGCGTTCGGTAGTAGGGAGTTGAGAATGATATTTCCATAAGTCAACAAAAACCTCTTGGATACAGTCCATTACCAAATCTTCGTTCGGTATTACAGAACAACCAAACCTAAAAAGGTCTTGGATATATAATCTGTAAATCTGTCCAAAAGCCTCTTTATCTCCTTGCAAAAAGGATTTCCATAAGTCGGAATCGGTTATTTCTTCTTTAAAAAGTTTGGTTTTCAAAAGTTTAGGGTCTGTTAATTGACTTTTATATTAGTAAAAGTCCGGAACTTTAAAAAGAAAAAAATATATTTATTAGATAGTCTTCCTTAAAAAAATTAAAGATCTAAAAAGTTTAAGGTTTCGTTTTTTACAACTTAATTAATTGGCTTGTAAAAATAAATTATCCTAAGAGGCAAATATTCTTATTTAATTTAGGTTCTCTTTTGAGCTACGTTTGATAAAAATCTTCTAAGAATTGGCTTTACAAAAAATTAAAATTCTGGGCTAAATTCCCAAATTGTTTTTCTAGCTCCGAAGGAGCGGGATTATTTAGAAAATTAAAATTGGAAACATCTTATGCAACAGCTCCAAAGGAGCGAGATAAAAGAAGTTGAAAGTGAAAAAGTTTAAATAAGCTCCGTACCCTAATCAAATTTTTCGAATTCAAGTATCAAACCACCCTAGCGGTGGTTTTTTTTATTCTAAAAAAAATCCGTAAATGCTGTCTTTTTCCAGGGTAATTTGAAGTTTCCTCACTTTGCATTGCGAGGCAATCGAAAATTAATGATGAGGCCTAGTATGTCTTACAATTTTTCACCTAATCTCATCAGCTTTGATTAAATTAACCTAGAAATCGTCCCAGTCTTAATTTCTCACTTAAACTTCCATGACACCTAAAAAAATCATCATTTCTTCCCTTATTTCCGCTCCTATAAAAAAAGTTTGGGATTATTATACCGACCCTGCTCATATCATCAATTGGAATTTTGCGGATCCTAGTTGGCACTGTCCCCATGCCGAAAATGATTTGAGAGTAGGTGGTAGGTACCTTGCTAGAATGGAAGCTAAAGACAAGAGTTTCGGGTTTGACTTTGATGCCAAGTATACTGGAGTAAACCCAGGTAAAGACTTTACTTATCAATTTGGTGATAGGCTTGCAACTGTTTCATTCATGGAAATTGATGGGAAGACTGAAGTCACCATTACTTTTGATCCAGAAACAGAGAATTCAATCGAATTGCAGAGGAATGGCTGGCAGGCAATTCTGAATAACTTTAAAAAGTATACGGAGGAAAAGTAACAATCCTTGAATTTTTTGAATCACTACAGGGCTAGTATCAGGGTTAGATTTCCTTCACCCGGCTTTATCTTTTATTTATAAGTTGCTGGTTTAATTGAATCTATACAGGTAAATAGCTCAAGAAATTTATGTTTCATGCTTGGCTCAAAGACTAATATTTGTATAGAAAACTGTAAATTAAGTCTAAGTTTTTTTAGATATGGAAATCAGAGAAAGAATAATTTTAAACTACATCGAGGGTTATAATAGCTTTGATAGTCAAAAAATGGTGAAGGATTGCTCGGAGAACTTCGTTTTTGAAAATATCCAGGATGGAAAAGTCACCATGACATTGAAGGGTGTTCTGGAATTCCTTAATCAGGCTGAAGCTGCAAAGAATTATTTTTCGAAAAGAAAACAAACTATCATTTCTATTGACCATCAATCTGATTACAGTGAAATCCTAATCGATTATCATGCGGTTTTGGCATGTGATCTCCCAAATGGACTCAAAAAAGGGCAAGAGCTTCGACTCAAGGGCAAATCCAGGTTTCATTTTCAAGATGGAAAAATAATGAAGCTGATAGACGAAAGTTGAATTTTGGCGGTAAAGAAACTGATGAACTCAAGCCAGCTCCTTTGTCAAATAAATATTCATTTCTACCTTGACTTTGCTGTTTTTTTATTGGAATCTATGTATATCCGCTTTCTTACCAGTAACAACCAAATACGGCTTATTGTCAGCTAAATGGATCA
>NZ_VLOG01000048.1:89966-117845 GCF_007655305.1 Algoriphagus algorifonticola
TCAGAATCTGGAAGCTTCGGTCTCCGGTCATCGGTCTTCCAATCGGTCAAACAAAGAAAATATAGCAACTGGCATGATTGCGGATAATCAGATTGGAATAAAAAATGAATTGATGGAATTCAGAGAAAAATATTTTGACTTATGCTATACCAGACGAATTCATGAATTCTACAAAATAGACCTGTATAAGAATTGGCCCAGTGGTACAGCTAAAATGAAGTTTAGCACTTTGACTGAATTTTATTTAGCAGAACTTCAAATCGGAAAAATCAATTCAACCAGCTCCAAGCTGATTTTAAAAAGTATAATGAATTGTATTCAGATTCATCCTATTATTTGACATGAACGCTCTTAAAAAGTCAAAATTAATAGCGGTTTAGGCTTTAAAACTCCTTTTTACCGTTAAAAATACCCCATACAGGGTATTTTTTTGATTTTGAAATTGCTTAAACTAGAAGTTTCAATACAAAGTTATGGTTTGATGGGGCATTATTCGGAAAGTGAGAGACGACAATTACTGTCAATTAGTCTTCTGAACTCCCTTAATTCCTCCCAAATCCCTAGCTTTAAAGAAAAGATTAATCGGTAATGGCTAAAAAATCTACCCAAAAGAATACCAAATCCATGGAAGAAACCCTCTGGGATTCGGCCAATAAATTGAGAGGAACAGTCGAGAGCTCGGAATACAAACACGTGGTCCTAGGCCTGATCTTCCTCAAGTTCGCTTCGGATAAATTCGAAGCGCGTAGAATTGAACTCATCGCCGAGGGTAAGGAAAAGTACCTGGAGATTAAGGAATTCTATAACATGAAGAATGTCTTCTTCCTCGCTCCGGAATCCCGCTGGTCCCATGTCATGGAAAACTCCAAGCAGGACCAAATCGCCCTGATCGTGGATACGGCCCTGCATACCATCGAGAAAAATAACCCTTCCCTCAAAGGAGCATTACCGGATAATTACTTTTCCAGACTCAATATGGATCCCAGCAAGCTTGCCGCCCTGCTGGATACCATCAATAATATCGATACGGTCGGGGATGAAGAGGAAGATGTGGTAGGTCGCATCTATGAGTACTTCCTCGGACGCTTTGCCGCATCCGAAGGAAAGGGAGGAGGAGAATTCTATACCCCAAAATCCATTGTGAACCTGATTGCCGAAATGCTGGAACCCTACAAGGGAAAGATCTACGATCCCTGCTGCGGTTCAGGGGGCATGTTTGTGCAGTCCATCAAGTTTGTGCAGAGTCATCAGGGCAATACCAAGGACATTTCCATCTATGGGCAGGAGTTTACGGCCGTGACCTACAAGCTGGCCAAGATGAACCTCGCCATCCGAGGGATCGCGGCCAATCTGGGCGAAGTACCTGCCAATACCTTTTTCAGGGATCAGCATCCCGATCTGAAGGCGGATTTTATTCTGGCCAACCCGCCCTTCAACCAAAGTCAGTGGCGGGAGAAAAGCGAACTGGAAGATGATCCCCGCTGGTCTGGATTCACAACTCCACCCACCGGAAATGCCAACTATGCCTGGATGCTGCACATGCTGAATAAGCTCTCGGAATACGGTACAGCTGGCTTCGTGATGGCCAATGGCTCCATGAGCTCCAATACCTCTGGTGAGGGAGATATTCGTCGCGAACTGGTGGAAAAGGACTTGGTGGATTGCATGATTGCCTTACCAGGGCAACTCTTCTACACCACCCAGATTCCGGTTTGTCTCTGGTTTATCACCAAAAATAAGAAGCAAAGGCCCCATCCAGAGAATCCGGAGATCCAGTTCCGGGACCGAAGCGGAGAAACCCTCTTTATCGATGCCCGCCAACTCGGCACCATGATAGACCGCACTCAGAAAGAGCTAACGAAAGAGGACATAGAACTCATCGCTTCTACCTATCATCAATGGAGAAACGAGACCAACTCCCCCCTTCAGGGGGGGCAGGGAGGGTATTCAAACCAACCCGGCTTCTGCAAATCTGCCACCCTTTCCGAGATCGCCGCCAATGACTACGTCCTCACTCCCGGTCGCTATGTAGGCATCGCAGAAGAGGAAGAAGACGGAGAACTCTTCGAGGAAAAAATGAACGAACTCACAGCCACATTCAAAGCACAACTGACCCAAGCCAAAGATTTGGATCAGGCCATTTTGGAGAATTTAAAATCACTGGGCTTCACTGTCTGAATCACTGAAGAAAATGTCAGAATCACGGATTAAACTGATTAGATGATTACACAGATGAAAGTTTCTGAACCACGGATTAAACTGATTAAAGGATTGCACAGATGAAAAAATTGATAAATAGGATAAGAATCAATGTGGATGCAGAAAAATCTGTGGAATCCACCAATCCGTGGAAATCCGTGATTCAAACGAATTTAAAAGGATCAATAAAATGACTGAATTGAAACATAAAGATATTACCGAGAAGATTCTAGGTGCTGCTTTTGAAGTGCACAAGGAGCTAGGAAATGGATTTCAGGAAGTTATTTATCAACGTGCCCTCGCTTACGAATTCGCTCAGAAACACTTGGAGTTTGCTAGAGAAATCGAAAAGGATATCTGGTACAAGGAATTAGAATTTCCCCTTGGGACAAGACGTGCGGATTTTGTGGTTGAAGGAAAAGTATTGGTTGAGCTGAAAGCCATCAAGGAATTGGAGGACGTGCATTTGGCTCAGGCATTAAATTTTTTAAAAGCCTATCAGCTGGAAGTTGGCTTACTGATCAATTTTGGGAGTAAATCATTGACATTTAAGCGATTGGTGAGATGAAAATGTTAGAATCACGGATTAAACTGATTAGATGATTACACAGATGAAAGTTTCTGAACCACGGATTAAACTGATTAAAGGATTGCACAGATGAAAGTTTCTGAACCACGGATTAAACTGATTAAAAGATTACACAGACGAAAAATAGAAAGATGGAAAAGAACATAAATAGCTTAAGGATCAGGTCGGGATTTCAACAATCTGTGAAATCCCAAAATCCGTGCTTATCCGTGATTCAGACGCATTTGGAGAATTTAAAGGGATTGGGGTATGAGTGAGTGGAGAGAAGTTAAGCTTGGAGAATTTTGTAAAATTCAAGGCGGATATGCGTTTAAAAGTACAGACTTTATTCAAAAAGGAATTCCAGTTGTAAAAATAAAAAATGTCAAGGAAAGAGAAATTGATTTAAATGATTGTGGTTATGTCGATGAGAGTATGGCTGAAAAATGCTCGGACTTTTTAATAAAAAATGGAGATGTATTGATATCTATGACTGGCTCAGGAATGAATGCTCCAAATTCAGTTGTGGGAAGAGTGGCTAGACATTCAGGTTTTGATGATGCTTTCCTGATAAATCAACGAGTTGGACGGTTCTTGATTAAAGATAAAAATCGTCTTGATAAGCATTTCCTTTTCCATTATTTAACACCAAAAGAGAGACAATGGGAATTGGTTTCAATTGCTACAGGAAGCGCAAATCAGGTGAATATCAGTGGCAAACAAATTGAATCTTTATTAATAAATCTCCCCCCGCTCCCCGAACAAAAAGCTATCGCCCATATTCTAGGTACTTTGGACGAGAAGATCGAGCTTAATCGGAAGATGAACCAAACCCTGGAAGCCATGGCGCAGGGGTTATTTAAGTCTTGGTTTGTGGACTTCGATCCGGTAATCGATAATGCACTTGCCCAAGGCAATCCAATCCCCGAAGAACTCCAAGCCCGGGCAGAAAAGCGCCGCCGCGTCATTGCTGGAACCGTCATTGCGCCTGCCCGCCGAGGCGGGAATCCCGACGAAGGAGGGATGAAGCAATCTCCTTCTGCTCTCAAACCCCTCATACATACCAACCCAAGCCTTGCCGCCCAGTTTCCTGCATCCTTTGTCTTTAATGAGACGCTTGGGAAGTGGATACCGGAGGGGTGGGAGGTGAAGAAGCTTCAAGAATTGGTAGATGTTAAATATGGAAAGGACCATAAAAAATTAGGTGATGGAAAGTTTCCCTGTTACGGATCAGGAGGTGTTATGAGGTACGTAGAAAAACCAATTTTCAAAAATGAATCAGTTTTGATACCTCGAAAGGGTAGTTTGGATAATGTGATGTATGTAAATACTCCTTTTTGGTCTGTAGATACCATGTTTTACACTGAAATGAAGGAAGAACATTTTGTTAAATATTTCTTTTATACGGTGAATAAGTTAAAATTCAGTGAGATGAATGAAGGTTCGGCAGTACCCAGTATGACAACAGCGCAACTGAATAGCATGGATATTCTTGTTCCATCCTTCAATTGTTTGTCTCTTTTCGATAAAACCGTTTCTAAGTATTTTAAGAAGAAAGAAGGAAACGAGGCTGAAATCGAAACCTTGAACCAAATGCGTGACAAGTTATTGCCGGAGTTGATTAGTGGGAGGGTGAGGGTTAATAAACAAGTTTAAGAAATCAAAAAAACAATGAATCATGGAAGAGTCCCTTTCTTGGCAAAAGAAAAACATAATTAAAATCAGGGATTATAAAGTTCCAACAGAAATTGAAAAGCCTGATGGTGAAAATTTAAGGGATCAAATAGAACCTTGGCTTACTGCTTTGTGCCAAAGTGAACATCTTTCTCTTCTCACTGGTGCTGGTATTTCTAATGCAGTACATTTTATAGCCACGGGTTCCGCTGGAGCAGGGATGTCCCAGATTAATCTTTCAGTTTTTAAAGATGAAATTTTAAAGAAATCCAAAGAATCATCTGAGAGGGCTGGAAGAGGATCTGAACCTAATATAGAAGATCAAATCCGCACTATTAATGATCTTATAAAAGGCCTAGATGTTTTTTTATGTAATTCTTCTGAAGAAACGCACAAAGAATTCCTTGATAAATTAAAAACACTTAAGAGCGAATTAGAAGAAGGTATTAAGGAATTTTCAAATAACGTATTGCAAGCTGAATCTAATATTGTTACTTCCGCTAAAGATGAGGCTGCAGAGTATCTTATGAACTTCCTACTAAGCTTTGCTAGTAGGATTGCCACTCGGGAACGTTTAAACCTATTTACCATTAATTATGATAGGGTTTTGGAGTTCGGGGCTGAATTAGCAGGATTGCATTTGATAGATCGTTTTGTAGGTAGTATTTCTCCAATCTTCCGTTCATCTAGATTAAATATTGATCTTCATTATAACCCACCTGGAATCAGAGGGGAACCAAGATATCTTGAAGGTGTAGTGAATTTTACAAAACTTCATGGATCAATAGACTGGTCTGAAAAAGATGGTATTGTCAGAAGATTCGCCTTGCCTTATGGTGCAGCTGACATCACTACCTATAATATAGATGGAGGAAGTTTAATGATATATCCAAATTCATCAAAAGACCGCGAAACATCAGAATATCCATACGTGGAATTGTTTCGTGACTTTGCTAGCTCCGTGATTAGGCCAAATTCGACTGTTTTAACCTATGGCTACAGTTTTGGAGATGACCATATAAATCGTGTTTTGGCGGACATGTTAACAATTCCATCGACACATCTGGTCATAATGGCTTTTGAGGACACGGGAGATCGTATTCAAAATTTTTATAAAAAGGCGAAACGACCAGTACAAATAACCCTTTTAATTGGAAACCATTTTGGCGATTTAAAGACACTTGTAGATCATTATTTGCCTAAACCAGCAATAGATAGAACCACCTATAAGATGGCTGATCTATTAAGAGCAAGGGGGGTGAATTCCAAGATTTCAAACGAATTAGAAAAAGAGGAAAAAGCTGAGGATCATGAGTAGATCACCTGTTGAAAATCATGCTGACTTACGGATCGGGGTTGTTGAATTTATAGCTCCCGATGAAATAAAGGTTCAACTTGACCTTGAAGCGCCTGATGGTATTGCTGCAAATGCTGGATTACCAAGGGAATTCCCAAGGATAAATAGTTATGTATTAATTCCTAATGAGCGTGGTCACATTGTATGCCAAGTAGAATGGATAAATATAGAACGATCGGCATTTCCCAAAAGAAAAGGCTATCAAGACTATGGATTAATCGATTTGCCATTTCCAATCCGTAAAATGAAAGTGGCACCTTTGGGTATTTTGAAGATGAATTCAAACGACGAATTTAAATTTCAACGCGGTGTTCATTCATTTCCTAGTATAGGTTCACCCGTATTGATTCCTACTGATTTGCAACTCAGTTCAATAGTCGAATCTGGTTCAAACAGACGAGTATTAATAGGAACTAGCCCTTTAACTGCTAATGCAGAGGTAAAGATTGATCCAGATAAATTATTTGGGAGACATCTGGCTGTTTTAGGAAACACAGGAAGTGGTAAATCTTGTACTGTGGCAGGGTTAATTCAATGGTCTTTGGAAGCCACTCTGCAAGGCGAAAATGCAAATGCACGATTTATTATTCTTGACCCTAATGGAGAATATTCCAAAGCATTTGAGGGTACCGCAAAAGTTTTTCAAGTAGGTGGAGAAGGTGAGAATGCACTGGAAGTTCCTCTTTGGCTTTGGAATAGTGAAGAATGGCGTGCATTTACACAGGCAAAGTCAGGAGCTCAATTACCTCTCCTAAAACAGGCCTTAAGGGCTATGAGAAATGAATTATTTTTTAACGGTGATGATAATTTGATTGTAGCCAAAAGATTTTTTGGAATAATCCTTACTTCTTTACGGCACTCGAAAAATAAAGGGGCTCCTTGGAGTGACAATTTTGGAGTTCTATCTGGTTTTTATAATATGGTTGTTAGCTGGCAGGTTAGTACATCTGTATTTATTGGAAAATTAGATCAATTGGACGAGCTTGACAATTTCAATAAATTTTTAAATGAATATATAACCGCTCCTGAGCGCACCAAAAAATTCGCCAATCTTTTATCAAATGTTGAAGAGGTAGACGAAATGATCAGGCTTCTTCAAGAGGTATTTGAAGCTTTAGGAGGTAATGAAAAAGAGCTATTACCAAAAAATGAAGACTTACCAATTCCATTTGAAGGTGAAGTTTTTCTTCAATATTTAGAAGCATTGGCTCAAGAAACAGGGAATGAACAGTATTTGGAATTCCTTATCTCCAGAATAAGAACACTTCTTGGTGATTCTCGGATGGACTCTATCATTGGTAAAGAAACTGAAAAGGAACTTGACAAATGGTTAACAAAATATCTTGGAAACGGAGAAAAAACTTCCGTCACAATTATTGATCTTTCATTAGTGCCTTCTGAAATAGTTCATATAACTACCTCAGTAATATCAAGATTAGTATTTGAAGCACTTCAACGATACAGAAAGTTAAATAATGAAGTGCTTCCTACCGTTTTGGTAATGGAAGAGGCACATTCCTTTGTTACACGCTATAATGATAATACGGAAGGAAATAGCTCTTCTATTTGCACTAAGGCATTTGAAAAAATAGCCCGAGAGGGAAGAAAATTTGGACTTGGGTTAGTACTTTCTTCTCAACGACCTTCTGAACTATCTCCAACAGTATTATCTCAATGCAACTCTTATATTTTACATCGCATTAGTAATGATCGAGATCAGGAATTAGTTGGAAGGTTACTTCCTGATACTTTTAGAGGTTTGCTAAGAGAACTTCCATCATTAACATCCCAAAATGCTATTCTTCTTGGGTGGGCATCAGAATTACCAATTTTAATGAAAGTACGGGATCTACCTTTTGAACAAAGGCCTAAATCAGATGATCCTGATTTTTGGAATGTTTGGACAAGAAAAAATGAATCCGATCAAGAAATTAGCCGCAAAGTAAATTGGAAAGTTGTAGCCGATGACTGGCAAGAAAAAGTAACGACAACCCCAAAAGAGGAAACTGCAAAAAAAGAAGAGGAAAGAGAAAGTCCTGACACATCAAAAGGTGATTTTGACATTTTAGATATTGATGACCTATTTTAGTTAAAATGAAATTCACCGAATCCCAACTCGAACAGGCTTTTATCTCACTTTTGCAAGCGCAGGGTTATCCCTATGTGCAGGGAGAGGAGATCATCCGGGGGAAGGAAGAAGTACTGATTCGGGCCGATTTGGAGGAATTTCTGAAAAAGTCCTATGCCACTGAGCAGATTACACCAAATGAGATCTTTGGGATTGTCCGGGATTTGGAGAAGTTACCTGCCTCGGATCTCTACGAGACGAATAAGACGATCATGCATTGGGTTCGGGATGGCTTTTTGCTCAAGCGGGAAGACCGAAAGCAAAAGGATCTTTACATTTCCCTGATTGATTACCAGCATCCTGAAAACAATATTTTCAAGTTGGTCAATCAGCTGGAGATTCAGGGCTTTGAGAAGCGCATCCCGGATGGGATTCTCTATGTGAATGGCTTGCCGTTGGTAGTCTTTGAGTTTAAGTCCAGCATACGGGAGGAGGCTTCCCTATTTTCCGCCTACGATCAGTTGACCAATCGATACCGACGGGATATCCCGGACTTATTTAAGTACAATGCTTTTTGCGTGATCTCGGATGGGGTGAATACCAAGGCAGGAAGTTTTTTTGCTCCATATGAGTTTTTCTATGGTTGGAGAAAGATCGAAGGCCTGGACAAGGAGATTGACCCCAAAACCGGAAAATCTACCCAAGTGCATGGAATTGATGCTATGTACACCCTGATCAAGGGGATGCTCGACAAGCACCGCTTGCTGGATATCATCCATAATTTCATCTACCTTCCGGATACTTCCAAGAAGGAAGAAAAGATTGTCTGTCGCTACCCTCAGTACTACGCAGCTACCAAGCTCTTCGAAAACATCAAGTTACACCAGCATCCACATGGGGACGGAAAAGGAGGAACTTACTTTGGGGCGACCGGTTGTGGGAAGAGTTTTACGATGTTGTATTTGACTCGCTTGCTGATGAAGAGCGTGGACTTTGCCAGTCCGACCATCGTGCTGATCACCGACCGCACAGATTTGGATGATCAGCTGAGCGGGCAGTTCACGAATGCCAAGCGTTTTATCGGAGACAATGTGATTAAAAGTGTAGGCAGTCGGGAGGATCTTCGAGCCGAGCTCAAAGGTCGAAACAGTGGAGGGGTGTTTTTGACTACCATCCACAAGTTTAATGAGGACACAGAGCTATTGACAGAGCGGAGCAATGTGATCTGTATTTCCGATGAAGCGCATCGTAGCCAAACCAATCTGGATCAGAAAGTTCGCGTGACAGAACATGGAGTTAAGAAAAGCTTTGGTTTTGCGAAGCATCTCCATGATTCCCTGCCCAATGCCACCTATGTGGGTTTTACCGGCACGCCCATCGATGCCACCATGGATGTCTTTGGGGAGATTGTGGACAGCTATACCATGACGGAATCCGTGATGGATGAGATCACGGTTCGGATTGTCTATGAGGGTCGTGCCGCCAAAGTATTATTGGAAAACAGGAAACTTCAGGAAATCGAGCACTACTACAAAATGGTAGCCGAGGATGGGGGAAATGAGTATCAGATCGATGAAAGCAAGCGCCAAATGGCTCAGATGCGAACCATCTTGGGCGATCCCAGTCGAATACAGGCGATTGCGATGGACTTTGTCGATCACTATGAAACCCGGGTGGCAGAGGGGAGTACGATAGTCGGTAAGGCTATGTTTGTATGCAGTACCCGTGAAATTGCCCACCAACTGTATCAGGAAATCCTAATGCTGCGCCCGCAATGGGGCGAAATACGGTTTACGGATCAGGAGGTGGAACTTTCAGAAAAAGATAAGCGGGAGCTCAAGCCTTTGGCTAAAGTCAATCTAGTCATGACCCGGTCAAAGGACGATCCGGAGGAACTGTGGAATTTGCTGGGAACTCAGGACTACCGAAAGGAGCTGGATCGGCAGTTTAAGAACAGCAAAAGCAATTTCAAGATTGCCATCGTGGTGGATATGTGGCTCACGGGATTTGATGTGCCTTTTTTGGATACCATGTACATCGATAAGCCCTTGCAGCAGCATACCCTGATTCAAACCATATCGAGAGTCAATCGAAAGTTTGAAGGCAAGGAAAAGGGCTTGGCGGTGGATTACATCGGGATCAAGAAGCAGATGAACCTGGCACTGAAGCAATACTCTAAATTGGATAGTCAAAACTTTGAGGACATCGAGCAGTCCATTATCGTGGTGAAGGATCATCTCAACTTGTTGGAGGCGGTCTTCCATCAATTTGATTCCAAAAAGTACTTTGAAGGCAGCCCTTTGGAGCAGCTGAATGTCTTAAATCAGGCAGCAGAATTTGTACAGTTGACCCAGCAGTTTGAGCGGCGTTTTATGAATCTGGTGAAGAGGATGAAGGCGGCCTATGACATTTGTTCGGGAAGTTCGGTGTTCAGCAATGCCGAAAAAGACCGAATCCATTTTTATATCGCTGTGCGTTCCATTGTCTTCAAACTGACCAAGGGAGAGTCACCGGATACAGATCAGATGAACGCCAAGGTGCGGGAGATGATCCATGAGGCCATCATCAGTGAAGGGGTGGAGGAGATCTTTAAACTGGGAGAGGAAGATGAAAAAGAGGTGGATATTTTTGAAGCTGATTACCTGGCTAAGATCGATAAGATTAAGCTTCCCAACACCAAGATCAAATTGCTTCAAAAGCTATTGGCCAAGGCCATTGATTCCTTCAAAAAGGTCAATCGGGTGAAGGGGATCGAGTTTTCCAAGAAAATGCAGGAGTTGGTCGAAAAGTACAATGAGCGCAAGGAGGCGGATGTCTTACGCAGTGAAGTACTGGAGGATTTTACCGATGAGATTATTGACCTGTACTACGCCATGAAAAAGGAGAAGGACTCCTATGCCGAATTGGGAATAGACTTCGAAGAAAAAGCCTTTTATGACATTTTAAAGGCCCTAGCCGTCAAATATGACTTTGTCTATCCTGAGGACAAACTCCTTCACTTGGCCCAGGCCGTCAAAGATGTGGTCGATGACAAAGCCAAATACACCGACTGGAGTAAGCGGGAAGATATCAAGGCCGAGTTGAAAGTAGATTTGATTATTCTCCTGGCAGAAAATGACTATCCACCCGTAGACCGGGATGAGGTATATCAGGAGATTTTTGAGCAGGCGGAGAATTTTAAGAAGTATAAAGCTTAAGCCGGATAATTCTGATTTTTTTAAGTTCAGCTAAAGAGGTTTAAAACTCAATTTTTACTCAAATATTTGTAAATGATTTACAATTTTGAATAAAAAAATCGAAATATTATTATATTTGATGTACTTTTGAGATCTCTTCCTGATTTTAGGTTTACTATTTACTCTAATTTACTACGCTAATGATTCTTAACTTCAGTTTACAGAATTTCGGACCCGTTAAAGAAAGGCAAACTCTTTCCTTTGAGGCGGATAGTTCCACTCATTTAGAGGATAAGTACCTTATTTCTACAGGAAGTGGGCATCGAATTTTAAAGCTTGGTCTCATTTACGGAGCAAATGCATCTGGAAAAACTACTATTCTTCAAGCACTTGATTTTCTTCGGGATTTGGTGCTAGAGCCAGTGGAGAAGAAAACAAGCCAACTTAATTTTTCACCTTTTCTTTTCGATCAGGAGACGCCAAGTCAACCTTCCTTACTTGCCATTGAATTTATACAGGAAGAGATAAAATATGCTTACACAGTTGAATTCAATAAGAAAGCGATTCTATCAGAGGAACTAACCTACTTCCATCCGAACAAGGCCAATATTTTCAGAAGGACGACTGATGTGCAAAACCGCTTTACTGAGATCAAGTTTGGAAGTAAGATTTCGGTGGATAAGGTTTATAAAAAGACCTTGGAGTCCAATACCCTATGGAACAATACGGTGCTGGGTGGTTACCTCAAGACGAATATTCAGATCGATGAGTTAAAGCAGGTAGGGGATTGGTTTGAAAAGCAACTTAAACCGCTAGTTTTAACCAAAACAGAGCTGGATACTTATGTGCTGGGTAAAATTGGCTCTGGTGAAATAGAGAAGCAGGATATATCCAGGATTCTCAGAAAAGCTGATTTCAATATTTCGGATATCTTCATGGAGGAGAATGAACAAGATATGCCGGAAGGATTATTGGAATATTTGAAAGCTAGATTTGAAACTCATCCAGAAAGAATTAATGATTTCATCAATAAAGGAAAAGTAAAGGCTGTAAATTTAGAATTTGAACATACTGTAAAAGGCTCGAAGTATTCTTTACCTTTCTTTTCTGAATCTCAAGGGACTCAACGGTATTTTGGCTTTGCCGGACTTTTGATTATGATGATCAAAGGGCCTGTGATTTTCCCCATAGACGAACTCGAAAGTTCATTGCATCCAGACCTGTATAGTCATTTTATTCTATCATTTTTGATGAATTCCAAAAATTCCCAATTGATTGCCACAACCCATAACCGGGAGATTTTGGACAATAGAGATCTCTATAGAAATGATGCGATCTGGTTTACAGACAAGAATATAGAAAGTGCCACCGAGCTTTATTCTTTGGCTGATTTTGATTCGTCTGTGATCCGCAATACAAGTAATGTGTACAATGCTTATAAAATCGGAAAGCTTGGAGGTGTTCCAAATACGGGGGACTTCTATATCGATCTGAAGAATGAGGAATAAAAAGAACATACTTTCAAGAGGGAAGCCTAAGATAGCCATTGTCGTAGATGGAGAAACAGAGGCCTGGTATTTCGCTATGCTTAATCGAAATGAGTCTGATGCTAGGTTTCAGATCAAACCTGAAATCCCTCAACGGAAATCTTTGGTCAATCAATTTGAGCAAGTAAATCGCCTTGCAGAGGATTATGATCAAGTGGTTTGGGTCGTCGATATGGATGTGATTTTAAAAGAAACAAGAGAGGTAAAAAGTGGTCAAGCACGACCTCTTGATGAATTTTTGAAATACAAAAGACAGCTCGCCACAAGTCCGAATGTGAAAATAATTATCAATCAGCCTTGTATTGAGTATTGGTTTTTGCTTCATTTTGAATTTACTCAACCTCCGTTTGAAGATTGTGGAGGGGCCGAGGATCGCCTTAGAAGAAATTTAAAGGATTACTCAAAATCCCAAAAGTATTTTACCAAGGAGGGGAATGATATCTATTTGCGGTTGAGGGAAAAACTGCCTGTTGCTATCGAAAATTCAAAAAGACTCAATGAGTTTGATTTGGAGAATCCAGCTAGAGGATTTTCTGAAATGCATCATCTTTTTGAGTTATTGGGAATAGCTTAAGGTTTGATGATTAGCCTTAGATTTAAAGTAATCCTTCTTCCTTTGTTTCCGCATTGAAAAGAACACTGCAATGAAAAATCAACTTTTTTATTCGATTCTTAGGTATAAACATGGAATACGTACTGACTAACTGAAATCACATAATTAAAATAAGTCAAACATCTTCGAAAAAGATACTGTCTCAATTTGGAAAATTTGTCTTTGATTCTGAGATAAGTGGAATTCTTGATTACTTGAAATAAATGTTACCAATGGAACCTTATAAGCGAATCACAAAGGAAATAAGATCTGAAGTAGCAAGTATTTGGTTTTCCAGTGAAGGTGAGACACTAGTCTTAATAATAAAAGCACCTTTGAATTCATGTAAAGCCATTATTCATGGAGTTGAAACAGAAATTTTAGTAGGTGTTGATCGAACTAAAGACGTACCAATTATTCATACTGGACTTCGGATTTTTGATGATCTTGAAAATCCCCTTTTATTGACAGGTGCTCATAGGTTTATTGAAGAAAATGAATGTTTAAAATTTATTTTAAAAAATCAAAATTGTTCCGTAGTTATTTATACAGAACTCGGATTTCCTTTAATTTATGGACTAGCGACTCTTAATGAAACAAAATGTAAAGAAGTTTTAAGTGAAATTGAAAATGAAACCAATTTCTATCATGGCGACTTCACAGATGAAGTAAAAAGGTCGTTGGATTCATTTGATTTTTCAATTGATCCAACTCGTAAATTTAGGGATGCATATCAAATTGAAGTTTTTCGAATTGGCTGTAAATTCCTTTCTTGGAATGAAGTTGATGCACATTTCATAGGTTTAAATCAACATGTAAATACTAGACTAACGGACTTAAAAGAAGGTGAAATTCTAGAAAAACATATCTGGTTTTCACTTGAAACTATTTTTCCATTTGAGATATTTCTAAATCCTAAATTTAAATCCCGATCAGGTGAAAAAGAATTCGTAGATATTTTTGCTTTTTACAAGCTCGGGATTTTTCTCATAGAATCTAAAAGCTTATCCATCTTTAGCGGAAGTTCTGTTAAAAACATGGATCGGAAAGTATTAAGCCTTCAGAGCCATATAAAGAAGGCTATTAATCAACTGGTAGGTGCATCTGAAAATATTAATAATGGAACTGATATTTTCGATTCAAAGGGTAATTTGATAGTATTTAAAAGAGATATAGTACCTCATTGTATTGTTTTAGTAGCTGAATTATTTCACTTTGGAGACTGGAAAGAAATAGAAGATTTAATTTTAAAGACCTTCTTGAATAAAAAAGTCTTCCTACATGTATTTGATTTGAGAGAACTTATGTCCCTGCTCAAAACCACAGATGGGAAAAAGGAAATGCTTGATTACCGACTTATTAAAAGATTTGAAAAGTTTGTTGAAGTTCAATCTATACATTTAAGATCAGTTCCTGTTTTTGAAACTAGCAGAAAAGGTCGAGATAAAATCTAATTTTTCATTCGAATCTTTTCCAAAGATGTCGTATTCTAATGTTAGGAAGTTTTTTTCGTTTAGAATAGGATATATATTCACAAACTTTAGATGACCAACTACTCATTCTTAGGATATCATTCTCATCCCAAAGCAGTGTAACATCATTTGGTGTATTTATCTCTTCTTTTATCCAGTCATTAATTTTATTTTCCCAGTACTCAAATGTGTCAGATTGAATGTAGCCTAAAATGCAAGCATGATGAACATCGTGTCCATGGCGTAAATTCTTAAAGCGTTCGATCCCTCCTGAATTTTTTACTTGTTTCCCTGATTCATATTCCCCTAGCACATACTCTCTTTCCCTCTTTTTGGGTAATGTTGAACTTAGGCGCTTAGCCTCAAACTTAACTAGTGGGAATTCTTCACCTGCTTGTTTTAGTGATTGGCCATAAGCATAGGTCCCAAATACTGCAAAATCAGTGGAAGTATTTTCTTTACTATTCTCTAAATTCTGATGATGGAAAAAAAACGAATACTCTGGAGGTTTATTAAAATCTAGCTTTTTACACAACTTATTTGTGAGATAGTTTTCATTATCATTACTTTTCCCATCTAAACCTTCCAGAACCGAAATGACCAATGAATATACTTTTTCAATTATTCGTCCTTCAGGCGCACTGCTTAAGGTACCATAAGTGTTGTTACTGCGATACGCCATTACTTACCCTGATTAAATAAGTCACTGAAAGTTTCATCTGCATCGCGAACCGCAATGGATCTTAGCCAATATCGCTTTTGATTTGGCTTATATAAGATGATCACATTTTTATGATAAACCCTAAGGATACGCTTTACCCATAGGTTATAGGAAACTTGATGATCTATAAGTTGATGCAGCGTTGATTCTATATCACTGATGGTATCAGGGATTTCCATTTCCGGTTTGTCACCCAAAACAAATGGATAAGCTATAAACTCATTTCCCAGAATTGGATTAAGTGGCCTGAAATCATCATAAATTGAGTTCAGTATTCTACAATACGTTTTGCCGAATTGCTCAAGTTCTCCTATACTAATAGTACTTAAAACATCACTTTTTTCACCTTGCTTTCTGAAGTCTGAATAGTAAAGTAAGATGTCTTTAAGAAACAATTCTTCTATAGGATCAAGTTCAATTTTTGGAAAAGGTAAACTTAAAATATCACCCTTAAGAGGGACTCCTTCTCGAGAAGTTAATACTTGGCCACTAAGAAGCCACATCAAAGGAACGTTTTCACTTTCTTTTAAGTACTCTTCTAATTTTTTTAGCTCGATTTTTTCCTCCACAGGTGCATGTATTCCTACGATTTTGTCTTTAAATGTTAAATAATTATTGCTAAATTCCACAGGTATTTTATCTCCAGTGACACTTTCCTTTATTAATAAATGAGGAGGTTGAAAAATTAATTTGTTTTTCCTTCGAGATCTAATAAAATATTCTGTGTGACATATTGAAATATTCTGAATTCCTTCCTCGGTTAAATCCTTTGTTTCAATAAAGGGGTGTCCAGTTATCCATTCTGCTGAATATTTAGTCTTTAGAATTTCTAGCTCCTCTTTTTCCTTTTTTTCAAGAATGTTTAACTTAGATAATTCATTAGCCCTGTGAATATATTTAGAGGAGGGGGCTTCTATCCAACCTTCGGCTACTACCCAATTTCTTTCTTCAATTTTAGTTTTTAGATAAGAATCTAATGTTTTTCTATTATTGACTTTCTCCATGAATTGATGAAGCCTGCCACCTCCCATGAAATTGGCTTGCCAAATGTTAGGAATACGAAGTACTCTATTGTAAGAAATCCAGTGAAAATCATAGTGGTCAATTTCAAATTCAATTTTTTCACTGGAGGCTCTTGTTCGCCTAAAAATCAAATGTTGAATGGGCTGTTCATTATGCACATTATTCTCAGCTAATACTGCAACTACAGCGGGCTTAGCGCTGGAACTACTTCCAATAAATAACTTTGCCCTTAATGGTGTAAAATCGAAAATCGTTTTGAAACGATTTGTTTCAATCAAGTAACTTCTAAAATCGTGAACTTTTGTGTTGTAAAGAACAGGGCCGGCCGGTAATATTAAGCAGGTATTCCCACCTTTTTTCAGTAGTTTGAAAGATTGTTCCAAAAACAATAATGCTATTTGATTATCGGGAACTGATGGCCGGGCATTATTTTCCTGAGTTGAAAGTTTGTCTACTTCAATAGCCCAAGAAGTAAAAGTTGAATCGAAAGGTGGGTTTCCTATTACAAGATCAAAGTCAGCATTTAGCTCATCTTTGTATTTAACTCTAAAAAAATCTCCATTAATCAAATTTTGATCGATAAGGTTATCAAAATGGACATTTTTCCATATCTCCTTGGGTGATAAGGCATCTAGGAGTGCCAAACCGAGACTAAAGTATGTTAATGTTACCGCCTCTTCTTCCAAGTCACAACCGTATATATTGTTTTTTAGCAGTGCTTTTAACTCATCAACATTATCCCTGGTTGGTTTCTTCCAATTATTTCGAACTCTCCACCATTGGATCATTCTTTTATAAGCACCTACCAGAAAAATTCCTGAGCCACAGGCTGGATCCAAAACTTTAAATTCTTCTTTTGGATCATTAAGAGGCATGGCACGGTCTACCAGAAACTGAACAAGGTATGGAGGTGTGTAAACTACTCCTTTTTTCTTGTTTCCGTTTTCATCAGCTAAAAAGTCCTCATAGATATGACTAATCAATTCGATTGGTAAGTAGTTGAACTGATATAGTTTCCAAAGGGAAAGATTACCTAAGCCATGTTTTGAAGAAGGAAAAATTGCAGCATCTCCTCTAACAAATAATTGAAAAACCCTTAAATCTACATTTCGAAGTTCATTCAGTTCATTAGGGCTTAAATTAAAAATCTGCCCGTTGAAGTGTTCCTTGCTGGAAAGATCTTTTAACATACTGGAAAACGTCTCTACATTTTCCAAAACACCTTCTAAAGTAGGCTCATCTTGGTTATAATCTTTATAAAATTCTCCAGGGTCTAAAGCACCTTTTCCATCCTCATCTTTTCGCTCTTCGAGGTATTTTATGAGGATAAGTATCATCAAAACTCTCTTAACCAAAAGGGCTTTTTCTTGTCCAACCTGACTAATGATATTAGTCTTGGCGTTTTTAAGCTGAGTCAATAATTGTTCATAGGCACTTTGTCCATATTTGATGCCTTTTCCTGTTTCAGAATCCCAAAATAACCCTGAATCAAATTGACGTGCATGATATTGTTGGATATTGGATTGAAAATCACTCAACAAGTCAATTAGATCGTGTGCTTTGGTTATGAATTGAGTGTCATCCTTATTCCAATCGGGTTTTAAACCACAGTTATAAACTAAAACCTCAGATTCACGAAAAATAAAAGCATATGGAACAACGCCTGCATTCCATAGATGATGATGAATCTGAGCTGGGGAGTTTTGGTCTAAGTTAATTTCGGAATATTCATAAATATATATTTGAGGCCTAGGAGGACGGATGTCCTCACTAAAAAACCTAAAGTATATAGCTTTTGCATTAAAGCGCTCAGCTTGTTCAAGTGCTATATATATATGCTCGTTATTCTTCTCCCTTTCTTTTTCGGAAACCCATCTTAAACCATAGGAACCATTTTTGATTCCCAAAGCTTCTAAGCCCTCTATTAATGATATGTTTTTACTTAGGCTCATCGCACAGGATAATCTATACTATATAATTAATAACAATTTTGGCTCACAATTTTTAATACCTCAGCTTCAGAAATATTCAATTTCAATTTCCACTCTGCATTGTATTTCCCGGTTTCCACACCTAATGGACCCAATGGATTGTAGGTTTGCGTAAGCTGGTCTTTGGCAAAACGGATAAAGGATTTCATTCCTTTTTTGTCTAGCATTTCAGATAAATAACCTATTCGATTAGTAGCTGCAAGATTGTTTACGGCCTTGCAGTATTCCATCATTTTGTCTTCAGAGACTTTCGCTGTGTCAAAAGCACGGATTAGGTCTGCAAAGCCGCCTGTGTGTTGAGGCAAGTCAAAGTAGTCCACTATAGTTTTCTCTATATCGGAAATAGCATAGCTATGGTTTCCATGGCCTTCTTTGATTATCCCTGTTTTTTTCTTGGGGGTTATTTTCACAAACTTGTAAGTCAACCCGAACACCTGTTTTGGTGGTTTTACTTTGGTGGTTTGAATAAATACGGAATTGGGAAACTGTTTGATAAGGCCGTGCAGGTTTAAAGCTGACCAATAAGCCAAAGCTCCATATTCCACAAGTCGGGTACCAATCACTTTTTCATCCCGAAAGTTGGAGCGGCAATATTTTCCACGTTCTATACGGGAAAGGATTTTTTTGTGTGATAGGTTTTCGACCAGTTCATTGAAATTGTCAAATTGGTGAGCCGACAATTCCTGTAGCTCCTGTAGAGTGAATATGTCCATCTCATATTCATCCAGCAAAAGCATCATCTCAATTTGGGGTTGTGTAAGATTTTCAGAAATGTATGTCCCTCTGGCCATTATATTTTGGTTCGGTATAAACCCTAAAAATCGGGTTTACCCTTTATCGAAATACTATTTGAATTTAAGTTTGTTTTTCAAAAAGTCAAGACCTGGCATTGATCAACAGATAAGCCTTGCAATTAAATCTCTGGCAATTTGTGTCAATGATTTTTGTATTGATCAGCCATTTTAAGTTTTGTACTGCTTTGGAGTTGCTTTTTCACCTTTAACCCATTTTGAACTTACAGGAAATACTTCTTTAATGCAATATATTCTTTTGGAGATGGGAAAAATTCGGTAGTTATTGCCAGACCTAGAAACCCAAATTCATCTGACTTTATATTTCGTTTTTTTCAAGATTGGGCACAAGTAGAATCCTCACATCAACTTGAAGGTAATCAGCTATTTCAAAAAGGGTTTCAATGGAGGGTTGAGATTTATTTGTTGCCCAATTTGAAACTGTCGTGGGTGCAACATTTAACTTTTCGGCTAGTTTTTTATTTTGCATCTTTTTTTCGGCCAAAACTACCTTTATTCTATTGAAATCCCTTTTTTCCATTTGAAAACTGCCAGTTTTCTCAAATATAGAAATTTAGAAAATAATTGTATTTGCAGTTAAATTTGTGTTTTATATAAAAAAAATGATGTAAAAAATTATAAAATATTTGTTTAACATTAATTTTTTATGTAAAATTGAAAAGAGAAATAAATTTTGATTTCTCTATTTTGCGAATTCTTCGAAAGAAATCGATGCATTTGCACTTTATCGTCTCGTCTTAGAAAACTGCCAATTTTCCAAATAGACGCGAGAAGTAAAGTGAAATGCTCACGCCTTTTGGCGTGGGCTCACTTTTCCGTGTCTAAGGTATGGCAGTACCACTAAGGCGGTAATTTGAGTTCCACGCCTCTTTTTTTGGCTTGGTCTCAACTTGGACATAGTTATAAACCCAAGTATCATGGAACAGACCTTGATTTTTTCTGGATTGACTTATTTCCCGGGAAGGAATTTTCGGAAGCGGTCTTTGTCTCAGCCTTTTGCTTCTTGGGACATGGAATTATTCATTCAGGGAATCAGCCCCTTTGACCGGCTCTTTCCCCGTAAACCCAAACAACCTATTTGAACCTATTTTTTCTCCCTGATTGCTTCCTAAGGGGCTTATATTACCCAAGGGGACTACCACCGATGATCAGGGAGTGACGTTATCCGTGATTGGTATAGTTATATCGTGGAATTGTCATGGAAATACAGTAGAAATATCCTAGAAATATAGCCAGCAAGCTGGCTGAAATAGACTCCTACTTCGAAGCTATTATTTCGCGAACGAAGAGAGCGTATTTCACAGAGTGTATTTCGCTGAAAGCATATTTCTAAAACCATCGAGCCTACTTAATAATGGCTCTTCGGACCACGAAAAAGATTCCTATTCCGGTAAATTTAGATAAGCCTTCCGCTGCAGAGGATTTTCGCTTATCACATTTAATCAATTTCTAATCAAGACCGACTGACCCGGATAACGATCTGGACTCAGTATGGGAGAGGTCTGTCCCCGTTATTGCCTGTACGCCTTAGGCGGGCAAGGAGGCAAACGAAAACCTTGTCTTTACAGGGATCTAAAAGCCGACGAAGCAATCTCATAGATGAGAGCTGTAACTCCAATGATGAGACTGCCGCGTCGCCTTTTGGGGCTCCTCCCGCACTATCGGGCAGGCGCAGTGACGGCCAAGACATCGGGCATCGGGCATCGGTCATCTAACAATTAATGAGCATGAAAAAAATTCTATTCACATGCTTCCTGGCATTGCTATGCCTTGTCGGAAGTGAAATTACCTGTTGGAGTCAAGTTGTGGACTCACCCCCAGCCGATGAGAAACAGTCCTCGGCAAGTTTTCGGGGCGGGGATTCCCGCTCCGAATTTAATCCACCGTACATATTTGGTTTAGTTGATAGCGATCCTGATTCGGGTGCAGGGGAGGAGGGAGTTATCCTCCAATCCGCCCCGGTCACGGTCTTCTCCAACAACAAGGGACGGGATCTTTCGAGCGGGGATTCGGGCTCGAAAAGCCTTGATTATCCCCAAAATTATCCCCTTGCCCCAGAGCGGGCAGAAGAAGCAGCTTACCTAGGAGCGGCTAATCACCCCGGGCGGGAGGAGTACAGCACTCCCGCCCAAAAGGGCGAGGAGATAGTCCGGCTTCAGCTGGAACTTACCCAAGAAAGCTCCCCGGACACCCTCTGGCTGACTTACTGGGATAAGCTATTAGTGGATCATGCCGAATTGACCCCGGGAAAAACGGTACCCCTAATCGCAGAACAAGGGGATTTTTTTGCAGGAAATTCCTCCCAAAAAGTTTATCGCTGGACGGGCCCTGCTGAGAAGCAGTTTTATATCAGTGTCAGAAACGAACGAAATTACCTCTTTCAATATTGGACCTGGTTCCCAGGGGATCAATTGCGTTTGCGTATTAATCCCGGTACAGGACAGGCACTTTTCCAAAGTCCCCAATCAAATTTTTTTGAAGCTCAATATGAACTGGACCGCCTTTCTAATCAATTCAGCTTCATCCAAGTGCCCCTAATGGTCAGTTCTAATCCTAACCAGATGCTATCAGATTCCTTAACTGCAGCTCTTTATCAGCGGGCGATGAAAAACAAGAGTCCTATTTCACCCTCTATGCAGATTTTAAAACCCGGTGAAAATGAGATGGACATTCTTACTGATTTAGTGAATAAGCCACTTCAGGAAAGTGATTTGATTGAATATGTCTCCAAATTAAGCGCAGGTTTGGAAGAAAGCCGGAAAAACTGGCTCAAACAGCGGGCATGGGCCTATTTGGGAGATCATTTTTTCCCAAGGATAAAGTTGGGAAAAAGGCTTTTTCATGATCCTGAATTCGAAACAGCTCTTCAGAAAAGGCTGGATGAGTTTTACTTAGTTGAAAACTCCGATGTTTTTGATCCGCTGTATGCGGAGCAAGTTTCTGAACTCATCAAGATTCAGGCAAGAATCCAGAACAAAACCCTGTCAGAGCTTACAGCAGAATACGCCCAGCGTTTCCGGGAATTTTTTTGGGCCACTTATGCGCTAGGTAATTTCAATAAACTAGAGAACAAACAAGGCGAGGTCATGGAATTGGCTTTAAGCAACAGCCAAAGCCCCTGGGTTCGGGACCTTTTAACAGATCGCATGAACACGGCACTAGAGGGGAGCAAAGTAGCTGTTGAACCCCTGCTGAATTGGGAGGGGAGGCCACTGGATCTAAAAGAATTTGAAGGTAAGACAGTGCTTCTTTCCTTTTGGATTTCGGGATGCAAGTTCTGTATGAATTATTATGAAAAGACCCTCTTGCCTGTCTTTGAGGAGTTGAAACACCGGGCAGATATTGTTTTTATATCCGTCAATTCAGACCCTAGTCCAAAATACTGGAAAAAAAATGCAGAATCAGGGCGCTATTCCCATCCCGAAATGATTCAGGCACACCAGAATTCGGGAACCGGGATTTTGGAAACCTTCCGAATAGCTTCCTTTCCCCAAAAACTACTAATCAATTCCAATTTTGAAGTAGCTCTCCTGACAGGCACCCAGTACTCCTCCGATATACTGATTGAAAAACTATTAGCGATCAGTCAGAAGATGAATCAATCAGAATCAAAAACCCAATAACCATGAACAAAACGATACTTTCCATGCTACTATGCCTGCTAATCGGGTATAGTCATGCACAAAACGAGATTTTCAGCGGAACCGTGTTATCCGCAGAAGACGATAGTCCATTGCCCGGTGCCTTGATTACCATTGATCAGGACAAGGAGATGGCCATTGCAGATGAAAAAGGCAGCTTCCAGCTTAATCTTTCGAATGGCACTTACCAGTTGAGAATCTCCTATTTAGGGATGAAACCAATGAGCCTAGAGCTGACCATCCCTTGGGAAGGCAGTACAGTGTTTAAATTGGAACCCGATGAATCCAATCTGGAAGAGGTCACGGTATTATCCACAGGTTATCAGGATTTACCTTCAGAAAGAGCTACAGGATCCTTTGCATCCCTAGATAAGGAATTGATCGATAGAAGAGTCAGTTCCAATCTGGTCGACCGGCTGGAGGATGTTACACCCGGATTAATTTTGAACAGGGGGCAAACTACGGGAAACGATCAAATATCCATAAGGGGGAGGTCAACACTATTTGCCAATACGGCCCCCTTAATTATTGTTGACAACTTCCCCTATGATGGTCCTTTGGAAAGCATCAACCCCAATGATGTGGAAAGCATCACGGTTCTCAAGGATGCAGCTGCCGCCTCCATTTGGGGGGCCCGGGCAGGTAATGGAGTAATTGTGATTACCACTCGTACCGGAATTGCAAGTTCTGTTCCGAAGGTTAGACTGAACTCCAATATAAATTTTATAGAAGAACGGGATCTGTTTTATGTTCCGCAGATGAACATGGGAGATTTTGTGGATATCCAGCAGCAGTTATTTGAAAATAATTTCTACCGGTCCTCTGAAAACTCTCCTGCTAATCCCGCATTACCTCCATTGGTAGAAACCCTGATCCAACTTCGGGATGGAGCAATTGATCAGAATGAGGCAGACCGGAGAATCGCCGGTTTTCGAAACAGTGATTTCAGAAATGATCTGGGGCGATACTATTACCGGGGAAGTTTAAATCAACAGCATAGCCTGTCAGTTCAGGGAGGTTCACAGAAAAACACCTATTTCTTTAGCCTAGGCTATGATAAAAACCTGCAGGGAGTAGTTGGAAACGACAATGACCGCTGGACGCTTCAAGCCAAAAATTCATGGAAATTCCTAAAGAACAAACTGACTTGGTCCGTTGGGGCCTACCTGTCCAAATCCGCCTCCCGAATTCGGACAGATGCACCTCAGGCAGACCCTTATACCTCCCTTTCTGATGAGCTTGGAAACCCTGTACCCATTTTCTCCAACTTATCCGAGCGATTCCTGAACAATGCCCAATCCGACAACCCTGACTTATTGGACTGGTACAATGTGCCTTTGAATGAAATCGGTATACTGGATCAGCGAAATGAGCAATGGGATGGGCGATTCCTTACAGGATTAAACTGGAATGTCGCCGAGGGGCTGAATGCCGAACTTTCTTATCAATACTGGACCAATCAGGGACAAAACCGAAACCGAAATCCACTGGAATCCTATTTTGTGCGGGATCTGATCAACAGGTTTTCCCAAATAGATGAGCAGGGAAGACTGACTCGTAATATTCCCCTGGGTGATGTGCTGGACTTGAGCACCAGCCGGAGCTATTCCCATACCCTCAGAGGGTTGATGAGATATCAGAAGCAGCTCAAACAGGACCATCAACTTAGCCTCCTGACAGGCTTTGAAATCCGTGATCTTCAATCTGAATTCAATGCTACCCGGTATTATGGATATAATGATGCACTGGGAACCAGTTCGGTGGTGGATTTGGTCAGCCGCTTTCCTTTGTATTCCAATTCCAGAAGTGAAACGACCATTCCACAGGGAAACAGCCATGGAGGAACGATTGACCGATTTATTTCATATTATGGCAATGCAGGATATACCTATCGCAACAAGTTGGATGTGACATTTAGTATCCGAAAGGATCAATCCAATTTCTTCGGGGTGCGGAGTAATCAGCGTGGTGTCCCACTTTGGTCGGCCGGATTGGGATGGACTCTTTCAGAAGAAAATCTCTTCGGATTTCTAAACGGCACCTACCTAAAGCTGCGGGGAAGTTACGGGTTTAGCGGAAACCTGGACAGGAGTCTTTCGGGACAAATGACTGCCAGTTATTTCAATACCCGATCTTCTTCATTTATTCCCAATCTTCCGGTGGCCAATATCGTCAATCCACCTAACCCGTCCCTGAGCTGGGAGCGTGTAGGAACATGGAATGTAGGCTTAGACTATGAGTCTCGATCGGGGGATTTTAGCCTTACCGGAGAATTTTTTGGAAAGAAAGGTATGGACCTTATAGGACCTTTTGGAGTCCCAGCTGCAACCGGGTTTATTGAGGTGACCGGAAACTTCGCAGAAACCTATACTTCTGGACTGGATTTTTTTGCCCGGAAGGACTGGTTTAAAAATAAATTTGGATGGACCACCCATTTTCTTTACTCCCATATAAAAGACCGGGTAAATAAAATGGATGTTGACCAAAGCGCCTCTGCACTGCTTTCAGCTGCATTCAGTGCCAGACCTGTCCCCATAGAAGGAAATCCATTATTTTCCATTTATTCCTATGAATGGGCTGGTCTGAATCCGGATAATGGGAATCCCCAGGGTATAGTGGACGGGGAACCCTCAGAAAATTATCGAGATATCATTACAGGGGCAAGCCCGGAAAATCTTGTTTTTCATGGACCTGCGAGACCAACCCATTTTGGTGCTATCCGAAATGATTTTACCTGGAAAGGCTTTCAGCTGTCGATCAATGTTTCCTACCGCTTGGGGTATTTTTATCGAAAGCGCTCGATAGACTACTTCTCCCTATTGCGGGGTCAAATTGGACATGGTGATTATGAAAACCGATGGAAAGTGCCGGGAGATGAGGCAAATACTTACGTTCCGTCCCTTCCTGAAAATGCAAATGCACTCAGACACTTATTTTATTCCAATTCCGCTGCTTTAATATTCAAAGGGGATCACATCCGATTGCAGGATATCCGTCTGTCTTATCAACTGGATCGAAGCTCAAGTTCATGGATGCCTTTCCAAAGAGCAGAAATCTATTCCTATGTAAACAATGTGGGGCTGCTTTGGAAAGCGAGTCCAGACGAATTGGATCCTGATTTTCAGACACAGGCTCCATTGAGAAGTTTTGCCATCGGTCTTAGAATCGATTTTTAAAATTAAAAGGGGTAAAAGGAACTAGTCAATACGGTTTGATTATGGTTTTACCGAAATGTCTTTCCCGGCAGCAGACAAACTGCCGCCCCATTTTCTAAAACATTAATCCTATTAAAAATGAAAAATAACATCATCTTAAATGCAGCATTGGCGTTTTTACTATTTAGTTCCTGCGAAGGCTTTTTGGATGAAAAACCCGATAAATCCATCTTGGTCCCTGAATCAGCGGCTGAATTTGATGCTCTTATTGACAATTTTGACGCTATTAACTATTCACCCGTAATTCCTTTTATCTATTCGGACGACTATTATGCCGACCCCTCAGGATATCAGCGATTTAATCCTTGGCAACAAAATGCTTATCAATGGGATATTGATCCTTTTTTGCCAACAGAAATCCCTCTTGACTACACCCTTATGTATCAGACTATTTTCAAAGCCAATGTATTGGTTGACGCAGTAGAGTCCAATCAGGACTGGTCATCGGTCGATAAAGACAGACTGCTGGGAAAAGCACTGTTTTGGAGGGCAAAATCTTATTTTGAATTGGCCGTGTTGCACATGCCAATTCCAGGACTGGGACAGGTAGAAGGAACCTTTGAACTGCCCCTTTCTTTATCGCCTGATTTAGATGAAGAGTATGTCTGGGAGGGTGCAGAAACCCTGTTTGGACAAATCTTAAATGATCTTGAATCTTCTCTCCCTTTATTGCCGGAATTAACAGAGTTGCCAACACAGCCATCCAGAAATTCCGCTTTGGCATTAATGGCCAGAATTTCACTTTACCTCGGAAAATTTGAAGAAGCCCAATCCTTTGCTCAGCAAGTAATCAGCAGTGGGGTAGAGCTTTTGGACTATAGGGAATTGGATATGTCCCAAACCTATCCTATTCCGCTATTTAACCCAGAGACTATTTTGTTTACCTGGATGGCACCTCAAGGGGTTATTTCTGGACCAAATGTAGCCAGAGTAGATTCACTCCTGTTAGCCCAATTTGATTCCATGGATTTAAGGAAGGATTTATTTGATTTTGTAAATGAACAGGAGGCAAGATTCAGGGGAAGTTATACCGGAAACTTTGATATATTCACAGGTATCGCTTTCGATGAAATTTTGCTCATTCATGCAGAAGCTTCCGAGAGACTGGGAAATTCAAGCACTGCACTAAGATCATTAAACAGATTGCTGGAAAAAAGAATCTTGGACTTTCAGGAATTAGAGCAAAGCAATGTGGATAATTTACTCGAAAGAATACTTGAAGAGCGGAGAAAATCACTTGTTTTTAGAGGTCAGCGATGGGCTGACATGAAAAGGTTGGCCTTTGTGGATGGTAGAGTCTTTAGGACTGAGCGGCTTCAGGATGGAGAAAGTGCTGAGTTTAGTGGAAACTTGGAGGACTATCAAATGCGTATTCCTCAACGGGAACTGGATTTTAAATAGAGAAAAAAATGGCCGGATTTGCACCGGCCATTACCTGTCTGATTCAAGGATCAAACTTCATAACTATTGCGCTAGCTCCAAATTATCTGGATCATTAACTACAAAAACCCGATCGGTTTCTCCAGAAATCGGGGATCCCATTCCAAAAGGCTGATCAAACAGACAGTCTTTTGTTGGGTCTGTATTACACTCATAGGTATCAGGCCCGGGATCAGTGTTAGTTACGTCATACCAGATGCCGTTTTCCTCCCCAAATTCCCCTGTGAGGGATTGAGGAGAAGTAAATGCAACAGCCGCAAACGCCGCCAGCACAAAAGCCAGCAACGGAAGTTTACTCATTAGTTTATTCATAATCATGCACCCTTTTTTAACACATCAAAAAGGGACAAACCGTTTTGGTTGTTTGCCTACTCTAACAAGGG
>NZ_VLOG01000048.1:117895-127189 GCF_007655305.1 Algoriphagus algorifonticola
TTGCAGCCTTACTTGCAGGTTTTCAGGCTGCCGGGCCAGCCTCCACAGCTGGCCCTCTTTTTCTCTAACTTTTGAGGTTTTCCAAACCTCGAAGGTTTTAGAAGAAAGCCAAAAACTCTTTTCCCTAGGCATGATCTAATACTCTTCTGAATTTGAATTCAATATGATCAATTACAGGATTGGCAAAATGAAAATAAACAGCTTCATTATTTCTGTAAACTCCGTCCTCATGCCTTCAGTCCACCATTCTTTTACACTGGACAAATGGGTAATCACAAGCGAAACCTAAGTCAAGCAGTTTACCCCACTTTAAACTTTACACTTTAAACTTTACACTTTAAATTTTTCACTTTAAACTCCTCATCCCCCAAATTCCCACAACGATAAGTCCCAGATTTAAATAGAAATGCCCTGACCAACCCAAACTCTCGATAAGTCCCGCACAATTACAAGGAACCCTAGGAAAAGCTCCCACCCAAATCAAGCCCACATAGGTGATAAATACTGTCAATATCAACATGCTTCCCAAGTATCCCCACCATCGTGTAACTGAAAAGAGCAGGAGCAGGGAAATCAGCAGCTCTGCCATAGGAATGGAATAACTCAAAATTTCTGCTAATTCTGCAGGAAATGGCTGATTATGAAAAGCTTTCCTGCTGCTTCCAAAATTGATAACCTTTTCCAATCCCGTATATGTCCACACCAACACTAAAAGGGACCTGATACCTAGCTCAATATCTAATCTTTGTATATCCATCACTTTAAATTTTGAAACATCTACCTTCCCAGATAAAGAAATTCTTATCCTCCTAAGAAAATCTGTTCTGATTGAAGGAAATATAAATTTCCAGAGACTTCATTGTTAAAATCAACAGAAACCCACAGACAGTCAGTTGAGAACGATAAACAACCTCTTAAATCACACGAAAGCAATTCTGATTAAGATGGGTAGACACCTGGGAGCAGAATTTTTACCAGTAGTTTTAGGAGACTTTTTTTATAGTTTGAAAATTATTTTTAATTTCATGCCACTTGCAAGTAATTTGGTTTGGTACCATTGCTGTACTCGGTGGACAAGAATCATTTTTGAATTGTCTTTTCTTAGTGGATTTAAATCTCTTGTTAATCCCTGACATTCAATTGAAACCCATAAGGGAGTCCGAGCCTTTTCTTTGCGAAAAGAATTGGAAAGAATGCAACTAGTGGATTTTCCCGAATGCCAGGGCTTTTTGATCAATATCTAACCTCTGAAAAAAAGGAAAATAATTTATGCTCAGGATATCATGGTGTTTACCGGAAGATCCAGGTCATATGCTTACAAGATTTTAAGACAAGTGAGAGAGAGTAAGGGGAAGTCTAAGCATAATTTGGTTACGATTCAGGAATTTGCGGATTTTCACCATATCCCCGTCAATGAGATTTTAGAAACATTATTTGGTTGACTCCAATAAAAAGGATCTGCATTGGCAGATCCTGATCTTGGGATGTTAACCCCACCGGATTGACGACCCGGTATATGGCCTTTTCTCGGCTAAATAAATAAGTTGAGGCGAAATAGAACCTTAGTTACTCTTTGGCTCCTGCTAAAATCGCCTGATTGATTGACAAAGGAATTTTGGGATTTGCTGATTTCCCCTACAAAATTCCTAATAGCTGGTTAGAGTGGTGGAACACTCACTGGTTAAACTGGTGGTGAATACTTTTTCACCTGGCCTTCTGGAGGGGCTCAAATGCCTGATTTTAATCTGTTTGATTGCCTCCTGGCTTTCCATAAGTTGTTTTGATGTAAACATTGTTTGATGATTTGATGAAAATGAAAAGTATCATTGCTCAGTTTTTAAATCAACAAAATCCAATAAACGACCAGAGTATTGCCATAGAAGGCTTATTCAAATGGATGAGAGACTCTCCCGTTATTTTTTTGTGGTCACTTTGGTTTGCTTACCTATTCGTAGATTGGATGATCAGACTCTTGGGAAATATGACAATTGCCCCTTTTCCCATAATCTTTTGGAATTTCCTGGGCTGGGGCATCATCAATCAGTTTTGGTTTCTGGTATTTCTACCCAATGCCTGTTTTCAAAGAAAATGGAAATCGGAACTGCTAATTTTAATTTCGCTTTTCAGCTTTTACGCTTTTTGGAAATTTTACTTGATAACCTTTCTTACTCCCACAAAAATTGAAGTGGGCTCTTTTCTTCTCAATGAAAGCGCCAGATCTCTTCAGTTTTTACTCAATACCTTGGCGCTCTGGGTATTCTATGTGCTTGCTGTATCCCAGGATAAATTCAAAGCCATGGAAATCAAGTTAATCAGGCTTCAAATTGAACATAAGTCCCTCCAATTAAGCCCACATTTTACACTGAATATGCTAAGCCAATTTTCAGCTTCAATCTTGAACCTTTCTCGGGATTTATTTCAGTATATGTCCAAATTCACCGAGGTCCTTTCTTACAGTTATAAAAATCCGACAACCCATAACTCTCTGGCTCAGGAAATCACCAGTATGAAAAGTTATCTGAACTGTCAAAAATTCAGATTTGGCGAAAAACTCCATTTTCTGGTACTGAATAGGTTCAGCCAAGATCAGCTAAGCCAACTTCCATTGCCTAAATGGACATTGATGACCTTGTTGGAAAATGTATTTAAACACGGAGACTTTACTAACGAAAACAACCCATGCAGCATGACATTTCAAATTTCTGACTCAGGGAAAGGACCACTTTTTTCATTTTCCTTATATAATCCCATCGATATCCAGGTGCATACTCAATTCTCTGAATTTGGTATTGAAGCAGTCAAACGGATTTTAACTTATTATCATCCTGATCATTTCAATTTATACACCTTTAGAAACTCTTTGGAATTCAGCCTTTTATTATATATAGATTATGGAACCAATTTTGAAAGTAGGTCTATTGGATGATGAAAATCATCCCCGAATTTTGTTGACGGAAATCATCGGATCTATTCCGGGATTTGAGATTTCATTTTCCTTAGACGACCCATTCAGAGCTTTAGAATTATTACAAAACAGAGCAGCTGATATCCTAATCACCGATATCAAAATGCCCGGCTTTTCAGGATTAGAACTTTCAAGGAAAATAAATCATTTGGAAATCCCCATTATCATCTGTTCTGGTCATACTGAATTTGGAGTGGAGAGTTTTAAAGTCAATGCAATTCACTTCATTTTAAAGCCCCCCGGGATGATTGAGGTTTCTGAAGCTTTGGATAAAGCCCGTTCCATCATTTCAAAGACCAAATCTCCTGAAAAGGAATATCACCAAGATTTTATTTTGGTTCGGGAGTTGGGTGAATTCAAACACGTCTTCATCAAGCCACTGGATATTAAATATATTGAACAAAAAGGAGAATTAACCTGGATCTATTTAGACTCAGGGGAATTTATTAGAACAAGAAACAGGCTTTATGCAACAATAGAGAAAGTCAACCGCCCTTATATCTTTAAAATTCACCGATCCTTTGCTGTCAATTACATGAAAATAAAATCTTTGGATCAAGGTTATTGTCACTTTGAAGAAAATATTAAAGTACCTATTGGTAGGGAATATCGCCAGGAATTTGTAGAATTTCTCAAATCAAAAACTCTCACTTAAATTCTTGTATGCCAAAGCATTTTCTTCTCTTCATACAAGGTAAATCCTATGCCAAAACATATCAATTCCGGCAGGATCAATTCCCTTAAAGGAGGCAAGGGGGATTTTCCCTGCTTTGATCTCCTATCGTAGGATTTGTAATCCGATACAAACAAAACATCAATCCATCAGCCACAGCGGACAAGTTCTTGCTGGCGTTGAGATTTTTTTCCAAACGGAAAATGTGCCCCAGCGCTGGGCGGGGATTGGTGTACTATGATCCGTGGGTCAAAACCCCTGTCTAGCCGTGGCTGGGCTAATATAATTTGCGCTCCTTTGGAGCTTTGAAAAAGGGTCCAGTTCGAAGGAGTTATAAGTCGCAGCGCGACGAAATATTATATAGCCAAAGATTTCAATCTCTGGAAATTAAGAAGGTTATGAATTTTTCGATGTAGTCCCATAGGGACGGCCGATAAAAATGGTTATTTGAAAGGACAATCCTAAATGGGAAATTAATCTTATTTTCTTGTAATCGTATTTCTACTTTCTTCCATACCTACGGCATGGATTAGGATGAATGATCATTTTTGCTACCGAGCTAAAATCCCTACGGGATTGGGTATTCCCTCAATGTTTTTCGGATATTTTGCTGGCACGGTGATATCGAATCCAAACAAAGCCCATGCGCCAGCACTGGATTGATTATCGTTCAAACATTTACCCCGGGTTTCACACAGGCCTGTGCGACTTTGGCGTGGCAATTAAAGAAATTAAATTTTTGATCTCAATGCCTTAAATCATAGCAGGATCAATTCCCCTTTTAAAGGGGGTAAGGGGGATTTTTAAATTAACTGGTCCTAAAAATAGTTTACAGGTTCTGGTCCACTCCCCTCCTCCAAAAGGGGCTGGAGGAGGTCAGGATCTTCCCTTTGTCCCTTTGACTCTTTTAAATAATTCCTTTCTGATCAACTTATGCAATTCAATGTATATTCGGAACTCCATAGATTGACGCTCTTCTCCAAAAAACCTATTAGCCATCATATGAATGTGATTCCCTACAACCCTGAACCTCTCTTCCTCTTCTTTCTTTAGATTTAGCAGGTTTAGGAAAAGGGATTCATAGTTTTTCTCCCATCCTAATTCCAGAAAGGAACCCATAAAATCCAAATCTATGGAATTTTGGAGTAAATCTTTTTTTTGCTCATAGGGAATAGACTTGACTTTTAATTGTAGAAATCTAAATGCTCCTTCCTTGGAAAATGTCTTTTGAATCAATTTGCTCCATAATTTCAAGCTGATTGCTTGAAAAAAACGATTTCGAAGCTCTTCATCCCGGTAAAATTTAATCGCTTCAATCAATAATTGGGATTCTAAATGGAAGAGCTCTTCAGATATTTTATAAGTTTCAGCCCCGTATTTTTTGATTTCGGGATAATATGGTCTCAACTCAATGGAATAAAAGGAATTCCTGACTTTCCCATAACCCAACCAGAATAATTCTTTTTTCTGCTGGGAATTGACCCTTAAAAACCGAATTCTGACCTGAATGCAGCCAGACTCAGGATAGACTAAAAAGTACCAAACGATTTTCTGTACTGAAACATACTCGATCAATTCCCTGGAGAAATAATAAATCAAGAAATCCCATAAATCCTCTTCATGAATTTTGATTAAAAAATACAAGGACTCTTTATCCTCGGATGAAATAGAATTGATAAAACCCTCCCAGCTCCATTCCTTTTTTTCTCTGCTGAAATTAATGGCAAATTCAGGGTAGATAGTACGGGCAGATTCCTTTGAAATATAACTGTTATCTTCCAGCCAAATAGGATCTGAAAGAGTGAGTTTATTCTTTTTTCTCAGCTCTTCCCAAAAAATCTGTAACTCTTCGTTTTTCTCCCAATTGATAAGTAACTCTCTGTCAAAAATTCCAATTTTTATCGGACATGGAATTTGGTTTCTGATGAGCCACTGTTCAAGATCTTTTCTGACTGAAAACCATTCTTCGTAAACTTTCCATTTTCTGCACTGTAAAATCAGATTACCCCATTGAAATTGAGGGCTTTGTGGAATAAAAGACTTGGATTGAAACTCATAGATCCCTAACCTATAGGACTGTCCTTGATTTAGTTCCCAGATCAACTTGATTAAAGGATGGGAGATTTCTCTTCCATTTAATGGGTGGGTGACAACAGGTACAATCCTTTTTCCGGTGCTTAGTTGATAAATCAAGATGTTACCTTCCCTAATTCCCAGTTCTAAATCACAAAGTGAAATTGCCCAGGGGCCAGATTCCTTCATTGGACTAATGTAATGTTGGAATAATGGGGCTGTCTGACAGATTCCTTGGACATTGCCGGATTCCACAATTTTTAGTTCTGCGTAAATAATGTCTTGATTCCGGAAAACAGTGTCTCTTATTTCCTTTTGACAATTCAATATTGGGCCATAGCGATTGAACCTTCCAAAATAGCTGAATGGCTTGTTACAAACTAGGTTTTCAACCAAAAGCCTGCCTCGATTACATTTTCTAATAAGGAAGTTGAGATCGTAAATTGCATCTGAAACAGGTTTGTTTGTTAATCTGCTTTTTAAATCAACAGGATTTTGAAAGTCCAAACCGGAATAATTCAAATATCCTGAAGGGTCCGCACTGTTTAATAAGACTTGATTTAAAAAATTACCGTAAACAAAATCCGGATAATTCAATAAAATGGGTAAGGGTACAAACCTGTCGTCAAAATGCTCCTGAAACCAATAATGAAATGATTGAATATAGCTGCTTTTTGTCTCAGTAAATAAATTTCCCGCAGTTGCCCAAAAATCTTGAACCCATTGAAAACTATCTTTTCCCAAAGCTATTTTTTCTTTGAAAACAAGATCAATTTTTTGCCTGGGAACTACTCCCATTTCTCTCCTTTGAAAGGTTTTTTGAATGATACCCATTTCCACCAGTTGAGTCCAAAGTTCTTCAATTTCTTGTTCTGGCCATTGGGAATACCAATCCTTAAATTTTGAGTAGGAGATTTTGTTGTCCTGAGAAAGAATTTTCTCTAGCTTCTGAGTAAGAGGATTGGAAGGAATACTCACGAAAGCCCACCGCTCTTCACGGTTCAAATAGCTTAAATATTGATTTCTTCCAAAATTTTTGAATCCCTCAAGTCCTACATAAAAGTGTTCATGTTTTTCCGTCGAATTAGAAGTGAAATCAATCTTGTTCAAAAGGAGTACTTCGGTTAGATCCAACTCATTTTTTTTACCATCTCCAAATTCACCAACCCCTACACCTGCCCAATAGCCAAAAGGAGTAGACCTGAACCTACCTCTCAGCAAATACTTAATGACTTTTCGTTGTTTCCTTTCGGACAACTCCGGAAATGAAACTGACTGAATTTCTTGGTAAAAACTTTCCGAAGAATTTTTGATGGCTTTTACTACCTGAGGCCAATGGGCACATATTTCTTCTATGGATCTTGGGTCCAAATCAAAAAGCGGAGCTCTGAATAAAAATCTCATTTTTTAAACCCCATTCTAATACAGGGTTTCTCGCTTTTCAAAATATTTCAACAGACATCATTTCAACCAAGACAAACAGCTTATATACCCCTATGGCGCAAGTTCAAAGAGTCAGAATTCCCTTGAGAAAATTCAATTGTGCTCATCCATTTGAATGTTTGAGAAAATCTAGACGGCCTTGAAATCCTTTTAATTATCTCATTTTACCTTTTGACATTACTATTCCACCATGATATCCAATCCTGTATTTTGTTTGATAACTATCCTTCTAACTAGCCTCATTCCCTAATACCCCGACACTCCAATATTAATTGTCCTATTGCCTAACACCTACTCCCAACAGTCTTGCCTCAAAGTAATAGGAAAGCTACAGGAGAGTTACGGCAAAGCTGACTTACAATTCATGCTTGAATTACTGTCAAGTCCACAGAGTATTTTATTTCCTTAAATTCCACTAGATCCACTCCTTATATAGATTCTCTAGAATCCACTTTCAATTTGATTTTCAGATACTTGATCTCAGTTTTGGGCATGTTTCACACTAAAATAAACATGCTATGGCAAGACAATCAAGTTTTCTAAAACTCGAAGGGACCATCGGTGATATAACCTTTTATAAAGGGAGGACCGGTTTTAAAGCCCGGCAAAAAGGCGGTGTTTCTAAGGATCGGATCTTGAAAGATCCCAAGTTCAGACGTACCCGTGAAAATCTCCAGGAATTTGCAAGAGCAGCCAATGCTGCTAAATTCTTAAAAGATGCATTTCGAGGCATTGCTCTCAAATCCAGTGATGGGTCCTTGCACAATAGGCTCTATTCCATTGCTACCAAAGTGATCTATTCAGATACCTTGAGTAACAGGGGGGAAAGAAGATTTGAGTTGGGAAATATCCAGCTGATGAAAGGCTTCCAGTTTTCCAATCAATCAACAATTGAAAATACTCTGTTCAAACAGCCACAAATTTCGGATGAACCTGACTCGGTTACTGTTACTATTCAAGCAATGGTGCCGGCTACCTATCTCCGTTCTCTGGTTAATACAACTCATTACAGAATCTCTCTGATTCGGGCCAGTATCAACTTTGTTGATGGAACCTACTCTGAGGAATCTGTGAATTCAGGTGAAATTCCTATTTCCATGAATGAACAAGAAGAGTTGGCATTAACCCTTCCAAAACCTTCAATTCCTGATACTCATCACTTCTTTGCAATGGCATTGGAATACTTGCAGGTGTTGGAAAACGGATCAAAATATGATCTCTACGATTTGACCCAGAATCCAGCTACAATTTTGGTAGTATCCTGATTTGTTTCCTTTGACTTGAATGAAAAATTAGAGTCTGATGAAAATCATTCTGGAAAGAGAATATTGGCCAACCAGTACTCATGGTAGTTTATTCGTCAATGATAAACTAATCTGCCATACGCTGGAAAAACCAAGAATCTCAGGAAACCCAAAAGAGTCTTGTCTTCCGGAAGGTTCTTACCTGATTTTGAAGGAAGACCAGATGCCCTTTCTTTCCTTGAAGAAACATCAAAAAGGAGACTTTGTAGGTGTCCTTTGTCCTCAGGGTTTGATTGGGATTGAATTTCCCCAAATAATTCTACCAGTCCATAAGATTAGGTCTAAAGGCACCGGGACATCTTCCACAAAAGCTTTCGGTAATCTAATGAGAGCTTTTGCACAAGTCAATTGGTTTCGGGATAGTCTTCGACTGGAAATAAGAAGCTCACCGGAAAAGGCCCTGAATCTGGCCTGTTGTGAAATAGCTTGGATGGATTGATTACTTGGGTAAAATTGGGAGGAATTTAGATACTCCTCCTTTTGATCATCACTTTATTTCTCTTTTGTGGAGAAAGATTAGAAAGTCGATGAGTACGAATACTGCATCCTACAATCTCAAACTGGTCATTTAATGAACATGATGGAATTTTTGCCTTTTAGTCCTATAACTGAATAATTATTTGGTCTTCAGGCAAACACATCAAAGTGAATGAATAGTCACAGAATATTCTATCTGAAGTTCATTCATACTGACTGAAATTGAGATGGTAAGCCTTTGTTTATCATAAATAACTAATTGATGGCTCAAATAACCCATATAGGTAATGATAAAAAGTATCTGATTCTCTTTTGGAATAGACCAGTGGGTCTTTGTTCACCTAGGGAATCCAGTTTCA
>NZ_VLOG01000049.1 GCF_007655305.1 Algoriphagus algorifonticola
CCCCTTCCCAGCGCTGGCCCTTAATTTCAAATTGGAAACTATGACTCAATGCCAGCAAGACGGGGAAAGAACCTTAAATCAACACTCCAATGGATCTTTTGAATTGAAGAGTTGGCGTAAATAATATCCATTTCCACTTTCTGGCAAACCTTGGAGGGTTCTTCGGATTACAAACCCTACGAAAGGAGCTCGAGATTGCAAATCTCGAGCAGCTTAGAAAGATATTTTCCAAAATATGCCTTCGGCAAGATAGACCCTCCTTATCATTTGACCTAGAAAAACACCTTATTGACCATTCATCCCTGAAAAATTTAAACCCTGATAAAAATTTTAAAAGCTTTTTTGGAAAAAAAGTGCAATCGATTGAATAGGTCAAAATTTCCAACAGTGGCTATTTTAATTTTTTAGGCGATATAAAATAGCCCTATACCCTATTTAAATGCGGTTTTTATCATTCATATTCGTTTCTAACTTAGCAATTAGCCTGAATTATTTACTTGGATAAATCTATGAATAGCCAGCAGACCGAACTCTTAAAAAAATCCTCTTCTTCCAGATTCATGGGAATGGGAAAAATTCTGGATTGGGAAAGGACTCCATTTGGGTTCAAGGGGAGAACAGAAAATGGATTTTTCCAATTAAGTGTTTTTGATCAAAGTATCATTCGCGTTCAAGCCAGCCTTCTGGATGAATTCACCCCCAATCCTTATAGCGTTGTAATGGAACCCAATAAGGTTCCATTTGAAGTTTCAGAAAGCGATGATTTTTTGATTTTGACAACTTCTGAAATTCAGGCTAAAGTAGATTCCAAAAAATTTGCAGTCTCATTTTTTGATAAGACCGGAAATCTCCTCAATCAAGATGACTCTTTGGGAATTTCCTGGATCGGAACTGAAGTGAGTTGTTACAAGAAAGTTCAGGAAGACGAAAAATTCATTGGACTAGGCGAGAAAACAGGTAATCTCAATAGGGCTGGAAATGCTTATACCAATTGGAATACAGACTATTTCGCTTACGGCACAGGAGATGATCCGCTCTACATGAGTATTCCATTCTATATCGGAGTACATCAAAAAGGTGCTTATGGGATATTTTTTGACAATACGCATAAGTCCGTATTCAACTTCGGAGCGAGTACCAATCGCTTCATCTACTTTTCAGCAGAAGATGGGGAAATGGACTATTATTTCATCCATGAAAAAGAAGTTGGTGGGATTATTTCCAAGTACACCGAACTGACTGGTAAAATGCAACTGCCCCCAAAATGGTCATTGGGATTTCAGCAATGTAGGTATAGTTATTATCCGGATTCTGAGGTAAAGACCCTAGCTCAGACCTTTAGAGATAAGGATATGCCTGCTGATGTGATTTACCTGGATATACATCACATGGAAGCCTACAAGGTTTTCACCTTTGATAGTATCAAATTTTCAGATCCAAAGTCACTGATCACATACTTGAAATCCAAGGGTTTCCGGGTGGTAGTCATCATGGATCCTGGAATAAAAACTGAAAAAGGTTATATCCCTTATGAAGAGGGGAAAGAAAGAGACCTTTTTGTGAAATATCCTGATGGGGCAGAATATCAAGCGCAGGTTTGGCCGGGTTGGTGTGCTTTCCCTGATTTTACAAAAGAAGAAACTAGAACTTGGTGGGCAGAAAAAATGGCCTTTTATACCGAAGCTGGAGTGGATGGCTTTTGGACAGACATGAATGAACCTGCCTCTTGGGGGCAGCATACTCCCAACCTAATCGAATTTGATTTCGAAGGCGATGTATCTTCCCATAGAAAAGCCAGAAACATTTATGGAATGCAGATGGCCAGAAGTGCACAGGAAGGCGCCGTTTGGAATAAAAAAGAAGAAAGGCCCTTTGTCTTAACCCGTTCGGGATTCTCCGGCATACAACGCTATGCAGCAGCTTGGACAGGAGACAATGTGGCAAGTGAGGAACATATGCTCGCAGGAATCAGGCTGGTTAATAGCCTGGGTTTAAGCGGGGTGGCCTTTGCCGGATATGATGTTGGCGGATTTGCAGGAGAAGCTTCCAAGTCACTCTTTGCAAGATGGATGAGCATTGGCGCCTTCTCCCCTTTGTATAGAGCTCACTCTATGATTAATAGCAATGATGCTGAACCTTGGGCTTTTGGAGAAGAGGTAGAAGAAATCTCAAGGAATTATATGAAACTGAGATACAGACTTTTACCTACTATTTATTCCAAGTTTCATTCAAGTGCTCAAACTGGTCTTCCTATCAATGCAAGTCTGGCGATTTCTTATCCACTAGATTCCAAAATTTACCAATCAGCCTATCAAAACCAGTATATGTTTTGCGACAGCTTTTTAGTGGCTCCAGTAGAAAGCACCAAAGAGATCACCAAAGTATACTTGCCAAAAGGCTCTTGGTATTATCTTTTTTCAGATGAAAAATATGCTGGAGAAAAGGAAATTTATCAGGACTGTCCATTAAACTACTTGCCAGTATTTGTTAAAGCAGGATCAATTTTCAGCATGCAATCAGATGTTGCAAATACCGAAGAGATGCATGACGGTATTTTGAGGATTCATCTTTATGCCCAAGACGAGGGAGAAAGTCATTTCACTCATTATGAAGATGATGGAAAGACCTTCGACTATCAGGATGGGGCGTTTTTCAAAAGGAAATTGATTTATCAGGCAGAAGAATCAAAACTCTCGCTTGAAAAAGCAATTGGAAAGCAAAATTCAAGCTTTGATAAGGTAAGAGTTTACTTACATGGATTTAACACAGACCTGATTTTTGTTAATGGAGAATCTCAAGCTTTAAGCACGGAAGATTATGCTTTCTTAGGTAAATTGACTGAATTTGATCCATTACCGGAACATGATCACCCTTACCATGAAATTAGCTCTTTAAAATTTGTAGAATTTGAGCATCTTCCAGAAAAAATTGAGCTGTCAGGCTTATTTTAAAATACCCAGCCACCTAATAAATCAACAATGACCCAAAACAAACAAAGGCTGAGTTTCTGGCAAATCTGGAATATGAGTTTCGGATTTTTGGGAATTCAGTTTGGATTTGCCCTTCAGGGCGGTTTTATGTCCCGAATTTTTCAAACCCTAGGGGCAGATAAGGATGCCATTCCATTTTTATGGATTGCAGCTCCTTTGACAGGTTTATTGGTTCAGCCTATTGTAGGATATCTAAGCGATAGAACATGGCATCCGAAATTTGGAAGAAGAAAACCTTTCTTCTTTATAGGCGCAGTATTCAGCACATTCGCATTGTTTCTTGCACCCTACTCCTCTGCCCTATGGATGGCTGCAGGAGCATTATGGATTTTAGATGCTTCCATCAATATCAGCATGGAGCCCTTCCGTGCATTAGTTGCAGACAAATTACCTGATTCTCAAAGATCCTACGGTTTCGTAGTGCAAACCTTGATCATCGGAATCGGAACTTGGGTTGCATCCAACCTACCTTGGATGATGACCCAACTGGGAGTACCGAATACCGCGGCTGCCGGAGTAGTTCCTAACTCCGTAAAATACGCTTTTGCCATTGGGGCATTCGTTTTATTCTCTTCCATCCTTTATACAATCCTGACTACTGAAGAATATCCTCCAGAAGACATGGATCTATTTGAAAAGGAAAAAGAGGCAAGCAAGGGCTTTTTGACCGGGGTAAAAGAAATCTTCAAAAATATTGTTGGAATGCCTGCGGTAATGAAAAAGCTGGGAGTAGTACAGTTTTTTTCCTGGTTTGCATTTTTCACCATGTGGAGTTTTGCTACTCCTGCTATTACGGAACATGTTTTCGGGGCGACTGACACTACTTCTGTGGCTTACAATGATGCGGCTGATAGTGTCGGAAATTATTTGGGTACTTATGGACTAGTCTCCATGTTTTATGCTCTGATACTCTCTTTTGTAGCAAGCAAAATCAAAATCAATCGTCGATTACTCCATTTGGCAAGTTTAATTTTAGGGGGTTGCGGTTTTATTCTGATTTACTTTATCAGTGAACCTTGGATGCTTCACATCTGCTTTTCTTTGGTAGGAATAGCTTGGGCCAGTATCCTGTCCATGCCTTATGCCATGCTCTCCAGTTCGGTTGAGCCAAAAAAGATGGGAGTTTACATGGGGATCTTCAATATGTTCATAGTCATTCCACAGATTATCGCAGCTTTGGGAGGAGTGAATTTCCTCTATAAACTGCTTTTCGGGGAAGAGGTCATCAACACTATGTTGCTGGCAGGAACTCTTTTGATTTTAGCGGGGCTTTCAAATTTGCTCATCACAGACAAAAAAGCCATCCACGATTGATTCAAACCAGAAATATTGAAAGCCGGACAATAAATTGATCCGGCTTTTTACTTTTGTAGAAAATAAGGTCATAAAATCGAGATGCCTAAAATTTCATACAGGGTAAGGATTATTAATTGAGCAAGATTTCTACTGACCGTCGAAAAACAAGAATAAACAGATGAAAAGCCTAAGAATTACCGGAGTTCCCGAACATTTCAACTTGCCCTGGAGAAGAGTGATAGATAAACAGCCATTCCTCGAGGAAGGAGTGGAATTGATCTGGATAGATGAAAGTAGAGGTTCAGGCCAAATGAATCAGGCATTGAGGAACGATGAAACTGATTTGGCTTTGATTTTAACCGAAAGCTTCATTCAGGATTTTCAAAAAGGCAATCCTTCCATAATGATAGGCTATCATGTCAAATCTCCTTTGATCTGGGGAGTTCATGTGGGAGGAAAAAGTTCAATCAATCAGATTTCCGATATTCAATCACCTCATTTTTATATAAGCAGGCCGGGGTCAGGATCTAATTTGATGGCCTTGGTTTTGGCTGAAAGAGAATCTTGGAATGCAGCTTTGTTGAGTTTTGAGGTAGTCGGCAACTTACCCGGAGCCCTGGAGGCTTATAAGAAAAATGCTGATGGAATTTTCTTATGGGAAAAATTCACTACCAAGCCTTGGGTAGATTCCCATGAATTGAAAAGAATTAGTGAAGTTCCAAGTCCTTGGCCATGCTTCTCAATAATAGCATCTGATAATGCCTTAAAAGAATTTGATAACTGGATTTTTAAATTAAGAGACCTGGTATATCAAGAATCTCAATATTTGAAGGCGAATCCATCCCAAACGATATCTGAAATTTCTGAGAAATATTCATTGAAAAAAGAGGATGTCACTTTGTGGTTTTCACAAACTGATTGGGCTGTGACCAATGAAGTCAATTCGGATGAAATGATTAAGGCTATGAAAAAAATGCTGGATTTGGGAATCATCTCTGAAATCCCAAATACTTCAGAGTTCTTAAGAGTTGACTAACTCTCTGTTACTTTCTAAAACCTCCACTGGAATATTTACACAAACTTTTGATCCCTTATTTGGCTCACTTTCAATGGATAATTCTCCATTAATCAGTCGAATGAATTCCTTACAAACCTGAAGACCCAGACCAGAACCCTTTTCATTATTTGTTCCTAATCGAGAATTGGTAATACTGTATTCATCGCTCAGGATTTTCTGAATTTGGCCTTCTGACATTCCAATACCTTCATCTTTTACACACCATTCCAAAACTCCCTGATTCTCTGTGACAGTGACCAAAATCTTATCACCTTTATCAGAGTATTTGATAGAATTATTAAGGATGTTTCTCACTATTACTTCCATCAGATCTTTATCCAGGCAAACTTCTAAATGCTCAGGCATTTCTACTAGAATTTCAATCTGCTTAGCCTTTAATTGAGCATCTAATAAGGACAAGGTGGCATCAACAATTGACCTTAAGTTTACCTTCGTTGGATTTACAGTGAAACCTTCCATCTGAGCAGTAGACCATCTCAATGTATTAGATAGGGTAAAGTGCACTGAGTCCAAATCACGCTTCATAGTAGGCAATAATTCCTCGAACTCACTTTGACTTAGTTGATTATTGACAGTCATATCGATAATTGTCTTCAATTGACCTACCGGCCCTCTTAAGTCATGTCCTAAGATTGAGAATAGTTTATTTTTGGTTTGGTTGATTTCTTCCAGCTGTTTTGCACTTTGTTCTAAGTGTCTATTTTGCTCTTCAATTTTGTTTTGCTGAATGATTAATTCGCGATTATACTTGTCAACATTCCGCTTAAGATTGAACAGCCAAACCAATAGTGCGATGATCAAGCCACCACAAATACTGATTATCCAAACTACCCTATTAATAAAGGCTAATCGGTTCGCCTGATTTTCATTTTGAGCCTTAAGAAGTTCAAGTTCTGATTTTTCCAGATTTTGCTGGAACATCCCCTGCATCAAGGCAATCCTATCCCTATTGGACTTATCTACCAGCGAATCATTGATTTTGGAATATATATTCAGGTGCTCAAAGGCCCTATTGACCTGGCCCTTTTCAGCCATTACCTGAGCCATATATTTATGGCTTTTTGCTAATTCATCTCTGAAGTTATTTTGAGAAGAAATTGTAATTCCTTCCTCTAAAATCTCCTCCGCCTGGTTTAATTTACCCAATTGTAAATATGTATTTCCCAACCTGTGTAAAACACTTGCCATAAAGGTGGAAAGCCCTTGCTGCCGAGCCATTGCCAATGATTTCTCATAAATCAATTGAGCAGAATCCAACTTACCTTTTTGAAAATAAACGTCTCCAATCACCCGATTAGAAAAAGAAGTTAGATAAGGGGAACCGTTTTCCTCATTAACCCGAATAGCATTTTTTGCATAAAAAAGCGCCGAGTCGTAATTCTCAAGGAGCGTAAAATTAAAAGCTACATTATTCAAGCTTCGGATTTGGGTATAAACATCCTCTGCTTTTTGACTGATTTCGAATGCGTCTTTGAAATGATCAATTGCCATTAAATAATTTTGCTGCTCATAATAAAGAGCTCCCATATTATTCAAAACCCTGGCAACCTGCTTCAAATCGTTTGCTTCTCTGGCAAGCTGATAAGACGCTTTAGCAAAATCAAAGGCTTTTTGCCATAACCCTTGACGGTAATAAATCCAGCTAATATGTTCTGTAGCCTGTGATTCCGCAGAAGGATTATCGAGCTCTTGAGCAAGTTTTTCTGCTTCCAAAGCGTAGGCTAATGCTTCTCCCTGAGAAATTTCACGTAAGCTAAAGGCAAGTTCAATTAAAATGTCTAACCTGTCCTTTCCTTCAGAAATTGAAAGAGAGTTTTTCAGGCTATCAACACTCGCATTCTGAGCTAAAACAGCTGATACAAGCAGAAAAAAAGAAAAAAGCGGTACGCAAAATAATCTGAGTTTCTTCACGACATGTTAGGATTCCAAGTGCAAATTAAATAGAATCAGTGAATTATGAACATACTTATTCTGATCCTGACCTAGAAATACGGATGAAAAAGAAAAATCAGATTTATTAGGATTAGAAATTATTTCAATTTTTCCCAATCCCAATTTTTATTCATTTGCGTGATGGCATGATATGCGGTGAGATCATATTGGCAGGGTACGATGGAAACATAATTGTTAGCGATCGCCCATTCATCGTTATCTTCACCTTTATCAAAATTCACAAAGTTTCCTGCCATCCAAAAATACTTTCGCCCCGTAGGATCAAATCGTTCTGAAAATTCTTCCTGCCATTTTGCATCAGCTTGGCGACAAACTTTTATCCCTTTAATATCTTCATTTTGCTTTGGAGGAAAATTTACATTTAAGGCAATCCCTTTGGGAATTCCATTTTCCAAAACTTGCCGGGCAATTTTTTCCACCCACTCTTCCACATGAGAAAAATCTGCTTTAGAAGAATAATCACAAAGACTAAATCCAATTGAAGGATAACCCTCTAAAGCTCCTTCAATGGCGGCAGACATTGTGCCAGAGTATAAAACAGAAATCGATGTATTGGAACCGTGATTAATTCCGCTAACCACCAGATCAGGGGTTCTATCCTTTAAAACATAATGCTTTGCCAATTTTACACAATCAGCTGGTGTACCACTGGATTTGTAAGCAGCTATTCCATCAAAAATATCCTCATCGTATAGCCTGAGAGTTTCACCAATGGTAATGGCATGCCCCATACCAGATTGAGGACTATCTGGGGCTACAACAACCACCTCCCCCAGTTTTTTCATGATAGATACTAGCACTCTAATACCCTTAGAGGTAATGCCATCGTCATTGGAGACGAGAATTAAAGGTTTGGACATTTAGTTTTTATTCAATTCGTTGTAATAGGCTGTAATTCGAAGTAAATCACCTCTTTTATCATGCTCCAATCGGTTTTTTCGCATAAAAAGACTGATTTCATCTTCGTAACCCGAAAGTAGATTGAAGAGATCCTTTTTCTTCAAGCTGTATTTCTGAATTTGATTGTCTTTGAAAAAATAATAATTGAATGCAAGTCTATAACCAGTCATTGTTTGTGGTCCCCAAAAAGGATTCATTCCCATTGGACCCCATGCACCCATATTTCTGGAATCGGTGGCAACGTATTCCCTACAAAGCAAGGCAATATCATTTCCTTCCGTCAAAACCTCGAAAAAGATTGGGGTTTCGTAATCTCCATTCAGGGAATAAGGCAAACTGTAAAACCTTCTCATGCCTCCATAGATCTCATCGTAGATTTCGAAATTGGTGACATTGGAAGCTGTAAAAGTAGAAATCCGTTCAGTTTGTAACTGTACTAAATTATTTTCCAGGTCATATTTTACCAGACCCGAGTAGGTCTGTCCATCAGCTCCGTAAATATTTCCCTTGTGCCAAATCTGAGAAGGAAATTGATTCTGCGCAATCAAGGAAAGTGTAGCCACAAAGAGCAAGGTGATGGTGAATAATGCTTTTTTCATGCTAACTATCATGCTTGATTAAACGGTATTTGGGAGTTTGGGTTAGAATAATTTGACTAGCCAACAAAACCAATTTACTTAAAGAAACTTACTTTAAGATATTGTGCCCCATTTTATCCCGCTTAGTTTTCAAATATTTTTCATTGTGAGGATTAGGCTTAATCTCAATTGGCACTTGCTCTACGATTTCCAGTCCGTAGCCAATTAAACCTACCCTCTTTTGTGGGTTGTTGGAAATTAAGCGAATTTTCCCAACTCCCAAATCCCTCAAAATTTGGGCTCCAACTCCATAATCTCTGGAATCCATAGGCAATCCCAAGGCTAAGTTTGCCTGTACAGTATCCATTCCCTGCTCCTGTAATTTGTAGGCTTTGAGTTTGTTGATCAAACCAATTCCTCTACCCTCTTGGTTCATGTATAAAACCAAGCCCTTTCCTTCTTTTTCTACCATTTGCATGGCAGCGTGCAATTGTGGACCGCAATCACATCGGCAACTTCCAAAAATATCGCCAGTCATACATGAAGAATGCACCCTTACTAAAATAGGCTCATCCTTATCCCAAGTCCCTTTGATCAATGCCAAATGAAGTTCCTGAGTGTTGGTTTGGCGGAAAGCGATCAAATCAAAATTTCCCCAGTCAGTCGGCATCTCCACGCCAATTTCTCGTTTTATCAGAGATTCATTTTTTAATCGGTAAGCAATTAGATCCTTAATGGAGACCAGCTTTAACTTGAATTTCTTCGCAACCTCCACTAAATCCGGAAGTCTTGCCATGGTTCCGTCTTCATTCATGATCTCAACCAATACACCCGCTGGCTGCAATCCTGCTAAACGCGAAAGGTCTATAGCTGCTTCAGTATGACCTGCTCTTCTGAGTACTCCTCCTCTTTTTGCTTTCAAAGGAAAAATATGTCCCGGCTTGCCCAATTCAGACGGATCTATGCTATCATCCACTAATGCTTTGATAGTTTTAGCGCGGTCGGAAGCTGATATACCGGTAGTGCAACCATGTCCGATGAGATCTACGGAAACGGTGAATGGAGTTTCAAAAGCTGCGGTATTTTGTCCTACCATCATTTCCAAGCCCAGTTTCTCGCATCTGTCTTCAATTAATGGCGCACAAATCAAACCCCTGCCATGAGTGGCCATGAAGTTGATGATTTCAGGAGTGACTTTCTCTGCTGCGCAAACAAAATCCCCTTCATTCTCCCTGTCTTCATCGTCTACTACAATGATCACTTCACCGTTTTTGATTGCTTCTATGGCATCCTCGATGGGATCCAGCTGGTATTTTTCCACAAGATTTGGGTTTGAATTCATTAGGAAAAGCAAATTTAAGTGCTTTCGGATTTAAAACAGGATGATGCCAAAGAAAGTTTGGTTTTACCCAATAACAATCCCTAGTTCCCGGTCGATTTCTACCTGAACTTTTTTCAAAGCAAAATAGATTTCCTGAAGCTCAATGATCTCCTTTTCATCTAATTGCTGGGTTTCGGCATTTTTGATCTTTTGCTTGGCTTCTTCCATCATTTTTTTGACAAATTTCCTTTTCAGTCTCAAAATAGTTTTGAAGCCTGTCAAGGTTAGATCATCCTGCTCCTTATTAATAATAATTTGATGCCTTTCTTCCCAGTGCACAGAAACTTCATGCCTAGGACTGATCAAGTCAATCACTTCCTGCTTGATATCTGAGTCATCCAAAGACAAAAAATAATCGACTCCTGAAATTTCATTTCTGGCAAGCCTCTCGCGATAGATTTTTAAAATTCTTGAATAAACAGGCGTCTCGAAATCCAATTCCTGGGTCTCGCTCAGTAAATAATCTGAAAGTTGCAGGTCCTGGCCTTCCAATTTTTCCAAACCATAATTCAACAGAAGCCTGATCATCTCCCGTTCTTGAAGCCTGAGAAGTTCAGAGAAAGAAGTTTGCTCTTGAGTTGGGAGGAAATTTTCAAAAGGTGTATCAGCAGACTCTTCCTGCTCCTTTTGCTTGCTATAGGCATCTTTCTGACTCTTGAGAAGCCCCTTGTTCAGCTCCGCGTGAACAATTTCCTCCTCTATATCCAAGAGACCAGAAGCTTCTTTCGCATACACGGAACGAACAATAGGATCTGGTATTTTCCCAATGCTTTGAACCACCTCACGGATTACCTCTGCTTTCCTAATTGGATCCCGTTTGATTTCATCTTGGTACAAGCCAATTTTAAAGCCGATAAAGTCTTGGCTTTGACTATTTAAATATTCCTGAAAAGCCTGTGAGCCAACTTTTCTGGAATAGCTATCCGGATCCTCGCCTTCAGGGAAAACGACAGCTTTTACGTTCAAACCTCCTTCTAACAGCAAATCAATTCCCCGAAGAGATGCCTTGATTCCCGCTGAGTCTCCATCATATAAAACGGTTACCTGATTGGTAAAGCGCTTGATTAATTTGATTTGCCCATCTGTAAGCGAAGTGCCTGAGGAGGCCACCACATTCTCAATCCCAGACAAATGGAGAGAAATGACATCTGTATAACCTTCGACCAAATAGCAATTGTCCTGATCACGAATGGCCTTTTTGGCCTGATACATCCCATACAGCACATCACTTTTATGATATACTGCCGTTTCAGGAGAGTTGATATACTTGGGCTGGTTCTTATCTTTAGTCAGAATCCTTGCTCCAAACCCAATAGGTTTTCCACTGATATTGTGGATTGTGAATGTTACTCTGTTTCTAAACCTATCATACTTCCTATCAGGATCCCCTTCCTTTTGAAGTATGAGTCCTGCTTTGAGTAAAATATCTTCGGTGAAACCTGCCTTTTTTGCAGCATTTAAAAGATGATCCCAACCATTCAATGCATAGCCCAAATCGAATTTCTCAATGATGGCAGGCCCAAAACCCCTTTCTTTAAAATAACTAAGGCCTATGCTTTTTCCTTCTTCAGTTTGCAGGTTTTTTACAAAAAAATCTCTGGCGAAGCCTAAAGCGATCAAAAGACTTTCCCTTTCACTTTGAGCCTGTTCTTGCTCAGGTGTACGGGTTTCATCTTCTTCTACTTCTATGCCGTACTTTCCAGCTAAATGTTTGATGGCCTCCTGAAAACCTATCCCTTCAATATCCATCACGAACTGAAGTGGATCGCCAGCTTTACCGCAGCCAAAGCATTTGTAAATCTGCTTAGCAGGTGATACAGAAAAAGAGGGGGTTTTCTCTCCATGAAAAGGACAGCAAGCCCAAAGGTTTTGGCCTTTTTTCTTGAGTGGAACATAATCAGAGATGATCTCTTCTATGTCCATTCTTTCTTTAACCTTATCTGTGGTGAGTTTACTGATTCCCATAATTTTTCCGAGTAAACAAAGTTAATGTTCCCAGCCAAATAGAAAGGACAAATGGAGAACTATTTGAGGACTGAGCTAGTTTAGTCAGTCATAGGAATAGGATTAGTTTCCAAAAGCGAAGTCTTAGCCCTAACTTGCAGAAAATTTTAATTACAAATGCAGATTACCCAAGAAGCTATATTAAAAACACTTTCCAGAGTTCAGGATCCAGACCTCAAACGAGATTTGGTGAGCTTGGGAATGATACAGGACATAGAGATTTCCAGCGATGTGATCCGAATGAAAGTTGTCCTTACCACCCCTGCCTGCCCATTGAAGGAAGTTATTAAAAACAATTGTATAGAAGCTTTGGAGGAGGATTTCGGAAAAGGAATCCAATGGGATCTACATATGACTTCTCAAGTAACTACCGTTCGGGACGCTACTCCTATCCTTCCTGAAGTTAAAAATATCATTGCAATAGCCTCTGGTAAAGGAGGAGTGGGAAAATCTACCACTGCGGTAAATTTAGCAGTTGCACTTTCAGAATTGGGAGCTAAAGTAGGCTTGATAGATGCAGATATTTCAGGCCCATCTATTCCTACCATGTTCAATGTAGAGGGAGAGCAACCTGCGGTAAAAAAGGTAGGAGATAAGAATGTGATCATCCCAGTCACTCAGTATGGAGTAAAGCTAATGTCTATTGGCTTTTTGACACCGGCCGAATCGGCAGTTGTCTGGAGAGGACCTATGGCAAGTTCTGCTTTAAGGCAGTTTATTTCAGATGTGGATTGGGGAGAATTGGATTACTTGTTGATTGATCTACCTCCGGGGACCTCTGACATTCATTTAACCATGGTTCAAACAGTTCCTGTGACAGGTGCTTTGATTGTAACCACACCGCAAAAAGTGGCTTTGGCAGATGCTACTAAGGGACTTTCCATGTTTAGACAGCCACAAATTAATGTTCCCGTTTTAGGTGTTGTTGAAAATATGGCTTACTTTACACCTGAAGAACTTCCTGACAATAAATATTACCTCTTTGGAAAAGAAGGAGGGAAAAAATTGGCAGAAAAGTATCAGGTACCTTTCTTAGGAGAAATACCAATAGTGCAGAGTATTAGAGAAAGTGGAGACACTGGTTATCCGGCGGTATTAAAAACTGGAGTAACAAAAAATGCGTATATGGAATTGGCAGAATCACTTGCTAGACAAATTGCCATCCGAAACGCTCAGGAAAAGAAAACAGAAGTAGTAGAAATAAAAGCATAATATAATGCAGGCAGAATTACGAGAACAGATTGAATTTGCGTTGGATACCATCAGACCTTATTTGGAAGCCGATGGAGGTAATGTGAGAATTGTGGAGTTGACCGATGATAAGGTTTTGAAAATTGAGATGTTGGGTTCTTGCGGGTCTTGTCCAATGTCTTCTATGACCTTGAAAGCGGGAGTAGAAGATGCCATCAAACGTGCCATACCTGAAATTGTACGGGTAGAGGCTGTAAATCTTTCGATGGCCTAATTCAAAAGAACTAAATGAAGAGATTTTCCAGCTTTTTCAACAAAGCAACTATGCTCCTTTTAGGAGCTATTTTTGCATATACCTCAGCCAATTCTCAAAATTTCACCATTTCACCTTTGCCTGATTATTCAGGAACGGCTAATTCAAAAAGTAATCATGCACATAATGAAAAATGTGCTCATGGTGTGCTGGAGGAAATGCTGGTGAAAGAAATGGGATATTTTGGCACCAAGGATTTTTTTGAAAACTGGATAGACAGCAAAATAGAAGCACAAAGGAATCAACCACTTTCTATTGCAAGAACTCAGGAAGAAATAAGATTAATTCCTGTGGTCGTCCATGTGATTCATAATGGAACTCCTATAGGTCAGGGAGCTAATGTGCCTCTGTCACAAATCGAATCACAAATTAGAACTCTAAATGAGGACTTCAGGAGATTAAATCCAGATGCTAACCGTACTCCGGCAGAATTTTTACCGGTTGCAGCCGATTCAAAAATTGAGTTTGTATTAGCCAAACAAGATCCCAATGGATTACCTACAAATGGAATTGTCAGAATCCAGGGACCAAAAACTTCCTATGCTCCACAAGATGCAGCGCAAATTGGGCAGCTTAGTCAGTGGAATCCGGACGAATACCTCAATATTTGGGTAGTCCCATTGAATCAACCATTTATTGGATATGCCTCTTTTCCAGTATCAGGTTTACCGGGATTAAACTTTTCACCTGCACCGGCTATCACTGATGGAGTAACTATTGATTTTAGATTTTTTGGTACCGGTGGAAATGCCATTGGAGCATCCCTAGGTAGAACAGCCACACACGAAGTAGGACACTATTTCGGACTAAGGCATATTTGGGGTGATGGAGGCTGTGGTGTGGATGATTTTGTATCTGATACTCCCGAACAGGATAACTCCAATAGCACCTGTAACGATAATCCTTCCAGGTTTAGCTGTGGATCCAATGATATGATCCAAAATTACATGGATTACACTCCTGATGCCTGTATGAATATTTTTACACGAGGGCAGGTAGAAAGATTCAATGCGGTTTTGGCTAATAGCCCGAGAAGAAGGACTTTGGTAAATAATAGAGCCACGCAAGAGCCCGTTTTAGTGGATAGGGATTTAGCGATTTCAAGAATTGTTGAACCGGGAAATTTTGCTTGTTCACCAATTATTTCTCCTTCTATCCAAGTGAAGAATGCCGGGAAACAAACTATTTCCTCGGCAAGGATTGAACTGAGAAGAAATGGAGCTGTAGTTGAAAGCAGGAGATTTTCACTGAATTTAGTGACAGGAGCAGATGCTACTTTGAGTTTTAATAATTTCAATATTTCAGCTGATGGAAATGAAATTGAATTCAGGGTTGTTCAAGTTAATGACAATAGCGACGAAAACTCAGCAAACAATTCATTAACCTCAAGCCCCGTTTTACAACAGGCCGCAACTTTACCTCTGAGTTTAAATCTTGCTTCTATTCCAAATTCCTGGTCTATCAGCAATCCGGATGGATCTTTTACCTGGGAACCTACCAGACTAACCATTTCCGGGACCCAGCAAGACCTGATCTATATCAGACATTACGAATATGAAGCGCCAGGTGAATTAGATTACTTTATCTCCCCTGTCATTGATTTAAGTGCCAATCCAAATGCGCAATTGGTATTTGAATTAGCCCATGCTCCTTATAATCAGCCGGGATTTCAGGATGATTTGATTGTGGCAGTTTCAACAGACTGTGGAAACACCTTTCAAATCGCTGATGCTACTTATGATAAATCCGGGGTTTCTTTGGAAACTTCCAATCCTACATTAAATGAGTTTATTCCAACTCAAAATAGTCAGTTCAGAACCGAATTAGTAAACCTTAGCCCATTTGCTGAATTAGGTCAGGTCAGAATTGCTTTCATTTCTGTTAATTCTTATGGTAACAATATCTACTTGAAAAATATTAGAATTCTCCAGGAGAAGCAATTCAAATACGAGTTGACTTTGGAAGAGTTGATTCTTCCAACACCTATTTCTGATGGTAGATATGAAGATGAGGTGATTAGAGTGAAAAACACAGGTAACCTACCTGTATCTAGGTTCGTTTTCACGAAAAGTACCAATGGTTCTTCCACCCAAGGCTTTCTTGCCTCCGGATCTGCTGTTGCTCCGGGTGAAAGCTTTAATTTAACCGGAGGAAACTCGACCCAGGAAGGTGTTAACAGATTAAATTATGGAGTCATTTTTCCGAATTTTGATCAAAATTCCGGTAATGAAGATGAATTGGAACGATTCATCATCGAGGATAGCCAAAACACACTTGTTCCCTGGAGGCAAAACTTTAATTTCTCCACTTCTATAGAACCTTGGAGAACAATCAATCCTGAAGAAAATAGAGATTCTTGGACTACTATTACGACAAATAACACCTCCAATAATGTAAATGGGTTGCAAAATCCACAGCCCGGAAACTCCTACTGGCTTGGATCTCCAATATTCAACTTATCCAATCGAACTCAAGCCTCTGTCTTTTTTGATTATGCAGTTGGAGAGATGGCCCCATCAACAAGATTGACGCTATTTGCGAGTTCCGATGCGGGAGAGACCTATATACCTGTTTGGGAAGCAATGGGGGAAAATTTAAGAACCACATCAGCGAATGTAGCTAGCCCAAGTAATGCCTCTGACTTTAGAAGGGAATTCGTAAATCTCACCGAGTTCACGGGAAATGGCAATCAGGCTGTAAGATTGGCTTTTGCTCTTGATGCTGGAGAAGGGTTTAATTCTCCTATCTATCTTGATAATATTGAGCTATTCCTGACTGCTAACCCTCAGCCTGTAATTCCAACAGAGGGCATGAGTATTCTTTATCCAAATCCTGCTTCCGACTACTTCAATATTGCCTTTAATTTGCCACGCTATGAAAATGTAACGATTCAGATTATTTCTGCCAGCGGACAAGTTTTGCAGCAAGTCGTATATCCCAACACATTGAACCAAACTTATTCTTTCAGTAGAGAGATTTTCCCTCCAGGATTTTATATAGTCAGGATCAATAGCAATACGATCAGCGAGACAAAAAAATTGATAATTAATTAATGCTAAATAAGCCGAGGATAAACACTTCGGCTTATTTTTTGCCTTTCAGAAACCCTCCATATTTCCAATCTTTGGGTGCATGAAAAATCCCAATTATCTTTAGGCATTAATATTTATACATGAGCACTTTCCAGTATTCCCTGAAAAAGATTCTTATCAACCTTGGCATTATCATAGGCATAGCAATTCTTTTGGGTTTTCTTTTCCTAAAAGTTTATCTTCCTATGTACACAAATCACGGCGAAACGGTGTCTGTACCGGATTTATCAGGATATACTTTTGATGAAAGTCAGGGTATTTTGGAAAAGGCTGGTCTTAATTATCAGGTTTCTCCAGATTCCGGTTTCAATATGGATGAAAAACCTCTGGCTGTTTTGAAGCAAATCCCTCCAGCCAACGAACAAGTAAAGGGTGGAAGAAAAATATATTTGACGCTTAATGCCAGAAACGCACCAATAATCAAAATGCCAAACTTGGTGAATATGCCCTTGAAGAACGTGCAGGAAATACTTGCCAATATTGGATTGGAAAGAGGAGAATTGATCTATGTTCCTGACATAGGAGCTAATGTAGTTTTGGAACAACGATACAGGGGAGTAAGTATCTCCGAAGGGTTTGAAATTCCGAAAGGAGCAAAAATTGATTTGGTTGTTGGCAACGGTTTGGGAAATCAGGTTTTGAATGTGCCTAGCTTGGTCGGGATGGATGAAATTGATGCCGAATTCCTTATTTTAGGTTCAGGCCTTCGAGTAGGTCAAAAAACTTACATGAAAAATGATTCGTTAGCATCTGGCAGGGTGTTTCGTCAGTCTCCTCCTGCTGAATCAATGGTGAAAACCGGCGATATTATAGATCTTTGGATTTCCGGTGAAGGAAGTTTCTAAAAACATATGGGAAATAAACCCAATTTTTATGTTCTGATTTTTCTCCTTTTCATAGGCGCTGAGACCTCTTTTGCCCAATTGGTAGAATTGGCGACTGTGCCACACAAAAACTTCAAAACCCAGGTTGAGATTGGTTCAAATTTGAGAATTTCCAATACCAATACTCTTCCATTTTGGGATGATTTCAGTCAAGGTATGGATACCTTGGCTTGGGTATTCGAGGGAGCTTCCTACAGTGAAAGTATTGGAATCAATGCACCTTCTTTAGGAGTCATTATTCTAGATGGAACTGACTCAAATGGAAAGCCCTATTCAAGACAAATAAGGGACCAAGGAGCCGGAGATTACCTGACTTCCCGCCCTTTTGATTTATCTACGCTTTCAGTTGCTCAAAGTACAAGTCTCTTTTTAAGCTTCTTCTGGCAGGCTGGTGGAAGAGCTGAAATGCCTGATGAAAATGATCGTTTGGTATTGCAGTTTCTAAACCGAAATGGACAATGGATCAGTGTTTGGGAAATATCCGGTGGACCAGAACGAGATCCTAACCAATTTTCTCAAGAATCCGTGCAGGTCCTAGCCGACTTTCAGCATGAGGCTTTTCAGTTTCGATTTGTGAATTTCGGTCGCCTTTCAGGACCTTTTGATACCTGGGTCTTAGATTATATCTATTTGAATACAGGCAGAACTTTTAATCAATTAAGCTATTTGGATAGAGCTTTAACCCAAGCTAATGAATTGAAATTTGGGGATTACACGGCAGTTCCTGCTATTTTCTCTTCTTCCCTGCCCTCCTCTACCGGGTCAATTAAAAACGAATTTTACAATCTGGAAAATAGGTTTCGGGCAATGGAGTATTCAGTATTAATTACCAATACAAATACCGGTGCTTCAGTTCCTATTAATTTAAACACACCTTTTAACCCTGTTCCAACTGCCTTGGAAAGAAGGAGATTTTCCAGTAATTCACCATCTCAGATACCTGCAATTTCTGAAGAAACAGATTTAGAAGTAAAAACTTATTTAACCACAGGAGATAAAAACCTATTTGTCGTCAACTCCGGTGACAGTACTTTTTTCAGCCAGGTAAACTATCGGGTCAATGATACGGTGACGACTCTTATTCCAATCAGGGATTTCTTTGCCTATGATGATGGGAGGGCTGATTATGCAGCTGGAATCAATCAGCGCTCGGGGATGCTTGCAGTAAAGTATCAGGTGGATCAGCCAGTCTATATCAAGGGGCTTACCATCAACTTTACCAATGCCGATCAAATAGATTTCCCAATAGATATCATGGTTTGGCAAAACCTGGACAATCAACCTGTTTTTAGAAGGGAGGAGTTGATCCCATTAAAAAATGGAATAGACTCACTTGCCTACTTCTCTCTCGATACTAACATACAGGTGACAGGGGAATTTTATGTTGGTTTTACCCAGTTTACCAATGATTTCATACACATAGGTCTGGATAAGAATAATGATCAAGGTGATAAGATTTTTTATAATGTTTATGGTACGTGGGCCGAAAATACTGAAGTAAGAGGTTCGTTAATGATTAGACCACATGTGAGTCTTGCTCCTCCTTTTGCCCAATCAGAAAACCCATCAGAGATATTCAGAATCTACCCTAATCCTGTCGAAAATCAACTGAATGTTGAGGGGAAATTTAGAGACATTAAGGTTTTCGATTCGTTTGGCAGAGAGATTTTACTGGAGAGAGAATCGACAGAGCGAGGAGAAATCCTTAACTTTAGAGGTCAGAAGTCAGGAATTTATGTGCTCCACCTGCTTTCTGAAAAAGGAGCCGAATCGTTTAGAATTTTAGTGAAATAATTATGGAAGATATTGACGTAAAAGAACTGAAAGAAAGACTGGAGAAAAAAGACAAATTTCTTTTTTTGGATGTCCGGGAAGAATGGGAATTTGAAGATGACAACCTTGGAGCAAAAAATATCCCCTTAGCAGATCTTCCCCATCGTTTGGAGGAACTTGATTCTTACAAAGATCAAGAAATTATCATCCATTGCAGAAGCGGTGCTAGAAGCGGAAATGCCAAAAAGTTTCTAGAAAGTAAGGGGTTTTCCCAAGTCAGAAATGTTTTGGGTGGAATCATGGCTTACAGAGATCTATAAGTTTTATCCTAAAAAATATCTAACCCTGGAAGGAGTATTCTTTTCAGGGTTTTGTTTTTTAGGCAAATCTAAATATAACCCTTAGAATGGTTAGCTAAAGTCTTGAGTTTAATTTGATTGTCTTAAAGCTTATTCAGAAAAAATAAACGGCTGCGGAGAAAAACATAGACAAAATATGATAATTGCAATCCAACCTATAATCTTTCTTTTAGAGTCCAGCTCTTTAAATCCGGATACCTCTGGATGTCGTGTTCCCATCACCCTTCCAAGTAAAAAACCAAAAAACAGCCAGCCTTGATAGCCTTGGATGGTTGGAAAGAAATATGCAATTAAATATTGACTTGCCGCTATACTTAAAGCAAATGTCAATTTTGTTTGAGCAGTTAGCCCTGATTTATGATAACAGATGTAAAGAAAACCTAAGTAAAGTGGAATTCTAATGATGAGTTCTTCAGCAGGGAAAAAAGGACTGATCATTCCTAAACCTGCATAAAAGAGAAATAAAGTGAAGGCACTAAGAGAGATTTCTTTATGCCTTTTGGGAAAAAGTCCAAAAATCACATGCCCGCCATCCAATTGTCCAATTGGTAAAAGATTAAGCGCGGTAAAAAACAGGGCCAGGTAACCTGCAAATAAGAAGGGATAGTGGATTAACTCTGACAATTCAGGCATCCTTTCCGGATCAGCTAGGGTAGAGCTCATCAGTGAGAAAAGAAGATTATTACCCAACTCAAAATCTACCACCTGATCACCATAACCTTCAAATTCAGGGTCTGCATATTCGGGGTGAATTTCATAAATGTATTCAGCTGAAGGGAGCGTTGTAAATCCATATGTTAAAACTCCCAATGCAATCACAAATCCAGCTAATGGCCCCGCAACTCCAATATCAAAGAATTTTTTTCGGGAATTGACGAAACTTTTCATCTGAATAATGGCTCCAAATGTACCTATGGAAGGTATTCCTAGGAAACCCAACCAAGCCGGAATGAAAAATGGTAGGGAGGATTTGACTTTGTGATGAATTGAGGTGAATAAGTGCCCCAACTCATGAATCAATAGAATTCCGATGAAAGGAATCGAAAATGCAAATGACCTCAAGAAATAGTCCCAGCTCAAAAAATCATCACCTTTAGCTATGACTGATTTACCATAAACCCATTCCCCTCCCGCTAAAGTGGTTGCGATTAGGGTAAGTATAAATAATATGGTGTGTTTTAGGTAGTCCTTCTTACTGTACATGCTTTAAATAATCAAAAATAACCTCAGGCCCAGTTACCTGTATAGCCTGAATCCCAATTTCACTAGCACTTTGAACGTTTTGCTCAAGATCGTCAAAAAATACAACCCTTTCGGGCGAAGTTCCCAAATCAGTAATCATTTTATGGTAAATCTCAGGTTGAGGTTTTGCCAAGCCCATTTCGTGACTTAAAAATACCCAGTCAAATACAGGGTCAAAATTTGCAAGGCCATGATCTCTTTTTAGAATATCATTGACGGCTAAAATATGAATCATATTGGTATTACTCAAAACTCCAACTTGATAGTGCTTCCTCACTCTATTGACCAATTCCAATCTCTCAGCTGGAATTTTACCAAGCAAAGAGTTCCAAAGTGAATCAATCTTTTCATCTTCCCAATCTTGATCAAAATAGTTTCTGACTTCAGATCGAAAACTTACTGAATCTATCAAACCTTTTTCATAGGCATAATGAAAATCAGTTTTGTAAAAATCATCTACCAAATGATGAAGATTAGACGGAACTTCCTGACGTATAAGAGATAAGGATTTTTGATAATCTATGTCAATAATTACATTACCTAAATCGAAAATTAAAAAGTCTGCGTCCGGTGTTTTTTTCATCCGTAAATATGGTTGTGAATATGATTTCAAATATGTAACATTGCATTCCCAAAACCAAGGTATTTTAGCATTTGAGCTAATCTAAGCGGGATTTTACCAAGAATTTTCTTGTTTAAAAGTAATTATTGGGCCTATAACTCAGTTGGTTAGAGTATCTGACTCATAATCAGAAAGTCCCTGGTTCGAGCCCAGGTGGGCCCACAGAAGGCTGGAATTGTTCCAGCCTTTTTTTTATTTTTCGGGATG
>NZ_VLOG01000005.1 GCF_007655305.1 Algoriphagus algorifonticola
TTATGTGAGCGTATCAGGCGATGGCGTATGTGAAAACGCGCCAAATGATGGAGCAGAACTGATGGTCACTGTCAACAGAAGAGCGACGGCAGCTGATATTTCTCCTAATGGAGGAGAGATCTGTGAGGGAGACAGTTTTGTTCTGAGTGCAACCGCCCCAGGAATCAGCAATCCGGTATTCCGATTCTTCACCGATGCTGCCTTGAGCAATGAGCTGAGTAATTTGACGGTCAGTCCATCAGTGACAACGACCTATTATGTGAGCGTATCAGGCGATGGCGTATGTGAAAACGCGCCAAATGATGGAGCAGAACTGATTGTCACTGTCAATAATGCAGATGCTCCAATCATTTTAAATCCAAATCAATCATTTTGTATTGAGGATAATCCTACTCTCAACTCGATATCCATTGTGGGAGTTAACATAAGGTGGTATGCAACGATAAGTTCTGCTACGGTTTTAGATTCTAATTTGGAATTGGTAAATGGGGCTACCTATTACGCTACTCAGACTGATCCTGAAACTGGTTGCGAAAGCATATCTAGAGCTTCGGTAACTGTTAGTTTAGAGAATTGCCAAGTTGATGAAGGACTTCAAATTAGAAAAGTTGCTGATGTAAACAATGTGTTACCTGGTGATACAGTACTCTATACGATTACGGTAATTAATACTACTCCTTTAGACCTAAATCAACTCATTGTTTCTGACACTTTAGATTCTAGATTGGAATTTATCAGTGCTTCAAACGGAGGATCATCAGATGGACAAGTAGTGATTTGGAATATTAATTCTTTGCCTTCCCAAAATCTAATTTCCCTGAGTTTGAGGGTTAGGGTTAGTGAAGATGCCATTCCTGGAACCAGCATATCCAACCTTGCTGTAGTTCAAAGGTTGAATGATCCAAATCCTCCTACAGAGTCAGATCCTGAAGTAATTACAGTGGAGGACTCAACTTCTTTAAGAATTACAAAAATTCCAAATGTTAATCAGGCTAGAATTGGAGATGAAGTGATTTATACAATAGAGGTAACAAATACTTCCTCAATAAGTCAAGAAAATTTGGTGATCACTGATTTCCTATCAAACAAGCTGACTTTTGTTTCTGCAAATGGAAACGCTGAAAATATTGATCAATTGGTTGAGTGGAGGATTAACTCTTTAGAATCAGGTCAATCTATTGAGCTAAGTTTGGTTGTTACAATCAATGAAGAGGCAATAGTAGGAGATATTATTTTCAACACGGCCATTGTTTCTACCGAGAATGGGAAATCATTTGAATCAGATCCAGGGGATGGAGTTGAAGTTATTGGTTCAGAAAACAATACTGAAATTGTAATTGAGAAACTTGTAGATAAATCCTTAGTCAGTGTAGGAGAGATACTTACCTATACCATATTGGTTCAAAATACAGGTGATTTTACTGCCAATAACCTTTTGGTGACAGACAGCCTTCCAAGTGGTACAGTACTTATCAGTTCCAGTCCTGAAGTCATCGAAGTTGACAATATTCTTCAATGGGAGTTTGGTTCATTGGCGCCGGGACAAATCATTGAAATTGTCTTGAATTTATTAGTAGGAGAGGATACTGGTGGAAGTATAATTAATAAGGCTTTTGTTATTGGTGATAATTTCCCGCCTTCCGAAGCTATTTCTCCCGAGGTCCTAGTTCAATTGGAAGCCCCAATGGTTGATCTTGAAATTAAGAAAGAAGTGTCTTCATCAATTGTTCAGATAGGGAAAGAGTTTGAATATAGGATAACAGTAACAAACATATCTGATAATCAGGCAAATGAAATATTGATCAAAGATTTACTTCCATTAGGTGTTGAATTTAGAACAGCAGTAGTGAGCGGTGGTGTGACAAATTATGATTTTGAATCAAGAGAGATTAGCTGGAGAATTGAGCAATTATCTTCAAATCAATCACAAACATTAACACTAAGTGTACTGGCTCTGGATGAAGGAGAGATTACAAATATTGCTTTTGTTGAAAGTAACCTTGAAGATTCGGATATAGAAAACAATACTGACTCTGCTACTCATAGACAGTTATCCTTTGTGATTCCAAATGTATATACACCGAATGGAGACGGTATTAACGATACCTGGCAGATTAGAAATCTTCAAGATTTGTTTGAAAGAAATGAGGTTTTAATTGTCAATAGGTGGGGTGTAGAGGTATATCAATCTACAAATTATCAAAATGATTGGACTGGAAATGGTCTTGCTGCTGGTACATATTTTTATCAGTTGAGAGTCTGGGATTTGGAGGGTCAGTCTAGTACGTTAACCGGTTTTGTCACCATTATTAAATGATTTTCATGAGATTCTTTAAATTAATTTTTGCTACTGCTCTTACTTTCTCCCTTTTTTTGGGAGAAAGTAAAGCCCAACAAATTCCACAGTATAGTCAGTATTTGTTTAATCCGATTTTCATAAATCCTGCCTATTCTGGGTACCAACAGAGATTTAAAGTTCAGAGCTACTTTAGAAAGCAATGGACAGGAGTAAATAATAGTCCTGAGACTTTCGCAATTGCTGCAGATACGTATTTGGATGAAACTAATCTGGGAGTGGGTGGACAATTAATTACTGATCGTTTAGGTGCACAAAGAACAACAGCAGCTTTCGGTAATATATCTTATCATCTCCGAATTGGTAATACAAAATATATTTCTTTTGGGGCAGGAGCAGGCTTGATCAATTCTCAATTGGATGGAGGAATGCTTTCACCAGATCAAGATAACGATCCTTCTATCCCAGCTTCAAAAGATAGGATGATCTATCCAGACGTTAAATTCGGAGCTTTTTTATACGATGAAAATTTTTATTTAGGTGTTTCTGGCGATAATATGGTAGCAGGTCTATTGAACTTAGACCAAGGGGGAGTGATGGCACAACCAATTCAACATCTTTATGTAACTGGGGGTTATCATTTTGATTTAACTTATAGTGTTAGGTTTATACCTTCATTTATGTATATGGATGATTTTAAATCTCCAGCCAGACTAGATTTAAATAGTAGTTTCATAATAAATGATGTTTTTTGGTTAGGAGCAGGCTATAGATTTGGCATGAGTATGCCAGGAAGAGAGGCCCAAAATGGGCTAAGAAAATCTACTGCGGTCATTGGTTTAGTTCAATTAGAAATCATGGAGGGATTACGTCTTGGATATGCCTATGATCATACCGTTACCAGATTTTCAGTAGGTACATTTACGACTCATGATATATCAATCACCTACCTTTTTCCACCTAAAAAAGTTAGACTTCTTTCACCTAGATTCTTTTAATAATGAATATGAAAACAAAATCATTTCTCTTCATCCTTTTCATATTTCTATTTGCTTGTAAATCCTTTGAAACAAAAGAATACATAAAAGGGAAAAAACATTTAGAAAATCTTAATTATTCTGCTGGGATTGAAAGTTTCTTAAAAAGTTGGGAACAATCTCCAAACCCCAAGACTGCCAGAGGTCTTGCCTTGTCTTATTATAAGGTTAGAAACTTTGAACAAGCTGAAGAATGGTTTGCAAAACTTAAAAGAGAGAATCAATTGGACTCTACTGATTTAAGGCCTTTTGCAGAGTCATTGATAGCTAACTCAAAATATAGTGAGGCAAGGGAAATTTTGAAAATATTAGACCCAGCTCAATCATCTGATATGTTAAAGAATCTATGGAGCAACAGTGAGTATGGGGGAATTCTTACTAACGATTTGTCAAGATCGAGGGTTGCACCTGTGGAGGGTATTAATACCAAGTTCAGTGAATTTGGGCCTTTTATTTATCAAGATGAAAAGTTGCTTTGGGTTTCAGATAGATTAGAAAAAGAAGTTGACTGGAAGTTTAATGATAATGGCTTAAAAAATGATATCTATGGATGGACGGGAAATGATTATTTAAGTTTATATCAAGTCAATCTAACTCAAGATTTAAAAAGTATTTTTGGCTCTGCTGAAGAGATTAAAGGTTTTGAATCTAAATACCATATTGGTCCAATCTATAAGTCTGATCAATGGATTTTCATCACTTTAACAAAGGCCCATAAATATCGAAAAACAGAATCTGGTAAATTTAACAACTATACCATTTTTCCTGAAGTTTATTATATAGACAATAATTTGGATTCTATTTCTCTGGAAGATTTTATGACACTGCCATTTAATAGTCCACTGAATTATTCGGTTTCTGATCCCTTTTTTGACCAAAAAAGCCAAAGACTTTATTTTTCTTCTGATATGCCTGGTGGTCAAGGTGGAACGGATATTTATTTTTCTCAGTGGATTGATGAAAAAGGTTGGCAACCTCCCATCAATGTTGGGCCTACAATCAATACTTCTTTCAATGAAAGGTCTCCTTTTTTCTCTGAAGATGGTACGTTTTACTTTTCAAGTGATGGTCATATTGGTTTAGGAGGTTTGGATATTTTTAAATCTTCAAAAGTAGGTGAGGACTTTATTTTACCAGTTAATTTGGGAACACCCATCAATTCTAATAGAGATGATTTTGGGTTTGTTTTAGGAAGGGATTTTAAACAAGGATTTCTTGCTTCAGATAGAGTGGGAGGTAAGGGATTGGATGATATCTATTTTGTGGATTTAGAAAGTAGGCAATCCATGATTTTAGAAGGGAAAGTTTTAGATGCCATAGACAGTTCATTGTTAGCTGATGCGGTTGTATCTGTTTTTTCTGAAAATGGAGGGATCATAAATTCATTTGTAACCGGACAAGATGGTGCATATAAAGTTAAATTGGGCTCTAATCAATTTGTTTCAATTAACAGTAGAAAGACTGGATACCTCAAAACTGAATTAAAAGGAATTGAAATTCCTGAAAATACAATTATGGGTGATTCTTTAGTTTTTCAGGATATTTATATGAATAGAATAGAGATTGGTAAAGCTTATGAAATTGAAAATATCTATTATGATTTTGACAAGTGGAATATTCGAGAAGATGCTAAACCTAATCTTGACTTTTTATTGGGTATTTTAAAAGAAAATCCCACAATTAAAGTTGAAATAAGGTCTCATACAGATAGTAGAGGAACAGTGAATTATAATATGAGGCTTTCTAAAAGGAGAGCAGAATCTGTAGTGGATTATTTAATTTCAAATGGAATTTCTTCATCCAGATTAAGTTCCATAGGTATGGGGGAATTTCAAATTAGAAATGAATGTATAGATAACGTTGAATGCACGGAAGAAAAACATCAAGAAAATAGGAGGACAGAATTTAAGATTATTTCCTATTAATCAATTAAATATTTAAATGTGAAAGGAAGTTTACTTCTTCTTATGAAACTGATAATTTTCATATTTCTATTGCTTAAACGGCGGGAAACTTCTATAGATCTCCGTAAAAGGAGCTAAAAATTGAAGATCGCGGATTCTATTCATTAGTTCTAAAAATAAGCTACAAATTTTCTTTTAAAGAAAGAAAGCTGTTATATTATTTGCCAATTTTTGAAAAATTTATGAAATATTATAATTACCTAAAATACTTACTTTCAATTTTATTGTTTTCATGTGAATTGAATAATGTGAATGAGATTGACATTCAAACTCCAATAGAAAAAGTATATTGGGAGCCAATTCCTAATCAATATATAGTAACCTTAGGCCAGAGCTTTATCAACTTTAAGCTGGATGGTGATTACATAAGTAGGCAAAAGTTATTTAGAACAAAAACTAAAGAATATTTTGAAAAGTATGGATTAAGAGAAGAAAGCATTCTGCATGTTTATGAATCAGCCATTTATGGATTTACTTTCAATGGAGATATAAATATGATGGAACAAATAAAAAGTGATCCTTTGGTACAAAATGTTGAGCAGGATTTCGAAATTAAATTGTTGCCTATCTTAAGACCGATATTAGATCCTTTAATTGGGGGTAATAACCCTAACCCTTCTCCTCAACCAGCTCAAAGTATTCCCTATGGAATTATAAGGGTAAACGGGGGAGTTTCTTATAATGGTGGCAAATCTGTTTTTGTAGTTGATACTGGAATTCAATTAAATCATCCAGATTTAAATGTGGATAGTAGTAAAGGATTTAACGCTTTTTCAACAGGTAGTAATGGAGCCTCCTTGAATGATGGAAATGGACATGGGACCCATGTTGCTGGTACAATTGGGGCTTTGGATAATGAAATAGGAGTAATTGGTGTTGCTCCTGGAGTAAAAGTCGTTCCGGTAAAGGTTTTGGGAAGTAATGGATCGGGGACTAATTCCGGAGTGATAGCGGGAGTTAATTATATTGCTTCTGTTGGTCAAAATGGAGATGTAGCGAATTTGAGTTTGGGAGGTGGGGTTTCAATTGCTTTAGATAATGCTGTTCTGAATGCATCTAATAAAGGGATTTGGTTTGTTCTTGCTGCTGGCAATTCATCTACAAATTCTTCTAGTTCTAGTCCAGGAAGAGTGAACGGTCCATTTATATTGACAGTTTCGGCTATGGATAGAAATGATAGGTTTGCTTCCTTTTCCAATTTTGGAAATCCACCTATTGATTGGTGTGCTCCCGGAGTGTCAATTAATTCCACTTGGATTAATTCTACTTACAGAAGTATTTCCGGTACTTCCATGGCAGCTCCTCATGTGGCCGGCTTATTGGTATTGGGTGAAATTGAAAGCGATGGTTTTGTTATCGGAGATCCTGATAATAATCCTGATCCGATAGCATCTAGAAGGTGATTTTTAATAAGACAAAAATACTTTTACAATTTTTAACGAATTCAATAAAAAGCAGATAGAAACCATTTTATACAAAGAGGTTAATTAAAATTGATAGAGTTTTAATAACTAAGAAATTATTTTGATAGCAAAAAAATGTCCTTTGCCGTGTTCAATTCATAAATGCAACACCTAATTTTTGTTTGAGTTTTTGTAATGGACTAAGGTAATCAAACTTTCTAACGGGTCTGTTATTGATTTTTAATTCTATGGATTGAATTTGTTCCACCGAGTACTGATTCAGGTCTGTTCCTTTGGGTAAAAAAGCCCTGATCAATCCAATTCTGTTTTCCACCGTTCCTTTATCCTGAGACGTATAGGGCCTTGTAAAAAAGGTTGGCAGGTTGAATTTATCCCTGATTCGATGGTGGTTTGCGAAGGCTTTGTCATTATCGAACGTGATTGACTTAAAAAATGAGGCGCCAATCCGTTCGATTCTTCTGGTTATTTTCTGTTCAATGACATCGGCGTTCTTACCCTCTAACTTTTCCAACGTGGTGATTAAAGTAGCCCGGTCTACCAGTACCAGAAGTGCCGATTGATGGTTTTTACCCATCATCAGATCCACTTCAATATCACCGATCCGCTGCCTCTGCTCCACTACGGGAGGCCTTTTTTCAATGGAAACTCTTTCTTTGATCAGTCCTCTGGAATCCCTGTAATTACCTCTTTTACGTTTTCTTTTACCGTGTCTGAGATGTTTGTATAATCCTCTATCCTTCCTGAACTGCCAATGGTTACTTTTTTTTGCCAGCCAGATCCATTGGTAGAGGGTCTCATGGGACACTCCCGGTTGGCCATTGACTCTCCACCTGGCGGCAATCAGTTCCGGACTCAGTTTTTCATCTTCCAGCCAGATTCTGCTCTGCTCCTTCATTACCTCGGTAAACCGTCTGTGTTTGGGTTTGTATTTATGGCGTTCTTGAGCCCGGTTCATTGCTATGCGTGCTGAGTAATTTCCTGCACTACGTCCCCGTTTCCCAGTGTTTCTTTTCAGTTCCCTACTGATGGTACTTTTGTGTACGCCGACCCGACAGGCTATTGCAGTTTGACTGAATCCCTCTTTGTTTAAAACCTCGATTTGATATCTTTGCTCTAGGCTGAGCTGATTGAATTTTTGCATGTCAACACTAATTTAATTATTCAGCCTAAGGAAGGAAGCCTAGGCTTCCTTCCTTAAACTATTAGTGTTGCAATTATTACTTGAATCTGGG
>NZ_VLOG01000050.1 GCF_007655305.1 Algoriphagus algorifonticola
CCTATCAGTTCTGAAAATGGCTAAATAGGCCACTTTCTGGTTTTTCTCTTTCAGAAAAAAAAGAGAAGAGGTTGATGCAGAGATGTACCCAATTCAAAGTCTTCTTTTCTTGTTTAGAAAACTTTTAAAAATTCTATGATCAAAAATTAGCAGCTTGATAGTTAGTTAGATTCGGGTAAAAATCACGAAATTTTGAGTTAAATACATTTCCAGCAGGATTCAGGAACAATAATTGTTGTTAAAAGGCCTCCGTTGATCACCAAAAGCTTGCAAAAAAGGGACTTTTTGGCTTGCTTGAAGATTGTTTCGGTTCACCCTCAAAACAAACGAGTTTATTATGAATAAAAAATGGATTGGTATCGCCGCCTTAATTGGTTCGATTGGGGTTGCGGCTTGGTTCCAATTTTCAGAAATGAAATTGAATACTTTCAGTTCTGAAGAGCAAAATCTAAGTGACAGTACTGCGATTGAAAATCTAAACGAGCAATACCTCTATGGCATCAATGTAACGGGCTTGAATATCATAGAAGGTACAGTCGCGAAAAACCAAACTTTAGCCACCATCCTTAGCCCATTCAATGTACCCTATCAAATTATAGACGAAATCGCCAAAAAGTCTAAAGAGGTATTTGATGTAAGGGGAATAGCTACCAACCGAAAGTTCACTGTTTTAACTCCTACAGATAGTTCCAAAGCGAGATTTTTTATTTACGAGCCAAGTCCTTCCGAATATGTAGTATTTGATTTAGATAGCGTTGACATTTACAAGGCAGAAAAGCCGGCAGAATATAGAACTCGAGAAGCTGGAGGAACGATTAATACTTCGCTTTATGTGGACATGACCAATCAGGGAATCGGGCCGGATTTGATTGATATGTTTGCAGATTTGTATGGATGGTCTGTTGATTTCCAAAGCTTGCAAAAGGGCGATAAGTACAAGGTTCAATTCGAAGAGAAATTAATCGATGGTCAAGTAGTCGGAATTACCGATATCAAACTCGCTTATTTTGAACACAAAGGAGAGCCTTATCATGCAATCCCTTTCGAGCAAAATGGAGAAGTAAACTTTTTCGATCAAGACGGAAATAGCTTGAAAAAAGCATTCCTTAGAGATCCACTTAAATATACTCGCATTAGCTCTAGATATAATCTGAGAAGATTTCATCCAGTTCAGAAAAGATACAAGGCGCATCTAGGAACAGACTATGCAGCGCCAACAGGAACAGAAATACGCTCTGTAGGCGATGGAACAGTCATAGAAGCTCGCTACACATCTGCGAACGGCAATTATGTGAAAATCAAACATAATGGAACCTACACCACTCAATACTTACACATGTCTAAAATTGGAAAAGGTATTCGTGCTGGCGCAAGAATCAAACAAGGACAGGTAATAGGTTATGTAGGCAGTACCGGACTTGCAACTGGACCGCACTTGTGTTTTAGATTTTGGAAAAATGGAAAACAAGAAGACTGGTTAAGGGAAAAGATTCCACCTTCTGAGCCGATTCTTTCTCAGAATAAATTAGCTTTTGAAAGCAAAAAGTCAGAAGCCTTAAGATTACTAGCCAATATTCCAGTGACAGGAGAAAACCCTAAGCTTGTAGCCCAGACTCAGGATTTGATCCCTGTTGGTTCAAGTGATTAATAATTAATCGAAGAAATATCCAATATTCATAAGAAGCTGATAGTCCTCCTGACTTTCAGCTTCTTTTTTTTATCTTTCCTATTCAACCACCAAATCTATCTATGATGAGACTAAAAGTTATCGGCTTTTGGATGATCTTACTGACATTAAGTTTTTCAGTCCAAGCCCAAAAAAGATCAACTACTACTGAAAGCTCCCCTTTGCTAAAACAGGATTTTTCAGCTTTCAAATTCAGGAATATCGGCCCGGCATTTACCTCCGGTAGAATTGCCGATATTGCAATCCACCCTTCCAACAGAAATATCTGGTACGTAGCCACGGCTTCGGGCGGCGTATGGAAAACTGTCAATTCAGGTACTACCTGGACACCGATTTTTGATGAGCAGCCTGTTTTTGCAATTGGTTGTGTGACGATTGATCCCAACAATCCCAATAGAATTTGGATTGGAACTGGTGAAAATAATGGAGGTCGTCATATTTCCTTTGGTGATGGAGTCTACCTCAGTGAGGATGGAGGGATGACCTGGACAAATATGGGTCTCAAAGATTCCCAGCATATTGGTAAAATCATTGTACATCCTTCAAATTCAAATATCATTTATGTGGCTTCTCAAGGCCCACTTTGGAATAAAGGTGGAGAAAGAGGCTTTTACCGCTCAGAGGATGGAGGCAAAACCTGGTCTAAAACCTTGGGTGATGATGAATGGACTGGGGTTGCAGATATTGTAATAGACCCAAGAAATCCAGAAGTAATCTATGCCGCTACCTGGCAAAGACACCGAACCGTTGCAGCTTACATGGGCGGCGGAGAAAAAGGAGGAATCCATAAATCCACTGATGGGGGTAAGACTTGGACTGAATTGCAAAATGGACTTCCGAGTGGAGTAACTGGAAAGATTGGCTTGGCCATCAGTCCTCAAAACCCAGATTACGTGTATGCTGCAATTGAACAAATACGCAGATCTGGAGGAGTTTACTTGACCAAAGATCAAGGTGCTTCTTGGGAAAAAATGTCCGATGCAGTATCAGGAGCTACAGGACCTCACTATTATCAGGAGCTATACGCATCTCCTCATGATTTTGGAACAATTTACCTGATCGATGTGAGAATGCAGGTTTCGTATGATCACGGAAAAACATTTTCTCTTTTAAATACATCAGCAACCCACTCTGATAGCCATTCATTAAATTTTATTGAAGGAGAACCGGACTTTTTACTATTGGGAACTGATGGAGGTATTTATCAAACTTTAGACGGAACTAAAACCTGGAGGTATTTTGACAATCTTCCTATTACTCAATATTACAAAGTGGCAGTAGATGACGCTGAACCATTCTATAATGTATTTGGAGGGACTCAAGATAATGGTTCTCATGGAGGTCCTTCCCGTACGGATGATGAAGACGGAATCTCCAATGCACATTGGTCAAGAGTTTTAGGAGGCGATGGCCATCAATCTGCCGTAGAACCAGGTAATCCAGAAATAGGGTATGCTGAGTCTCAGCAGGGATATTTGAACAGATTGGACAGAATCACCGGAGAATCTGTGTTTATTCAACCACAACCTGCTGCGGGTGAAGGCGAGGAAAGATTTAATTGGGATGCGCCTATTCTTCCAAGTCAGCATGTACCTAGTACTTTATATTTTGCATCCCATAGAGTTTGGAAATCCACCAATCGAGGGGATTCCTGGACACCTATTTCAGGAGATTTGACCAAGAAAAAAGAAAGATTGGAACAGCCTATCATGGGTAAAAACCAAAGCTGGGACAATGCCTGGGATGTCTATGCCATGTCTAATTTCAGTTCAATCACTTCATTGGGGGAGTCTCCCGTTAATGCTAATATTTTGTATGCTGGAACAGATGATGGGTTGATCCAATCCACCGTAAATGGTGGTGAAACTTGGAATGCCGTAGAAGTTGGAAATATTCCCGGAGTTCCTGCTAATGCCTTTGTAAATGATATCCGTGCAGACCTATTTGATGAAAACACAGCCTATGTGGTTTTGGATAATCATAAGGAAGGAGACTTTAAGCCGTATGTAGCAAAAAGTACAGACGCAGGAAAAACATGGAAATTGATCAACGGAAACCTTCCGACTCCTTTATTGACTTGGAGAATTGTCCAGGATCATGTTAAAAAAGAGCTTTTGTTTCTAGCTACTGAGTTTGGAATCTATTTCACTCCTGATGGTGGTAAAAACTGGATCGAATTGGAAGGAGGAGTACCAACCATCTCATTTAGAGATATTACTATTCAAAGAAGAGAGAATGATTTAGTAGGAGCTTCCTTCGGAAGAGGTTTCTTCATCTTGGATGATATCAGTCCCTTGAGAGAAATAACAGAATCAACTTTAAATCAGACTGCAAAACTTTTTGAACCAAGAGATGGCTATTGGTATGAGCCTAAAGACACTCAAGAATATATGGGTGACAATTATTGGACAGCACCTAACCCTGAGTTTGGGGTAACTTTCACTTACTTTATCAAAGAAGGAATAAAAACGGCCAAAGCTGAGCGTCAGAAAAAAGAGGCTGAAATGAAAAATCAGTCCATTCCTTTTCCGGGATTTGAGGAGCTGGAGGCAGAAATGAGAGAAAAAAGTCCGGAAATCCACGTAGTTATATCAGATGAGGAAGGAAATATTGTTCAGCGTGTAAATGCAAATACTTCTGCAGGTTTCCATAGAACTGCCTGGGATTTGAGCATGGCCAGTCAGAACCTGATCAACCCTGAATCAATAAACCAAAGAAGTTGGGGAAGGATGATGGCATTGCCGGGTACCTACAAGGCTGTTTTGATGATGCAAAAAGAAGGTCAACTTTCTCAAATGGGAGAACCTGTAAGTTTTGAGGTGAAGCCTTTAAGAAAAGGAGCTTTACCAAGCAAGTCCTTGGAAGAAATCAAATCTTTCAGATCCGAACTTCAGTCTTTCGTCAATGAAGTGACTGCAGGCAATTTGCAATTAACCGAAGCAACAGATCTGATAAAAGCCATGCAGGTTTCCTTATCAAGATCATCTAAACCAGATCCACAATTGATGGAAGAGCTATATAAAGCCGAAAGGGCTTTGTTGAGCCTTGATTCAAAAATCAATGGCAATTTGGCACAAAGAGAGATTTTCGATGCCATGCCACATACTATTTCAGATCGGATTTCTGCAGCATATGGTGGAGCTTATGGAACCTATGGTCCTACAGGAATGCAAAAGTCTTCTCTTGAGGCAGGCAAGAAGGAATACCAACCAATTGCAGAGGAATTAAATAAAATAAGCAGTGAAACAATCCCTTCACTTGCTCAACGATTAAAAGCAAACGGAGCTCCTCCAATAAAAGGCTTGAATAATTAATTTTAAAGCTCCAGTCTAAAAGCTGGAGCTTTTTCATTTCTACTTGCTGAGCAATCTTTCAGGAAAACTTAACTTGCAGCTTCAACCAGAAAATTTTGGAAAAAGACCAATATATCCGGATTAACAAATACCTCAGCGAAGTCGGATTTTGCTCCAGAAGAGAAGCAGATAAATTATTGGAGCAAGGGAGAATTACGCTCAATGGAAAAATACCTGAATTGGGAACCAAAGTAGGTCCTTCCGACAAAGTCGCTGTAGATGGGAAGCCAGTGGGTAAGCCTATTCAAGAGCATACATACATCGCTTTCAATAAGCCTGTAGGCATCGTGTCTACCACAGATACTAAAGGAGAAAAAAACAATATCATAGATTATATAGGTCATCCGGTGCGTATTTTTCCGGTTGGGAGATTAGATAAAGATAGCGAAGGGCTAATTTTTCTCACTAGTGAAGGAGACATTGTCAACAAGATCCTCCGGGCGAGTAATAATCATGAAAAAGAATATGTAGTAACTGTTGACAAGCCGATCGATAAGCGTTTTATCCAACGAATGTCTGATGGAATTCCAATTCTCGGAACTGTCACTAAGAAATGTAAAGTGGAGCAAATCAGCCGATTTAAATTCAGAATTGTATTGACGCAAGGCTTAAATAGGCAGATTAGGAGAATGTGCGAATATCTGGGCTATCAAGTCAAACAGTTGATTCGGGTTAGAATTATGAATGTTCACTTGGATTTACCAACTGGAAAATGGAGAGATCTCACAGAGAAAGAATTGAAAGAGTTGAACCGACTCATAGCAGACAGCAGCAAAACGGCAGAATAAAAAAAGGATCCAAACTGGATCCTCTTTTTTTTGACTAATACTCTATAAACTTATCCTGTATCACATCGTGTTTACTTTCTTCTGTCTACCCGTGTAGGTAAACGCTGATTTGCCTACTCGCAGCTCTGTCCTTCTGTTCAGCTGATGCATAGCAGAGGTACAGCTCACCTGACTGCAGTCATGCACTGGTTTGGTCTCCCCAAACCACTGGTGCTCCATCCTCTCCCCGGTCACTCCGCGCTTGATGAGATAGTCCATCACCGCTTTCGATCTGCGTGCTGACAGCTTCTCATTGTAAGCCTCATCCCCACGCTGATCCGTATGCCCCTCGATGTACAACATCAGGTTCGGCATCCGCTCCAGCATGATCGCCACGCGCTCCAACTCCGGCTTGTGCACCGAACGCAACATCGCCTTGTCAAAGTCAAAATAGATCGTCGGCACCTCACTGATCTCTTGGGTCAATACCTCAAAAATATCCTCCGGGTTGCAAAAGTCCATATCCTTTAACGCTTCCGGAATATCATACTGCTTGGTCGGATCCGGGAAGGCTTCCAGCACCAGCTCCGATCTTCTGTTCAGCTGATGGTTTACCTCCGAACACGGCACCCCGTTCCCGCAGTCATTCACCAGCTTCTGCTCCCCGAACCATTCCAGACGGATGCGCTCGGCAGCAATATTGTATTGCGCCATGTATTCGGTCACTGCCGTCGCACGGTTGTTAGACAGCTTGATGTTGTATTCATCCGAGGCTCTGGAGTCAGTATGCGAGGCCACCAATAGATCCAGGAACGGATATTTCTGCATGATCTCGGCGATCTTGTCCAAGGCTGGCTTCGCGTCCTTTCTGATCACATACTTGTCCAGGTCGTAGTACACAATGTCCACAAAAACCGGAAGCTGATACGGAATCGGCTTCAGCGTATACTCGCGCTTCACCGTATCTCCCGCAAAGCCTTTGGTGGTGATTGCGTTATCTGTCAGCGTAAAATAGCCCGGCTTGGAGATCGTCAGTGAAAAGTCACTGTCCGGCTCCAGTTCTGCTGCCAGTGCTCCCGTCCCGTTCCGCTGCGTCTGCACATTCCCGTTCTGGGTATTGTCACGCAACGTTGCCATATAGCTGTCTGTCATGATCAGTCCGTCGCAGTCGATCACACGTGCCAAAAACTGCTTGTAAACCTCCTCGATCAGGTACAGATCATCCAGACCCATTCCCCCACTGCGGTTCGAGGCCAAATATATCTCTCCGTTTTCCAGCTCACGATAACCAAAGTCATCGGCTAGCGAGTTGATCGGCATCCCCATGTTCTGAACGTTACTGATACCCGATGGGCTAAAGTCCGCCATATACACATCCATACCGCCCACTCTCGGGTGACCGGTCGAAGAAAAATAAAACTTATTCCCTTTTCGGAACGGATGAGTGTCATCACCCGATGAATTTACCGCCGCTCCCGCGTTTACCGGGGTGGCGAACACCATGTTCTCATCGTAGGCAGAATAATAAATGTCATATCCCCCATAGGACTCTCCCCATACTCCGTCCTGACGGTCGGAAGCAAAGTACAGTCGCTTCGACTGTTCGTCTATGAAAGGGTGCATCACCGAGTAAGCCAGCGAGTCGTTGTATGGAAAGGCCATAAAGCCTTCCAGCGTCCCTTCAGGGGTTACCTTGCTGTAGTAAATCTCCGGCTGAACCAGCAGATCCTTCCTGTTCTTCCTCATACTGTTGAGGTCACGGGTCACCGAGTAAAACAGCAGGCCCGCTTCTTTCGCATAACTAGGATCCGAAAAATTAAAAGTTCCCGGCACATTCGAGATCACGCGGGAAACCTCCCCGTCTTCACCCTGCTTGTACACACTGAAGTAGCTCCGGCCCGTATAGTCACTCATCCCTTCGCTGTAAAGCTTGTTCCGGCCATCTATCCTGATTCCTGGCATCTTACGCTCTACCGAAACCCCTCCTCTGTCAGATACAAAATATTTATTTCCCGATGCGTCCTTAGTCATCAAAAAATCCGACGCAGACGAGTTAAGCTCCTTCACGTTCTCCAACTTCACCTTCTTCCTGCTCGCAGGGCTGATCAGCTGCTCCAAATTCTGCTTCAAAGAATCCACGTTCACTTCCTTGCCCGCCAGATCGCTCTCCACAGCATCCATCCGGCCGGTACGTTGCGCCGCCGACAGGTATTTTAGGTAGTCAGTATCACCCGCCTCTTCATAGCTCACAGCATTCTTCCACCATTCGTAGCTCCCGTCGTAATCACGCACCGTCTCATGTGCCTCGGCCAGCTTCACCGCCAACTCATAGCTCGGCTTCTTCGCATACGCCTCCTTGTACTGCTCGATTGCATGCTCATAATTCATCAGTGCCATCTGCTGATCCGCATAACGGACCTTAGACTTTTGCGCTTCCGCTACAGTCACAGCTCCCAAAATTATACCCGCTGCCAGGCTCAATATCGTCAATGTCTTTTTCATAATCAGAACCATCTTTGGTTTTTCATTACTGCTTTTCTCGGAATCATATAAAAGCCTACCGAAAGCTCATGCGAGTTCGTCCTGTAGTCCTGCAACACGTTCAGGTTGTGGTCATACGCATAGCCCAAACGGATCCTGTCTGTCGCAAAGATCTCAATGATGGTCGCAAACGCATTCCTGTTCGAAAGGTTCTCTGGAAGATTCTCGTTCCAGATCTTCAGGTTCGATCGATAAGATCCCCCTACCCAGATCCGTTCCCCGAACAGAAACATCGCGTTCAGGTCGTAATTCGTCGGAGCACCCTTCACCTCCTTGATCAGGAAACTCGGCTTGAACTTCACCGTACCCCCCAGATCAAACAACGCTCCCATCGTCAGATAGTAGTGGAAATCATGGTAGGCCAAAGCAAAATCCTCCCGCTCCAACGCACGCTTCCCGATCATGTTGTACACACTGAAACCCGCATAAAAACGGTCACTGTGGAAAAACAATCCCGTGTTCAGGTTCGGGGTAAACAGGTTGATCCGTCCCTCCGGAATGTTCGGATCCGGAAAATCATTCGGGTCCAGCCTGCTCCCGTCTATCGCATACTCCGATACCCCCGCACTCACACCCAGTCCCAGGTAGCTCCTCGCTCCCGTCTGGATTCGGTACGCATAGGTCAACAAACCCGTGTTCGTACGCGCAGGTCCGATGTTGTCACTCAATATCGAAATCCCAAAGCCCATCGTACCCTCGTTCGCACTCAGGTCCGCCGTCACCGTGAACGTCTCCGGACTGCCCGGGAAACGGATCCACTGTGTCCGGTACGTACTCTGGATATACGGCTCCCCCTTGTAGCCCGCATAGCCAGGATTCACATGCAGCCCGTTGAATATGTACTGACTGAACTGCGGAAGCTGCTGAGCAAAAGCCCCTGTGTAAGCCCAAAGGGCTATCAACAAGGTCAATCCAAATATTTTAAAAGTCTTTTTCATAACGCTTCTTGATTAATCATTTTTTATTACCTGGATCCAGCCTTTGAACACATGTTCTCTACCTTGACTATCTAGCGTAACAAGGATGTAGAAGTAAGTTCCTGCCTTTTGGCCTGGAGCATTCCAGTCGTTTCTATAATTACTTTGCTCAAGCACATGATCACCAAATCGATTAAAAATGGTTATCTCATTGCTAACAAACTTTCCAAGACCTTGTATCTCGAAGGTATCGTTCAGTCCGTCATTGTTAGGTGTGATCACATTCGGAATATGGAACGGCCTGATCTCAGTCACATCGCTATCCTGATTGTCTGACTCATCTGTGTCGTCCTCGTCTGCTCCAACAATTACCGTGTTGGTAACTGTGCCCGCAGCTCCCGCTTTCACACGAACTCTAAACACAATCCTCGCATCGGCAGGGAAGAACGGTATCGTCCAGGTTATCGCTGAGCCCGATACATTCACATTCACTTCCACATTCGCACTGTTGCTCTCCACACGATTGCTCAAATAAGTCACTCCGTTTGGTAGATTATCCGTGATCACCACGTTTCTGGCATCTGTACCACCTTGGTTCACTACCACAATTTCATATTCAAACTCGTCTCCCTCGAACACCTCATCACTCAGTGCTTCTTTGGTCACACCAAGATTAACCTCATCATTGAGTAATCTGAATACCACAAACGCATCATCATTATTATTCGGGTTGGCCACCTCACGCAACACATAGCGTAAAGTATATTCTCTGGCCTCATTCACTCCCGGGATAAGACTCAATTCGCCATTTTCATCAATCAGCAAACCAATGATTCCATCCAATTCCGTGAATTCAAAGTCCACATCCGCAGGATCAGGTCTCTGGCCATCCAACAGATCGTTCTCCAGAATGTTGCCCAGTCTACCGCCGTAGCTCACAAAATAAGTCCCGAAGTCGTCATCATTGGCTATGATTTCGCGGATACCTACTCCGATGCTCACTTCATCCTCATCTCCAATCTCTTCACCATCAGGAGTTTCTCCGATTACATTAGCCACATTCACCAGACTACCTCTATCCAGATCTTCCTGGGTCACTTCATAAGTAGTCTCAATTGTCACGCTTTCTCCAGGAGCCAATGCCTCGATAACTTCGTTCAATCCGGTTAGTGGGTCGCTTACCACAATGTTGGTCAATGTCACATTACCTGTGTTGGTCACAACCAACGTGTAAGTTATCGTTTCACCCAGATCTCTGATCTCAGACTTATCGCTGCTCTTCACAATGGAAATTCCAGGTTCTGGCGTAATTGGTGTGGTCACCGAATCATTGTCTGTTGGGTCGTCATCACCAGGATTTGGACTTTCACCGGTTACGCTAGCCTCATTGGTTACCTCACCGGCATCCACATCATCCTGGGTTACAGGATAAGTGGTTTCCACAGTTTTGGTTTCTCCCGGCTTCAAAGTTCCGATGTTCACCACCAAACCTGTTTTGGTATCCACAACCGTCACATTGGTCAGAGTCACATTACCGGTGTTGGTAACCGTGATCGTGTAAGGAATCTCCTGACCTGCTTCAGTAATCACTACATCATTATCAGTGATCTCAATCTGGATATTCGGATTCTGGTCTGCAGGAACTATCAGTGTATCCGTATCAGATACCTCTTCCTCTCCTGCATTACCGCTTACAGAAGCAGTGTTCTCAACCTTACCGTTATCTATGTCTTCTTGGGTAACCGTGTATTGAGTTTCAATTATTACTACACCTCCTACTTCAATTGATGGGATGACTTGATTTAATCCCGTCAAAGGATCAAGAACATTCACATCCGTTAAAGTAATAGTGCTAAGATTTCTAATAGTAAGAGTATATGTAACTATCTGACCTGCTACAGTAACTGAATCAACATCAGCTGTTTTTTCGATAGAAATCAAGCAAGTATTTAGCGTAAGCGTTACAGCTGTTCTCTCAATACTTTCGCAACCTGTAGTATTATTTATGGATGCAGCATAATATGTGACAGTTCCTACCTCGCTAAGCGTAGGGTCTACAACCTGTCCTCCTTCAGGAGAATTATACCAGACAATTGAGAAGCCTTGTGGAGCAGACGCTGAAGCAGTTAAGGTTTGACCTTCTTGTATAAAGCAGGTTTCTTGATTACCTCCAGATACCGGAGCAGCAGGTGCTGCGTTGATCGTCAAGGTCAC
>NZ_VLOG01000051.1 GCF_007655305.1 Algoriphagus algorifonticola
ATACTTGATTTTATTGCGGTTTGACCTCTCACTACAGATTCTAATGCATAATCCGGGTTTAAACAAAAAATAAGACCTTCGATGAGGTCTTATTTTTTTCTTTCTATGGTATAGCTGACTAAAGCTGAAAGCGAGGCTCGGTATTCAGATTCTGGGAATCCTTCCAAAATGCCCAAAGCTTCCTGATAAAACCCATTCATTTTTTCCTTGGCATAGTCTAGACCTCCGCTCTTTTTTACAAAATCTATGACCTGATTTACAGCTTTTTTGTCATTGGATTTATTTCGGATTAGGTGAATGATTTTTTTCTTTTCTAACCAATCCGCCTTACTCAAAGCAAATATCAAAGGCAAAGTCATTTTTTTCTCTTTGATATCAATTCCTACAGGTTTGCCGATTTCTTCTTCTCCGTAATCAAAAAGGTCATCTTTGATTTGAAAGGCCATTCCTACCTTCTCTCCAAATTCACGCATTTTGCTGACCATTTCCAGGTCTCCATTGACGCTTGCAGCCCCCACAGCACAACAGGAAGCTATTAGGCTGGCCGTTTTTTGACGGATAATTTCATAGTAAACTTCTTCGTCTACATCCAGTTTTCTGGCTTTGTAGCTTTGAAGTAGCTCACCTTCAGACATTTCTTTGACAGCATTGGAAACAATCTGGAGCAAATGAAAATCCCCGTTATCCACTGAAAGAAGCAATCCTCGGGAAAGCAAATAATCCCCAACAAGGACAGCGATTTTATTTTTCCATAATGCATTGACCGAAAAAAAGCCCCTGCGATAATTTGCGTCATCCACGACATCATCATGAACAAGTGTTGCCGTGTGAAGCAACTCAATCAAAGCAGCCCCTCTGTGGGTGGAATCATTGATTTCTCCACAGACTCCAGCCGTCAAAAACACAAACATGGGCCGCATTTGTTTGCCCTTCCGCTTTACGATATAATTGGTGATATGATCGAGCAACTTCACCTTGCTTTTCATGAAGTCACGGAATTTTTGTTCGAAAACAACCATTTCCGACTCGATCGGCACCTGTATTTGTTTGAGATCTGGTTTCATTGGGATTTGCTGGCGTAAAAATAATACCCTTTAGTTCCTAGACAAGGGATTCTATTTGATACCTGAGAAACAACAGAAAAGTATAAACGTTTCTGAATTTTTGTAATTTGTATAAATATCGCCCCATCACCTAACCCAAATCACTATGAAAAATATTAAGATAGAGCTCAAATGGGCATTTATTTTCATTCTGACTATGCTATTGTGGATGTTATTTGAAAAATCCATGGGCTGGCATGATGAAAAAATAGCTGATCACGCTACCTACACGAACTTCTTTGCTATCCCTGCGATTTTGGTTTATGTTTTTGCCTTATTGGATAAAAAGAGAAATACATATTTTGGGCGAATGAGCTACAAACAGGGGGTGGTCACAGGTCTGATCATGACCCTAATTATTGCTTTACTCAGTCCCATAGCTCAATATGTGATCAGTACCTATATCACTCCCGAATATTTTAGCAATGTAATCGAACATGCAGTGACCAGTGGAAAAATGACATTAGCTGACGCCGAAGCCTATTTCAATTTAAAAAGCTATATGGTTCAATCCCTGATTGGAGCAATAGTCATGGGATTGATTACCACCCTGGTAGTGGCTTTATTCCTGAAGTCGAAATCAGAGCCATCTGTTCCTAAGGCTTAAGATTCCCGCTACAAGTTCATTTTCCTTATCTTTGGCATTCACTTTTATAAAACCCATTTTCCATTTTGGAGGAGAAATATATCAAACATCGGTACGAGCCAATTTTGCCCAGCAAGGATGAATGGCCTGTCGTAAAATTGGCTAGGGAGAGAAAGGAATTTGTTTCCAGAGTTTCAGCCAGTGCGCAGGATAAAATTCTTACTCTGACGGGCAAAAACCCTGATATTCTCAAAGAGGAACTGGAGACAACCTTATACAGGGAAAAGCTTAGAATTAAGCAAAACCCCTGGGTTGTTGACCCGGATGATGAGGGTGAGTTTTGGGGGAAAGTCAAAGCTGCATTATTGCAGATCAATTCAGAGACCAAGCTGAATAGAAGTAAGAGGCTGGAGGCCTACAAGGAGATTCTTGAAAGAATCACCAATCGTTATTCTGAGGAAATTGCCAGTAATTTCAATCATCAACATTATAAATTTACCAGAAGCGTAGTCACTTATGGCTTTTCCAGATTACTGAATGCTGCCAGAGTAAAAGGGTTTAAATCCATATTCAGTAACCAATATACACTTCAGGATAAAATCCAGATCACAGGCGAAACGGATCAATTGAGGGATTTGGCAACCAAAGGTACTATAGTCATGGTTCCAACTCACTTTTCAAACTTGGATAGTATTTTGATTGGTTGGATTATTTCTGTTTTGGGCTTGCCTCCTTTTATTTATGGAGCAGGTCTTAACCTGTTTAATATCTCGATTTTTGCCTATTTCATGAATGCCTTGGGTGCCTATAAGGTGGATAGGAGGAAAAAGAATCTTATGTATCTGGAAACCTTAAAGACTTATTCCAAAGAAGCGATACAGTTTGGATGCCACTCTTTATTTTTTCCGGGAGGAACCCGGAGCCGAAGCGGCATGATTGAGTCCAAGTTGAAATTAGGACTGTTAAGTACTGCCATCGAAGCGCAAAGAACTAATTATCAGAATGATATAAATGATATTTCCGGTAAAATCTTCATTGTGCCAGTGACTATCAATTATCATTTTGTACTGGAAGCACCAAGTTTGATCAAAGACTATCTCAGCATCACCGGACAGGAACGCTATTACAAAGAGAATGACGAGTTTTCTAATTCCTACAAGATCTCCAAGTTCTTAGTAAAATTCTTTACCAAAGGTTCTGATATTTCAGTTTCTGTAGGGAAAGCCATGGATGTGTTGGGGAATTATGTGGATGAAAATGGAGATAGTCTTGATAAATACGGACGAAAAATTGACCCTCGAGATTATTTTATTTCCAACAACCAAATTACGGTAGATCAGCAGCGGGAGGAAGAGTATACCAATATGCTTGGAAAGCGCATAGTAGAGGAATTTCATAAAATAAACCGAGTTTTCAGTTCACACCTGGTGGCTTTTACTGCCTTCGAGCTGATCAAACAGCGAAATAATAAATTGGACCTTTTCGATTTGATACGCTTGCCTGAGGAAGAAATATTTTTACCCTATCAGGAATTTAAAGAAGCCTGCGAAATGGTCTATCAAAGGATTCTAGCACTGAAGGCAGATGGGCAGATTAATATTGCTCCGCACATGAAAAGATCTATGGATGAGATTATTTCCCATGGATTGGATAATGTGGGAATGTACCATGCAAAAAGACCTTTAATCAAAAATCGTCAGGGAGACATAGTCACTGAGGATATGAGTTTATTGTATTTTTATCACAACAGATTACACGGATATGGCCTTGAAAAACTCTTCTAAATCTAGCACCATAGGCGTAGTAGGAGTAGGTAGCTTTGGTACGGCCATAGCCAATATGCTCGCTGAAAAAAGCAAGGTGATGGTCTATGCCAGAAAGCCAGAGGTAGTCGACGAAATCAATACCCAAAGCAGTGCTCAAGGAAAGGCCTTACATGCCAGCATTCAGGGGACTTTTGACCCAGAGACTCTTTGTAAAGAGTGTAACATCTTGTTTTTCATGGTGCCTTCTTCCGGTTTTCAGGAAGTTGCAAGAAAGTTTGCCCCATTTCTACATCCTTATCATTTGGTGATACATGGCACCAAAGGGCTTTGTTTGAATCTCCCAGAAGGTCAAACTTTAGACACTGTCAAAAAAATCAAAAGAAGCCAGATATTGACCATGAGTGAAGTAATCCAACAGGAGACAGTTGCTGTCAGGGTGGGATGCCTAGCAGGCCCTAATTTGGCTAGAGAGCTCAGCAAAGGTCAGCCGGCTGCTACCGTAATTGCCAGCAAGTACAATGAAGTAATCATGGAAGGCCAGCGACTTTTAAGGTCTGATAAATTTCAGGTATACGGTAATTCGGATATCATTGGTGTGGAGCTTAGTGGAGTATTGAAAAATATCATTGCGATAGCTTCAGGGGCTTTGGCAGGGCTTGGTTTGGGAGAAAATGCCCGAGGGCTTTTGATTTCCCGAGGCATGGTGGAAATGGCCCATTTAAGTAATGCCTTAGGAGGAAGCTTAAAATCCGTCATTGGACTTGCAGGAATAGGAGACTTGGTAGCGACTTGTAATTCCGTGGATTCCAGAAACTTTACGGTAGGATATAGATTAGCCAAAGGCGAGAGTTTGACAGAGATTCAAGCCAGTATGGAAGAAGTTGCAGAAGGTGTCAATACTGTGAAAATTATCAAAGGGTTTTTGGAAGCAGCAGATTTACGCGCTCCGATTACAGAAAACTTGTACCGCGTACTTTTTGAAGATTTGGAAATTGAGGAGGCGCTCCAGTTTTTGATGAAGTACCCATTCAATGTGGATGTTGATTTTGTCTAAGGAATTAATAGAAAAGAAAAAAGAGGCTGTCTCATAAATAGTTCTGATGTCAGCCTGATCGGAGTCGAAGGCCATTTCTATCTTTGTGGCCCACATTTCGACTTCGCTCAATGTGACAAATTGCACTTTTGAAACAGCCTCTTTTTTTTGTTATCGGATCGGAATCAATTTGACTAGAAGTCCAGTGCCTTCTGTGATGGCATACAAATAACCATCCGGGCTTTCGGAAACCTGTCTTACTCTACCGATATCTTGCAGCATCACTTCCTGTGAAAGTGCCTTAGCTCCATCCATATCTACTCTATTGATGTGCATTTTCGCCAATGCACCGATTAAAATATCCCCTTTCCAAGCTGGATATTTATCTGAAGTTACGATTGTCATACCGCATGTGGCAATAGAGGGAACATAGTAAGTCACCGGTTGCTCCATTCCTTCTTTTTCTGTGATATCTGTGATGGGAGTTCCATCATAATTTTGTCCGTAGGTGATTACTGGCCAGCCGTAATTTTTGCCTTTTTCGATCAGGTTAAGCTCATCGCCACCCATTGGTCCGTGTTCAGCCTCCCAAACTCTGTCATTAGCTTTGTCATAAACCAAGCCTTGTGGGTTTCTATTTCCGTAGGTCCAAATGGATTTAATAGCATTCGGCTCATTCACAAATGGGTTGTCAGAAGGGATTCTGCCATCATCATGGATTCTGTGAATTTTACCATGAGAATTGGTCAAATCCTGCGCATTGGAAGGAGTGTCTCCTCTGTCTCCGTTGGAGAAAAACAAATAATTGTCTTTATCAAAAACAATTCTGGATCCATAATGTCTTCCGCCTTCCCACTCTGGAGTAGTTTCAATCAATTCTTCCTGTTGAACTGCTTGATTACCCTCCAGCTTGAATCGCACGATGGTTGTAGCACCTTTATTTCCTCCTTTTGGTTTAGCATAAGAAATGTAAATCCATCCATTTTGAGCATAATTTGGATGAGCTTGAACATCCAGTAGCCCAGCTTGATTTACCTCATGTACCTTGGGTAGTCCCTGTACTTTTTGACCGGTGAATTTGTCGTTTTCAAAAATCAGGATTTCTCCTTTTCGCTCAGTCAAAAGCATTTTTCCTTCAGTTAGCCAGGTCATTCCCCAAGGACTTTCCAAATCAGAATAAAGCGTGTCTACATTGATCAACATTTTCTCAGTCTGAACCGCAAAAGTTTCATCTATAGGCTCATCACTGACTAGGTCAAGATCATCTTTCGAATCACATGCATAAATGGATAGAGAACTGGCAGCTAGTGCTAGTCCCAAAAAGGTTTTGTTAAATTTCATATGTTAAGAATTTGGAGTGTGAAGATAAAAACATCCAATTTACTTAACCTCAAAACCCGGCCATTAGTTCTACAGATTTACAGCTTCCCTTTTCTTGCTCAAAAATCCCATAGCTTCGTTTACCATTTTCTCAGACCCTATCCAAAGAGGAGTTCTTTGATGAAGTGTCTCAGGCTGTATTTCTAAAATACGCTGTGTTCCATTCGTGGCTTTTGCCCCGGCTTGTTCGGCAATAAATGCCAGTGCATTAGCTTCATAAAGTAGGCGAAGTTTCCCATTGGGGTTCTTTTGGGTGGAAGGATAGGCATAAATCCCGCCCTTCAATAAATTTCTGTGAAAGTCTGCTACCAATGAACCGATATATCTTGCAGAATATTGAGACTTTTTGCAATAGTCAACGTAGTTTTTTACACCAGGGGCCCATTCTAATTCTGAACCTTCATTAATGGAATAGATTTTTCCATCCTTTGGAGCTTGTATAGCTGGGTGAGAAAGGAAAAATTCTCCCAGGGAATTCTCGTAGGTAAACCCATTGACCCCAAATCCTGTGGTATAGACCAACATGGTGGAGGAGCCATAAAGCACATACCCAGCAGCAACTTGCTCTTTTCCAGGCTGCATGATATCTTCTTCTTGTATAGGGCTACCCACAGGTGTTTTTCTTCTGTAAATTGAAAAAATGGTTCCTATGCTGATATTTACATCAATGTTGGAGCTGCCATCCAGAGGGTCTATCGCGACAACATATTTTCCCGAACCGTTTTGTAAATCTATAACTGCATCTTCTTCCTCAGATACGATAGCGCAAACTTCCCCGCCTTTACTGAGAGCTCTCATAAAACGTATATTGGCAATCACATCTAACTTTTGCTGCTCTTCTCCCTGTACGTTGGTCTGGCCAAAAGCACCTCCGATATTGGCAAGCCCTGCACGATTGGTCTCTCTATTGACTATCTTGGCAGCTAAAGCGATGTCTCGAAGTAGTTGGGAAAGTTCACCGGAAGCAAAAGGGAAATCACTTTGCTTTGATTTGATAAATCGGTCCAGAGTTGTTCCGACAGAATAAGCCATTCCACTTTGGTCAGGCTGATAAGGAAGAATTTTCATGGATTGGAAAAGTACAATAATTGGAATTAGTTACTCTCGAAATTAGGAATAATATTTTATGACCAAAACACAAATTTTCAAATTTGGAGGAGCTTCAGTAAAAGATGCCTCAGCAGTCAAAAACTTAGCTGAAATTTTGCGTAATCGATTGCGAAAAAATATGGTAATCGTAGTTTCTGCAATGGGTAAAACCACAAATGCATTGGAGAAATTACTGGAACTTAGAATGAAGGAAGAAGATATTTCTTCAAATAGTACAATTTTAAAAAATTATCATTTTGAGGTTTGCAATGATTTGTTCCCTGTCGGACACAGCATCTTTTCTAAGATGGATAATCTTTTTTTACAGTTGGAAAAGTTGCTGATAAATCCAATCACCAAAGATAATTACGATGAATATTATGATCGGGTGGTGGCATTTGGGGAATTGATTTCCAGTAGAATTGTAATGGAGTATCTCTGTGAAATCGGTTTGGTCTCAGTTTGGCAAGATGCCAGAGAATTTATTTCCACCAATAGTGATTTTAGATTTGCGAAAATCAACTGGGAAAAGACCAGACAGAATTGCCAAAAAAATCTGAAGCCGATTTTAGATCAGTTTCCAGTCGTTACCCAAGGGTTTATCGGGGCTGATCCTCAAGGTAGAACCACCACTTTAGGAAGAGAAGGGTCTGACTTTACCGCAGCTATCCTTGCTTCAAGTTTAAATGCCGGATCTGTGACCATTTGGAAGGATGTGCCGGGAGTATTAAATGCAGACCCTAAGCTGTTTGAGGACACACAGCTTTTTGATGAACTTGATTATCAGCAGGCTGCTCAAATGACCTTTTATGGAGCTTCGGTCATTCATCCTAAGACCATTAAACCCCTAGCTAATTCCGGAATTCCCTTATTTGTAAAATCCTTTTTGAAACCAGAAGCTGCCGGTACCAAAATCTTTCAGCTAGGAAAACAAAATCCAATTCCTACCATTGTTTTAAAGCAAAATCAGATTTTAGTCACATTTCGGGTGACGGACTTTACCTTCATTGAAGAGGAACAAATTCACACTATCTATGAGCAATTGAATGCACTCAAACTTCGGGTAAATTTTCTTCAGACTTCGGCGATATCAGTTTCGATTATTATAGACCAGCAACTTTTCAAATTAGAGCAGCTTGTCAATTCCCTGAAAAATAAATTTATCATTCGATACAATGAAGGATTAGAGCTTTTGACTGTACTGCACCCAGACAGAAAAGATTTCAGCGATCTCAATCCGGGATATGAAATCTTGTTGGAGCAAAGTACGAGAAACACAGTCCAGTTTGTCAGAAGAAAAGAGTAATTCCGAAAGGTGGATTTTATAGATTATGTTGATAAAATGGATTTCGCCGTCTTAAACTTACCAATGAGAAGAGAAATCATTTTTTATCCGTAATTTTCAATAAATCAACCTATTAATCCATGAACTCCAGAAGATCTTTTATCCAAAAGGCAGGTGCAACCGCTATAGCCCTTTCGACTCCAGCAATTTCTGTTTTTTCTAGCCCTATTTCCGAAATATTCGATCAGGATAAAATTTTGCGGGTTGCCATTATGGGATTGGGAAGTTATGGCACTAGAGTAGCGGAAGCGATGCAGGATTGTAAGCGGGCAAAACTGGTAGGTGTGATCAGCGGAACTCCGTCCAAAATTGCCATGTGGCAATCTAAATATGGAATTCCTGCCAAAAACTGCTATAACTATGAAAACTTCGATGCCATTAAGGATAACCCGGATATAGATGCCGTTTATGTGATCACACCAAATGCCTTACACAAAGGACAGACTATCCGAGTAGCCAAGGCAGGCAAGCATGTGATCTGTGAAAAGCCCATGGCTGTGAATGCTTCAGATGCCGCTGAAATGGTTTCTGCTTGTGATCAGGCTGGAGTAAAGTTATTGATCGGATACCGAATGCACTTTGAAGCCAATACGCTGAAGGCGGTAGAAATGCGAGAAAAAGGAGAGTTTGGAGACATTAAATTTTTTCAGGGATTGAGCGGATTTAAAATTGGGGATCCGACTCAATGGAGGCTCAATCCAGAATTATCAGGAGGTGGTGCAATGATGGATATCGGTATTTATTCTATCAATGGTGCGAGGTATATGGTAGGGGAGGAGCCGATTTGGGTAACTGCTCAGGAAGTGAAGACCGATCCGGTCAAGTTCAAGGATGGGATTGACGAAACCATCACATTTCAGATGGGCTTTCCTTCTGGGGTCGTGGCTTCATGCCTTTCTACCTACAGCATGAATAATTTGGATAAATTCTTCTTAAATGGGACCCAGGGTTTTGCAGAAATGCAGCCTTCCACAGGCTATGGTCCTATTCAGGGGAAAACCCATAAAGGTCCTTTGAATGAGCCCCATGTCACTCATCAGACGACCCAGATGGATCAGATGGCTGCTATAATTTTTGATGGTGTTACTCCCAAAATCCCTGTAGATGGAAGGGAAGGCTTTAAGGATATGGTAATCATTGATGCGATTTTCGAAGCTGTAAAAACAGGTGAGAAAGTTCTTTTAGGCTAAATTTTCCAGGTTCAGCTGCATAAAAACTAAGGTCAGCCACTTATCAAACTTAAATGATACTTCAGGAAGTCTTGCAACTTCCTTGAAGCCTAACCTTTCATGAAATCGATAGCTCCCATGATTTTCAGAGTCCATACCAGCTATCATTACATGATATCCTTGATCTTTGGCCAGATAGATCAATTGCTTAAGCATTGCGGTACCTAATCCTTTTCCTTGTGCGGAATGATCTAAATAGATGCTGTGCTCAATAGTTTTATTGTATCCGGGTTTGGCTCTAAACTTCCCGTAGGTGGCATAGCCTACTACCTGGCCATTCATTTCACCTACAAGGATGGGGATGTTGTCATTTAGTTTTTGATTGAAATTCCGGGAAACTTCCTCGAGCGTTTTGACGTGGTAATCATAATTAAAAAATGTATTAAGGATACTATCATTGATTATTTCCAAAATTGCTTTGCAATCTTGGTTTTGATAGGGGCGGATCAAAAAGCTCATCAACGAAATCGGTTTACAATTTTTTCTATACCAGGTAAGTAGGCGACGCCAAATAAATTCAAATGTACCAATAAAGGGTACAAATTGTATATGCCTATTCTGGATTCAAAACCTGGTTCTAAAGGTAAAATCGATTCATAGGATTCATAAAACCTGTTGTCAAAACCTCCAAAAAGCCTGCTAAATGCTAAATCCATTTCCCGATGTCCAAAATATATGGCCGGATCTATCAGGCAGGGTTCCCCCTGACTTGTCGCAATTACATTTCCAGACCACAGATCCCCATGAAGTAGCGCTGGTTTTTCATCTGGAAAAATAGATTCTAGTTTAGGATATATCTCCTGAAACCTTTTTAAGAAGTCGAGGGGAATCAATCGGTCAAAGTAAGCCTTCCCTAACAATGGCTCCAGTCTTTGTTCTATGAAAAAATCCAACCAAGAATCTGATGTCAGATTTTTCTGATGAAGTGAGGCGATGTAATTGTCATTTTCCAACCCATATTCTTTTTGATTGGTCAAGTGTAAATGAGCTAGACCCAATCCTAAATTTTCCCAATAGTCGAGTTGAAATCTTCCGGAAGGGATAAATTCTGACAATAAATAATTGTAATCACCCACTCTTCCACATCCAAAGACATTTGGGATTTTGATAAAAGTAGATTTTCTAAGTAAGTCCAAACCCTCTGCTTCTTTGTAAAGAATGTCTTTCTCATGGTCAAAATTGAGTTTGAGAAAAAAACTGCCTTCATTACTATCCAGCCTAATTCCTTGGTTGTGGCTGCCAGCTGCAATTAATGAGGCTGATTTGAGTTCGGCTAAGGGCCCTAAACTGTCAAAAAGTACTTGTTCATAGATCTCATTCAGATCAAGCATACAGCTGATGGGTGACTTTTATTTGATTCAAAAAGTGCTCTATTGCCTCATCTAATATTCTGTAGATTTCCAAGAATCCTTCCTCCCCGCCATAATAGGGATCAGGAACAGACAGTCCTTCGTCTCCGGGTACAAAATCACGCATCAAATGAATTTCTTTGTCGGGAAAACCGCAAGAAATTTTCATGGAATTCAAATTTTTGAGATTGCTTTTATCCATCGCAATGATGTAATCGAAATCCCTGAAATCAGTTCTATTGACCTGTCTTCCTCTGTGTTTAATGGGGATTTGATGTAATTCAGCACATTTCAGAGTTCGTTCGTCCGGAAGTTCACCTATGTGATAATCAGAGGTTCCCGCGCTATCGGATTTGAAGTGTACGTCTACTCCAGCCTCTTTAATTTTTTGATTGAATATGGCCTGTGCCAAAGGCGATCTACAAATATTTCCAAGACAAACAAATAGTACTTTAATCATTTGAAATAACAGTCTGTAATTGGTGGGGATGGCTTAACAATAACTTTGAAAATAATTAATTTTTGGTGGATTTTCATTCATTACTCACTCTTTTTTTGAAGAAAGCTGAATAAACTCCTTTTCCAAAAATGCGAAACAAAGGAATTTTGGGATTAAAGCCTAATTTTGAAAGATGAAGTGGATATACGATCTAGGAATGCATTTACTCAGAATTGCATTGCCTCTGATTTCATTGTTTTCCAAAAAGGTTCAGCTTTTTCACAAAGGGCGTAAAAATCTATTTACGGATTTGGAGGATTTTAGAAAAACCAAGTCAGGACCTTTAATCTGGTTTCATGTAGCCTCCCTGGGAGAGTTTGAACAGGCAAAGCCAGTCATTTCAGGATTAAAGCATAGCTTTTCTAATTACTTGATTGCGGTAAGCTTTTATAGCCCCTCCGGATTTGTCCCCACTCAAAAAAAGACTCCAGTAGAGGTGGATTACATTGGCTATTTACCTATAGATACAACAAAAAACGCAGCAAAATATTTGAAAATTCTCCAACCGGAAATGAGCTTTTTCGTGAAATATGACTTGTGGTTTAATTTTCTTCAATGCTTGAATCAAAAAAGAGTCCCTACATTTTTGGTTGCTGCAGCCTTCAGGAAAGATCAAGTTTATTTTACCAGGAAAGGCTTCTTTCGAGCTCCGATTTTTTGTTTTAATCACATTTTTTGCCAAAATGAACTTAGCCAATCTCTTTTGAATGAAATAGGATACAAGCAACATAGCCTTTCAGGGGATACGAGATTTGACAGGGTCGCTGAGAATGCTATTAATGCCAAAGAATTTCCGGAAATTTCCAAATGGGTGGGAGATTCCAAAGTAATGGTTTTAGGTTCAATTTGGGAGGAGGATATGGACTTATTAATTCCACTTATCAATTCTAATTCGGACTATCAATTTATCATTGCTCCTCATGATATTAAGTCAAAGCATCTTCAAACTTGGGCTAATCAAATTAATACCAAGACGCTTTTTTATTCCCAATGGGATCAAATCGAGAAATCCCCTGTTTTAATTATCGATAATATTGGGATGCTCAGCAGACTTTACCAATATGCAACTATCGCTTATGTAGGAGGGGCTTTTGGAGAAGGGCTGCACAATATCCTTGAACCCATAGGTTTTGGTGTTCCCGTTATCTTTGGGAAAGTGAAAAAAGAAAAAAAATTCCCTGAAGCTGAAACGGCAATCGCTCAGGGATGTGCGTTTTCTGTGGGAAATTCAAAGGAATTAATCGAAAGGATGGATGCACTCCAAAACTCTTTAGAACTGCAAAATGCAAAACTAGCAGCAAAGCATTGGGTTGAAACTCAATTGGGGGCATCTGCTAAAATTCTTGCCCATATCTCTAAATATCTGAAATCATGAAAGGGAGAGTGATCAAGTCTACAGGGAGCTGGTATACTGTACAGGTTGAGGAAAAGATGATTCAGGCCAGACTTAAAGGAAAGTTCAAACAAGATGAACTCAAACTAACCAATCCCATTGCTGTTGGTGATTGGGTAAGCTTGGATTTGGAAGAAGGTCAGTCTACCGCTGTAATTCGGGAAATTTTTCCCAGAGAAAATTATGTGATTAGAAAATCTACCCGGAAACAGCACTTTTCTCACATCATCGCGAGTAATCTCGACCAAGCGATGTTAGTTATTACTATGAAAAACCCCAGAACCTCACTAGGTTTTATTGACAGGTTCTTGGTTAGTACGGAGAGTTTTAGAATCCCCGCCATTTTAGTGGTAAACAAGATGGACTTAATGGAAGGGGAAGATGCTCAAGATTGGCTGCAGGATATTCATGAAATATATGAACCATTGGGATACCCTGTGGTCGAGCTTTCTGCCCTAGAAAACCAACAATTGAAGGATCTTCTGATTCCTCATCTTCAAGGAAAATCCACCCTAATTTCAGGTCATTCGGGTGTGGGGAAATCCACTTTATTGAACAGATTAATTCCAGATGCAAGACAGGAAACTAAGGAAATCTCAGGCTACAGCAGTAAGGGGGTTCACACAACCACCTTTGCAGAAATGTTTTTTCTCAAAGAAGGTGGGGACTTGATAGATACTCCTGGAATCAAAGAGTTTGGGATATTGGAAATTGAAGAATATGAGCTTTCTCATTACTTTCCTGAGATGAGGGCGCATTTGGGAGAGTGTAAGTATAATAACTGCCAGCATGTAAATGAGCCGGGATGTAAAATTCTCAAACAACTGGAAGAAGGATACATTCACCCCTACAGATATGAAAGTTATGTGAATATTTTAAATGAAGAAGATTCACACCGTTAAGTCATAATTTTGAAAGCAGGGTAAATTGGCCTAATTTTCATTTTTAAAACAAATCATGAGCGAAGTACTCAATCACCAACAAATCCGGAAAAAGATCACCCGGATGGCATACGAAATTTACGAGAGAAATCTCTATTCTTCCGGAGTTGTCTTTGCAGGTATCAGTGGAATGGGATTAATTCTGTCCCAGCTGCTGGCGAAAGAACTTAAAAGCATCTCGAATCTAGCTGTGGAAGAAGTGGAGATTGTATTGGATAAATCCGACATCGCACATTCTAAAGTAGAATTGTCACAATCGGTAGTTCTTTCCGGCAAAACCCTCATTGTTGTGGATGATGTATTGAATACAGGTAGAACTATTGTCTATGCAATCAAGCCTTTTTTGGAAGAGGATATCGATAAAATGGAATTGGCTGTCTTGGTTAATCGGGCACATGGACTATTCCCAATTCGCCCTGATTATACAGGTTATGAGCTCTCTACCACCCTTAATGAGCATATTAAAGTAGATTTATCTGAAGAAAATTATTCTGTTCACCTTCACTAATATTTCATGTCTGTTCACTCATCGGCTAATATCAAAAGGATCACCACCCATATTCTTCAGGAAATGAAAGAACGTGGAGAAAAAATCTCCATGCTCACAGCCTATGACTTTTCCATGGCTACTATTGTTGATGCTGCCGGAATAGATATCATTCTTGTGGGGGATTCCGCTTCCAATGTGATGGCCGGGCACGAGACTACTTTGCCAATTACACTGGATCAGATGATTTATCATGCAAGTTCAGTAGTTAGAGCGGTCAAAAGATCTTTTGTTGTAGTGGATATTCCATTTGGAAACTATCAGGGAAACAGTTCTGAGGCTTTGAGATCTGCGATTCGAATCATGAAGGAGTCTGGAGCTCATGCAGTAAAAGTTGAAGGCGGAGCCGAAATCAAAGAGTCCGTGAGTAGAATTTTGAGTGCTGGTGTGCCGGTGATGGGACATTTGGGTTTGACACCTCAATCCATCTATAAATTCGGGACTTACACTGTTCGTGCGAAGGAAGAGGCAGAAGCTATAAAGTTATTGGAAGACGCAAAAATTCTGGAAGAATGCGGATGCTTTGCCATTGTTCTGGAAAAGATTCCAGCCTCCTTAGCGAAGAAGGTTGCAGAGTCTGTTCAAATTCCGGTCATCGGAATCGGAGCAGGGGCACATGTAGATGGACAAGTTTTGGTGATGCACGATATGCTGGGGATCACCCAGGAATTTAAACCTAGATTTTTGAGGCAATATGCTGATTTGCAGCGGGTAATGACCGATGCGTTCAAAAATTATATCAAGGATGTCAAAAACAGGGATTTCCCGAATGATTCTGAGAGTTATTGATTTAGGAAAGTCTATTAAGATAATCTGATTATCCGCGATCATGCCAGTTGCCTTATTTTCCTTGCTTGACTGGTTGGATGCTTCGACTTCGCTCAGCACAGGCGACCGATTACCCAGCCACGGCTGGCAGGCGAAGCTTCCGGATTCTGTCCTTTCAGCAGACAATAAGCCATATTTTTGTCAATACTGGTAAGAAAGCGGATATCCGTATAAAATATTATTGAGATCAAAAAAGAGGCCGTCAACGACGGCCTTTCTATTTTACGCTTTTTCTAATTCCTTAACTTTTCCTTTGACTCTCAATACAAAGTCACTCAGTACATTCATATAGTTGATAAATGCATCATAAGGAGTGTCATAAGGGCTAAAGTAGGAGTGTATATCTCCGTCAGAGAAGAATTTGGTACACATGTAATAAAAGTGATCTGAAGTCTGTAAATAATTCCAGTCTCTCATCAAATCCGGGTCCTTGGTCTTTTTTACCATAGCTTCTAATTCATATAATCTGTCAAAAGCCTCGTCCTGTAGGTCATTCCCTAGCCAGGCAGTCAAATCTCTTTCTTCATCTGCCCATGAGATAGGGATCGGTACGTGAATAGGACTGACTGCAGGGACTTTATGGATTACCTCAGAAGGAGTGGAGAAACCAAAATTAGTATGCTTTAATACAGCTTCCGGTAAAGCTCTCATGAAATCAAAGATTCCGGTTTCGGCCCACTGATGTTCTCCAAAGGTTTCATAGTCCATAAAGAGGTTCAAGACCTGCTCGCTTTGAGGAATAGCATTAATCCAATTGATGAATTTGTCTGTAGTCAATGGGTAGTCTTCCCATGTTTTATTGCTGAAACGGAAGGCAATATCATCTGAAAGCCGGAAGTTTTTTAGCAATACTTTGAGGTCGGGATTGATGGAGTTTTGGTACACGTAATTGGGACTTTTCCAGCCCAGCACGTGCTTGGCCCCTTCCGTCAATATTCCTTTGTAGCCTAAATCGGCCACCATGGCTCCGATTTTATCTGAATAAATCAGCTCAGTGTTTCTGAATACTTTGGGTTGGTACCCATTGAAAAGCTGCTTGATTTTATCCTGATGTTGCTTGACCATTCCGGCAAACTCCTCCTTACTTTTCAGAGCTGCTAAGGAGTGACCATAAGTTTCATTCAGTAATTCTACTTGTCCGGTTGCCACCAAACGCTGGAAGCTTTCCAATACATCGGGTGCATAAGCCTCCAGTTGATCCATGAAAGTTCCTGAAAAAGAAAAAGTCACTTTAAATGCCCCGTGATGCTTCTGGATTAATTCCAATAGTAAAGCATTCATTGGCAGGTAGCATTTTTGGGCTACTTTTCGAATTACACTTCGATTCAGGAAGTCATCCCAGTAATAGTGGTCCTCTCCAATATCAAAAAAACGATAAGGTTTTAATCGGTAGGGTTGATGAACCTGAAAGTAAAAACAGATAGTTCTCATGGTCTCGTGGATAAAGTTTTTTCATAGACAGTGACCAATTTGGCAGCCACATGTTCCCATTTTAATTTTTTTAGTTCTTGGCTTCCCATTTCCTTGAACATCCTGGAAATACCATCATAATGCAGTAAGGCAAAGATTGAATCGGCCATCGCATCAATATCCCAGAAATCAATTTTGATTGCATTGACTAAGACTTCAGCAACACCTGACTGTTTGGATATAATTACAGGAGTATTGTGCCTCACAGCCTCTAGGGGAGATATACCAAAGGGTTCAGATACAGAAGGCATTACGTATACATCTGAAATGGCATACATATGATCTACATCGTCTCCTTTTAAAAATCCGGTAAAGTGAAATTTGGATGCCATTCTCAACTCGGCTACCCGATCAATCATCCTATTGAGTAAGTCTCCAGACCCAGCCATGACAAAGCGCACATTTGGATCTCTGTCTAGTACTTTCTTTGCGGCTTCTACAAAGTATTCAGGGCCTTTTTGAAAAGTAATTCTTCCTAGGAAGGTCACGATTTTTTCAGGAACCTTCTTGTTGTAGTTGGATTTGATAATGCTTGCATCCAATACCGCATTGTGCAGGACACTGACTTTCTCGGGAGGAATTCCGTACTTGTTGATGATAATATTTTTGGTCAGTTGGCTTACTGCCAAGACATGGTCAGCAGCCTCCATTCCGGCTTTTTCTATATCAAAAACAGGCTGGTTGACAGATTGGCCTGAGCGGTCAAATTCTGTAGCGTGCACATGAGCTACCAATGGCTTTCCTGATATCTCCTTGGCCGCGATACCCGCAGGGAAAGATAACCAATCATGTGCATGGATAATTTCAAAATCATCTCTGTCTCTGGCGATCTGCGCGGCAGTTAAAGCATATCGGCTTACTTCCTCCATGAGGTTTTTGCCATACTTTCCGCTAAACTCATATTTGGTAGTAAAAATACTTTCGTCTACATCCGTTCTGTCATGAATGGCATAATCTGTGAACTTTTTATATTCCTCAGGGCCCAGATAAGGCACCAAAAAACTACTAACCTCCAGATAGGTCAGATTCTTCCAGATTTTCTTGAATTTTCGTTCCCGATAATCGATGGATACATCACTTGCATTGACAAAATCAGCCAGGGGTTCTTCATCTCCCCATAATTTTGGGACTACAAAAATGATATCCTGATTATGATGGGCCAATCCCTTGACCAATCCATAACAGGCTGTTCCTAGTCCTCCAGAAATATGTGGTGGGAATTCCCAACCGAACATTAAAACTTTCATAATTTATTTATAAACTCTTGACCAATTCCATCATTCTTAGCAATTCCGCAACACTCCAGGCTTGAGATACAGCTCCCTTTGGTCTATGAGGAGGATCTCCATCAAAGATCTCGGCAACTGTTCCAACACCATATTGTGTCATGACACCATCAAATCCTTTAATAATTTTTCCTATAAAATTCTTGGCAGACTTCCCGTGAAGCTTGATATAGCCTTCTACGAAATGACCCATCGGCCAAACCCAAACCGTTCCATTATGATAAGCTTGATCACGGCTGATCTGGTCCCCAAAATAATATCCTTTATATGCCGGGTCATCTGGAGCTAAAGTTCTCAGGCCTCTAGTGGTTAAAAGATTGGACTTTGCCAGTTCCAAAATCTGATCATTCTGCCCTTCGCTGAGCATAGTATAAGGTAAGGAAGTAGCGAAAACCATATTGGGACGAATGGACCAGTCTTTTTCATTTCCTTGAACCACATCAGCCAAATAGCCTTTTTCCTCATTCCAAAATTCGGCCTCGAAAGATGATTTTACTTTTTCCGCCAACTCGGCTATTTCCTGATCTCCTGTTAATTCATGATAAAAGCATAAGGCATTGTACCACAAGGCTTGAATCTCAACAGGACATCCTGTTCTTGGAGTCACCGGGCCATCTGGAGTTACCGCATCCATCCAAGTGAGACAGATTCCTTCTTCTCCTCCATAAATCAGCCCATTATCCAGCATGTGGATATTGAAATCAGTTCCTGCCCTGTATCCGTCTATGATTCCCTTAAGTTTATCAAGGTATCTCTTTTTAACGGTTTTACTGTCTCTAGTAAATTGAATGTATTGTTGCAATGACCAAAAGAACCAGAGAGGAGCATCCATGGAGTTCATATTGGTGTAGGTTCCGCTTCCCACATTTGGGAATAAAGGACCTTTGAGATCTTTGGACATGGTATCCATGATTTCCAAAAATGTTTCAGAATCTCCATTAGCTAATGTAAGTCCAGGAGCAGCAATGAAGGTATCTCTCCCCCACCAACCAAACCATGGATAACCGGCAATGATTCTCGTGTCTCCGTTTCTTCTTCTGATAAACTGGGAAGCAGAGTTTTTAAGACAGTTTTCAAAATTACTTCTTGGGATTCTTCTTGCTATTTCTTTGGCAAAAGCCCTTTCTCTTGTCTTGGGATCTGCCTCTGTTAAGCCGGCAGAAAAAATCACGGATTCACCTTTTTCAATGTCAAATTCAAAGTATCCGGGAACAAACAGATCTTCTTGGTATTCGTACCCTCTTTCTCTTTCGAGAATGTACTCTACATTGTTATACCAGTTTGGGTCCGAGACAAATTCATTCTTTTTGGAAAGTTGTAAATATAAGGGATCATATACAGGGTAAAGCTGGAATTTAGCCCCATTGGGAGCCTTCTCGAATTTCTTGTTAATGTCATTATTTTCCTTGCAAAGGGTGTGGTAACCTCTGAATGCCAAGAAAGGAGAAATCCTGATTTTTGTAGGAGAATGAGCTTCCAATAAGGTGTATCGGATCATTACACGGTCTCTGTTGGTGTCCAGAATAAGTTCTTTTTGTAACAATACTCCGCCTACTCTATAGGTAAGTTTTGGAATAGGTTCTGAATCAAAATCTTCCAGATACTTGTGGCCTCTAGGAGAGTAATTACCAGGATACTTGCTGATACCTAGATTGAAGCTTGCACCCCTTTGAATGACTGTTTCATGTACCGTTGAAAGGAAAACATGATTCTGGGAATCGATTTGAGGCTGAGGAGCAACTAAAAGTCCATGATATTTTCGGGTGTTGCATCCGATTATCGAGGTGCTGGTATAGGTTCCAGACCGATTGGTCCGAATGATTTCTCTATCCAGAGAATAATTCAGATTAATCAACTGGGTTTTATCAAAATGGATATAACTCATAGGGGCTAATATTGTAGCCTGTTAAAATAGAGTTTTGTATTGATAGAAAAAATGAAAAGAGCAAAAATTAAGGTTATGTTTCCATAACCTTGGTTGATTTTTTCAATTAGGAGTGAACTGCCTCTTTTTGAATCTCTTCAAAGTTGCGCAAGGACTCTTCAAACTTTACCATGTAGCTTCTCACCTGATGAATATTCACAGGCTTTACCACAGGGAATTTTGGTGAGGATTTGAACAAAGTAAACATCTCAAGTTGGTTTAGTTTGGTCTGAATTTGTCAAATGTTGTGCCAAATGCACCCTATTTAAAGCAAAAACCCCTCACGAGGAGGGGTTCTGGGTGAAAGACCGGGTTCGAACCGGCGACCTCTGGTGCCACAAACCAGCGCTCTAACCAGCTGAGCTACAATCACCATTTGTTTTGGATTGAGAACTCATTTCTCAATCGGTTGGCAAAGGTAAGTATTCGCTTTAATCAGCGCAAGGATGGTCCTAAATATTTGTTGAAAAAGTTAACCTCTCTCCTTTTTTACTTTCGTCAAACTGTCCGTTTGCATATGCTAGATGTCCAGAAACGATCGTATGCGTCACTTGTGACTGAAAAGTATGTCCTTCAAAAGGGGACCAGCCGCACTTTGCCAGGATATTTTCTTTGCTGACTGTCCATGGAGCATTGAGATCAACCAAGACTAAATCCGCAAAATACCCTTCCCGGATAAATCCTCTTTCTTCGATCCTGAATAGTTGGGCTACTTTGTGACTCATTTTATCAGCGATCTTTTCCAAGCTGATTTTTCCTTGATGATAAAAATCCAACATAGCTACCAAGCTGTGTTGAATCAATGGCCCTCCAGAAGGAGCTTTTGTGTAAACCTGATCTTTTTCCTCCAGTGTATGAGGAGCATGATCTGTGGCAATTACATCGATTCTATCATCCAACATCGCTTGGAAAATCTGATCTCTGTCATTGGCTGTTTTTACAGCAGGGTTCCATTTGATCAAGGTGCCCTTTGTGTCGTAATCTTTTTCCGAAAACCACATATGATGGATGCATGCTTCTGCTGTGATCTTTTTTTCTTCCAATGGAATACTGTTGTCAAATAGGCTCAATTCCTTGGCAGTACTGATATGGAGAATATGAAGTCGTGTTCCAAACTTCTTGGCCATAGCAACTGCCCGGCTGGAGGCATCATAGCAGGCCTCTTCCGAACGGATTTTGGAATGTGCTTGGATTGGAATATCCTCTTCATATTTGGCTTTGTACTCCGCCATATTGGCAGCGATGATGTGGTCATTTTCAGAATGGATAGCCAGTAGACCTTTATACTCTCTGAAAATCCCTTCCAAAGACTCAATATTGTCGACTACCATGTTTCCAGTGGAGGATCCTTGAAATACCTTTAAGCCGCAGACATTCTTCAAATCAAGCTTCAGGATTTCCTCCAAATTGTCATTAGTTCCTCCGAAAAAGAAAGAATAATTGGCCAATGACACTTCTTTGGCTCTGGCATATTTTTCCTCGAGAAGGGGAATAGTTACAGCCTGAGGAACTGTATTAGGCATTTCCATGTAGGAAGTGGTGCCTCCTGCTACCCCGGCTTTTGCTTCAGTATAAATTTCACCTTTGTGGGTCAAACCCGGTTCTCTGAAGTGTACCTGATCATCAATCACCCCGGGGAAGAGGTATTTTCCATTTGCATCAATATGTTGGTCTACTTGCTCATGAGTCAGTTTTTCGCCGATTTTGGCAATCCTTCCTTTCTGGATTAAAATATCTCCCCGAAAGATCCGGCCCTCATTGACTATATTTGCATCGGTGATCAGAATACTTTTCATCTTCAATCTTTTAAGTTTTCCCAAAAATAAGGAATCATGAGCAATGAGGCAGTAGGATTTGATGCATTTAAGCTGAATAAGCAATTGCTGAATGCAGTAGTCGAGGCAGGCTATACCACTCCAACAGCTATTCAAGAAAAAGCGATTCCCTTGGCCTTAGCGGGGCATGATGTATTGGGAATCGCGCAAACGGGAACCGGAAAAACGGCTGCCTATGTCTTGCCTATCCTAATGAAGGTCAAATATGCCCAAGGGAATCTTCCGAGAGCTTTGATTCTGGCACCTACCAGGGAGTTGGTCATGCAGATCGAGGAAGTTTGCCATCAATTGGCCACTTACACTGATTTACGTATCGTCAGTTTATACGGAGGTATTGGTCCAAAAACTCAAATTGAGCAAATCCAGGCAGGTGTGGATATCGTGATTTCTACTCCGGGGAGATTTTTGGATTTATACAAAAAAGGAGTGATGATCACTAAGGAGCTTAAAACCATGGTGCTGGATGAGGCAGATAAGATGATGGATATGGGTTTTATGCCTCAGATTAGGTCTATTTTGGAAGTGATTCCTGTCAAAAGACAAAATTTGCTCTTTTCAGCCACATTTGCGCCTCGAGTGGATCGCTTGGCTGCTGAATTTTTGGAATTTCCTGAAAGAGTGGAGATCACACCTTCAGCAACTACTGCTGAGACGATTGGTCAAGTCAAATATTATGTGCCAAATATTCGGACGAAAATCTACCTCTTGGAATATTTGCTAGACAGTGAATCTGTAAAGCGGGCGATTATCTTCACGCGAAGCAGAAAAAATGCCGAGGAGGTTTATAATTTTCTAAATAAGAATGAGTTTGGTGAAATCCGGGTAATCCACGCTAATAAGGGTCAAAATACCAGAATAAACTCCATGGATGAGTTTAAATCCGGAAATGTGCGGATTTTGGTTGCGACTGACGTGGCTTCCCGTGGCTTGGATGTGACGATGGTTTCTCACGTAATCAATTTTGATGTGCCGCTGATCTATGAAGATTATGTGCATAGAATCGGTAGAACCGGCAGAGCAGAGAAGGAAGGAAAGGCCATCACATTTATTAATCCTGCGGAAGCTTGGCATTTTGAGAAAATCGAGGAGCTAATTCGTATGGAAGTGCCTGAATATGCAATTCCCAAGCCTGTCACTATTACAGAAACTCCTTTTGCAGAGAATCAGATTTATGCACGGGAGCTGGATAAGCTAAAGCAAAGAGACAATCCGGATTATAAGGGAGCTTTTCATGAAAAAAAGGCCAAACCCAAAAAGAATATTGGCAAAGGGGAAAAAGTAAAGGCTAAGAAATCCGGTAAGAAAAAGAACAGGAACCAATTGAAGACGAAGAATAGGAAGAATTAAAAAAATAGCCCTGAAAATTTTCAGGGCTATTTTTTTATCTATCCGTTCTAGTATTCGTCCCGTCAACCCGGGTTCTGTTTTCACGGTTGGCCAGATCCCAGGCGGTGTGGAAAATCAGATGGGCTCTTTTCTCCATCAATGGGAATTCAATCTTATCCACTGTATCAGTTACCTGGTGGTAATCATCGTGAACTCCATTGAAGAAGAAGATCACCGGAATATCAAACTTTGCAAAGTTGTAATGGTCTGATCTGTAATAGAATCTATTTGGATCATCTTCCGCATCATAACGATAATCCAGAATCAAATCGGTGTAGGTGATATTATTATACTCGTTGATTTTTTTCAAATCGGTAGATAGCATCTCCGAGCCAATCACATAGACATAGTCCTTGTTTTCAGCATTTTGATATTCATAATCAATACGACCCACCATATCGATATTGATGTTATTCACGGTATTTGCGATTGGGAAAATAGGATTCTCAGAGTAATGCTGAGAACCTAATAATCCTTTTTCCTCACCGGTTACATTCAAAAATAAGATTGATCTTCTAGGTCTGTGACCTTCTTTGGCTGCTGTGGCAAATGCTTCAGCAATTTCCATCACAGACACAGTACCAGAACCATCATCATCTGCACCATTGAATACCTCGCCGGTAGAGCTTACGCCTACGTGATCATAATGTGAGGAGATAACCAATACCTCCTCTTTTTTGTCAGTACCTTCCAAAAAGCCCAATACATTATAAGCTTCCAAAGGAGTTTTATCTTTCACTACCTGATAAGACGCTTTTTGAGATTTGATGCTGGAAGGATTTGACTTGGCGGCTTCTTTCAAAACATCCACCGGGGTACCAAATAGCTCACCCATTTTTTCGGAGCTGACCATGAATACCGGTCTTTGGCTTGTGGCTTGATCAAACCCTACTCTTCCGCGACCTGCTAATGATTTATATCTGTTAGCAATTCTGTCAAAATTTGCCTGACCTTCCATAGTTACAATGACAGCACCTGCTGCTCCTGCGTCCATCACTGCATTCAGCAAATTATTACTGCGTTCACCCACAGCCCAAATTCCAACCAGCTTGCCTTTTACATCTACTTTGGCCAAATTTTCATCATTGACAAGGCCTAAAAACACCAATTCAGTTTTGGAGGATTTCTTCATATTGGCATCTCCCACGAAGACGAAGTCCTCATTCTCCACCAATTTTGATTTCCCTACCTGCAAAGTCACTTTGTCAAACTTGCTGCTTACCAAAGGTACTGCCTGAAAATAGCTGCCATCCACAGGTCCTGTCAAACCCAAGTTTTTATAAAAATCTGCCAAATAGTTAGCGGCAATCAATCCTTCCGGAGAACCGGTATCTCTGCCTTTCATCTCGTCGGATGCCAAAAAGGTCAGATATTCTTTCAAGTCTTCTGCCGTAATTGTATTGGCATATTTCACCTGTACTGGATTTTGTGCAATTGCTCCAAGGCTCAAACCCAAGGCAAGCGCTCCAGTCAACGCAAATCGTTTGTTCATATAGTTTTTATTTAATTTAAAACTTCAATATTCCGTCGCTTAGAAGCTTCGGCCCTTCTTTTCTGATCTTTAAAATCGTGCTGATCCTACTCGATTTTTTGGATAAAATTTTATTTAGGCCCCTAAGCTATACAAAAATTTGAGCCTCCCACAAACTGTTTACAGGAAAGGAGTGTTGAGAGGGTGAATTTCTACTGGTTAAGAGAAGATTATCTGTTGATAAATATTACCTTTGCCGCCAGAAAGACAAAGTATTTCTAACCCAAATATTCATTACAGCTTCCATTCAATTCGTATGAAGATTAACCTTTCTAATGCTGTCAAGTTTGAGAGCAGACACAATGGCCCGACCGAGGCAGAGATCGCAGAGATGTTGGATAAAATCGGAGCCTCTTCCCTGGAGGAATTAATCAACCAAACTGTTCCAGAATCCATTCAATTGGAGAGACCTTTGGACCTTCCAAAAGCTCAGTTAGAGTCTGACTTTTTGAAGGATTTCAAAAGGCTGGCTTCCAAAAACAAAGTTTTCAAATCTTTCATCGGAATGGGCTATTATGATACCATTGTTCCTGGAGTGGTTTTGAGAAATGTTCTGGAAAATCCGGGTTGGTATACTGCTTACACTCCTTATCAAGCTGAGATTGCTCAGGGTAGGTTGGAAGCGCTCATCAATTTCCAAACAGTGGTTAGTGAATTGACCGGAATGGAATTGGCAAATGCTTCATTACTAGATGAAGGTACAGCTGCTGCTGAAGCCATGACTATGCTTCATTCTGTAAAGCCAAGAGAAAAGAAGAATGCGAATAAATTCTTTGTAGACGAGAAAATTTTCCCACAGACCAAGGCTCTTTTGGAAACTAGAGCAGAACCTGTAGGGATTGAGCTGGTGTTTGGGTCTATCGAGCAGATGGATGTGACTGATCCGGAATTATACGGGATCTTGTTCCAATATCCGGACGCGGATGGTGCTGTGAGAGATTATTCAGCGATAGTGGCTGCGGCAAAAGAAAACAAAGTTTTGACTGCTTTTGCATCAGACTTACTGGCCTTGACGCTATTAACACCTCCTGGAGAAATGGGAGCAGATGTTGTCGTAGGTTCTGCCCAGCGATTTGGAGTACCTATGGGTTATGGAGGTCCTCATGCTGGATTTTTCGCTACTAAAGAAGAGTTCAAAAGACAAATCCCTGGTAGAATCATCGGTGTTTCCATCGATAGAACTGGAAATAAAGCCTATAGAATGGCGCTCCAAACCAGAGAACAACATATAAAAAGAGAGAAAGCAACTTCCAATATTTGTACTGCTCAGGTATTATTGGCTGTAATGTCTTCCTTCTATGCAGTATATCATGGTCCTAAGGGATTGAAGGATATTGCTTTGAGAACACATGGTTTTGCAAAATTAACTGCTCAAGCTCTGAAGCAAGTTGGGCTTCAGGTAGGTGAGCAGACATTCTTCGACACCATTGAGGTGAAAATGAATGAGGTTTCCCGCGAAAGAGTGAGAGGCTTGGCTTTGGGCGAGAATATGAATTTCCGCTACGAGTCGGAGTCAATTTTCATCTCTTTTGATGAAACCAAGACTTTGGAAGATGTGAAGACCATCGTCAATATTTTTGCTACAGAAGAAGGTAAGCACACCTTAAACTTGGATGAGTTGGTAAGCAACTTGAGCTTGGAACTTCCAGAAGCTTTGAACAGAAAGTCAGCCTACCTAACCCATCCGGTATTCAATAGCTTCCATTCTGAGCATGAAATGCTTCGCTATATCAAGCGTTTGGAAGCAAAAGATCTTTCTTTGGTTCATTCCATGATTTCATTGGGCTCTTGTACCATGAAGTTGAATGCAACTGCAGAAATGATTCCTGTAACTTGGCCGGAATTCGGGCAGATTCACCCATTTGCTCCAATGGATCAAGCTTTAGGCTATCAGGAGTTATTTACCAATTTGAGAACCTGGTTAACAGAAATCACCGGATTTGCGGATACTTCTTTGCAACCTAATTCGGGTGCACAAGGAGAGTATGCAGGATTGATGGTGATCCGAGCTTATCACATAAGCCGTGGTGAAGGGCATAGAAATGTAGCCTTGATCCCAACCTCAGCTCATGGTACGAACCCAGCTTCTGCTGTAATGGCAGGGATGAAAGTAGTCTTGGTGAAGTGTGATGAAAAGGGAAATATTGATTTGGTTGACCTGAAGGAAAAGGCTGCAGCTCATGCAAATGACTTGTCAGCTTTGATGGTTACCTATCCTTCCACTCACGGAGTATTTGAAGAAGCGATTCAGGAAATATGTGCGACCATTCATGAATTTGGAGGTCAAGTGTACATGGATGGAGCGAATATGAATGCCCAAGTAGGCTTGACTTCTCCTGGCAGAATCGGAGCGGATGTTTGTCACTTAAACTTGCATAAGACCTTCTGTATTCCTCACGGTGGAGGTGGACCTGGAATGGGACCAATCTGTGTGGCAGCTCATTTGGCTCCGTTCCTTCCAGGAAATCCTTTGGTGAAAACTGGTGGTACTCAAGCCGTATCCTCTATCTCAGCCGCTCCTTATGGAAGTGCAAGCATTTTGCCAATTTCCTATGCCTACATTGCGATGATGGGAGGAGATGGACTGACTAATGCTACGAAGATGGCAATTCTAAATGCTAACTATATCAAAGAGCGATTGGAGGGGCATTATCCTATTCTGTATACAGGAACTAAGGGAAGAGCTGCTCACGAGATGATCATCGACTGCAGAAGCTTCAAAGAATTTGGCGTAGAAGTAGAAGATATTGCGAAGCGTTTGATGGACTATGGCTTCCATGCTCCTACTGTTTCATTTCCGGTAGCGGGTACCATGATGATTGAGCCAACTGAGTCTGAGACAAAGGCGGAATTGGACAGATTCTGTGATGCCTTGATTTCCATCAGAGAAGAAATCAGAGAAATCGAAAGGGGAGAATCAGACAAAGAGAATAACGTATTGAAGAATGCTCCGCATACTGCCAATATGGTATTGATTGGAGAATGGGATCTACCTTATTCAAGAGAAAAAGCTGTGTATCCTTTGGGTTATTTAAGAGACAATAAATTCTGGCCTACTGTCAGAAGAATTGATTCTGCCTACGGGGACAGAAACTTGATGTGTAGCTGTATTCCTGTAGAGGAATATGCTAATCAGGAGGAAATGGCGTAATTGGAATTAGATAAAAAAAGAGGTTAGTGGAAACGCTAACCTCTTTTCTTTTACCAAATTCCGAATTGGCCAAAATGGTGTTTGAAATGCTTATGATGAAATTTTTCCCATTCTTCAAACGTGAGGTAGCCAAATCGTGGATGTATGGACCTGAACTTTGGATTGTTTTCAAAAGCCTCCTCGTATTCCTGGACACTTTGCACCAATTTTTCTTTGGCAGTTTCCAAGTCTGGAAACCTTAAATCAGGCAATTCCCCATTTGAATTGGGTGCTCTGACTCCTTTGGGAAACTCTATATCCGTATAGATCAAGGCCTGTTTTTGCATCAGCTGTTTTTCATTCGGTTCAAATTCCGGGAGTTTGATTCTTCCACTGGAAAGCTTCATGGTAATAGTCATATGCTCCACCATATGCTGAGGAGTCATGATACCGAATTGGGCAGGAGTGTCAGTGTTTAGATTTTGGAGTTGTGATTTGATTTTTGACGAATTCAACATATTGTGGTTTTTGAGTTTTCGCTGAAAAGTAGATTTTTGGCATTAATTGAATCGCTCTCAATCTAATATTTTATTGTCAATTAATCTGTGAGTTGAAGGTTCTCAACGAAGAATTTATAAAAAAAAGCGTCTGAGATTCCCAGACGCTTTTCCAATTGACGAACTCTAAAATTTAACTTCCGCATGCCTCGCAATCATCGGGATTATCCAATGAGCATTGCACGGCTTCTTGTTTTGTCGATTTAGCAGCAGCTTCTTCAGCTTTTGCTTTTTCATCTTGCGGTTCAAAACCTGTTTTGTCCAATGTAAACTTGATTGCAGCAGCAGCAGCTTGAGATCTCAAGTAGTACATACCGGTCTTCAAACCTTTCTTCCAGGCATAGAAGTGCATGGAAGTCAGCTTACCAAAATTCGGATCTTGCAAGAAGACGTTCATGCTTTGAGACTGGCAGATGTAAGCTCCTCTGTCCGCTGCCATATCAATAATCACTTTTTGGGAAACTTCCCAAACGGTCTTGTAAATATCTTTTATATGCTGTGGAATTCCCGGTACATTTTGAACTGATCCATTGGTGGAAATCAATCGGTTTCTCATGGTATCATTCCAAAGGCCAAGCTTGATCAGGTCTTTCATCAAGTGCTTGTTTACCACGATGAACTCCCCTGATAGTGTTCTTCTAGTGTAAATATTGGAAGTGTATGGCTCGAAGCATTCATTATTTCCTAAGATTTGAGAGGTGGAGGCAGTTGGCATTGGCGCTACTAATAGGGAGTTTCTCAAACCATACTTCTTCACTTTCTCCTTCAATTCCATCCAGTTCCATCTGTTGGATTTTGGCGTTACTCCCCACATATCAAACTGAAGTTCTCCTTTGGATGCTGGTGATCCTTCGTAGGTTTCATAAGTACCTTGTACTTTGGCCAATTCCATGGAAGTTTCTACTGCTGCATAGTAGATAGTTTCGAAGATGTCCTCATTCAATCCTTTTGCTTCAGGTGAATCGAAAGGCATTCTCAACATGATGAAAGCATCCGCTAATCCTTGCACACCCAAACCAATTGGTCTATGTCTGAAGTTGGATCGCTTCGCTTCTTCTACCGGATAGTAGTTTACATCAATTACTTTATTGAGGTTTCGAGTAGCTACTTTGGTGATTTCATATAATTTCTGATGGTCGAAGAAAAGCTTTCCATCAGGTCCTTGTGTCACAAATTTAGGAAGTGCTAAAGAAGCAAGGTTACAAACAGCTACCTCATCCGGAGCAGTGTATTCTATAATCTCGGTACAAAGGTTGGAGGACTTGATAGTTCCCAAGTTCTTCTGATTGGACTTTCCATTTGCCGCATCTTTGTAGAGCATATATGGAGTTCCTGTTTCGATTTGAGATTCCAGCACTTCAAACCACAATTCCTGAGCTTTGATGGTTTCTCTTGCTTTTCCTTCACGCTCGTACTTTTCGTATAGCTTTTCAAATTCCTCGCCATGGCAATCGGAAAGACCTGGGCATTCATTAGGACAGAACAAAGACCAATTTTCGTTTTGTTCTACTCGCTTCATGAAAAGATCTGGAATCCAAAGTGCATAGAACAAGTCTCTGGCTCGCATTTCTTCTTTACCATGGTTTCTCTTTAGCTCCAAGAAGTCTTTGATATCAGCATGCCAAGGCTCTAGGTAGATGGCAAAAGATCCTTTTCTTTTTCCTCCTCCTTGATCCACGTATCTTGCGGTCATATCGAAGTTTCTTAACATCGGTACGATTCCGTTAGATACGCCATTGGTTCCTTTGATATAAGAACCTTTAGCTCTTACATGGTGGATAGAAAGACCAATACCTCCTGCAGATTGTGAGATCTTAGCACATTGCTTTAATGTATCATAAATTCCATCAATACTGTCATCCTTCATAGTCAGAAGGAAGCAAGAGGAAAGTTGCGGTTTTGGAGTTCCTGCGTTGAAGAGGGTAGGAGTCGCGTGAGTAAACCATTTTTCAGAAAGGAGATTGTAAGTTTCGATTACAGAATCCAAATCTTCTTTATGAATACCTACGGCTACCCGCATCAACATGTGCTGTGGACGCTCTACTACTTTTCCATCTAAACGGATCAAGTAGGATCTTTCTAAGGTTTTATAGCCGAAGTAATCGTATCCAAAGTCTCTTTTGTAATCAATCGCCGCATCCAACTTTGCCGCATTCTTTTTAATAATGCCATACACTTCCGGGTCAATCAATGCCGCATTCTCACCTGTGATCGGATTGACATAAGTGTAAAGTCTTTTCATGGTATTTGAAAAAGACTGACTGGTTGTTTTATGCAGATTAGAGATGGCAATCCGTGCAGCAAGTATCGCATAATCCGGATGCTTCACTGTCAATGAAGCGCAAACTTCTGCGGCTAGATTATCTAACTCAGAGGTAGTTACTCCATCATACAAACCATCAATTACCTTTTTGGCAACTTCTATAGGCTGTATAAATTTAGGATCCAGCTCATAGCACAGATTCTCTATTCGTGCTGTGATTTTGTCAAAGCGAACTGATTCGCGTCTTCCGTCTCTTTTTATTACTAGCATAGTTCAGGTGAGGTTAATGGTTGGGTAATGTGGTTTGAGGTTAAAAGTCTTCCCCTAAAGAGAAGCGCGCTGATTCTGTGGCATCATTGGACTTCATCACGCCGGCTTTTTGATAATCACCTACTCGCTTCTCAAAGAAGTTGGTTTTACCCTGAAGGGAGATCATGTCCATGAAATCAAATGGATTAGTACTGTTCCATACCTTATCGCATCCTAGTTCCATCAATAATCGGTCCGCAACGAATTCGATGTATTGACACATCAAATCTGCATTCATTCCTATCAATCTTACCGGAAGTGCATCGGTCACAAATTCCTTTTCGATGGCAACTGCGTCCATAATAATTTCTTTGACAGTTTCTTTTGGAAGCGGGTTTTGTACGTGTTGGGTATAAAGGTGACAAGCAAAGTCACAGTGAAGACCCTCGTCTCGTGAAATCAATTCATTAGAGAAAGTAAGCCCTGGCATCAATCCTCTTTTCTTCAGCCAGAAAATAGAACAGAATGAACCAGAGAAGAAGATTCCTTCTACAGCAGCAAAAGCAATGAGTCTTTCTTGGAAACTTCCATTATCAATCCATCTCAATGCCCAGTCGGCTTTCTTTTTAACGCAATCAATATGCTCAATCGCATTTAGTAATTTGTCTCGCTCTGCCGCGTCTTTGATATAGGTATCGATAAGCAAGCTGTAAGTTTCTGAGTGGATATTTTCCATGGCAATTTGAAATCCATAGAAAAACTTAGCTTCCGTATATTGTACTTCTGCCACAAAGTGCTCAGCCAGGTTTTCATTGACAATACCATCACTTGCCGCGAAAAAAGCCAAAACGTGAGAAATAAAGTGGCGCTCCCCGTCATTGAGGTTTTTCCAGTCTCTCATGTCTTGTCCTAAATCAATCTCCTCAGCCGTCCAGAAGCTGGCTTCTGCCTGTTTATAAAATTTCCAAATGTCTGCGTGTTGGATTGGGAATAAAACAAAGCGATTCTTATTCTCTTCTAAAATTGGTTCTGCTTGCATCGTTCTCTTTGGTTTATTTGATAATGTTCTAATAAAGTTAATTTCAGACAAATAGCTCTTCAGTAATCGTTGCCGGGGATAGAAAAGGCTGCCTTTTTAGAACAGCCTTTGAACAAATATGTGAACCAAAATCCAGAAATAAAACCCCCGAAGTCCTGAATTAGGGTGTTTTTTGAACAATAGTCAAAAACTATTTAAGTATCATAAAACCATTACCTTATATCTACTCGGATAAAGTAAAAGATAAGCTGAAATGAGCATTTTGAGGCGTTGAAACTTTTTTCAGTTTTTTTGAAAAAAATATTTTTAACAAAATTCAAGTGATTTTTGACCGATGTTCAATTTTATTCAATCGATTTAAAATAAAATAAACAGCTGAAAATCAGGTATGAGCAGCTATTTGAATTTTCTATCGAGAATCTTCTTGTCTTTTGAAATTGCTTGAGTCCAATGATTGCTTGCCCTATTTCTTAGTACTAATTATATTTACCTACCTTTGAATGTATTGATACAAATCTTGGCTTTTAAAGCTCCTGAAAAAAGAGATTACTGATAATTACTTTTTGCGCAGCTCTAAGTTGCTGAAAGGGCATTGCTTAAGGCCATAATAATTTTATGGAGCCATTTTTTTCTTCAAATACTCTTCCTTATATTTGCACTCCGATTTCGACAAAGAATCTAGAAAGAAACACATGTACGCAATTGTAAACATCGCAGGAAAGCAGTTCAAAGTAACAAAAGATCAGTTTGTTTATGCTCCAAAGCTAGACGCAGAAACTGGCGCTTCCGTGGAATTTGACCAAGTACTATTAGCAGAAGCTGATGGGAATGTGTCTGTTGGTGCACCTTTAATTAAGGGCGCTAAGGTATCTGGCAAGGTGCTGGATCATGTTAAAGGTGATAAAGTCATCGTCTTCAAAAAGAAGCGTAGAAAAGGCTACAAGAAGAAGAACGGTCACAGACAAGACTTCACCAAAGTATTGATTGAAAATATTACACTCTAAGTTTTCTATTAGAAAACCATAAACGAATCAGACCATGGCACACAAAAAAGGTGTAGGTAGTTCCAAAAACGGTAGAGAATCACATTCCAAAAGATTGGGTGTGAAGAAATTTGGAGGCGAGCAAGTTATCGCCGGTAACATTATTGTAAGACAAAGAGGTACCAAGCATCACCCTGGAAACAACGTAGGTGTTGGTAAAGATCATACCTTGTTTGCACTTTCTGACGGTGTTGTAACTTTCAAAAAGAAAGCAGACGGTAAGTCTTACGTAAGTGTTTTGCCAGCTGAGGCTTAATACCTACTAAAACGAAAATCAAAACCCTTTCCTCGGAAAGGGTTTTTTTGTTTCTAGCCAAAAAAGAATTCCGACCACTGATCAATTTTTTAGCAATAGAGTCAAAGACTTATCCTAATTTTTTAACTTCAAGAAACCACCAAATATTATCCTTATGAGAAATCGATTTTCATTGGGTTTATTGGGGATTTTGCTCTGTTTTATTTTTCAGGTAAACTCTTCCCATGCCCAAAATGTACCTAATCCTTCTGTTTACAAAGCACTCGAATGGAGGCTTGTTGGCCCATTTCGTGGAGGCAGGTCCGATGCAGTTACCGGAGTAGCTGGTTCTGACCATACTTACTATTTTGGTTCTACCGGCGGAGGTGTTTGGAAAACTGTTGACTCCGGGAATACCTGGAAGTCAGTTTCCGACGGCTTTTTCGGTGGTTCTATCGGTGCTGTTGCTGTTTCTGAAAGTGACACTAGTGTAGTGTATGCAGGAGGAGGAGAGAAAACGGTCCGTGGAAATGTTTCTTTTGGATACGGAGTCTGGAAAAGTAAGGATGCCGGCAAAAGCTGGGAAAGAGCAGGCTTGGATAAAAGCCGGTTTATTGCAAGACTAAGAATTCATCCCAGCAATCCTGATGTAGTTTATGCAGCAGTTTTGGGAGATTTATTTAAGCCTGATGCTACAAGGGGTGTTTACAAAACCACCAATGGAGGTGCTTCTTGGGAAAAAGTTCTTTTTGTTTCCGACGTGGCGGGTGCTGTTGATTTGATTTTAGACCCTAATAATCCTGATATCCTATATGCAACAACTTGGGAGATCAAGCGAACTCCTTATTCTTTGGAAAGTGGTGGGCCTGGATCAAAAATGTTTAAGTCCACAGATGGCGGTAAAAACTGGGAAGACCTTACATCCAAAGAAGGATTTCCTCAAGGAATTTTAGGAATTATGGGGGTAACCGTTTCTCCTTTGAACTCTAACAGGCTTTATGCCATCATTGAAAATGATAATGGAGGAGTGTATACTTCCACGGATGCAGGACAAACCTGGTCCAAAACCAATGAGGATAGGAGCTTAAGACAAAGAGCTTGGTATTATTCCCGAATTTATGCAGACACTCAAGACGAGGAAACAGTTTATGTTTTAAACGTAAACTATCACAAATCGACTGATGGCGGGAAAACTTTCAAAGGTTCCAATGCTCCACATGGAGATCATCATGATTTGTGGATAGATCCAAATAACAATCAGCGTATGATTATCGCCGATGACGGTGGAGCGCAAGTTTCCGAAGATGGCGGAGCTAACTGGTCCACTTATATGAATCAGCCGACTTCTCAATTCTACAGAGTGACCACAGACAATTCTTTTCCATACAGAATTTACGGTGCGCAGCAGGACAATTCAACTGTTAGAATCCGTCACAGAGTAGACGGAAGAGGAGGGATTACTGAAGATGACTGGGAGCCTACCGCAGGTGGAGAGTCTGGTTGGATCGCTCCGGACCCAAAGAATAATGACATTGTATATGGGGGTTCTTATGGGGGACTTTTGACCCGGGAGGATCATGAAAAAGGAATCAGCAGAACAGTCAATGTATGGCCTGATAATCCTATGGGACATGGAGCGGAAGACATGAAGTATAGATTTCAATGGAACTTCCCGATTTTCTTCTCACCGCATGATCCTAATATGCTTTACACGACCAGTAACCGCTTTCATAGATCCACTAATGAGGGACAAAGTTGGGAAGTGTTTTCGCCTGATTTGACCAGAAATGATGCGAGTAAATTAGGTTCATCCGGTGGTCCAATTACCAAAGACAATACTTCTGTAGAGTATTATGCCACTATTTTCACGGCTGCAGAGTCTCCTGTGAAGAAAGGGGTAATCTGGGCTGGTTCTGATGATGGATTGGTGCATGTGACTACAGATAATGGGGTGACCTGGGTGAATGTGACTCCTTCCGCCATGCCGGAATGGTTACAGATCAATAGTATTGAGGCGAGTCCATATGAAGCAGGTGAGGCTTATTTTGCAGCAACTGGTTATAAAAGTGGGAATTTTGAGCCTTACTTATATAAGACCAAGGATTATGGTAAAACCTGGACTAAAATTACCAAAGGGATAGATGCAGAGCATTTCACCCGGGTAATTCGCGCAGATCCTGTTAAGAAGGGAATGCTTTACGCAGGCACCGAGACTGGTATGTATTATTCAAAAGATGATGGGGCAAATTGGCATTCCTTGCAAATGAATCTTCCTATCGTTCCGATAACTGACTTGGCTATCAAGGATAATAATTTGATTGCTGCAACGCAGGGCCGTTCTTTCTGGATTATCGATGATCTAACTGTTTTGCATCAGGCAGAGCCAGGTATTGAGAATAAAAAGTTGCATCTATTCAAACCTCAGGATTCTTATAGAATAGATGGTGTAAAAAGGAAGTCTCCGACCATGGGGACCAACAGACCAGGAGGAGTTTTGGTGTATTATTTTATCAAAGAGGAGCCTAAACAAGAGCTTAAGATTGAGTTTTTGGATAATGGGAATAATGTTCTTAGAACCTTTTCTAGCAAAGGCTACCAGGGTGATACTTTAAAAGTGAAAGCGGGTAGCAATGAATTCAATTGGAATTTGAGAGTAGAAGATGCGGAAGGATTTGATGGTCTCATCATGTGGGCTGCTAATCTTCGAGGACCAAAGGTTGTTCCTGGTGATTATAAGGTAAGAGTTACCTTGGACGGGGAAAGACAGGAGCAAGGATTCAAAGTTTTGGCAGACCCTAGATATGAAACCACTCAGGCGGGATTGGAAAAACAGTTTGAGTTTCTCATGAATGTGAACCGCAAGCTGACAGAAACGCATCAGACTATTAAATTGATTCGTCAGTACAGAGCTGAACTGGATAGTATGGAAAACAAGCCAGCCAACCTGGAGCAAATCAAAGCTCAAATGCAGGAGATAGAAGAGACCTTGTACCAGACCAAAAACAGAAGCGGTCAAGATCCTCTAAACTATCCGATCAGGCTGAATAATAAATTGGCTCATTTAAATAGCGTGGTTGGAAATGGTGATTATCCTCCAACTGATCAATCTGTAGAAGTGAGAAAAGAATTAACTCAGCAAATTGATGTGCAACTTGCTAGATTCAAAAAATTGGAACAGGAGGAGATTTCGAAGATTCTGAATATTGAGGAGCTTCGAACCAAACTGGATATCAAAAAGTAATTCAATAAACCTTTAATGATGAAGCCCCGGAATTTTCCGGGGCTTATTTTTTTAACTCAGGGGATACCTAAGAATACCAGCCATGATATCATTTCCAGGGAGTGAGTCCGAGTTCATTAGAAAGACCTTACCTCCATTTTTGATGGTGTGGCTAATTGTCAAATCAATCAAACAGTGACTGTGCTTATCCCTTGATTCCCGATAATTTACCTGATGTTTATGGGTGTCGAATGTACCCCAAACATGCTCATGTTTTTCATCAACAAAAAGTGTGTCCAAGGCTCCTGAATGGGCAGCTTTAATCAATGCGGTTTTATCATTTTGAATGGATAAGCCCTCGCTTTTCTTTTCTTCGAAATCATTCATTCTTTTTCTTCTCTCAGAAGAAAAATAGTTTGAAGCTAATTGCCAGGATTTTTGATGAAGACTCATCACATCTTTTTCGGTGAAGGCTCCACTGACATGGCCATCTTGTAAATGATTGTATTTGCTAGCCTCGCGGAATAATGGAATCAAATAGTCAACTCCTGCGAGATAAAGAGGAAGTGGATTTTTATTGAGCAGAGGTTCCAGCATATTGGTCATACGGTGAAAATAGTTTAGGATTGTTGTTTTCTTCTCTTCATCCGATCCCCCATCATGTCCATGGTACATTGCTCCAGCGCTTCCTACGCCGCCTTGTCCCTGTAAATGACCTTGGTTTTCGGCTATTTCCTCTTCTACAGTAAATGAAACAGCAACTTCTTCTTCGTCTAAAATAATTTCCTGAATAACATCTCTTGTTGCTTCATATAGACGAATTCTATCCAAGTTTAGTAGCAATAAATAATAGTGACCATCATCATTGAGTTCTGGGGCTAATGGCATTGTAAAAGCTTTGGTTCCTACAAAATTCATAGATTCTACTCCTGGGATCGGAACTTGGAAATATTCCATTTCACCATCAGCTAGAAATACCGCTAATAGGTCCGAATTATGTTGCCAAAAATTAAAGTCTTCCAATAATTGAAAAGCGGGACGAAGAGTCTTCGAGATGCTTCTTTCATCCATACCCCAATTCTTTTCTAAATCTTTTTCGACTTGTGATAATTGATTTTTAAAACGTGTTTGGTCGTCTTTGTAAGCGTTTGTGCTTTTACGTGATGTAGGCACGTAAATAGAAATGAATGGCTCACTTTTGTTCTGAGTGAGTTCCAAGAATAAGTTTTTATCAAAAATTTTCATAATTGGTTATTTATTTTGATTTTTAAAAAGGATTTATACTAAAATTTCTACATATAATATAAAAAGAAATTCTTATATTATCAACTAAAACAACAATCAATTGTTTCCATGAATTACACAGAAAACTATAAAGCCATAAAAATAGACGTACAGGCAGTGGATTTTGATATTGACTCTTCTGTCCAGCAACTGATTAGGAACCAGATAGATAAGATCGGTCGTCACGCGTCCAAAATCAATGCAGTCGACATTTATTTTTCCACGGAAGGACATGGATCATCTGCTGTCAAAATCGTAGGAATGAGAGTGGGAATCCCTGGGCCGGATGTTTATGCGGAAGAGAAAGGGGATAACCTTTCACAGCTTTTAAAGTCTGTTGCAGATAAAAATATCAGACAGTTGGAAAAATTGTAACAGATAAAATCTAATCTGATTATCCGCAATCATGCCAGTTGCCATATTTTCTTTGTTTGACCGATTGGAAGACCGATGACCGAAGACCCAGCCACGGCCTTTAGGTTTGCAAAGTAGAATTATTTGAGAAAATCAGAGCTAATATCTTTACGATTATTAAGTGACTCAGATATTGAATAAATTGAAAAAGAATGGGGTGAACTTTCGCCACGGCTAGGCTAGCGACCTCTTGCCAGTATCAGTCCCCATTCTTAGTTGAGTTGCCAGTAACCAGTTAGAATTTTAGGCTTTAGGCCTGTTAAAGGTTTTAGTTTCCGCAACTCTCATTTGTTAAACTTCAATGTCTAAATTATGAAATTCAAATCAATTATTGGAGTCGATGTAAGTAAATCTACACTTGATGCTTATCTGAAGATCAACCAATGCCACGCAGTCTTTGAAAATAATGAGAAAGGTTACCAGGAGCTGGTGGAATGGGTAATGGAAAACTCTGGGTTAATACTCGCAGAAGAACTGCTTTTCGGATTTGAATCCACTGGGATTTATTCTTCAGAACTTGCTTTGTTTCTTGAAAAGCACTCCCTACCATTTTATATCATCTCAGGACTTGAATTAAAGCGATCCTTGGGAATAAGAAGAGGTAAGTCAGACAAGGCAGACTCTAAAGACATAGCTGAATATCTTTATGAAAAGCAGGAGAAGATTATCCCCACTGTTCCTCCCAAAAAGGTCATCCAGGATCTCAAAAAGCTGTTTAATTACAGAGAGCGACTTGTAAAAGACAGAGCAGCTTACATCACCCGTATCAAAGAATATGAAGCTGTAGTTTCAGAAAACAAATTAAAAGTCTATCAAAAATCCAATACCGAAGTAATCGCTTGTTTAGATAAACAGATCGAAACCGTAGAGAAAGAAATAGACAAACTTTTACGCAAAGATGAACTGTTAATGAACCAATATAAGCTGATTAACTCTATCAAGGGCATAGGCCCACAGACAGCTGTTGCACTTATCGTCTTAACAGAAGGGTTTACCCTATTCGATAGCTGGAGAAAGTTTGCCAGTTATGCAGGAACAGCACCGTTTCCCAACCAGTCAGGTACATCCTATCGAGGGAGAACCAAAACCAGTCCGCTGGCGAATAAGAGAATTAAAACACTGCTGACATTATGTGCAGGCACAGCCATCCAATACAGCACTGAGATGAAGACCTATTACAAGAGAAGAACCGGTGAAGGGAAAAGCAAAATGAGCACACTTAATATTATCAGAAATAAACTTATTGCAAGGGCTTTTGCTGTTGTCAACCGAAATTCCAGCTATGTAGACATATTAAAATATGCCGCATGAAAAAAAACTGAAAATCTTCTTGCTTAAACCTTAGAATACTGGCAGGCGAAGCTTCCG
>NZ_VLOG01000052.1 GCF_007655305.1 Algoriphagus algorifonticola
CTCAATCATACAAATACAAAATCACATGATCTCAAAAACCCGATATATCAAACACCTTGTAATTCATTGTTCTGCGGGATATGCAGGCAGAGAGGGAATCGAAAGATTTTGGAACGAGACACTAAAATGGAAAGTTCCAGGCTATCATTTTTTGATTGAAGTGGATGGCTTAATTCATCAATTGCTTCCATTGGATCAAGTCAGTAATGGAGTGAAGGGTTACAATCAGCACGCCATTCATATTTGTTATGTGGGTGGAGTGCATCCTGAAAATGTCCATTTGGCTATGGATACACGGACAGAGCAACAGCAAGCGGGTATTCTAAACTGTATTTTTCAATCCTTAGCATGGGCCAGGCAGTTTCAGGACATCTCAACCATCAAGATTTTAGGACACAGGGACTTTTCGCCTGACAAAAACGGGAATGGAATAATAGAACCTTGGGAACGAATCAAAGAATGCCCCTCCTTTGAAGCGATCTTAGAGTATCAGTGGATTATGAAGAGAGGGAATGAGGTTTAAAGTTGTTTCCGGAGTTACGAGGGCTTCATCTCTCAAAAAACATGTGATTGGTAAAGAGGAAAAGTAATTTTAAAAATTAGAATCTTTGAGTGAATCCAAAATATTTATAAAAAATCACCTCCTTGATTATAAGGAGGTGATCAAGCATTATGAGCTTTGAAAATTAGAAATTAATTAAACTGATCAACTTTAAGAACATAGAAGGCAATTCCCCCGCCAGTCCATCCGCCAGAAGATACAACACCATCGTTTAAAATTGTTGTAAAATGAAATCCTTTATCAGGATGATAATATTCGTAAACAGGAACTCTATCACTTGCAGGGCCAGAATAAACATAAGCTAATAGGCCTTGGTTTGCATAACTAGGGAATTCATTAGATAAATTTGGGTTAGTAGTCATGTAATCTACATGGGTAATCGTATTTCGGTATTTATAAAGTGGTACAGTATTTGGTTTTGATGAAGTAAATACATAGCCATTAAAACCCCAATAGGCGAAGCCTTGACTTCCAAATCCGTATAAATTCCAGTTAGGCGTCCAATTGAACCCTCCAGTTGCTACTTTTTGATAAGCATAAAATGGTTTTTCACTTAAATCCAAAGGATATAATGTTCTTATTGACAACTGATCTAAATAAGGGAACCCAGTCCAACCTTTAGTCAGTTGATGATTCATAATTGAATTAGGATCACTTGTCCATGTTCCTGCTATCAAAATTCCAACCGTGTTGTTTGGGTTTGCTCCTGGTGTATTATAATCAGTATGATGAAATCCAACAGTGTGGCCAATCTCGTGCGCCATTGTTTGAATTTTCCAATCCAAAGAAAGATAATTATAATATGTATTTATATAAATTTGACTTCCTGGATTTCCTAATCCATTAGGCCCTTGCGCAGCTGCTATACCAGATCCGGAGGAAAAAAAACCCGAAATTTCAATATCTGCAACCCCTGTTGTAGGCTCAAAATAAAGACTTGAGTTTCTTATTGAATTCCATTCATTAAATGCTGCTGTGGTTGCTGTTCTCCATTGGCCACCGTCCCCTGAAATTGGCACAGAAGAGGCAAACTTATATTTTATTCTTCTTATAACATTCGGAGTATAACTAACAATATTTTGAAAACGGTACTGTTGATTTTCTGAAGTTAAACCTTTCTTTCCTTCATTATCTCGTTTTTTTTCAGTGAAAATACTAAGATCTTGATTAGTGATTAATAAATCTCCATCGACAAGAAAATCATTATTGAATTTTTCAATTGACTTCCCTTTCAACCCAAAATACTCCATGTAGCTAATTAACCTTGGATCTGGATTTTCAATCTTTTCAATAAAAATCTCATTTTCATTTAAAGCTTTTGGTTCATCAATTTCTGTTTGACAACCAAATAAAATAACAGAGGCCAAAATAGTTACCCCTATAAAATTTTTAAATAAATTTTTCATATAAAATAAGTTTAAGTGTAGTAATTTAGAAAAGATTTAATAAAAACAAAAATCATTTTAAGTTTTCCTAAACTTTTTTGAGAAGAGAAAGTGAGTTTCACCCCTAACCCTCTATATCAACGTAGGAGACAGTCCCTCCGTAAAGTCGAAAGCTTCCAAAGTCTGCTCTCTTGCTCTTGCAAATGAATAATTGTAGCATTTGCTGATTTACCAATAGATTAAGGTTTCTTCGAAGGCCAATTTTAAAACACTTGATAGCTTTTATTTTCTTAATACTTCGTTTCTTCGTCATCTTCCACTTAATAACCTTTTTTTTCAGCCAAAGCCATATTCACACCGTTGATGTTGCCATTTATGAAACTTACTGTAATAATTAATCTAGAATTTTATCATCATATTGATGGCTAAAGCCAGTTCTTGTATAGCTCCTTTAATTTGTCCCCATCGAAAATCTTTAAAGTTTATTCTTGGCAAAGATCATAAAAATTTCACTTTTAAATCGGCGGAGATCTGTAACAGTCAATAGGTAGTCGGACGCCAGTAAACCTTTAAAGTTTTTCCCAGAAAAGTTAACTGATGATGCTATCTGAGGGTGGTATCTTTTTCGGTTATTTCGGCTGTTCACAATCATTATATTTACTTATTTAATGGAAAGTCTGAAAATGTACAGCCTTTCCGCTATTTGGTTATCATAAATACTGATGGGTTGTTGCTTAAGGAGTGATTTAAGGTCTCATCCTAGCAACCTTCAATAAGAATAAGCAGGCTTAGGGGAATAATTATTTATAGAAATTTGAATAACAAAGCTAGGATCTTCCTAAAAAGACATATTAGATAAGGATCTACTTCATTGGTTGGATACATATCTTTAAAATCTAAAACTTTATAAGTCATCTCACCAATTGCTGTCCTGATATAAATCTGGACCTAGAATTACTCTGTTCCGTAGGCTATGTTACAAAAACTTCAAAAAATCCAGAAGTTGTTTAAGCAAATAGGGCTTAATAAATTTTAGGTTTTATTAAGATTTTAAAATGTAGAAACGCCTTATAAAGTTACTAAAAACTAAAATAACTATTTTAGTCATTTGAGATATTCATATTAATTATTTTTCTCGCAAACAATCCATTGATTGACTTGAAACATATTTTGAACCAGTCTATTTAACTTTTTCCTCAGTGACATTTTATACTTGACCAAATTACTCAGCTTTTCGCCGTAGTTTTGAGTGAAATGTTGAACTACATTAAAACCCTGTTCTTCACAAATTTTTTGAAGCAACTCTTTTGGGAAAAGAAAAGTGTGTTCAACTCCATCTATAATATCAGGTACTTCCAGTTTAAGCAGCTTAACCCAACGATGAATCTTATACAGGTTGCTTGAAAAGTTAGGAGTTCCAATAGCTAAGTGCCCGCCAGGTTTAAGAATTCGCTTCATTTCTTGAATATATGCGATTGGATCCAGGACATGCTCTATAACATGGGAAATATGAATAAAATCAAAAGTAGAATCAGGATAATTAGCTTCCCAAATATCACCATGAAATGTAGTAACGGGAAAATGCGATTTAACAAACTCTAATGCACCACTATCAAATTCAGTTGCAAATAATTCGCAATTCATTTGATTAGCATAGGCAAGACCAAGCCCTAAACCACAACCTACGTCTAAAAATCTAGTCCCCCCACCCAACAATTTAAGAAACACTGCTTCTTTCCTGATAGACTCCTCATTTAGAGTAGAAATTCTAATAAAATGTTCAGAAATTAATTGCTTGTAATTAACAGCTTCATAATGTTCCTTTTCATAATAATTATTATAGTAGGATTCTAATTCCTTTTCATCTGCCATAGGATTTGCAAAAACTAAATTACAATTCACACACTTCACCCGAGAAATATGAGGACCTTTTCTTAAAGTATCTATTGCAAACCCTTTTAAAATCTTTGACCCACAAAGTGGACACTCTCTATGTAAAATCATTTATATTTTATTTTAGAATACTCCCTAACACTCAAACCTATCATCCACCAAGTTACCCAAGATATATAAGTGTAAATTTCAACATTTGCAGTGAATAGTGGCAAAAGCAATCCAACCTTAACAATTCCTCCTACAAAAGCAATTCTGGCATTGTAAGTATTATCTGTAAAATTAAAAACTATAAGTGCTGTCCTAATCCCGCTTAAAAGTGTAGCGATATACAGAATCATTCCTATCCATCCCAATTGTGCCCCAAAAATAAGAAATTGATTTTCTCCACCCACCCGAAGATCATCTTCCACACTTCCGAAATTCCCACTCATCGCTAAACCTATTCCCAATGGGTTGGCTATCATCGAATCCAAAGCCAAAAGCCATTCAACCACGTGTCCTATGCTGGATGTATTTTCAAAAGTCAGAGTGTCCAGTACAAAGAAGTAAAAGTCTTCTGAGGCGAAAAAGACCACGTAAATTGCAAATGCAACTAGAGCCAAAAATCCAGCTCCAATTAATTTGTAAAGCTTAAATACCAAGGCAATGAAAAAAATCATCACAAAAAAGGCGGCAAAGGCAGCTCTGGAGGCAGAGAACACCAAACTTCCCAGAGAACAGGCCATGACCAATAAGTAAAGCCAGTTGTATTCTCGTCTGCTGGTCAGAAACCAAATCAGTCCTGCAGCAAACCCCATCAAAACAGAGCTCGCCATTTCCAAAGGATCAGAGAAAAAGCTAGCTAGGCGCTTCATGGCATTGGTGGTTTCAAAAGTCCAAGTCAACCCGTAATTCCCTGTTGGCTCAATGTCGTTGATGTATAAATTAAAAAGGGCATAACCGGTGAATTGCTGTAGATGGGCATTCAATAGAAAATACTCTACTAAATTGACCAAAAAGGCCCCAATAGCCACGAAAAAGATGATTTTGAAAATGCGTCCTATTTCCCAATCCTGAAAAGAGCTGTTTCTTCCCAGAAAATAAATCAAGCCAGGAATCAACATACTTTTAAAATACAAAGCCTTATTTAAAAAGGAAGCTTCTCCTATGGGTAACAAAAGGTAGAAAAAAGCCAAAGCCAAAAAGGCCAGAAAAAACCAATCTGTGGCAAGCAATCGAAAGGGATATGAGCCAATTTTCTTATTATACAGAAGAAATACTGCTAAGGCTATAAGAATAATGAGCTCCTTCAAGATTTGAAAAAATCCTACTACAGCCGAAGATTCTGTAGCTAAATAAACTACGCTAAGACTAGTGATATAAATAGGAAGAAAAGCGGCTAAGAAATAGATAAAATAGCTCCATTTACCTTGAAAAATCATTTTTTCCAAAGTCCAAAGAAAGCCTGCGCTGACAGCCAAAGTGATGAGTAGAAATACGATTAAGGCCATTGGGGTGCTGGGCTAAGTGGTGTTGAAAACCCATCTCTAATGCCTTTGGCCACTGCTCTGAGCTTTCGAAAACGTCCCCTCAGCAGGAAATAGACCATCCATAAAGTAAACCTACACATATGATAGGCGAACCCTCCAAGGTTTCTCAAATAAGCCTCTAAAGGTTTGAAACCCTTGGAGGATTCATCTTGAGCTAATCCTCTCAAAAGGAAAAATTGATTACGCACGTGGAAATAGAATACCCGCGCATTGAGGGTTCCTTCTGAGTGTTTCTTTTTAGAAGAAGCCCCAGCTTCATGGTAAATTTTTGCATCTGGAACGAGACCGATTTCAAAACCTTCCTTTCGGATTCTCAAAGACCATTCTACATCTTCAAAATAGGCGAAATATTGCTCGTTCAATAAGCCTACTGCTAAAACAGCCTCTCTAGAAATCAGCATGCAACATCCAGTTGCCCAATCTAAATTAGAACTGGTAACTCTATATTTTTTTAAATTTTTTCTATCTCCCAGCGTTTTTGCCCGACCAAGTCCTTCAATCCATTTTCCGCCTGCAGACCATATTTTTTCTCTATCATCCAAAAAACAGATCATGGGTTGCACGACTCCCAATGAAGCTTTTTGCTGCATTTCAAGCACCATTTTTCCCAAAAAATCAGGCTCTACAAGCGTGTCATTATTGAGTAATAATAAATGGGAAAAACCCATTTCCAAAGCCTTTCTGATTCCAACATTGTTGCCTCCTGAAAAGCCTAGGTTTTCCTCATTTTCAATTAATAAAATATCTGGAAATTCATTTTTCAGGACTACTCCTTCAGGCTTTTGGGAATCATTGTCTACCAGAATAATTTTAAAATCCGGGAAGTCTAATTTCAGTAATGAATCCAGACAATTCCGGGTAAAATCTAACCCATTCCAATTGACTAGGATAATAGCAACCGATGGATCAGGAGTAAAAACCATGAACGAGATTTTTTTCGTGGCGATATAGCAAAACCAGACAAATCAAAAACACGATGATTTCGGTGGAAATAATCCCGAAACATAAACCTATTCCTCCAAAGTAATAGGTTAATATAGCGGATACAATAATCATATACACGCACATCATCCAACTGGCCTTGAAGAGTAATTCTTTCAAGTCTGCAACCAAAAGGAGCGTTACATTTCCCACATTTAAGCAGGCTAAAAAGGGGACCGCCGCTAATATTTTCAGATACATAACTGACTCTTGCAAATCACTTCGTGACAGAACCTGAATGATCCAAGGCGCAGCAAAATGGGTTCCTGCGGATATAAATATTCCAGCCAGTAAAACTCGGAGATATACGTTTTTGAGAAACTTGTAAAATCGAACAGGGTCGGCTTGATATAGTTTGGAGGCATTGGGAAAAATAGCCTGAATAATCAAGGCAGGGAATAAACGCAGAACCATTACAACACGCTCGGCCAAACTATACATTCCCAAGGTTTCTGCCACAGAGAAAAAGCTCAAAATGATTAGCCCACCATTTGTTGAAATAAAACTTGTTGCGCTACTTAAAAAAAGCAGAAAATTCTGAATATAACTTTTTAAAATTTCAGACCATTCTGGTTTAATAATTTTAATTCCAAAAACTCTATTTATATAAAAAATTAAAAGGATGTTGATAATCAATCCAAAAAGGCCTAACATAAAATTGACCCAATGGCTCTGCTCTGGTCTGTGGATAAACAAAACGATTCCCATTAAAAATAGGAGCTTTGAAAATATGTTGGCGATAGAGACCAACTTCATCTTTTCCATTCCCTGAAAAAACCAAAGGGGCAGGGTGGCTTCGGAAAATAATAGCAATGATGAGAAAACCAGAATGAGTTGATATTCCTGAAAAAGGTTGAACCCAAATGCTCCTACCAATATCAGAATTGTAGCAATGGCTGCCAAAATGATTTTGCCTGAAAAAACGTTGGAAACCAGATGTGATAAAGCTTCCTTATCCTGTTGACTGACTGCCACTTCTCTCGGAGCACTTAAGTTAAAACCATATACTACCAAAACATTCATTATCACAATTACAGAAAGCGCCAAATTAACCAGTCCAAATTGGTCTACCCCTATGCTTTGAATCAACAAGGGCATGGAAATAATAGAAATTAGCACATTGGAAGACTGAATAATGCCCAAAAAGAGAAAGTTCTGAATGGACTTATTGCGAATAAAATTGCTGAGCGGAAGTAATGTGAGTTTTTCAAACATGGCAGCTTTATTTTAGCTTTCCTGCACATGTTTTTGGTACAGTCTGTTGAAATACAAGCCAAAAAGCACCAGCAAACCTATAATAACTGCACCCAAAACAATCCCTTTCACCAAGCGGATTTCAGTTCTTTTTAATGGATATCTTGGAGAGTCGATAATCTGTATCAGCGGGGAATTGTTTCTGTGATTAACCCGGGCTATTTCCAGATTTTTCACTATCTCTTGATAAACAGCCCCCGAGGCCTGTACATCAATCTGTCTTTTGCGGCTTTCAATGGTAGCTGTGGAAAGTAAAGGGTTGGCATTGGGAACTCTATCCTGCGCACTGGCATATGCCCCTATACTCTCATCCAAAATCGCCCGAACAGAGTCAGCCTGAGATTGGAGAATAGCCAAATTTTCCCCTGTTTTTTTTGTCTTGGTTTCGTAATAGAAAGTATTGACTTTATTGACCAAGGTCTCATTGAAAACCTTAGCAAAAGCCTCATCCTTGGAAGAAATACTAACCTGTATGATGCTCAGCTTTCGATCAGGCTTGGTAACAGCCAGCTGCTTTTCTCTGATCAGTTTAGCAACTTCTTTTACCACGGAGTCCTGTGCCACGCTAAACTCCTCTCTTGGGATAGAAAAGTCCATAGACGGAATATCTACTTTTGAAGACCATTTTTCATCTAGCTCTTCAAAAGTAACAAAGCGATCAATCAATAGCTCTTCCTCAGAAAATGGGCTTAGCAAGGTTTCTCCCAGCATCCTATCGGACTTGTACAACTCCATGATATTGTCCCCTTGGAATAGACCGCTAGTACTTCCCAAAGAACCTAAATTAACACCTACGAGAGAAGCGAGTCCGGACATTTGACTCAAGCTGCCTGTATCTCCTTCTTCCAATACAAAGGAGGTTTCAGCATGAAATACGGGTTTCTTGAAAATTGAAACCAAAGCACCTAAGACCATACCTATTAGTCCGGCAAGCAATAATGTCTTCCATTGGGATAAAAAATACCGAAACCAATCTCTCAGGTTCTGAATGACTTCTTTCAAAGTGAACTGGTTATCAGAAAAATGCTTGTTTTCAGCCATAATTAATTCCAGTTGATTTGGGAAAGTACAAGAGCCAAAGTAGCCAAACCGGTAGTGACTCCAACTACATCACCCAATCGTAAAGGTATTTTTGGTCCCTTGGTTGGAACAATCACTTCTGCTCCTGGCTCCACAGGTGGATAACTCCTAATTCCCAAAAATCCTTTGGTTCTTTTCACGGCACCATTCGCATAGACCACATAGGTTTGTTTTCTATTGGCTCTCCTTTCAAATCCCCCAGCTCCGTTGATATAATGTTTCAAGCTTCTTCCGTTTTCATGTCGCAGTGTTGTAGGGTAAACTACATCTCCACGCATTCTCACTGTTTGCAGAAGTTTCGGAACAGATAGTACATCCCCTTCCTCCAAAATCAAATCATCTTCGGATCCCGGATTTTTTAAGATGGTTTCCAAGTCTATCGCTACAGCTTCAGTTTCTCTTATTTTCACATTAAAACCGGGAGTTTCAGCTGCAATTTGATCTAAGGACTCTCGCTTCGTATTGGCAACTGTTGATTGGGCAGCACTATCCCCTTTTGGAAGATTGGAAAAAAGCCTTTGAACCAACTCTTCTTGTGCTTCTGAATTGTTCGGGTCGCGCATGAGTTGCATGCGAAGTTCTTCCAAATTTCTTTGTCTTCGAATTTGCTCCGACTCGGTATTGAAAAACTCTGTTCTTCTGATCAGTGTTGCTCCCTTGGAATAGGCGAATTGATTGAGTCCACCTGCTCTTCGAACTAAATCAGAAATCCGCTCTCCGGAACTCTGAATCGCGAAAATACCGGGAGAATTAACCTGACCCTCTACAGCCACTAACCTTTGCATGGTAAAACTAGCCTTCTTACGAACAATGACTTGGTCATAGGGGATCAGCGTTTGGGAATCAGCTCTATAGGATAAATCTGGATTGACCTGAACAGGTATGATATCTGATAAAGTTCCTAAATCAGTATCCTCTAATCTCCTTGCAATTTCGATATCATTAGGATTGGCGGACTCCTGAAAACCTCCTGCCAAAATCAATAATTCCTCCACGGTCATATCAGAAGAGAATGGATAAACTCCAGGTCTTTTTACCTCACCCAAAACTTGAACATACTGCTCATTTCTAATATCGTAAATACTGGATATACGGACTACATCCTCTCTTTTTAAAGGAATATCAGCGATAGAGCCCGCCAAAACAGCTTTTAGATTCACCTGAATCATTTCAGTACTGAGATCAGGCTTGGTTCTTAAAATGCTAGCTTGCTCGGTGTAGGCATCGCCTCTCAGTCCCTCCGCATTTTTGATCAGTTGGGTTAAGGTCAGCCCATCAGACAGCGCAAAAGTACCTTCCCTAAACACCGCACCTTTGATTTGCACGCGATTAGAATACCTGTCCAGGATTTTTCCTACAGTAATCTCATCTCCCCCTTTGAGAATAAACATCCCAAATTGGTTCTTGTAAACATCTGATACGGAGCGCTGATTTTCTGTAATTCTGGATATTGCTACTCTGTCTTCAAATGCCAAATCAGTGAATCCACCAGCATAGTTTAAGAGGTCTTGGAATGTGTCACCTTTTTTAATTTCAAAGGTCAGCGGTCTTTTTACCTCTCCTTTGATGCTTACTCTGGAAATAAAGGGAGTAACCAAAATCACATCCTGATCGCGTAGCTGCAAGTCTAAATTGGCGGTACCATTAATCAATAAGTCATAAACATCGACCATCGCAATCTGCTTATTGTTTCTGACCACTTTAATTTGGCGCATGGTGCCATTATCATTGGGACCTCCAGCTGCATAAAGCGCATTGAATACAGTTGAAAAAGCACTGAGCGTGAAAGTTCCCGGCAACCTAACTTCTCCTAAAATGTGAACTTTGATAGTCTTTACATTTCCCAAGGTCACCTGTAAAAAGGTTTTTGGGTTCGGACCATTCAAGCTGGGGTAAAATCTACCCACTCTGTTTCTAATAATTCCAGAGGCTTCTTCAATGGATTTTCCTGATACTGAAATTGGGCCAATATTTTCCAGAATTACAAATCCATCAGGATTGACTGTGGCTTCATAATATTGCTCTGACTGTCCATAAATATCTACAAAAATGACATCTCCGGGACCGAGCACATAATTCTGAGGGGTGGCTTGGTTCAGGCTTGGCTCAAAGCTTAGCCTCCTGTTTTTCTGATAAAAAAGATTGCTGCCGAACAACTGACTATTTCCTGATTCTACTTCAGGCTGTACTTCATAAATGCCTTGAGTAATTTCATTCAGATCAATTTGTCTTCTAGGCTCCCTTTTGCTGGCATTTGTACTCCGACTGGCAGTTGCGCTCAGATCTAAGTCCTCAAGTCTTTTTCGTAGTTTTTCGATTTCGGCTCCAGACATTCCCCGCATTTGAGCCATTTGAAGAAATTGAGTCGTACTGAGTCCAGCCTCATTGGCTCTTTTGACAAGCTCTTGTAATTGTTCATCACTAAGTTCATCAACCTTGATACTTGAAATATCCGTGTTTTGCTGAGCAATAAGCGGCTCAGGGTTACTGAGAAGAATGCCTGCCAAAAGGCAGAAAAAGTACCAGAATCTTTTTAATTGAATCATGCGAAAATGCTGTCCCGGGTGAATTTCAAACAAATATGCAATTTAAAAATCCGTGAATTTCTGTTTTTAACCAAAAATAGTTCCAAAAAGCTACCAAAAACAAAGAGATAAGAAGTCTTATTCGGTGCAGTTTTTACAAATCTCAATTTGAGTTCGGTCATTTAGCAACTGTTTTCTAAAAGATTGGTAGTTAGCTGATTTCCAGATTTCCTTGATCGCCTGAGATTGAAAATCGCCCATCACATGGGTCGCGTCTTTATCAAAGCAACAAGGAACTACCTTTCCATCCCAAGTTACTACCGCTCCCTGCCACATTCTCCAGCATTTGTTTTCCACTTTCTTTTTCAATTTCCAGCGACCGTTCCCTGCAGGGATATACCTGGAGTAGCCCAAATCAGATGGAATCAATTCGGAGCCATTTTCAAAATCATAGATTTGTGTGCTTTTTAGCTGGAGCTCATCGACTTCCAGAGCTTTCGCCCACTTTTTTAATTCAGGAATCTGATGTTCATTTTGTCCGGTCACCAAAAACTGAAGTACAATTCGTGGAAAAAGCTTCCCTTGCCTTTTTCTCTCAGAGATTAAATTGTCTAATCCTTCCTGTACTTTTTTTAAGTTTCCTCCAATTCTGTATTGTTGATAGACTTCCTGAGTGATTCCATCCATGGAGACTATCAGTTGCTTCAGGCCACTGGCTAAAATCTGCTTTACTCTTTCCTTATCCAGATAATGCGCATTAGTGGAAGTGGAGGTGAAAACTCCCTCTTTATTTGCAAAACTGACCATTTCTAAAAAGCGTGGATTTAGAAATGGCTCTCCCTGAAAGTAGAGATGTAGCCAGGTCAAATGTTTTTTGGATTGTAGAATTACTTTTTCAAAAAGCCCATTTTCGAGCATTCCTGTAGGTCGGCTGAAAGACCTTAAGCCCGAAGGACATTCCGGGCAACGTAAGTTACAGCTAGTAGTAGGTTCAATACTTAATGTAGTCGGCTGACCCCAGATAATGGGTTTTTTCAGGATTCGGCTCAGTTGAAAAGAAAGGCCCAACATAGCAATATTGCTCACCTTTCTGAAGGAAAGCTGTTTGGAAAATGCAAAAGCGGTTAGGAGCTGATTTTTCACTTCAGAAAGAAAAGCAATCCTTAAGGAAAGGCCAAGTATGCATACTCAAAAGGGAAGGAATTCGTTTCCATTCATTATCATTGCAAGGATATTTTCGAATCAAAAGTGAATCACATGAAGGCTTCAAGGTTAATTCTTATTAGCAGTTTAATTCTATTGATATTTTCCTGCGGCAAAAAAGAAGAAACATGTCAGCTTGATGAAGATATTCTAGATCAAGAGCTGGAGCTTACTATTACCCGGCTGGAGCAGGAATTTTTTTCAGCAAAAACCCAAGAGGATTTCTCCTTCTTGTTGGAAAAACATCCAGAGTTTACCCAAATTTATTTACAGGCGGACTTATATCCCTCTTTGGATACATTGGCTTCCGAACTTTTAGCTATACATCAGGACTCAGCCATGCAGGTGCTGAATGACTCCGTGCAACAGGTTTTCACAGATTTTTCTGATGTGGAAAAGCAGCTGGAAAATGCATTTAAATACATCAAACACTACTTCCCAGAATTTAAAATACCCAAGGTTTACACATTTGTTTCGGGCTTTAACTCAGACTTGGTGGTGACTGAGGACATCATTGTCATTGGTTTGGATTATTACCTTCCTCCCAGCCACACATTTCAGCCAGAACTTGCACGCTATATGGCAGAACGATATGACAGGCCTTATATCGTACCGATGATTGTCACAGCAATTTCCTCCAGATTTAATCAAACAAACCCTCAGGATAAGACGCTTTTGGCAGAGATGATTTATTATGGAAAAGCTTACCATTTTACTAAAGCAATTTTGCCATGCACTTCTGACCAGTTTATCATTGGGTATACTCCTGAGCAGATTTCTGAGTCCTTTGCCAATGAGGAATTTATCTGGGCTCACTTTGTGGAAAATGAGCTGCTTTATGAAACCAACCCATTTGAAATCAGAAAATATATGGGAGAGGCTCCATTCACAGATGCCATCAGCACCAAAGCTCCGGGAAGATTAGGAAGATGGTTGGGATGGAATATTGTGGACGATTATGTATTCAACCAGGACGTGAGCCTATACCAATTGATGGGTAATCCGGATGCGGAGCAAATTTTCAGGCAGTCAGGATATAGACCTCGTCCCCCTGCTTAGGAGGGTTTTTTCCTGGATCTAATAGATGAGCAAGCCTCTCTACAGCATGCTCTTTGGTGAAATAGTTTTCTGCCAGAAGACGGCTATTTTCCTGGTAACTTTTCAGGGTTTGGGGGTGTTGTTCGAGTATTTCCAGTTGCTCAAAACATCTAGCCATTTTCCCTGGCAAGCAAGAAATCCCGAGCTGATGCTTTTTGACCAATTGATATACCCAGCCTTTGTGATTGACAATTATACCCTTGCCAGCTCCTAAGGCATCAAAGAACTTATTGGGACTATTTGTCTTTAATACAGGTAAGTGAGCAAATGAAATCCAGGCCAAGTCGGCTATTCCCAATAATTCGTTGACTTGTTCTTTTGAACCAAAGGGAAAGAAATGGACTTGTTTTAAACTCAATTTTTCAACGCTCTTTTCCAACGTTTGCTTTTCGCTACCATCTCCCATGATTAAAAATTGCCAGGTCTTACCCTGTTGCTGAGCGATTTTAGCCAAATCCACCAATTCGTCAACCGCATTAACTTTTCCCAAGGCTCCCGCATAGGCTATAGTCAAAGATGGATTTAATCCATGCTTCTGAAGTAGGTCTTGGTTTTTCTCCTGAGGAAAAAATTGCTTTAAGTCTGCGAAATTTGGTATGATCTGAACGTCAAACTGTGGATTGATTTGTCTGATGTAGGCAGCGATTCCGGGTGAAAGGGCTACTATTTTTAATGCATTTCGATAAATTTTGGCTTCAAGCCGAAAAAGGTACTTTTTAAGTAATCTATTTTGGATAGCCCCAACCTGAACAGGTGCTTCCGGCCAGAGATCACGAACTTCAAAAATATAGGGGATTGCTAATTTCTTCTTTGCCCAAAGCCCAATCCAACCCGTGGTCAAAGGAGTGGAAGTAATATAAAGTAAGTCTGGACGATTTAGCTTTGGAATTAGCTTTTTACATTGCTTTACAAAAATCCAGAATGCCTTGATCCTCTGAAAAAAGCCAAACTTTTGATCATAGGAAACCGGTAAATAATGGACCTTGATTCCTTCTATCCATTTTTGATCATAGTGCTGCTGATTCCCACCAGTAATAAGTTCAACTTCAAATCCTTTTTCTACCAAGCCCTTTGCCAAATGAAATGACCTAACTGCACCACCTTCTTCGGGCGTTCTGAAATACTGGTGGATGTAAAGGATTTTCATAGCTTTTGAATTTTCAGCCATTCAGCTAGTAAAAATAAGTTGTACAAAGTCAAAAAATGACTTTTGACATGGTTCTCTGGCTTTTCCAAAAGTTCATTGGTAACCTTTGGAAGTATATCCTGATAATCTTTTTTAAAAGTCGCTAGTTCCTGAAAGATCCTTTCCCGGAATTCTCCCTTCTCTGAAAACCATTCCAATAAAGGTAATCCAAATCCGGTTTTTTTACGATTGCCCACCCAACTTAATCCTCGATCCTTGAGAATTTGCCTCAACCATTTTTTCCCCAATAAAAGCTCATCAGATTTAATTTCTTTCCAAAATTGAATAACCCCTTCATCCAAGTAAGGCGACCTTCCCTCGATTCCATGCGCCATTAAGGCACTATCCTGAATTTTTAAGACATCCTGAACCAGATAAACTCTTCGATCGAAATCCAACATTTGCTTGTAAGATGATAATCGCTCATCAAAAATTCTTTCATGATCTGAAAAGAGGTCTTCTTGAAGACTTTCCAGTGCGGAAAAATTCATGAACGTTCTCTTAGGGTTTTCCTCTATACCTGTCAGAAACTTTTCCCAATTTCGGTTCAAAGGTAGTTTGAGAAGAAGTGGCTTTAGACGCAGGAGCCAATCCTTTCTTCTCCAATAGAAATCAAAAGCCTGATGCCGCTGATATCCTCCCCAGAGTTCGTCCGCACCTGCTCCGGACGCCAGTACTTTGACGTGTTTTTTAGCCTCCTTACCAATTAGCCAAGTTAAAAAGCTGGCCGAATCCCCAATAGGTAAATCCAAAGTCCTGAGATATTCCTCCCAGTTTTCCCAAAATATGGTTTGATCTACCTGGATCAAATGATTTTCCGAAGGAAGAGTTTTTCCAAGTTTTTTGACCGCCTCAGCATCTCCATATTTGTTAGAATACGCAGCTTCATGAGCGATGGTGAAAGTATGCAAAGGAACTCCTGTTTCCTGATACCAAAGCGAATAAAGCGAGGTGCTATCTATTCCTCCACTGAGTAGCATCCCCACAGGCACATCAGCATGAAATTGCTTTAAAACGGCGTCTAATAGCAGTTCTTGAAGACGATTTTTCGAGACTTCTTGTTGTGCTGATGGAAGAGAGGGAATATTATCCCAGCGAAAAGCGGAATGCTGTCGAATTAAACTGAATCTGGAGGGTTTCCATTCTTTGACACCCTTGAAAAATGTCTTTCCCTGAAGGGGAGTTCTCATGTAATAATAATATTCCAACTGACTTTTATCCAGCTTGCTCTTCGCGAGTTTGCCTACTCCTCTGCTTTCTGAGGAAATGATTAAGCGATCTTGATTTTGATGATAATAGAGCGGTTTTTCACCATTTTTATCTCTTGCCACCAAGACTGTTTGGTTGCTTAAATCCACAAAAATCAAGGCAAACATGCCCTGTAATTTTTCAAGACCTTTTGCACCAAAAATTCTCAGCCAATGAGTCAAAACTTCAGTGTCTGAATGGGTAACAAACTCTACTCCCATTTTTTGAAGTAAATTTCTCAGATCCTGATAGTTGTAGATTTCTCCATTCCAGATAAGCATCGACCTCCCATCTGGTGCCCAAAAAGGTTGATCAGCATCAGGTCCGGGATGTAAAATTTTGAGTCGATTAACACCAAGCCAAAGCCCCGGCCAAGGGCTAAAAGAGGCTTCCTGATCGGGACCTCTGTGCCTACTTTCGTTTAGAAGTCCCTGAATCGATTCTTCTTTGGCTCCTTTACCCCAAATCAGATGAATGCCACACATTTATTTTTTCTTTGGTTCGGCGGTTAATTTTTCTTGGTTTTTTTCAAAATACCTACAAAAATGGGTGATGCTACACTCTTCGCATTTGGGTCTTCTGGCCAAACAGGTATATCTGCCATGTAGAATCAACCAATGATGAGCCTTGTGAACATGTTCTTTCGGAATATGGCGGATCAAATGTTTTTCTACCTCTAGAGGTGTTTTTGCAGTTTGAGGAACCAGGCCGAGTCTTCTTGATACGCGAAACACGTGCGTATCTACGGCCATGTTGGGTTGATTCCAAACTACTGAGGTAATCACATTTGCGGTTTTCCTTCCCACGCCTGGAAGCTTGGTGAGTTCCTCTACAGTTTCAGGTACTTTCCCTTCAAACTCTTCTATGAGCATTTTGCCTAAACCCAACAGGTGCTTGGTTTTATTATTGGGATAAGAAACGGATTTGATATAAGGGAAAAGCTCATCAAAATGGGATGCAGCCAAATGAGCGGGAGTAGGAAAATCCCGAAATAAGGCCGGAGTGACCATATTGATACGCTTGTCAGTACATTGAGCGGATAGTACTACTGCCACCAAAAGCTGAAATGGATCCTCGTATTGAAGCTCCGTTTCTGCTACGGGCATGTTTTCCGAAAAGTAATTGATAAAGGCTTCGTATCGCTCTTTTTTTAGCATGGAAATCTAAACTTGTATGGAGGGCTTAAGATAGGTAATATTGGAAGAACTTCTCCAGCGCAACTGGATTGGAAAACTAAATTACATTTTCCTTTTAAAATTCTTCAAAGGCATGCAAAATCTACTTATCCTGACCCTATTTTGTTTATTTATCAATATGGAAATTTCTGCCCAAAGCCGCCCTAGAGAATTAGGCATTCAGTTTGGATTGCTTCCAACTGGACCCTTGAATGCAATTACGGATGTAAAAGGAGTGAAAGTAGGGCATCTTACTAAAATAGAAGGAACACCTATTCGAACAGGCATTACGGCAATACTAGCTCACGATGGAAATCTCTTTCAGGAAAAGGTGCCCGCAGCGATTTTTGTTGGAAATGGATTCGGAAAGCTAGCAGGAGTAACTCAAGTGCGGGAACTGGGAAACCTAGAAAGCCCAATAATTTTAACCAATACGCTTAGCGTGGCTGCTGGTATTGAAGGAGTGGTACGCTATTCTTTAGATCAGCAGGGAAATGAAAATATTCAGTCTGTCAATGCAGTGGTAGGTGAAACCAATGACGGTTTTCTGAATGATATCCGGGGGATGCATATCAGTCCCGAAGAGGTAATACAAACAATTCAGGCCGCAAAAGAAGGGAAAGTTACGGAAGGAAATGTTGGAGCCGGAACTGGAACGGTTTGCTTTGGCTGGAAAGGAGGAATCGGAACATCTTCCAGAAAATTACCAGAAAGCTTGGGTGGATACACGGTCGGAGTATTGGTTCAAACAAACTTTGGAGGAAACCTACAAATAGCAGGAGTTCCGGTGGGCGAAAAATTGGGAAAATACCCATTTAAAGATGCCTTGGAAAAAGCCGATGGAAGCTGCATGATCGTTGTCGCAACGGATGCACCAGTCTTAGAAAGGAACTTGGAAAGAATGGCTCAGCGTGCCATGATGGGCCTGGCAAAAACTGGAGGAATTGCTTCCAATGGCTCGGGTGATTATGTGATTGCCTTTTCCACAAATGAAGGTCTTAGAATCCCTTATACCTCTGATAAAAAACTGAAGTCAGAATTTTTAGCGAATGAGGAAATGAGTCCACTTTTTATGGCCGTAATTGACGCTACAGAGGAAGCAATAATCAATTCACTTTTTGCTGCAGAAACGATGATGGGCAAAGAGGGCAGAACTGTGGAAGCCTTGCCAAAGGAAAAAGTTTTGGAGATTATTAACTCTAATTGAAAAAAGGGTTGGCTTAAAGATGACTTTTTTTGATTAGAATTTTCATCAAAGGAATTTCTACGCCAGAGCTCAATTTACCTTTCAACTACAAATTTCTAAAATTATTTCGGCTCTCATTTTTTTATCAGATAATTTTATCGAGATTAGTTGAGATAACTGATTTTGAGAGTGATAAGTCAACATTTGAAGTTTATTTTTCGGGGTTTCGATCAATTTTTCCCAGAAGATAGGCTGATTAATAATTCAAAACCCAAATAACTCCGATGAAAGATTTTAATACGCATTATCATCATCTTTTTCATAAGCTTTTTGGAGGGATGAGCGATGAAATGCTGGATCAAATTTTTAAAATAGGTACTAAAAAAGAACTGAATACCGGTGAATATCTTTTCCATCAGGGTGCCAAAGAAAACATCCTTTACATAGTACTTTCTGGTAGGCTAAGAGCGATTAAAGAAGATATCAGTGGAACCTTAATTTTGGGAGATATTGGAGAAGGAGAGCCGGTTGGAGAGTTTGCCTTATTTACCGGTGAGCCTAGAATGGCCTCAGTATTAGCGATTAGAAAATCAGTGGTTTTGGAATTTAATCAGGAAGAATACCTGACTTTGGTAGCCAAAAACCCATCCTTAGCGAATTCCTTGACAGGCTTTGTAATCAACAGACTTAGAAGAAACACATTTCAAAAAAACCAGTCAACTCCACCTAAAAACATTGCTCTTATCAACCTCCAGGCTGATCATGATTTAAGTCCTTGGACAGCAGATATGGAAACCTTTTTTAGGGAAAATCAAATTCCGGTTCAGGTGTTTGATTATGATTCTCAGGCAGAGCATGCTGATCAGACATTCTTCGATTCACTGGAGCAGTATGAGGGAATCAACATTTTGGTCTGTAGTGAAACCCACCCTGAATGGTCTCACCAATGCATGGTCTATGCGGACTTGGTAATTTTGGCCACTGATTTCAAGGCAGATCCTCAAATCTATCCTATAGAAAAGGAGCTAGAACTCTATTCACAAAGTATCCTCAATAAAAAGATATATCTATTGATGTTGCATCCTCAAGATGCACCAATGCCAGAATCTACTTCCAATTGGCTAGAAAATAGGGATATCAATCTGCATATCCATGTGAGACAAGGGAATGGAAGAGATATCCGCAGGTTCTGTAGAATTATTACCAATACCGCTGTAGGCTTGGTCTTGGGCGGAGGAGGAGCCAAGGGTTATGCCCACCTTGGGGTAGTTAAGGCATTGCAGGAAAGAGGGATAGAAATAGACTTCCTGGGTGGTACTAGTGCAGGCGCGATATACGGTATTACCATGAGCTATGCTGATTTTGATTTTGATAAAATTGAAGAAATCACTCAGGTGGCTGTAAAATCCAAACTGACTTCCAATGATATGGCTTTGCCTATGATTTCCTTTTTAAGTGGAAAAAAAATCCAGCGCTTCGCCAAAACTCTTTTCAAAAATTATGACATGGAGGACATATGGATTAATTCCTACTGTGTGTCTACCAATTTTTCCAGAGCTACAACCAAAATCCACGAAAGAGGACTTCTCTGGAAGCAAATCATGGCCAGTATCGCGATTCCGGGAGTTTTTCCTCCTGTCGTTATTGATCAATATTTACATGTGGACGGGGCGGTAATGGATAATTTGCCGATAGAGCCCATGTATAAATATCCGGTATCCAAAATTATTGCCGTTTCCTTGTCAGGCTTGCCAGACCGCAAGGTGGATTATGAGGATTCACCGAATGGTTGGGCCGTTTTCATGGACAGGTTTAGAAAAAAGAAACGCTTTAAAATTCCCGGTATAGGTTCATTGATTATCAATTCACTTACGCTGAATTCCTTGCAAAAACAGGAAGTAACCAAGTCCAAAGTTTCCCATTATTTCGAATTGAATCTGAAAGGAATTGGCTTTATGGATGATAGAAAGTGGAAGCAAATTCTCCAAAAAGGATATGATCAGACCAATGAGTATTTGGAAAGTTTGCCGAAGGAAGAGCGGTTTTGGGATAAAAACAAAGAAGAGGAATTCGTATAAGGGAACTTTGAAATAAGAGAATAAATAAATCTCAAAATAAAATTCTAAATTCCCTGATGAAGCATTTCATCTGTATCATTGGAGTTTTAGGTCTTTTCTTTTCATGTAATACAAAGAAAGACATCTCTTTAGAGGAGCTCACGATTTCTCAAATCCATGAGGCCTATAAAAACGGAGACTATACAGCGGAGGATCTGGTCAGAGCCTATATCTATCGCATAGAGGAAAACGATTCTGCGATCAATTCCATTTCTGAGATCAATCCCGTGGCAATTGGAAGAGCAAGAGCCTTGGACGCAGAATTTGCAGCGACAGGAAATTTGCGCCCCTTGCACGGAATTCCAGTAATTGTCAAGGACAACATCAACACCATTGGTCTGCCAACTAGCGCTGGTACCTTGGCCTTGAAGGACTTTTATCCTGAAACGGATGCTTTTATCATTCAAAAACTGGAAGAGGCGGGAGCTATCGTATTGGCTAAATCCAATATGGCAGAGTGGGCTTTTAGCCCTATGCATTCTGAAAGTTCCACTAAAGGCATCACTAGAAATCCCTACAATTTAGATCATGTACCTGCAGGATCAAGTGGTGGAACAGGTGCTGCTGTTGCTGCAAATTTTGGAACTTTGGGGATTGGTACGGATACAGGAAATTCCATCAGGGGTCCTTCTTCTCATAATGCTTTGGTAGGTTTTCGAACTAGCTTAGGGTTAATTAGCAGGGAAGGCATTGTTCCGCTTTATTTAAGAAATGATGTCGTAGGCCCCATGTGTCGCACAGTTGAAGACGCCACTCGCATGCTGGATATCATGGCTGGAAAAGATCCCAAAGACCCGATTACCAATTTTTCCGAAGGGAAAATTCCTGAATCCTATATGGACTTTTTAGACAAGAATGGCCTTCAAGGAGCTAGAATTGGTGTTTTTAGGACCTTGAGTGAAAATAAAGTACATCCTGAAATTTCAGACCTTTTCAATCAAGCATTGAAAGATATGGCTGGCTTGGGAGCTGTAATTGTAGATTCGGTGGAGGTAGAAAATTTTCAAGAGCTTAGACAAAATCAGTGGTGCGCAGATTTTCGAAAAGATCTGGAGGAATTTTTAGCTGAATATGTCAAACGCGATACTTTGTCAAGATTGGAGGATGTAGTAAGAATAGGCACCAAGTCTGATTTTGCAAGGACCAGAATAGAAATGTTTATCACCAATTTAGGCAGAGGGCAAAATTCAGAGGTCCCTTGCGGAGATGCTTTCACGGACGTGAAAAGGGTAGCTTTTCGGGAAGCAATTGAAAAAACCATGGACTCTTTGAATCTTGATGTCTTGGTTTATCCGAGCTGGAACCAACCTGCTGCCACCATCGCTAATTTTCAGGAAGAATATAAGGGTGACAACTCTCAAATCATTGCACCGCATACTGGGCAGCCTGCCTTTACTGTACCTATGGGTTTTTTGTCGGGGAATTTGCCGGCAGGAATTCAGTTTTTGGGAAGGGTATTTGATGAAAAAACCTTAGTAAAGCTAACCTATGCTTATGAGCAAGGAACCAAACACAGAAAGGCGCCGAATTAAGTTCTATTCCTATCTTTGAGGCATGTTGAAGGAAATCGGCATTTTGATTCAAAAAGAAATCACCTTAGAGTGGAGGCAAAAATATGCCCTCAACGGAATACTGCTATATGTGATTTCAGCTGTTTTTATTACCTACTTAAGTGTAGGAGCTAAGATGGGTAACCTTTCGGTACCTACCTGGAATGCATTGTATTGGATTATTATTCTTTTTTCTGCAGTCAATGCAGTGGCGAAAAGTTTTGTACAAGAGCATCAGGGAAGGCAATTATACTACTACATGATTGCATCGCCTGAAGCGATCATCCTTTCAAAAATTATTTATAACACCGGCCTAACCCTGATTTTGGCCTTGCTGGGTTATGGGGTTTTCTCGGTGATTCTGGGTAACCCTGTGCAGGATCAGGGTTTGTTCTTATTGAATTTAGTCTTGGGAGCCATGGGCTTTTCCGCAAGTTTGACAATGGTCTCTGGTATAGCTTCCAAAGCCGGAAATAATGCCACTCTGATGGCAATTTTGAGTTTCCCGGTGATCATCCCCATATTGCTAATGGCTATCAGAATTTCCAAAAATGCCTTGGATGGATTGGATTGGTCCGTGAGCGTAGATAAGCTTTTGAGCCTTTTTGCAATTAATGCCATTGTGGCGGCAGCAGGCTATATTTTGTTTCCTTATTTGTGGAAAAGTTAAGAAAGTCAAAAGGCTAAAGTGAGAAGGCTGAAAGGGCTCACGCTTAATTAATGGCTTCCTTTCTTATTGAAATTGGCTTGATTTAAAAAATAATCTGATTATCCGCAATCATGCCAGTTGCCTTATTTTCCTTGCTTGACTGGTTGGAAGACCGATGACCGAAGACCGAAGCTTCCGGATTCTGATCCTTTCAGCCGACAATAAGCCATTTTTTTGTCAATACTGGTAAAAAAGCGGATATCCAAAAAATAAAAAAGCCTCCCCATCGCAGGAGAGGCTTTATAATCTTAGATTTTTTCAGAATTCAAACTTCTAAATTCATACTTATTTCAGGCTTCCTATCATATCCTCAGGCTTCACCCACTCGTCAAACTGTTCGGAAGTAAGAAGTCCCAAAGCAATGGCTGCTTCACGTAAGCTAGTACCCTCTTTATGCGCTTTTTTAGCAATAGCTGCTGCATTTTCATAGCCGATATGTGTATTCAATGCGGTTACCAGCATCAGAGAGTTTTCCAAATGACGCTGAATCATTGGCGTATTTGGTTCGATTCCCACAGCACAGTTGTCATTGAAGGAAACACAGGCATCACCGATCAATCTTGCAGACTGAAGGAAGTTGGCGGCGATCATTGGCTTGAATACGTTTAGCTCGAAGTGTCCATTGGAACCTCCAATTGATATGGCTACGTCATTTCCCATCACTTGAGCGGCCACCATGGTCATGGCTTCCACTTGAGTTGGGTTGACTTTTCCTGGCATAATGGAAGATCCTGGCTCGTTTTCAGGGATTAGAATCTCACCGATTCCTGATCTTGGGCCTGAAGATAGCATTCGGATATCATTAGCAATTTTCATTAGGGAAACGGCCAATTGTTTTAGGGCTCCGTGAGCCTCTACCATTCCGTCATGGGCGGCTAATGCTTCAAATTTATTTGGTGCCGTCACAAAAGGCTGACCCGCGAATTCAGCAATTTTCTTTGCTACTAATTCTGAATACCCTTTTGGAGTGTTGAGGCCTGTTCCAACAGCTGTACCGCCTAATGCCAATTCAGATAAATGGCTTAAGGTATTTTTCAAAGCTCTCAAGCCATGATCCAATTGAGCCACATATCCGCTAAACTCCTGTCCCAATGTCAATGGAGTTGCGTCCATAAAGTGAGTTCTACCTATTTTCACCACATCTTTGAAGGCTTTTGCTTTTGCGTCTAAGGTATCTCTCAATTTTTGCACACCAGGAATAGTGGTTTCGACCACCATTTTATATGCAGCGATGTGCATAGCTGTTGGATAGGTGTCATTAGAAGACTGGGACTTGTTGACGTCGTCGTTAGGGTGGATTTTTTTCTTTTCATCTTCCAAAGAACCCCCCATGAGCACGTGTGCTCTATAGGCGATGACCTCATTGGAGTTCATATTGGACTGAGTACCGGAACCAGTCTGCCAAACCACCAATGGAAACTGATCATCCAGTTTACCGGCAAGAATTTCATCACAAACCTTAGAAATCACATCGGCTTTTTCTTGGGAAAGAACGCCTAATTCTGCGTTAGTTTGAGCAGCTGCTTTTTTCAAAATGGCAAATGCCTGAATAATTTCAATTGGCATCCGGTTTTTTTCACCGCCGATTTTGAAATTATTAATGGAACGTTGGGTTTGTGCACCCCAGTATTTGTCCGCAGGCACCTCTACAGGTCCCATGGTGTCTTTTTCTATTCGAATGCTCATGCTATAGGATTTATCGAGTTCTTAATTCAGGCCGCTAAAATAATTCTAAAAGCCCTTTTTCCCTAGATAAGAAGGATTTAATCCTTGATTTGTAAGTTGATCAACTGATGGAATTCCTTTCGCGAGATCTTAACCTGACGATGAAAGAAAAAAAGCGCCAAGGCATAATTCAGAACTGCCAAAACTAAGCAAATGCTTCCATTCAAAAGATTTTGAGCTAATCCGAAGAAAAAGGCTGAAAAAGCCAAGAGGATGATGCTCCAGAAAACCACAAAAAAGAGAGCTCCTGGAAAAAGCTTGTATTCCAAAAATAAGATAGAACCTCTGGCAGTATCCTCCACTTCCCCCAGAATCAAAGGAAGGAAAGTATTGCTTCGATTGATGACTCTGGAAATTCGAAAACTGTTTTTTCCCACAATTCCATTAAAAGCCACATTTTTGGAGCTTTCAGTTCTTTTATCTAAAAAGTTGACCTCCAACGTTTTTTTAGAAATATGTTCCATGACCTCTTCCTTAGAAAGTGCGCTGACTAAAGTTTCGCTTTGAAAGGGAATGAAGTTCATGCTTAATTAACTAAATGTAGTCGATTGGGTTATCACTTTGTGAAAAAGTCTCCAATCAAAATTAAGATCTTTCAGTCCAATCCTCAGGAAATCATCGAAAAAATGTATTTTCCTATTGAGGTTAATAAAGACGCTGTTGTGGAAAAAGTTTGGAGAATCGGAGGGGAAAATGGCTGGTATTTTGGGACAAAATTATGGAGAATCAGGGGGCTTCTAGATCAATTCACAGGAGGAATAGGCTTTAGAAAAGGGAGAATATTGGCCACTGAATTGAAAAAAGGGGATCCAATTGACTTTTGGAAAGTTTGTCAGGCAGATAAAAGAGAGGGAATTTTAGAATTGGAGGCAGAAATGAATTTGCCGGGCAAAGTTTTTTTGGAGTGGAAGATAGGCTACAATGAGCTGATCCAAACTGTGCGTTTTTATCCTGAGGGAAAATGGGGACGCTATTATTGGAAAATAGTGAAGCCTGTTCACCGCTGGATTTTCCTAAATATGGGAAAGGAAATTGCCAAAGGGTAAACAGGCTTGACAAATTTTATTTCACCGCAACGCAAGAAATCTCAACATTCACATGTTTAGGCAATCGACTTACCTCCACTGTTTCTCTCGCTGGAGGGTTGTTTTTAAAATATTGACCATAGGCATCATTGATGACACCAAACTGATCCATGTTTTGAATAAATATGGTGCACTTGACCACATCGGAGAAACTAAAGTTGGCGGCTCTTAACACCGCTTCCAGATTTTTCATGACCGCATGTGTTTCTTCTGTAATATTCTCGTTGATTAAGTCGCCAGTTTCTGCATCCAGTGCTATTTGACCAGAAACATATAGGGTATTTCCAGCTAGAACTGCTTGAGAATATGGACCGATTGGAGCTGGAGCTTCTTTGGTAAAAATGATCGTGTTAGGCATGGGGATTTGGGTTTTTGGAGAAGTACAAAGGTAAGGTTTGTGGAGGAATTTACGATTTTTGAGTTACGAATTACGAGGGGAATAGGGACTTTTAAGGCTTTTTTAGCAATTGATTTCATTGTCGCGGACCTGTCTGAGGTCCTGGCAGGTTTCTCACAGATTTTTGAGAGCGGATAAAAATCTCTGCACTGTTGTTTTTAAGCAAGTTATTCTTTTAAACCACATAGGAATGATAGGAAACATAGCCATTAAAGAACTTTGCGACTTCTTTTCTTTGCGGGAGATCAAATCGCTGCATCTTGGCGAGAGAATTTGAGACTGCCGCGCTCCGCAAGCTGCGCTCGCAGTGACGACCAAACTTTAAACTTTTCCTTTGCCACTTCTTTTCTTTGCAGGAGATTAAATAGCTGCGTCGTTGCGAGCAAATTAGGATATCCTACTCCAATTCATGGCCGTTTTCTTCTGCTGCCTAACTTGCCTTAAGATCGGCGCATTCTCAGGCAATGCTAAATTCGGATCATTCGCTAAAATCTGTTGAGCAGCATCCCTCGCCAAAGTCAAAATTGGGGCATCTTTACTTAAATCCGCGATCAACAAATCCGTAACTCCACTTTGCTGTGTTCCCATCAAATCTCCCGGCCCCCTCAGCCTCAAATCTACATCTGCTATCTCAAATCCATCATTGGTTCTAACCATGGTCTCCAGTCTAACCCTAGAATCCTTGCTTAGCTCGTACTTACTCATCAAAATGCAATAACTCTGCTCGGCACCTCTACCCACCCGACCTCTCAACTGATGGAGCTGAGACAAGCCAAATCGCTCTGCATTTTCAATCACCATTACAGAAGCATTTGGAACATTCACGCCTACTTCAATCACTGTAGTGGCAACCATGATTTTGGTTTCCCCCTTCACGAAACGTTGCATTTCATAATCTTTGGCATCTGACTTCATGGATCCATGAACAATGCTCAGTGGATATTGTGGAAATGCACGGGCTATACTTTCATAGCCATCCATCAAGGACTTTAGATCTAAAGTTTCTGAATCTTCTATCAAAGGGTAAACAATGTATACCTGTCTCCCTTTTTGAATTTCCTGATTGATAAAACCAAATACTTTTAAGCGGTCTTTATCATATCGATGCACTGTTTGTATTGGTTTTCTTCCGGCAGGTAATTCATCAATCACCGACACATCCAAATCTCCATAAAGGGTCATCGCCAAAGTCCTGGGAATTGGCGTTGCAGTCATGACTAACACATGGGGGAGAAATTCCTCATTTTTTGCCCAAAGCTTCGCTCTTTGAGCTACTCCAAAGCGATGCTGCTCATCTACAATGGCCAAACCCAAATTTTGAAACTGTACTATATCTTCCAACAATGCATGGGTTCCAATGAGAATTTTCAATTCGCCCGACAGCAGTTCTTCATGTATTATTTTCCTGGCTGATTTTTTAACAGAGCCGGTGAGGATTGCGATTTTCAAACCCATCATATCCGCAAACTCTTTCAGGCCCTCATAATGCTGATTTGCCAAAATCTCAGTTGGAGCCATCAAACATGCCTGTGCACCGGAACTGATCGCTATCAACATACAAATAAAAGCGACCATGGTCTTTCCACTTCCTACATCTCCCTGTACCAGGCGATTCATCTGCTTACCTGACTTAAGATCATGATAGGCCTCTCGAATAACACGCTTTTGTGCATTGGTTAATTCAAAAGGAATATGATTTTGGTAGAAATCAGTCAACAATTCCGTGTTGTCCAAAACTTGTCCCTTGAACTTTTCAGTTCTGGCAACTTTCATCATCAAAAGCCTCAACTGTAAAAAGAAAAACTCTTCGAACTTTAGGCGTTTCCTGGCTCGGTGTAAAAGGCCTGGCTCCGATGGAAAATGTATTTCCTTAACAGCTTCTCTTTTTCCAATCAGTTGATATTGTTGAAGGATCTCCTGAGGAAGTGTTTCCTGAATATGAGGATAGCAGGCCTGCACCAACTGCTCCATGATTTTGGAAATCCCTCTACTATCCAAAAAGCGGGCTCTCAGCTTTTCCGTAGTTGAATAAACCGGCTGAAAATTATTTCTCTTTTCCGAAGCTTGGGATAGTGGTTCCATCTCTGGATGGGCGATACTCCATTTTCTCCCAAACTGAGCAGGCTTTCCAAAAAATATGAATACCGCCCCAGTTGGCAATTTCTTTTGGACCCATTGAATTCCCTTAAACCAAGTCATTTCCATTTCTCCGGTTTCATCAGCCACATGAGCTACCAGTCGCCTTTTTCCGCCCATTCCAATCAGCTCCACTTTCAAAATCCGGGCGATTACTTGGACATTTTCTAACTCCTCATGGAGCTCCCGGATTTTATAAAACTTGCTTCTATCTTCGTAGCGAAAAGGGTAATGCTGTAACAAATCTCCATAAGAAAAAATTGAAAGCTCCTTATTCAGCAAATCCGCCCGTTGGGGACCAACACCTTTTAGAAATTCAATTTTTGTGTCGAAAAATCCGGACAAGAGATTCTGGTTTTAGAGGAAAGCAAATTAAATCGGGTAAGCATCAAAAGCCAAGTTTTTGACTAAAATTGTCAGGTCCTACTGGTTTAAAGACAAACTTTATTTCCTATCTCTTCAAGAATCTTTCTTTTGGCTTGCTGATCTTTTAAAAAGATCATCTGATTTTTCGCTCTGTGAAGATTTTGCTCGGGGTACTTTACCTTATAATAGACATTCCCCATCAAATGATCCGTAAAAAATCTCAATCCCATGATACAAGTCATGATTTCTCCTGCCAATAGCAATGACTCTTTTTCCGCTGAAGTTGCAATACTTCTAATTCCTGACCAATACCCTTTTAGAAGCTCTTCATAAACGTCAATATTCAAATGGATAGCCGGCCAATTGATACTTGTTTCGGATACCGAGCAGCCAACTGTACGAATCAGGTCTCCCAAATCATAAAGCAGATATCCTGGCATTAAGGTATCCAAGTCGATCAAGGCTTTCACATTTTGAGCATTTTCAGAAAAAATCAAATTATTGATCTTGGTGTCATTATGGGTTAAGCGTAAGGGAAGATTGGAGATCCAGGATTTGTAAGCCTCCACTAAGGGCTTTTGGTTGATATAAAACATCAAAATTGACTGTTCCTCTTCATTAAGGTTTTGCTTTGAACTAGCCACCTCCAAAAACCTCTCATACCGCAAGTCCAACCGATGAAAATTGGGAATAGTTTCCTGATAAAGACTGAGGTCAACATCCTTCGCCCAGGATGCGAAAAATCCATACGCTTCCCCCGCAACATATGCCTGCTCTTTACTTTCGATTTCTTGAATAGTGGTGCCCTGAACAAAATCAAAAAGCCGATAGAGTTTCCCTTCCCAGTCTATCATATTTTTTCCTTCAGCAGACTTTAAAGGCAGAGGAAGATCATATTGAAATGGATGACTGTCTCTATATTCAGCCAGCAAGCTTAAATTGGAGGATATTCTTTCCGGGAATTGAAATACTTCCCGATTAAAGGCTTGGAGAACAAATAAACCTTCTGGAGTATTCAATAAAAAAGTCTGATGAATCAAACCCTCTCCCAATTCAGTGAGGGTAGCTTTGGAAATAGGTCCTAATTCATATTCCTTAAAAATGGCTGTAAAGAGTGCTTCATTCATAGTTTGAAAATACAACAGATCCCATTTTAGACATTGAATTCAGGAAATTTTATCAAAAGAGCGAAAATTTTTAATGTTTTTAAAATTTATTAAAAAAGCCAGAAGGCATTTTAATAAATTTTTTGTTATTTGGGCGAATTAAATAAACCCATCACCCATGAATGTCAGCACTTTAGACTGGGCCATCATTGCAGCCTTCTTTATCATATCCCTTTTGATAGGGATTTTCACTTCCAAAAAAGCCGGAAGCTCAGCAAAAGAATTCTTCCTTTCCGGGAGAAATATGCCTTGGTGGCTATTGGGGGTATCAATGGTAGCGACCACCTTTTCAGCAGACACTCCCAACTTGGTTACCGATATAGTCAGAAAAAACGGAGTAGGAGGTAACTGGGCCTGGTGGGCATTTTTGTTAACAGGGATGCTTACGGTATTTGTGTATGCAAAACTTTGGAGAAGATCCGAGGTCACCACCGATTTGGAATTTTATGAATTGAGATACTCTGGAAAAGGTGCTGCTTTCCTGAGAGCTTTCAGAGCATTGTATTTGGGTATTTTCTTTAATGTAGTCATTATGGCTACGGTATCATTGGCTGCGATCAAAATCGGTGGAGTGATGTTGGGGCTTTCTCCCGTACAGACTCTTTTGATAGCCTCAGTGGTTACGGTGATTTACAGTTCTTTGGGAGGTCTGAAAGGCGTTTTATTGACAGATTTCTTTCAGTTTTTTATAGCCATGATAGGTTCATTTGGAGCCGCTTATTTTATCTTGGATTTACCAGAAATTGGCTCTCTGAATAATCTTTTGGCACATGAAAATGTGGTAGACAAATTGGATTTTGTTCCGGACTTCACAGATCCCAATGTGTATATTCCTTTATTCATCCTTCCGATTGCAATTCAATGGTGGGCCACTTGGTATCCAGGAGCTGAGCCAGGTGGCGGTGGCTATATCGCCCAGCGTATGCTTTCGGCAAAAGATGAAAAAAATGCCGTAGGTGCTACTTTATTTTTCAATATTGCCCATTATGCCATGAGACCTTGGCCTTGGATATTAATAGCCCTTTCCTCATTGGTGATTTTCCCTAACATATCTGATATGCAGGAGGCATTCCCTCAGATTCCGGTGGATAAATTAGGAGATGATTTAGCTTATTCAGCCATGCTTACTTTCCTTCCTACAGGCCTAATCGGAATTGTATTGGCTTCATTGATTGCCGCGGTCATGTCAACTCTTTCGACACACCTTAACTGGGGATCCTCATATATCGTGAATGATTTTTATCTCCGTTTTGTAAAGCCGGAAGCTTCTGATAAAGAATTGGTAGCTGTGGGTAGGATTTCCACGGTAGGATTAATGGTATTGTCAGCATTCTTGGCTTTAGCACTTTCTTCTGCTTTGGATGCGTTTAACATTCTGCTCCAAATCGGTGCGGGTACCGGCTTGATATTTATACTTCGTTGGTTTTGGTGGAGAATCAACGCTTACACAGAGATTTCTGCTATGGCCATTTCATTTGTAGTAGCCATATTTTTTGAGGTAATCAATCCTAAAGTCAACTGGATTTTAATTCCTGAAAATCAAGCTTACCTCAAACTCATCTACTCAGTTTCCATCACAACTGTAGGCTGGTTATTGGTTACTTTCCTGACTCAACCGGAAAAGGACGAGGTATTACTCAGCTTTTATAGAAAAGTATATCCGGCTGCTTATGGTTGGAAAAAAGTGTTGGATAGATATCCTGAGGAGAAGCAGACCGTTGGCCAACTTCCAAAAGAAATTGGTTTGATGCTGATTGGTTCCATCATGGTATACGCCGCATTATTTGCAACTGGCTTCTGGATCTACAGTGAGACCTTTCCAGCAATCATCGCTTCAGCAGTGGCAATAGTGGGTGGAGTGATAATTATTAAATCCTGGAAAAATCTGCGTTAATCCCGAAATTTCACTGAATTCATCAGGTGGGCCATGTCCACCTTGATGTATTCTATTACAGGTGCCAACGAATCATTTTTCATAGCTGTATTAAAATACAAGGCTCCACGAAGGAAATGCTCTGTGGAATCTGTAACAAAGAACTGAAATTGGGTAGGTACTTCTCCCTGTAATTCTGCCACGACACCCGTATATCCATTGGGCGTTACCAAGACCGACTCTTCGATTCCATAGGCTTTGATTTGATGCTTGGCTGTCAACTTAAAGGCATCCGTTGACAAAGTTCTGAAATCCTGAGTCTGGGTGATCGGCTTGTAGGTCAAGTGAACTTTAGCTCCAAAGTTCGGATAGCTTAAATTAATCCAATTTTTCTCCGCCAAATTAAAGGAATCTGGCTCAACTCTACTGTGAACGGATAACTCAAATTGATATGCATAATCACCTGATAGAGGCTGGTAGCTATGATTTGGTAAATCAATTCTATTATATCCTGGAGGTTTGGGAAGATAGTTTTCCTCACATCCCATTAGAGCAATTAAAAATATGCCAGCCAATACCATTCTCTTCATGCTTTAAAATTAGTCTTTTGAATTTGATTTGAACTTGGAATAATGGAAATTTAACATGTAACCAACCATAGTTTCCTATGAAAAAGACAATAAGTACCCTGATTTTCAGCCTAGCTGCAGGAATGATGATGCTGGCTTCAGGCTATGCGAATGCCCAAACTACCATGGAGGAGTTTGTGAGCAAATGGAACAACAGTAAGCAGTTTACGATTGATGTGTTAAATAAAATGCCTGACTCAGGAATGGATTACAAAACTGATCCGGATGCCATGAGTTTCAAGGAGCAAATTCATCATATTGGTTCTGCCATTGTAGGCATCTCGAAAGGATTCCTTGGAGGCGGAGATTTTGATTTTACAATCGATGTGGCAACCGCGTCAAAAGCTGAATTAGCAGATTATGTTGCCAAATGCTATGACTATGGAACAGCAACCGCCAAGGCATTAACACCCGAAAAAGCTGGGGAACAAATAGAGGTTTTTGGAAATAAAGTAACTCGAAGACAAGTTTTGGCCCTAATCATGGATCACAGCACTCATCATAGAGGAGCTGCCATTGCATACCTTAGAGCAAATGGTGTAGAGCCTCCTGCTTTTGTGGGATTTTAAATCAAAAGAGGCTGGTTTGATAGAAACCAGCCTCTTTTTTTATTCTCTTATCCAGCCAACTTTATCAGCAATTGGCTCTCTTTTTCCTGCTGGCCAGTTTTCAGTAGCTGGCTTTGCAACATAAAAGAAGCCCATCAGCATATCTTCGCCCTCCAGTCCAAAATCTTCTCTGGCTTCTTCCCAAAACGTCGGTCCACCAGTACCCCAATAAGCTGCTAAGCCATGAGCGGAAGCAGTGAGATACATATTTTGAACGGCCATAGAAACTGCTGCGATTTCTTCCATCACAGGAATACCAGAACCCTCGGTTCTTTTCATCAAAATTGCAATGACATGAGATGCTTTTAGAGGATTCTCTTTGAATTTTTGGTAGGTAGCTTCAATAAATGGGGTCCTATTCTTTTCTGCCCTTTTCTTGTACAACTCGGCCTGATAATCAGCAAATTTTTTCAAGCCCTCACCAGTGTAAACAATAAATCTCCAAGGTTGGGTCAATTTGTGAGTAGGTGCCCAATTTGCGTTTTCCAACATTTCTTCAATGATGCTGTCATCTACGGGGTCATTCTCTTTGAATTGAGCTACGAACATGGATCTTCGTCCACGGATAATCTTATTAACTTCTTCGATGTTAAAATCGGGTTTCTGCATATTGCTATTAAAAGTTATACTGCTTTCGCAGTTTCCATGATATTGATGATTTCTTCGTAGTCCAGCTTGTCCCAATTTTCGGTGATTAAAGGATCTGCCATCACCTTATCCATTACTGCTTCCTGTAATTTTCCTTGAGCATAGGCTTCTGCATATCCCATATCGGAAAAAGTAACCATGGAATACAAAGGAATCCAGTCATTAGGATATAAATCGTGCAATTTTGCCTCAATCTTTTTCCTAAGAATAAATTTAGGATCTGCTACAGAATCACGCATTTCCACGAAGTTTTCCATCGCTAATTGGCAAATTGCGTCTGTATCAGGCTTACGTTGCTTCTGGAATTTTTCAAATACCAAGTCCCAAGAATTGTGACCGAATTTATCCAGATAGCTATTTAAAATATAGCAGTCCTCAAATCCGCAATTCATTCCCTGACCATAGAATGGAACCATCGCATGGGATGCATCTCCCAATAAGATACTGTGCCCTTGAACCCAAGGATAACACTCAATATTGATTAGTGCTGCTGTAGGGTTTTTAAAATATTCCTCCTTTAAGTTGGGCATCAACTGATAAGCATCATCAAAATAATGCTTGAAAACAGATTCCAAATCTGAATCATCATTGATTTTTTCAAAGCAAACTTTACTTCCCTCAAAAGGAAGAAACAAAGTGCAGGTAAAGGACTTGTCTGGATTGGGAAGTGCTATCAGCATAAATTTTCCCCTTGGCCAGATATGCAAGGCATTAGGGTCCATTGCAAACTCCCCTTTGGAAGTTGCCGGAATCGTCAATTCCTTATAGCCATGAGAAATATATTCCTGCTTGTAATTAAATCGAATTTGCTTTTGCATAGCCATTCTCAAAGAAGAGTAGGCTCCATCTGCACCAATAATTACCGGTGCTTCTTTCTTATAAATTCCTTCTTTGGTTTCGAAGGTTATTTCCTGATTAGAAAAATCAACATCCACGCATTTGTGCTCAAAATTGATCACAGCACCTAAGCGCTCTGCCTCCTCAGCGAGAAGTTGATTGAATTTTCCTCGGGAAATAGAATAAATCGCTTGCTTGTTTTTCCCATAAGGAATGAAAGTGGTTCCTCCATGCTCATCATGGACTTTTCTTCCATACATTGGAATCGCTAAAGGAAGAACTTTATCTTTCAGACCAACCTGCTCCAAACTTTTCCATCCTCTATGGCTCAGAGCCATGTTGATAGATCTTCCTCCTTCGTAATAAGGCGTTTTGCGTTTATCAGGCCTTTTGTCGTAGACAGAAACATCCAGACCTTGACGCTTAAGATATATGGCCATCAATGATCCGATTAATCCGGCGCCAAGGATGGTGATTTCGTTTTGTTTCATGAGATTATGATCGCTTTTTAAAAGGCCTTAAGCCTTTCCCGAATAGCTCCACTTGTTGGATGCTCCACTCGGAAATATCTCGCATGCTGGGTGATTAGACTTCTGTTCATCAACTGTATCATGCTCGAACTCATAAGGATTGGTTGATCCTCGCTCTTTTAAGCGAATTTTTCTATAGATTGTTCCAATATCTGTGCAAATCGGAATACATCCTCAAAGCTATTGTAAAGTGGAGTAGGAGCCAGACGAATCACATTTGGATTTCTCCAATCTCCAACAACTCCGTGTTTGTACCATTCATCAAAGACGGCTTTTCCGCCTCTATGAATGTGCAAAGATAACTGGCAACCTCTTTCCAATTGATTTTCAGGGGTAATTATTTCCAAAACACCGGATTCACCACTGATTTTCTTGATCAAAAACTCCAGATAACCAGTTAGCAAAAAGCTTTTTTTCCGAAGGTTTTCAATTCCAGCCTCCTGAAAAATATCTAAAGAGGCCTGATGAGCCGCCAATGCCAAAACATTACTGTTGGCCAATTGCCAGCCGTCTGCTCCATGCATGGGGATAAATCCCTTTTCCATCAGAAAGCGCTGTCCCTCATCATGCCCCCACCAGCCTGCAAACCTAGGTAAATCCGGACTTTCGGCATATTTCTCATGCACATAGATCCCCGAGACATTTCCCGGGCCTGAGTTCAAATACTTATAACTGCACCAAGTAGCGAAATCCACTTCCCAATCATGAAGCTTCAGAGGAATATTTCCTGCAGCGTGGGCCAAATCAAATCCAGCGAAAGCTCCAACGGAATGTGCAGCTTGGGAAATGGCTTTCATATCAAAAAGCTGACCTGTGTAGTATTGAAGGCCTGCCATATTGACCAAAGACAATGAATCTCCCTGCTTTTTAATCTCTGCAAGAATATCTTCGGTTCTTAGCGTATGCTCGCCTTCTCTTGGCTTCAACTCAACGATGACCTCAGCGGGATTTAAACCATGAAATTTCACCTGGCTTTCCAACATATACTGGTCTGAAGGAAATGCCCCAGCTTCAATAATGATCTTATTTCTGGACTTAGTGGGTCTGTAAAAAGAAACCATCAAAAGGTGCAAGTTCACGCTCAGGTTGTTCATAGCCACTACCTCATGCTCATGTGCACCAAATAGTTCTGATAATGCAGGCTTAGACTTCTTTCGGATATGGTACCAGGCATCTTCCCCGTGAAAATGTCCATCCACGGCTAAATTACCCCAGTTTTCAAGTTCTTTTTCCAAATAGCTTTTGACTGATTTGGGTTGTAAGCCTAGAGAGTTTCCACAGAAATAAATGGCTTCTTTTCCATTTACTCTAGGGAATAGAAACTCATTTCTAAATTTTCTCATAGGATCTTCCTGATCCATTTTTTGAGCGAATGCTTCTGAATATTGATAGTCTGGAAATTGCATATGTTTGAGGATGGGTGAAAAGATAAGTTTGAATTTAAACCTTACTTTTCCATGACAGTACCGCAGTTTTTACAAGTAGTGTGTTCGGGATTGTTCCAGAATCTCTCCATGATTGGAGGCAATTGATTTACTATATCCGTCAGCTCGACATATTCTTCATACAGCAAATCACCGCAGTTTTCGCAATGCCAAATAAAGCCATCCTTTTCCCCTGGCCTTCTATAGCGTTCAATTACCAGGCCGACAGTATTAGCAGGTCTTCTTGGAGAGTGAGGAACCTTGGGCGGTAAAAGAAAAATCTCTCCCTCTTTGATATGAATATCTTTAGGCTTGCCGTCTTCAATAATTTTTAAAGTAATATCTCCTTCCAACTGGTAGAAAAATTCTTCTCCCTCATCGTAATGGTAATCTTTACGGGAATTGGGACCTCCCACTACCATCACGATAAAGTCATCATTCCCTTTAAAAACTTGCTGATTTCCAACAGGCGGCTTTAGCAAATGCCTGTTTTCATCTATCCATTTTTTGAAATTAAAAGGTTGGGATACTGCCATTTTGTTTGCTTTTAGGATGATTTGGAAAATATGCTGATATCTAAACTAGTAACAAGATTCCAGCCTAAAAGTATTAAAAAACACGCGTTTTTTTGGTTTACTTTGTCCAAATGCCAGAATTCATGCCCTTCCCAATAGTCGACCTACACTGTGATTTATTATCCTATCTAGCCAAAATACCAAATGCTAGTCCTTTTGCAACAGAGGATATTGCCTGTGCTTTTCCTCATCTGATCAATGGAAATGTAAGATTGCAGATTTGCGCAATTTATACGGATGTACGCCCTAGTTCTATGGATTTGGGTTGGAAACAAGCTGTGATTTTCAGAGAATTAATCGAAAAAGAGTCTACTTCTTTTATGGAGTTCGATGGAGAAAATTTAGCTCCTTCTGAAAAAGTGGGCATTATGGCATCCATAGAAAATGCGGCTGGAATTGGACATGAGGACGCTTCCTGGAAAGAAATTTACGAGCAGTTTGATCGGATTTTGGAAAAAACAGGAAAGCTGGCCTATATCAGTCTTACTCACCATACCGAAAATCGATTTGGTGGTGGGAATTACACGGAAGGAATTGGTCTGAAAGATGATGGAAAAAAATTGCTCGACTACATGAGTGGCAAAAAGATTCCCATTGATCTTTCACATACCTCCGATTTATTAGCAGAAGGAATTTTAACTCACATCAAAAAAGAAAATCTTTCCATCCCTGTTATTGCCAGTCATTCCAATTATAGGGCGATTTGGGATCACAAACGTAATTTGTCAGATGAGTTTGCTCAAGAAATTATCATCCAAAAAGGGATTATTGGGGTGAATTTTCTCCGGGCATTTTTGGATAATGATGTGCCGGATAGATTATACGAACATATCCTTCATGGATTTGAAATTGGTGGAGAAGAGGCGCAATGTTTTGGTGCAGACTTTTTTTACACACTGGATTTTCCTGATCCCAATCGATTCCCTTTCTATTTTCCACTCGCTGAAAATTCTGGAAAGTATCCTGCTATTTTGGAGGCACTTCAAGCTAATTTGGAGCAGAGTTCACTGGAAAAGCTAGCTTATAAAAATGCTCTTAATTTTTACCAAAACCTGTACCGCTAATGTCTTCCCATCATTTTGTCAAAGAGCAACAAGAGCCTGCAGTTTTAATTTTAAATACGGAAGGCTTCAGTTTTGATTCAATCAGTCCCTTATTGGAATGGGTGCCTACTGTATTGGTCGCCGAAACTTGTGTGGAGCAGGTATTGACTTGGGTTATTAAAATAGATGTGATCCTTGCAAGCCAAGAGTTTCAACAAAAGAATTTGCAGCTTTTAGAAGAGCAATATCCCCTGAAATTTTACACTTCTTCTCCTCAGGAATCTTTGGAAAATGCTCTCCACTATTTATTGGCCTCCGCTCATCAAGCAGTACACCTGGTTGGTTTTCCTCATGAAAAGGCTTTGGAATTATCTCTTTTTTTAGAAAAAATGGACCTCACTATTCTGGAGCCAGGATGGAAATTTTACCCAGTAAAAAACGGTGCTTTCAAAAAATGGCTGCCCGAAACTATTTTGGAGATTTTTGGAAAGGAAAATTTGCCTCTAGAAATTGAAAACTCCAACGGAAAAATAATTCTTCCTCTCACATACATCACTAGAATAGAAGTGCCAGAAGGCTTTACCAGCATTCAATCCTCAGAGCTTTTTTGGGTGGGAGAACCTTTGATTAGCTCAAAGTAGCACTCAGAGATTTCATCAGTTTCTCCAAATATTCTTGATCTGTGTTGTCAAAATCATTCAATTGATCAGAATCGACATCCAAAACCATCGCTACCTGATCCCCTTTAAATACAGGAACTACAATCTCTGATCGAGAGGCTGAACTGCAAGCAATATGTCCTGGAAATGCATCCACATCCGGTACCAGTTGCGTTTTTCCTTCTTTCCAGGCGGTTCCACAAACCCCTTTTCCAAAAGAAATTCTCGTACAGGCAATAGGTCCTTGGAATGGACCCAAAACCAGTTGATTTTCTTTGACTAAATAAAAGCCAACCCAAAAGAAATCAAAGGCCTGTTTTAAAGCTGCGGCTACATTGGATAGGTTGGCATATAAGTCCGGCTCCCCCGAAATCAAGGCTTCAATTTGAGGAAGCAAGGCTTCATATTTTTCAGCTTTGGTGGCTGTTTCAGGGATGAATAAATTTTCAGACATGATAATAAATGGCTAGTTCGTCTTCTTGGAATTGGATTCGTTCGGTGGCAGAAATAGGAAGCTGTGGAGCTTCGACACCTTCTTTGAATCTGGTTTTGGAGGTAAACACTCTTGCTTCGTCCCAAAGTTCGGATTCAATAAATTTATTCAAAAGGAAAGCCCCTCCCTCCACCAAAACACTTTGAATTTTTCGCTTTTGAAGGTCTTCCAAAAGTGCGGAAATTTTAAAGTTGGGAGAAAGCTTTACCCATTCAATATTTCCTTGGATTTCTGATTTGACTGTATTGTAACAAATGGTAGGTATCGCTTGATCGAAAATTTTCAAATCAGGTTTAAGTTCCAGTTTCGGATCAATGACCAAGCGAAGTGGATTTTTACCTACCCAATCTCTCACATTCAAAGCTGGATCATCATATAATGCTGTATTTTTCCCTACCAAAATAGCATCTTCTTCGGCTCTCCATTTATGCACCATTTGCCTACTTTGGGAATTGGATATCCACTTGGAGGAGTAATCTTTTCTAGCTACAAATCCATCCAAAGTTTGGGCCCATTTCAATATGACATAAGGTCTCTTTTGCTCGATTTGAGTGAAAAATCTTCGGTTTTGCTTTCGCGCTTCCTTTTCCAAAATGCCTGTTTCAACTTCAATTCCTGCATTTTTTAAGATTTCTATTCCTTTCCCTCCAACAAGTGGGTTAGAATCTGTTGCGGCAATCACCACTTTTTTCACCTGCTTTTCTACCAAAAGGTTGGCGCAAGGAGGAGTTTTTCCAAAATGAGCACAAGGCTCCAAGGTGACGTAGACTGTGGATTTTTTTAGCATTTCAGAATCAATGACAGAATTGACTGCATTGACCTCTGCATGGGGACCACCGTATTTTTGATGATAGCCTTCTCCGATAATTTTATCATCGTAAACAATTACGCAGCCTACCTGTGGGTTGGGGCTTACATTTCCTCTTCCCAATTCCGCTAGCTCTAGAGCTCGCTGCATATATGTGGCATGCATTTCCATCAGGGTCTAGGTCTAAATGTCAAACGATCCAATGCAAGTGTTTCTCCAGCTTCAACCTCGACGTTCTGAAGGGTATCTGGAAGGAAGTTTTGATTTTTGGGATCAAAGTAAAGCGTATAAGTACCTTCTGGCAATCTGAAAAGATACGTTCCGGAACTGTTTGCATGAGTACTGGTGCTATCTCCATTTGCAATGGCAAAAATGGCTGGACGTAATTGATTTTGAGAAAATGTACCTCTGATTTCTCCAACATTTCCCGGAATGACCAAGTCTATGGAAGGAGTAAAATTTAATCTCAAGGGATTTGTAGAAATGGTCTGAATGGATTTTTCCAGATCAAAATCCAGAATCACATCATAGGAAAACCCAGTTTCTATATTCAGGCTTAAAGGTAAAACCACCTCTTCCGAAACGCCATCTGCGTAATTTAAAGCATATCTGTTTTCTCGTTCCCAAAGGAAATTTCTTGTACCTAACCTGACAGCTAATTGGGTGATTTGACCAACAGGCAAGGGACTTCTACCCAGAAGTAAAACCTCTCCGCCTACTAAATCAGAAACCTTGACTTGCTTATTTCCCAGTTCATATGGTATGAAAAATACTTCTTGCGTGCTTTCTCTGCCCTGAACATTCATACTCACATCAACCCCTAGAATTTCCACGAAAACAGAATCATAGGCTGGAGGAGCATCTACCAAAACCAAATTGAGAAGGCCTTCTTGTCTGTCTGCGATGCCATCGCAAGATCCAAAAAGAAGTGTCAGGGCCGAAAAGAAAAAGAAATATGCTGATTTATTCACAATGCAAATTTAGTCCAAAAAGTCAAACTCAGGCCTTAAAAACAAAAAAGCCGGCGAACCGGCTTTTGAGGGTGTATTATTAACAGCTTATTCTTCTTTCAAAGTCACTGTGACTGGATCTAAAACAGTGATTTCGCCTTGCTCAACCACTACCGCTTCCAAACTCACTGGAGTATATCGCTCATTTGGAGTGATCAAAATCGTATATGTTCCAGGCTCTAAGCCTTGAATTTTAAAGTTCCCGGCTTCATCAGTAAAAGTGTTGAAGCTTTCTCCATTTCTGCTAGCTGAAACAGCTATGGTCTGCGCATCCAATGGTAATACCAATCCAGAAATCCCTGCTGCTTCCTCTAAATAAGCTCTCAAAACAGGCTTAAGAATAATGTTTCCTGAGTTTCCTGCAACTACAATTGACTTGGCAACATCGAAATCAATTACCAAATTATAGGATTGTCCTCCTTCAATAGGCTGATTTACCTTAATTTTTAGACCATTTTGTTGAGCACTTGGTGTCTTCAAACCGAACTCATTTCCGTCAGAAACTACGTAATTGTTTTCTCCAAGTACCAATCTGATTTGATCAATTTCCCCTTCTTCAAAATCCTCGGTTCCCAACAACAAAGAATTGTTACCGGTAAGGTCCAAAAGGTTGACCATTTTATCTCCTGGCTCATAATTCATTTCTCTCCAAGATGAATCATCATTCTCATCCGAGTTATCAGATTTCATTCGAACTCTTACGGAGAGGACTTCCACCCAAACTTCATCAAAATCTCCAGGGGCATCCACTAAGTAAAAATTTACGCGGGCCATTCCTTTATCCGGCGAATCATTGTAATCACAAGCGAAGCAAAAAAGGGCAGTTATCGCAAGAAGAAAATTAGAAATATGTTTTTTCATTGGTTTTAGTTTTAGTGCTATTAAAACCCGCCCAATGTCCATGCCAAGTTCAATATTCTATTCTTTTGAGGATTTAAGTCTAGACCTTCTTATTTTTGGGCATGATGAAATGGGAAAGACTCCTCACCCGAGGAAGATTTGGAGACAAACCTGGATTTATTCCAACTCAAGCCGCAAGAAGTGAATTCGAAATCGATTATGACAGAATTATTTTTTCTGCCCCATTCCGAAATTTACAAGATAAGACGCAAGTTTTTCCACTTCCTGAGCAGGCTTTTGTTCATACCCGACTTACTCACAGTCTAGAAGTTTCTTCAGTTGGCAGATCATTGGGAAAAAGTGCGGGGGAATATTTGATTGGAAAATATCCAAGCCTTCAGAAATTAGGAATCAGCAGTTCAGAAATCGGAGGAATCGTAGCTGCAGCTGCTTTGACTCATGACATTGGAAACCCTCCTTTTGGCCATGCTGGGGAAGAGGCTATTTCTGATTTTTTTAAATTTCATCCTGCCGGAAAAATATGGGAAAACCACGTCAGATTAGAGCAATGGGCTGATTTATGTAATTTCGAAGGCAATGCCCAAGGATTCCGGATGCTTGTATCGAAGCAGTTTGGGCTCAAGCTTACCTATGCTACTTTGGCAGCATTTACCAAATATCCAAGGCCTAGTCAGATTGCCCATAGGGATATCGCCCGAAGAAGTCAAAAGAAATTTGGCTTTTTCATCAATCAATTGACTGATTTTGAGCAGATGGCTTCTTTTCTGGGCTTAGAAAAAGCTACGGATGAATGTTGGTACCGGCACCCATTGGCTTTTTTGGTAGAGGCAGCAGATGATATTTGCTATAGCATTATAGACTTGGAAGACGGATGCACCATGGGACTGGTGGGCTTTGATGAAACCATCTCTTTACTTTCTCCTATCTTAAAAGATAGGTTTGATCCTAAAAAGCTGGAAAATAGAACCGCTTCTCAAAATTTAGGGGCGCTGAGGGCTTTGGCTATTGGTGAGTTGATTCAGGAAACTGTGGAAGCTTTTGTACAATATGAGGAAAGTATGTGCAAAGGAAATTTTGACAAAGCTCTTACTGACATCATTCCCTCTGCTAAGCATCTCCAAAAAATCACAGAAGTCTCTGTTAAAAAAATCTACCGGTCTAAAGTAGTTTTGGAAAAAGAGGCGGCAGGATTTCAGGTTTTGGAAGGTTTATTATCTGTCTTTTCAAAAGCACTGTATCATCAGTTTTATGCCCCAGAGAATTTCTCAGGCCAAGACAAAAGTATTCTTCGATTATTACCTGAAGACTTTCCCCTCAAAGGTTGGGGAGAAGAGGTGAACCCATATCCACTCTTGAGAGCGCTGATAGACTTTATTTCAGGAATGACTGACAAATACGCCCTCAACCTATACCGTAGAGTAAATGGTATTTCCTTTCCAGGAAGTTAATTCTTCTCAATTTCCGGGAAATTCGATTTTTTTTTAAAGAGTAGCAGAATCTTTACTTGAATCTATTAGGTTCATTTAGCGTTAGAATACTGACTTAGAATCAATCTTTTATGAAAAAAGCAATCTATATACTTCTGGCAATTTTTAGCTTTCTAATCCTGAGTGCAGTGGCGATTCCTATCATCTTTAAAGACAAGATAGTCGCAAAAATTAACCAGGAGCTCGACGAATCAATCAATGCTACAGTCTATTACAATCCTCAAAAAATATCTTTAAGCATTTTCCGAAGTTTTCCCGACGTCAGTGCTGGGTTAGGAGATTTTGGAATTATCGGAAAAGACCAATTCGAAGGAGATACACTGATTCAGGTAGATCAATTGGATCTGGACTTCAATTTAAAATCTGTTCTTTTCGGGGATTACCCTATGCTCACTGGCTTGCATTTGAATGGCGGCGATCTTTACATCAAAGTCTTAGAAGACGGAACAGCCAATTATGACATTACCAAATCTTCAGACTCTGAATCAGAATCATCTGAAAGCAACTTTAGAATAGGCATCGAGCAAATCGAAGTGAATCACGTCAACATGATTTATGATGATAGATCCTTGCAGTTTACCATGGCTTTAGCAGATATCATGGCAAGAGGCTCTGGCGATTTTACCTTGGATGTTTATGATTTGCCTGTCAAAGCTACTGCAACTATCGCAGATATGGCTTATGAAGGAACTCATTATCTAACCAATAAAAAATTTCAGGGAGATGCCAACGTTCAGGTCGACCTGGAAAACATGAAATTCAGTTTTGAAAATGGAAAATTTGGACTGAATGATTTTCTTTTTAACATGAATGGCTTTATAGCCTTACCCGAAGAAGGAGTCGATTACGACCTAGCTTTTGCTGCTCCTGATTCGGACTTTAAAAGTGTTCTTTCTTTAGTTCCGGGAATGTACACCGAAAGCTTCTCTTCAATCAAATCCTCAGGAACTATGAGTTTTGAAGGTTTTGTCAAAGGGCTTTACACTGAAACCAGTATTCCTTCTTTTGATATTAATCTTCAAATTAAAGACGGAATGTTTCAGTACCCAGAACTTCCTAAGCCTGTGGACAAAATTAATGTCAACATGGCGGTAAAGAATGAGACCTCCCAACTTGAGAATACCTCAATTCTAATTCCTACTTTTTCCTTGAATTTTGGTTCAAATCCCATCTCAGGGAATTTTACGCTTCAAAACCTCAAAGATTATCTGATGGAAGGGGAGCTAAATGGTAAGCTTAACTTGAAAGAACTGACTTCTATTTTCCCGATTGAAGGGACTAGCCTAGCAGGAAACCTGGACTTTAGCGCTCGTGCCAAAGGCAGATATGATTCCACCAATAAAGTTTTACCTGCTATTGCTGCCCAGTTTAAATTTTCTGAGGGATACGTAAAAAACGCAGAGTATCCTGCCGCGTTAGAAAAAATTCATGCGGTTGCCTCGATTCGAAATGATAAGGGAAGCATGCAGGATTTTGTAGCAGACTTCAGCAGTTTTGGTTTTGAGCTGGAAGGTGAAAAAATCGAAGGAAACCTGAGAATAGCGGATTTTGAGGCACTCAACTGGAAAGGTGCTGTAGCGGGAGCGGTGGACTTAGAGAAAATCATAGCGATTTTCCCAATTGCAGATATCGAATTGAAAGGAAAAATTCAGGCAAATATCAATAGCACCGGCTCTTATCAAGATGTGGAAAAAGAGCAGTTTTCCAGAATCAATACTTCAGGAGACCTGACTGTTTCCCGATTTTTCTTCAAATCCAAAGACTATCCTCAGGGAGTGGCAATCAATCAAGCTAAAGCCAATTTCAACCCCCAGCGAGCTGAATTGGTGGAGTTTGATTCGAAACTGGGAAAAAGCCCACTGACTGCTTCCGGTTTTCTATCCAACTATATGGATTATTTGCTTTCAGAAAACGGAACATTGAAAGGACAGCTTTCCCTGAACAGTTCTTATTTTGATATCAATGAATGGATGAGCGAAAGCAGTAGCTCAAGTACAGACAGCAGCAAACTGGAAGTGATCGCTCTACCAAAAAATATTGACTTCACCATGGCTGTGAGAGCGGATGAGGTAATTTACGATAATCTCAACCTCAAAGAAGTCCGAGGAACCATGGTTTTAAGAGAGGGAGTTCTCAGCTTCAATGAGGCAGGAATGAAAACCTTGGATGGGCGAATTACGCTGAATGGGAACTATGACCCTAGAGATATCGCCAATCCAAAATTCGATATGAGTTTGGATATATCTGAGTTAAGTATTGCCAAGGCATTTCAAAGCCTCACCACAGTCAAGGCTTTTGCTCCAATTGCCAAGGATATCACCGGCCGATTCAATACCAAGCTCAATTTCAGTGGCCTCTTGGGTCCAGACATGATGCCTGTGCTTTCCTCTTTGGATGTATCTGGAATTTTGGCGATTGCCGAAGCTGCCTTAAAAGAAAATAAAATACTGGAAGGCTTGACCAGCCTTACCAAATTAAAGGACGCCAACACCATCCAACTGAGAAATATCAAAGTTCCGATCAGTATTGAAAACGGGATGATGGAGGTAAAGCCTTTTGATGTGAAATTATGGGATTATCAAACCACCGTACAAGGAACAGCCGGGTTTGACGGGTCCATTAATTATTTATTGAACATGCAGGTGCCGGCTGGGAAATTTGGAGCACAGGCTAATAGTATTTTAGCTAGTATTTCAGGAAGCCAGGCAAATGAGTCCACATTGATTCCTTTATCCATCAATTTGGCCGGTTCTTATAATCAGCCTAAAGTGAGTTTGGCCGGAGGAAATAGTATAGAGACACTGCTGGCAAATGCGCTCAGATCCAGATTTGATTCCGAAAAACAAAACTTCCAAAATCAAGCGCAAGAACAATTTCAGGCAGCCCAAGACAGTATCAAAAATCAGCTGAAAATCAAAGCCGATATAGTTCAAGACAGTGTGAAGAAAGAATTACAAAAGAAAACAGGTGAAAGTGCAGAAAAGGTAGTACAGGAGGCAAAGAGCATATTGAAAGGAGTACTCAAAGGAACTCCCAAACCCACCAAGCCGGATACTACTTCTACCAAAAATTAATAAAAAAAACCTCCTGTCGCATTCATAACAGGAGGCCTTTCTCAATCTATCTGTGATTATTTAAAAAGGATATTTTCCAGCCTCAATCATATAATCAGCTATTTGTCTTCTCAGCTCTTTGGTATTGATCAGATCCATTTTAGTAAATCTCTTCAATCCCATCAACATCACTTTTTGCTCATCTCCTTTGGTAAATGAAGCAATAGCTTCTTTAGCTGCTACATTGATTTTTTCCACTGCTTCTGAAAGATAAACTTGAGCCATGGAAATTTGATGCTTGCAAGCTTCTTCTCCTTTGATACTTACCAGTTTTTCAGCTCTTAAAATCGCTGACTCTGCTGCATAAATTTCAATCATCACATCAGCAAGATTCATCATGATTTCCTGCTCATCTTCAATTTTATCCTGAAGAGCCATGGCTGCTTTTCCACCAACCATCAAGAAAACCTTCTTGAGCTTAACCAAAACATCTTTTTCAGATGCAAATAGCTCAGAAGTATCGATAGTTTCAAAGGATGGAACAGATGTCAATTCCTTGGAAACAGCCATTGCCGGCTCAAAAAGGTTGATTTCACCTTTCATCGCTCTTTTCAATAGCATTCCAACCATCAACATTCTGTTGATTTCATTAGTCCCCTCATAAATTCTGGCAATACGCGCATCTCTGTATGCTCTTTCCATCGGGGCATCGGCAGAATATCCCATGCCACCATATACCTGAACGCCTTGATCTACGACGAAATCCAAAACTTCTGATCCATGTACTTTGGCTATTGCTGCTTCAATTGCAAACTGTTCCAAAGCTTTCAATTTTGCTTCCGCATCAGGCATGCCTTCTGCAGCCAAAGCATCCATTCGATCTTCAATATCCTGTCCGGCACGATAGCAAAGTGATTCAGAAACGAAAGTACGGGTTGCCATTTCTGCCAACATACGCTTTACTGCTCCGAAAGAATTGATACTAACTCCGAATTGCTTTCTTTCTGTAGAATATTTTACTGCCAAAGAAGTCACAGTACGAACCCCTCCCAATACTCCGGCTCCTAGTTTTACCCTTCCGATATTCAGGATATTCACAGCGATCTTAAAGCCATTTTCTCTATCAGAAAGCATATTTTCCACAGGAACTTTGCAATCATTGAAGAAGACCTGACGGGTAGAAGATCCTTTGATACCCATTTTCTTTTCTTCTTCATTCATTGTAATCCCGCCAAAGGATTTTTCTACGATGAAGGCTGTCAGATTTTTATCATTCTCAATTTTTGCAAACACGATGAATAAGTCTGCAAAACCTGCATTGGAAATCCACATTTTCTGTCCATTGATCAGATAATGTTTTCCATCTTCAGTTAGAGTTGCTTTGGTTTTACCGCTATTTGCATCTGAACCAGCATCCGGTTCGGTCAAACAATAGCATGCCGCCCATTCACCAGTTGCCAGTTTAGGAAGGTATTTTTGCTTTTGTTCTTCATTGCCATAATACAAAATAGGCAATGTGCCTATACCCGTATGAGCACCGTAGGTAGTAGAAAAAGAACCAGCAGCTCCAATAATATCAGCAATCAACATGGAAGTGTTGAAGCTCATTCCCATTCCACCAAATTCTTCCGGAACAGAAATACCCAATAGACCAAGTTCACCCGCTTTTTTGAAAATGGAAGGAACTAAATCCGGATTTTTCATACTGTCAATTTCCTCGATATTCGGAGTGATTTCCGTATCGATAAAATCCTGACATGCCTGAGCCATCATTTTTTGCTCTTCAGTAAATTGCTCTGGAATAAAGATGTCCTGGGCATCTGTTTCCCGAATAAGGAATTCTCCTCCTTGGATTGATTTTGATAGAGTTGTCATTTTATTTTTTATATTCTTTTATTTCAATAGTTCATAAATTCCAGCAACTCCCTGACCACCACCTACACAGGCCGTGACCATTCCGTACTTGGAATTTCTTCTTCTCATTTCATTGAAGAGCTGCACTGATAACTTCGCTCCTGTACATCCCAGCGGGTGACCTAATGCAACAGCACCACCATTTACATTCACCAATTCTTCATCCATATCCAGTGATCTGATTACTGCTAAAGCTTGAGCTGCGAAGGCTTCATTCAATTCTACCAAGCCAATATCTGACATAGACAAACCAGCTTGTTTTAAGGCTTTTGGCACTGCTTCTTTGGGTCCTATTCCCATGATTCTGGGATCTACCCCAGCTACTGAATAGGACATCATTCTAGCAACGGGGTCCAAATTCAGAGATTTCATCAATCGCTCAGACATGACAACCACGAAGGCTGCACCGTCGGAAGTTTGGGAAGAATTTCCTGCGGTCACCTGCCCACCATTTTTAAAAGCCGGTTTTAATTTTGCCAAAACCTCCATGGAAGTTTCTGCTCGAGGACCTTCGTCTGTATCTACAACAAACTTTCTTGTTTTCTTTTTCCCTTTTTCATCCAGGTAGGTTTCTTCAACTTCTACTGGAACTATCTCATCTTTAAATTTTCCACCATTAATTGCAGCTAGTGCTCTCTCGTGGGATCGAACCGAAAATGCATCGGAGTCCTCTCTGGTAATGGAATATTCTTTGGCCAATTCCTCAGCTGTCAAGCCCATGCTTAAATAGTAGGACGGATGCTCAGAGGCAATTTTCCAGTTTAGGGCAGTTTTGTAGCCCATCATTGGTACCAAAGACATAGATTCTGTGCCACCTGCTATGATACAATCAGCCATTCCAGCCTTGATTTTACCAACAGCCAATGCAATGGCTTCTAATCCAGATCCGCAATAGCGGTTGATGATAAACCCTGGATTATCTATGCCTAAAGCCAGCAAAGAAATCATTCTTCCCATCTGCATTCCCTGTTCCGCTTCAGGTACTGCATTTCCTACTATGAGATCATCGACCATTTTAGCCTCCAGTCCTGGAGTGTTGGCCACCAAATGTTTGATTACATCTGCAGCTAAATCATCCGGTCTGTAAAATCGAAATCCTCCTTTTTTGGATTTTCCAACTGCTGATCTATATCCATTAATTATATATGCGTCCATGGTTAGTTTACTTGAGTGTCTATTGTTAATTTTTAAAGTGCATCTTTTAAATATGAAGCGAGAGATTAGATACGAGAAGCGAGAGCATGAGCTAATAAGGGTTTGACTCTATGTTAGATTTGAGACCAATCAGCATTTTCTGTATTTCGTCAAGTTCAAGATTGATAGATTCGAATGCTTCTTGGTTCAACAATCCTACTCTAGTTGCGATAATCGTTTGAGTCTCCAATTCAAAACTTTCACCTAAACTTATATCAAGACAATTTGAAAACGCTTTCGAAGAATTTCTTGCGGTTCCTTCAGCAATATTTGAAGGAATAGATACACTAGATCTTCTCATTTGAGAGGTCATTCCGAATCTCTCTTCAGAAGGAAATAGGGCCGTTGTTTCATAAACTTTTACTGCCAAATCCACCGATTTTCTCCAAACAGTCAGGTTTTTAAAATTATGTCTCAACTTCATAAGTCATCTGGTAAAAATGTTTACTAATGGTCTCTAGATTCTCGATTCTAGCTTCTCATCTCTAATTTCTAAGCGGTTTTCCTTTAAATAGGATGCTATGAATCCTTTCTAAAGTCTTTTTCTCTCCCGTCAAACTCAGAAATGCTTCTCTTTCCAGATCCAGTAAATACTGTTCTGAAACCTCTGTTGGGGAAGACAAATCTCCTCCAGACATTACCCAAGCCAGTTTTCTGGCAATTTTTGCGTCGTGCTCTGAGATGTAAGCACCATATCTCATTCCGGTAATTCCAGCTTCAAATAGAGCTAAAGAGGTTTTTCCCAAAACTCGAATATTGCTTTGCTGAACAGGCTGAGTATAACCGGCCTCATGTAGCTCTAATACTTTTGCTTTTGCTTCAGCCAGTTGACGCTTTCTGTTTAAGGTGATGCCGTCCTGATTTCTCAGGTAACCCAGGTTTTTTGCCTCGGCAGCTGAAGTGGACACCTTGGCCATAGCAATATTCATGAAGTATTCCTGTAATAGGTTCAATTCCACATCTCCATCTTTCACGGTATTGGCAAAGCGTTTGGTCATTTCTTTGGTACCACCACCTGCAGGAATGAGGCCTACACCTACTTCCACTAATCCCATGTACAATTCTGCATGCGCCTGAATGTGATCAGCATGAAGGGATAGTTCACAACCCCCACCCAAGGCCATATTATGAGGAGCAACCACAACCGGAACCGAAGAATATCTAGCTCTCATCATGGTGTTTTGGAATTGCGCAATCATCAGATTGATTTCGTCAAATTCCTGATCTCCGGCAAACATGAACAACATTGCCAAGTTGGCTCCGGCTGAGAAGTTTCCTCCTTCATTTCCGATTACCAAACCTTTGTGGGACTTCTCCGCCATTCCAATCGCTGTGTTGATTCCTTCGATTACCTCAGCGCCCAGGGAGTTCATCTTGGTATGGAATTCCAATCCTATGACATCATCTCCCATATCATATACGCTTGCACCTGCATTTCCCCAGAGTTTTTTACCTGAAGCCTTGAGAGTATCCAACAATATAAAATCTTCTATACCCGGAATTTCTACGTATGATTTGGATGGGATATCGTAGTAGAGTTTTTTACCATTTTCAACTTTGTAGAAAGATTCATTTCCTGCTTTTAGCATTTCATGAATCCAATCAGCAGCTTTTTCACCCGCCGCTTCCATTTTTTCTACAGTTTCCTTCACTCCGAGAATATCCCAGGTTTCAAAAGGACCCAATTCCCAACCAAAACCCGCGCATACTGCTTGATCAATCCTGTACAATTCATCAGATATTTCTGGAATTCTATGAGAGCAATATTTGAATAAATCATAGAAAGAAGCTCTATAAAATTCACCGGCTTTATCATCAAAATTCATCAAGAATTTGATTCTCTTTTTCATATCCTCGATATCCTTTGCTGCTTCAAGTGCTTTGATTTTTGGTTTTTCTACATCCTTGTATTCAAAGGTTTCGAAATCCAATTCCTTGAGTTCTTTACTTCCGTCTTTGTGACGGATCATTTTAAAATAGCCTTGACCTGTTTTATCCCCGAACCATTTGTTGTTATATAAGACCTCCATAATTTTTGGAAGCTTAAACTTATCTCTGGACTCGTCGTGAGGAAGTGCTTTGTATAAGTTGTTGGCAACATTGACAGTAGTGTCCAAACCTACCACATCCATCGTTCTGAAGGTTGCTGATTTTGCCCTACCGATTACTGGTCCTGTCATCTTATCAATTTCAGATACACCAAATCCCATCTTCTCGATGGTATGCATCCCAGAAATAATGGCATAAACTCCAATTCTATTGGCAATAAAGGCCGGAGTATCTTTACAAAGCACAGTTTCCTTTCCAAGGAATCTATCTCCGTAATCCATCAAGAAATCAACAATTTCAGGATCAGTCTTAGGACCAGGAATGATTTCTAATAATCTTAAATATCTAGGCGGATTGAAAAAGTGAGTTCCTGCGAAATTTTTCTGGAAATCCTCACTTCTACCTTCACACATCATGTGCATAGGAATACCGGAAGTATTCGAGGTAATCAAAGTGCCAGGCTTTCTGAATTTTTCGACTTTTTCAAAAAGTTGTTGCTTGATATCCAACCTTTCAACAACTACCTCAATGATCCAGTCATAATCCTTAATTTTCGACAAATCATCATCAAAATTTCCTGTAGTGATCCTTGATGCAAAGGTTTTGTCGTAGATGGCAGAAGGATTCGACTTCAATGTATTTTGAAGTGCAGCAGTGACAATTCTGTTTCTTACAGCAGGATGTTCCTGGGTAAGGCCTTTCTTTTGCTCTTCTTCTGTGAGCTCAAAAGGTACAATGTCCAGTAAAAGCACCTGTACACCAATATTGGCAAAATGACAGGCAATTCTGGAACCCATTACTCCGGAACCTAAAACGGCTACTTTTTTAATGGTTTTGTTCATTTTTTTGGGTTTTTTGGTAGTCTTGATTCCAAGAAGAATCTTGGAAATTATAGTTCATATATAGGTTTATTCACTTCAATTCCGCTGAACTGGTCAATGACCATCTGGATTTTTTCAAAGGTGGCAAAGAAGCTTTCCAAATCTTTTTCAGGAATAACCTGTCGGATCTGTTCATTAAATTCTTTAATCGTCTTTACTGATATTTCCTTTTTTCGTTTTCCCTCTTCAGTCAGATAAATTCTCACTGATCGCTTATCCACCAAATCAGGTTTTTTGTAGACCAATCCTTTTTCTTCCATAGTCTTCAGCATACGGGTAAGACTTCTTGTTTCCAAGCCAAGCTTGGGAGCAATTTTGGTCGCGGGGGTTCCTTCTTTGGAATTGATATTGATCAATACAAAACCAATGGCAGTGGTAAAGCCTTCTTCGGCTGCATGCTGATTGTACATCCTGGATATAGCATGCCAGGCACTCTTAATGTGAAAATCTACTGTTTCTTCTCTCTTCATACGGATCTCCCATTGTTTTGAGGAGACCTAATTTAAAAAAATTTTGTATGCATGCATACTATATTTGAAAAAAAGTTATGCATGCATCACAAATATTGATTGGAATTAACAAATATTATAAAATATTATTTTAATTAATCTCAATGATTTGAATTTATCAGAATATAATTAATAAACTGAGGTTCTTTCGGAATTTTCTTTTGATTACTGGGATTAAGGACTTAAAAGTCATTTACAGAAACTTTTTGACTCAAATCAAACCTGATAAATGGCTTCTATTTCATCGGCATATTTCTGATGGATTACTTTTCGTTTCAATTTCATCGTAGGAGTCAGTTCACCTGATTCTACTCCCCAAGCTTCAGGCAGTAATCTAAAGCGTTTGATCTGCTCCCATTTTCCAAAATATTTATTGAGGGAATCCACCTCAGATTGGTACTTCTCCAGAATATCTTCTCTTTGGATCATTTCTCTATCAGTGGTGTAAGGAATATCCTTTCGCTTACAATATTCTCTCAATCCATCAAAACTCGGTACGATCAATGCACCAGGGAAATTTCTGTTATCACCTACGACAATCAACTGCTCAATCAAGGTTGATTCCTTGAATTTATTCTCCATCACCTGAGGCGCTATATATTTTCCTCCGGAGGTTTTAAACATCTCTTTTTTACGATCAGTGATTCGGAGATAATTTCCGTCAAGCTCACCTATGTCTCCTGTGTGGAACCAGCCATTCTTAAGTACCTCTGCGGTCATCTCGGGGTTCTTGTAGTACCCTTGCATGACATTGGGTCCTTTGACTAGGATTTCACCATCTTCTGCGATTTTCACTTCCACATCTTTGACAATCTTGCCGACCCAACCAATTCTGATTTCCTCATGATTGGAAATAGAAGCAGTCACCACGGGAGACGTTTCCGTCAGACCATAACCTTCACAGACTTTTATTCCTGCAGCCCAAAAAACTCTGGCCAATCTAGGTTGCAAGGCGGAGGCTCCAGAATTAATCTGCATAATATTTCCGCCTAATGCCTCTCTCCATTTTGAAAAAATGAGCTGGTTGGCAATTTTGAGTTGAAAATTATACCATCCACCCATATCTGCAGCAGGATCATATTTTAATCCAAGATTTAATGCCCAGAAAAATAATTGCTTTTTAATACCTGATAGCTCATAACCTTTTGCTACAATTTTGTCATAAACTTTTTCCAAAAGTCTCGGAACTGTATTGAATACGTGTGGTTGTACCTCCTTTAAATTTTCACCAATACTATCCATATTCTCTGCATAGTAAATCGAGAAACCCAAGTAGAAGAAACAGAAGGATGCTGTCCTCTCGAAAATGTGGCAAAGCGGAAGGAAACTTAAAACTTTGGAGGTACCTTCTGGTGGACTCATGATATGAGAAACCGACAAAACATTACTTAATACATTATGATGAGTTAACATCACTCCCTTTGGTCTCCCTGTCGTTCCGGATGTATAGATAATCGTAAATAAATCCTCGGATTTCACGGCAGCTTTTGATTTTTCCAATATGGAAAGATCACCAGAAAGGCCAGTCTCCTTTAAGGAAGTCCAGTGCTCAACGCCATCAATTTTGTCAAAAGAATAAATTTTGCGATCTCCTGCTACCTCAATCGCTTTCTCATAAATAGTAGTATCCCCAACAAAAATCATTTTGACTTCAGCATGATCAAATATGTAAGCATAATCATCACTGGTAATCGTTGGATACATAGGAACAGAAATCGCTCCTATTTGCTGCAAAGCCAAATCAACAAAATTCCATTCCGGTCTATTTTCTGAAATAATAGCCACTCTATCTCCTGCAGCAATATTTGCTTTCATGAAAGCCAAACTCAGATTATCAATGATCTCTTTGACATCTCTCGAAGAATAAGTAATCCATTCTCCATTTTCTTTTCTGGCAACGGCATCTGTTTTATCAAATTTGGCAATCTGATAAGGCACTAAATCAAAAAGACGGTTTAATTCCATGGGTTTATTGTTTATGAGCTAAGAGATCTATTGTCCGAAGGTTTGAGCTTTTCTTTTTAACTACTAACTCAAGTCTGCGGAAAACGGTTGATTTTTTGTTTGTATTGAAAATTGATTAGCTCCTAATATAACCAAAAAATAAAATTGAAAGGATAGCTATCCACAGTATTCACTTGCTTATAACTCTATTAGATTAATTTTTAAAAAATTTCTTATTAAGGTTATTAAGGCTGTGGAAATGTTGGTAAGTGTTGATTTCTTGATTCCCCACTTTCCTTCCAATCTTATACATTACTTATCTACGACTTATCCTCAGTTTATCCACTTGTATCTATTTGATCACAAAGATTTTATAGCTAACTCGATATTTTTGTGGATGAGCTCTGTGTTTTGAAAGGTGTCTAACTATGCTGTGGAAATCTTATGTGATCTCTGTTGATAGATCTTAGCTTATCCCCTTTTTCGTAGGCTTTACTTTTCAAACTCTTGCCTGTGGTGTATAAGTGTGAGTTAAGTCCACTTTATGCTTTACTTATCCACCGTCTTCTGATGGGTTGTCCACAGGTTTTTTCTGACTGATTCCAGTAGTTTTTGAAGGTTCAATGATGATTCCATCATTAGTCCATCCACCTCTGATGATGATATCCGTACTTGAATTTTCTGGATTTCTAAAATAGAAAATTCTTTCAGCCTGTCTGTTTTCAAAGAAGTTTCCTGGATCCCACCTTCCATTTCCATTTCTATCTTCTATGACTCTTATCTTATAAGTTCCTGCTTCTATCCGTTCAAAACGGAAATTATTGGTGTCTATAAGCTTCTTTTCTGCCTTTAATTCATCCTTGTTATCAATCAACTGTACCACAAATGGTGGTTCTGCATTATTAATTCTGCCGGCCAGTAAGTCTGCTAAAGTTTCTGGTCTGATTTTTCGATAATTAGCTTTTAATTCTTTTAGATTATACTGAAGCTGTATATCCTGAAAAGTAGAATCTGCAACTGTCAGAGTAACAACATCGGATTGTGTGCTGTCTGGAATGGATACCTTTAATCTGAGAACATTTCTCATACTTGAATCCTCAAAATAGTACATCTCTGGTCCTATTTTGATACTTCTCGCTGAGTCTAGTGGGATATAAAGAGAATCTGTGTGGATCTTTGTTATTGGCTTATTAAAGCTTAGAATGGCCTCCATAGTGCCAGTGAAATTTTTGCCCGAATTAGCTTTTACAGTTAATTCCTCTGGTTTTCTTTCATTGACTGGAAATTTGGCATAGATCAGCGTATCAATTTGATATCCTACAGAATCAATCAAATTAACCTTAAATGCTAAGCTATCAGGAATGCTTTTATCTGAAAATAAGCGAATCCTTTTGTCTTCTTTAGTGTAAAATATGCTCTTTCCCAGACTCTCATTTTCAAGCTTGATGTCTACCGCATTTTTATTGAGGATCAAATCATAGCTTCCATTAGTAAAAGATGATCTGAGTAATCTAATAGGTGTTAAATCCGCTTGAGATAGATTGAATATGGCTCCTTCAATATTTTCTTCAATGGTGATTGTGTCTTTTAAAAAATCGTGAGCCTCAGATTTGAATTCTGCCTTTAAACTGTTGTTAGCATCATTCCAAGCATAGGCTCTGTAATTTCCATTCTTGATATTGCTTATTTTGAATTGGCCTGTACTGTCTACTTGCGATATATAATAAGGTGCTGCAGCAAATAAATCTGTTGTGTCATTTTCTGGATATAAGCCTACCAATACGTTTTTGAAATCCGTCTGTTTATCTGGGAAATAGAAATTAACCTGACCACTCAATTCCAGGCTATCTATACTTGAACCTGTTGAAAAGACAATTTTTAGATTTTCTGCAGGATTTCCCTCTGATAAGTCCTGAACTGATTTTTGAAAATTGAATACGTAGGTAGTGTTATCTTCTAATTCCTGATTAAGTTCTATTGTGACAGTATTTTTTAAAGCGGTAGTTACCACCTCATCCTTTTTTACTCTTGGAGTAATGATGATATTTTTATTGGGGTTATCTAGTTTGATATATTCATCAAATACTAAGACTATCTCTTCGGGTTTGATATTTATTGATTGGTCTTTAGGATTTGCCTCCAATAATTTTGGTGGGTCTTCATCTCTAGGTCCTCCCTGAGGTGTACTTTGTTTTGCGCATTGAGTGAATAATGCAACAGAAAAAACTAATAGAAAGGTGTATTTTATCTTCACTTTTTCTGAAGGATATATAGGTTGCTTGAATAATTACCGGTCTTTCTTCCTGATTGATTTGATTTTAATCCTGTCCAAAATGACTTGCTGTAATTGCTTAGTATATTGGAATTTGGGTTCTGATATTTTTCTGATAAAAGCGACACATAATAACTGTCGAATATCATGGGCTTTTTTTCCTTGATACTTAAATCAAATTCTTCTGCCAGATAATTTATAGACTTTTCATTGAAATGATAAAGATGTCTAGGCACATCCCAACCTGCCCAGAATTTTCCATATCGATTTGCATCTTCACTTTCAAAATTTGGGATTGCTAAAATAATATAACCATCTGATTTTAAATGACTTAATACCTTTTTGAACCCTTTTCTTAAAGAATGAATATGTTCTAATACGTGGAATAGCGTAATAATATCAAACTCTTTCTTTAGATCTAAATCAATAAGATTTTTATGGACTTTTTGTTGCAGATTTTCTTTTGCCAGCTTCCTGGCATTTTTATTTGGCTCTAAGCCTTCTACATTCCATCCGTTCTTTTTGGTATAAGCTAAAAACTCTCCAGTTCCACAGCCTATATCCAAAATTGATTTCTCTGTTTTTAATGATTCTATCAACTTGAATTTTTTCTTGATAGAATATTTTCTGACTTTAGAATAGATCAGAGCTGTTAAAGATTTGCTCTTAGTAGAATGGGAGTAATATTCTGGAAAGTCATAATAAGGAGCTATCGCTTTTTCTGTTGGTCTAGGATTGGTAAATACCAACTGACATTTCGTGCATTTACACAAAATGAATCTCTCCTTACTTACAGCGAAATCCGGGATCTCGGTGTAATTAAGAAAAAGCCCACTCTTACAAAGCGGGCATTTTGTTAATCTTTCTACAGGTTTATCTTCCAAGGTAAACAGTCAATATGGATAGGTCAGCTGGTGATACCCCACTTATTCGGGAAGCTTGACCCAATGTTTCTGGTCTAATTTTATTCAATTTTTGTTTTCCTTCAGCAGATAAAGCAGGGATAGCTAAATAATCAAATCTCTGAGGGATTCTAAAGTTTTCCATATTAGAAAGCTTCTCCACCATTTGCTGTTCTTTTTCTATATAGCTATCGTATTTGATTTGAATTTCTGCTTGCTCTAATACTTCGGTTGGATATTTTGATAAATAAGTAGCCAATTCTTTATCCAGCTTCTTCAAATCACTGATCCCGATTTGAGGCCTTTTTAGAAGTTTTTCAGCACTGATTTTTTCCTTGATAGCAGCTGTATCAATAGCTTCCAGCCCCTCATTTGTTGTTTCGTCAGGAAGTAGCTTTTTCTGCTTCAAATCATTGATCAATTTTGCAGTTTGCTCTTTTTTATCCTGCATCTTATCAAATCTTTTTTGATCAGCTAAACCGATAGAATAACCCAACTCTGTTAATCTCAAATCAGCATTATCCTGTCTAAGCAATAATCGGAATTCAGCTCTGGAAGTGAACATTCTATAAGGCTCCTCTGTACCTTTATTGATTAGATCATCTATGAGTACTCCTATGTATGCATCTGATCTTTTCAATATAAATGGATCTTTTTCCTGAGTTTTCAGTGCTGCATTGATTCCTGCAATTAGACCCTGAGATGCCGCTTCTTCATATCCAGTTGTACCATTGATCTGACCTGCAAAGAATAGGTTTTCTACTAATTGTGTTTCAAGTGTGATCTTGAGTTGAGTTGGTGGGAAGAAGTCGTATTCTATGGCATATCCTGGTCGAAACATTTTTGCATTTTCAAAGCCTGGAATTTGCCTCATGGCTTTCTGCTGAACATCTTCCGGTAGAGAAGTAGAAAAACCGTTTACGTAGATTTCTACAGTGTTCCATCCTTCTGGTTCAACAAAAATTTGGTGCCTTTCTCTTTCAGCGAAGCGGTTGATTTTATCTTCAATTGATGGACAATAGCGCGGACCCAAGCCTTGAATTCGGCCATTAAACATAGGAGATCTGTCAAAACCAGTTTCCAGTGTTTGGTGTACATCCTTATTGGTGTAAGTAATCCAACATGACCTTTGTTCTTTTAAGGGACTTGTTTCATCAGAATAAGAGAATTTTTCAGGGTTCTCATCTCCGTGTTGAACTTCCATTTTGGAATAATCGAGGCTTCTACCATCTACTCTTGGAGGAGTTCCGGTTTTCATTCTTCCTGCCTCGAATCCCAAGCTCACCAATTGTTCTGTAATTCCTTTAGCTGCTGCTTCTCCGGTTCTGCCTCCTCCAAACTGTTTCTCTCCTATATGAATGATCCCATTTAGGAATGTTCCATTGGTTAGGACTACAGTTTCTGATTCTATTTCTAAACCTATTCCAGTTTTAACACCTACTACTCTATTGTCTTTGACAATGATTCCAGTAATCATTTCTTGCCAAAAGTCCACATTGGGTGTTGCTTCTAAGGCCAATCTCCATTCCTCAGCAAATCTCATTCTGTCATTTTGAGACCTTGGAGACCACATGGCAGGCCCTTTTGATCTGTTGAGCATACGAAACTGTATCATGGATTTATCTGATATGATTCCAGACATTCCTCCTAGAGCATCAATCTCCCGTACAATTTGCCCTTTAGCCACTCCTCCCATAGCAGGATTACAAGACATCTGAGCAATGGTATTCATATTCATGGTACACAATAATACCTTAGAACCCATCTTTGCCGCGGCATGTGCTGCTTCACATCCGGCATGTCCTGCTCCTACTACTATGACATCATATTTTTGAAACATGATAATTTTCCTTTACTGTTTCACGTGGAACACTTACAGATTAAGTAAGTAATTTGGTTTACTGTTCCACGTGGAACACTATGATTTTTTATATAATTCAATAGCGAACTCTTCCTTGGTTCTCATGAGTTCTGCTTCTTCTTTTTTCTTGTCTTTGTATCCAATCAAATGAAATAAACCGTGACTTATCACCCGGCTTAATTCATCTTCCTCTTGGACTAGATGTTTGGATGCATTTTCCTGAACCCTATCAATACTGATGAAAATGTCTCCTTCGATAAGTCCATCTTCTTCTGAATTGTCAAAGGTGATAATATCTGTATAAGTGTGGTGATTTAAATACTCCACATTGATTTGGTACAAATATTCATCTGAACAGAAAATATAATTGAGATCTGAAATTTGATAGGCTTCCGATTTGGCTATTTCCTTAAGCCATTGCTTTCTCTTGTTTTTCTGCTTGAGCTGAAAAGGGCTGTCTTCAGTAAAGAAATTAATCGCCATGTTAATCCATGTAAAAGGAAAGGATTGTTTTCTTTCCGTTTTCTTCAAACTTTACCTCATCAGTCAAATGTCGAATCAAGAAGATTCCTCTGCCTCCTGGTTTGGCGATATTTTCCGGGGAAGTAGGATCAGGTAATTGTTCCAAATCAAAACCCTCTCCTTCATCTTCGATGATGAATTGCAGTTGATCCTCTTCTGCTTTCAATTCCAGATGAACCAGCTTGTTCTTGTTACTTTGGTTTCCGTGAATGATAGCATTACTGATACATTCTGTGACAGAAATCATAATATTCCCATAGATATCATCATTGATTTCAAACTTCTCGCGAGCATTGTCAATGAAGCTCTCAATGATTTTTATGTTCTCAATCAGTGATGGTATTGAAATTTTTATAGAATTCATTCCTTTTATATGCTATGGGTAATATTTATTTGCGTTTAATCTTCAATTTCTAAAACAATCGGACAATGATCCGAATGCACCACATTTGGCAAAATTACTGAGCTTTTTAATTTGTTCTGCATTTCCGCAGTAGCCATATGATAATCTATACGCCATCCCAGATTTTTTGATCGTGCATTTGCCCGATAACTCCACCAAGTGTATTGATGAGGGTCTGGATTAAAGTGTCTGAAACTATCCACAAATCCTGATTCGGTGAATTTATCCATCCAGGCTCTTTCTTCTGGCAAGAATCCTGAAGAGTTTTTATTTGACACAGGATTATGAATATCTATGGCCTTGTGACAAATATTATAATCTCCGCTTAAAATCAAATTAGGATGCTCTTTTCTCAAATCTTGCATATATCCATAGATATCATCCAAGAACTCATATTTGAAGTCTTGTCGAATATCTCCAGTGGTTCCTGAAGGAAAATACGCAGATAAAAAGGAGAAATTATCAAATACTGCTTGAATCAATCTTCCTTCATCATCGTATTTGTCCAAACCCATTCCCATTTTGATTGATTTGGGTTTGATTTTGGTAAATATGGCTACTCCGGAATATCCCTTTTTGACAGCAGGAAACCAATGTAACTCATATCCTAAGTCAGTAAATATACTTGGTTCAATTTGGGAAATATCTGCTTTAAGTTCTTGAATTCCAATGATATCTGGGTTTTCAGTCTTCAACCAATCCACAAATCCTTTGTTGATGGCAGCCCTGATTCCATTTACATTGTATGAAATAATTTTCATGCTTAATCAATCTCTATTTGGTACTCTTTTTCAAAATATTCCAAAACCTGAATCTTCAGGAGCTTTTCCTGCTCCAATAAATCGAAGTGAGGAAGTTCTTTTATTAGTTTCCAATGAGGCCAGCCTTCTTGATCTACAAAATCCAATTCGTAAAATCCTGCTAGACTTAAGACCTTGCAAACAGCAATATGCATCAAATCCTGCTTTTGCTCCTTTGAAAATGTCTTGGCCCCTTTTCCTAGTTCCTGAACACCTATTAGAAATAAAACTCCATTGAGATCTTTGGGTTTTTTCCCAATAGTATCTTCCAGCCCAACCAATAGTTTGGACCATTTTCTCTCCAGGTCTAGATCTTTTTTAAACACTTATATTATTGATTTTCAAGTTCTTCCCAATATTCGGTCGCCCTTCTTAAATGAGGAATGACGATGCTGCCACCTATTAATGTTGCGATGGAGAATACTTCAAATATTTCTTTGGAATTGAGCCCAGCTTCGTGGCATTTTCCCAAATGATATTTGATACAATCGTCGCATCTCAAAACCATGGAGCAGGCTAGACCGATCATTTCTTTCGTTTTGATATCCAAAGCACCTTCTGCATAAGCATTGGTGTCAAGATTGAAAAATCGCTTGATCACTTTATTGTCCGCGGCCATGATTTTATCATTCATGCGGGCTCTGTAATCGTTGAATTCCTCTATAAGATTCATTAAATTAATGGTTTAGGATAAATCTGCCGCAAATATACAGCTATTCTGCAAGCAGTTTGAATAACAGCAACTAATGCGTATGCGTTTACTTTTTGTCAAAGATTTTTTGGATTTAATTTTTCCCCGCAATTGCGAGCTGTGCACAAGGGCTCTTTTCGACTACGAGTTTTGTCTTTGTACGATTTGTGAAGGCAAACTTCCAATAACTAGCTATCATCTTCGGGCAACTGACAATGATTTGAAGGATAAATTGCAGGGGTTGACAAGGGTTTTAAGAGTTTTGGCCTTTTTGAAGTTTACAAAAAATGGTAAAAGTCAGCGCTTACTTCATCAGCTGAAATACAGAAATAAGCCTCAAGTCGGATATTATTTGGGTAAAAAGTATGGTCAACTACTGTTAAAACAAGATTATTCAAAAAGCTGGGACTGCGTTGTTCCTGTACCCTTACACCGAATGAAACTGAAAAGAAGGGGATACAATCAAAGTGAGGAATTTGCCAAAGGGCTTGCTGAAAGTCTGGGTATTCAAATGGAGAATATTTTAGAGAGAATAATAGCAACAGAAACCCAAACCAAAAAAAGCAGACTGGAAAGAATGGGAAATGTAGAGGAGGTTTTTCAATTAAAAAGCAATATTTCAGTTCAAAACAGAAACATCTTACTAGTGGACGATGTCATTACTACCGGAGCAACTTTATGCTCCAGTGCAAATGTACTTTTGGCCAATGGGGCAAAAAACGTAGATTTAGCAACCATAGCCGCAGGAGGCAAAATTTAAACCCTATGATTGATATAGAGCATTTAAAGTACCCTATCGGAAAATTTCAGTTTGATCCTGAATCTGCCGAGGAAAATCTCAAAGAGGCGATCGAACAGATAAAATTACTGCCCGAGAACCTAAATAAGGCATTGAGAAATCTCAATGAATCTCAAATAAACACTCCCTACCGGCCTGGAGGTTGGACTGTTCGTCAAGTGGTCCATCATATTGCTGACAGTCACATGAATGCTCTTATCCGTTTCAAATTGGCTTTGACGGAAGATAACCCTACTATCAAACCTTATGATGAGGCTGCATGGGCCAAAATGTCTGATTATGATCTTGCAGTAAATCCTTCTTTGGATTTGATACGAATCATACATTTCAAATGGGTAGTACTTCTGGAAAAAATGGAGCTGAGCGATTTCCATAAAACCTATTATCACCCGGAAAATAAGAGGCAACAAAGCCTTTTGGAAGTTGCTTTGATGTACAGTTGGCACTCCCAACACCATCTCGCTCATATTCAGCACTTGGCCATTCGGGAGAACTGGGTTACAAAATAATATTTTGCTATCATGAACATTTCTCTAAAAAACCAAAGAATATTGGTCACAGGTGCTTCCAGAGGCATAGGAAGAGCTATAGCTCGTCAACTTTCTGAATCTGGAGCTGAAGTAATCGTCCATTTTAATTCCAATGCTGAGGAAGCAGAGTCTTTGTTGAGTCAATTCAAAACTCCAGGATTCATGGAGTCTTGTGATTTATCGGATTCCGGAAAAGTAGTGGGTTTTATTCCTGCATTAATAAAAAAATATGGGCCATTAACCGGATTGGTGAATAATGCCGGGGTTTCTATTCCTGCAAAAGATACTTTGCCTACCGATGAATGGCTGAAAATTTGGGAAAAAACCATGGCGATTAATTCCACAGCAGTTGGAATTCTTTGTAAAGAGTTTGTTGATCAGGCTAAAAGCCAGCAGAACGGTCGGATCATTACTATTTCTTCTAGAGCAGCTTTTCGAGGAGATACTACCGATTATCTGGCCTATGCGGCATCCAAAGGCTCCTTGGTAAGTTTGACAAGGTCAATTGCACGGCATTATGGGAAAATAGGCATTAAAGCCTTTTTAATTGCTCCAGGGTTTACCAGGACAGACATGGCAAATGAGATTTTATCGGAGTACGGAGAGGATTTTGCGCTAAATGATATTGCCTTGAACGAGCTGACTCTCCCTGAGGACATTGCTCCTATGGTCACCTTGCTTTGTTCTGGATTGGCTGATCATGCTACCGGAACTTCAATTGATATCAATGCAGGATCTTACGTGAGATAAAAACCCTATGGATAAGCAGGAATTTAGAAAGAGAGCCCATCAGTTAGTTGATTGGATGGCAGATTACTTGGAGGAGAAGGAAAAATATCCGGTTACACCCAATACAGAGCCCAAAACTATATACAATCAGCTTCCTAAAAATGCCCCTGAAAAGGGAGAATCATTCGATCAGATTTTTGAGGATTTTGAAAAAATAATTCTTCCTGGAATGACGCATTGGCAGCATCCCGCCTTTTTTGGCTACTTCCCGGCGAATAATTCAGAACCTTCCATCTTGGCAGAAATGCTCATGTCAACATTGGGTGCTCAATGTATGTCTTGGTTGACCTCGCCCGCAGCCACGGAATTGGAAGAAAGAGTTTGTGATTGGTTGAGGGATGCCAAAGGAATAGATTCATCCTGGAAAGGAGTCATTCACGATACTGCGAGCACCGCTACCTTAAGCGCTATATTAACGGCAAGAGAAAAAGCCAGTCATTATCAAATCAATGAAAAGGGCTTTGTTGGGGATATGGTTTTTCGGGTTTATTCATCTTCCCATGTTCACTCATCAATCGATAAGGCGATAAAGATCGCAGGTTTAGGTGTTCAAAATTTAGTTCGAATCCCTGTAAATCAGGAATTTGCCATGATTCCTGAGGAATTGGAAAAAGCGATAGTGGAAGATTTGAAAAATGGCTTTTATCCACTTTGCGTGGTTTCTGCTTTGGGTACCACCAGCTCAACTGCCGTTGATCCAATCGATGAGATCAGTAAAATCACGCAAAAACATGGCCTATGGCATCATATAGACGCTGCTTTTGCAGGTACAGCCTTACTTTTGCCAGAATATCAGCATTTGATGAAAGGACATGAAAAAGCGGATAGCTATGTGTTCAATCCTCATAAATGGATGTTCACTAATTTCGACTGTACCGTCCTATTCTTAAAGGAGCCTCAATACTTGGTCAATACATTTTCTCTCACACCCGAATACCTGAAGACTCAACTGGACAATGAAGTTAACAATTACCGAGACTGGGGCATACAACTAGGTAGACGATTTCGGGCTCTGAAATTGTGGTTTGTCTTGAGAACTTATGGATTAGAAGGAATTCGGGAAAAACTCAGAAATCATTTAAAACTGGCAAAAACAGTTGAGGGATGGATAATCAAGCAAGATAACCTGGAGGTTTTGGCTCCAGTTAATTTCAACACAATCTGTTTTCGATATACTCAGGCAGATTTATCAGTAGAAAAGCTAAATGCTATCAATGAAAAGTGGATGAATGAAGTCAATGCTAGTGGAAGGGCATTTTTTTCACATACTAAACTCGAGGGTAAATTTGTCATTCGCTGGGTAATCGGGCAGACCGATGTGGAACAAAAACATCTTGAAAGTGCATGGGTTTTATTAAAAGAAAAGCTTCTAAGCATTGTTTAATCTTATCTATGTATGGCTGCAAAAGATCCTGTTTTAACTCCTGAGTTACTGAAAATCATCAAAATATTCGGAATAGCTTCCATTTTGCTGGTTTTGGGTCTTTCCTTTTTCAATTCAAGAAGAGCCAACAATACGGGTGATGACCTAACCTTTCGGATGAGTGATGCTGCTAGAATCTATTTTTTAAATATGAAAGCCATCAATTATGATAGAGAAATCCGTTCAGATGCAGGAATGACTTTGTTCAGACATGAAGATCTAAGTGTTGGAAATGAAGACCTGGGAATTCAACTTGTACTTATTTTAAATCCGCCCAAAGATGAGGCTTACCTTTACCTTGAGCCCCAAAATTTTGATTGGCCCATTCAAATCAAATCGGGCGGAGAAACTTTCACTTTTAAAAATGGAAATAAATCAGATCATTTGTCAGCAATAAATCAACTAAAGGCTTTGATTCAAGGTGGAAAAATGATTTCTTTAGTCCAAAATGAAATAGAAATTCCGATTTGGAAAAAAAAATCAGAAAAAGAGGCGCTCAAGCAAGTATTTGAAGACTACGCACGCTTGATGGAATAAAGTTTTGGTTCATTGAGTTTAGAGTTTATCACAAAATAATGTTCATACCTCTTTATTTTTAAACTTTTAAAAAACAAAAAAATATTCTTAATTAATGGAAAAAGAGTCAAAGGCATTGCAATTATTTCTGTCTCTTGTGGGTAAAACCTTGGATCAAACTCCATCAGCAGCAGGTAACTGGTTGGCTGGTACATTGAAAGAAGTAAGTGAGAAGCATATCAAGGTGGCTTACACTGTAAGAGCGGAAATGTGCAATCCTGCCAAAATCCTTCATGGTGGAGTAGCCTCGCTAATGCTGGATGACGTAATTGGAATGGGAAACTTTGTTACAGGCTCCGAACACCTGATGACGAGTATCAATTTGAATGTGGACTTTTTATCTCCTGCTCAAATTGGAGAAGTCTTAGAGGTAAGTGCAGAGTTAATCCGTTCGGGCTCAAACCTGAACCATTGGGAAGCAGTGATCCAGAAAGACTCAGGCAAGATTGTGGCAAAAGCAAGTTCAAATATGATCAAAACCCACGTTAAGCTGAGTGATTTAGGTTTTTAATATCAAATACAATTAAATTTTAATCAATTTAAATAAAGCCTTTAGAATTCAATTGGAATGATTCTTCTGGCATATCCTTAAAAACTACTATTACATGAAATCGAGCATCGGGGAACCTGTGCGAGATTGTCCCGAATCAAGTTCGGGACAAGCTATATGGCCCTTTAAAAACAAATTATATCATATGAAAAAAATTTTACTGACGCTTATTTTTTGCGTTTCCTTTGCATTTTTGTCTCAGGCCCAATGGACTGTTTCCTATCATCAGAGTGATCTACCCTTTTTGGGAATTAATAAGCAGCTAGGTGAAAAATGGATTCCGGAGTTTCGCCTAGGGGCCAATAATTTCACACGATTTCTGAGTTTGGAGCTAGTTGCGAACTATATGGTCAAATCTGATGAGGACCTTCAGATTTACCTGGGATTTGGAGGAAGAGCTAATTTATTTCCGGGACTTGTTTTTCCTGCCGGGATTAATTACTACCCATTTGCTAAAAAAGAATTTGGTTTTCATTTTGAAGCGGCACCTTTGGTTTCATTCCAAAATGGAGCCTTGTTAAGAGGATCTTTAGGCTTTAGATATCGCTTTCTGAAAAACTGATCGGAGTTGGGGGCTTTTAGGAATCGAAAGCCTCCAATTTTACCATCAGATCCCAGACTGCAATTCCCAAGGAAACAGAAATATTCAGGGAATGCTTTGTGCCAAGTTGAGGGATTTCCAAGACTTGATTGCAAGCTTTCAAAACTTCCTCCTCTACTCCAAAAACCTCATTTCCGAAAATCAAGGCATATTTTTTATTAGGTTCTGGCTTGAACTCGTTTAGAAGTATGGATTGGTCAACTTGTTCTAAGGCGCAAAGCTGATAACCTTCCGCCTTCAATTTGTGAACAGCCTCCATGGTATTCAGACAATATTCCCACTCTACAGACTCTGTGGCTCCCAAGGCAGTCTTCTGTATATCACGATGAGGAGGAGTTCCAGTAATTCCACAGAGATAAATCTTCTCCACTCTGAATGCATCCCCGGTCCGAAAGGCCGATCCTACATTATTCAGGCTTCTTACATTATCCAAAACCAGAGCAATGGGTGATTTTTTGGTTTCCTTAAACTCTTCAACGGAGAGCCTTTCCAACTCTTCCATACTTAATTTCTTCATCTTTTTTGATCTCCCTTGCTTATAGGCTATTTTCAAACTTAATTCGTTCCCCCAAATTTAAGAGAAATTAGCCGAACCCATGAGTAAATCCAAAGATGGAAAAGAAACCCCGCTGATGAAGCAGTATAATGCGATCAAAGCGAAGCATCCTGGTGCCTTGCTTTTGTTTCGTGTGGGTGATTTTTATGAGACTTTTGGTGAAGATGCAATAATTGCCAGTAAAGTTTTAGACATTGTTTTGACTAAAAGAGCCAATGGTGCAGCTTCACATATAGAATTGGCGGGTTTTCCACACCATTCATTGGATAATTACCTTCCCAAATTGGTCCGAGCAGGAAATCGTGTCGCAATTTGTGATCAGCTCGAAGACCCCAAGTCGGTCAAAGGAATCGTGAAAAGAGGGGTTACAGAATTAGTAACTCCGGGCCTTTCCTACAATGACCAAGTTCTGGACACCAGAAAAAATAATTACTTGGCATCCATCCACTTTGGAAAGGATAAACATGGAATCGCCTTTTTGGACGTTTCAACGGGGGAATTCATGTGTGCTGAAGGGAATTCCAGCTATGTAGAAAAGCTTCTGCAAAGTTTTGCACCTGCAGAAATTATTTTTTCGAAAGCTGCCAAAAAAACAGCTCATGACTTGATCAAAAACGACTACATCACTTTTCACTGCGAAGATTGGGTGTATCAGTTTGATTATACTTACGAAAAGCTCAAAACCCATTTTGAAACTGCCAACCTCAAAGGTTTTGGAATAGAGGAACTGGAGATGGGCATAGTGGCAGCCGGAGCGATTCTGTTCTATCTTGAAGAAACTGAGCATAAGGAAATACAGCATATCTCAGCAATATCAAGGATTGCTGAAGAAAAGTATGTGTGGTTGGACAAATTTACCATCCGAAACCTCGAATTGGTATTCCCACAGCATGATGGAGGCGTTCCGTTGATTCAAATTTTGGATCATACGGTAACTCCGATGGGTTCGAGAATGATGAAAAAGTGGATGGTTCTTCCTTTGAAAGAAAAAGCTCCTATAGAAGAACGCCTTAATGTGGTTGAATTTTTCCATGAAAACGCAATCCTGATAGACGAAATATTGGCTCATTTGCGCCATATAGGTGATTTGGAAAGATTGATTTCTAAGGTGGTGGTCGGAAGGGCCAATCCAAGGGAAATGAATCAGATCCGTCGGGCCCTGAAAGCGATTTTGCCTGTAAAAACCCTTCTCAAGGAACAGCAAAACCCCACTCTAAAGAGATTAGCTGATCAAATCCATCCATGTGAATACATTTTGGAGAAAATTGAGAAGGAGCTTCAAGAGGATGCGCCGATGCTGGTTCATCAAGGAGGCGTGATCAAAGATGGCGTAGATGCAGAATTGGATGAATACAGAAACTTAGCAAATAAGGGCAAGGATTTTCTGGTGCAAATTCAGCAAAGGGAAATCCAGAATACAGGAATCAGTTCTTTAAAAATTGCCTTCAATAAGGTTTTTGGGTATTACTTAGAGGTCACCCATGCGCACAAGGATAAGGTGCCTCAAGAGTGGATCAGAAAACAGACTTTGGTCAATGCGGAAAGATATATTACCCCCGAGCTCAAAGAATATGAGGAAAAAATCCTGAATGCAGAGGACAGAATGATTGCTTTGGAGCAAAAATATTTTCAGGAATTAGTTACTGAGACAGCTCAATTTGTCACTCAAATTCAACAAAACGCCAGAATAGTTGGCACATTAGACGCGCTATTGTCTTTTGCACAGGTTGCTCTAAATAATAATTATTCCCGTCCGAAGGTATCCGATACCGAAACTTTGGAGATTAAGGACGGAAGGCATCCGGTGATAGAGAAGCAATTGCCAGCTGGAGAAGAATATATTCCGAATGATATTTATCTCGATCACGACAGCCAGCAAATAATAATCATTACAGGGCCTAATATGGCTGGTAAATCGGCCCTGCTAAGACAAACGGCCTTGATTGTTTTGATGGCTCAAATGGGTTCTTTTGTTCCTGCTTCTTTCGCAAGAGTTGGAATAATTGACAAAGTGTTTACCCGTGTTGGAGCTTCTGATAATTTATCCAAAGGTGAGTCAACGTTTATGGTTGAAATGACCGAAACGGCTAGCATTTTGAATAATTTGTCAGATCGCAGTTTGGTATTGATGGATGAAATCGGGCGAGGAACTTCCACTTACGATGGAATTTCCATAGCCTGGTCTATTGTCGAGTACCTTCATAATCATCCTACTTTCAAGGCAAAAACCTTGTTTGCAACTCATTACCATGAGTTGAACCAGCTTACTCAGGATTTTCCTCGCATAAAAAACTTTAATGTTGCTGTAAAAGAAGTGGGAAATAAGGTGATTTTCATGAGGAAACTGAAGGAAGGTGGCAGCGAACATAGCTTCGGTATTCATGTAGCTCAAATGGCCGGAATGCCAAACCCTGTTGTCTTGAGAGCGGCAGAGATCATGTCCCATCTTGAAAAGGATAAGGCCATGAACCAGGGCAAAAAGTCACTTAGTTCTGTCCCAAAAAATAATTATCAGCTTAGTATGTTTGAGATGGATCCTAAATTCAAAGAGGCAAAAGAACTTTTGGATCAAATAGATATAAATTCTATTTCTCCCATAGAAGCACTGCTAAAGTTGCATGAAGTGAAGAAAACTCTTGACTAATTAAAAATCAGTTTTTTAGTATATTGACTGCAAAAAGAGAGATGTTCTATGGATAAGGTGTTACTAAAGGACCTTAAAAAACAAGATAAGTATACTAAGTTCTTCCAAAATTGGGCGGAGCAGGAGTTTAAAGCTCATCCCAACGAAAGAAGACTATTAGAGAATCTCGAGGCATTAAGCCAAAGTATTGGCATGAACGAGGGGCTTTTGATAGCTTGTTTTGATTATAGAAATCTAAAATTGGCTTTTTTTACTGGGGAGGTTGAAAAGCTTACAGGGTATCCGGAGGAGATGTTCCGCAAAAAGGGGATGGAAACTTCTTTTACCATGGTGCATCCTGATGATCGGGAGGAGCTGTTTAAGTTCCAAAAGATTGTTTTCGATGCCTTTCACAGTTTAAGTTTGAATGAGAGACATTCTTTTGAATTTTCCTATATCACGCGCTGGGTTCATCGAACCACCGGTGAAGTATCTTGGATGATGGCCAAAGTAAGACCTTATTTGATTGATAAGGATGGCAATTTTGCCATGGACTTACATATTATCGTGAAGCTGTTGACACCACCTAAATTCAAGGGTTATGATTGGAACTATTCTTACACTAAAGATGATGGTACCCGAATCATTGTATCTAAAGATTCTCCAAATGACAAGGAGGTCAAGTTAACGAAGAAGGAAAAAGAGGTGGTTGAGTTGATGCTGGAAGGAATGGAATCAAAGGATATTGGGGAGAAATTAAATATTTCTATCAATACAGTCGGAACCCACAGAAAGAATATTCTTCGAAAGCTGGGAGCGAAAAATGTGGCTGAGATGGTTAAAATCTTGGCCTCATATGAATTTTAAAAATTGCTGAAAATCAGTGTGATCCTTAAAATTCCTGAGATTATTAAAAAAATTCCAGTCAGAATTATTGTAAAAATCAAAGAGGAACTTACCTTTGCATCCACAATTCGCTCAGACAAAGGTCTGGGATATTGAAATAAGCGAGAGTAGCTCAGTTGGTAGAGCACGACCTTGCCAAGGTCGGGGTCGCGAGTTCGAATCTCGTCTCTCGCTCAGATCAAGCCCTTGAAAGAGGGCTTTGTTGTTTCAAGCCATAGCTTTAACAAGCAAAAGACAGCCTATAATTTTATAGGTAATGCCGGGATGGTGGAATTGGTAGACACGCAAGACTTAAAATCTTGTGTCCTTTTGGACGTGCGGGTTCAAGTCCCGCTCCTGGTACATAAAGCCTCACAGAAATGTGAGGCTTTTTGTTTATATTCCTAGGTGTTCACCGTTTATGCCATTTCAAGTATTTCAAGGAAATATGTTTATGTTGGACTGACTTCCGATTTAGAGGCAAGGCTTCACAGGCATAACTCTGGATATGGGCGAACTACCAAGCCTTATATTCCATTTGAGCTAATTTTTCAAAAAGAATTTTCGACAAGATCAGAAGCCAGGGAGTTTGAGAAATATCTTAAAAAAACGAATAATGGTAAACGAAGATTTTTGGGTTTGAGATAAATCTTGTGTCCTTTTGGACGTGCGGGCCTGCCTGTTATCGATTCACAGGTCTTCCTGTTGCTTGGTTAGATAGTCCTCAATTTGACTAATGGGCGATGTAGAAATGCAGACAGGTTCAAGTCCCGCTCCTGGCCTCCTAAGGGAGGAAAATCCAAAAGCCTCACAGAAATGTGGGGCTTTTTGTATTTATGCCAATGGCTTTAAAATCCTGTCCTTTTTCGTATTTTGAGGAAAATCAAAAAATAGGATTATGAATAGCCTTAACATTTTTCAAACAGATTGGGAGGGAATAGAATCACTATTAAAGACTATTGGCCTTTCTTTAGCTATCCTTCTCGCCTTTTACTTTTTGGCAAATATCCTTCAAAAGTTTTTGAAAAAGCGATTGCTCGTCAGAATGGATGATCCTCTTCTAGCCAATTTCTTATCCGTGGTCTTTAGGTTGATCATTATTCTGCTTGGATTTTTATTGGTTTTTAGAATAATAGGACTGACAGGCTTGGTATCAGGGCTTCTCGCCGGGGCTGGAATCACAGCTTTTGTAATTGGTTTCGCCCTGAAAGATATCGGTGAAAACTTTCTGGCCGGTATCCTCTTAGCCTTTAAAAGACCTTTTCGGGTAGGAGATATTGTAGATATCAATGGAATGGGAGGGGTTGTTTTGACCTTAAACCTGCGAGATACTCAAATCAAAACTTCTGATGGAAAAGACGTTTTTATTCCCAATGCTACCATCATTAAAAATCCTTTGGTCAATTTTACCATAGATGGATATCTGCGCTATGATTTTATTGTTGGTTTGGATTATGGCTCCGACTACCAAGCCGCAAGAGCATTAATTCTTGAAGCTATTCAAAAAGTACCTGGAGTGTTATTGGATACTAAAACCCCGATGGTTTGGGTTTCAGACCTGGCAGAAAGCACTCTGAATTTGCAGGTGACTTTTTGGGTAGATACTTTCGATAGAAAAATTGCTGACCTGGAAGTGAAAAGCCAAGCTATCATCCAAGTATTGACTACATTAGAAAAGGCCGGATATAATCTTCCGGCCCGTGTATTGGAAATCAAAAACTATAGGGATGAGCCTATTAAAAGTTCCTGATTATTTTTCAATAATTTTCTTTAAATCAGCTGGGGAGTAATTAACGGATTTCAAAGTTTTTCTGTCTCCTTCTCTGAAAACTAAATATAAATCACCCTCTTTTTCATAAAAACAGTCAGTTCCTTTGAGTTTATAATGCGCCACAGTAGCCTTGGCCTCTTCCTCTGTCACGCAGGCTTTGCTCATGTTTGATCTTTGAACTTCATCGAAAAGCTCTTTGAATTTTTCCCCCAACCCAAATTCAAGCACAGCCCCGGAAAGCACGTATTGCAGATCGCAAAGCGCATCCGCAATTTCTACCAAATCCTTATCTGCAATGGCTTGTTCTAGCTCTTTCAACTCCTCTGCAAGCAAAGAAACTCTCAATTTGCAGCGGGTTTCTGAAGGAATGGTAGGTTCTGGTAATACAGGGTGCTTGAAAGTTTGATGGAATAAAGCTACCGAAGTGAGGGATTTTGGATCTTGCATAGGTATTAATCTAGTTGGAATCCGAAATAAAGAAAAAAGACCGGAAAACCCGGCCTTTTAAAACTTTAAGATCTAATAATGTGCTTAGTTTCTCTTTTTCAAAGTGACGGCACTGTCAATGTTGCTCATGATTCTGGAATAAAGCAAGGTATTGCCATCGACCCCGTTTGGACCGATTTCAATTTTACCATCTGCATTTCCATCTACTGCCAAAGAAAAGTCAACTCCTGCAAATAGCTTGGTCATATCGAAATCCAAAACCATTTCGCTTTGGCCTTCCACTTCTACCCCATTGCTACCCTCTGCCATTGCACGGATTGTTTTTTCAGTTTCAGACCAAACAATAGCCTCTGTGTTGTTGACTTGACCTTTAATCCACATTGATTTGTTGAATTTTGGATCTGAAGAAGCTACGGTGGTGTTTTTCTTCAACTTAAACTCTGCTTCTGCATAGTTTCCTTCAGGAGTTTCTCCTTCAGCAATCAAAGCTGCTCTACTATCACCATTGGCAATAATGGTCAGTGATTTCGTTTGTGCAGCGGAAGTCTGTAGGCTGGAGTTCACATTTGTTTTCAAAGTAATGTTACCCAGATTAATTCCTGCTTGAATGTCTGCTTTTGCAGCATACCTCAATTCCATGTCTGCAGTGGCCACAGTGAATTCTGTGGAAGAGAATCCATTGACGATTACTCTGGAATTGCTACCACCAGAAGAACCTTCGCTGGCAGTCGCAAAAAGCCTTGCATTGGAATTCCCTTCAGAAGGCATTTGGTCTTCGTTTTCTGAACAAGAACTCAAAATAATTCCGGCTGAAAATGCAATCATTGCGACGTTTACAAAATTTTTGATCATGGTAATTTTATTTTGGTTTACTTCTATTTGATCCAATTGAGATGCCAATCGGATATCCAGAAAAAAAAACGAAGAGCAAAACGTAACTGGATTAGCTAAGAAATGGGTATAAAAAAACGCCGAACTGAATAGTCCGACGTCTTATATTTATTTAATTTTCTGAATTAAATGGCTGCATTATAGCGTTCAGCCACTGTTTTCCAGTTAATTATATTCCAAAAAGCAGAGACATAATCCGCTCTTCTGTTTTGATAATTGAGATAATAAGCATGCTCCCAAACATCCAGACCTAGTAAAGGAATTCCTTTAAAATCGGAAATGTCCATGAAAGGATTGTCTTGGTTAGGTGTAGAACCTACGGACAATTTGTTGTCCTCTCCCACCACCAACCATGCCCAACCTGAACCAAATCTAGTCTTAGCAGCAGCTTCAAATTGCTCAACAAATACCTCGAAACTTCCAAAAGAAGAATTGATAGCCTCTGCCAAATCCCCCTCTGGTCTTTCGGCAGCATCTGGAGTCATGATTTGCCAGAATAGTTCATGATTATAGTGGCCGCCACCATTATTTCTCATTTTCGTACTATAATTGGAAATCTTAGCCAATACATCCTCCAAAGGTTTGTTGGTGTCTACATTTTCCTCTCCAACTGCCTCACCCAGGTTTTTTGCATATCCGGCTGCATGTTTGGTGAAATGGATCTCCATAGTCATCGCATCAATATGAGGCTCCAATGCTCCAAAATCAAAGCTTAGCGGAGTTTGCGTAAAGCTGGTTGCTAAAATTGCCTGTGCATCACCTTTGGCCTCATTGGAGCAAGCACTTAAGATTCCCGAACCAACCAGACCTACAGCAAGTCCTGCTTTGGAACTGTTTGATAAAAACTTTCTTCTGGATATGGGGTTTTCTGTGAGTTTCATAAATAAATAACTGATTTCTAGTTTCAATGTTAAAAGATACCTGAAACTAACCATTCTTAAGCAGAATTGAAATTGCTAATCAGACATTAAGTCCGATTTTCTGACAAGTTGGTTATGTTTGCATCCAAAGTTTTGCTTGGTTAGGTTTTTGACTTTCTAAAAGTTAAGATGAATAAAATGGTTTTTTATAAATATCAGGGCACTGGAAATGATTTTGTGATGATCGATGATCGGGAGAATAAATTCGATGATCAAAATCTCGACTTGGTTTCCAGAATCTGTGACAGAAAGTTTGGTATAGGTGCTGATGGATTGATTTTAATACGAAATCATCAAGACTATGATTTTGAAATGATTTATTTCAATGCTGACGGCTCCCAGAGTATGTGCGGAAATGGTGCCCGATGTGCAGTCGCCTTTGCGGGTTTTTTGGGCATTATTAAAGAAAAAACTAATTTTTTGGCAATCGACGGCCCTCATGAGGCAGCGTTAAGCCAAGATGTAGTAGAGCTAAAAATGGGCAATGTAAAAGGAATTATACCCAAAGACGGAGATAGCTTTGTAAATACAGGTTCACCACATCATATAAGAGTGGTTGAAGATGTTCATAACTACCCTGTTTTTGAGGAAGGCAAAAAAATACGATATAGAGAAGATTATGCTCCTGGTGGAACCAATGTCAATTTTATAGAGGCTTTGGGCGATGAAGAGATTTTTGTCAGAACTTACGAGCGGGGAGTTGAAAATGAGACTCTGTCCTGCGGGACAGGTGTGACAGCAGCGGCCATTGCTTTTGAGCAGGAAAAATCTGATGCTGAGGTGAAAATCAAAACCTTGGGAGGAAATCTTTCCGTACGATTTCATAGAAATGAAGATGGAAGCTTGGACAACGTTTGGTTGATTGGACCAGCCAAACAGGTTTTTTCCGGAAAAATGGAACTTTCAAATTAAGAAAGGCACACAAAGGCCTCTCTAGTTTAATTATCAATTGTAATAAAAAGGGCTTAATTTTAAAGCCTGATTTCAGAATCACATACGACAAACATGTTAGATTTTATAGCAAAAGGATTAGCCAAAGTTTTTGGAACCAAATCCGACCGAGATATCAAAGAATTACTTCCGAAGGTTAAAGAAATAAATGACATTTTTTCTGGTCTTCAGAAATTAAGTGATGAAGAGCTTCGTGCCCAAACTGCACAAATCAAAGAAACCATCAATAGCCATTTACAGGAACTGGATGATAAGATTGCTGGATTCCGAGCAGAAATTGAAGCCCTTCCTATTGATGCCATCCACCAGAAGGATAATCTGTTTACCCAAATCGAACAGGTAGAAAAGGAAAGAGATGAGGCATTGGAAGAGGTTCTGGAAAAAGTCATGCCTCAAGCTTTTGCAATTGTCAAAGAGACGGCCAGGAGATTTAAAGAAAATGGACAATTGACCGTAACGGCCACTCTTAAGGACAAGGAACTGGCGGCCACTAAGAAAAATGTGGAGATTGACGGTGATAAGGCCATTTGGCACAACAGCTGGCTTGCTGCAGGAAACGAGGTAGTTTGGGACATGGTGCACTATGATGTGCAGCTGATCGGGGGTATGGTTTTGCACAAAGGTAAAATCGCCGAGATGGCGACGGGGGAAGGAAAAACGTTGGTTTCCACACTTCCTGCATACCTCAATGCTTTGGCCGGAAGAGGTGTTCATATTGTTACAGTAAATGATTACTTGGCAAAACGTGACTCGGAGTGGAATGCACCGCTTTTTGAATTCCATGGCCTTTCTGTAGACTGTATCGATAAATATCAGCCTAATTCAGCAGGAAGAAAGAAAGCTTATGGTTGCGATATCGTGTATGGTACCAATAACGAATTCGGCTTTGATTACCTACGGGACAATATGGCACGAGACTCTGATGATTTGGTGCAAGGAAAGCATCATTTTGCCATGGTCGATGAGGTTGACTCCGTGTTGATTGATGACGCACGTACTCCATTGATTATTTCAGGACCAGTTCCTAGAGGTGATGTCCATGAGTTTGATCAAATGAAACCTAGGGTATCAACCTTGGTAGATGAACAGCGAAAGTTAGTTCAGGGATTTTTGTCAACTGCCAAGAAGCTGATTTCAGAAGGCAACGAAAAAGAAGGGGGACTAGCATTGTTCAGAGCATATCGAGGTATGCCGAAATACAAGCCTTTGATCAAATACCTTTCTGAGCCAGGAATTCGCGTGGTTTTACAGAAGACTGAAAATTTTTATCTCCAGGATAATAAGCGAAATATGCCTGAGGCAGACGAACCGCTTTTGTTTACAATTGATGAAAAAAGCAATGTGGTCGATCTGACTGATCGTGGTATCGAAACCATGACCACTAAAAATGAAGACCCTAGCTTCTTCATTATGCCGGATATCGGAATTGTGATTGCTGATCTTGAAAAGGATGAAAGCATTGATGAAAAAGAAAAGCTTGTAAGGAAAGAGGAGGCGATCAAGGACTACGGGGTAAAAGCTCAACGTATTCATACTGTCAATCAGCTCTTGAAGGCTTATTGTATGTTTGAGCGTGATACGGAGTACATCATTGTGGATGGAAAGGTGAAGATTGTCGATGAGCAAACAGGTCGTGTGATGGAAGGCAGAAGATATTCTGACGGTTTACACCAAGCGATTGAGGCGAAAGAAAATGTGAAAGTGGAAGACGCTACTCAGACCTATGCGACCATCACCCTTCAGAATTACTTTAGAATGTATCACAAGCTGGCTGGTATGACCGGTACGGCAGAGACTGAAGCTGGAGAATTTTGGGAAATCTATAAGTTGGATGTGGTGGTAATTCCAACCAACAAACCTATACAAAGAGACGACCGAGAGGATAAAGTTTATAAAACGGTAAGAGAGAAATTCAATGCTGTTGTAGACGAGATCAATGAATTGGTTGCCCAGGGTAGACCAGTCTTGGTGGGTACCACTTCAGTTGAAATTTCAGAGGTATTGAGCAGAATGCTGACTCTGAAAAAAATCCCGCATCAGGTGTTGAACGCCAAGCAACATGCGAAAGAGGCTGATGTAGTGGCTGAGGCAGGAAAAGCAGGTACGGTTACCATCGCTACAAACATGGCGGGTCGTGGAACAGATATCAAGTTGAGTCCAGAATCCAAAAAGGCAGGCGGTTTGGCAATTATAGGTACAGAGCGTCACGAATCCAGACGTGTGGACCGACAGTTGAGAGGTCGTGCAGGTCGTCAAGGAGATGTGGGTTCATCCCAATTCTTTGTCTCCCTGGAAGATTCCTTGATGAGACTTTTCGGGTCTGACAGAATTGCCAAACTCATGGATAGAATGGGGCTGGAAGAAGGAGAGGTAATCCAGCACTCTATGATTACCAAGTCCATTGAGAGAGCTCAGAGAAAAGTGGAGGAAAACAACTTCGGTACCCGTAAGCGTCTATTGGAATATGATGACGTGATGAATTCCCAGCGGGAAGTGGTGTACAAGAGAAGAAGAAATGCCCTCAAAGGGGAGCGTTTGGAACTAGATATTTTAAATATTCTTTACGATGTATGTGAAAGCATTGTGGAGATGGGCAAGTCTACAGAAGACTTGGAAAACCTCCGCATGAATATTTTCACCTCTTTGGGTCTTGACTATCAAATTTCTGACAATGATCTAAAGTCCAAAGATGCCTCCACTTTGACACAGGAGCTGTATGAGGCTGCTTTTGAAAGTTACCAAAAGAAAAATCAGCAGATCATTACCACTGCTCTTCCAATTTTAAGACGGGTGCAGGAAGAAAGAGGTGCTACTGTGAAGGATATCATGGTTCCTATTTCTGATGGCATTAAGCAAATCGGAGTGGTCGTGAATCTGGAAAAAATGCTCAGTTCAGAGGGAAATGAGTTGATCAGGTCTTTGGAGAAAAATGTCACTTTGGCCATTATTGATCAAAACTGGAAAGAGCATCTACGGGATATGGATGACTTAAAGCAGTCCGTTCAGAATGCCGTATATGAACAAAAAGATCCATTGTTGATTTATAAGTTTGAGGCATTTGAGATGTTCAAGCGATTTATTGGCAAATTGAATGAAGATATGGTTTCATTCCTGACCAGAGCTGATCTGCCAAAGCAAGATCCTTCTCAAGTTCAGCAAGCACAGGCTCAAAGAGCACCTGAACCACAAGTTCAAGCTTCCAAAGCTGAGGTTTCCAGCTCCTTGAATCCAGGAGCAAATAGGGCTGCTGCCGCAGCAGCTTCTGCGGGAAGACAAGCCCCTCAAGCTGTGGCTCCAAGAAAGTCTGAAAAGACTTATGGAAGAAATGATCGTGTGACTGTTCAATACACGAACGGAACCCTCAAAGAGGATGTCAAGTATAAAAGTGTGGAACAGGATGTGCAGGAAGGAAAATGTGTAATCATCGATAATTAATCCATATGAGAGTTGTCTGGTTATTTGTGCTTTTGATTGTTGCAGTTTCTTGCAAAACATCTAGCTCTGCAGTAGATAGCGCATCTTCTTATGAAAACTACTCTGAAGATTTGACCTCATCGCTGCCTTCCTATCCTAACTTTGAGGAAAGGAAAGAAGCACAAAAAGCAACTGAACCAGCCACTTCTCCTCAGGCGATTGACAATCAACTGGAGCAAATAGCCAAGCAGCAATATGAGAAGAATAAATCCGAACCGTATTTCAATGGTTACAAGGTGCTGGTTTATTCGGGCTTGGATAGGGATTTAGCTTTCAAAACTCAGGAAAAAATCAGCATGCTTTTCACTGACGTTAAGCCAGCCATTCAATATGAGCAGCCCAGGTACTTGGTGAAAGTAGGAAAATATGCCTACAAGGTGGAAGCATTAAAGACTTACCATCTGATCAAAACTGAATTCCCATCGGCGCGGATTATTCAAGATCGAATCTTGAGGAAAGAATTTACTGTGCCAAGCCAAACCAATGATGTTGAAGGACAAAATTAAATCGCTTGCCAAAGCGTATAAAGAGGAAGTAATTCAAAATAGACGTCATCTCCATTCCCATCCGGAATTATCCTATCAAGAGTTTGAGACAGCAAAATTTGTCAAGTCTAAACTGGAAGAAATAGGAATCGAAAGCTTGGAGCAAAAAGCGACAACGGGATGGACTGCCTTGATCAAAGGAAAAAACCCGGATAAAAAAGTAATTGCTCTTCGTGCGGACATGGATGCTTTGCCTATTATTGAGGCAAATGAGGTTTCTTACAAGTCTCAAAACCCTGGAGTAATGCATGCTTGTGGGCATGATGCACATACAGCTTCCTTATTGGGTGCTGCCAAAATCCTCAACGAGGTAAAGGACCAATTTGAAGGTACCATCAAGCTTATTTTTCAGCCGGGAGAGGAAGTTGCCCCGGGAGGTGCATCTTATATGATCAAAGATGGAGCCTTGAATAATCCACGTCCCAATGGTATAATAGGTCAACATGTGATGCCTTTCATTCCAGCAGGAAAAGTTGGGTTTCGTCAAGGCATCTATATGGCTTCTGCAGATGAGCTTTATGTCACTGTGAAAGGTAAAGGAGGACATGGAGCTATGCCGGAAACGCTAATCGATCCGGTATTGATTGCTTCCCATATGATTGTAGCTTTACAACAGGTGATCAGCAGAGCTGCAAGCCCTAAAATCCCTTCGGTACTTTCATTTGGTAGAGTGGAAGCTTTAGGAGCTACTAATGTGATTCCAAATGAGGTGAAAATTCAAGGCACTTTTCGAACCTTGAATGAAGAATGGAGAGCGAAGGCTCACCAAAAAATGCTTCAAATCGCAAAAGGAATCGTGGAAGGCATGGGTGGAGAAGTTGACTTCGAAATAAGAAAAGGCTATCCATTTTTGCAAAATGACCCTGAATTAACCGCAAGAGCTACAGAAGCAGCTAGAGAATATTTGGGAGAAGAAAATGTGATAGACTTGGATATCTGGATGGCAGCAGAGGATTTTGCCTATTATTCTCAGGAAATTGACGGTTGCTTTTACCGCCTTGGAACCCGAAATGAAGCCAAAGGAATAGTATCAGGTGTTCACACACCTACTTTTGATATCGAGGAAGATGCTTTGGAAATTGGTGCCGGATTGATGGCTTGGTTGGCTGTGGCAGAACTCCAGAAAGCTTAATACTGAGTTGACATTTTAATCATTTAGCTTAGCTAAATTTGAATGTAAAAATCAGTTTCTACAGGTTTCATTGAAGCGAAAAAACAAATACTCATAAAAGAATGAAAAGATTCAAAATAGTAGGTATCATCCTGCTTTTTTCCTTAGTATCTACCCAAAGCTTTGCCTGGGGTCAGTTGGGACATTATCTGATTGGCCTAATGGCCCAGAGGCAGATGAAAGAATCCACCGTGAAAAGGGTGGAAAAAATTATTTATCCGATGTCCATAGCTCGTAGTGGCACTTGGATGGATGAAATCAGGTCAGATAGCACGTTCAATTATGCCACTACCTGGCATTATTTGACCAGCAAAAACGGAGAATATGACCCTGCACATCAGGAAAAAGGCGGAGATGCTTACGAGGCAATTCAGCGCTTGAAAAATGAATTGAAAGCAGGTGGATTAACTCCGCAGCAAGAAGCAGAAAAGTTAAAAATGTTAATTCATATGGTGGAAGATATCCATCAACCACTTCATGTAGGTACAGGGGAAGACCGTGGAGGAAATGATGTGAAGATTGAATTTTTCGGGAATCCCACTAATCTTCATGCACTTTGGGACAGCGGAATGATAGAAAGACAGGGCATGAGTTATTCTGAAATAGCCAATGAACTATACAGAAGAATCACTCCTGAATTGCAAAGACATTATCAGTCTGCAAGCATGCAGGATTGGTTGAAGGAAGCGGTAAGCTTAAGACCTATGGTGTATGATTTGCCGGAAAATAAAAGAATCAGCTATAGCTATATGTATCAATATTATCACGTAGCTGAAGAAAGGATGGTCGCTGCAAGTGTGAGATTAGCGCAGATCTTAGAAGAGATATATGGCTGATCAAAAGTCTGATTAAAGCTTTTAGCCTTTGATTCTTAGGAGTCAAAGGCATTTTTTTTATATTGAAATACTATTTATTAGTTTTTATGCGAATAATTTTTCTATTACTTCTATCCTTTATTTCTATTGACTCTTTCAGCCAAAATAAAGAACTGAAAAAAGAGTTAGGGAGGATTTATTCAAACCTGGATTCTGCTGATAATTATTTAAAGGAAGCACAGCATAAATTAAAGTCTAAAGCTGACTCAGGGATTTACTTTTATTTCGAAGCGGAGAAACTTAACCTTCAGGGTAAAAATATTGAGGCTAAGCGTGCTTTTTCAAAAAGTATAGAGTTTATAGACCCATCGCTGAACCCTGAATTAATTTCTCTAGCATATATCCGACTGACTAGAATAGATCAGGCAGCGGGCCAATTTGATCTCGCCTTGAATCATGCGCAGGATGGAATTGACTTTTCACTGGTTTCCGCTGATTCCAATAATTTGGCTTATCACCTTTTGGATATTGCAGTAATTCATCATGATATGGAGGATTATTCCAAAGGAGTGGAATATGGAAAAAGGGCCATTGAAATTTTAGATCAATATTCTAAAGCGAACCCAATTTACAGAGCATTCGCGCTGAATAGTATAGCGATCAACTTTGACGATTGGAGCAAACCTGATAGTGCTTTATTCTACCACTTCAAAATAATTGAGGATATGGAGAATTTGGACAGCATGCGTGTCATTTTCACTTTCAATAATATTGGTAACACCTTCATTAAGCAGGAAAGGTACGATGAAGCCAAAAAGTGGATAGAAACTGCCTTGAAACTCAATCAGAAAGATGGGTATCCTGCATACGGATTAGCTACCAATTACACCAATTTGGCCAACATCGCTTATAATTTAGGGAATTATAGTGGAGCTCGCTCCTTGATGGACAGTGCAGCTTACTATGTGGCACTAAGTGGATCGACGGAGAAGAAAAGAGATTATCTGTTTGAAGAATATAGATTTCATAAGGCGAAGGGAGACTTGCCCAAGGCTATGGACTTTTTGGAACAATACAGTGCCCTAAAAGACACCATCTTTCAGGAAGAAAGGCTGATGGCAATGAGTGAGATGGAAGCTCGGTACGAAGTAGAGCAAAATGAAAGGGCTTTAGCTGAATCAAGAGCTGCTTTGGCAGAAAATGAACTAATAGTCGAAAATAGGAATAATCAACTTTTGTTGCTTTTGGTGTTTTTATTACTGTCTTTGGGGATAGGCTTTTTTATCTACTATAGGCAAAAGACAAAAAATCGTCACCTCAGACAGGAAGCAAAATTGCAAGCCATCTATGCAGAGCAGGAAACGCAAAAAAGACTGAAGACACAAAGGGATGAAATTGCTTCGGATCTACATGATAATATCGGTTCCCAGTTGACCTTTATCGTGTCTTCTTTAAGCAACTTGAAATTTGTCGATTTGCCGAAAGAGAAAATGGCTCAAAAAATTGATCAGATTTCAGGGTTTACTGTGGAGACAGTCAATGAGTTGAGAGATACTATCTGGGCCATGAACAAGGATAGTATGACCATTGAAGATCTGCGAGGCCGTGTTTCAAATTTGATAGCCAAGGCCAAGAAGGCTTGTCCTGACACAGACTTCGAATTAATTATAGACGAAAATGTGGATGCGGGTCATCGATTAAATTCTTTGGAAGGCGTTAATTATTATAGAATAATTCAGGAAGCATTGAATAATGCGATTAAGTATGCTCAAGCGAGCAAGGTGCAGATTCAAATCATTCAAGGCATGGATAAGGTCCGCCTAGTGGTCAAAGATAATGGGTCTGGAATCAGTGAGACCAATCCTTTCGGAAATGGACTTGGCACCATGAAGACAAGAGCCAGCAGAATCGGTAGATCTATGAAAGTAAATACGGCCCCTGATAAGGGCACAGAAATAGTGATTGATTAACCCATCAATTATGGCCATTAGAATTGCAATAGCTGAGGATAATTCATTTTTGCTGAAGGCGATTTTGGAAAAACTATCCTTTTATCCGGATCTTGATGTAAAGTTTTACGCTTCAGATGGTGAAGAGTTTTTAGAAAAACTGGATAAAAACTCCAATATCCACCTTGTCTTAATGGACATTGAAATGCCTAAAAAAAATGGTATTGAAACTGTGGAGATCCTCTCGAAAAAATTTCCTCAAATCAAGACTATTATGCTGACGGTTTTCGACAATGATGAAAACATTTTTAAGGCAATTCAGGCAGGTGCTAATGGATATTTTCTCAAAGAAGTGAATCCACCGGAACTCTATCAGGGAATAATCGACACCTTGGATGGAGGGGCAGCGATGACTCCATCCATTGCTCTAAAAACTTTGAAATTGTTGAGAAATCCTCCTCAGTTTGACGATAAAAATATAGAGGCCAAGCTAACAGCCCGGGAAACAGAAATCTTAGAGCAAACTGCTAAAGGGTTGAATTATAATCAGATTGGGGAAAATCTTTTTATTTCTCCGAAAACGGTTAGAAAACATCTGGAGAATATTTACAGCAAACTGCAGGTACACAATAAAATGGAAGCAGTTCAAAAAGCGCTTAAAAACCGAATTATAGAAGGCTAATTAGAGTGTCCGAATTCTCCATTCTTTGGGATAGTAATTATTGCTTCGCCCGCCCAGGTTTTTGATCCAGCCTAAAGGCAGACCTTGATAACAAATCAGGACCCAGCCCAAAGGAATCTCTTCGATCTCCAAATCTTTTTTCCTCAAAAAATCCAGCGCTTGTTCCAAAGAGGCATTGAGCAAGTTGAAGCCATTTTTGGGTAATGTGGATAAAGCCCACTCTGCAGATGGGATCCAGTCGTTTTTCTGTTTTTTCCCTAATTCAACGCCAAAATATCGGATGCTTAAATGTTGGCTTATTTTTTCAAAATAGGGCTTCCAGGTAGCCTCAATTCTAAAATAAGAGTCATTTAGCTGATAGTATTGTCCTGATGGTTGAAAACCTAATTCCTCATCCAAAGCCTGAGATTCTTTTGGACTGACTTCCTTCAGAAAAGGATGCTTGAAATCTTTGATTTTTCCAGGCGAAAGAGAAAAAGCATCTCCTGGCCTCTTGAAAACTGTGATAAAAAAGCCTTCTCCTTCTACTAAATGGGGAAAAAATCGATATCCGTAAAAAGTCCCTTCTTCGGTTTCTACTTGGCTTTCCCGGATATTCCAGTTCTCATCAAGAGGGATTCTTACTGGTTCGTAAGAAAACTCAGACACCATAAACCGGATTAAATCTTCATTTTCCGACTCATTAAAAGTACAGGTACTATAAATCAAATAGCCATCAGCTGCTGTGAGTGCACCGGCTTTGTCCATGATTCTTCTTTGCCTGGATGAGCAAAGTTGCACATGATCAGGGGACCACTCTGTTCTAGCCTGTGGATCTTTTCGAAACATCCCCTCTCCAGAGCAAGGGGCATCCACCAAAACGAGGTCGAAAAATCCTTCCAGAGGCTCAAAGTGCTCGGGATCATTATTGCTAACCACCGTATTACCCAAACCCCATTTGATGATATTCTCTTTCAGAATTTGAGAACGGCTTTGTAGGACTTCATTGGCAACCAACAGCCCCTCATTTCCAAGATAAGTGCTTAATAAGGTGGATTTTCCTCCTGGTGCGGCAGCCAAGTCCAGGTAGATTCCTTTAGGTATCTGTAGGCTATGTAAAATATGTTCGATAAACATAGAAGATGCTTCCTGAACATAATAAGCTCCGGCGTGAAAACTGGGGTCTAAAGTAAAGGAAGGGCGCTCTTCCAAAAAATATCCATGCTTGGACCAGGGAACAGGCGAAGCTTGATATCGAAGCTTGAATTTTTTGAATGGGTTGAGGCGAATAGAACTTCTACTATCCTGATCAATGGCCTTTTCGAAAACGTCATATTCTTCGTTTCCGAGTAACTCTCTCATTTGAGTTTGAAATGCGGGAGGAAGTTGAAGTTTATCCATATAATTCAGGTCTCAAAGATAGGCAATTGATTTTACTCTGATTTGGATTCAAGCCTTCCTGAATGCTCCAAAATATCTGTAAATTCAGGAAAAAACGGATATGCAACTCTTAATCTCCCTATTAATCAGTTTGATAGCAGTCGAGCATTTATTTTTCTTTTGGTTGGAGTCTATTGCCTGGGAAAGATATGGCCGAAAGGTTTTCGGAGGATCTAAGGAGTTCTTCAAAACCACCAAGTCTCTTGCCGCAAATCAAGGTTTATACAACGGCTTTGTTGCTACTGGCCTTATTTGGACCTTTTTTCTGGAAAATGAGCTGTCCATTTCTGTTCGAATATTCTTTCTGGGATTTATCGTAGTTGCAGGAATTTTCGGGGCATACACCGTTTCTAAAAAAATCTTTTGGTTTCAGGCCTTTCCTGCTTTCATTGCATTTATTCTGATTCTCAGCTTTTCATAAACCTATAGCCTAACTATGAAACTATATAAATTAGCCTCGGCAACCCTTTTAGAAGTAGATCAAGCGTTTTTGCTAGGCCCAGAATTAGACTGGGATCATTTATTAGGTAGAGAAAATTTAAAATCTCTCTTGAATAATGAGTCCAAAAACTGGGAAAGTATCTCCTCATCCAAAGCAGAGGAGTTATTAATTGAGGAAATCTTGGCTCCATTGGGAAACCAGGAAGTTTGGGCTGCCGGTGTCACCTATTACCGAAGTCGAACTGCAAGAATGGAAGAATCTCAAGATTCAGGTGGGGCTGATTTTTATGATAAAGTGTATGCAGCCGATAGGCCAGAACTTTTTTTTAAAGCTACTGCATCGAGGGTTTCTAACCCCGGTTCGCCCGTGAATATCAGAAAAGACTCCTCCTGGGATGTTCCCGAACCTGAATTGACCTTACTTTTAGCTCCTTCCGGAAAAATCCAGGGCTTTACAATCGGTAATGATATGAGCAGCCGGAGTATTGAGGGAGAAAATCCACTCTATCTACCCCAAGCTAAAGTTTATCAAGGATGTGCTTCCATAGGGCCATGTATTTGGATTGGAAATAAGTTGGAGGAGGAAACTGAAATTAAATTGGAAATTAAAAGAGGAGGAAAAACCCAGTTTGAAGGAAAAACCAATTTGACACAATTAAAACGGAAACCACAGGAATTGGCCGATTGGTTATTCAGAGCAAATACATTTCCTATTGGTTGCTTTTTGATGACAGGCACTGGAATAGTTCCTGATAATTTTACGCTGGAGGATGGAGATCAGGTTTTGATAAGTATTGAACCTATGGGTGTGTTAGTCAATTCAGTGAAAAAGATCTAATGACTGTATCAGATTAGAGCTTAAAAGCGTAATGACTTCATAAATAGATTATCATGAATAAATTCTGCTGTTTTCTCCTGACTTCATTGTTTGCCCTTTCTTCTTGCACTGAAGCGATCAATCCTGACAAGTCTGATTGGGAGGAATGGGCACTTACAGAATCTTTTTGCAACTTTTGCCTCAATCCCGGAGATGTAAAGACCTATGATCAGGCGGACACAACCTATGTTTACCGATTTATGAAAGACAGTTCTTTTGTTAAAAACATTGGTGATTATGTGCTTTCCGGTAAGTTTCAGGTCGAAGAGAATAATGACAATTTATTTTTATTGTTGAATTATGACGAAGAGTCCGTGCTTTTGAGCCGTGACAATCCTAGTAATAGGCAACTGATCCACACCTGTTTTTCAGGTCAAGAGTATTTTTCCTGGGATTCCGAAGGAAGGTTATTGGGTTCATGGGGAGCATGCGATGGGCCCACATTGATATTTGAAAAGACGAGCGATACCCAAAGCATATTTTTTTAACTTGCCGATATGAGTCAGTTTTTTCAAAAAAAATTACGTTTGCCCAGTTATCCACAAGGCTATCATTTAATTACTGAAAAAATAGAGGCTGCCATTCCTGAAATTGAACAATTTCAAGTCGGTTTTTTGCAGGTTTTTATTCAGCATACCTCAGCTGCCCTGACTATTAATGAAAACGCTGATCCTACTGTCAGAAAAGACTTCCAAACCTTTGTAAATGAATTGATTCCCGAAACTTATCCACGGTTTATCCACACTTATGAAGGTCCGGATGATATGCCTGCTCACATTAAAGCCAGTTTTTTCGATTCCAGCCTTCAAATTCCGATTTCTGGTGGAAAACTATCCTTGGGAATTTGGCAGGGAATATATTTATGTGAATTTAGGCGAAATGCAGGCTCCAGAAACTTGGTGCTGACTGCCTTTGGTACTCGCTGAAAAACGATAAGCATCACATCTTACCATTTGTAAAATTCTCAGAGTCAAAGCTTCAAACAATTCTAATTTTGTGGCATCGACTAAACCATGAGAATAAGCCAAACTATTATTTTGTTTGGGTCCTTGCTGCTATGCTCTGCTGCATATTCTCAGCAAGCTCCCAATGCCTTCGCTTTCAAAACCAGTGAACCCATTGTCTTGGATGGAATCCTCGATGAAGAAATCTGGGGTCCTGAGGGTTGGAACTCTAATTTTACCCAATATTTTCCTTCCGATACCAGTCAAGCTCAAGCGCAAAGCAGAGTGAAGATCGCATTTGATGATCAAAATATATACATAGCTGCGGTCATGGAAAATACAGGTCCTCGCAAATATGTTTCTACCTCTTTGAGGAGGGACTATAGAGGAGAGCAAAATGATGGGATCAGCTTTGTATTTGATACCTTCAATGATAAAACCAATGCCTTCCAATTTGGTGTCAATCCTTACGGGGTACAAAGAGAAGCTCTTTTGGCAAACGGTGGAGCTAGAGGTGACGATCTAAACTTGGCTTGGGATAACAAATGGTATGCGAAGGCAACAATTTTTGAGAACCATTGGCAAGTAGAGGCAATCATTCCTCTTTCCACATTGAGATTTCAGGATGGTGCCCAAAATTGGAATGTCAACTTTTACCGGATTGACAGTCACTTGGGAGAAAGAAGTACTTGGGCGCCTATTCCGAGAAACTTCTCTATTATATCCACAGCATTTAGCAGAAAGCTGATATTTGAAGAACCACTTAGCAAAAAAGGAGCGAATATTTCCATAATTCCTTACACGGCAGCCCGAACTGCCAAGAATTTTTTGGAAGGAACAAAAGAGAGCTTGACCCCTGCAGTTGGCGGGGATGCGAAAGTTGCCATTGGACCTGCCCTGAATCTGGATCTAACAGTTAACCCAGATTTCTCTCAGGTAGAAGTAGATCAGCAGGTAACAAATTTGGATAGATTTGAGATATTTTTCCCGGAAAGAAGACAGTTTTTCCTCGAAAATGGGGACTTGTTTGCCAGTTTCGGCCATCCTCTAGCCAGACCGTTTTTCTCCAGAAGAATTGGGGTAGACAGGGATGAAAATACTGGACAGAATGTTCAGAATAAAATTCTGTATGGTGCTAGGCTCAGCGGGAAAATTACTGATGACTGGAGGGTAGGCCTGATGAATATGCAAACAGCCAACGATGAGCAAGCCGGGATTACCGGGAAAAATTTTAGCGTTCTTGCCTTGCAGAAAAAAGTTTTCAACCGATCAAATATTGGTTTGATTGTAGTTGATAGAGAGTCTTTGGCTTCAGAAAATGAACAGGGCCTTTTTAATCCCAATGATTATAACCGCCTGGTAGGTTTAGAATATAATTTGGCATCGGCTGATAACAGATGGACTGGGAAAGCATTTTACCATAAGACATTTGAAAAGGGAGTAAGTGATGAAACCGGAACTTTCAATGCCTACATTTTATACAATGATTTGCACTGGAATTGGAGCTTCAGTTTCCTGGATATTGGAGAAAATTATAATCCTGAAGTTGGCTTTACGCCAAGGACAGATTATAAGCGTTTGAATCCGGACCTTTCGTACAGTTTCTTCCCTAAAAGCAACATTATTAATAGGCATGGTCCTAAAATTGATTTTGAATATCTGTGGAATGATGGATTGGGGATGACTGATAGAGATATAGAACTGAGTTATGAAATTAGATTTCAGTCCCTTGCGCAGCTGACTTTTTCCAACACCTATAGTTATGTCTATCTTTTCAGTCCATTTGATCCTACTCGAACAGGTGGAGAAAGACTTGCTGCAGGCACTGATTACAGTACCCAGAGATTTGGGATTGATTTTAGAAGTAATCCGAGATTGCCCTTTAATTTTTCTCTTCGAAGTGAGTTTGGAGAATATTTTACAGGAAATATTGCTTCCATTCGAAGTGAGATGGCCATCAGAATGGGTTATACAGCAAATATCTCTATGAATTTTTCTTACAATCAGATTCGTCTTCCGGAACCACAAAATGATGCGAATTTGCTTCTAGTGGGTCCAAGAATCGATTTGACATTTAGCAAAAACCTATTCTGGACAACCTTTATCCAATACAACAACCAGATTGATAACCTGAATATTAATACTAGGTTACAGTGGAGATATGCCCCTGTTTCCGATTTCTTTGTGGTGTACACCGACAATTATTTTCCGGGAGATTTCATCCCTAAGCAAAGAAGTTTGGTGTTGAAGTTGAATTATTGGTTGAATATGTAGTAAGGTTTTTTCAAAGAACCATAAGGAAAAACAATTGGTTTTTTTGGTCTTATGGTATTGGTTTGCTAAAAAGACTTTCGACTCTCTTTGTGATTCTTCCCTTTATATATCCTTTCCAAATTTGCTCGATTTGTCCCTCTGGAGAGATAAGAATATAAGTAGGCCAAATAGAAATTTGGTAAAGATCTGTGACATAGCCAGTCTCATCCCAGAGATCTGTCCAAGTGATCATTTCCTTATGTTTTTTTGCAGCATTCAGCCAAATTTTTTTGCTATTATCATTCCAGATGCTCATCACGCTGAGTTGGTTTCCATATTGCTCATGTATTGACTTGATCTCTGGAAGTGCGTCAAGACAGGGCTTGCACCCGGAAAATGAAAACTCCAAAAGCCGATAGCGTCTATCATAATCAGACAGTGACACCATCTCTCCTTCCCGACTTTCCAAATTAAAATCTCTTGCAAGATCTCCTTCTTTGGCAATGTAATTTTCTTGCTTTAATGATAATTGTGCAACAAAGCGTTTGAATGAGTTGAAGCTTTGTAGGTCTTCAGAAACTTGTGAAAGTGCAATCTCCAGCTCTTCCTCTGAAAATGCGTTAGATTTTTTCATTAGCCAATTTAACCCCACTTCCTTGTCCAGATTTTCTAAAATCAAGGATTTTTGAAGCGAAGTTTCTGCTCCAGCAATTTGCCTAGAGAGCTCGTCATAAGGATGAATGGGTTCGATTTGGAGAGAGGGGATATCATTAATGTTACCAGAAATGAGATAATTTCCCTGCCCAATCCAAAAGGTTTTTCTACCCAAGACTTTTCCATTGTTTTTAAGATGCAAAAATAAAATTTGGCTGGGTCTTTCGAGGTCTACTTCTATAACGCCTTTTATTTCTTCGGTATACTGATATCCTTTGTCTACAAAGCTGGTTTGAATAAAGTCTTTTCCCGATAATTTGCCTTCGATTTGAAAACTTATTTCGGTTTGTTGGCCAAGAAGAGAATAGCTCAAACCTAAAAAGAGTACTAAACTGCCGTAAAATATTTTCATTATAAAAAAGGATTTTCTAGAAAAACGGGTTTAACTCATTAAGGTTTAGTTTTCCCTTGCTTCAATTCTTGTTTTTTCCCCAGTCATTAAAATTCTACGATATCCATTCTGAGAATCGCTGCTGACTTCTTTGCCAAGGACTTTTACTTGTTGATAACTCTCAGGAATCTCAATTGAAAGCCCCCACTTTTTCTGGCTTTGATTGACCTCCATGATCAGATTCTTTCCTTTTTTCTCATAGGTTACGGTGATCTCATTTTCACCAACCTTTACACGCTCAATTTTGGCTTCTTGCCAATCACTTGGCATTTGAGGCCTTATGTGGATAACTTTATTTCCGGCATCTGGCTTTATCCCAAAAAACTGGCTGACTATCGGAATGGCATAGCTATACAAGTTCCAAGCCTGGGTAAACATTCCATAGTCTGGAGAAACCTCGTAGATTGATCCGGGTAAGGCAAATCCAAAACTTCTTGTCATTCGCTTTAGGTAATCCAAAGCCTGGTCTGGATTCCCATAATTATTTTCCCCAATGGCAGACACCCCCGTAGGCAATGTCATCACAGCACCGGTGTAGGAGAATACTTTGCTCCCGGTAAAAGAACCATCTTCCAGCTCAGCACTTTCATCCCTATCTATGCCAGTTACAAATACTCCAAAGGGATTGGTATATTTTCTTCCTGTTTTTAAGGCGGTTTGGGCTTTTTCAGGATCGGCCACTCCGACTTCCATAGGAGTATTGACCACCCAATTATGATACAATACAAAGCCCTGTTTTTGATCCTTCGGTAATGTGGATAACTTTGATTTAGTAGCTTTTAATTCTTCCACAGCCCAAGGTTTATTCAAAGTATCTGCCCGAATAATGGCTCCATCAATCAAATGAATGGCCTCATCTGCAGTTCCAATAAAATCGGCATAGCTTCCAAATTCTGGGACCCAAAATTCTGCATTGATTTTTTCAGCCAGCGCATCTGCTGTTTGTTGATAACTTTCAGAAAGGGTTGTTTTTCCTAAAATTTCAGCCATTTGAGCAGCATCTGCAAAAGCTTTGTAACTGTAAGCAGCCACATCGATCATTTCTGATTCCAGTCCGTGGATTTCCATCATACCATAGCCATCAGCTAGTAGATTCCCGTCTGAATCATTCTCCTCTAAAAGCCATTTGAGCCCTTTTTCTACAGAGGGAAAATATTTTTCCAAAAATTCTCTATCTCCAGTCCATCGATAAACCTCCCAAATAGTGGATGCCCACTGAGGAGTTTCATTAATATTTCCCGGATTGAATACCACTCCATTGGTGGAGGCTTCATGGATAATCCTTCCATTGCCATTGGTTTTTTCTGACAGATTGTGGATAAGTTCTAGGGTGGAATAAACTAATTCTTTTCTGCCAGTAGCAAGCAATCCTTGTATGGTGTACTCGCTATCTACTCCAAAAAACCAGGGATAATCGGGCAATCCTGCTCCAAATCCCCGACCCATTCCAGGCACTTCCCGCACCAACCAATCGGTATTGTATTTGGTCCATTCGTAGGCTTTCTGCAATTCTTTGTCAGGTATGTTTATTTGGGAATCTTCAAAAATAGACTGGTACCTCTCCTTCTTCGCATACCAATCATTGGAAAGATTATCTCGTAAATCAGCCAAGGTCTCCATGGCTTTGAGTTCGCTTTCAGTTGATCCTGCAATAAAAATGGGTACCACCAATTCGGAATTCGCTGGAATCGTAATAGTTACAGCGAAAGCAGCGGATGCTCCCTTCCCCTTGGATTCAAAGGCACAAACGGATTCCTGGGGACTTATTGGAACTCCAGCTTCTGTTCCCCAAACTGCAAACCAATCATTTCCCTGATCTTTTGCGGTAAATGTACCAGTCAGTTGATTGAAAGAGATTTGATCTTCCTCATCCTCCATTCCATTTTCTTCCCCCAGCCAAACGGGTCTTAAATCGGCTTGGGCATTCCAAGAAAAATCAAAGCTAGTTTCGGTCTCTCCCGTATTTTCAAAGCGGTATAAAACCACCACTCCTTCTCGTCCGTCTGGTACAAAATGAAGACGATCTACGATTAGGTCTTTTGCTACTTCCCCAAAATGGACCACATTGCTAAAGGGGTAATTGGTGAATTTTTGAGCATTTTCAAAGCATTTAGTTTGTCCATTAATGGATAATTGAGCAGCAAAACCATCCATCAATTTAATTGGGTGCAACCAGATACCGCCCATTTCTCCTTCTACATGCCAGCCTAAATCTGGAAAAGTTCCATCCTGATGCCCAACCAAATACATTCGGTCTCCGGCAGCCACAAAAGGGGAGTTGAGGTAGTTCTTTTTCCCCTCAAGTCCTTCCTGATTTTCAAGGTCTTGGAAAATTCGGGAAAGAGAATCTGGTTGAATTTGGCAACTCCAGCATAATGCTAAGAGCTGAAAAACTAGTAGGCTTTTTCTGAACATCGTTCCTTATTTATTTATTCAGTTTTTTCCATTTCAAGGTAAAAAATCTATGTATGTAGGGTTCTTGTCTGTATTTTATTGAAGTTCAACTCAAATTGTTTTGTATTCATTCACCAATCTAAGGACTTCACTTATTCAATTTAATTTCCTTCTCGATTTTTAGATCATTAGCCAATAAGGTCTGTTCCCCCTGATTTATGGGGAATCTGATTAACACCATTTTGAATGGTAAAACCTGATAATTAAGAGGAAAAAACAATTCTGGGTGTGAACATTCAAGTGTTTTTTAAAATCAATACATCAACCCAAAATGCCATAATGGAATAGTGTTGAGAAAGCCTACTTCAAGATCGTCTTTGACTAGATATCCCTTTTCGGAGCCTTTAAATTGCTTTTCTTTCTTATTTTTTCCCCCTATTTCGAAATCCATGTCATCTATCTTAAAATCAACTACTGTAGATGCCGTGACCTCATGCTTAATCTTTACTTGATTGAGAAAAAAGGTTTCTCGGATATTACCCATATTTTTATTTTCACCCGCAAGATCAAATACTAAATTGGTATTGTCTAAATATATTTTCTCGACCTTTCCTAAGGCCCGAACTCCGGTGGTTTGACTTCTCAATTGGGAGATCATGCCCGCTTCTTCCAAATAGAGTAGGTAGTCGGCAATATTGTTTCGACTAATAGTTAACATTTCGGCTATTTTGCTCATGTTGGGCTTGAAAGGGACACTTTGTGAAACGATTGCCAATAATTGCTTTAATTTCCGTCCTGTCGAAACGTTCATTTGGGCATAAGTAGGGATATCCACCTCTAGGGTCTGATTGATTACTTGACGTAATTTTATTTCAAAGTCTTCTTCCTTCGCAAAAGGGTAATATCCATTTTTCAGGTAATTCCTAAATAGGGGAAGAGGATGTGGAAGGTGAGGTAAATTGACCTGTTGATTCACAATCTCCTCAATGGAGTAAATTGGCGTCTCTATTTGATGAAATAACCTCAAATATTCACGAAAGGATAAACCTTGCATCGAATAGACCACTGCTCTCCTGCTCAAGTCAGAACTCCCTTTTTTAATATCAAGAATTGAGGATCCTGAAAATGCTACCTTTAGCTCTTGATGATAATCGTAAATTAGTTTGATTTCTTTAGACCAATCAGGGTATTTGTGAATTTCATCAATAAATAAATGTTTGCCTCCAGCTTTTACAAATTCATTTGCTAAATCTAACAAGCGATGTTTGGCGAAGTAAAAGTCCTCTGCTGTTACATAGAGTGTTTCTTGTGGATTTAGATTTTTCTTGATGTGCTGTAAAATAAGCGTTGTTTTTCCTACCCCTCTGGGCCCAACTAAACCGATTAACCGATTATTCCAATTAATCGAATCGTATGCATAGCGAGTAAATGCACTATCAATTTGATTGATTAACTGCCTTGAATAGTGAAACAACTGATCCATCTCAAAAATTTATGAACAAAGATACTGATTTTGCACTCTGACAGTGCAATTTTTGTCGATTTTTGCACTCTTATAGTGCATAATCTAGTGTCAGCTCTTATAAAACCTTTCCGATCTCCCGCCAAGTGATCAATTTAATATGCTGTTCTTCCAATAATTTCTTAGCCTGTTCACTGGTGAAAAAGTCATAATCCTTTTGTCTCCAGGGTGCGTGAAATGCATCATGGCCCGAAGTTACTGCATTCATCTCAGCATCGTCAAAGGCTAAATGTAATAATAGCACATGCACTCCAGCCGGTAAATTCTTCAATGCATGCGTGTAAAACTCTTCCATACCATTTGCATAAGCTTTTTCATCAGCCATGATAATCTGGTCAATGATGGGAAGCTTTTGGATTTCCAAGCCTTCAAATAGTGCTGGATTGGGTTCAATAAATCCTTTATAAATCTCCTGATTAATCATCGCTGGTATATTGTATTCCAAAGCCAGCTTCACATAAATCCTCATATATTCTGGACGTCCATAAAACATGCAACCCATATGGGAATCGAGATGGGTGACCTCAATTCCCATGGCTTTTGCACTTTCAATTTGAGCTCTGACTTCCTTTTCTACTTGTTCGGGACTGGCATTTTGAGCCACCTCTGCACAACTTGGAAACATATGCCCGAGTGGATTGACGAGTCCGGGAACATCTGTCTTCCCGGCTTCCGGTCCCCAATTATAATGGAGCCATTCATTGGTTAGCGTAATATGAATTCCTATGTCCGTGTTTTTGATGCTTTTGGCCAATTCAGCTACCTCTTTAGACCAGGCTGCCGGAACCATCATGCTTGTTGAGGTCACCAATCCATTTTGAATAGCTTGAAAAGTTGCCAGGTTTTGTGAATGGGAAACGCCCACATCATCACCATGAATGATTAATAATTTGTCTTCCGCAGCATAGCCCAGTTTTTCTTGCAGGCTTTGTGCAAAGTTTATGATTGGGATGAATACAAGCAGAAAACAAATGAAGTGGGAGATTTTCATGATGAGTTTAAATTTTCCTGAATTTAAAGAAAATAGAGAGAAATGAATTTTAAAAATACCTCAAACACTTGCCTTAAACAGCCTGTTTAACAATCATGAAGTATCAAAGAGCTATAGTTTGGTTTAGAAATGATCTGCGCCTGACGGACAATGAAACCCTTCATCAAGCTTTGGCCATGGCCAGAGAGGTGATTCCGGTTTATTGTTTTGATCCCAGAAATTTCGAAACTACTAAGCTGGGTTTTTCTAAAACAGGTCCTTTCAGAGCCCAATTTTTATTTGAATCTGTTTTGGATTTGAGGAAAAATTTAAGAGAAACTGGCGCCGATTTGATTCTTCTAAGGGGGAAACCTGAAGTAGAGTTGATCACGCTAGCTAGCCGAATTAAGGCGGACGCTATTTTTTATTCAGAGGAAGTAACTGATGAAGAAAAAAAGGTGGACGAAGCTTTGGATCAGGCTGCTTGGGGAAAAGGAATTGCTACAGAGTCCTATTGGATCAGCACCCTGTATCATATAGAGGATTTGCCTTTCCCTGTTTCCCAAGTACCGGAAGTATTTACGGCATTTAGAAAAGCTGTGGAAAAGATGGCTTCAATCAAGCCTGTTTTTTCCAAGCCCGATAAAATTAATTTTCCAGCAGAAGATTTATTACCCATGTCTGGAGTATTGCCAGACCTGAAAACATATGGACTGGAGGAACCTGAGACCGAGCCCAGAGCGGTGATGGAGTTAAATGGTGGAGAGAGTGCCGGTTTAGGGCGAATCCAGTCCTATATATGGGAAAAAGATCTTCTGAAAATATATAAAGAAACCAGAAATGGATTGATTGGAGGAGATTACAGTTCTAAGCTTTCCCCTTGGCTAGCTTTAGGCTGTATTTCTCCTAGAACCATTTTTGAAGAAGTAAAGCGCTACGAAAAAGAGCGCAAAAAGAATCAAAGTACCTATTGGTTGATTTTTGAATTGATCTGGAGAGACTATTTCCGGTTCATTAGTAAAAAGCATGGGAATCAAATATTTCAAATTGGAGGTATAAAAAAACAAGAGGACTCCTGGAGAAGAGATAGTGCTCTATTTGAGCGCTGGTGTGAGGGGTTGACAGGAGTCCCTTTTGTGGATGCCAATATGCGGGAATTGAAAAATTCGGGATTCATGTCCAACCGTGGAAGGCAAAATGTCGCCAGTTTTTTGGTCAATGATTTGGGAATAGATTGGACTTGGGGAGCCAGCTATTTTGAAAGTATGTTGATAGATTATGACGTTTGCTCCAATTGGGGAAATTGGATGTATGTAGGCGGTGTTGGGAATGACCCCAGAGAAAATCGCTATTTCAATATCCTTCGACAAGGCAAAAACTATGATCGAAATGGGGAGTATGTTCGGCTATGGATTCCAGAGCTAAAATCCATTAATGGTTTCGACATTCACCACCCTTGGGAAATGACAAACAAAGAATTGAGGGAATTAGGGATTTCTTTGGGAGGGAGTTATCCACACCCTTTGGTCAAAATGCAGAGTTATTCTTAACTAGGAAAAGTGTGGATAAGTCACTCTTTTTTTTGATGCTTATTCCTGATTTTTTCACGATAAGAGGGGTTGAGCCTCCAAAAAATAATATATGAGAAGGCCATCCACCCAACCCAGTAAAAACATACGATTGGGATTGTCATAGGATCATAAAGAAACCCCCAATCTATTCCAAACTTTAGTCTATAATTTCCTAAGCTTACTATAGTTTGGCCAATTGCCACTACAAGCGCATAAATTGAATAATGCCTGAAGAATAACTTTCCTTCTATCAGTTTAAATTTCATCTTAATTATTGATATAAATCAATTTCAAGTCAGACCAATCTGGATTGATTCCTTTTTTTCTCTTCAACTCCATTTGATAAAGGTATTCCCCAAGTTCTGTGAAAAACGGAAGCCCGATTTCATCATACTCGTATTGATCATCATTCAGCGTTTCATCATTATTCACATAAATAATGGCTGAGACGATGAATTCTACATTGTTTTCAAAATCTGCGAAATAACTTCCATCAATCAAATGTCCATAAGCCCATCCAGTCTTATTGAAAATCCGGAATTGTTCAGGAATGGGTTTTTTGTCTGTTCCAAATTTGAAAAACTTGGAATAGCTATCATAATATTCTTCCCCTTGATAGCTTGGAAAATCCGACTCTCTGGGTAGCATACTCATATATTTCAGAATGAATTTTCTGTGTTCCTCATTGAGTTGAAATCGCTCCGGTTCCAAAAAGGCCTGTGGAAAAACTATCCGCTGAATGACTCCATGTAGATCGCTGAGCGCAAATTTATTTTTAAACGTAAATTCCATTCCAGCATTGATCAGAGAATCTCCGGAGTAATAAGCTCTTCCAATTATTGGTTTTTCAGGATTTGAATAGATAGCCTTACTTTCCCTTTCTGGTAATTCGAGAATGATATTTCCGCTTTTATCCACAAATTTGATTGGGTTGAAATAGCGGTTTTCAATTTCATTCGCCGGGAAGCTCAATCGGTGGTTGATGAGAGTATGATTGAGTCCCTTTTCCGCTAATTTTTGATTGATGTAATCTTGGCCTAATAGCTCATAAAGTCTATTGTATGCGTCATTATCAGAAACCAATAAGATCTTCTTGATGTAATGAGCTATGCTTGGAAGAGAGTCTTTGGACGACTTATCCACATAAGCTGGCACTTGAGAAGGTCGCACTGAATCGATTAGCATGATGCTGTTCATATCCAAGTTATCCACATCCTGCTCTTCTAGCCACTCCAAAGCCAAAATGGCTACCGGCAATTTTACGGTTGAGGCAGGATAGAAATACCGTTCATCATCCAAATTGAATTCATGCGTGTCAAACATGGGAACTCCATGTTCATTTCTGTCAATTTTGGAATAAAGAATTTGAACTTGGTATTTATCGGCAGAGTCTAATACTCTTTTTAAAATTGGATAATCAGAAAGATCTCCCTGAAAAGGTTGATTGTGTTGTTTGCCGCAGGAACTTAGAAAAATTGATAGTATGATTAGATAAAATAGTTTTTTCATTCCTTTTGGAGTTGATAAAGTGTATTGACAAGATAAAAAAGATCATCGAATTCATGAAAAGCTGAAATGACGATGCGGTTGATATGTGGACTGCTTTGGGTGGGATAAGGAAAGGAGGATATGATGATGCCTGCATTTTCAAGTTTGGATACCCAATCAGCTTTATCAATGGTGAATGCCGGAAAATTTCTTGAGCCTTTTATGCCTTTGAATCTTGAAATTTCCTGAGCAAAAATCCCACAATAATCTTGTAATTGGCTTTTGGATTTTTCATAAATGGATTGGGTTTCCATGAAGGTAAGAAGATGCGCAGGAGATCCGGGAGATGCCCCCCCATATAAGGGTGTTGACTTGATCGCTTCTATGCTCTCTTCACTTCCCAAAATAATTCCTGCCGGTAAAGCAAGTGCTTTTCCAAGCGACCCTGAAACTATCAGCTTGATCCCTGGATCTTTCCACTGGGAATAGGTTCCAAAGACACCTCTGCCCACTACACCAAAAGCATGGCTATCATCTATGAGTAGACTGATTGAGTTTTTTTCTGCTAAATCCTTTACCCAGGAATAATCGTGGATTTCACCCAATAATGGATCCACTGCATTTCCAATCAATAAAATCCTCTTACCATTTGATTGACTGGCTTGTTCTTGACAAGCTAATTTCCATTGATTAAAATTTAATTGAGTATTACTAGAATATCCATTGGGAATCACGGCTGCATGGGTATTGGGAGCGATCCAGATTTCTTCGGCCAATTCCGCCAAATGTTGAGTTGCTGCAATTCCTGCCAAATAGCCGGAACTGAGAACGGCTGATTTTGGGGCTTTGGCTTCTTGGGCAAAAAACTCTTCGAATTCATCAAAGATTTTGAGCCGGATATTATTGACCCGGCTTTGCCCGTGATTGGCCCCTAAGTCAAACAGGTTTTTAGCTAAAACTTCCAGAAACTCCACATTCTGCCCAATTCCCAAATAGGAGGTGCCACTGAAATAAAGGTAAGATTTACCCTCTATTTCAATGACTCGATCGATTCCCTTTTGGATATATTGTGGCTTCAAATCTCTTATTTGGCAAAAATTTGTGATTCGTCCTGAAAGGATTTGAATTCTAGGGCATTGCCGCAAGGATCCAGGAAAAACATGGTCGCCTGCTCTCCCACTTCACCTTTGAATCTGATATAGGGCTCAATAACAAACTCAATTCCATGGTTTTTTAATTTGTCTGCCAGTGCATGCCATTCATCCCAAGGCAAAATTGCACCAAAGTGTCTTACGGGTACATTTTTCCCATCTACCTCATTGGTCTTTGCATTTGCCAACTCATCCGGCTTGATATGAGCAGAAAGCTGATGACCAAAAAAGTTGAAATCTATCCATTTATCGGTACTTCTGCCGATATCACATCCCAGTAAATCACCGTAGAATTTTCTGGTTTCTTCTATATCCCGAATAGGGAAAGCCAGGTGAAAGGGTTTAAATTGGCTCATAATGTGTACTTTCGTTCAGTAATTTTTATACCCTAAAGATATGGCAAAAAAGAAGAAAGTTTCACTGGTTTTGAGCAGCGGTGGAGCTAGAGGATTAGCGCATGTGGGGGTGATTGAAGAGTTGGAAAAAAGAAATTATGAAATTGCTGAAATAGCAGGTTGCTCTGCCGGCGCTTTGGTGGGGGGAATGTATGCGGCAGGCAAGATGGAGGATTTTAAAAATTGGATCTGCAATCTGGACCGGATTGATGTTTTTTCTTTGATGGATTTTACCTTTTCCAGTCGTGGATTTATCAAAGGAGAAAAAGTGTTTTCGGCTTTAAAAAATGTGGTGGAGGATTGTCAGATTGAAGATTTGAATCTTCCTTTTTCCTGTAATGCGGTAGAGGTGCACTCAGGCAAGGAAATCATTTTTAATAGCGGAAGTTTGTATACAGCCATAAGAGCTTCTGGAAGCATTCCTTCAGTTTTTGTTCCTGCAGTAGTCGAAAAGCAAATTTTGGTAGATGGAGGAGTTTTAAATCCTATTCCTCTTTCACTGATCAGAAAGCGGGAAGACACCATTTTGATGATTGTGGATGTGAATGGATTGGATCAGGATTATGTTGCTCCTCCTAAAAAGGATGCTGAAGGGAACCGTTTCATCACCTTACCAGCCTGGCTGAGAGAGTATAAAAATAAAATGAGTCAATACTTTCCGGAGGAAAAACCTGAAGATAAAGAAATCAGCTATTCTACGCTCAATTTGGTCAAGCGCTCTTTCGACTTGCTTCAGGATAGGTTTTGTGAACTCTTATTGGAAAAACATGCTGTGGATATTCAGGTGAAAGTGGCCAGAAAACAGGCTGGAACTTTGGAATTTCACCGCTCTGCTGAATTGATTGAAATTGGAAGGGAAAAGGCTCAAAAGGCTTTAGATGATTGGGAGCATGGAAATCAATGAGCTAAATCGTTTATTGGGGAATGTGGATATCTACCTACTGGATCAGATATTGAAAGGTAGATTTACCAAGGATATGAAAATTTTGGATGCGGGTTGTGGGGAGGGCAGAAATACAGTCTACTTCGTCAATCAGGGATATCAGATTTTCGGAATTGACCCTGATGAGTTAGCGATTCAGTATTGTCGCTTTCAGTCAAAAAGCTTAAAGAAAGAGTATGATGCCCATCGATTTCAAATTGGGAGACTGGAAGAAATTCCTTTTCACGCTGAGGCATTCGATGTAGTGATTTGTTCGGCTGTTTTACATTTTGCCAAAAATGTGGATAACTTCAGGCAAATGATTTCCGAAATTTATCGGGTTCTAAAACCCGGTGGGATTTTCTGGTTTAGAATGTGTACCGGCTTTGGGGGAATTCTAAATTCCGCTAAAGAAATAGGAAATGGGTTTTTTGAATTGCCTGACGGGTCAGAGCGATTTGTTTTGCAGACTAAGGACTTGGAACAAGTACTTGATTTAGGCTTTGAATATGTGGAAGAGCCTAAAACAGTGTTGGTCTTAGATCAGAGAGAAATGGGGGTTTTTGTAATGAGAAAAATATAGCAGGTTTTTGTTTCCTGAATTTCCACAGTCATGCCTTTTAGGATCTTTTCTTAACTGGCTAGAAGACATTAGCGTCAGGATTCTGATCTTTTAATCTGATCCTACCTTATATTTTTTACTTACTCGCTGAATTTCGGATGTACTTTTTTCATTTAAGAGAAACTTTCCTCTTCGAGTATTCATCTACAAATTCGGAAATATGGCTAACAACTAAATCACTATATTTTTCCGATAGGCCGTCCAAATGATCTCCTTGTATTTTAACCAAATCAAATTTATCCCGGCAGATATTTTTCCAATTAGCCACGCTCTCTCTAGAAGTCATTACTGATGCGGTTGAATAAAAATAAAGAAGGTTTGGAATCATCTTTAAAGGTTTTGTTTGGGCTAAAAATTCATGGATACTTTTTTCAAATGGGCTTATAGGTGCTTTTTCAAACTGTACTTTTTTGGAGCCAAACTGAAGTGCTAGTTTCCAAACTTTACTTGAGGCTTCTCTGAATGGCAAGCTTTTAAATTGATGAATAATTGGATTTATTCGATTTATTAAAGGTATTTGATTTTTATTTCCTATGTGATACCAAGGAGTATCAAAGAAGATACCTGCACCATCATTTAGTTTTTCTAAGATCTTGGAAGCGACAAAACCATTAAAACTCGTGGCAATAAGAATGGGGTTCTTATAGGGTCTCAAGATTTCAGTCAATTCTTCTAAAATAAATTCCTCCTTAAACCCATTCAGTATTTTGAATTGGTCAACTCTTAAATAAGCTAGGTTAACCTGATTTTTAAGAAAATTATTTTTTAGTAAGACATTATAAGAATAATAAAGGCCTGTTTCTATCAAAAATATGGAGGGCTTTTTGGGATCGTAATCAGAGTGGATCCAATGAATATGGGGAAATTTTTGTGAAACATTTGAATTTAGATAATTGGCCAACTTTAGAATACTTCGGTATTGAAATATTGCTTCGTCTTCAATCTTTTGATTGAGAGCTATTTCCAGTTCATCAACAATTAAAACACTCTGTAAAGAAGACCCTCCTAAATCTTTAAAAAAATCGGCTTCTAAATTGGTAATTGTAATCCCCAGATGGGTAGACCAAATTTTATGAATAGTTTTTACAAGTGGATCTTTAAGCTTAGAATTAACGAAGTCAAACTCTTTTTCTTGACTCATTTGAAGTAGTGAGTCTGTATCTACCTTTCCATTAAAATTTAAAGGGAAGTTGCTTACTTGAAGGTAGCTTCTTGGCCAAATATCTAAATCTTTTATTTTCGTTAATTTATTTAGAAGCTTTTCTTCAGGTTCAATTTTATTCATTTCCAAACAAGCAATCACATATTTATTCCCATACATATCCGTACGCGTGATAATTTTGCAAGAAATCGCATGTACAGCTTGTTGTATTTCACTTTCAAGTAACTCCAAATCAACCCACTTTCCATTGATTTTCTGTAAAGAATTGACTCTACCGGTAAGAACTAGATATTGACCCTCTGAAATAAAACCTCTGTCTCCTGTTTTGTAAATTCTATTTTGGCCACTTTTTGAGTGAGCTTGTATTTCTTTATTGATGAAATAACCCAAGCTTATGTAAGGTGAATAAATCACAACTTCACCTTCTTCCAAAGGCTTGCAGTTTAGTCCTTGAGCATTAATTATTTTAACCTGTTTGTTTCTTACTGGAAATCCATCGTGTATTTGAAAAGAAGATCTGGATTGAATTTTATGTTGGCTTATTGTCCTTGTTTCTGTACTTGCATATGCGAGTTGAAGTATACAGGAACTTGGGAAATTTTTACAGAATAGCTGAAAATCATTGGCTAAAACCGGCTCACCTGAAAGGCATAAAAATCGAATTGACTTAGTATAATCAGAAAGTTCAAATTTTTGAATTTTACAAAGAGTTCGAAATGCTGAGCAAGTTAGGGTAGCAAAACTTACTTGATTTTTTCTCCAAAATTCCGGGATTTTGTCAAGGCTTTTATCGTTCAAGCTATAAACAGCTATGCTAGCACCACTTATCAAGGCCGGGAAAATGCTGGCCAAGGAGGAACTAAATGATGGTGCAAAAACAAAATCTAGGGTATCACTTTCAGAAATATGATTCTCTTCTTGTTGTCTTAGGGTGTCTTCAATAATAGACTGGTAATCATGGACTACAAACTTGGCAGAACCTGTACTGCCCGAAGTAGCATAGACGCAAAATAATTGTTCCTTAAGATCTGTGTTTTTCCACCAAGAATTAAGTTTCCCAGGCCTAGATTCAAAGAATTCGGGGAATCTTAATCTGGGACATTTAAAGTTTTCTTGCAAAGAATCAGAGATTAACAATTTCACCGGAACATGATCTACCCATTTATTTTCTGGATCTGGGGGTATAAAAAAAAAGTAATTGTTGGAAAGCAGTACTCCAAGACAAGCAATGATACTATCGGATTTTTCATTTAAAGAAATACCTATGCATTGCCTTTGAATTCCTATTGATTGAATTAATGAGGCAATAGATTTAGCTTTTCTTACAAGAGTTGAATAGTTAATAGTTTCCGATTCTGATTTAATAGCAACTTTTACAGGAAAAGATTCACTGATTTGAATAATTTCAGACAGCATACTGATAGACTAAAATTTCTTCAGAAAGAGACATTCCTGATTTGATCATATTTTGATGACTAATGCTATTTTTATAGGCCCACGAAAAAATAGGCCTATTTTCAAATTGTATCCTTAAATGTTTGATTCTATTGGTAAGAATTACTTTGTGAAGACCCAAGTTCCGGTAAGATTTTTGGATTGCTGCTACTGATAAAATGGAAAAAACAGGATCAAAATAAGTACCCGTTATGCCAACAAACTTGTCGTCATAAACAATAAAATAAAATTGTATGCCTTCGATTTTTAATTTTTGTCTAAAATTCTCTTCAACTGATTCGGCATGTCTGTTTTCGGCCTCAAAGCATTCAAGATAAAGCCATGAAAACCTGTCTATTGACTCTGCAGTAACTGGTTCAAGTCTTACTTTTTCATTATGAAAAAAAACCGGTTCTTCATGATGTTCAAGCTTCATAATGGCAATTTTCTCTTTCAATTGATATTTTGATTCTCCTTCCAAAATATTTTGAGAGAAGGTGTCCTTGGCATCAATTAAAATTTGATACTTTTTATCATTCGTATCTGCGTAAAAACTCTCAATTAAATTCAGAGCTTCCAAACTAATAATCTTCCCAATGCAATAGTTAAAATAATTGACTTGATTGAATTTTAATAAAGTCAATTCCCCATGTTTATTAATGGCGATTTCATTTTTTACTGATTCATTTTTTTGAAAAGCTGTTAATCTCATTAAATCATAATGGAGAAGTGAATTCATCTTTTTATTTAGGTTGGGTGCTGTTAGGGTAACTTGGCCTTGCCATCTTTAGGGCGCTATTTACAATCATTAGGGAGGTTTTCAAAGTAAACGAATGGGAAAGTACATCTAGAAAATTATGGTAGTTTAAGAAAAATTGTTTCTTAATGATTGCCATTATAACATACCGATAACATGAATTCTCTTGATGCTGAAATAACGAATGAATCAAGACTTCTATCCTCCTGTTGACTCAAGCTGGCTATATAATTGCACAGTCAAATATTCGTAGATTGAATGATCTGAGGTATTATGTTTTATCTAATAACTTTCGTTTTCTTACTAGAAGAAAATCGGATATCCATCTAATAGGCTTTAAAAATGACGCTTCAATACGTTCTTGAACTCGTAGGAACCTTTGTTTTTGCCATTTCCGGTGCACTTGCCATCCGGGAACGGGAGCATGATATGTTTGGAGCTGGTTTTACTGGTTTTATTACCGCCATAGGAGGTGGTACATTGAGAGATATTTTGTTGGATTCTTATCCCCTGGTATGGATTGGAGACATTCATTTTTTGTATTCCATTTTATTGGGAGTGATGGCCGCTTTTATATTTCCGAATTTTCTCAGCCGACTTCGGAAAACCTTTTTTCTGTTTGATACTTTGGGAATTGGCTTTTTTACCGTTTTGGGAGTTGAAAAAGCCTTGAGTTTGGGGGTCAGGCCTGAAATTGCGGCTATCATGGGAATGTTTACTGCGGTAATGGGTGGAGTGATCAGAGATACCTTAACGAATGAGACTCCGGTACTTTTCAGGAAGGAAATTTATGCTTCAGCTTGTCTGGCGGGCGCTGTTTTATATGTAGGCTTGAATTTTTGGGGACTGGAGAGGGATTACAATTTGTTGATTTCTATGTCATTGGTGATCAGTATTCGCTTGATTGCTATGAAGTATAAATTGAGCTTGCCAAGACTGGATTGAGGGTTGATGTGTAAGTGTGTAATTGATTAATCGAGTAATTGAAGAAAATCGCTGGTTGAGGTTGGCGACACTTCATTATTCATCATTGGGTGTTCGATGTTCGATATTTTTTTGATCTCCCGCAAAGAGCTGGTCGTCGCTGCGAGCGTAGTTTACGGAGCGCGGCAGTCTCATTATCTCTCGCGGCGGCACAGCGACGCAGCGGTTTAGATCTCCCGCAAAGTAGCTGAGAGGCAAAGAGTTTTTAAAGCTATGTTTTCTATAATTCCTTTCTGGTGGAAAAATGTCGAAGAACTGGAGTAGTTAAGAGTTATTGGTTATTGAGTTATTTTCAAACCAAGTTTTCACCCTTGTTTAAACCTATGTGCGCTATTGTAATTCCTATGTGGTTTAAAAAGTGCTCGCAGCGACGCAGCGGCGCAAAGCTTTTATCTCCCGCAAAGGATTCAAGAAGCAAAGTGTTTATGAAGCTATGTTTTCTATGCTTGTGTGGTCCACTTCTATTTTTAAACCACATAGAAAAGTAGCCCACGTAGCTTTTGTCGGACATATTTTTCCCGCAGATTTTCAAAGATTCTAGTCACAGACTTGAACCGATCTCAGTTTCTCCGCAGATAACCTCTTTTGCAACTTGGCTACTTAGCGGGAGGTTTTATTCTGAAATACTCGGCTTTATTCTCACAAATGCCACTTCATCATCTACATTTAAGAAACTATAAAGCATGCCATCTCTTACAAATGTTTTATAAGCAATCTTATAATCTTTCGGCAGCAGAACTTCTGACACCTGATCAAATTCCTTATTGAAAGCTGTCAACACAGTTTTATAAACAAGGGAATCACCTACCATTTTATCCATCTCCGAAGACAATCGCCAATATAGGTTGTTCTTTTTGTCAAACATTAGAGGACCGTATTTCACATACTTTTTAGTTTCCTTGGCAAGTCGCTCATACTCCTCTTGACTTTCCACTCGCTTTGGAAAATTAATTTTTGCCTCTTGGCTTGTAAATTGGCTTTCGTAGGTTTTTGAGTTCAATGAGTCGGTTTTCCAACTGTAAAACTTTAATTCATTTTTGGACCTGGTAGAAAGAATCAAGGTGTCATTTTTTACTTGAAGAAGATAACTATCCAAAATAGCCCCCATAGGATAATCTGGATATTCCGGTAAATAAAGGCTAGTTCTGTATTTTTCCATCTTGGAAATAAATTCCAGAGGCTTATACTGAAATGTTTTATTTTCCAAGTCAAAAATCACCATGCCGAGTGGAGCCTTTTCCAGTTTTTTATCTGCGTATAAGGCAACCAGTGTTTTACCATCCTCCGATAATGCTTCGTTGAGATCGACTCTCAAGTCTTCAGGGAGCTTTTCTCCTTCAAAATCATGTTCAGCATAATTCAAATTTTCAAGTTTGGTGCCCTCCAAGTCAAAATGGTACAGGTCGTAATTATCCGACAGGTAAATAGTTCCATCTTCCATGGCATAAACCTTGTTGAAATAGGAATGTCGAATGGAATTTGGGCCATCTAAGTAAAATGGAATTATCCTTTCAAGCTGAAGCTTTTCCAGATTGATAATTTCCAACCCGGGCTCTTTGGCTCCGGTTTGGAAGTTGTACAAGTATTTTTCATCCTTTGATAAGTCCGAACTGGTCAGACTCCAGTTTACATGGATAAACTGATCACCAGCATCGACAAAAACAGTATCGAGGCTGTAGGTAATTTCTAGCTTTCTAGCTGTTTCCTTATCAGAATCTTTCTGGTTACATGAAAAAGTCACAAAAAGAATCCCTGCAAAAAGTAATCTTCTCATTTAATTTCTGGTTTTACTCTTACAAATGCCACTTCATCGTCAATATTCAAAAACTTCCACAGCCTTCCTTCAAGATAAAATCCAGGTTCGAAAAACAAGACTCCCTCCGGTAAAAGTGTTTCACCCACCTGATTTATTTCCGAATCAAAGGCTGTCAGGATATGCTTGTAGATAATGGTATCCCCCGCAGTTATCCGCTCCAAATCACGGTGAACTCTCCAAAATTTATTCTGTTCAGGATCATGGATCAACCTACCAAAACTGACCTCTTTGTTTTTTTCCTTCATTGCTGCTCTAAATTCTTCTGGTGAACTTGCCTGCATTGGGAAATTTCCTTTTTTGCTATTAGAACTCAACTGGCTCTCATAGCTTCGACTGATCAAGCTGTCCTGCTCTAAGATCCATTGCCAGATTTGATTTTTGGCACTGCTGGTGATCAGAATTTTGTCATCGAGCACTCTGACCCGGTTTTGCTCAGGCGCTTTCGCCATTCCTCCTCCATTCATCTCAAAACTGATTTCAAAGTCTGAGGTAAATTGCAAAAAGTCAGAGGGGAATAAGCGAAGCGATTGATCACTTAAGTCGATTTTCACTAAACCAAGAATTTTGCTGTCAAAACCCTGGGTACCGTAGAATCCATAAAATAGTTTGCCGTCGCGGGTATCCAAACTGGACACATTTATTTCTTCCTCCTCAGCCAATTCATCCCCTTGCCATTCAATTTCGCCCAATTTGTGAGTAGAGATCTTTTCACCGGACTTAGCCACATGATGAATGCCTACAAAGTCATAAAAAAGCACACTTTCATCCGGAAGTACTTGGATGCGCATGATAAAGCCGCCTCCAATGCCATTGGGCCCTTCTTTCTCGTATTGGCGAACCTCTTTCAATTTCAGGTTTTCCAAGTCTATGATTTCCATGACCATCTCTTGATTATTGAAATTGTAGAGGAGTTTCTGGTCTTTATCCACATCCGACATACTGAGACTATAGCGGACAAAAAAGAAATGATCTCCCGCATCCACCATGACCGTGTCGATCTCATAGGAGATTTCTAGATTTTGATTGGAACTTGAATTTTCTGGATCGCCTCCACAGGAAATCAGGAAAAGGATCAAAAAGTAGATAGGTAGATTTTTCATAATAGTTGGTTTAAAATGGTTAAAACTTAAAATCAAACACCGCAAACCCCAACTCATCATCTACATTGACATAGGACCAGAGTTTGCCGTCTTTGAAGAATGGGCTATTAATCTTCAAGCCTTTTTCTTTCAGTTCTGCCTCTCCCAAAACATTGAAATTTTGATCATAGGCGAAAAGATAGTATTCGAATCGCATGGGGTCTTGATAGCTCTCTCCTCGAAAGGTTCTTTCTCCTAGACGGAAATACATTTGACGACTTTCATCCCATAGTATTTCCTGAAAACTAACGTTTGAGAAAATCTCACTTTGAATATTTCGCACCTCCTCTGGGCTAGACACATTTTTGGGGATCTCTATTTTCATTTCATTGGGGACAGTCTGATGCTGGATCTCAACAAACTCCAATTTCTCTGTTTCTATATTGAGTCGATAAAACCCGCTCATAGCAGCAGAAGAAACTATAATATCTTTAGGTAGTCTGCTTAGAAAACTTCTGACGGAATAATAAGCGATCATAGTACCCTTCTCACCCTCAAAAGAAAAAGTGCCCGTATATTTTTCCGCAATTTTCATTTTTAGAAGCGGAAGGCTTTGTGCGGATTTTGAATCTGGATTTATGATCAATAGCAAATGATCTCCAGCCTCGGAAAATCCAGGATGAGAGTATATTTTTCTCTTCTCGAAATTGAAGCTGCTTCTAAAAAATAAGGATTGAAAGCTTTGGGATAGGGCGGAATCTATTCCACTGGGAAAAAAACGTAGGTTTTCCTGTTTTATACCATCCTGATCAAAAATTCCTACGGTGGAGTTATTTGTCAAATAAATTTTACTTCGAGGGCCTACTTCTAGGCCTGATAAGTAATCCCCTACACCATTGGGACCTTCAGCCTCAAAATCAGTCTTTTTTATAAGCTGTAACTGATCGAGGTTTACTTCGACGAGTTTAAACGGATTGTATTCAAAAAAATAAATCCTTGATAAATCCTGAGATAGTCCGTACGGAAAAACCCCACTGGCAAGGTTAAGAAAATCCTCCCCCGAATCTACGATGACCGTGTCTAAGGAGAAACTTAATTTTTCGAAAATATTGTCAGGTAGGGTTTCCAACTTTTGATTACAGGAGAAAAACCATGCAAAGCCAACAATCAGAAAAATATTTTTCATCTTCTCAATAGTTAAAATTCAAAAGTGAATACCGCAAAGCCCAACTCATCATCCACATTGACATAGGACCAGAGCTTGCCGTCTTTGAAGAATTGGAATCCAAAAATATTATCCGGAAAAATTGCCTCGTGCTTTTGATTGAGGTCCTTATCATATATCGTAACTACCGCTTTAAATACTGAAGAGTCCCCGATTTTCCGGTCTAACTCCCTTGAAAATCTCCAAAATTTTTCATTAAAGTCATCGTAGTAAAACCTGCTAAAAGTAATCTCCTCGTTTTCCTTTTGAAATGCAGCTCTCATTTCTTCCACACTTTCAAATGATGTAATTTCTGGGACTTTTTTATAGTCTGAAGTCAGGCTAGAATGAAAAATTTTATGGGAAATGGAATCCGTTTTTTGATCCAAAATATACACTTCATTAAAGTTGGGAGAAGAAATCAAAACTCTTTCACCCGCCTGGTCTATATAAGTAGATTCGATTGTTCGAGTTTGTAATTGTCCATCTTGGTAGAAGCTTCTCACATAGGGTTGAATTCGGCTATATATTTCTAAGGGGATGGTCTTGAGTTCCAGATTTTGCAAGTTTAAAACGGCTAATCCTTTTTTTGCCTTTTCTTCGTCATCTGGCCCGTATTCGACGTAGCCCTTTTTGCCATCGTCAGAAAGAGTCAAGTTGAAGCCTAGAGACTCACCCACAGCCAAGTTTTCAAAATTCTCCTTTCGAAACTTAATGGCCTCCATTGTTTCTAGTGAAGAATCGAATACCCGAACATCTGAAAAGGTCAAAAAGTGAAACTTCCCATCTTGCGAGATGTTCAGAGCCCTAGGATTACCAATTCCTGTTGGCCCTTCTTTTTCTAACTGGATTCGATTGGAAAGTTTGAGGGATTCTAAGTCAATCACTTCCAGTTGGAAATTGGTAGGATTTAAATTGTAGAGCAGTTTTTTATCGGAAGAAATAGCCGCGACATTTAGACCAAACTTGAGAAAAATAAAATCCTCGCCGGAATCAACCATTACCGTATCCACAGTGTAGGCAAATTGGAATTCTTTTTCTTCGGCGTTATTTCCCTTTTGACTACAGGAAAAGGAAAAAATAGCGATCACTAGTAAACTTAAATATCTCATTTGTTAAAACTTAAAATCCATCACTGCAAACCCCAACTCATCATTCACATTGACATAGGACCAGAGCTTGCCGTCTTTGAAAAAATACCCTCTTATGAAATCTGTAACCCCATTGAGTTTGCTTTCACCAACCAACTCGTAGTCTTTATTATAGGCTAATAAATAATAGGTGTATTCATTAGGATCATTTCGAGTTTCTCCCATTTTGACCTGCGAGGCCAGTCTGAAAAAAAGATTCTTTTTAGAGTCCCACATCAATTTTTGATAAATGATCTGTGAATTGATTTTTGCCATTTCCTGCCTAAATGCTTTTTCTGTTGTCAGGTTTTGCGTGACTTCTCCACTAAGTCGATTGGGAATCATTTGATGTGTGACTTTTATCAAGCGCAGACTGTCTGCGTCCGGGTCATATTCATAAAAATCTCCCATGGCTGAAGTGGATATCAACAGTTTGTTTTGATGATTGAAGAGATAAACGGGTTGCCCTGAAGACATATAGTTTCCGTTTTCATTTGCCAAAAGAGTGTATTTCCGAACTATTTCCATTTCTGGAAGAGCTACTGTTCTGGCAGTTTGATTTTTTACATCAATGATTACCAATTCCGGATTATTAATTTCTTCTCCTGTTGGCCAAGAGTAAAAAAGGTTTCTTTTAAAATCGTAAATGGAATTTCCATATAGGGAAAAAAAGTTTTCGGCAAGCTGGGAGTCAATTCCCTTTGGAGTCACTTTGAGATTTTTTTGCTTCTTCCCCGATTTGTCATAAATGCCGATTTGAGGAACACCCAAAACATAAACTTCCTCATTGGGACCTATTGACACTTGGGCCACAAAGTTGCCGACTCCATCAGGTCCTTCGGTTTCGAATTCAGTTTTTTGGGTTAATGTCATCGCTTCCAAATCCACCTCGACCAAAGCAGGCGGACTGTTTTCAAAAAAGAAAAAGCTATTGTCATTCAAGTCGAAGGTTCGGATTCCAAAGCCAAGGTTTAAAAGTTCATCTCCCGAGTCCACCAAGATGGTATCAACAGTAAAGGAGAGTTTTTCTAGAATGTTACTTTGCTCCATATTTTCGCTGGATTTTTCCTGACAAGAAAAAATAATGGAGGCAAAAAGAAGGAATAAAAGCTGTTTTTTCATGAGTAGATCACAGATTGTTAATTTTTATTTCCCTTTCGGATGGATTTCGTCGCCCATTATTTTTGGGAACAGACACAAAATCAAACACCGCAAACCCCAACTCATCATCTACATTGACATAGGACCAGAGTTTGCCGTCTTTGAAGAAGGCGCTTAATGGAGCTCGATCTAATTCCGGGATTTCAGTTTCTCCAATTAGTTTGAGATTTTTATCAAAGGCGAATAAAAATACCTGAGCCTTGAGGGGAGCTTCTTTATCTTCCCGGGCTTGATAGATTCTTCCAAAACGATAGTATCTCTCAGATTTGTCATCATAAATCAGCTTTTCAAATCCAATCTGAGTTCTGGCTTTTTCCATCTCAGATTCAAACTCCTCCTGTGAGGAAACTTCATTTCTAATCTGCTTTTCTTTTTTGTTGGGAGCAACAGTAAATTCATATTCGTACAAAACCAATGAATCGAGTTCTGGAAAAAACTCATAGATATTATTGGTAGGACTCGTAGACAAAAAATACCTGTTATTGATTCTTTGAAAGTGAATCTCCTCCACGTATATCATCATGCCATCATTCGAATTAAGAATAATTTGATATTCTGATGCCTTCTCCAAAGCAGGCAGGTCATAAATTTTACCGTTTTTTTCTCTAAAGTTGAATTTTGCCAGCTTTCTGCTTGCTTTCATGAAGTCACCGGGAAGTGAAAACAGTTTTTCATCTTCAATAGATAAGATCAGTTTGTAGTGGAGGGAATATTTGAAATTCTCCTCCATTCCCTCAATATCAAAATCATCACCTTTTAGTGTGTAGTCCTTGATCAATTCGCCCTCCCTATCTATCAAACTGGATTTTTCATATCCAGAAAGAAAAAACCTTTCTCCGGGAAAAACATCGAACACTTCTATATACTCACCGACTCCATTAGGCCCTTCTTTTTCAAATGAAAGCTGCTCTTCCAGTTTTAGACTGTTGAGATTTACTTTATTGATCAAGGAGTTTTTCCCATCCAGTAAATAAAGATGTGATTTAGACTCATTAATTGTATGTGTACCCAGTCCATAAGGAAGACTGATCAATTCCTCACCCGGATCGACAACCACGGTATCCACGGAAAAGGAAAAGTTAGCTAGAACATTGGTTGAGTCGTTTTCAGCAGATTCTTTCTCTCCACCACAGGAAAAAGCGAAAGCAACAAAAAGTGCGAGGACAAAGGTTTTTCCTAATTTGTACATATCAATAGGTTAAGGTCATTCTTACAAAGCCGGGATCTTCATCTACTGGTCGATAACTGTAGAGCTTGCCTTCGAAGAAAAAGGCTCGTCCAAAGGGATAGGGCAAATCAACTTTTTGCTCCCCGAGCAATTGCAACTTCTCATCATAGGCAAATAAGTAGACATCTTTCTTTTTAGGTTCGCCAGTTTCCAATTTCCCATTGCTCTTAGATCCAAATCGGAAATACAGCTTTCTGCTTGGATCCCAATATAATCCTGAAAATGTCGCTTGCTGGTTGATTTCATCGCCTACTTCTCTTACTCTTTCCTGCGAGTCTACTTTTGAAGGAAAAGAACCGGTCTTTTTCGATGGAATAAGCTGATGATTGAAAGTTTTAAGTATTAAAGAATCCGTAGTAAAGTCGTATAGGTATAAGTCGGAAGTACTGCCAGAATATATGACAAGCTGATCCTTAACTTTTTGAATGGATATGAAATCTCCATAAGTAGTGCTTGAATTTTCACTTCTGAAGGTCACTTGGAAATTTTTCGTGATTTCCAAAGCAGGAAGTGGGATGAGCTCACCTGTTTTTTGTTCCAAATTCATTTTGGCAATAAAAGCGCTAAAAAGCTCTGAAGGCTTGTTGGGTGTAGAAAAAGCCAGTTTCTTATCCGGGCTGATAGTGAGATTAAAATAAAGTGCATTCAAATCCTCGTCCAAGCCCTTGAATTCATCAGGCTGTATCTCCATAGCCTGAATTTTTTCTGCTTGCTCATTGTAGATTCCCTGAATTCCGTAGTGTGCCAACATGAATTCATTCTTTGGAAGGACGTCGAAGTAATTGATAAAATTGGGAGCCCGATTAGGCCCGTCTTTTTCAAAGTATATTCTGCGGACCAATTGGAGATTTTGAAGGTTTATTTCATGTACCTCAGGCTCTTGGTTTAAGGCAAAGTAGACCGATTGACCATCTTCACTTAGCCCAAACTGATAATACATCCCAGGATTAAAAATTTCCTCTCCTACATCGACTCTGACGGTGTCAATGGTTATACTAAGATTCTCGAGAAGATTTCCTTCTGTAGATGATTCTTGCTTGGCATTTTTACCACAAGAAATAAGAAGGAATAAGAACGCAGTAATGGTTAATCTATTCATGCATTAGAAGTTAAATTGAAATCTGACAAATCCGGCCTCATCTCCCATGGGCCAATAGCTGTAAAACTCTCCTTTGTAGAAATAGCCATTATAAGGAATTCTAGTTAGTTCGGGTAAAAATGCCTCACCGATTAAGTTTAAGTCCTGATCATAGGCAAATAGGTAACAGTCGGCTTTTCGCTCCCTTCCATCCGGAGAGACATAGTAATTTTTGGTAGCAAATCGGAAATAAAGTTTGCGGCTTTCATCCCAATAGAAATTTTCGAATGAGATTTGTTGGCGCATTTTATTGGCAATCTCCATCTGTTTTTCTCTGGAATCTACTTCATTGGGAAATGAACCGCTTTTTTGGTTTTCTACCAGTTGATGCTCAAAGGAGATCAATTCCATAGAACCCTTCTTGTAGTCATATTTATAGACTTGAGCAGTTGAGTTACAAGTAACCAGTAGTTGATGATTTATCAATTGTAATCCTACCCTATCGCCATAAAATGAGGCTCCGTTTCCCTGGCGGAAAATCACTTGAAAACCTGTGACTAAATCAAAGGCAGGTAGTTTCAAAACCTTTCCATTCTCATTAACCATATCAAATACCGCAAGGCCGAGAATGGGCTTTCCAAACTCTGCTGGTAAAGAGAAAAAGAAATTTTGCTCTGGGCTGGATTTCAAATAATTAGTAACCATAAAGGGATTTTCAGACTGAAAATCAATCATATTTTGAAAATCCTGTTCAAATGATTTTAATTTTTTGCCTTCCAGATCATAAATACTTGGAATCACCCCGTCATAAATCATCAGTTGATCCTCAGGAAGAGCCTGAAATGAGCTAACCCATCCTTTGATTCCTTCTGGGCCTTCCCGTTGGAAGGGATATCTATTGAGCAGCTTCATTTCCTTCAGGGATATTTCAAAGACCTCGAAGTCTGGCTCATAAAAAGCAAAGACCCGCTCGCCATCCATGCTTAGATCTTCGGAATAGATTCCATCGGGAGCAAACACCTCATCTCCTGAGTCTACGACCAAACTGTCAAATTGAAGGCTCAGGTTTTCAAGGACATTCTTGGATTCCTGCGTTGTTTTATCTTGGTCACAGGAAAAAAGGACCAGTGCCAAAATCAGGGGTAAAAAGCTTTTCATAACAAAAGTTTATACAGTAAAACTAAATTGATTTTTCTAAAAAGCTAGTGAAACGACTGTTAATTCGTTTCAATGAACAATAAAATTTGGCTTCAATTCAGGCACCAGATAGAAAAATTGAGAAGAGCAGCGAAGCAAACCCAGAGGAAATAGGGAATCATCAAACCTGATGCCCATGGCGATATTTTCTTAAACTGAAGAATGCAAATAAAGACCAATGCTCCCAAGGGTATGATGACCAACAAGCCTAAAGCCGGAGATTCCGCTCCAAAAAATGCTGGGGACCAAATCGCGTTTAAAGCAAGCTGAATAAAATAAAGGCTCAATAAAAATCTCTTTTGAGGGTGATTGCTTTTCCAGATCAAATAGCAAACCCAACCCATCATCAAATACAATGTCGTCCAGACGGGACCAAACAACCAAGGTGGAGGATTGAAGAAGGGCTTTTCAAGAGCTGCATACCAGCTATCCGCGCTACTGATGGTAAAATAGGCCCCAGTCAGTCCCGCGGCCTGTGGCAAAATGATGCTGATGATGAGTTTGAGCCAGTTGGGCATCCTTAAATGATTTCCAAAAGGGTTCGGAAGGCCAAAGCTTTCTCCTGATAACGTTCTTGTGTTTTGGCTCTCAAGGCAGGGGCATGCTTGGTTTCGTACTCCTGCATTTTGGCAAGGCTCTCAGTGAAGTATTGCACTGCATAGTTGGTACTGCCATCATCCGACTGCTGGATTAACCTTAATAATTTATGCTCAGTAAAAATACCAGTAGCCATAACTTCCGGAATATGGGTGTCTTTTAGCCATTGAATAAAGTCTTCTTCTATCTCTGGAGCAACATTGATGGTGACGTTGTATAGTATCATTTCGTAGTTTTGTAGGGATTTTCCTTTTTTTAATAACAAATTTGGAACATCAAAGTTAGGAATCCCAAACTTAAAACCTCAATTCTGCTCACCCAAGCGTCGCTCATGCATAAAGTAGTCACTGAAAACAGCTCCGGGACCAATATAAAAGTAATCATTGCCATAGCAGTAATCATCATTCTCCATGGGGTTGGCTTGGTGGGCCTCAGCTTGCCAGAATATAGAGATTGGTTTTTGAGTATGACACCGGCTCAGCTACTGACTTCTTTGGTGATCATTCTTCTATTTCACAGAGGTTGGTCTGATTCTTTTCCGATTTTTGCCGCCGCAGCATTTTGGATAGGATTCGGGGCAGAACTGATAGGAATTCACACGGGCTATTTATTTGGAGACTATGTATATGGTCCGACCTTGGGACCTAAGCTTTGGGAGGTTCCTATTATAATAGGTGTCAATTGGTTTATTTTAGCCTATCTCACCGGACTTGCCTTTCAAAAAATTCCCAATGATTATTATGCGGCATTTTTAGGAGCTACAGCGATGACTGCGATAGATTATATTCTGGAGCCGGTAGCAGTTGCTTTGGATTTTTGGTATTGGAAATTTGACATCATTCCTGTAGGCAATTATCTGGGATGGTTTTTTATAGCCTACATCATCCACCTGATCTTTAGAAAAGCAAAGTTCGAAAAGCAGAATCCTATTGCACTGGCTTTGCTTTTGACATTAATTTTATTCTTTACAGTGCTCAATTTCACCGTTGTGGAATGATTTATGACAGGAATCATAAAATATTATTGATGAAAGCTGAAACAAAAGGTCAAATTGCAGCTTATAACAAAACTGTCACTTAATAAGTTGTTTTCGTGATGATTAAAGCTATAGGATTTATCTTTCTGGGATTTATCGTAATGGAATTTTCCGGCTGGTTGATTCACAAGTATCTGATGCATGGTCCTCTATGGATGATTCACAAGACACATCATCGGCCATCCAAGTCTTTCTTTGAGTTGAATGATTTGTTTTCGTTACTCTTCGGAAGTATTGCAGTAGTATTGATTTTCCTGGGATTGGAAAATCTTGATTATCGGTTTTGGATGGGAATCGGAATCAGTTTGTACGGAGTACTCTATTTCTTTTTGCATGATGTTTTGGTTCATCGCAGGTTGAAATGGTTTGACCGACCCAAAAATGCTTTCCTAAAAGGAATCTTCAAGGCGCATCAAGCGCATCATAAAACCAATCAAAAGGAAGATGCTGTTTCCTTTGGATTGTTCGTAGTACCCAGAGAATATTTTAAACAGGAAGAAAAGTGAGCACTTATTCGATCAAAGATCTAGAGCAACTTTCAGGTATCAAAGCCCATACATTACGTATTTGGGAGCAGCGTTACAATTTGCTAAGCCCCAAAAGGACTGATACCAATATCCGTTATTATGATGATGCGGACCTGAAACTGATTTTGAATGTCGCTTTGTTGAATGACAATGGCTTCAAGATCAGTAAGATTGCATCTATGGAAGAGGGAGAGATTCGTACCGAAGTGATGAAACTGACGGAAAGATCTCTAACCCATGACGATCAAATTCATGCATTGACTATCTGTATGATAGAAATGGATGAGGAACGTTTCGATAAAATTCTTTCTTCCAATATCCTTAAACTGGGCTTTGAGCAAACCATGCTCAACATCATCTATCCATTCATGTCTAAGATTGGAGTGCTTTGGCAAACCGGAGCGATCAATCCGGCTCAGGAGCATTTCATTTCTAACCTGGTCAGACAGAAACTCATTGTAGCTATAGATGGTCAAGTGGTAAATGGTGGAGGAAAGAAATTTTTACTATTCCTACCAGAAGGCGAACTTCATGAAATTTCCTTGCTTTTCGCAGCTTATCTGATCAAAAGCATGGGACATAAGGTAATATACTTAGGACAAAGCACCCCTAATGATGATCTCCTTTCCGTTTATAAATTGCATAGACCTGATTACCTTTTAACTGTGATTACTACCTCACCGAGTTCGGAATATGCACAAGACTATGTGGATGCTTTGTCAGAGCGTTTTCTGGAAGCAAAAATCTTGATCACAGGGTATCAAGTGATCGGTCAGGATTTAAAATTCCCGGCCAATGTGCAGCAACTCAATTACATCAGGGACATCAAAGTTATGCTGGAAGAGCTCGCAGAAGTGACTCAAGAGAAATAGTCTAAAGAATTTAGCAATAAATTAAACAAAAGGCATTCTACCAAGAATGCCTTTTTTTGTCCATTTATATCCAAATTCGGCCATAAATCCCAATAAAGAGCGGTCAGGAAATAATTTGTTTAATCTAATTGAAAAAAAATTAAACAAAAGCTTTGTATTTTGTTTAAGTATTCCTAAGTTTGATTAAACAAAAACACAAAGCTACCATGACAACTCTAGAATTCAGTTACTCACTACACAAGCTTTCCAGCACACTGAAACCATTTGCACTGAAGTTAACCAGAGACATGGATGATGCAAATGATTTGTTACAAGACACCATGGTAAAGGCATTTACCAACAGAGATAAGTTTACAGAAGGTACCAACCTGAAAGCATGGTTGTATACCATTATGAAAAACACCTTCATCACCAACTATCAGCGAATGGTCAGAAGGGGCACATTCGTAGACACCACAGACAATCTTCATTACATCAATTCCAGCGATTCTCAAATTGAGAATGGCGTGTATGGAAACTTTGCGATGGAAGATATTTACACCGCAATTGACAAACTGGACGATGTATACAAGACTCCTTTTATGATGCACTACAGAGGATTCAAGTATCATGAAATTGCGGATAAGTTGCAGATTCCAATTGGAACTGTAAAGAATAGAATACATATTGCCAGAAAGCTGTTGAAAGATGATCTAGCAGTTTATAAGAATAAAAATTGATCCTATGAGTAAAAAGCATGTGGTGGTAATCGGTTCTGGCTTTGCAGGACTTTCAGTAGCCACCCATCTGGCAGGAGAGAGTTGTTCAGTTACCCTTTTAGAAAAAAACGAAACCCCAGGAGGTCGAGCGAGAAAGTTTGAGCACCAGGGGTTTGTTTTTGATATGGGTCCCAGTTGGTACTGGATGCCGGATGTATTTGAGGATTATTTTGCCCGATTTGGGAAAAAGCCATCCGACTATTATGATCTGATTCGTCTGGATCCTTCTTATGCTGTCATTTATGGAGAGCAAGAAGTTCTGGATATTCCTGCCAATATGGATGAATTCAAAGCCATGTTGGATAGAATCGAACCAGGTGCAGGCAAGCAGCTGGATTTATTTTTAGAGCAGGCAAAATACAAGTACGAGGTAGGCATTCACGATTTGGTCAAAAGGCCAAGCAGATCTCTATTGGAATTTGCCTCTCCGGGATTGCTCGTGGATATGGTGAAAATGGATATTTTCCAATCCATGTCTAAGCATGTTCGCAAGTTTTTCAAATCTGAGCAGATTATTCGTTTGATGGAATTTCCTGTTCTCTTTTTAGGAGAAACAGCTGAAAATATTCCTGCCCTTTATTCTCTAATGAACTATGCGGATATCGCTTTGGGTACTTGGTATCCTAAAAAGGGAATGCACGAGATTATCCGAGGGATGGTTTCCTTGGCTGAAGAAAAAGGAGTTGAAATCCGCTATGCATCCGAAGTAGAAGAAATTGAGGTGGAAAAAGGCTTGGCTAAACGAGTTCGTCTAATTTCTGGAGAAAAAATTGAAGCGGATATTGTGATTGCCGGTGCAGATTATCATCACGTGGATAAGCATTTGCTCAATCCTAATTACAGCAATTATTCTGAGGAATACTGGGACAAGCGGGTTATGGCTCCCTCCAGTTTGTTGTTTTACTTGGGAATTGATAAAAAACTGAAGAATCTGCGTCATCACAACCTGTTTTTTGATGAGCCACTGGGTCCTCACGCCGACGCGATTTACAAAAATCCAAGATGGCCAGAGAAGCCGCTTTTCTATGCTTCCGTCCCATCAATTACAGATTCCACAGTAGCTCCTGAGGGAAAAGAAAATATGTTTTTATTAATTCCTTTGGCTCCTGACCTCGAGGATTCTGAGGGAATGAGAGAAAAATATTACCACATCATCATGGACCGTCTAGAGAAAATCACGGGTCAGGATGTACGTTCGCATGTGATTTATAAAAGATCTTATGCCCATTCGGATTTCAAGTCGGACTATCATGCCTTCAAAGGGAATGCCTATGGCTTAGCTAATACGCTTTTGCAAACGGCTATTTTGAAACCTTCTTTGAAAAACAAAAAGGTTAAAAACCTGTATTATACGGGTCAGCTTACTGTACCTGGACCGGGTGTTCCACCATCCCTGATTTCGGGGCAGGTAGTGGCAAAAGAAGTGATCAAAGAAAACAATCTGTAAATAAATAGGTATATTATAGCAATGGATGCTAAAGCACTTTTTGACCAAACCACACTGGAATGTAGCCGACTGATCACTCAGCGATACAGTACAAGCTTCACGCTAGGGATCAAAACTTTGGACAAAAAGTTTCATCTTCCTATTTATGCCATCTATGGTTTTGTTCGGTATGCCGATGAAATTGTGGATACTTTTCATGATCAGGATAAGGCGGCTTTATTGGAGAGGTTTAAAAAAGACACCTATGAGGCCATTGATGCAAAAATCTCCCTCAATCCGGTTTTGCATGCATTTCAACTCATAGTTAATCAATATAAAATTGACCTGGACTTAATTGAGGCCTTCCTTCATAGCATGGAAATGGACCTGGATTTCAAAAAATATAATGATTCCAAATACAATGAATACATCTATGGCTCGGCAGAAGTTGTAGGCCTGATGTGTTTGAAAGTTTTCTGTGAGGGTAATCAGGAAATATATGACCGACTGAAAGAGCCAGCATGTAAGCTAGGAGCCGCTTTCCAAAAGGTCAATTTCCTTCGGGATATCAAAAGTGATTTTGAAGAAAGAGGCAGGGTTTATTTTCCGGGTGTAGATTACAAGCTTTTCAATCGAGATATAAAAACTCAGATAGAGGAAGATATTCAGAAAGATTTTAATGACTCTCTGATTGGAATCGAACAGTTACCGGATGGTGCAAAATTAGGGGTGAAAGTGGCGTATCTCTATTACCAAAAGTTATTCGATAAAATCAAAGGTTTGCCTGCCGAAACTATCACGCAGCAGAGAATCCGTATTCCTAATTCCAAGAAGATTTCTTTATTGGTTGGGACCTATTTTGGCACCAAACTGGGCATTAGTTAATGGAGCATTATTTGTATCTGGCGATCAATCTTTTTACCATTTCCTTTCCTTTGGTAAGATCTTTTGAGCCTAAAATCAGGTACGCTACTAAATGGTACGCCCTTTTCCCAGCGATATTCTTCACTGGAGCGTTCTTTCTGATTTGGGATCACTGGTTTACGGTAATGGGAGTATGGGAATTTAACCCCGATTATTTGGTAGGGATTTACTTCTTTCAATTGCCTTTGGAAGAGTGGCTGTTTTTCTTGACAGTTCCTTTTGCCTGTATATTTATCTATGAGGTACTGATTTATTTTTTCCCGAAGGATATTTTCCTTCCTTTTGGAAAGCCTTTTGTCTATATCATGGTCCCATTTTTATTAGGTTTTGCAGTTTGGCACTTGGACAAATGGTACACGTCGGTCAATTTTTTCGTAGGAGCAATCGCTTTATTGGTGCACTTTCTAGTATTTAATGATAAATATTTAGGTCGCTTCTTATTTGCCTATTTGGTTCATCTAATACCGTTTTTCCTGTGTAATGGAGTTCTGACAGGTGGGTTGACAGAAGAGCCGGTGGTGATTTATAACAATGCCGAAAATTTAGGTATCCGAATTTGGACAGTTCCAATTGAGGATAGTATTTACTCGATGACGCTCTTGTTGATGAATGTGAGTATATTCGAAAGTATCAGAAGCCGAAAAACAATTCATTCCCTGAAAAGTTTATAGGCTATGAATTCAGGCAGGTCAAAAATCTTAAGTCTTAAGACGGTAAATTTTCTGAAAAAAACAGCTTGAGGACTAGTAAAACATAATCCAATTCAGATGAAAAATCTCCATGTAGAAATTGACAATCATTCTGGCTTTTGCTTCGGAGTGGTCTATGCTATCGAAATGGCAGAGGAGATTTTGGACGAGCAAGGCTATCTTTACTGCTTGGGAGATATTGTCCATAATGACGAAGAGGTCAATAGGCTCACCAGAAAAGGGCTAAAAATCATAGATCATTCGGAACTACATCAATTAAAGGATGAAAAAGTCCTGATTCGTGCGCATGGTGAGCCGCCGTCCACTTACGAATTGTCCATCAAAAATAATTTGACGCTTATAGATGCATCCTGTCCGGTTGTATTGAAGTTGCAAAACAGGATTAAAAATTCTTTCGACAAAGAAGAGACTATTTATATCTATGGAAAGCATGGTCATGCTGAAGTGATTGGATTGCTAGGTCAGACCAATAATAAGGCGGTAGTCTTTCAGGATATTTCTGAATTGGATATTCCTAGCCTTCCGAAAAGCCTAACCCTTTATAGCCAGACTACCAAAAGCACGGATAAATTCTATGAGATCAATGAAATCTTAAGGCAAAATGGAATCACTGTCAATACCAATGACACTATTTGCCGTCAGGTTTCCAATAGGGATAAAGAGCTTCGTGACTTTGCTGATAAGTTCAACAAAATAGTTTTCGTCAGTGGCACCAAGTCTTCCAATGGTAAGGTGCTATATAACGTTTGTAAAGAGAAAAACCCCAATACATTTTTTGTATCTAATCCAGATCAAATTGAGGAGAGCTGGTTTGAGCCCAATGAAACGGTAGGAATTTGTGGAGCCACATCAACTCCAATGTGGCTGATGGAGCAAGTAAGAGAAAGAATTCTTACCTTTTGAGTAGAAAATAGGTCTAAAGTTTCATGCAATTAAATCAGTACTCAATCACCCAAAAGGTAGATCCCAAAGGTCTATTGATCGCTTGGAGCATTATTTTGCTTTGGGCAGTCTCTTTGGGATTTTGGATACAGCTTGATATATCCTGGACTAGTCCACTCACCTATTTGGGTGTATTGATCCAAATGCATCTTTACACCGGGCTATTTATCACCGCTCATGATGCCATGCATGGTGTGGTCTCTTCTCATAAGAAAATCAATCACGCCACAGGATGGATAGCGGCGATTCTCTTTTCCTACAATTTCTATTGGAAGCTTTTTCCCAAACACCATCAGCATCATCGCCATGTTGCAACAGACGAAGATCCTGATTACCATGCTTCCGGTAATTTCCTGATTTGGTATCTCTCATTCATCCGTCAATACGTAAGCATTTGGCAGATATTATTGATGGCCGTCAGTTTTAATATTCTTAAGCTATGGCTTCCTACCGAAAACCTGATCGTATTTTGGATGCTTCCTGCGATTTTGTCCACTTTGCAACTATTTTATTTCGGCACATACCTGCCTCATAGAGGGAATAGTGATAATCCTCATCACTCACGATCTCAGTCCAAAAATCATGTTTGGGCTTTTTTGAGCTGTTACTTCTTTGGCTATCATTATGAGCATCATGACTCTCCCGGGACTCCATGGTGGAGGCTTTGGAGAGAAAAAGAAAAACAAACAGCTTGAAAGTCTTGATTTAGGTCAAATTTTCGGGTATATCCGAAACTTTGTCTTCAGGAATTGATTTTTAAAGTATTCCCACCTGATTATGAAAAAGTATCTCTCGGCACTGATTTGTTTGCTGTTAACCCTGCCTGTTTTTTCTCAAGGAGTTTTAAAAGGTAAAATCATTAATCCCGTCAATAATCAGCCTGTGGCTTTTGCCAATGTTTTGATATTGAATACAGAATTGGGAGCCATCAGTGATGAGAATGGAAACTACCAAATCGGTAATATTCCTCCGGGTTTATATAATGTGAGAGCCAGTTTTGTAGGCTTTAAAACTGCCACCAAATATGAGGTTCAAATTACGCAGGCTAAACCGGTACAGCTGGATTTTGAATTGCTGGAAGATGCTTCCGAGCTGAATGAAGTAGTAGTAAGCTCGGAGTTTTCAAGGTCTGAAGAAACTCCGCTATCAGTTCGCAAGCTCAATTCCAATGAAATAGAGAGGTATCCTGGGGGCAACAGAGATATCAGCCGGGTTATCCAAGCTTTGCCGGGAGTGGCCAGTACACCAAGCTTTAGAAATGATATTTTGATTCGGGGTGGCGCACCCAACGAGAATAGGTTTTTCATTGACGAAATCGAAGTTCCCGTAATCAATCACTTTTCAACTCAGGGCTCTTCAGGAGGTCCGGTTGGAATTCTCAACGTCAACCTGATCAAGAATGTGGATTTGATAGCAGGAGGATTTCCTGCTAATAGAATGAATGCTTTAAGCTCTTTCTTTGAAGTTCAATTGAAAGAAGGAAGAAGAGACCAGATGTTTACTCAGGTGACTGTGGGAGCCTCCGAACTGACACTCTCCAATGAAGGACCTTTGGGAGAAAAAACCACCTATTTGCTATCGGCGAGAAGATCTTATTTGCAAGGTTTGTTTAGACTATTAGGCCTGCCATTTTTACCCACTTTTAATGACTTCCAAGTTAAGACTACCACCAAACTGAACGAGAAAACAGAGTTAACCTTTCTGGGTGTAGGAGCGATTGATAAATTCGTTCTCAATGAAGATATCCCTGAAAATGAAACGCAGGAGGAAAGAGAAAATCGATTGTATTTACTGGGCGTACTGCCGATTCAGGAGCAGTGGAACTATGCCACCGGATTGAAGTTAAAGCGTTTTCGGGAAAACGGATTCTGGACTTTTGTGTTGAGCAGGAATATGCTGAACAACCGTTCCTTTAAGTACGGCAATAATGATGCGAGCTCAGAGGCCAATCTTTTATTTGATTATTTAAGCCAGGAATCCGAAAATAAATTTCGGGCTGAAAACAGCATCTTTGGAACAGGGTATACCCTGAAGTATGGAGTGAATTATGAATACGCCCGTTATTTCATTGACAATTTTGATAGGGCAACTCTGGCAGGATCAGGGCAGGTGATAGACATTAATTCCACCTCCAATTTCAGTTCCTATGGTGCTTTTATTTCCGGAAGCAAGTATTTCAATGGGGAGCGTTTGCTGCTTACCGGTGGGCTAAGAATGGATGGTTCTGATTTTGGAAGTACTGCTATGAACCCTCTCAACCAAATCAGTCCACGCGTTTCTGTTTCTTACCAATTAAAGCCAAATTTATTTGCCACAGCAAATGCAGGCATTTATTATCAAAAACCTCCTTACACTGTTTTAGGCTTTCGAAACAATGAAGGCGTCTTGGTTAATCAAGAAAATGATGTGCAGTTCATTAGGAGCAGTCAATTGATTGTTGGGATTGAATTTTTAGTTCCTGACAAAAACAGACGCTTTACGGCTGAGGCATTTTATAAAAAGTATGATAATTATCCCTCCTCTATTCGAAATGGTATAGCCTTAGCCAATTTGGGAGCTGACTTTGGAGTAATCGGAAATGAACCTGTCAATTCAAATGCTGAAGGGAGAGCTTTTGGAATTGAGTTTTTGGCGCAGCAGCGGCTTTTCAAGGATTTTTATGGTATAGCTGCTTTGACATTAGTCAGAAGTGAATTTACCAATCCAAATACAGAAGGCTTTGTTCCATCCTCTTGGGATAATAGGTTTATTGTGAGCTTAACGGCAGGAAAGCGATTCAAGAATAATTGGGAGTTAGGCGCAAGATGGAGATTCTTGGGAGGCACTCCTTACACTCCTTTTGATGTACAGGAATCGGCCTTGATTTCCAATTGGGATGTGAGAAACTCAGGGATCTTGGACTATAGCCGAATTAATGGAGAACGATTGCCTGCATTTCATCAACTGGATTTGAGGCTGGATAAGAAGTACTTTTTCAAAAACTGGAATCTCAATTGGTACGTGGATATCCAAAATGCCTATAATTTTCAGGCTTTACAGGCTCCTATTTTGGTACCTGAGCGAGAGGGTTCAGGACAAATAGTGGTCAATCCCAATGACCCTAGCCGCTATCAACTTCGCTTAATAGAGAACACAGCAGGAAATGTATTACCCACTATTGGTATAATTGTGGAGTTTTAATTTAGTGCCTCCAACAATTTGACAATCCTCGTGGCTTTTTCTTCTTCTGAGTTTGCGCTATAGATAAAGCTGACCCACTTTTCCTTTTCTTCTGTAGGTATTAAATCGAAAAGTCTGAGTTTTCCAGGGTCATCACGCAGGCAATCCAAGAGTTCAGGGGGTGCACTGTCGGGTAAAGCTTGTCTGTAGAGTTTTAAATGAACAGAGTCGCCAGCTTCTTTTTTGATTTTTTTCCGAACTTGCTTGGCTAAGGGTAAAAAAAGTCTGCCATCTCCTATGGGCATCAGGTGTTTGTCTTTGAACTGATATTCATCTATGCTTCCGGAGACTTTTAGCATACCAAAGGGGTTTTTGGCAGAAATATTTTCCTTTGAGAAAGGGATATAGGTCCATCCTGCTTTTCCTGAGAAACGCTCCAAGTAGAAATCACCTTCCAGAATCAGTTCCATCTTCGTATCTGTTTAAACAGAAAAAAGGCAATAATCTCAGTCACTCGGCATAAAAAAAGCCAGGCGATGACCCAGCTTTAAGTTACGTAATAATTGGATTAATTTAATCTCCAACGAATATTTAATCCAAAGCCACCGGCATCAAATGTGGTGTTTTCTATCAAAATAAAATAGGGTCTCCAATCCAGGCCTACAATTAGAGGAAAATCGGGGAATTCATATTCTGCACCAATTTCACCTGCCGCTCCCAGTTTGAATGGATCGCCCAAAAATAAGGAGGGGCCAAATCCCAAATAGTAATTAAACTCTGAATCAGAGATAGGGCGATAGATTGGGTTCCAAAGCAAATCAATCCCTGCTCCTCCGCCTCCAAAGCTTAAGTCACCATGGACTCTACTAAACTCGCCCAAAGCAAAAACCGCATCTAATGCTACGTTATTCCCATTTACATTACCGAAACGCAGACCGACTTCCTGAGCTTGGCTTTCAAGAGCCGCAAAAAAGCCCAGAAAAAGAACGAGTGAACTGATTTTTAAAAACTTCATCATGATAGTATTTGGTTTAATTTTAGAATAGGCCAAAGCCAGCCCATGCAAGCACCAAAATTAGGCCAATATTTCCTGCTTTTGTCCTAAAATTAGGGACTGCTCTTAGTTTTTTTGCACTAATAAGGGTGCTAATTGAGTTTTGAAAGCAGGATCGGATATGTCTTGGAATTCTTTTGTCTCCCAATTCATGAGAATCAGTTTATATCCTTTGGAGGAACTGTCTGGCTCGGACTGCTCAAAAGTCAAGAGTTTCCCATCAGGACTCCAGGAGTGATAAACTTCCCGGTTTTGGGAGGTAAAAAGCTTCCAGCTCTCTCCCCCTTCCGGCCTAATCCCGAAAATTGAAGTGGTATTTCCTCTTGAACTGGCATAACTGATGAAATTTTCAGTGGGATGCCACTTTAGTGCTCCAGCTTTATAACCATATTTTTCAGCTGCAGGGTCGTTTGCGGGAAATTTGGTTAGTTGTTTTTCCCCACTACCATCTCTATTTATTAGAAAAACCTCAGGAAAAACTCCATTTTCTTGGACTTTTGGACTTTTTACATAAGCCACCTGTTTACCGTCGGGAGAAAAGACCGGGTCTTGGAATTTGAAGGTAGTATCATGCATGAATGGTGTATAATTTCCGGTTTTGAGATCAATCAGGTAGAGTTGATAGCGGTTTTCAGTTCTCCCTGATACGATCATGGTTTGGGTTACCGGGTCCAAATCCATCCAACTGTCCTCTAACCTGAGATTTGACAATTTTTGAATATTTTTTCCTTCACTATCCATTTGATAGAGAAAAAAGTGTCGATAAGCAGTGTCTCTATCACTGATAAAATAGATAGTAGGTCCATGGGCAAAATAGGTCCATGCTACATCAGGATGATTGATAATATTGGTGGAATGATGGGTAGAATCTTCGGGATCCATGATCCGTATTTCCCAATTATCTTCTACGACTGAGTCAGGTTCATAGGTATTAAAGGCGATTAGGTAGCCAGGTTCTGGGGTGGTGATCTCAGGGCCATTTTTGCAGGAAAACAGAAATAAGCCTAAAAAGGCAAGGTAAGGTGCTGATTTCATGATGCGTAGGGTTTATGGAATTTACCTAAAATTTCTACGCAATCACAATTTGATTCCCGATTCTAAGCACTTCCCGAACCAATAAGTCCATGTCTTCTATTCGAGTTCTCTGGTTTACATTGGCAACCCGCAAGGTGTATTTTCCATTGAGAATGGTACTGCTTGGCGAGGCAATGCCTTCCTCCTGAAGCCTCAGTAATATTTCCCGGTTTAGATCTTTCAATTGTTCTTCGGAAAGCTCTGGCTTAATCATTCGGAAACAGGTAATGCTCATGGAAACGGGTGCCATTAGCTGTAATTGAGGATTTTGATTGACCAAATCTGCTAAGTATTCTGCCTGACGATTATTTTGAGCTATCATGGCAGCATACTTTTCTTTGCCATGTTCTTTGAGAGACATCCAAATCTTCAGTGCTTTAAAGCCTCTAGAAAGTTCAAAACCATAATTATTGATTGAATCCAGGCCACCTGAAAGTCCTCTGGATTCTTGTAATAAATAATTGGGAGTAATAGCAAAAGCCTCTCGATGCTTCTTTGCATCCCGAATCAAAGTACAGCCTACTTCATAAGGCACATAGAGCCATTTATGCAAATCGAAAGCGACTGAGTCTGCCTTTTCGATAGCTTTAAGTCGGGGAGCATACACCGGGTCTAATTTTGCCAATGCCCCATACGCTCCATCCACGTGAAACCAGAGTCCATATTTTCTGGAAGTTTCCAAGAGTTCGTCTAAAGGGTCAATTGCTCCGGTATTGACAGTGCCTGAGGTAGCTACGATGGCAAAAGGTAAAAGCCCCGCTTTTTTATCTGAAATGATCTGCTGTTCTAATTCCGCAACATTCATCTCATACCGCTCATTTACAGATATTTTTCGAACTGAATCTGTTCCCAAACCAATAATTTCTGCTGCCTTTTGAATACATGAGTGTGTTTCTACCGAGCAATAAATGATTAATTGAGCTGAGGCTGCCTTGAGCCCTTTTTGTCTGATGTATTCAGAACCGAAGGAATTTCTTGCCACCGTGAGCGCGGTGATATTGGCCATCGATCCACCGCTTACAAGAATACCAGATGCCTCTTGTGGATAGTTCATCAATTCTTTACACCAGTTGACCACTTGCCTGTCCACATACATGGCAGAATGCTCTCCAATAGTAGTATTAGGATTCATTCCTGAGGCCAACAAATCAGCTAAAACTCCCATGGGTGTTCCTGTTCCCTGAATCCATGCAAAAAACCTAGGATGCACATTTCCTTTATTATAGGGAAATATAAACTCTTTGAATTCCTGATAAACTTCTTCCGGACTTTGGCCTTTTTCAGGAATTGGCTTTTCAAATTGGTCCTTGACCTCTTGGGGAATGGGCTTCCATATTTTTTGATCCCGAATTGATTCCCAATAATCAAATAGATCATCGATCATTTGATGGCCAAGCTGTCTCATTTCATCCCAGTTTTCCGGGTCTAAGGTCAGGTTTATATTTTCAGGCATTTGAGGGAAATATAAAAGGGGTAATTTTCATTTATTCTCAGAAATCGTAAAACTATATCAAGATTTCTGGAGGGCAAAGAACAAGGATTTCTCTTTCAGGAGTTGAATATCATGTTTGTTTGAAATTGCTTTTTCAGCTCCTTCGAATGCTATTTTAGAATAGTGAATTGTAAGATCCTTGGCTTCTTGATTTCCAATATTCCAAAGAGTAGAAAAAGACTTTTGAAGCCAGATCATCACTTCAATGGTTCCTGCTCCATCTCTGGCAATTGGACGAAAGGCATCCTCAAACATATCAGATAAGGAAAGAGGGGGAACTTCCACCCTTTCATAAATGACAGATGAGTCCTTCTCCTCTTCTTTTTCAGATAACCATTCGCAGAATAAGCGGGTGTGGCTTTTTATAATGGCGATTGCTGTGCCAGGATCATTGATACCTGGAGAAAGAGCCCGGCTTCCAATCTCGCTGAGTGCGATTAATCCAAAGCGCGGATCATCCAAGAAGGATCTGTCAGGGTTGATTTCAAAACATTTAATCAATTTTTCTGATTCAATCTCCTCTGTGTGCTTTTGGTGAAAATATGCCAGAGGTTGATCTGGAGTGCAGAAGGACCCAGGAAGGCAATTGATGATTACATCCACATCAAACTCCTTGGTAAACTCATCTACCTGATCCATGTGGATATGGGTAATATTCCCGATTATTTTGGGATAAACAGGCTTTCCGATAATCTTTCCATTAAAAGGGTTAGCACCCAAATAAGGCAGATGTTTTCTTTCTACTATAGATTCTTTGGTGGCTTTTTCTACCTTTTGAATGGTTTGTCCCATACGCCCTAATTTGGAAATACTATCCACCCATCTTAAAAATGTCAAAATTACAATAGCAAACACTATAAGAGTAAGCACAAATAATGTGAAGTGACCAGCCTTTCCGAAATAGTCATTTTTAAAAGCTACAGTGGCCACGATGCTGTAAATAAATGAACCGATATAGATGGAAAGCGCATTTTGTGAAACGTCATCAGAAACAATCAGAGGAAAAGATCTGGGTGTCGCACTACTACTTGCAGCTGAAAAAGCGGAAAGCATAGAACCTACTGCGAAAATCGCAATAACCAGCATGCTTGCAGACATGGTGTTCAGAAGGGTTTCTATTGACTCTTTCTCGATATCTGGAACGAGACCATCTAAAAAGCTATTGTCTGCAATATGAGCCAAAAAGGCAGACCCTATCGAAATGAAGCAAAAAAGTAAAGGCTTAAACCATAGTTTTTCCTTAAGTAAGCTGTAGTAATAACGAAGATTTTTTTTCATGAAGGGGATTAGATGAAAAGGCAAATTATTTAAAAGATATAATTTAAAGATTTTCAATCAGGTCTGGAGTAGGTTGCTAAAAAATTTGGTTATCAGCATCCAAATCAGTTGCCATATTTATTTACCCGACTGGCGAAAAGACCAGTACTTCGGCTATGCTTAAAAGAGGTGACCGAAGCCTCCGGATTCTGATCCTTAAAATAATCCTAAACAGTGTTTTGTACTTATTGGCGGAAAAGCAGATATTCTTATTTTTTAATCTGATTATCCGCAATCATGCCAGTTGCCTTATTTTCCTTGCTTGACTGTTGGATACTTCGACTTCGCTCAGCACGGGCGACCGATGACCGAAGACCCAGCCACGGCAGGCGAAGCTTCCGGATTCTGATCCTTTCAGCAGACAATAAACCATATTTTTGTCATTACTGGTAGGGAAGCGGATATCCATATTTTTTAATAAAATTGGCTAAGATTCAAGTTGAGAAATCAAAAAATAGAGGAATTGTTAAGAAAAATATCGGGAGGCTGTCTCACCTCCATCATATCATTATATGGAATCAACATCTTTAAATGACCAAAATTTAAGCTTACCAAATCAATTTTGATCTTTCCCTGCCTCCCAGAAACTACCTATCCGGAATAAAGATCAGAAAGACTAAATGAGACAGCCTTAAATATTTCAATAGGTCTGCTTAATAAATTGTAAACGTTTTCATTAGGTTCTTTTCAGACGCCTTTGGAACCTCGGATATGAGTACATAATTTCCGGGAGTCAGTTCGACTGTAAAATAACCTATGGTTAAGGGAGACATATCATTTACTCCTCCTAGAAAAACTACACCTTCTGGAGCAGGTTCAATTAGCCCTTTTGGATCCATCCAGTTCATCCATTTTTCCAAACTATCCAAGTTGGCATTTTCAGTCAGTTTCACAAGGTTAACATCATGACCAAGCACATTTTCATAAACATGTTGATCTTGAAAATAGACCCCGAAAGTTTGAGTGCCTGCAGTGACGGAATCATTTAAAACAATACCGCTTTTGCTTGAAATGTTGATAGGTATAAAACTTTCCGGAGGCATTATTCCTGAAGAATCCTGAGATACAACTAGAGGCTCTAACATTCCCATTGTTGTATGAAACTCGCCATTTTCCATTTTCACATAACATTCTATTAAATAATAGCCTGGATCTAATTTTAAGGTTGTTTGAGCTGTATTACCCGGCGAAACCAAACCTGATCCTCCTACAAATTCCACTGCTCCATACCATTCGGGCAGTTTTCCGAATTCTGTCAAAGCCTCATCCATTTTTCCTTCATTTAATAGGCTCATGCCATTTGCAAAGGGCGGTAGTACTTCACGTTTTGCATCTTCAATGTTCTTACCTTCAGGATACTTTTCTACTAAAAAGAAATGTGTTTGATTTGATTTATTGATGTAATGAAACTTGTTCCAGCCTTGAGGAATGGTGTCTGGAAGCTGAAAATCCATGTTTTCAGTAACTATTTCTACTACAGGATCCTCTTTAATTAATTCTGATTTTTCTTCTTTTCGATTATTACAAGAAAGCAGACTGATTAACAAAATAAGTGTAACTCCTATAGACAAGATTTTATCTGAATCATTGAATTGATTTTGCATGGTTATATTGGTTTGGTTAGGGATTTCAAAGTATAAAATGAAAGAATTACGTTTCATAAAAAGGACACTTTGTACCTGTAAACAAGCTGTTTATAATACAAAAAAATGAAGTGGGATACAAATGTAAACAGTCCCTTGGCTATCTCAGGCAGCTGATTAGATTTACTTTTAATTCTTTAGGTAGGCCCAAGAGGAACGTAGTTTTTACCCAGTTGTTAAAGGCAATTATGAAAATTATTGAAGCTTTTTTGTCCTTAAAAATTCCCAATAAGGATCAATTAAAATGTTGGTATAATTATGCTGGAGACTCTCAATCAATAGAAACTCCAAAGTATTTTCCTTGTTAACATTGCTTGAATTGAAATGAAATCTGCCGATTTTCTTTCCAAAATAGGGTCTCTCTGTGTAGGTGTAATTGGAGTTTAAGCCAGAAATAGAAAGAAAGGGATTTATAAGCGATTTTAATCCGGGTATATTGATAACATCAGGATTTATTGCAATTGGTTGATTGAAGCCAATCTTCTTCAAAAAAAGCGGATCGGAAGCTCCTACGGAAACTATGATTGACATGGGTTTTGGCGAAAGTGTTGGAGGAATAAACTCTGACAAATTACCTGCATGAATAGTGATAGCAGCGAATATATCAGAGCGTTCCGCAGCTAAGCGTGAAGCCATTTGAGCACCGTTTGAAAAACCTGTTGCATAAATACGTTTTTCATCCACTAGATACTCTGATTTCAAGGTTTCGATTAGCCCGTCAAAAAATAGCATATCATCTCTTAAGGTTTCCCCAACGCAAAGTGGTAATCCCCCTTTCTGTAGATCACTTTCTCCTAAGTCTCCAGCTGCCCATTTGGTGGTAGTTCTTTGAGTGCCCTCGTCAAAATGACAATAAGTTAAGGCAGTTGGATAAACAACTATAAACCCTTCTTGATCTGCTTTCGAGTTCCACAATCCATTATCATAGAATACCTGACCACTTTGGTTGGTTCCATGAATTACCAAAAGTAGAGCGAGCTTTTCTCTAGAGTTTATAGATGAAGGCACGTAGACGATATAATTCCTCTCCTGACCATCTTTTGTGATTAAGGACTTGTAATAAGTACCGGCAATATTTTCCTGAATAGTTGGAGCATTAGAACTCTCTCCTTGGCAAGCCACCAAAAAATAATAATGGCAAAATATAACCAAGAATATGAATAATTTCCTCATTGATGCTAATTCCGATTGAAGATAATTAGGGGCTTTAATTCATGTTAAAAAATCAGCGAATACATTTCTTCCAACTTACTTACCTGCAATACCTGAATTTTAAATTTTTTAAGATCTAGCCCTTTGACTGCATATTTTGAAACTACAATTTTCTTGAAGCCCAGCTTTTCAGCTTCTGCAATTCTGTTTTCTATTCTGGAAACTGCCCGGATTTCACCACCCAAACCCACTTCACCTGCAAAACAAATCTGCTCGGAAACGGGAGTGTCCTCATAACTTGAAATCAAACTGGCACAAACTGCTAAGTCCAATGCCGGATCATCCACTCTTAGGCCGCCTGCCACATTCAAAAAGACATCTTGCTGTCCAAGTCTCATTCCTCCCCGCTTTTCTAATACAGCCAGAAGCATATTCAGACGCTTGGCATCATGTCCTGTGCTGCTTCTTTGGGGTGTTCCGTATGTAGCTGGGCTAACCAAGGACTGGATTTCGATCAACAAAGGACGATTCCCCTCCATCATGGCGCCAATGGCTACTCCATTTAATACTTCCTCCCTTTGAGTAAGCAAAATCTCCGATGGATTAGCTACTGATCGAAGCCCCTCGGCTCGCATTTCATAGATGCCCAATTCATGTGTGGACCCAAATCGGTTTTTGGAAGTTCGGAGGATTCTATATGTGAGGTGTCTATCACCTTCAAATTGTAGGACTGTGTCGACCATATGCTCTAATACTTTGGGGCCGGCGATGGAACCATCCTTGGTGATATGTCCAATCAAAAAAACGGGCGTTCCGGTTTCTTTGGCAAATTTCATCAGCTCAGCTGTGCACTCCCTGACTTGGGAGACAGAGCCAGCAGCAGACTCTACGTACTGACTGTTGAGTGTCTGGATCGAATCTATCACCAAGAAGTCAGGCTTTAGAATCTCTACTTGTTGAAATATCTGTTGGGTATTCGTCTCGGATAGCACATAGCAGTCAGGGTTTTTTGCATCCATTCGGTCTGCCCGCATTTTGATTTGAGCCTCACTTTCCTCCCCGGATACGTAAAGAATGGTTTTATTCTTTAAGATTAATGCTATCTGCAGCATCAAGGTTGACTTTCCTATACCAGGCTCGCCCCCAATCAGTACCAAAGATCCAGGAACTATTCCTCCTCCTAAAACTCTATCCAATTCATTATCTCCGGTGATCCACCTAGGTTGCTCCTCGTATTTGACTTCGGTGATTTTTTTAGGGCTGCTAGCCTTTTTTGTTCCGTTGGAGGGAGTTTTCCAGGTTCCCTTTCCGCTTTCCTCCTTTTGAATAATTTCTTCTACATAGGTATTCCATTGCCCGCATGCAGGACATTTACCTAGCCATTTTGGGCTTTGCGCGCCACAATTCTGACAAAAAAAGGAAGTTTTTACTTTAGCCAATTTGGTTTGGGGTTTTGTACATCAGATCAAGCAATTCCAGCCACTTTTCTAATCTCTCGTCTCTATTTTCTCGCCTATCGCTTCTAATCTCTCATCAATGTGCTTCAAGCCAGTCTTTTCCTAATCCCACTTCCACTTCTACCGGGACGGCCAGTTTGATAGCGTTTGACATCAAGCCAGGAATATTTTCTTTCAATATATCAACTTCATCCTTATGAGCGTCAAAAACCAATTCATCGTGAACTTGCAGGATCATTTTGGACTTCAGGTTTTCTTTTTTCATCCAGTTATGCACATCGATCATAGCCACCTTAATCAAGTCGGCCGCTGAACCCTGAATAGGAGCATTGATGGCGTTTCGTTCAGCGAAACCTCGCATAGTTTGGTTTCGACTATTGATATCTCTCAAGTATCTTCTTCTACCTAAGATGGTCTCTACGTATTCGTCCTTTCGGGCTTTTTCTATGGCTCCATCCATGTATTCTTTCACTGCCGGGAACTCTTTGAAATAAGCGTCGATAATTTCTTTGGCCTCTCCTCTTGGTATCGAAAGGCGCTGCGAAAGACCAAATGCTGAAATTCCATAGATGATACCAAAGTTGGCCGTTTTGGCCTTTCTTCTCATGTCTGAAGTCACTTCTTCCAGTGGAACCTGGAATATTTTTGCGGCTGTGGTGGCATGAATATCCCTGCCATTTTTGAAGGCCTCTATCATAGACTCATCTCCGGAGAAAGCAGCCATGATTCTTAGCTCTATTTGAGAGTAATCCGCAGCAAGAATTACATGGTTTTCATCTCTGGCTACAAAGGCTTTTCTGATCTCTCTGCCTCTTTCGGTCCGAATTGGAATATTCTGCAAATTGGGATTGATGGACGACAAACGGCCTGTAGCTGCCACAAACTGATTATAGGTCGTGTGAATGCGTCCTGTCTTGGAGTTAATCATAGTGGGCAAAGCGTCCACGTACGTTGATTTTAGCTTAACCATTTGTCTATAATCCAAAATGGCCTGAGCAATCTCGTGCTCATCTGCCAATTTGCTCAATATCTCCTCTCCTGTGGCGTATTGACCTGTTTTGGTCTTTTTAGCCTTGGGGTCCAGTTTCAATTTTTCAAAAAGTACATCGCCTAATTGCTTTGGAGAAGCTAAATTGAACCTTACTCCCGCTAATTCATAGACTCTTTTTTCTATAGCAATACTTTCTTCCTCTAGGGCTTGAGAAAGTTCGGCTAGGCTGTCAGTGTCTATTTTGACCCCTTCAAACTCCATGTCTGTCAGCACATTGATCAGCGGGTTTTCCACTTCGTAGAAAAGTTTTTCTAATTCATTTTCTTTCAAAAGGGGATCAAACTTCTCTTTCAATCGAAGAGTAATATCAGCATCTTCTGCAGCATAGGAGGTGACTTCATCTTCGTCCACATCCCGCATATTGCCCTGATTTTTACCTTTTTTTCCGATCAGTTCAGTAATGGAAACAGGCTTATAGTTAAGGTATTGCTCAGCAAGCCAATCCATGCTGTGCTTTCCTTCCGGCTCAATGAGATAATGGGCTAGCATAGTGTCATAAAGCGCACCTTTCACTTCTATTCCATAGCTTTTCAAAACCAACAGATCATACTTGATATTCTGACCAACTTTAAGGATATCTTCATTTTCAAAGAACGGTTTTATCAGCTCCAAAATAGCCTGAGTTTCTTTTTGGTCAGCAGGGCACGGAATATAATAGGCCTCACCACTGAGGTAGGCAAAGGAAATTCCAACCAACTCTGCTTCCATTGCATTGAGTGCAGTAGTTTCCGTATCAAAGCACACAACTTTTTGCACCATCAAATACTCCATCAATTCTTCGATGGAATCTTTTCCTTTGATTTTGTGATAATGGTGAAGATTGCTGTGGATAGTATCTGGAACAACCGGGGCGGAGGTATTTACAGATTCTTCTTCAAACTCAATCTCCGAAGCTGGAGATGAACTTGGAGCTTCCCCAAAAAGACCAAGTTGTTCATTTTTCTGAATAACTGCTTTTTTTCCTTCGTCTTTAAAAATTCTATTGGAAAGTGTGCGGAATTCCAATTCAGTGAAAATGGCTCTAAGCTTTTCTTCATCAAAGCCATCGTAACGTAGATCCTCCTCATTAAATGCGATAGGCACATCTATTTTGATGGTGGCAAGCTCTTTGGAAAGTATACCTTGCTGCGCAAAGTTTTCCACATTTTCCTTTTGCTTTCCTTTCAGCTTTTCCGTGTTTTTGATCAGTTCTTCCACTGTTCCAAACTCCTTCAATAGCTTTGTTGCAGTCTTAGCGCCAATGCCTGGAATACCCGGAATATTATCCACAGCATCCCCCATCAGTCCCAGGATATCTCTAACCTGATCCACATGTTCAATATCCCATTTGGCACAAACTTCCTTAGGACCCATCACATCCACACCATTGCCCATGAAGGCGGGCTTGTATAAATATATATGGTCATCCACGATCTGTCCATAATCCTTATCTGGCGTCATCATGTAGACCGTAAATGATTCCCTTTCTGCTTTTTTGGCTAAGGTCCCGATGATATCATCAGCTTCAAATCCATCCATTTCCAAAACTGGAATCCTGAATGCTTTGACAATTTCTTTAACCCATGGAATAGATACAGTAATGTCTTCTGGTTGTTCTTGTCTATTTGCTTTGTAAGGCTCAAACTGCTTATGTCTAAAAGTAGGTGCAGAGGTATCAAAAGCTACTGCAATATGACTGGGCTTTTCCTTGGTCAATACTTCCATCAGCGTATTTGTAAAACCCAGCATGACACCGGTATTGAGGCCTTTGGAGTTGATTCTAGGATTTTTACTAAATGCAAAATGTGCCCGATAGATCAGAGCCATTGCATCCAGAAGAAATAATTTATGGGGTTGATTTTGAGACATGGTCTATTTTTTCGTAGAAAAAAGCTAAATTAATAAGCCAACCAAGGTACAAAAAATACCGCTGGGAGGAGTCAATCCATAGATGTAAACTTTCCTCTCTTGGATTGGTTTTCTGTCATTTTGTTTCACTTTAATTTCTAAGTAAGGTTTGCCTAAAAGAAAATTTGCTTCACTGTAGAAAAATAGCCTTTGACATTTTATATATCCTTTTCATTTAAATTACTAATCCTATGAAAAAAGCACTACTGATTCTCATGATGTTAGGCTTCTTCGGCTTCAATGCCGCCCATGCAAACCCTGGCGAAAAAACCAAAAAAGAAAAAACTGAGCTTAGCGCTGAAGACTCAGAAAAGATCGAACAATTACAAAATCGATTTAATGAAATCAAAGCGATGGATTTCTCTACACTTAGTAAGGATGAGGCCAAAGCTCTTAAAATTGAGCTGCAAGAAATCAAAGCAGAGGGAAGAAATAACGGCCTTTGGCTTTCTACCGGCGCGGTCATATTAATCCTGATCATTATCATTTTGGTGGATTAATATCCTAAAATCACCAATTATCCGTTTTATGATTGGTTCTAAAAATATTCTAAATCAGTTTAATTTATCTTTTACCAAAACTACAGTCAAATGAAAAAACTACTAATGATTTTTGCCCTGTTTCTTTCTGTATCCATGGTTTATGCTGAACCAGTAAATAAAGAGAAAGAAGTTACGGAGTTGAGTGAGGAGGAAAAAGCCAAATTGGAAGCCATGAAAACTAGATTTGAAGAAATCAAGGCCATGGATTTTTCTGATATGACTAAAGAAGAGAAAAAGGAAATTAGAGCAGAGTTAAAAGAAATGAAGGAGATAAGCAGAAGAGGAAATGGAGGGATATTCATTTCCACCGGTGCAATCATCATCATTTTATTGTTGATCATTATTCTATAATAAAAGGGGGGGTGAAAGCCCCTTTTTTACTTTTCTTCTTCTGTATTTAAATAAGCCCTTACTTGAAGGCCTCTAAGGAAAATAACAATCAAAGGAATTAACCAAAGGAGCTCATTGAAAATCAGGTGAAAACCACTTCGCTTATTCCAGCCTATATCCGGCAAAAACCCCAAAGAGAACCAGATTGCCAAAATAATTTTTCCAGCTATCCCCCCTATAATCAGGTAGACCCAACTTACCGGATAGAAGGCAGAAACAAAAATCACCAAGCCCACTATTAATCCAATACTTCCATACCAATTAGCGGGTAATGTGGAAGCCAAGTCCCCATTGATCGCCAGCCAGTTGATCAATTCTGGCCCAAACCATTTAAAAAATGCCGACCAGGCAATGGTATACATTCCTGCGAGCAATAATAGCCCTCTGAAATACATGGGAAATATGGGAAATGCTGGTTTTTGATCCATGAATGGTTTGATTTTAAAGCACTAATTAAACACCTTGGGGCCTTGCATGTTCATGCATAATACAAAACTAAGCTATGGAAATAAAAAACAGATTAAAATCAGGCTTCTTTATATGCCTCGGAGCGGCATCTTGCCTAGCACTTGGTTTTACCTTTGGGAAACTTTCTGGTGAAATCAATCCGGCTTCCATCGAAGGGGCTTCCAACTTGATTGGTATTTCCTTCAGTCCAGCTGAGAAGGATAGTATGGTGAATACGCTTAAAAATCAGCTGAATAATCTTGAAAATTCCAGAAAGGTCAGCCTGGACAATTCAGTTGCTCCTTCTTTGGTTTTCAACCCACTTCCCAAAGGATTTAAACCTTCTCTGGAGCAAAAAACTCTGAATTGGGGGCTTGCTAATTCAGTGGATCTTCCCAAATCAGATGTGGATATTGCTTTCACGCCCGTTCATGAATTGGCGGTGTTAATCAAGTCCGGAAAGCTGACAAGTGAGAGATTGACAAAGATTTATCTAGATAGGATTAAAACATACTCTGATACGCTTCAGTGTCTGATCACTCTGATGGAAGATTCTGCTTTGGAAAAAGCCCGGGCTATGGATGCGGAGTTGAAAGCAGGTAAATATAGAGGACCTCTACACGGAATTCCTTATGGTGTCAAAGATTTGCTGGCAGTAAAGGGAACCAAGACTACTTGGGGAGCCATGCCCTACAAAGATCAGGAAATAGATGAAACAGCTACTATCGTGACCAAATTGGACGATGCAGGAGCGGTTTTAGTAGGGAAGTTTACGTTAGGTGCTTTGGCTATGGGCGATGTGTGGTATGGAGGAGTTACCAAAAACCCATGGAATTTGAAGCAAGGATCTAGTGGCTCATCAGCCGGTTCTGCTTCTGCAGTGAGTGCCGGACTAGTTCCTTTTGCGATAGGAACGGAGACCCTTGGATCCATTGTTTCCCCATCTACTCGAAACGGAGTTACTGGTTTGAGGCCTACTTATGGACGGGTTAGCAAGCATGGTGCGATGGCTTTGAGCTGGTCCATGGATAAAATAGGCCCAATCTCCAGGTCGGCATTGGATAATGGGATAGTCTTAGCAGTCATCAATGGACAGGATGATAATGATGCAAGTTCCATTCAGGCAGCTTTCAACTATGATGCGAAAAAAGACCCAAAAAGCTTAAAAGTAGGCTATTTCAAGCCTTTCTTCGAAGGAGAAAGAGCTTCTGCCAATGATCAAAAAGTGTTAGAAACGCTCAAAAATATTGGAATAGAATTACATCCGCTCGAGTTAAATGTTTCGATACCTGCCGGTCCGATTGTGATGATGCTTATGGCTGAAGGTTCAGCCGCTTTTGATGAATTGACTCGCCTTGGTTGGGATGATCAGTTGGTAGCTCAACATAGAAATGCCTGGCCAAACTTGTTTCGAGCAGCTCGATTTATACCGGCTACAGACTATGTGAATCTAAGTCGTCAAAGAACTCTTTTGATTCAGGAAATGCATGAATTAATGAAAGGATATGATGTGATCGTGACTCCATCTTTTGCCGGATCACAGCTACAGATCACTAACCTGACAGGACATCCTGCCTTATGCATGCCAAATGGATTTAATGAGAGCGGTTCACCTACTTCCATTACTTTATTGGCAAATCTGTTTGAGGAAGAAAAGTTGGTGATGCTAGGAAGTCTCATTCAGAAAAATACTGACTGGCAAACTCAAAGACCTCCCTTATTTAATCAATAAGAAAAGAAAGGCTCGGAAAAAATCCGAGCCTTATTTTATCTAACTGCACCTTGAATTTTCATATTATTTGGACTGAGGAACCAAATTTTTTGTGTGCTTTCCAATTCGTAATGATCAATTTTATCAGTAAAAGCATTCATGTAAATGCCCCCATTGATATAAGAGGTGTAAAATATACTTTCTTTTGCACCTCTAAATCTTAACCAAACAGGTTTATCATCTACAATCCGAACCTGAATTTCTTTGATGGTTGTTTTTGCCTCAGGTTTAGCTTGATGGATTAAAATATCACCTTTGATCTCAGTGGTAAAGGCTGTGACTAAGGAAGGTTTGTTGATATCTGCCTCCAAGAAAGCGTCTAGCTCTTCTTTCCAATCTTCTTTTGAGAAAGTCAAATCAGACTTTTTTTCTTCCCCATTTATCCGGGTGATTTTAGAAACTTGGCTGCTGCTGTCCAGCTTTTCGATTTCCTGAAGTACAAAGCCTTTCAAATCATAATAAGGTAAAACCTCCATTTCTCCCACAGGTGCGATCCCAGGAGTATTTTCACAGGAAGTAAGCGAGGAAATCAGGAATGCAAGTACTACGAGTGTTCTAAATTTCATTCGTTTATCAAGATATCTCCGGTCATTTCTTTAGGAATATCCAGGCCGATTAGTTTCAAGATGGTTGGAGCTAGATCTCCCAATTTCCCATTTTTTACCTGGAAACTGTCTTGCTTGTCGATCAAAATAAAAGGGACAAGGTTGGTGGTATGAGCCGTATTTGGACTTCCGTCCTCGTTGATCATCATATCACTGTTTCCATGATCTGCGATCACCATGATGGAATAGTTATTTTCCAAAGCTGCATTGACTACACGCTCAGTGCATTGATCCACCGCTTCACAAGCCTTCATTGCTGCTTCAAAATCACCTGTGTGCCCTACCATATCTGCATTGGCAAAATTAAGGCAGATAAAGTCCGTACTTTTCTTCTTAAGTTCAGGGATTATTTTGGAAGCGATTTCAAAAGCGCTCATTTCAGGCTTGAGATCGTAAGTCGCAACTTTTGGAGAAGGACAGAGAATCCTGCTTTCTCCTGTAAATTCTTTTTCTCTGCCTCCTGAGAAGAAGAAGGTCACGTGAGGATATTTCTCAGTTTCAGCAATTCTGATTTGAGTTTTTCCTGCTGCTTCAAGGACTTGTCCAAGTGTGTTATTTAGGTTGTCCTTTTCAAAAAGTACTTTGACTCCCTGGAAGGTTTCATCGTAGTTTGTAAAAGTGATGTAATTGAGGCTCAATTTTTTCATATTGTAATCCTCAAAATCCTTTTGCGTCAGCACCTGCGTGATTTCCCTTCCCCTGTCGGTTCTAAAATTGAAACAGATCACCAGGTCTCCCTCAGTTATGGTCGCCAATGGTTTATTATCTGCGCCTACGTGGATAATTGGACGGATAAATTCATCCGTTACATTATTGTCATAGGATTTTTTGATGGCAGCTTGGATATCCTTGGACTTTTCTCCTTCGCCATGAACTAAGGCATCGTAAGCCAACTTAACGCGCTCCCAACGATTATCACGATCCATGGCATAGTATCTTCCTACCACAGAGGCGATTTTACCGGATGAATTTTTCAGGTGATCTTGAAGATCGGATAGATAATGAACACCTCCCTTTGGGTCGGTATCTCTACCGTCTGTGAATGCATGAATGAAAACATCCTCCATTCCATTTGCCTTAGCAGCATCGCAAAGACCCTTCAGGTGATCAATATGAGCATGCACTCCACCGTCAGAAACCAAACCGATAAAATGCGCTTTCTTCTTTTCAGCTTTTGCTTTGGCAAAGGCTTCTTTCAACACAGGGTGCTCCTTCAGCTCTTCGTTTTTCACGGCCTGGTTGATTTTCACCAAGTCTTGATAAACGATTCTACCAGCACCGATATTCATATGCCCTACTTCTGAATTTCCCATTTGTCCTTCCGGAAGACCTACAGCTAATCCTGAGGCCTCAAGGGTAGAATGTGGGTATTTGGTATATAAACTATCTACAAAAGGTGTTTTGGCTTTGTCGATGGCGGATACAGCGGGTTTAGTCGCAATTCCCCAGCCGTCCAAGATCATTAAAAGTACTTTCTTATCCATGTGGCAAATATAAAATATTCTAGGCATTCTTGACCCAAAGAATGATGGATTGACTTTTTTCCTGCTGAAAGAAATAATCTCAAAAATGCATTTTGAAAGAATGAATTTGGCGTAGTATTTGCCAAATCAGCAATGATGATGCTTAACCAACTCATACTATCACTTTTACTGTGGATAGCTGTACCAGATACTACCTATCCACCTGAGCACTCTATTGACCCGATTATAGTGGCGATCGATAGTGGGTCCAGTAGTGATTTGGCTAGATATTTTGACGCAAGTATTTCACTCAATATCAACGGTCAACAAGGTGATTTTTCGAAAAGTCAGGCCGAAATAGTGTTAAAAGATTTTTTCAAGAAAAACCCACCCTTAAAATTTTCCCTAGTTTTTAGATCAGAAAATAATCCCAGTTTGAGTTCTTATATAGGGGATTATCAAAGCGGAAAAGGCATTTATAAGGTTTTTATCAAAGTCAATCAGCAGGATACCCAAATCAAAGTGTATAGTCTGGGCTTTGTAAAAGTGTAAGCATTTTAAGAAAATTACCCGTACTGCTACTCATTATCCCTATTTTTGCAGCTGGAAATAGTTTATAGCTACTCCAAACATTTCATCCCAATAAATGCTTCAATCTCTGCCAGATTTTTGAAATCTGATCAGCTGATTTAAAATCTTGATACATGAGACCCGCTTACCTTACCGATCAGGCTATCCAATCATTTATCCAATCTGCTTTTGCAGAAGATATTGGACCGGGAGATTATTCATCTTTAGCTGCCATTCCTTCAGATAAAAAGGGTCAGGCAAAGCTTTTAATCAAGGGTGACGGAGTACTTGCTGGAATAGAAATGGCTGAGAAAATTTTTAAAAGCTACGATCCCAGTTTGGAAGTAACTCTTCTGAAAAAGGATGGGGATGAAGTGAATTATGGAGATATAGGATTGACAGTTTCAGGTCCTGCAGCATCTATTTTATCTTCGGAAAGACTGGTTCTCAACTGTATGCAGAGAATGAGCGGTATCGCTACATTGACTCATAGGTTGACTCAGAAGATTATCCATACCAAAGCTCGTCTGATGGATACCAGGAAAACCACACCTAATTTCCGATTGATGGAAAAATGGGCTGTTCATATCGGAGGAGGAGTAAATCATAGATTTGCGCTGTATGATATGGTGATGTTGAAAGACAACCATGTGGATTTTGCCGGAGGAATTCAGCAAGCCATTGAGCGAACCAAGGCCTATTTAGCCTCTCATAATCTGAATTTAAAAATTGAAGTTGAAACCCGAAACTTGCAAGAGGTGGAGGAAGTAGTGAGAGTTGGAGGAGTGGATTACATCATGCTGGACAATATGGATTATGCAACCATGAGAAAGGCAGTTGCAATTATTGACGGGAAATTTGAAACTGAAGCCTCTGGTGGAATTACAGAGGAGACCCTTGCAGAGGTGGCCGAGTGCGGTGTGGATTTTATTTCTATGGGGGCTTTAACGCACTCCGTGAAAAGTCTAGATATCAGTCTTAAAGCTTTTTAAGATTAGATATTTAAACAATTTAATTGTTTACAATAGAAAAAGAGTGCTTAAATTGCTTTTAAAGCCATTTTTTGAATCGAAAATAAAAGAGCATTCCAATCACCGCTATACCCATTCCACTCAAAACGTAAAAATACCCATAGCGCCATTGTAACTCGGGCATATACTCGAAGTTCATTCCATAAACTCCAGCCACAAAGCTCAAAGGGATAAAAATGGTGGATATAATGGTAAGCACCTTCATTACATTATTCATGCGGTTAGAAAGACTATTCATATAGAGGTCTAAAACGCCGGAAGACATATCCCGAAACACTTCCATGGTTTCAATTACCTGAATAGTATTTTCATATAAGTCGCGGATAAAAGGCCGTACTTCCGGAGAGATTTTATCCTCTGCATACTTATCGAAAGCTCCGATTACCTCTCTCAGCGGATATACTGACCTTCTTAGGTCCATCATCTCCCTGCGTTGAAGATACAAGGCATTCAAAGTTTCGGTCCCGGGTTCTATGATGGCCTGCGATTCTAAGCTTTCTATCCTTTCGCCTATATGTTCAAGGACAGTAAAATAATTGTCAACAACCGCATCTAATAAAGCATACAGTAGATAATCGGTTCCTCTTTGTCGGATGGTCCTTTTGGAGTCTTGGAGTCTCTCTCTTACAAACTGGAAGACGTCTCCCTCTTTTTCCTGAAAAGTGATCAGAATATTTTTAGCCATTAGAAAACTCACCTGTTCTTCAACTATGGGCTCCTCAGGGGAATTGCATTGAATCATTTTCAGCGTAGCAAAAATGTACTCCTCAAAAGCCTCCATTTTTGGCCTTTGGAAGGTGCTGAGAATATCCTCCAAAGTCAATTTGTGAATGCCAAAAATCTGTCCGATTTCTTCTAGAATTCCCACATCGTGAAGTCCAATGACATCTATCCAAAAAACTTTTTTTTGAAGCTTCAGATGATCCTTAAGCTGGGAGAGTTTGATTTTTTCTTCATAAATCTCCTGTTCATCGTAGGTAATTAAGTTGATGAAAACTTCCTCTTGTTTCTTATCACCTGTAAAAACCAGGGCCGCAGGAGGCAAACCAACTCTATGGGCAGGTCTTTTCCTTTTTTTACTCTTGAAGAGTTTTTGGAATTGCTTCATGGGAGACTTCTGCGCCATAAGTCTAGGAGGGCTTTGATTGAATAAATTCGAGATTTCTTTTCAGTCCGGCAAATTTTGTACGCTTTAAAGGAGATTTTTTAAAAACTTTTTGAAAAGTCTCTTCTGTCATCTCAATCCAATCTTTCTTTGAATAGTCTTTTATATCCGAATGGGGATCAAATTTTGGTTCTTGATGAGGCTTGGAAAAGCGATTCCAAGGGCATACATCCTGACAGATATCGCAGCCAAAAGCCCAATTTTCCATCTTTCCTTTGAATTCTGAAGGAATTGCCTCTTTCAATTCTATGGTCAAGTAGGAAATACAGCGGGAACCATCGACTACTCCCGGTTGCACGATGGCATCTGTTGGACATGCATCTATACAGGCCGTACAAGTTCCACAATAATCTTTTGCTAAAGGAAGATCAGGATCCACCTCTAAATCGATGATCAACTCTGCCAAAAAGAAAAAGCTCCCCATCTTCCGGTTAAGCAAAAGGCTGTTTTTTCCAATCCATCCCAATCCAGCTTTTTGAGCCCATTGTCGCTCCATGATCGGTGCTGAGTCAACAAAAACCCGCCCTTCAATTTCACCGATTTCCCGCCTAAGAATTTCCAAAAATGTTTTAAGCTTATCCTTAATCACAAAGTGATAATCCTCTCCATAAGCATATTTGGCCAGCTTGATGTCTTCTGGTTTTTCAGGAAGTTTATGCTCTGGATAGTAATTGTAAATCAAAGAAATGACCGTTTTTGCACCGGGAACCAATTTGGTTGGATCTAAACGCTTATCAAAATGATTGGCCAGATAGGCCATCTGTCCTTGATAGTTTCGATTCAGCCACTCTTCAAGTCTCGGGGCCTCCTCTTCTAAAAATTCCGCCTTAGCAATTCCACAGAATTCAAAGCCCAGATGTTTGGCGGTGGACTTGATGAATTGGGCGTATTTAAGTGAAGGGCTCATAGGAATTCGAAAGTACTTCAAATCAAATTAAAGACGAAATCGAGCATGTCGGGGCCGACACACACTTGCATGCCCCGAAGTATAGGGGAACCTGTGCGACCTGCCTGCCGCAGGCAGGGATTCCATATGGCCTTTAAAAAACAAATTATAAACCGATGAAATCGAGCACGACCCAATGTGACACCCAGAGAGACGCCCCGATGTATCGGGGAATCAATGCGAAGATTCCATCTGACCTTTAAAAAGAAAATTATAAACCGATGAAATTGAACACAATTTGAGAATTACACGTATATTGTATTTAAGCACGTGTATTTATGAAAACCAAACTCACTCTCACTGTAGAAAAAGAAATAATAGAAAAGGCCAAGCAAAAAGCTGCTGACAGAGGAATGTCATTGTCTCAAATGTTTGAGGAGATTTTTTCTAAAGAAGATCCGGAAATAGAACAAACGGAAGCACAAAAAGCGGCAAAATCACTTTTAAAAAAATTGGAGTCTATGAAACCTAGACCCAGCCCTGATAAATTTGACAAAGAGCTTCGAAGTCATTACTTGTTAAAAAAACATGGTTAAAATCTTTTTAGATACTAATGTAGTGATTGACTTGCTGGCAAAAAGGGAACCCTTTTATGAAGATTCTAAGCTTTTTCTAATGCTAGCACAAGGGTCATTGGCTCAGCTTTTTATCGCTGAGAGCAGTTTAGGAAACTTATATTACCTTGTTTTTGAGGTTTACAAAATTCCTCAAGCAAATGAACTTTTAGAACAATTTTTTTTAGTTTGTGAGGTAATTTCAGGAGGTAAGGGTGTGATTATTCAATCTTTGAATTCCGACTTTAAAGACAAGGAAGATGGGCTACAATATTATACTGCCTTAGCTCATCGTGTAGATTTTTTAATTACTAGAAATAAAAGGGATTTTATTGGCAACAGTCAAATACCTATCCTTACTCCACAGGAATTTTTTGCACCTTGACTAATCTCTTTTTCTTCTTAATTCCGGCTTGTCCTGATACCATTGTTCATCAAAGGTTTCTTCTATTGTAATTGGAGCCGTTAAAACAGACCAAACCATCCAAAGGACTAAAAAAGGCCCCGCCAAGAAAATTAGCCAGATTAATGGTAAAGCGATATTGAGTTGAATCAGCGTGACAAAAACAATCAAAATTCCGGTCACAACCCCGACTACAGTTTGATAATTTTTCATCTTTTTGGTGTTTTTATCTACTTATTCAAACTCCTATGCCTTTCACTTTGTTATCGAGACATGTATCTTAAGGTTGGCTCAATTCGAATTGGCAGCAAGTTTTGTTCTGCTTCTTGAGTCTAATCTTTAAAAACCTGATTATGAAAGGCTTCCGCTTTACTCAATATATACCTCCCCAAGATCCTGAGAAAAATACCTTTGAGAACCTTCTTAATATATTTCTTCAGTTGGTTACCATGACTGGCGGAGATGTGGCAGAGGCTCTTAGCTGGCTGACAAACTTGGATAAGCGTTACAACATGACTAATCCCAATTACGGAATTGGGGATTTTATTGAGGACCTTAAATCCAAAGGATATCTGACTGAAGAAAATCAAAAAGGGGAGTTTAAAATTACAGGGAAAGCAGAGCAAACGATTAGAAAGTCTGCCCTGGAGGAAATTTTTGGGAAGCTCAAAAGAGGTAAATCAGGACAACATAAAACCACTCATTCCGGTCAGGGAGAAGAGCGAGGCACCGACAGAAGAGCTTATGAGTTTGGAGATAACTTAGATCAAATTGCGCTTACCGACTCGCTACGTAATGCCCAGGCCAATCATGGATTTTCAGGTGACTACCTTTTGACCGAAGATGATTTGGAAGTTGTGGAGAATGAGTATAGATCTCAGACCTCTACAGTTTTGATGATCGATATTTCCCACTCCATGATTTTGTATGGGGAAGATCGGATCACGCCGGCTAAGAAAGTGGCAATGGCTTTGGCAGAATTGATAAAAACCCGCTACCCAAAAGACACGCTAGATATCATCGTCTTTGGAAACGATGCCTGGCAAATTGAAATTAAGGATCTGCCTTATCTTCAAGTGGGTCCTTATCATACTAATACAGTTGCGGGATTGGAGCTGGCTATGGATTTACTTCGCAGGAGAAAAAATCCCAACAAACAAATATTCATGATTACTGACGGTAAGCCAACCTGCTTGAAAGTTGGAATCAAATATTACAAAAACTCTTTTGGGATTGACAGTAAAATCTTGAGTGAAACGCTCAAACTAGCTGCTCAATGCAGAAAATTAAAAATCCCAGTAACCACCTTTATGATCGCATCAGACCCTTATCTGAAGGAGTTTGTTAAAGAATTTACTAAGGTTAACAATGGAAATGCTTACTACTCTTCTTTGAAGGGCTTGGGAGATTTGATTTTTGAGGATTATAGAAGAAACCGAACCAAACGCTTTTAAACAAACGCATGGACTACCATACACTTACAGGAAAAGAACTGAAACAAATTCGAACGCTTGGTCAGTTGAAGGCCGCAGGCTACCAGGCTAAATCAATCAAAGAGGAGTTAAGAGATAATCTTATTGCTAAGATCAAAGCCAGAGAAAATGTCTTTGAAGGTATTTGGGGCTATGAGGACACGGTGATCCCAGATATCGAACGAGCGATTTTATCCCGTCACAACATCAATCTGCTAGGCCTTCGAGGTCAGGCTAAGACCCGAATTGCGAGAATGATGACCTTGCTCTTGGACGAATATGTACCGGTGGTCTATGGTTCGGAATTGAATGATGATCCATTAGCACCTTTGACTTCCTATGCGAGAAATCTGATCGAAGAAAGGGGTGATGATACCCCGATCACCTGGTGGCATAGAAATGAGCGTTACACAGAAAAATTAGCGACTCCTGATGTATCTGTAGCTGATTTGATCGGAGATGTGGACCCTATCAAAGCGGCCACCATGAAGCTCAGTTACAATGATGAGCGGGTGATTCACTATGGTCTGGTGCCAAGATCTCACCGGTCTATTTTTGTAATTAATGAATTACCGGATTTGCAAGCCCGAATTCAGGTAGCTTTATTCAATATTCTTCAAGAAGGAGATATTCAAATTCGGGGCTTTAAGCTGCGATTGCCCCTGGACATACAATTTGTTTTCACGGCTAATCCAGAGGACTATACCAACCGAGGCAGTATAGTTACTCCTCTAAAAGATAGAATTGAAAGTCAGATTATCACCCACTATCCAAAGTCTATTGAAATTGGTAAAAAAATCACCGCACAGGAGGCAAACCTGAAAGGAAAGCCTGTTGAAAATATTCATGTGCCCGAACTCATGAAGGACTTGATCGAACAGATTGCGATTGAGGCAAGAGCTTCCGAGTACGTGGATGAAAAGTCAGGTGTCTCGGCTCGTTTAACCATTTCAGCCTATGAAAATATGATTTCAGCAGCTGAGAGAAGGCTTTATATGAATGTTGAAAACAAAACGGTGGTAAGAATTGCCGATTTGATCGGAGTAATTCCGGCGATTACCGGTAAAGTAGAATTAGTGTATGAAGGAGAGCAAGAAGGTGCGGGATTGGTTGCGTACAACTTAATTGGAAAAGCTATAAGATCTCAGTTTGTAAATTATTTTCCATCTCCGGAAGAAAAGAAAAAGTCCAAGGAAGGAAACCCCTATGTGATTCCACTTGCCTGGTTTGGGGAAGGAAATGTCCTGGATATTTTAGCTTCTCAATCCGATAAAGAGTATAAGCAAGCTTTAATGGAAGTTCCAGGCTTGGAAAATGTGGTAACACAATTGGTCAAAAATCTACCTGAAAGAGAGAAAGAATTTTTTATGGAATTTGCATTGCATGGATTGGCTGAATATTCTCAGCTGAGCAAACGCATGTTGGACACTGGTTTACAGTTCAAGGATTTATTCAGTTCCATGTTTGATATGGGACCTGGAGAAGAAGATGATTTTGATGAGGATGATTTATAAAAAGGGGCGAAAGCCTCTTTTTTTTTGCTTTCAGACTTTTCCCCCATACCTTTGCACATAGATCATAAGGGGTGCCTTAATAAAACGGGCTGAGATCATACCCATAATACCTGATCCGGGTAGTGCCGGCGAAGGGAAATGAGCAAGCAGAGTAAATTTTGAACAGACAGTTTGGTACCGCTGCCGTTCTTTGATTTTTACTTTTGCAAAACGGGTAAACAAATACGGCTGACTTCCCCTAAGTCATCCCATGTTTCACTCAATGACCCGAGAGGGATTTAAACAAATGAAAAAATTATTGATGGGCTGGATGGCATTTATGCTGACCATTTCGGCTTGGGCTCAAAATAGTTTGAGCGGAAAAGTATTGGACGCAAAAAGTGGAGAGCCTCTGGTAGGAGCATCTGTATGGACAGAAAAAACAGGTAGAGGAGCTATTACTGATGGAGCAGGAAATTTCACCATTTCTAAACTTCCTGCTGGTGAGGTAGACCTCAGAGTATCTTATTTAGGTTATGAGACTTTTCGTCAGAATGTAAGCTTACCCTATTCCGGAAATTTGGAGATTAGACTTTCTAATAAGGATTTTCTGAGTGAAGAATTTATAGTATCTGCCACTCGGGCATCGGAAAACACCCCAACCACATTCAAAACGATTGATAAGGAGGAGCTTGCCAAAAGAAACTTGGGTCAGGATATTCCCATTCTTTTGAACTTCACCCCTTCTGTAGTTACCCATTCAGATGCCGGTGCTGGCATAGGATATACTGGTCTCCGAATTCGGGGTACAGACCAAACAAGAATCAACGTTACTGTGAATGGAATCCCTCTCAATGATGCTGAGTCACATGGAGTATTCTGGGTCAATATGCCGGATTTTGCCAGTTCGGTGGATAATGTGCAGATTCAGCGGGGAGTCGGAACTTCGACCAATGGAGCTGCTACTTTCGGAGCAAGTTTGAATTTCCAAACAGATACCAGGCAGGAAGAAGCCTACGCCCAGGTGGATAATGGTTTTGGCAGCTTCAACACTTGGAGACATACAGTTAAAGCTGGAACAGGTTTATTGAATAATCGATTTGCCGTAGATGCGAGATTATCCAAAATCACGACCGATGGCTATGTGGATAGAGCTTTTTCTGATTTGGGATCTTACTTCCTTTCCGGAGGCTACTATGGAGAAAATCATGTAGTCAAATTGAATGTTTTCTCCGGAAAAGAGCAGACTTATCAGTCTTGGTATGGTTTACCGGAGGCTCTATTGGAGACTGACCGCACCAATAATTTCTACACCTATGATAATGAAACAGATAATTACCAGCAGGATCATTATCAGTTGATTTATACGGGAAAAATTGGGTCCAATTGGAAAACCAATCTGGCTTTACATTATACCTATGGCCGCGGCTATTATGAGCAATTTCGCGAGAATGACCGATTTTCCAGATATGCCTTGCCCAACGTCATTATTGGTGGAGATACCATTACTAGAACAGATATCATTAGAAGAAGATGGTTGGACAATGATTTCTTTGGATTCGTAGGATCTGTTAATTATGTGTCCGATGATGGAAAATGGGATGTGATTTTAGGAGGTGGGGCCAATCGCTACGATGGCGACCATTTTGGAGAAATCATTTGGGCCAGGATTGCCGGAGACACCGATATCCGAGATCGATATTACGATAATAACGCTGTTAAAGACGATAGAAATATCTACGCCAAAGCCAATTATGAGTTAAAGCCAGGCTTAAATCTATTTGGAGATCTTCAAGTTCGGGGGATTAATTATACCTTCTTCGGAGTCAATGATGATTTGAGAATTGTGGATGGTCAGGAAAATTATACCTTCTTCAATCCAAAGTTTGGTTTCTCGTACGAAAAAGGAAATCAGACTTGGTATGCCAGCTACGCTGTAGCCAACCGCGAACCAACAAGAGCTGATTTTACGGACAATCCGATTACGGAAGTGCCAAGACCGGAAAGACTCAATAATATCGAGGCAGGTGTGCGGTCAAGAGCAGGCAACTTTACCTATAATGCCAACTTCTATTATATGGACTACAAGGATCAATTGATTCTCACAGGTCAAATTAATAATGTGGGCGCTTATATCAGAGAAAATGTTGCCTCATCCTACAGAGCCGGGATTGAGCTAGATGGTGCGTATCAGGTATCTAAAAAATGGACTTTGGGAGGAAACATTGCCTTCAGTCAAAATAAGATTGCTGAATTCACGGAGTACATAGATGACTATAGCGTAGAGGAATTTCAGCAAATAGAAAATACCTACACGAATACAGATATAGCCTTTTCTCCCAATGTAGTGGGTTCTGCTATTGTCGAATATCATCCAACCAAGAACCTTTCTCTGAACTGGTTGAGTAAATATGTAGGACAGCAATATCTGGATAATACATCCAATGAGAACCGGACATTGGATGCATTTTTCACCAATGATCTTCGAATCAGCTATACCGCACAGCCCCGATTCTTCAAGGGGTTAGAGGTAAACTTATTGATCAATAATATTTTCAATGAGTTATACGAGCCGAATGGTTACACCTTTAGCTATTTTGTGCCTGGGAATAGTGGCAGAGAATTAATTACAGAAAACTTCTATTATCCTCAGGCAGGCACGAATTTCTTGCTTGGAGTGAGTATGAAGTTCTAAGCTGACATATAGAAAAACTTGATCAAGTCCTGCTTCAGTTTGAGGCAGGACTTTTTTATTTAAATTTTTAAAAGATAACCTTAAAAGTAGTCCCGACCCCTTCTTCACTTTCCACTTCTATGCTTCCGCCAGCATTTTGAAGATGGCTGTTTACTAAATAAAGCCCAATGCCTTTGGCCTCTGAGTGCCCGTGAAAAGTTTGATTCATTTTGAATATCTTATCCTTTACTCTTTCCATATTCATCCCTTGCCCATTGTCTTTGATATAGAGAAATACTCTGTCAGCAACTAATTCTGTCCATAAGCAAACCTGTGGTGCCACATCTGTTTTTCTATATTTAATGGAGTTTCCTATCAAATTCAGGAATATACTTTCTAAATGAAGCCTGTTGAAATAAACTTCACCTGCATTGGAAAAATCATGTTTGATTTGGGCATTGACTGATTTCAGGGTAGGATTCAGTGTAATCAGTGTTTCCTGAAGAATTTCTGATAAGTTGACCAGCTCCTTTTTATCATTGTTACTGTCCTTTTCAGAAAGTTTATTCAAATATTTATTGAGGTTTTCTTTTAGTCCCAAGGTTGATCTCTGAATAAGCTTGATCAACTCTACGCTTTCTTCGTCTTTTATTTTCTCCAAATTAAGTAACTGGAAAACTGACAATATACTCGAAACTGGAGACCTCAAATCATGAGCTGTAATGTATGTTAGACTTTTGAGTTCTTCGTTTTTGTGAGAAAGGTCGGACAGTAATTCGTCCTTGCTTTCTTCCAGTCTTTTCTTTTCAGTAATTTCTTTAGCTATCGCAAAAACCAGTTTTTTTTCGGTATTGGGCCAAGCAGTCCAATAAAGCCAAATGATTTTACCACTCTTGGTAATGTATCGGTTTTCGAAGTTTAGCAAGGGCTGCGATTCAAAAAGTTGAGATCTCCTTTGATTGGTCATTGACACATCTTCAGGATGTATAAAATCATTAATAGGTCGAGAGTAGAGTTCCTCTTGACTATATTCTAATACTTTGGAAACCGCCGGGTTTATTCTTTTGAAATAGCCATCAAAACCTGCAATGCACAGTAGGTCAGGAACTAAATCGAAAAATAATTCAAAGGGATAATCTTCTGTAGTCATGGGCTGAGTTTTGCCTCTTTTTGAAAATATATATGAAAAATAACTAAAGACTAAAAGGAATTTTATTAAGTGAATAGGAAGAATTTAAAGCCCTCAATTTGTCGGATAAGAAAATAGCTCGGAGATTATTCTGAGCTATTTTCTTCACTGTTCCATATGACTACTTGATCTTCCAAGTAATGTGGATAAATTTTCAGATGTTGTTTTTTGACTTCGGATACTAACCTTTCTCTGAACTCTTCAATATTTTTTCCACTTCCGGCTGCCATAAAAACAGGTTGGATTCCAGTCTTTTTTTCATAGGCTTCTGAAAGCGCATCAAAATCCTTAAAGTCGGATTCCTGAAGCTCGATTTCAGTCATTTCCATGATTTTCTCTTCAGAAGGCATGGTTTCCACCAGATCAATTTTATTGAAGACCAATAGGACAGGCTTATCTCCGGCATTGATTTCTCTGAGTGTCTGAGTCACCACTGCAATATGATCTTCAAAGCTTGGATGCGAAATATCCACCACATGGACCAGGAGGTCTGCTTCTCGAATTTCATCCAGTGTAGATTTGAATGACTCTATCAAGTGTGTAGGTAGCTTTCGAATAAATCCTACTGTGTCGGAAAGCAGGAATGGGAGGTTTTCCAACACGACCTTTCTCACCGTAGAGTCTACCGTCGCAAATAATTTATTTTCAGCTAAAATATCGGTTTTGGTCACCAAATTCATCAAAGTGGATTTGCCTACATTGGTATAACCTACCAGTGCAACTCTGACAATTCCCTTTCGTCCCTTGCGTTGGGTGACCCCTTGCTTCTCAATTTCTTTTAGCTTTTGTCTCAGCAAGGTGATTTTATTTCGGATATCCCGCTTATCTGTTTCGATTTCCTTTTCACCAGCACCACCCCTTGTAGATGTACCACCTCTCTGACGCTCTAAGTGAGTCCACATTCGGGTTAATCTCGGAAGTAGATATTGAAATCTGGCCAGTTCTACTTGGGTTTTTGCCTGTGCGGTTTGGGCTCTTTGTAAGAAAATATCTAAAATCAGCAGAGATCGATCATACACTTTCACTTTCAGCTCATTTTCCAGATTTTTCATCTGAGACGGAGAAAGATCGTCATCGAAAATGACCATGTCTACTGCAAAGTGCTCCACATAGGATTGAATTTCCTCCAGTTTTCCTTTCCCCACAAAAGTTTTGATGTCTGGCTTTTCCATTTTCTGGGTAAAGCGATAAACAGCCTTTACACCCAGTGTTTCGGTCAAAAAAGCCAATTCATCTAAATGCTCATCAATCAGTTGATCAGATTCATTTTGTCTCACAACGGTCACCAAAACTGCGGTTTCCTGCTTGGGAGCAGTATCGTATAATTTTTGAAGTTTTCGGGAAAATTTACTCATAAAGGATTTTTGATTCTCAATACAAAAGGAGAGATCGAGTGGATAAGTTTCAATTATTTGGAAATATCCCTCTGAAAATCACCTTCCAAGGCACAAAGTTCGTCATATTTCCTCAATAATGATTAGGATAGTCTTGGGGGGACTACTTATTTTGCTTTCAAATAAAATTAAACTCCCATGGCTCAGATAACGGAAACCTTCATTTCCGGTGTTTTTGAAATACAACCTAAATTGTTTCAAGATTCTAGGGGCTATTTTTTTGAATCATTCCGAAAGGATTGGTTCTCTGCCAATGGTTTGGAAGAAAATTGGGTTCAGGATAATCAGTCTTTTTCCCAAAAAGGAACTGTCCGTGGACTACATTTTCAAAAAGATCCATTTGCTCAGGCAAAGCTCGTGCGTGTGGTGAAGGGGAAGGTTTTGGATGTGGTAGTGGACCTTCGGAAAGATTCAGCTACCTTTGGGCGATCATTATCTGTGGTTTTGGATGCATCCAAGCAGAATTTACTGTATATTCCGAAAGGATTTGCACACGGATTTTCGGTCTTGGAAGATGCACTTTTCCTGTATAAATGTTCCAATTATTATCACCAAGCCAGCGAAGGAGGAATTTTATGGAATGATTCGGAGCTAGGCATTGATTGGAAAGTGACAGACCCCATAATCTCAGAAAAAGATCAGAAGTGGCCAACATTGGCTGAATTTATAAAATCAAGTGGAGGAGGATTCTAAATGGGCATTTTAGACCTGTTTAAACGTAAACCTGAAGTCATAGAAAACTTGGACCTTAGCTGGTTGCAGGCAGACATGCACTCTCATCTCATACCTGGAATAGATGATGGATCTAAATCTATAGAGGAATCCCTGGATTTGGTACGCAGGTTATCCCAATATGGGCTTAGAAAGATTATCACCACCCCTCATATCATGTCTGAGTATTACCGAAATACTCCTGAAATTATCCAGATGGGGCTGGAAGATCTACGAAAGGCGGTAAAAAACGAGGGCATTGAGATAGAAATTGATGCGGCTGCAGAGTACTATATGGATGAGATTTTCTTGGAAAAAGTGAAAGCTGGGGAAGAGCTTTTAACTTTTGGAGATAACTATATCCTAGTCGAAACAGGCTTTATCAATCGACCTCAGATGTTGCTGGAGATTTTTTTCCACTTGGAAATGGCTGGATATAAGCCGGTTTTTGCACATCCTGAGCGCTATCAGTACTTAGTTGCGGATAAAGATTTATTACAGGATCTCATTGACAGAAATATTATCTTCCAGATTAACCTGCTTTCATTGACAGGGTTTTACTCCAAGCAAGTCAAGGATTTTGCAGAGACACTTTTAGAAAAGGCAAATGTTCGATTTTTTGGAACAGACTGTCATAATTCTCGTTATCTGGATATGTTGGAAACACTGCCTAAATCCAAAACTTTTGAAAAAATCCGTCATTCGGAATGGTTAAACACCAGTCTTTGATCTTAAATAAAGCATGAAAATTCTTATAACCGGAATTACAGGTTTGCTAGGCAGCTATTTAGCTAAAGAACTTCGTGCTTTGGGTGAAATTCACGGGCTCAGAAGAAAGCAATCTTCAGATAAATTGATCCAAGGCTTAGATTTTCCAATTCATTGGCATGAAGGAAGTTTGGCAGATATGGATGCGCTGGAATCAGCCTTACAGGAAATCGACCTTGTGGTCCATTGTGCCGGCTTGGTTTCCTTTAACCCTGCGGATACTGATCGCTTATACCATGTCAATGTGGAGGGTACAGCAAACTTGATTAACGCCCTGCTGAATACAGGGGTGAAAAAGTTGGTTCATGTATCCTCAGTAGCTGCGATCGGCAGGAGTATTGAAGCAAAAATAATTGACGAAAATTTCAAGTGGACAGAGTCACCACTGAATACAGAATACGCAGTTTCTAAATATTGGGGTGAACTGGAAGCTTGGAGAGGAGCTCAGGAAGGACTGGATGTGATGGTGGTAAACCCATCTGTTCTTTTGCCCAAGGTGGAGGATGAGCGATCCAGCGCATCTGTTTATCAATTTATTTTGAAGGGAAATTCTTTTTATCCTACTGGAAACATCAATTACCTGGACATTCGGGATGCTGCAGAGATGATCCGGAAATTGATTCAAAAGGAAGCTTGGGGAGAGCGCTTTATCCTCAATGCAGCAAGCATTCCTTTCCGGGACTTTTTTGAAACAATGGCTACGGTATTTCAAAAAACAGCCCCAACCAAGCCAGCCAAAGGCCTAATCTTAAATCTAGCCGTATTTTTTACAGGAATAGGAAGAAAATTGGGACTTACTGACAATCTATTAAATAAGAAAACTGCGAAAATTGCTTCCCAAAAAATTACATTTGATGGCAGTAAAGCAGTGCAACTTTTAGACTTTGAATTCAAATCTTTGGAAGATACCTTTTCCTGGGCAAAGTAAACTAATTTCGGAAAGGCTTCGTTATCCCTTTCTTGCGCTGGGAAGGCCTTTATATCACTTGAAAAAAATTAACATTTCAGCGTTTTGAGAGACCATTTTATTTGGTATCTTAAGTAAACCTTAACACATTCGAATGACCGGAGATCACGATCACGATTGGGAAGAAGACAAAAAGCTCGTGGAGCGCTTTGAAAATTCCCTGAAATCCAACCTCGATATGTTTTTCGATGAAGAAGAACTGGAGGATATTATCCGCTTCTATTTTGATCAGCAAAAATTTCTGAAAGCATTAAGGGCTTCCGAGTTTGCCTTGGAAAAATTCCCTTTTTCTGTGGAAATCAAATTGCTCAAAGCTCAATGCCTGATCTTCAATGATGAGTTGGAAGAGGGTCTGAGTATCCTGGAAAATATCAATAATATTTCACCAAATAATGAGGAAATTGTCCTTGCTTTGGCCAATGCACATATTTTGGCCGGGAATCCTCAAGAGGGCGTAGACTTATTGGAGAAATATTTACCCATGGCAGAGGATAAAGCCGAAGTATATTATTCTCTGGGAAATCTATTTCGGGCCAAAGGTGATAATAAGCAGGCCAGTCATTATTTTAAAGAGGCTGTAAAAATCCGTATCAACCACGAAGATGCTCTTTTTCAGCTAGCTATGATTACGGAAGAGGAAGGTTCATTCGATGAAATCCTTCAGTTTTACCAAGAATTCATAGACCAGGATCCCTACAGTGCAGGGGCTTGGTACAATTTGGGCGTAGTTTATAATCGCCTGGGAAGGTTTGAAGATGCCATCAAAGCCTATGATTATGCCATTTTGATAGACGATAGTTTCGCTTCAGCTTATTTCAATTTGGGAAATGCGCTGATGAATACCAATCAGTACGAACTGGCACTGGAAGCATATCAAAATACCATCAATTGTGAAGGGGCGAATGCAGAGAACTGTTGCTATATGGGCGCCGCCTACGAGAAGCTGGGCAAAATCGATGAGGCTTTTAAATATTTCAAAAAGTCAGCAAAGCTGGATGAGGAATATGATGATGCTTGGTTTGGATTGGGAATGTGCATGCTAAAGAAGGAGAAGTTCTTTGAGGCCATTCACTATTTCAAAAAAGCCCTCAACCTCAGTAAGGAAAATGCGAATTATTGGGTTGGTCTGGCCGATGCTGAATTTAACCTGGGAAATCTTCAGGCCAGTTCGGAGGCTTATGAGGAAGCCATCAACCTCGAGCCGGGAATTATGGAGACGTATGTAAACCTATCTGTAATTTATTATGACCAAAATAGATTTGAGGAGGCAATAGATGTAATCAGCGAAGGAATTGAGGAGCTGCCAGAGGAAGCAGAGCTCTATTATCGCATGGTAGTTTATCAGATCAAATTAGGCAATTACAAAGAAGCGTTTTCATATTTGGAAAATGCTTTAACTTTGGACTTTGATCGGCATACGGTTTTGTATGATTTGATGCCTGAATTGAAAAAGCAAAAAGCCATTTATAAGCTAATTGCTCAATATCGGGACGATAAACTCTTGCCTTAAACCTTAAAATCAAGTAAATGAATTATGTGCTAAAGAATATTCCTGTACGTACTGAAAAGCCACGTACCACGGGATTTACTATGGCTATGGACAAAGGACTCAGCCTAAGGGAAACAGAAGACTTTGTAGATAGCTGTTCTGATTTTGTTGACATTGTAAAGCTTGGTTGGGCCACATCTTATGTGACCAAGAAATTGAGCGAAAAACTGGCCGTTTATAAAGAAGCTGGAATTCCTGTTTATTTTGGAGGAACTTTATTCGAAGCTTTTATCGTAAGAGGGCAGTTTGAAGATTACAGAAAAGTATTAGATAAATATAATTTAGAGTTTGCCGAAGTTTCCGACGGCTCCATTTCTCTAAATCATGATAAAAAGTGTGAGTACATCTCCACATTAGCGAAGCAAGTGACTGTACTTTCAGAAGTTGGGTCTAAAGATGCTGCTAAAATCATCCCTCCTTATAAGTGGATTGAACAGATGCAAACTGAACTCGATGCTGGTGCATGGAAGGTAATCGGGGAAGCAAGAGAAGGTGGAAATGTGGGATTGTTCCGTGACTCCGGAGAAGTAAGACAAGGTTTGGTCGAAGAAATTTTGACAAAAATCCCGGAAGAAAAAATCCTTTGGGAAGCACCTATTAAATCTCAGCAGGTTTGGTTTATCAAATTGCTAGGAGCCAATGTCAATTTGGGAAATATTTCCCCTTCTGAGGTGATTCCCTTGGAAACAATACGACTGGGATTAAGAGGTGATACATTCGATCACTTTTTAGGAGAAATCAAACTTTAAAAATCCAATAGGCTGATCGAGTGAATCTTTCAGCCTTTATTTTTATCAAATGAAAAAGCTTAAAATTTACCTGCTGACTTATTTGAAAGGGATGGCCATGGGCGCTGCGGATATTGTTCCTGGTGTTTCTGGTGGTTCCATAGCTTTGATCACAGGTATCTATCAGCGTTTGCTAGACAGTATCAACGCCTTTACAGGGGATAACCTGAAACTTCTGCTCAAATTTGAGTTGAAAGGATTTTACAAGTCTGTGAATGGCAGCTTCTTACTCAGTCTTTTGCTGGGTATCATGACCTCAATTTTCACACTTTCCAAATTGATAACCTGGCTGATGGATGAACATCCTATTCCGCTATGGTCGTTTTTCTGTGGATTGATTTTGATCAGCGCATTTATCATTTTGAAGGAAATCAAACGATGGCATTTGGGTGTAGTTATTTCTCTCCTTATTGGAACAGCCATGGCCTGGTGGGTCACGGGCCTGCCTCCAACCACCTCTCCGGATGCGCTTTGGTTTACTTTTGTGGCCGGAGCCATTGCTATTTGTGCCATGATCCTTCCGGGGATCAGTGGGAGTTTTATCTTGCTGATTTTGGGTAAATATGAGACAGTTCTCGCAGCTGTATCTGAAAAAGACATCCTAACCTTGGGGCTTTTTGCCTCAGGATGTGCTGTGGGACTTCTTGCATTTAGTAGGGTAGTATCTTGGCTCCTTCGAAAATTCTATTCCACTACCATAGGCTTACTTTCAGGGTTTATGTTGGGTTCCATCAATAAATTATGGCCTTGGAAAGTGGTTACTCAATACAGAACCTCCTCTTCCGGAGAAGAAAAGCCCTTTTTGACTGAAAATATCCTGCCTTCTGAATACATGGCTCAAGTAGGTGCTGAACCCAATTTGGCATGGGCAATTATTGGATTTGCAGGAGGAATAGTATTGGTTTTGGGGATTGATTTGTTGGCTGCTTATCTCAAGAAGTAATGAGAAAATTCGGTTTGATCGGTTATCCGTTGGGACATTCATTTTCAAAGAAATACTTCACAGAAAAATTTGAAAAAGAGCAAATTCCTGATTGTAGCTTTGACCTTTTTGAGATTCCTCAGATTGCTGACTTTACAAAAGTTTTGGATGCAAATCCTGAATTGGAAGGAATGTCTGTCACTATTCCATACAAACAGGAAGTGATCCCATGGATGGATGCACTTGACCCTGCTTGCGAAAAAATCGGCGCAGTCAATTGTATTAAAATTGAACCAGGAAAACTGACTGGATACAATACGGATTATTTTGGCTTTAAAGGTTCCTTGGAAAATTGGTTGGGCCCAAAAAGACTCAAAGCTTTGGTTTTGGGAACTGGTGGAGCTTCCAAGGCAATCAAGCAAGCTCTCAAAGATTTGGAAATTGAATTCCTATCTGTGTCCAGAAATCCGGCTGATCAGCAAATTAGCTATCAGGATTTAGAGGATAGCCCATCTTACATGGCTGATCATCATTTGTTGATCAATTGTACTCCTTTAGGAACTTTTCCTAAAACGGAGGGCTTTCCTCCGATTCCTTTGTCTCACCTGACTTCTGAGCATTGGGTTTTTGATTTGGTTTACAATCCCTCAGAAACTACCCTCATGAAAGCTTGCCTTTCCAAAGGTGGAAAGGCTAAAAATGGATTGGAAATGTTAGAGCTTCAAGCAGAGGCAGCCTGGAAAATCTGGAATACTCAATCTTAAGTAAATATTGAGAGCCAAAAGCCTGAAGAAGACCTATTTTAGGGAATAATTTTTCTCGGAATATCTTTGGGAAGTCTTGTTAGCAATTCATAATTCACCTGCTGGGTAGACTCCGAAAAGGAAGCAACAGTGATTTCTTTTTTCCCTTGCTTTCCAATCATTACCACTTCATCCCCTGTTTGAACTCCCGATACCTTAGTAATATCCACTGCTATGGCATTCATGGTAACCGTTCCCACCACTTGACAAAATTGCCCGCCTATTAGGACTTGTCCTGAGTTGGAAAGTAACCTGCTGTATCCATGGCCATACCCGACAGGCACAATGGCCAATTGCATGTCATGAAGAGCCATAAAACTATTGCCATACCCTACAAACTCACCCATTTCCACCTTTTTCAGGCTCATAACAGAACTTTTCCAGGTAATCAGTCTTTTTAATGGGTTTTTATTATTGCTTGGAAGATCTTTCAACTTGGCAAAATAGGTCTCTTTGGTTGGCCAAAAACCATAACCGGCAATGCCGATTCTCACCATGTCCATGATGGTTTCTGGAAAAATCAATGTGGCTGCAGAGCAGGCTGTATGGTACCTGTTGAAAAAGAGATAGTTTTCTGAGAGATAGTTTTTAAACTCGTAATAGACTGAAATCTGATTTTTCACTCTCACAAAATTGCTCACACTTTCAGCTCCTGCATAATGAGTGCAAAGTCCTTCTAAAATCACATGTTCTTTGGCTTCTTTCAACACTTGAACCAACTTTTCTCTATCCTCCCAGTCAAACCCTGTTCTATGAAATCCTGTCTCAACTTCAATATGGATTTTTGCAGGAATTTTAATCCTTTTTGAAATAGCTATAGCCTTTTCTAACCTATAAAAATCAAAAACATAAAAATTGATCCCTGCTCGGATCAAGTCTTCCATTTCTTCTTCATAGAGCATCCCCAAAATCATAATTTCAGAGTTTTTGGTAGAATGCTTTTTGACTAGCCAAGCCTCATCGGAACTGAAGGTGCTAAAATGCCTGATTCCGGCTTTTTCTGCTATTCCTACCATTTGCTCAATTCCATGCCCATAGGCATTTCCTTTCACCACTGCAGAAATAGTGGGTTTTTCCCCTATCTCTGAGCGAATATATTTGATGTTTTGTCTATAGGCTTTTGCGCTGATTTCCAAAAAGGAGGTAGCAATCATAATTCTTGGTTTTTTTGAACCGGGCCAAAAATTAAGTCAGCTTGATTCCAATTCCCAATTTTCCCTACATTTATTCCCAAAGCTTTTACAAATGGACACTCAATCGAAAATTCGCTGCCCTTGGTGTTTGGGATTTGATCAATATGTTAATTACCATGACGAAGAATGGGGAGTTCCTGTTTATGATGATAAGATTCATTTTGAATTCCTAGTTTTGGAGTCTGCCCAAGCAGGATTGAGCTGGGCAACGATCCTGAAAAAGCGGGAAGGATATAAAAATGCTTTTGCCGATTTTGATTACAAAGTGGTCGCTGATTTTCCCGATTCTTATGTAGAAGAATTGCTACAGGACCCGGGTATCATTCGAAACAGACTCAAGATCAAAGCGGCTATCAACAATGCCCAGCGATTTATGGAAGTACAGCAAGAGTTCGGTTCTTTTTCAGATTATATCTGGTCTTTTGTTGGAGGAAAACCTATTCAAAACAAGCTTCAAAGCATGAAAGATGCTCCTGCTACCTCAGCTGAATCCGACCGCTTAGCTAAGGATCTAAAGAAAAGAGGCTTTAAATTTTTGGGTTCCACAACAATCTACGCCCACATGCAAGCTACTGGCTTAGTAAACGACCATTTGGTCGATTGTTTTCGGCATAGTGAAGTGCAAAACCTTCAAGGGTCTTAAGCTTAGACTTTTACCTTACAATAAGATTAATTTCATCAAAATATATTTTACCCAAAGTCAAGTCCGGTACAAATAAACCAACCTGAATTTTTTCTGCATCTTTTGGAAAATTTTCCAAGGTGGCTTTCAATAAAAACCAATCAAAATCACCTTGAAAAAGCTCTTCATTTGTAGCGGAAGCACTTTTGCTTTGATCAAATGCTATTCTGGGAAAAATCTGTATTCCAATATGTACTCTTCCTCCTAATGTTAAATCCCTTACATTTTCTCCCTTTACAAAAGCTAAAAGTTCAACCGTGCTCCCCGGAGCAGGCATGGGTCCGGTATAAGTCTGAATCCAAGTAGCAGCATCGGCAGTCGATCTTTCTTTATTCTCGATAAAAAGAGATCGGTTACCAGTCAAGAAAACTTCCCGGCTCACTCCATACTGGACTGTATTGGAGGTCAATGGTGTCCAAGGTGAAACATTATCTGGATATAGGGATAAATTGGGATTCAATAGAAGTTGGCTTCCTTTGGGCAGGAAGTCTTCCTCGGTACTGCAGGAAACCAACAGGAAAAGAAAAAGAATCAGGGAAAAATTTCTTCCAGCTTTCATAACTCAAGCGATTTATTAGTTTTCAGATGAATTTAATTTACTAGTTTTTCTGAAAGAGTTAAGGTTACTTAAAAAAACAATAGAGATTTTATCTAACAAATAAATTGATTTCATCAAAGTAGGCTTTTCCTAAAACTCGACTATTTAAGCCAACGCTAGCTCCTATGCTGTTTGCATAGGCAGGAAAATTATCTAAACTAACCTTAAGCAAATACCAGTCAAAATCACCTTCAAGTTGATTAATTACACTATTGGATTTGATTCTTTCACCTTTGTCAGAATGAACGATTAAGGAAATAAATATATTATTATCCGCTCTAAGGCTTTTGATGTTTTCACCTTTTATAAAAGCCAATAGTTCTATCGTACTTCCCTCCTTAGGCATAGGACCGGTGTACGTTTGACTCCAACTTGCAGATCCAAACTCAGTACTATCCATGTTTTCAATAAAGAGAGATCTGTTTCCTGAATAAAAAACTTCACTATCTATTCCAATTTCAAATTGTTCTCGAGTTTTAGAAGAATTCCACGGAAGAACTGAACCTTGGTAAAGCGATAAATTGGGATTCAATAGAAGTTGGCTTCCTTTGGGCAGGAAGTCTTCCTCGGTATTGCAGGAAACCAACAGGAAAAGAAAAAGAATCAGGGAAAAATTTCTTCCAGCTTTCATAACTATCGCAATTCATTCATTTTCAGATGAATCGAAGTTACTAGGTTTTAGTTTAGAGACAAGGATTTTCTCTATCTAAACTAAGAAATTTTTTCAAAATTACGATTCAAACTTCGGCTAGAGAACCTCCTTCATAAGTGAAAAAGGAATCCCTCTTAATCCCATGATATTTTGGAAAATGGATCTGCTTTTAGGCAAAAGCAAAGAATACCAACCATACCAAAAACAGGATAGGTAATAAGATAGGCAGGGAGAAACGGATGATGTAGCCAAAGAAGGAAGGCATTTTGATGCCACTTTGTTCGGCGATTGACTTCACCATAAAGTTAGGACCATTGCCAATGTATGTCATAGCTCCGAAAAATACGGAGGCAATGGCGATAGCCATTAACTGGAATGAGGAGTCAGGATAACCATCTGCTGCAAACTGCCTTACTTCCTGAATATTGTTGATCGATGCTCCCTCTGAAGCCATCGCAGCGGCCAAGAAGTTCAGGTAAGTTGGGGCATTATCCAAAAAGCCGGATAGAATCCCCGTTCCCCAATAAAGCGTATTGTGAGAAATCATCGCTGAGCCTTCCGGAGACTTGGCAAAGTCACCTACCAGTTCCAAAGCAGGCATCATGGTTCCGAAAATACCGATGAAAATAAACGCAACTTCCCGGATTGGTTCGAAGTTGAATTCATTCCCTTTTATCGCTCGTTGATCTGCAAATCGATAGGAAAGGAAGGCTACAGAAAGCATGATAATTTCTCTGAGAAAAGAGAATTTTTGTCCATCATAGTGGATAGCAGGAACCCAATCCAGTACGTTTGGGTCGAGGAAGACAGAACAAATCACAATGAATAACCATCCAAAATTCTTCAGTCCAATCATGGAGAATTTATTGGTATAGGTTACCTCTTCCATTTCACTGTCATCATTTGCCCTTCCGAATTTGCGATCAACAAAATAGAATGCGGCGGCCAAAATCAGTAGAGCAAAAATCCAATTGTCCCAGTTGTTCTCCAAAGTCCAGAAGAATGGAACACCTTTCAAAAAGCCTAGGAATAAAGGAGGATCCCCGATAGGAGTTAGAGAACCCCCGATATTGCTGACCATAAAAATAAAGAAGATGATATGGTAAGCTTGAATGTTGCCTTTATTCAATCGAATAAAAGGACGGATTAAAAGCATAGAAGCACCGGTCGTTCCAATCAAATTGGAAACCAATGCCCCGATCAGCAACAAAGATACGTTGGCAAGAGGCGTAGCTTTTTTATCAATTTCTATCAAAATACCCCCTGAGGCTATGTACAGAGAGGCCAAAAGGGCAATAAATTGAACATATTCGGCCAAGGCGTGAACCGGTCCGTGTACATTTTCTAACACAAACAAATAGTATAAAACAACTAGAACGGCCAAGCCAACCGCAATTTTTGGATAGTTTTTATGCCAGAAATGCTCATAGAACAATGGCCCCGTAGCAATCATCAGAAGAAGAGCTACAAAAGGAATGACTAACCATCCCGGAGGTGTATGGTGGACTTCGGTTTCGTGTGCTTCTTCTATGTGAACGCTAGCTGCCTCATGATCAGCATCTACCTGCTCAGCTTGTGCAATTAGCCTAGTTTCAATAGAGCTCTCCTTAGCCAGGCACTGGGATGCCTGCATTCCGGGAAAAAATAATATTCCGAAAAGTAAGGAGATGCCAAGGATAAAATTCTTCATGTGAATAACAGGGGTATGCTGGGTGTTCTTTTCGGTTAATTTAAGCAAATATTTTTTGCTTGACAGTCTGTAATAGGGATTTGCTAAACTACAGATTTTGCGTCAAACCGCACAACCATCAAAAAGCTGCCCAGCGGATTTAATCAAAAATTAACTCCAACTGGGCAAAGCTAAAGAATGGTTTTACACGAGTTGACCCAAAGCTATTTTAAAGGAGCTTTCAGCCAGTTTAGTTTTTCCCGGATTTTCCGCAAAAGTCTTTTTCAAGGCTTTTTCAATAGTCTTGCTTACATCTTTGAAAATTGCCTGATCGGTTACTTCTGCCTGGTCACTCATGAGGTAAGCAAATACTCTCGCCATACCACAATTCGCGATGAAATCCGGAATCACTGAAACTTGCTGATCTGTCCATGCACCAATAGGCCCGAAGAAAATCTCCGGGTCTGCAAAAGGCACATTCGCTCCGCAGGAAATCACTTCTAACCCTGCTTTTATCATTCGTTCTGACTGCTCTTTAGTAATCAGTCTTGATGCCGCGGCAGGGATGAAGATTTCACTTTCCAGATCCCAAATCTCTTCATTGATAATATCAAAAGGAATCAATTGGTCAGCGACTAACTGGTTGCCATTTCTGGTGATAAATAACTCTCTTACTTCATCAAGAGAGAATCCTTCTTTCTTGATCAAACCGCCATCACGGTCAATGATGCCGACTATTTTAACTCCCTCTACTGCCAGAAAACATGCTGCAGCGGCTCCTACATTGCCCCAGCCCTGGATGACTGCACGCTTTCCTTTGAGGTTTCCTCCCCAAATTTTATAATAATGACGCACCGCCTCTGCCACTCCGTACCCGGTAATCATATCGGCTACCGTGTACTTTTTAGGACCGTTTGGAGTGAAATGAGGATCTTCTAAAACCTTGGAAACACCTTGTCTTAACTGACCGATTTTTCTGATTTTTTCAGGCTCAGTAGCATGAAAATGTCCATTGACCACACCTTCCTGTGGATGCCAGATTCCAAAAGATTCAGTAATTGGAATTACTTCATGAATTTCATCCACATTCAAGTCCCCGCCGGTTCCGTAGTAGTTTTTCAGTAATGGAGTGACGGCCTTGTACCATCTTCTCAATACCTCATCTTTTCTTGGGTCCTTAGGGTCGAAATTAATTCCGGACTTTGCTCCTCCTATGGCTGGACCTGACACAGTAAATTTCACTTCCATAGTCTTGGCAAGTGATTCTACTTCTCTTTTATCCAAGCCTTTACGCATTCGGGTTCCTCCTCCGGCAGCTCCCCCTCTCAGGGAGTTGATGACTACCCAACCTTCGGCTTCAGACTCGGAGTCTGACCACTCGAAAATGATTTCGGGTTTTTTATTTTCAAACTTCTTTAATAATTCCTGCATGTCTATTTGGGTTTACTTCGCAGCGCAAAAATAGAAAAATATCCAGCGCCTCCTAGAGTAGATTGTATGGAGGGTTAGCTATAAATCACTCCTCCAGAGGAATTTCTCCTGGCTCCTGTGACAGAGCTGAGGCAATTTTCCTCTCCCAGCAATCTAAGTAGTCCAAGAAAACCAAAAATCAAGGCTTCTTTGAATTCAATCAATTCAGATGAAGCTTGAAAATGATTCCATTGTCCCTCTAAATGAGCGTCTAATCGCTGGATAAAATAGCTGTTATAGGCCCCTCCACCTGTAATCAAAACCTGTGGATTTTCTATCTGGGAATAATCTCTTATTACTTGGCTGATTTGCAGAGCATAGTGCTCAATCAAAGTGGCTAAGAGGTCCTTGGGGGCTAAGCCTGAATTTTTGATTAGCGGTTCAAAATCCTGCTCCATATCTTCCCTTCCCAAGGATTTTGCTCCTTTTTTGGAGTAAAAGGGCAAATTATTCAGCTTATCGAGAAGTGTATTTGATACCTTACCCTCAGATGCCCATTGACCACCCTTATCATAAGGTCCTCCCAAAATTTGGGCAATAGGATTTAATAAAATATTGAAAGGGCTCATGTCAAAAGCTACTCTTTGCTCATTTTGCTTCATACTGATATTGGAAATTCCACCAAGATTAATGCAGAAGTCCATCTGAGGGAAGAGTAATTCATCACCTATAGGTACCAATGGAGCTCCCTGACCTCCTAGTTGTATATCCAGCATTCTGAAATCATTGACCACTGTCAGTCCTGAAGCTTGGTGAAGAACCCAACCATTTCCTATTTGCTTACTAAGTCCTAGGCTTGGCTGATGGAATACCGTATGCCCGTGTGAGCATAAAGCAAAAGGAGTGATTTCTCGTTCTTCGCAAAAAGCAGCTACTTGTTCCCCCATCCATTTTCCGAATTCTACATCTAATATTGCCAGTTCATTGGCCGTAAGTAAATGTGATTTGGACAATTGATATCCTAAATTTTCCGGAAAAGGAATGGTCAAAGCTTCCAAAATTTCGAAAGTCCAGTTTTCACTCTTTTTATATTCGCAGTAGGCAAGATCTAATCCATCTCCGGAAGTACCGGACATCAAGCCTATCAGTTGGAAGCTCTTTGCGTTCATGGGTTAATGTTTGTTAAGTCAGGGACGATTCAAAGATAATTTTAGATACTGGAAAAAGTCCTCTTTTTTTAAATAGCTAATTTGCAGTCATAATTTATCATATGCCAAACCTCGTAGTCGACATAGGGAATACCCGGGTTAAATCAGCGCTTTTTGAAAAGGGTGAAATCACCTGGGAAAGGGCTTTTGAGAATCTGGACTTTGCCAAAAAAGCCTGGTCTGAACTGAGCTTCGATGAGAGTATTATTTCCTCAGTCAAATGGTCAGAGGAAGAATTGAAATCCGCTTTGGATTTTGATTTTCTTTTTTTGACAAGAGAAACCAGTCTTCCCATTTACAATGGATACGGTTCTCCTCAGACTTTGGGTTTGGATAGAATTGCTGCTGCGATTGGAGGCTGGAAAAAAGCCGGACAGAATTCAGCTTTGGTAATCGATTTGGGAAGCTGTATGACTTTCGAATTGATTGTGTCTGATACCTATAAAGGTGGAGCGATCAGTCCCGGCTTGGCTATGCGAGCCAAGGCCATGAATCAGTTTACGGCCCGCCTTCCTTTGGTAGAAGTGAGTAAAAAACCGGAGTCTCGGGTCGGAGATTCTACCCAAACTTGTATGCAAGTGGGGGTATGGTATGGTATTTATTACGAAATCATAGGTCAAATTCAGGCTTTTAGGGCCGAATTTCCTGAAATTAAGGTCTTTGTTTGCGGTGGAGATGCACAATCTTTTGAATCATTGGCAAAAGACCACATATTTGTAGTCCCAAATTTGGTCCTGTATGGATTGAATTGCATTCTAAACCACAATGTTGAGTAAAATCAAATTGCATCTATTGGGTGTTTGCTGCACCTTCATCCTCTTTTCTGAAGCTCAGGCACAGTCTAGTGCCTCCACTTATTCTGCCCTAGGCATCGGGGAATTTAATTATTCCGGACTTACACAAAACCAAGGAATGGGAGGATTAGGAATCAGTTTTGGTACGGGCTGGAACGCCAACGTAGTCAATCCTGCCCTACAAACCAGAAACACTATTTTTAATTTTCAGACTTCCCTGAATTACAGAAGAATCAATGCCTCTAATGGGTCTCAATCTTCCGATGTGGACGGTGGAGGACTTTCCTATATCGCGCTTTCCTTGCCTTTCAAGCCAGGAAAACTAACCATGGGAATGGGTCTGAATCAGGTTACTTCTGTAAATTATGATCTGCAAATCTCCAGTATGGTTAACAATGCAGAGATTGAGGCAGTTAATAATATTAACGGTGACGGAGGGATCTCTGAAGCCTACATCAGTGCGGGTTATTTATTAGCCAAAAACCTGAGCATCGGAGTTCATGGATCTTACCTATTTGGCTCTACCATCAGAAAGAATCAATTGACTCTTTTTAATGAAAATGGCACGCAGGTAGGGAGCACTTCGGAATATTATGAAAGATTAACAATTAGCGATGTTGCCCTCAAATTTGGTACTCAATACTATTTCCCAGTAGGTGAGAAAAGTAACCTTCATGTGGGTGCCATTTATCAGGGTCTAGGGGACGTTAATGGAAATGCCTTTGCCAAACTCGCCGCATTTGGCGAAGCTAGCGACCCCGATTCAGAAGGTGACCTGATATTGGACAATGAAAAAGGAAGTATCTATATACCAAGCCGTTACGGATTTGGTGTAAGTTACGAGAGAGCTAATAAATACGTGATTGGATTGGAAGGTCAGTACCAGAATTTCTCTGATTTTAGAAACTTCCTGGGGGACCCTTTGGAGCTAAGAGAGGCTATTAAATTGGGCTTGGGATTCCAGATTGTTCCCGATTTTATGTCGGTTGATAACAATCTGAAAAGAGGTACTTATAGGGTAGGTTTGGAGTTCTTACAGACCCCTTACTATATCAACCAGACCACCATTAATGACCTTGGCATTAACTTTGGAGCTTCAATTCCTGTTAACCAATTGTCGTTAATGAACCTTGCGGTAAAGGTGGGACAAAGAGGGACTACCTCCGCAGGATTGATCAGAGAAAACTACGTGAACTTCACCTTAGGCTTCTCTCTTAACGATAACACTTGGTTCTACAAAAGAGTATTTGAGTAAATATCTGAAGGCAGTTTTAAGGACTGCATAGAAAGAGAAGAGCAATTAAACCGAATTAAACAAGTCAAAACCATGAAAATTAAATCAACCCTTCTGGGGCTATCCGCCTTGCTTCTCGCCGGAATGGTGCAAGCCCAGGACGGATGGAATTGGCCATCCGACGAAGCTAAAGAAGCTAAAGCTAGAGAATTGAACGCTGCTTATGTAGACTATATGAAAGCAGATCAGTTTGTGGAAGCCACCAAACCTCTCCACTGGCTATTAGTGAATGTGCCTGAGCTAAATGAGTCCATTTATATCAATGGTACTAAAGTATATGATGGAGCAGCAGATGCAGTAAGCGATCCTGCCCAAAAAAGAGCTTATCAAGACTCAGTAATGCTGATCTATGATAAAAGAGATGAGCTTTATAACAATGCTACTAAATGGATTGAAAATAAAGCGTACTACGGATATGGCTACTTCAAAGGCACTAAGGAAAAATTGGGCGATGTAGTTGCTGATTTCGAAAGAGCAATGGAGATCAATGGTGAATTATCCATCCCAACTCTATATGCTGCTTACTTCGATGCGGTTTACAGACACAATGCCTACAATCAAGCATATAAGCCTGAGCAGGTTTTGGCCAAGTACGATAAAATTCAAGAGTATTTAAACAAGGCTGAAGCTAATGGTAAGGATGTATCCAATGCTAGAAGTACAGCTGAGTCTATCTTGGTTGCTATGGAATTGATCGATTGTAACTTCATCGAAAACACCATGGGTCCTAAGTTGAAGGCTGATCCTACCAATGAGCAATTGGCACAGCAGATCTTCAAGTATTCTGTTCAGTATAAGTGTTTCTCTTCTAATGCATTCTTGACTGCTTTGGAATTGATTGACTCTAAAAATCCAACTTACGCTACTTCTCAGGTAAGAGCGATGAGATATATGCAGGAGCAGAATTATGAGAAAGCTCAGCCGGTATTGGAAAAAGCTTTGACTTTAGCTGAAAACAATGTGCAGAAAGCTGAAATCCAAATGGAATTGGCTAAAGTTCATGCCAATCTAGGAAGAAAGTCTGCTGCTAGAAATGCTGCTAAAGAAGCTGCTAACCTTGACGAGAGCAAAACTAAAGATGCTTACTCTTTGATTGGTGGCTTGTATATGAACTCTTTCAACGACTGTAGAGGTGGTGTATCAAGAGTAAAAGATAGATCTATCTATATGGCTGCTTATAATGCATACCAAAGAGCAGGTGACTCTCAGGGTATGGCGCAGGCTAGAGCTCAGTTCCCTTCCAAAGAGGAAATCTTTACTGAAGGTCTTCAAGTAGGTGGTACTATCAATACAGGATGCTGGATTGGTGAAACTGTTACTTTGGCTACAAGAGACTAATTCAAAATATAAAATTATAAAAGGCAGTCCGAAGACTGCCTTTTTTTGTTTTCTCTATCTGCTAAAAATATCTTTTATCTTTGCGTCATGAGGAAATTACTTCTCTTTCTTTTTTTAGCAATATCTCTACTCTCCTGTCGGGAAGATGTGGATTCAGCCGCATTGCAGGTGTATGAAGGACCAATGAATATTGCCACCAATATCCATGTGGTACATTCTGACTCAGCTATCGTAAGATCAGAGATCACAGCCGCCAAACAACTCGAATACCTTAATGGGAATATGGAGTTTCCAGATGGAATTCTAATTGAATTTTTTGAAAGAGACGGCACCTTAGAAACAACATTGAAAGCGGATAGGGGTTATTTTGATAAAGAAAAAAATCTTTATAGAGGCGAAGGGAATGTGCAGGTGGATAATTCTATAGAAGATCAGCATTTACAAAGTGAAGAATTGTACTGGGATCCAAACAAGAAAAAAATCTTCACAGATAAGTTTGTGACCATTCGAGACAAGCAAACCCTTTTTAATGGAACAGGAATGGAAGCAGATGAAAGCTTTACTAATTACACCTTGAAAAACGTGAGAGACAGTAGGACCATATTACCGGGAGAAGAAATATGAAATTGGGCGATGTATTGATTTTATCCCTTTCTTTGGCCTTGATTATCATAGGTATTCATCAGACCATGACGGTGGGAATAGGGTTTTCCTATGCTATCTTTATGTTCGCAGTAGCTTTACTTTTTTGGTTTCAGTATAGAAGAACCAAGCGGGAGGAAGCAGAAAAAAATAACTCAAAGCCAGAAAAAAAGCGCAAGCGTTAATTTATGGAGACCACCTATCTCATTTATGTCATTATAACTCTCCTTTTTTCCGCATTTTTTTCAGGAATTGAAATCGCCTATATCTCTGCCAATAAGCTTCAGATAGAATTGCAAAGCAAGCAGGGCGCACTAAGCGGAAAAGTATTGAGTAGCTTCATCAAAAGACCGGGGCAGTTTATTGGTACTACTTTGATGGGAAACACGATCTCCTTGGTGCTCTATGGTATTTTCATGGCCTACCTGCTGGAGTATCCTTTGGATGCTTGGTTGCCTCCGGGGCTCAACAATGAGGTGGTGGTGTTGCTATTGCAAACATTGATTTCCACTATCATTGTGCTGATTACAGCCGAATTTCTTCCTAAAAGCCTTTTTATGCTCAACCCCAACAATATGTTGAGCATTTTTGCCATTCCCTTTCTAGGCATCTATTACCTCATGTATCCGGTTGTTTGGGCTGTAGTAGGGCTATCCAGATTTTTTATTACCAAAATCTTACGATTGGAGTATAGTGAAGACAGGCCGGTTTTTACAGTGACTGACTTGAACAGCTTTATCCAAAACCATATGAATCAGACCAAGTCTGAGGGAAAAGCTGAAATAGATACCAAAATCTTCGACAATGCAGTAGAATTCAAAACTGTCAGAGTTCGGGAATGTATGATTCCCAGAACAGATATTGTTTCTGTGGAAGTGGAAGACAGCATTGAAGATTTGAAAGAAGTGTTTGCTGAAAGCGGGCATTCAAAAATCATTGTATACAGGGAAACGATCGATGATGTTATCGGATATTGCCATCAATTGGAGCTTTTCAAAAAGCCTAAGACTATTGAAGAGATTCTTACACCGATTATCATTGCACCGGAATCCGCTCTCGCCAATGAGTTGCTGATTCAGTTTATTCAGGAAAGGAAAAGTTTGGCTTTGGTGGTAGATGAATTTGGAGGTACCAGCGGAATCGTATCGATGGAAGATATCATCGAAGAGATTTTTGGAGAGATAGAAGATGAGTATGATAGTGATGATCTAATCGAGCAAAAAATCGGAGATCAGGAATATTTACTCAGTGCCCGTCATGAAATTGATTATTTAAATGATAAATATAATTGGGATTTACCGATTGGAGATTTTGAAACTCTTTCGGGATTAATTCTTTCTCATACCGAAAATCTCCCCAAAAAAGGGGAGTCTGTTACAATAGGGGCATATACGTTCACTGTAGTTTCGAGACAAGATCATAGAATTGACTCAGTTAGGCTCAAAATCAACGGCCCAACGATTTTTTAGGTAAGGGTTTGATTCAGAATATATTTTGAATTTCGTTACTAATGCTATTATTTTGCGACACTTCTAAAAAAGCGTAGTAACAATAATGGCGTTAATTAAACAAATAAGACAGCGGACAGGTCTCGCAATCGGTGTTATTGCCGGCGGGTTGATTTTATTCCTCCTAGGGGGTGATCTTTTGAGTCCTAATTCCTCTCTTCTCAATTCCAACCAAAATATCGTTGGGGAAATTGCAGGAGAAGAAATCACGTATGAAGAATACGTGGCCAAGGTGGAAGAATTTCGAATCGCTTTTCAACAGCGTACCGGCCGAGCTCCATCTGAAGTAGAAATGTTTACTGTCAGAGAGCAGGCATGGCAAGCAATGATTGTCGATAAAGTATTCAAAGAAGAATACGAAAAATTGGGATTGACTATCTCCCCTGCAGAATTGGTGGATATGGTACAGGGAAAAAACATCGTTCCTGAACTCCGACAGCAATTGGTGAATCCTCAAACTGGACAGTTTGACAAAAGCCAGTTGATTCAGTTTTTACAATCTTTAGAAACAGCTGATCCGGCACAGCAAGCTTTTTGGGCTCAGCAAGAGCAGTTGTTTGCAGATTCCAGATTGAGAATCAAGTATGATAATCTTTTGGCTACTTCCGAGTATGCTACTTCTGCTGAAGCAAAATTGGAGTACAAGTCTGCCAATACTATCGCAGATGCATCCATTTTGTTTGTGCCTTATTATGCGGTATCTGATTCTTCCGTGAAAATTTCCGATGCTGAATTACAGGCCTACTTGAAAAAGAATCAGTCTAAATTCAAAACCGGAAATTCTGCAAACTTGGAGTATGTGAGCTTTAGCATCAGACCAAGCAAAGAAGATTCAGCTGAAGTTATCTCCAGAATCAACCAGTTGACTGAGCAATTGAGAACAGCTGAGAATGACTCACTATTCGTTAATAGAAACTCTGACTTCAGACCAGCATTCTATACTTTCAGACCTGGTGATGAATTCCCTGCGGAATTGACCAGCAATGTAGATGAAATGGTAGAAGGCGAAACTTACGGACCCTTTGTAACTGCTAGCTCTACTTATATCTCATTTAAAGTCTCTGATAAGTACAATGGTACTCCAAGAATGAGCGCTTCTCATATCCTTTTCAGCACAGAAGGAATGGACGAGGCTGCAAGAGCTCAAGTTAAAATCCAGGCTGAGGAAGTTTTGGCAGACTTGAAAAACGGTGGGGATTTTGCATTGGCTGCCCGTCAATACGGTCAGGATGGCACTGCCCAAAACGGTGGTGATCTTGGATGGTTTGCGAAGGATGAGTTTGTAGAAGCTTTCTCAAATGCTACTTATGCGAGAAGTTCTACAGGTTTGATTCCAAACTTGGTAGAAACTGAATACGGATATCACATCATCGATGTGACTTCTCTTCCAAAAAGCGAGTATACTAAAATAGCTGTATTGCAATTGGAATTAATTGCTTCTGATGCTACAAGAAACGAGGCATTCAGAAATGCTGATGCTTTCGCTGCTGAATCAGGTAATAGAAATGAGTTTACAGAAAATGCTACTGACAAAGGATACAGAATCCTTCAGGCAAACAATGTAGATGCAGGTGCCAGAAACTTGAATAATCTCCAAAACGCCAGAGAGATTATCCGTTGGGCATTCGCAGAGGCCTCTCAGGGAGAAGTATCTCCTGTATTTGAATTGGATAATGCTTACATCGTTACTTCATTGGTTAGTAAAAAAGAAGAAGGAGAAGCGAAGTTGGAAGATGTTAGAGAGCAAGTGAAAGGCCAAGTAATGAATGAGAAGAAAGCTGAAATCATCAAAAAGGCTTTAGAAGGTAAAGCTACTTTGGAAGAAATGAAGGCAGTTTATCCTCAGGCAGCCTCTTTGAATGAGGTTCCAGATCTGAAATTAAGCTCCTCGGTAATCCCAGGTATCGGATTCGCTCCAAAAGCAGTGGGTGCTATTTTCGGAATTTCTGAAGGTAAGATCACGCAACCTATTTCTGAAGACGTTGGTGTCATTGTAGGTAGATTGAATAATCTTACTCCTGCAGCCGAGATCGGTGACTATACATCTTATCAGGCATCTCTTACACAGAATGCAGCCCAGAGAACTTCCTATCAAGTCATGATGGCTTTACAGGATCTGGCCAATGTGAAAGATTATCGATATAAATTCTTCTAAGAAAAAATTGGAACCCATGCCGCAAAGCATGGGTTCTTTGTTTGTAATCCATTTTACAGGAGAGCTTACGAATGCAAAAGAAATTTAACAAAGAGACCTTCAAGGAAAAACTGGAAGCTAACGGACAGTTTCCAATGTTGTATATGTTTAAATTTATTGTTCCCAATGGAAGGGAGCATGAGGTTGGAGCAATTTTTCCAAAAAATGAAATGACCCTGAAGCCGAGCTCTGGAGGCAAGTATGTCAGCACCACGATACAGGTGATGGTAGAAAGTGCCGACGAGGTCATTGAATATTATGAAAAAGCTTCTACCATTGAAGGTGTGATTTCACTTTAACTTTTAAAAACTATGTGGAAAGAAGAAGACAATAAACTCAAAAGAACATTCAAATTTCAGGATTTTCAGGAGGCTTTTGCTTTTATGACCCGAGTGGCATTTTTAGCTGAGGCGCAGCAGCATCATCCTAATTGGAGCAATGTCTACAATACAGTGGAGATAGAATTGACTACCCATGATGCCGGAAATACCGTGACTGAGAAAGACCGTAAACTAGCAAAAGCCATCGACGAGTTGGGTGTATGACAGAGCAGCAGGTCAGCTTATTTTTGGTTCCTGTACCAATCGGTAATCTTAAGGATATAACTTTGCGGGCACTTGAAACACTTCAGTCTGTCAATGTAATCTTGGCAGAAGATACCCGAACTACGGGGATGCTTCTCAAACACCTTGAAATCACCAATAATTTACAGTCTTACCATATTTTCAATGAGCATAAAGCAGTTGAAAAGCTGGTGGAAAGAATGAAAAAAGGAGAGGTATTCGCATTGGTTTCTGATGCAGGCACACCGGCAATATCTGATCCTGGTTTTTTGCTCGTTAGAGAGGTAATTGCGGCTGGTTTGGAGGTTCAATGTCTTCCAGGCCCAACAGCTTTTGTTCCTGCTTTGGTAAATTCTGGTTTGCCTAATGATCGCTTTGTTTTCGAAGGCTTTTTACCTCATAAAAAAGGAAGAAAGACCAGAATTGATGCATTGACTGAAGAATCCAGAACCATGATTTTTTATGAGTCTCCTCATCGCTTATTGAAAACTTTAGCTCAGTTGGCGGAGGCTTTTGGTGAAGACCGACAGGCTTGTGTTTCAAGGGAAATCTCAAAGCTTCATGAAGAGAACGTCAGAGGAACCTTGGTCGAGTTGATTGATTATTATGAAAACAATCCCTTGAAAGGAGAAATTGTACTCACTGTGGAGGGAAAAGCAGAAAAGAAAGAAAGCAAAGAGGACAAGAGGAAAGCCAAATATGGAAAAGAAGAATAAAGCTGATTTTTAAGGTCGAAATCTGAAAAAGCTTCAACTAAATTCTATAGCTTAGTTTCCGAAGCAAAGCAAGCTAGAATGGCCTTAATCTTGCAAGCTGAATTTCTAATTAAAATAGTTTCACCCTATCCATTCACTATTAAGTAAATCCCCACTTTTCATTGATGCTTAATTTAGCCGAACTTTCAAAACTCTTAGATCAAACACAAAATATTGCCAAATCTGTTGGCGCCTTTATCCGCAAGGAACGCCAGCATTTTGATGTAAAAAATGTAGAACATAAAGGCTTCAATGATTTGGTTTCTTATGTAGACAAAGAAGCCGAACGTCAGATCGTAGAGCAACTTTCAGCCATTTTCCCTGAGGCAGGCTTTATCACTGAAGAAGGTACGAATACCACCCGATCCGAAGTATACAACTGGGTGATTGATCCCCTGGATGGGACCACGAATTTTATTCACGGCTTACCTGTATTTTCCGTAAGCATCGCTTTGATGGAAAAAGAGGAAGTGATTCTTGGAGTAGTGTATGAAATCAATATGCACGAATGCTTTTATGCCATCAAGGGTGGAGGAGCATTTTGCAATGATACCCCGATTCGAGTGAGTAAAGCTCCAAATCTGGGGGCTTCACTCATTGCAACCGGGTTCCCTTATTATAATTTTGAACTGATAGACCGCTATTTGGCGACATTGAAAAGTCTTATGCAATCTACTCATGGTTTGAGACGTTTTGGCTCAGCGGCGGTTGATTTAGCTTATGTTGCAGCGGGTAGAATAGAAGGGTTTTTTGAATACAATCTCAACTCTTATGATGTAGCGGCTGGTGCCCTTATCGTACAGGAAGCAGGAGGTAAAGTGACGGATTTTTCCGGAGGTAAAAACTATATTTTCGGAAGAGAAATTCTAGCAACCAATAAATCGATTCACCAGGAGTTTTTTGAAGAACTGGATAGAATCTGGTCAGCTTAAAAAGAAGTACCACAAGGTCAGGCTGAAAAGGGAGATGATCATCCCCAGACCGGAAAGCAAAGCCGCTAACCTTGGAGCCAAATTGTAATTAATAGCCACAATAGAACCTGTAATCATAGGTGCCATTCCCGATTCCAGTACGGTTACTTTGAAGGTAAGTCCTTCTGTATCCATAAAATTGCTGTAGATCAGGTAAACCAGTAGCGGTGCAAAAACCAATCGATAGGCTAAGCCATACCAAAAATATTGCGAAGTCAAATCAGCTTTTTCAATTCTAAACCTCAAACCTATCGCCAATAAAGCCATTGGAGCCATGGTTTTGCCTACCAATGTCAGGAAAGGCATTAAGAACTCTGGGGTTTTCCATCCCAAAAGACTCATGATTAGGGTTCCTACCAAAAAACCAAAAGGAGGAAATTTGATGATTTTTAATGGAATTTCTCGAAGTCTTCCGCTTTGATGGCTGTAGATCGAGCCAATTACAATAGCCAAGGACGAAACCAATAAAAAAGAGCCGCACTGATCAATCAATAAGGCAATGGGAAGTCCTGACTTGCCATACAATGCTTCTACCACTGGAAATCCTAAGAATGATGTGTTAGCCAGTCCGGCCACGATCACCAGGCAGCCCGTTACCTGTTTACTCCAATGAAAGATCTTGCCAAGGATTCCGAATAGGAACCAGGAAAGCAGAAAAGTTAACCATGCCGCTGAAATAGGAAGTAAGAGGTCCCAACCGGGCTTTATTTGGGGAATATAAAGTAAAGCTAGAGCAGGAAGTACCAAGTTGAACAGATAAGAGTTCACGAAGGAAATCGCTTTTTCGGTTGGAAACCTTGCTTTTCGCTGAAATACCAGCCCCGCAACCAAAAAAACAAAAGATATCACTGCCCCAATCATGCCAACAAGTTATAAAACTCGAATTTTAATAACATAAATTTAATTTGGCATAATTGTAGCCGTCTGATTATCAAGGTACTTTTGTCTCGAAATCATGCAAAAACCAATGACTAAATTGATTCCAATTTTTATAGACGGCAAGAAATGGGTGCAATTATCCCAGCTTTCCAAAGAACAGGAGCGCAAAATCAAATCTTGGTTGCCAGTGAGTTGCCTAAAGAAATTACTTTTCAATGGCATTGAATTGAAGGATTGTATCGATTTTGAAACCTATGAGTATTGGTTCAAAAGCTATCAGCTAGGTAGCCAAAGAACCAGCGCATTGGATTTTTAATCCGAAAAATGGAGACTCTTAATTGAATTCTATTATTCAATGTTTCTACCTACGGCAGGCAAGCATAGTTCATGCCCGTAATTCGAAATTCATCTTTCGATGTTCGATATTTTTTTCAGCACTCCTACCTACGGTAATAAACACAGTTCATCCTTCATGACCGTTTAAATTGAATGAAATAAGAATTGGGGATCCCCTGATGCCCGTAATTCGTAAATCGTAATTCTAAAATTTCTAAATATCCTTCCCATCCTCTTTGGTGTATCAAAACTACAAACCAAAGCTCCTTCTTTTCTCCTCAAAATATTTTTCCAACTCCGGATAAAACGCACTACTTGCTTCAGGCACGCCATCCAATACCAACTCCATTTTTCCATCCAATTCATCTTGATTGACCTGCATGCCTTCTATCAAATAAATTAAATCTTCCAGATTGAAAGGCTCCTCAATTTTTGATGGGTAAAGTATATAGTCATTTCCATAAAAATCCACCGCTTCCAAGTGGATTTTGAAATCCATCTGGTGGGCATAAATACTGATCTGTTCGCCCCAAGTGGACTCCGGATAGTGGAGTTTGACCAACAAAACAGAGGAAACCTCCTCTGAAAAGTAAGTGGATGGCTGGAATTTGAAATCAATCATAATTTGAATTTACGAAGCTTCAGCCATGATTTATAGACTAGCTATGGATCTTCGCTTTTTTCAATCCCATTTCACATTGGATAATAAGGACTTTCGGGCTATTTTTGATCCTGATTTCAAACAGGCTCAGTCTTGTTTTTTCCAATTAATAGGCTTTCAATTCCCTGATCATGAAAAGAGATACGGTTGTATTTGACCTCATCGCACAAGAAGAAGACAGACAGAAGCGCGGCATAGAGCTGATTGCTTCGGAAAATTTCACCAGCAAGCAGGTCATGGAGGCCGCAGGCAGTGTTTTGACCAATAAATATGCAGAAGGGCTTCCTAAAAAGCGGTACTATGGTGGATGCGAGGTGGTCGATGAGATCGAGCAAATTGCTATCGACAGAGCAAAGAAGCTCTTTGGTGCAACTTGGGCCAATGTACAGCCCCATTCCGGTGCACAGGCTAATGCTGCTGTATTCTTGGCTTGTTTGAAAGCCGGTGATCCTATCTTGGGCTTTGACCTATCTCATGGTGGTCACCTAACTCATGGATCTCCAGTAAACTTTTCCGGAAAATTATATGATCCTTATTTTTATGGGGTAGAAGAAGAGACCGGAGTGATTGATTATGATAAGGTAGAAGCCAAGGCATTGGAAGTAAAACCAAAAATGATCATTTGCGGAGCTTCGGCATACTCTAGAGACTGGGATTATGAGCGCTTGAGAGATATTGCTGATCAGGTAGGAGCATTATTGTTGGCAGATATTTCCCATCCCTCAGGATTGATTGCAAGAGGTTTGTTGAATGATCCTTTGGAGTTTTGTCATATCGTGACCACAACTACTCACAAGACCCTGAGAGGCCCTAGGGGTGGCTTGATCTTGATGAGAGAGGACTTTGATAATCCATGGGGATTGACTACTCCAAAAGGCGAAATCAAAAAGATGTCATCTTTGCTGGACATGGGTGTATTCCCAGGTACTCAGGGAGGACCATTAGAGCATATTATCGCAGCTAAGGCAGTTGCATTTGAAGAAGCCTTGTCTGATGAATATATGACTTATATTCTTCAAGTGAAGAAAAATGCAGCCGTAATGGCAGAAGAGTTCGTAAGTCTTGGATATCAGTTGATTTCAGGAGGAACTGACAATCACTTGATGCTAATTGATCTTCGAAATAAGAACCTGACTGGAAAGCTGGCTGAAGAAACTCTAGGCAAAGTGGATATCACTATCAATAAAAACATGGTTCCATTCGATACCAAGTCTCCATTTGTGACTTCCGGGATGCGAGTAGGAACTGCTGCAGTCACCACCCGTGGCCTGAAGGAAGAAGATATGAAAAAGATCGTTCAGCTGATTGACCGAGCTTTGCAAAACCATGACAATGAAAGTGAGTTGCAGAGCATCCGTGCAGAAGTCAATAAGTGGATGATTCAGTTTCCATTATACTAAAAGCGTAATAAACCAACGTGGCATTAGACCAATATCAAGAGGAAGAGGAGGGAATGTCCTTTTTGGACCATTTAGAAGCTCTCCGCTGGCATTTGCTGCGATCTGTGGCAGCCATTCTGATTTTCTCAGTGATTGCATTTCTATCCAAAAGCATTGTTTTTGGAATCATTATCCTGGGCCCATCCAAGGTGGATTTCCTTACCTATCGGGTGCTTTGCGATATCAGTGATTATTTGGGAATCGCAGCATTGTGTATTGACGAACTCCCATTTACCATCCAAAGCAGGCAGATGACGGGGCAGTTTTCCATGCACATGACCTCCAGTTTCGTGGTGGGTTTTGTGGTGGCTTTCCCATATGTATTCTGGGAGTTTTGGAAATTTATCAGCCCGGGATTGTATGATCAGGAAAAAAACGCGGCTCGGGGAGCTGTTTTCTTCGTGAGTTTGTTGTTCTTCCTGGGGGCAGCCTTCGGGTATTATATCCTTTCTCCATTATCGATCAACTTCCTTTCCAACTATCAGTTGGATCCGTCGATTTTGAATGAGTTTGATATATCCTCCTATGTGACTACCCTGATCATGCTGGTATTGGCTTCTGCGATTATGTTCCAGTTGCCGGTAGTCATCTATTTCTTGTCTATGTCAGGGCTGGTCACCTCAGGTATGCTGAGAGCTTATAGAAGACATGCGATTGTCGTGATATTGGTTCTAGCAGCGGTGATTACCCCTCCGGATGTGATTTCCCAGTTGCTGATCGCTATGCCTATCTTGGTCCTGTACGAAGCTGGAATTAATATTGCTAAACGTTTAGAGAAAAAGCGGGCGATCAAAGAAGCTGAGTATGCGAAAAAAGAAGCTGAATAGAAGTCTGAACTCTGAAGTCTAAAAGCTGAAGGCGATATGAATTAAAGCCTACAAAAAATTTAGAGCTTAAGTCTGTGGATTGAGGTTAAGAGCTGCCCGTAAATCGTAAATCGTAAATCAAAAATAAAATGAAGATTGCAATCGGAGGCGATCATGCCGGATTTGAATACAAAGGAAAGTTGATTCAGAAACTGGAAAATTTAGGCCATGAGATTAAAGATTTTGGGCCTTTTTCAGATGCTTCAGTAGATTATCCTGATTATGTGCATCCCTTAAGTACTGCTATTGAAAATGGAGAATACGAACTGGGCATTGTTATCTGCGGATCCGGAAATGGAGTAGCGATCACAGCCAACAAGCATCAAGGAATTCGTGCAGCCCTTTGCTGGAATGAAGAATTGGCAGCTTTGGCCCGTCAGCATAACAATGCAAATGTATTGGCCCTACCTGCTAGATTTATTTCCTACGAGCTTGCAGAAAATCTCGCTGAAATCTTTCTAAATACCCCTTTCGAAGGCGGACGCCATGCCAATCGGGTGAATAAGATTGCTTGTAGTTGATAGGCTAAAGTAGAAGAAAAAAGCCCGACAATTTGCCGGGCTTAAATCTAGAGTAAGGGTTTGAATTGCCTTAGGAAGCGCACATCGTTTTCCGTGAATAGGCGCAAATCCTTGATTTGATATTTGAGCATGGCGATTCGCTCAATTCCCATTCCGAAGGCAAAGCCTGTATATTTTTTGGAGTCAATGCCGCAGTTTTCAAGGACATTGGGATCTACCATCCCAGAACCGCCGATTTCTACCCAGCCTGTTCCTTTACAAATGGTACAGCCTTTTCCTCCACAAATCAGGCAAGAAATATCAATCTCCGCACTGGGTTCGGTGAAAGGGAAATAAGAAGGACGGAAGCGAACTTTGGTTTCCTTACCAAACATCTCCTTGGCAAAGTGGTACAGAGTATTTTTTAAATCCGCGAATCCAACGTTCTCATCAACATACAGTCCTTCAACCTGATGGAAGATGCAATGTGCCCTTGCAGAAATAGCTTCATTTCTATACACTCTTCCAGGAGAAAGCGTGCGGATGGGAGGTTTTTGATTTTCCATTACCCTTACCTGTACAGAAGAAGTATGGGTACGCAAGGCGATGTCTGGATTTTTCTCGATAAAAAAGGTGTCCTGCATCTCCCTTGCCGGATGGTTTTCTGGGAAGTTGAGAGCAGTAAAATTATGCCAGTCGTCTTCTATTTCCGGTCCTTCCGAAAGATTGAAGCCGATTCGCTCGAATATTTCTATGATGCGTTGACGAGTTGCGGTCAGTGGGTGAATGCCTCCGATCTCTTGGTTGGATGGAGGTAAGGTTAGGTCAATATTGGAAGACTTGGCTTTTTTATTCGCGGAATTGACTTTTTCTATCAGTTCTTGGAATTTTTCTTCTGCGAGTTGTTTGACTCCATTGACCAATTGTCCATAGGCACGCTTTTCCTCATTAGGTACTTTTCCCATATCTGCGAAGAGCGCACCTACGACACTTTTTTTGGAGATATACTCCATGCGATAAGCTTCGAGCTCTTCTGGGTTTTTAGCATCTGCGGATGCGATTGCGGCCTTGATGGCATCGATTTTTTCCTGATACATGAGATTCAGATTAATCAAGTCGCAAAGCTACAATTTTTGATTTAAAAGGCCTATTGGAGTATTGGTTTATCGTTGTTAGGGATTTTAAACAATGAACTCTTAGGGTAGGTCTGTAATCCGAATTTCAAATCATTATAAAATATCCTTTAAGCATGCATCAAACTCTCCAAGGGGCTTTAAGCCTTTTGAGGATACCCAGTACAGACTTTTTCAAATATTTTTCAAACCTTCTCAATCCAATTTTTGCTGGGCCCTCGTAATTCCTTCCAAATACAAAAAACACTACAAACCATGAAAAATTTCTTAAAAGTAGCTCTAGTAGCATTTGTTTTCTTATCAGCCAATGTGGCTTTTGCACAAATGGAGAAGACAGTAGAAGTAGGTGGCGCACCTATGTATCCTTCCAAAAATATCGTTGAAAATGCAGTAAACTCAGCGGATCACACTACCCTGGTAGCAGCTGTAAAAGCAGCAGGATTGGTAGAGACATTACAAGGAAAAGGTCCATTCACCGTTTTTGCTCCTGAAAACTCCGCTTTCGCAAAATTGCCAAACGGAACAGTAGAAACACTTTTGAAGCCTGAAAACAAAAGTCAATTGACAGCAGTCTTGACTTACCATGTAGTTGCTGGTAAAATGGGTTCTAAGGACATCGCAGATGCTATCAAAAAGGGTAACGGAAAAGCGGTATTGACTACTGTACAAGGTGGTAAATTGACTGCTTGGATGAAAGGTAAAGACTTATATATCACTGACGAAAACGGTGGTCAGTCAAAAGTAACTATCGCAGACGTATGGCAGTCAAACGGAGTAATTCACTCTGTAGACACTGTAGTACTTCCTAAAATGTGATAAGGTAAAGTTAGGGTTAAATAGCGAAAAGCCGGCGGGGATGTGCTCCGTCGGCTTTTTTTATTTTAAGGGGGGATTATTTAACCACATAGGATTCACAATAGCACACATAGTTTGTGACAAAGGTGAAATCTTAGTTTGAAAATGACTCAATAACCAATAACATTTCCCCTGCGTTTCCGCGAGCAATTTTAAAAAACCACAGAGGGAACATAGGAAACATAGCCTCTTTGCCACTTCTCTCCTTTGCGGGAGATAAAACCGCCGCGCCGCTGCGAGCTATTTTTTAAACCACATAGGATTCACAATAGCACACATAGTTTGTGACAAAGGTGAAATCTTAGTTTAAAAATGACTCAATAACCAATAACATTTCCCCTGCATTTCCGTGAGCAATTTTAAAAAACCACAGAGGGAACATAGGAGACATAGCCTCTTTGCCTCTTCCAACCTTTGCGGGAATATCATTGGGCCACTGCGAGCATTTTTAGCTTTCTGACTTTAGCCTTCTCACTTAATTACCAGGTTCTTCCCCCACTCGGTCTTCCTCTGTTCCAAGGACTATTATCCGGTTCTGGCTCCTTAAAATTCCCAATGATATAAGTAAAGGTTAGCATCCCGTATCGGGTTAAAACATTGGTGAATACATCCGTAATCGCAACATCAGAAATAGTTCTACTGATGCTGTTATTTTGATTTAATAAGTCAAAAACCACCACTTTCAACTCGGCCTTATTGTTTTTGGCAAAGCGGAAGCCACCTTCAATATTCCATAACCACACAGACTGATCAAAACCTTCAGACAAGCCGCTGTAAAGCATGTTATTCACATTATTACCTACGAACAGCTTTCCATTGTTAGGGGAGAAATACAAGCGGATATTAGATTCTTGTACATAGTAATTTTGATCCAAGTTTGCCTGCAAACTGGAATTCACAATGGTATATGTACCAGTAGTGCTCACTGAGAAATCCACATTCTTGCTGATATTGGAACTAATCGTAATTCCCTGGCTTAAATCAATGTTGTCATTCAAATTCAGATCACCGTTGATTAGGCCTGGAGTTCGGTTGAAGCCTAGTCTTGTATTGGTATTGAATTGTAATTTCAATTTAGGAATTGGCATTCCATAAGTTGCAAATGCCCTCACTCTCCAATTCCCATCCAAGTTCACTGGCTGAGAGATTTGACCTCCAGGTCTCAGGAGGATTTCTCCATTGATCAAAGTGTCTTGGGAAGCCACAAAGGTGCTGTTTCCAATAAAATTACTGGTTGCGGAGTAGTTGATGAAGGTGAAAAAGGTCTTAGACTTTTCCAGATTGACTTTGGCGATGTTTGCAAAAATATTGTGGTTATAGCTTTGTCCCAAGGTAGGATTACCCACTGATAGGTTCAATGGATTTTGATTGTTGACCACGTTTTGTAACTCAGTTACACTTGGCTCATCAGTATCAGTTCTATATCGAATCCTCCAAGAAAAGCCTGTTTCCCTATTTCGGAAGTTAATATTTGCACTCGGTAAAATATTGTTGAAATCCCGCCTGAATACTCCCTCCGTAGGGAAGAAGGCCTCATTGTCCAAGCGGGCATTTTGGTAATCTAAGTTCAAATTAATATTCCAGCCATTATTGGTATAGGCATAGCCGGATCGTAGTCTTTGAGTGATAAATTTATTGTCAAACTCATTACTCAAAGCTGTATCCAACACAGGCAGGTTTTCCTCATTGAAGACTCTGGTTTTTTGGTCAGAACGGGTTTTGTTGTTGGCTATTTGGTAGCCAAAAGTACCGATGGATTTTTCTCCCAATGGCTCCGTCCAGGTAGTGTTGACTCTATAATTAAAGCCCCGATTTAATCCGTCAGTTTCTTGGGTTGTAGTATCCAAAGTATTTCTTCTAAATTCTCTACTCGCTGCCAGCAAATCCGAAAACTGATCTCTGTTGTTCCAAACCGTATTGATATCAGTAGAAAGTGTTCTTCCCTTTTTGTCAAACTTATATCGGTAAGTCAGATTGTTTGCCAAATTGAAAGCCTGAGTTTCTGCATTGGAAATGGATCTTAAAGCAGATAGAGAATCACCTGTACTCGCATAAGTCAATGCATCCCGGTCACTGAATGTCCTGTTAGTTTGAAAAGAAATGGATGGGGTGATGATCAAACTGTTTTTCTCATTCAAATCCGCTTCAATTCGGGCATTGGCTCTGTGGTTGAAGTTTTCCACATTATTGATCAGGCTTTCTTCATAAAATTGACTCAGTCCTTGGTTGACGATCGTTTCCCGATTGGTCAACTGACGCAGGGTGTTGTTGGTATTATTGAAAAAATAACTTCCGGTAAAGTTTACCTTCTTGCCCCATTTGTCTGAATAATTCAGGCCCAAGGCATTGGTTGCTATGATTCCAATGTCATTGCCTACAAAGAAGTTGTTGTTACCTCCTCCGAAGCGCCCACCTCCAAATCTTCTTCCTCCTCCTCCCGAGGCATTGGCGGTTACCCCTGCCAAATCTTGGGAAGAAAAGTTTTGCTGATTGACATTGTTGAAAAGACCTAATATCGATACTCTTCGATCTCCATTGAATAAGTTCAAGCTGCCCCCCGCGGAATAGCGATCATCTGTACCATAGCCTGCATAGGCTCTTCCAAATTGCCCATTTTTCTTGTCTGAGCGAAGGATGATATTGATGGTTTTGGTGTAGTTACCATCGTCAAAACCTGTCAATCTGCTTTGGTCCGAGCGCTGATCCAAAACTTCTACCCGCTCAATGGCATCAGCTGGAAGGTTTCTTAAGGCAATGCTAGGATCAGAACCGAAAAATTCACGGCCATCCACCAATACTTTTTGAACTTGTTCTCCCTGAGCTTGGATCTGCCCATTTTGAAAAGTAACACCCGGAAGTTTTCTGATTAAGTCCTCCGCCTGTGCATTTTCTCTGGTTTTGAAAGCATTGGCATTAAAGGAAGTGGTATCTCCTTTTTGTTCGCCCACTGGTACTTGTCCTTCAATCAAAACTTCGCCCAAAACCTTAGTATCCTCAAGTAAGATTAATTCCCCCAAATCCACGGGCTCTCTCATACTGTGGATTTTGGTGATGGTTCTATATCCTATAAAAGTGATTTCTATTTTAACTTGAGGAATATTGGGTCGGATGATTTCAAATTTTCCTTTTCCATCAGTCACCGTACCTCTTAAAAGAGAATCGGTTACTGTTTTGATTTGCACATTGGCACCGACCATTGGCTGGTTCACGGATCCGTCGATCACAGTGCCGGTAAATTTTCGCTCCTGTCTTTCAGCTCCTTCTGGCCTTTGTGCCAAAGTTGTCAACGCCGTTAAAAAGCAAAAAATTAAAATAATAATTGGGTAGTTCTTTTTCATACTATTGCAAAGTTCAACTTCTTTGACTGTATGAAAAAGGCAAAGGTTTAGTGCCTCTTTACTAAAAAATAAGAAAGGGGAAAAGCAGGGATAAAAGGCCGAATAAGGCTTTTAACAGCTTTTAAATTTTTGCCATTAAATCTGAATAATTGATCCCAAAGTGAGAATTGTCGTAAACAGCCACCTCATCCCGTACAATGATTACCTGAGGAGACTCATGTGGTACGCCAAATACTTGTTCTACGAGGTTTGAAAGATTTCTATACGCAATGAGGTCTAAAAAATAAGGAACTAGCTTCTGTTCATCCTCTGCTTTCCAATTTCTCAATAGTCTGTCCAAGGACATGCTACTGACTGAGCAACGTGTACTGTGCTTAAAAATCATCACAGGTCTTGCTTTGCTAAGCGCTTTTATTTCTTCAATTTGAGCTTCTTCTGTTAATTTTTTCCAATTCATCACTTCTTATCCTTTAATTGGGACAATACTTGCAGGGAGTAATTAGTTCCTTAATAGATTCATTGAAATTACAAATGATCCATCAATTCGCAACTCAATTGCAAAAATATAGTATTCCTCTCATATTTCTCAGCATTCTGCTTGTCGGGTGCAAAAGTTTAGACATTTCTAATCCGGGACCTTTACCAGAAATCCCTCAAGCTACCTCCGAGGTCAATGTTCCTTTGACTATGCCGAAGGCTACTCTCAATAAGATATTTAATTCCCAACTTCCAGTTAATTTGGTTTCCGAGGAAAATTTGGATTTAGGTAGCGGTATAGAGGGAAATCTTCAATTGAGCAGAGTTGGGAATATCTCATGGGTAGCTTTGGATAGCCAGACCATTCAAATGACTCTTCCTTTAAAGGTTAGAGGTAATTTAGGCCTGAAAAAAGGAGGATTGGGAAGTTTATTTAGGGGAAAAGTACCATTGGATGAGCAGTTTGCTCCCGTATTTCGAGTGAATCCCCAGATAAATCCAGACTGGAGTCTGAGCATCAGGCATTTTGAATTGGTGGATTTAGGTGGAAACCTTGCTTTGGACGTGTTGGGGATGAAACTGGATTTGAGCGGATTGTTGGAAAGGGAAATCCGGGCTTGGGCGAAAGAAAATTTACGTCCTGATCAAAAATTGGTCAACATGAAGCCTATGATTGACTTGGCATGGGAACAAGCCGGTAAGCCTTTTATGGTAAACTGGGAGGGAGGCGCTCAGGCCTTTTCTATTCAGCCTCAATCGGTGAGATTAAAAGAGTATTTTGACCGATCTGAGAATTTCCACCTTTGGTTGGGTCTCAGCGGAAAAATCAATACCCACCCTTCAAATGCAACACCTTCTAGAGCTTTTCCTCTTCCAACTCTAAGTACTAATTCAGATTCAGAAAATCATTTAGAAATCACCTTACCTTTTCAAATGGCTTATGAGGAGCTAGATGCTTTGATGGCAGAGAATTTTCTGGGAAAAACATTCAGAGCGGATAGAAAGACATTGTTGACTTTAGCAAATCTCAAAACTCAACCTTTTGGAGAACGACTGGCTATTACCTGTGATTTCGTGGCTGACCGGGAAAATGGTGAGCGAATGGAAGGGAACTTCTTTGTCGTAGGGAAGCCTGCCTATGATAGAAAGTCGGAAAGTCTGATTTTTGAAGATGTTAATTTCAAAGTGATGAGTGATAATTCTAGAGCCAAGTTGGGAATTGCGCTTAAAAAGGGAAAAATTATCCGTCAGATTGAAAAAAGGGCTGTTTTTCCGATAGGAGATTTGTTGGAAGATAGCTTGGGAGGCATTCAGGAAAGATTGGGTCTGGAGACTCCTATCGCTGATTTGTCTATCCAAAATCTTGAAATTTCTCCTTCGGGATTTTATCCTACCCGTTCCAGCTTGCAGGTCATGATGAAAGCCCAAGGAAAAATAGGAGTCAACTGGAAATAATCAGCGAAAGAGCTCTTGATAAGTAAGAATCCCCTTTTTCTCAGCCTGCTTTAATAACTTCAATAATAATTGAGCAGTCAGAAATGCATCTCCTCCAGCAGTATGCCTGTCTTCTTTTGGGATGTTGAACTTCTCGCACATAGCATCCAAGCTGTAATCTTCTTTCCTAACCCTATTCCAGTCTACTTGGGGACCAAAATCCAAACGAACAGCCAAACCCATCGTGTCAATTTTCGGGTTAGGGAATTGATTAAATCCAAAAGGCTGAAATGTCCTGCTGAGCAAATCCAGATCAAATCCAATATGATGGCCAACGATGATAGATCCTTGTATACTTTGCAGAAGCTCCTGGCAAAAAGTTTTTACCTCAATTGGATTTTTGGGATGAATCAAGCCATGTATGGTAGCGGATTTACCGGGAGATTTATCAGATGCAAATTGCCATTCTTTGGAACTGCTGATTTTGATTTTTCCCTCTTCAATCCCTATGATACCGCAGGATAATAATTCATCTTTCTTAGGATCAAAACCAGTGGCCTCGGTATCCAAGACTACAAAGTTCAACTGCTGGATTTTTCGAATTCCGGGAATAGACTTCTTTGCCTCGGTCAAATAAGCATTAAGCCAAGGAGGCTGATCCTCTTTTTTTCTTCCAAAAGGCCACCAACTCATTTCCTGAAATAGGCTAGTTGAAAACGTACCTCCACAATATCCTGTAATTCGGCCAATGGGGAAAAGGTGTTCTTCAGCAATTGTCTTTGAAGTTTTCCCATGTTTTCCGGAGAAATAAATCTGCCACTATTATCATTTTGAAGTCCTTCCAAGGCCCTCATCCTCATCAGGATTTCATAGGCCTTTCCGGCTTGGTTGAAAAGAGATTCATAACTGGGTTCCAACTGTCCTAATTTTTCAAAGCGCTTAAAAGTATTATTGATCCCTGTTATTCCATGGCTCAAGACCAAAAGTCTGGCTAGGTCCGCCAAGGGCATCATTGCTCTGGCTTTGATATCGAATTGGTCTCTATGTTCTCCGGATTTTTCTACCATGAAGTCTTTAAAAAAGCCGAGTGGAGGTGGGTTTTTCAAAGCATTTTGAGCCATAAAGCTCAGAAAAGCCTTTTTGGACTGAATTTCCTCATATATATGGGCACTGAGCTCATCAGTTAGAGAAGAGCTACCGGTGATTTTTCTGAAGTCAAAAAAGATAGAGGCCTGCATTAAGGATTCTTGAGTAGGTGAAAGAATCCACTCGGAGAAATATTCTTTCCACTTGCTCAGAGGCTGTACCCATTTGGGATTGGAGGCCATAATCTCACCCCGGCAGGATGCAAATCCACATGCAAGGAGAACTTCCACTATTTCGGAACCCATTAGTTGGAAGTAATTTTGGGCTTTCGCTTGAACCGAAACCGGGAGGTCCTCATAAATCAAGGCATTGTCTTGGTCAGTTCTTAGGAGCTGCTCTTCCCTTCCCTCCGAGCCCAAAGAAATAAAGGCAAATTTGATTCCCTGCATTTCCGGAAATTCGGGTGCTAGTTTGCTCTTGGCAATTTTGGTTGCTTGTTGAATGATGACATCATTGATTTCAGTCATGACCGAGGCAACAAAATCCATGGATACCTCATTTTCCAAATAATAGCGCAACATGGTCTCTGCTCTATCCCGAATGGATCGCATTTCTGTTAGTTTGGTAGTATTGAGCAGGGCATTGATTAAAACTGCCGGACTATTTCCCATGGAAAGTAGTACGTCATGATCAGATAGAATTCCACAAACAGGGCTTTCGGCGCTCCCATCTTCGGTCAGAATCAAATGATGCAGCCTGTTTTTTATCATACTCAGATACAAGTCTGAAAAGCTGCTGTCTCTTTTTTTGGTGATCACCGGCGAACTCATGATTTGTTTCACAGGCAAATCCAGTGAGATGGCTTTTGCGACAACCTTGGTTCGAAGATCCTTGTCGGTGATGATTCCTAGGGGGTATTTATCGGAATTGATAATTACGACTGAACTCACCTCCTTTTCTGCCATTTTTTCTGCAGCTTGTTGTATGCTGGACTCTGGAGCAATACAAACTACATTTTCTGAAAATCGAATTTCAGACTGATCTGAAAAAATGAGTAAGGAATGGTCATTATTGTCTTTTTTGAAAATCCCTCTTGCTTTCTGTCCAGCAGAAAGATCCTGCCTGATTACTACTTGTCCTGATGCAAAACCCGCAGCGAAAAAGAGAGCTACTTTGCTGTTTCTCTGCAGAATTTCTTCAAAAGCATTGACCGGGATGCAATATACCAGCGAGTTTTCCAATACTGCTGCAGTGAGGATATAGGGTCTTTTTCCCAATAAGGCCAAGACTCCAAACACATCCCCTTCATCACAAAAGTCTTTGGTCTCCTCCCCGTCTTTCAATTCAATTTGGCCTTCTTTCAGGATAAAAAAATGGGCTTCCGGGGCATCGCCTTTTTCAAATAGAATTTCACCTTTCTCGTGGTATTGAATTTCTATTTGAGAGGCCACGGAGGCTAAGTCATCTTGGTTCAAGAAGGAAAAGGGAGGATGTTTTTTTAGAAATTCCTGAACCCGGTTGACAATGACATTGGCCATACTTGTTGAAGAAGTTTAGATGCAAGATACAAGTTCTATTTTCTTGTATCCTGCATCCAATTCTAAAATCCGGGTTACTTTCTGCCTTCAATAATCTGAGTCACCACCTCAGGATCAAGCAGTGTACTAGTATCTCCCATATTATCCAGATTATTTTCTGCGACTTTTCTCAATATTCTCCGCATAATCTTACCAGATCTGGTTTTGGGTAAACCTGGCACAATTTGAATTTTATCAGGCTTAGCAATGGGCCCGATAATTTTAGAAACCGTGTCCTTGATTTCGTTGACCAAGTTTTCCTCCGTTCTATTCTTCATGTCACAGATCACGTAAGCATAAATGCCCTGGCCTTTGACTTCGTGTGGATAGCCTACTACCGCAGATTCTATCACTAATGGGTGTTCATTGATGGCATTTTCTACTTCTGCGGTGCCCATTCTATGTCCGGAAACATTAATCACATCGTCTACTCGTCCTAAAATTCTATAATATCCATCATGGTCTCGCTTGACACCATCTCCTGTAAAATACATGTCCCTGTAAGTAGAGAAGTAGGTTTGTTTGCATCGATCATGATCACCATAAGTGGTACGGATCATAGAAGGCCAAGGGAATTTGATACAAAGGTTTCCTTCTACTCCATTTCCTGTGAGTTCATTTCCTTCCGGGTCCACTATGCATAATTGAATTCCGGGAAGCGGTAATGTTGCATAGGCTGGCTTGGTTGGAGTGATCCCTGCAAGAGGGGAGACCATGATTCCACCTGTCTCGGTCTGCCACCAGGTATCTACAATCGGACATTTGCCTTTTCCGATATGGGTGTGATACCAATGCCAGGCTTCCTCATTTATGGGCTCACCAACTGAGCCAAGTACTTTCAATGAGCTTAAATCATATCCCTCTATGGGTTCTGTTCCATGAGCTTGCAGAGCTCTAATGGCTGTAGGGGCCGTGTAAAACTGATTTACTTTATGTTTTTCCACTACTGCCCAAAATCTTCCTGCATCCGGAAAAGTAGGAACTCCCTCAAACATTAAAGTGGTTGCTCCTGCCAGTAATGGACCATATACGATGTAGGAATGCCCGGTAATCCAGCCTATATCTGCAGTGCACCAGTAAATATCTCCTGGAGAATATTGGAAGACGTTTTCAAAGGAATATTTGGTATAAACCATATACCCTCCGGTTGTATGAACCACGCCTTTGGGTTTGCCGGTAGAACCTGAAGTGTAAAGGATAAAGAGCATATCCTCCGAGTCCATTTCCTCTGCTTTATTTTCTTTTTTCTCTCCTTTGATTACATCATGCCACCAATGATCCCTTCCAGATTTCATCTGGATCTCTTGATGGGTTCTTTGGTAAACAATCACGGTTTCCACGGAGGATTTTTCCAATGCCTCATCGACTACATCTTTGACAGGAATTTTTTTAGTCCCTCTGAAATTCCCATCAGCTGTTAAGATTGCTTTTGCCTTACAGTCATTCACTCTATCAGCCAAAGCAGAGGCGCTAAATCCCGCAAAAACCACAGAATGAATGGCTCCAATTCGGGCGCAGGCAAGCATGGCAACAGCTGCCTCGGGCACCATAGGCATATAGATAATGACTCGATCACCTTTTCCGATTCCCTTTGCTTTCAGGGCATTTGAAAATCGGCAAACTTCATGGTAAAGCTCTTTGTATGTAAGCGTTCGTCCAGCTTCTTTAGGATCATTAGGCTCCCAGATGATAGCAGGCCGATCGCCAATTGTATAGAGGTGTCTTTCAAAAATATTCTCAGTGATATTCAGTTTACCGTCGATAAACCATTTGACATCTGGGTCCCGAAAATTCCACTTTAAAGTTTTGGACCATCTTTTTCTCCAATGAAAAGAATCTGCAACCCGAGACCAGAACTCCTCCGGCTGGGCAACACTTTTCTGGTATTCATACAAATATCCGCTGAGTGTGTGTAATCGATCGCTCATTTCTACTTTAGGTTTATTGTAAAAAAGGGCTTTTGCCCTGAATTAATTCTAATGTGTCGGCTTTCCTGCTCCTCGGGGAATTCGGATTTCCTCTATCATCTCTTGTACGTCTTGAGGAGGTGGAGGGGTTAAACTTGATACTAAAATACAAATTAGGAAATTGAGAATCATTCCCAGTGAACCAATCCCTTCAGGGGATATTCCAAACCACCAGTGCTCAGAAGTATTGAGTTCGGGACTGATGAACTTGAAATAAATGATGTAGCCCAATGTAAAGACCAGCCCAGTTAACATGCCTGCGATGGCGCCTTCTTTATTAATCCTACTCGAAAAGATCCCCATAATGATGACTGGAAAAAAGGAAGCTGCCGCTAAGCCAAAGGCAAAAGCAACGACTTGAGCCACAAAACCGGGAGGGTTTACTCCAAAATAACCCGCCAATATCACTGCTCCGGCTGCGGCAATTCGGGCAATACGCAATTCCTTCTTTTCTGAAATGCCAGGATTATAGGTTTTTACCAAATCTCTGGAAACCGAAGTGGAGATAACTAATAGAAGTCCCGCTGCTGTGGATAATGCTGCCGCCATGGCGCCTGCTGCAACCAGACCAACCACCCAGTTGGGAAGTTTTGCTATTTCCGGAGAGGCCAGCACCATGATATCACGGTCTATATTCAACTCATTGGTTTCCGGATCCGGCAGGTATTGGACTTTTCCGTCTCCATTTTTGTCTTCTACTTGTATCAAATCAGTTTTTTGCCAAGTTGCTATCCAGGTAGGAAGCTCATCCATTCTCTTTTCCGAGGTGGAATTGATCGCGTTGTAAATGCCAAATGCGGCAACTGCTGGGGCAGTGGTGTATAAAATCGCTATGAAGGCCAAAGCATAACCTGCTGAAAGCCGTGCATCTTTGACTCTGGGAACTGTGAAAAACCGCACGATCACATGTGGTAAACCAGCGGTACCAACCATCAAAGCCAATGTGATCATGAATATATCAGTCATACTTTTCCTGCCTGAGGTATATTCTGCAAATCCTAAATCTGCCAAAACACCATCTAGCTTGTCCAATAGATAGGTGCCTTCTTCCAACTCTCCTCCCAATCCCAATTGGGGAATAGGATTACCAGTCAATTGCATAGAAATGAAAATAGCCGGTACCATATAGGCGAAAATCAGCACACAGTATTGGGCGACTTGGGTGTAGGTGATTCCTTTCATGCCTCCTAACACAGCATAGAAAAAAACGATACACATTCCAATCACTACACCCCATTCAATCGGTACTTCCAAATAGCGGGAAAAAACAATTCCCACTCCCCTCATTTGCCCCGCAACATAGGTGAAGGATATAAATAAGGCACAAATGACAGCGACTATTTTTGCGGTTTTCGAATAGTAGCGATCACCCACAAAATCAGGGACAGTAAATTTTCCAAACTTTCTCAAATAGGGTGCAAGCAGTAGAGCCAGTAAGACATAGCCTCCGGTCCAGCCCATGAGGTATACCGAGCCATCGTATCCCGCAAATGAGATTAGGCCCGCCATAGAAATAAAAGAAGCAGCTGACATCCAATCTGCAGCCGTTGCCATTCCATTTGCCAAGGGGGAAACTCCCCCTCCAGCTACATAAAATTCCTTAGTGGAACCGGCTCTAGTCCAAATGGCAATGCCAATGTAAATGGCGAATGAGACGCCTACAAGTAAATAAGTCCAGGTGAGGATTTCCATGATTGGATTATTCTTCGTTTACGTCAAATTCCTTATCCAGCCGATTCATGCGGTAGACATAAATGAAAATCAAAACCACAAATGCATAAATAGATCCTTGCTGTGCAAACCAGAAACCTAATTTGAAGCCTCCTAGCCTGATTTGATTGAGTTCTTCTACCCATAGGATTCCAAATCCGAAGGATACGAGAAACCAGAAAAAGAGTAGAATTAATAAGGTCTGAAGATTTTTTCTCCAGTAGCGTTTTGTATTTATTTTGGGTTGGGAAGGCATAGATTCTTTGGCTTTATAAATGATTCAGCATATAAAGTAGCAGGTGAATCCACGTAAAAGCAACCTGTTTTATATAAAAATTAAAATTTTTTAAAAAGTCAGCTTAGCTATACGAATTTTTATAGCAAATATTCAGAGGCAATCGCTAAGGCTGCGGCAAAGAAGCTTACCAAAAGCTTACTGGTTTGAAGCTTATGCTGTGGGCTGCTTTCGAAGAATATGGTTGTGGAAATGTGAAGAAATCCTCCTGCAACGAGCCCGTACAAAACACCGATTCCTTCTTTTTCCAAAACTCCTTGCTGGAATAAAAAGGCACTTGAAAACATTCCTAAAGGAGATGCTAATGCGAAAAGTGTTAATAGAATCAAGGTCCATTTTTTCGAAAGCTCGGATGAAAGTACCGCGGCTAAAGCAAAAGCTGCTGGACCTTTGTGCATGATGATTCCCGCCAAAATGGTATTCTCGCTATGGCCATGAGCCACTTCTTCTACCACACCCTCCATCAAGCTTCCATGAGATAGTAAGGTACCTTCCAAAAAAGCATGGATGAATAGCCCAATCATGACTGTCATCACTCCTCCTTTGCCGGAACCGTGATGATGGTGAATATGACCATGTTCTATTCCACTGGATAAATATTCTAAAATCTGCTGAAATAAAAAGCCAATCAAAATGTACAGTCCCATACTGGAACTGCTATAGGTGCTGTCAAAAAGTTCGGGAATTATGTGAAGAATGGTGATGGAAAAAAGGTAAGAGCCCGCAAAAACCAGTACTAGCTTGAAGTATTTGTCACGGAAATTCGGTGCAAAAAAGACCAAAGATCCCGCAATCATAGCAGTTAGAAAAAGAAGAATAAAGTTGGTTCCCATGCGAATTGATCAGCTTTTCCTTTCAAAATCTCAGAAAAGCTGAGTTTATAACCCTCGCAAAGGTAATAAAATTCAATAATGTTGCATTTATTTTAAAGCTGTGAACCTGTGCTCCTATTCCTGAACAAACGATAAGTACGGCTTTAGGCTTTCACTGGCATAAGTTCCATAACTTCCATCCGGATTACTGTAGATTAGAAATACTTCGATTTCTTTGATCCCTTCTGATAGAGCAATAGCCCTTTCGGTACCCATAACCATCATGGCTGTGGCATAGGCATCTGCAGTCATGCAATCATTTGCAAGGACTGTAGCGCTAAGCAAATTATGTCTTACAGGATAGCCAGTTTTAGGATCAATGGTGTGAGATATCTTGATGGAATCTTGTACATAAAAGTTCCTGTAATTGCCTGAAGTTGCCATGCCCTTATTGTTTAAGGCAATAATGCTGTATAGTTCCGATGCATTGGATTCTTCTTCAGGTCTATTTACACCCACTTTCCAGAGTTCGCCTTTTTCATTTACTCCACGCGCCACTAATTCCCCACCTATTTCTACCAAATAATCTGACAATCCTTTACTGCTCAAAAATCTGGCTACCACATCCACTCCTTGCCCTTTGGCAATCGCAGAAAAGTCTAGATATACGCCAGGAACTTTTTTTCTCAGTTGCTTTGCATCAAAATCAATTTTGTCAAACCCAACCATTCTCAGCATGTTTTGGATATCCACTGAGTCTTTTAACTGCGGTCCACCAGGACCAAAGCCCCATACATTCACCAAAGGACCCACGGTTGGATCAAATGCACCTTCGGTTTTCTGATAGACATCTTTGCTTGCTTTTAATACTTGTGGAAGGAAAGGCAATTGAAAATTCAAGGAGTCGCCTTGATTAAAGCGGCTTAGCTCAGAGTCCGGGATATAGGTGGATAGACTTTGGTTGAAAACTACCAACAGAGAGTCAATGGATTTTTTGAAGTCCCGATTTTCAATATCTAAATAGGTGACTGTATAAGTTGTCCCCATGGTTTGGCCGGATAAAGTCACTTTTCCGGTTTGAGCAGCCTCTTCCAGGGTGATTTCAGGCGATTTTTCCCGGTTTCTCCAGGTGTAGACTACCAATACTAGTAGAAGAAGAACCAGGGAGTAAATGATATTTTTTCGGGTATTCGGGCGCATTTCGAATCTATTTTGGGATCAAAGTTAAGGCTTATTTTTGCTTGGCCTGTCAATTTCTTACTTCAAAATTATGATAGCTCCCATGGCTATTTATTTGAATCTTTTGAGAAAAATTACTGTCTTTAAGAATTTACCAGGTTAACCTTGCTTTGGTAAAAACCAAAGGTTTTAGATACTTCTGTCTTCTGTCTTCCCTCCCACTAATCAAAGAGAATTTGGTTGATGGTATCATTAGGGATCATCATATTTCTATATTTGTAAGCTAGCGAAGAATCATGAGAGAAGATTATCTGAGAGGAGACGAGGAGCATTTGAGTTCCAAAGACAAGGAATTTGAAAAAGCACTCCGTCCATTAAGTTTTGAGGATTTTACAGGTCAGGCCAAAATCGTTGAAAACCTGAGGGTATTCGTTTTGGCCGCCAAAAACAGAAACGAACCTTTGGACCATGTATTATTGCATGGCCCTCCGGGACTGGGGAAAACCACCCTGAGCCATATTATTGCCAATGAACTAAAGGCCGGAATCAAAATCACCTCAGGCCCTGTCTTAGATAAACCTTCGGATCTTGCTGGACTTTTAACGAATCTGGAAGAAGGAGACGTGCTTTTTATCGATGAAATCCACCGTCTCAATCCCATCGTGGAGGAGTATCTGTACTCTGCGATGGAGGACTTCCGAATCGATATCATGTTGGATTCAGGGCCTAATGCAAGATCAGTTCAAATTTCTCTCAGTCCCTTTACCCTGATCGGAGCTACCACCCGTTCGGGCTTATTGACTTCTCCATTGAGAGCCAGATTTGGAATCAATTCCAGACTGGAATATTATGATGCCAAATTGCTCACAGATATCGTGTCCCGATCTGCAGGGATTTTGCAAACTCCCATAGACGAAATTGCAGCCTTTGAAATTGCCAGAAGGAGCCGTGGAACGCCGAGAATTGCAAATATGCTCTTGAGAAGAACGCGGGATTTCGCTGAAGTCAAAGGGGATGGAACCATCACATTGGATATAGCAAAATTTGCTTTAAATGCCTTGGACGTGGATGAAAATGGCTTGGATGAAATGGATAACAGAATCCTACTTACCATCATTGAAAAGTTTAAAGGCGGACCTGTAGGCTTGAGCACCATTGCCACAGCCTGCGGGGAAGAAGCGGAAACCATTGAGGAAGTTTACGAGCCATTCTTGATTCAGGAAGGCTATATGAAACGAACAGCCCGAGGAAGAATGGCTACCGAACTGGCATACAAGCATCTAAAAATCAAGCCAGCCCAAGGAATGGGAGGTTTGTTTGATATTTAAAATTAGGCATTTCCCTAGGCATTTCTTTTTGTCCTGATTCTCCAGAAACTAGGCTTAGCCAATGCCAGCGAGTTTATCCATAATTTGATTTTACCTTTCTTTGAAAAAGAGCCGGAATGGGAGGATTTTTATACTTATCAGTTCCCGGACGGAAGACAAGTGTTTGAGGTACATCTTAAAAATCTGACCGGAATTATGCCTACTGCATTTATGGAGAAATATGGCAGTCAGGCCGATGATTTGACCGAGGAGAGTCTTTTATTTGTCGAAAATCCTCAGGTAGCGGATGGCTTTATACCAGTGGTGGCGCGCTACTTCAGTGAAGGTCAGAAGTCAGAAGGGATGACCTACCATCAGATACCGTTAGGCTGGACGGGGAGGATTGATCTCTTTACCTATGATGAGCGACACCTGAGAAGCATCAAAGTAGAAAACGGTCAACTGATCTCTCATATCCGCTATCAGACCAAGGAGCCGAAAGTTTCATCAAGAGCGTATTCTTTATTCACCAACTGTCAACCTGGGTACTGGGTAGATTTCCCATATTTTGCAATGGAAGAAGAGGTAGGTGTCGAGTCTCAGCAATCTGTGTGGGTTCAGGAGTGTTATGTGAACCTCTATGAAACTAATGAGCCAGTAGGCACCGAAACCCCTTCTTCAGGAGGAGGAGGAACGAGTTCACCACCGCCTCCAACAGGGGACTCAGATAAAGAGGAAGACATTTGTGAAGAGGAGTTTTGCATTCCTTTTCCGGAGGAGTTGCTTGATCCGGATCAAAAAAGAGAAGCGCAGCTGGACTATCTGAATACTCATGGCGCCTCAGAGTTTGTATCTATGATTCGTCAGATGATGACAACTCCAGGGTTGACGATGGGTGATTGGGCAGAAATTAATAAGCTTGTCAATCAGATTTATCTTCAGCAGAAGGGGAAATTTATGATGGCCATTTTTAGTCCGGAGAATGTTTCTCAAGTACTTTTTCTAGCACTTTCAACTAATATCTCTGACGCGCTCAGAAATCGGGTGTTTAGTTTATCAACAAGATATTCAGCTTACACCGAAATAGCATCCATGCTGGGCAGTAAAAGTTGGACTGTTGGAGGACTAAAAATCACTTTTAATGGATATACTTCCCATGCACCGATTGCGTATGGAATTTCTAAGGGTCTTTCCCCTTCCCAAATTAAAACTATTCTTGGAAATGGAGTTCCCAGAATAGTACATAATGCAAGATGGGGAAATCAATTATTTGTGGAATTTCAAGGGAAAGCAATAGTCATTGATATATCTTCTGGTAAAAACCATGGAAAGATCGTAACTTACTTATTAAACCCATGAGATGGACTACAACGAACTAAAAAGGTTAAATGGATTACAAACAAGAATAAATCTTGCTTTGATTCATTGGGACCCAATAGGGATTCAGAATTTTGGGATTTTTGCTCATAATGTTTATCTGGAATATGTCAGATATATTGATCCAATTATTGAGGTTATTTCTGTGAGGAGTAAGCTCGAAAAATTGCTTTTAGACTTGGCAGCTGATGTTACCGGACTTGACCGCGAAAATAGAAAATTAAGGTTAGAAATTGAACGTCTTGTTAAGAGCCTTATGGAGATTTATAAAGAAGAGGAATTCAAAAGAGAATCAAAATAAAAGAAGCCGAGACTATTGAGGAAGTGTATGAGCCTTTTCTGATTCAGGAAGGCTATATGAAACGAACAGCCCGAGGAAGAATGGCTACCGAACTGGCATACAAGCATCTAAAAATTAAGCCAGCCCAAGGAATGGGAGGTTTGTTTGATATTTAAAATAATGGCCTAGAATAATTCTCTAGGCCATTTACTTTACTTTTTCAGCGAAGCCATATTAATCACAAATCGATAATGAACATCACCCGCGATGGTACGCTCATAAGCTTCGTTGATTTTGTCAATAGGTATAACTTCCACGTCTGATACAATTCCATGCTCTGCACAGAAGTCGAGCATTTCTTGAGTTTCCTTGATACCCCCTATTAAGGATCCTGCTAAACTTTTTCTTCCAAAAATCAAGGAAGTAGCGTGAATCTGTTCAGGAGTTGGCGGAACACCAAGCAATACCATCACTCCATCAGTGCGAAGAAGATTCAGGTAAGCAGAGTAATCATGCGACGCGGACACGGTATCAATAATGATATCATAAGACCCTTTCAAGCGCTTCATATTTTTAGGATCTGTAGTCAACTCAAAGTGATGTGCTCCCAATGAATCGGCATCCTTAGCTTTTTCTGGCGAACGACTTAACATGGTAACCTCCGCTCCCATTGCAGAGGCAAGTTTCACGGCCATATGTCCCAATCCTCCTAATCCAACAACTGCTACCTTATCCCCTTTCTTGACATTCCAATGTCTTAAAGGAGAATATGTGGTAATTCCGGCGCAAAGTAATGGAGCTACCCCTTCCAAAGGAAGTTTATCCGAAACGCTCAACACAAAATTTTCAGTGACAACTATGGAAGAAGAATAGCCTCCATAGGTAATAGTTTTCTTGTCTTGTAAATATGAATTATAAGTGCCGGACATTCCATTTTCACAAAATTGCTCCAAATCAGCCTCACAGTTTTGGCACTTTTGGCAAGAGTCCACCATGCAGCCAACCCCTACAGTATCACCAACTTTGAACTTGGAGACTTCCTGCCCTATGGCAGTTACTTTTCCTACGATTTCATGACCCGGAACTACCGGATACATGGTAGAGCCTCCCCATTCATTTCTGGCAGTGTGAATATCAGAGTGGCAAACTCCACAATACAAAATTTCAATTTCAACATCTTTGGCCCCGACAGATCTTCTTTCTAGATCATATGGTCCCAAGGGTTTTTCTGCCTCAAATGCAGCATAAGCTTTAACAGTTTTCATAAAAAAGGATTTGTGGTTTGAGATGGAACATCATTTAAAATAGATAAGTTTTGAATAAAAAGAAGGCTGTCTCAAAAGTGCAATTTGTCACATTGAGCGTCCTGACAATTGTACGGGATAGAAATGAAGGACACAATGATATATATGGCCTTTGACTCTGCTATCATTGACAGTTTAAATTAAATTTCGAAATAAGTAAAATTTCGGAATTTAATTCTTTGTTATGGAAAGTAAGCTTTAGCTAACTTAAAATCCTTTTGCTTTTATTAAGCATTTTCTTTTTTCTCTTCGTTCTTTTGCCTTGAAGCAAAAGAACCATCCCGAGAA
>NZ_VLOG01000053.1 GCF_007655305.1 Algoriphagus algorifonticola
ATTGAACTTTATAATAACCACGGGTGCAACCCGTGGCAAAGGAACCAACAAATAACTGCTGTCCTGACCCTGAAGGGGTCAAACTTTACAAAAAAATCCCGCTAATCAATCAAGACCAGCGGGATTTACTTTTAGGCATTCAGCTCTCCATTACTTCTTCCAACTGGCTTTTCCACCTTTGGCGGAATCAACACTGATGCTGTAATCGGATCCTGAGGATACAATCCATCGAACTTTCACCGCACTCATTCCAGGGATATTCTCTACAGCAATTTTTTCCGGGGAGTGTTTTTGTTCTTTGTAGCGTTTGAAATCCTCGTCTTCTACTACAAATCCAGCCACCACTTTTGCACCGGAGATGCTTACATAGTCTGGTCTTTCGATATTGTATTTCAAATCCTGAGAGGAATGCGTAGGCATCATTCTTTCATTGAAAATGGTCGCTGTGATGGCTTTCAGCCCGCCTCCCAAATCTTCCTCCTTTACATCCATGACAGAAAGTTTCGGAGTATGATAAGCGTGGTAAATAGTAAAGGCAGAATTTCTATGTGCGTCTTGCTCCATCAAGAAGCCGGGATGGGCTCTTCCAAAGGTTTTCTTGAAACCACCAATCTCGATCTCTCCAAACTGTGGGTGCTTATAACTTTTCCAGTCCACAAAAGCATCTCCGAAAGTCAAGAGCTGATCTACTTTCAATTGTTCTTCCTGATTGCCTCGACCTGCATTTTGATGGAAGTATAGATAGGAAATCATCAACTCATTGGAATAAGTGAATATCCCACGGTTTCCATAAAACCAATCCAACTCGCCTCCAAATACGGAATAAAGGTCCTTGTAAACTGTCAAATACCTATATCCCGGCATCATTTCCTCTCCTTTTTTGGCAATGGCATCATAAATTCTGATATCCTCACGATTGTAGGTATTGACATCCTCCTCAGCACCTGGACCTCTTAGAATCATTCCTCCGTAGTTATGATAACTCTGGGCACCGGCAATGTTTGGATGCTTCATCACAAACTCCATTACAGAGCGGTTTTCTGGCAAAGTAAAAGGATAGCGAAGAGCTCCTCTTTGTATATAGTCAGGTTGCCAGTTCCAGCCCCAATCTCTGTTGGGGTCGTAATAACCCACATCATCATCATTGATTCTCCCATCTCCATCAAGGTCGGTCCCTTCCTGTCCCAGCATCTCATATTCTCCTACCTGATCAGGACCTACAGCTACCAGTCTTCTAGGATCCAATGGGTCTTTGATATATCTGCCGGTTGGTGATTTTCTAATCATCATGGTGATATGTCCATCTCCATCTAAGTCGTCCATTTCATCTTCACCTGCCAAGCCATCTCCGTCATTATCCAGCTTCATTACACCAGAGCGAGGAGTGTTTTGAGTATTTGGCTTCAAAAAGAAATCATTTCTAGCATCCGGGTTAATCGTAGGCGTGATATAGAAAGTTTTATCCTTTAGGAGTTGCTGGATAAACTCATTGCTTCCATGCATTTCCGTCAAATACCAGGCAGTGTACAGGGCAAACTCAGCTCCCTGAATTTCATTGGAGTGAATATTCCCATCAATCCACATGGCTGGCTTGTCTGTATCTTTTCCGGATTCAAAATCTGTAATGGTGAGAGTCATAATATCCCTTCCCTCATAAGATTTTCCGATGGCTTCTATTTTTGCCAATTTGGGATGTGCCTTTGCGATTTTTTGCATGACATCCACCAGTCCTTCGTAAGTATAATACCTGTTCCAGGCGGTTTCTACTTTAGGTTGATGGGGTGTGCCCACTGCCCTGAAAAATTTTTCCTGAGCCTGGCTTTCTATTTGGCCAAAGCCTAATGCACTCATGGCCAAGGCAAGAATTAAGTTCTTTGTTTTTATCTGTTTCATGGCTTAGAGTTTGAAAGTTGCGTTGATAAAGCCCACATGAGGTGCTCCTGCTTTGATGCTGACATCTCCTTTTCCTCGGATGATCCAGCTTAAACTGCTTTTTCCGAAAGCATCGATAGAATCAATCAGTTGGATTTTTTCTCCGGAAATCACTCTGTCCGCCGGAGCGTTCAAGTCTACACGGATTTTGCGAAGCCATCTGGATCTTTCTCCCATTTCTGAGTGTGTAGGAAGGGGAGAGTTGTTGAATAAATCCAAACTCACACGGGTTAAACCGTTCCCCAAAGATTCAATCTTCAAATTCTGCACTTGTAATTTAGGCTGCATTTCAGCCAGCTTAAGAATGAAATCGGTATGTTCTTCAGCGATTTTCTCAACTTTTTCAAAAGGAGGATTGTGCATGACAAATGGCTTAATACCTCCCACTTCTACTTTTTTGCCAGGGAAATCCGGGTGTGAAATTTCCTTCCAAGGAACAAAGACGTCCTTCCAGCCCAATGAATCAGCCCAGGCTAAATAGTTAGCTTCAGGATTGCTTTTACCTTTGTATTCGGGAGTCCAGTAAGCAGGAGTGCTGTAGCTCAAGCGGGCAAAATGGAAATAAGCCCACTGGAAAAAGTCCCCGTCTGTGCCCTGATTAGTTTGCTGATAGGGTTTTTGGGAAACTGTTTCATTATAAATCCCGGAAACCATGGCATTGATGGCCTGATCTTTCTCCAAAATGGAAGTGACTACCCGCTTTCTTGCCTCACCTGCATTGTATTTCAATGGAGATGAAAGATTGTTTGCAGGCGAAAAGGTCACAAAGGCAAAAATGTTCCATTGGTCAAAAAGATAGTCCAACATGGCTCTAGATTCTGGCTGAGAGACAGGAATATCACCTGCTAATGGCTGGAAAACCGGGAATTTATAGGTCAAGGACTTGTTGAATGCAATGCCTTCTTGAAGATCCTCGGCAAAATTTCCATCCTGATCATCGTCTTTGCTTTCCTTGTAAACGAAATACTTTCCAGCTTCTCCCTTGCTTCTGTCTGCTTTGACCAGTACCCGATCATCTTCCTTGGATAGCATATAGTCTCCCATTGGATCTTCAACTCTCATCCAGGTGATGTACCCATCTCCATTGAGATCTGTATAGCCATTTTCTCCTGCCTTTCCATCACGATCATGGTCTACAGATGCTGCATTTCCCCTTCTTTCATATTTCAGAGAAGCATGATATTGCTCATAAGCATCAGGAGACATATTTGGAAAAATATAAAATGTGGTATTCTCCAATGCAGATGCATGTCTGCTAATCAGATCTTCAGCAAATCTGGTAGCCAATTCTACGCTGAGTACGTGAAATCCTTCTACCCCACCGACTACTGCGATAGCCGGCTTTAGGTCTTTATCCCCAGTGCCAACTTTCAAAACCCAAACATCTTTTCCTCCCGGGGTTTTGGTGAGGGACTTTAATTCAGCAGAGGCATTGGAGCCTATTCGCTGCAGGCGCTGATTGAGCTGGCTCAATGTGGGATAATCGGATTGAGCCGAAGCTGCTCCCGACCAGGCCATACCGACAGCAATCAAGCAACCGAGTACGATTTTTTTCATAAATCAATTGAGTTTAAAATTCTGTTTTGTATGATTTTTCAAAGATTATTTCACCTGAATTTTATTAAAAATTAAGGACAAAATGCAGGGCTGTTTTTCTGGAAGCCATAAATATGCGTGAGTGGGAACAGCTTTGGATAAATGGCGGGAAGCATTTTTTTGTTGTTAGGTTCACGATTTTTCGTTTATTTGGATTAAACCCATCAACCTTTATGTATCAAAAAATTGCCCTTGCAATAGCATTTTCCCCTCGAATTGAGGCGCTTATTGCTGAAGTCAAAAGGCTGGTATTGCTTTTTGATTCGGAATTGGTCCTGATTCATGTAGGTGTCAAAACGCCCGAATTAGAGAAAAAGCTAAATGAATTAATTGAAAAAAATCAATGTGATCCTGCAAAAACCAAAGTCTTGTGGAAGGAAGGAAAGCCTGTAAAAATGATTCTTCAGGCTTGCAGAGAGGAAAAGGTGGATCTGTTGGTTGCCGGAGCTTTGAAACAAGAAGGCCTGTTTAAGTATTATATGGGTTCTGTCGGGAGAAAAATCATCAGAAAATCTCCTTGCTCGGTACTGACCCTGATCGAGCCAAGAGTGAAAACCTCCGAGTTTTCCAGAGTGGTCATTAACGGAACCCAGCTGGAAATTACCCCTCAAGTGATCAAGCATGGTTTGGAGTTTTCAAAAGTGGTCAAGGCAGACCAAGTGTCCATTTTGAATGAAATCAAAATGTATGGTTTGCAGATGGGAACGGCTAGTGAGGATTCGGAAGAAGAGATTGCTCATACCAGAAGACAGCTGGTTCAGAATGAGATTGACTACGTGGAGCAAATTCTTAAAGACCTAGATAAAGGAAAGTTGAAAATTAATATAAAAGTTACCGGAGGAAAATGGGCTGTGGAGTTGGCAAGGTTCTGTGAAAAAACTGATGCAAATCTGTTGGTGGTAGGAGACGAGAGAAAGCTCAATTTCTTTGATAGGATTTTCCCGCATGACTTGGAAGAGCTGCTCAGCACCCTTCCTTGTAATCTTTTAATCGTAAAAAAATAAACCTCCATGGAAACGTTAAACCATAAGGAGGTCATCAATCTCCTCCTCCAACTTGCGGCTATGTTGATCATGGCCAGAGTTTTTGCTGAGATTGCCAGAAAATTGAAGCAGCCTGCTGTGGTAGGCGAAATATTAGCAGGTATTGTTTTGGGTCCCACTATTTTGGGTTCCCTGATGCCGGGCTTTCAGGAATATCTGTTTGGTTCGCATGAAATGTCCAATATAGCATTGGATGGTTTCGTGCAGATTTCTGTGGTTTTGCTACTTTTTATAGCAGGGCTAGAAGTGGAACTTCAGATTGTCTGGAGTCAGGGGAAAAATGCCCTCAAGATTGCCGTAGCCTCCATGGTGCTTCCTATCATTGCAGGATTTGTGGTAGCCTATGCTTTCCCGGAGTTTTTGGGAGTCAATATTAATGATCGAATAGTAGCTTCTACCTTCTTTGGCTTGGCGATAGGAATCACGGCATTGGCTGTGGTTGCCCGGATTTTGATGGATTTGAATTTATTCAAAACCCAAACCGGACTACTGATTATAGCCGCTGCGATGATTGTGGATGTATTGGGTTGGATTGTATTTTCAGTGATTCTTTCCCTATCAGAATCAGGAAGTGGTGGCCTGGGAGTCTGGCCGACTATCGGTCTGACGCTGGCATTTACCTTAATCATGTTGACTATTGGCAAAGGCTTGATCAATAAGACACTTCCATGGGTAAACAAGAAAATGGCCTGGCCGGGAGGCTTATTGTCGCTTTCCTTAGCCATTTGTTTTTTGGCAGCCTCCTTTACAGAGTTTATAGGAATTCACGCAATTTTCGGAGCCTTTATTATCGGAGTAGCCTTGGGAGATTCGGAGTATTTGACTGAAAAAGCCAAGGAAATTCTTCATCAGTTTATCAATAATATTTTCGCTCCCATATTCTTTGTTTCAATTGGATTGAAGGTGAATTTTATTGAAAGTTTTGATTTGGGAGTGACGGGAGTGATTGTCATCGTCGGCTTATTGACCAAGTATTATGGAGCCTACTTTGGAAGTAGATTGGCCCAAATCCCTAGAAGAGAGTCTATCATTGTGGGTTTCGGCTTGAGCACCAGAGGTAGCATGGATATCATATTAGGATTGATTGCATTGGAATCCGGCTTGGTTTCAGACTCTCTGTTTATTGGCTTGGTGATTTTGGCATTAGTTTCTTCCATTGCTTCAGGTCCTTTGATGGGCTGGGCAGGCAGGCTCAAAATCTAAAAGCTTTTCTCAATGGCAGATAAGTCGGTTCAATTGGCTTGATTTAACTTTCTCTCGTAATTTTGAGTTGTAAAGGTTCAAACACCCATTATCAAACAATAAATCATGGCCAAAAGCGGAAAAATTGGCGTTTTACTCGTCAATTTAGGGACTCCAGATAGCACGAAAACAGGAGACGTAAGAAAATATCTTCGGGAATTTTTGATGGATGGAAGAGTGATTGACTTTCCATTTATTCCTCGTTGGATGTTAGTGAATTTGATTATTGCGCCTTTTCGGGCTCCAAAATCTGCCAAAGAATATAGAAAACTCTGGACGGACAGGGGGTCTCCTCTGCTTTTTCATACAGAAGACTTAAAAGAAAAACTGGTTGCCAAGCTAGACACTGAGGAGTATTTGGTTTCCATGGCTATGCGCTACCAAAGTCCAAGTATTGAGTCAGGATTGAAAGAGTTGATGGATGCCAAGGTGAGGAAGATCATTGTCCTGCCTCTATTCCCTCAATATGCTTCTGCAACCAATGGTTCTGTAATAGATAGGGTCATGGAAATTGCCCGTGGCTGGCAGATTATTCCTGAGATTTCTTTTATCAATAATTTTGTGGAGCATCCATTATTCATTCAGGCTTGGGAAGAATTGGGTAAAGAGATGATGCAGCAAGATCACTATCATCGTTACCTCTTTTCTTATCATGGATTACCGGAGAGACAAATCCGCAAAGGATCAGTGGATAATTATTGTAAGCTGGGAGCCTGCTGCAATAAATACGGACCTAAAAACCAGTTTTGTTACCGCGCTCAATGCTTTCACACCACCCGCTTAGTTGCTGCCAAACTGGGATTGCCGGAGGATAAAGTCATGACTTGTTTTCAGTCCAGATTAGGAAAGGACCCTTGGATTAAGCCCTACACAGAAGATGTAATCAAGGAGCTCGCAGAGCTGGGAGTCAAAAAAGTACTGGTCTTCTCACCGGCATTTGTGGCGGATTGTTTGGAAACTACCGTGGAGGTAGGAGAGGAGTATAAAGAAGAATTTGAGGAGTTGGGAGGCGAAAAATGGGATTTGGTTCCTAGCTTAAATTCTACTGATACTTGGGTAGACTGTGTGAAAGATTTGGTGGAAACACATTCTTGAAAAGTCTGAAAGCTGAAGTTAGAAGGCTGAAATTTCAAAATCAGAAAGCTGAAATGAGAAGGCTGAAAAGTAGGCAGTAGGTAGAAGACAGTGCCGTCACCGCGAGGAACGAAGCGGTCTCATGAAGGCTGTAGACGAAGTTAAAAGTCTGAAAGCTGAAGTTAGAAGGCTGAAATTCAAAGTGAGAAAGCTGAAGTCAAAAGCTGAAATGAAGAAAGGGAGTGCTTGAAGGGGAGACTTTGTAAAATTTTATGGATATCCGCATTCTTACCAATATTGAAAAAAATAAGGCTTATTGTCTGCTAAAAGGATCAGAATCCGGAAGCTTCGGTCTTCGGTCATCGGTCTTCCAAACTGTCAAGCAAAGAAAATAAGGCAACTGGCATGATTGCGGATAATCAGAAAAATTTTAATCCAAATAAAAGTATCCAACATAAAATAGATTAGGGAAACTGAATTAATGTCTCTTCTTTGACTCCATCTAAAAAAAGCCAGCTCTTATTGATTTTTGGGATTGCGTTGATTTCTATCAATTTGCGAACCTCTATCGCGTCTGTGGGACCTCTAATTCCTTTCATTCGGGAGGATTTGGATATTTCCAATGGTTTGGCCGGGTTTCTCACTACGCTTTCATTGATCACCTTCGCGATCTTCTCCCTATTTGCGCCATCAATAGGAAAACGCATTGGGAATGCAAGAGCGATATTTCTGGGTATTTCCCTGCTGACAGTTGGTGTAATTATTCGAGTACTGGGCGGAACTACCTTGCTTTTTGTTGGAACTGCCTTGACTGGAATCGGGATTGTCATTGCCAATGTGCTGATGATTCCCCTTTTCAAAGCCAGAATTCCGGAAAAAATGGGTTTGATGACCGCAATTCTATCCACGGGCATGTCGCTTTTTGCCGCGATAGCTTCGGGCCTGAGTGTACCTTTGGCTGTAGATTTAAATTTAGGTTGGAGGGGCTCCCTGGCTTCTTGGTCTTTGGTCATGCTATTGGCCTTGGCTGTTTGGTTTCCTCAAGTAAAATTGAAGCCCAAAGCTGCAAATTTGAGTAATGAGGCCATTAAAAATGTCTGGAAATCCACCCTTGCTTGGCAGGTCACTTTGTTCATGGGTGCTCAATCAGTCATGTATTTTACCATGGTCACTTGGCTTCCTGACATGTTGATCTCAAGAGGAATGAGTCCGGTATTAGCTGGAGTAGCCCTGTCCTATGCACAGCTTATTTCGCTTTTGGGGACCTTTTTCGCTCCTAATTTTTTGATCAAGCAAAAAGAACAGACCGGAGTAATAATCGGTGTTGGCCTGGCTTATTTCTTAGGCTATGGATTGCTTTTCATTGAGCTGGACTGGGTGGCCTTTGTATCATTGACCATCATAGGAATAGGGAGCGGTGCCAGCTTGAGTATCGCATATACCTTGATTTCTCTTAGAACCATTGAGGATAGGACTACTGCCAAGCTTTCTGGCATGGTACAATCTGCAGGGTATGTTTTAGCTGCTTTAGGCCCACTTTTATTCGGGATTTCTTTGGATTTGATCGGAGATTGGGATTTGTTGATTTGGTTTTTGATAATCATGACGGCTCAATTCTTGGCATTTGGCATTCCAGCCGGCCGAAATAGAAAAATCTGAGTTTGGAAGATATTCTTCTCGCCTTGCCGGGAAAGTGGTACCTTTGTGCATTCATCAAGACCGAAGGCAAATGCAAGATTTCTTATACGAATTAGGGGTATCCGAACAGCTTTTTAACTATGTCATCATGCCTGCTTTGATATTCATAGCGCGGGTCGGTGATGTATCGATTAATACCCTTCGCATCATGTTTATGATGAGCGGAAAGCGGAATGTTGCTCCTTTTTTAGGGTTTTTTGAGGCGCTCATCTGGTTGCTCGCTATCGGGCAAATCTTCCAAAACATCAATAATCCTATGTCCTACATTGCCTATGCTGCCGGCTTTGGTACCGGAACTTTCGTGGGGATGTTTTTCGAAGAAAAATTGGCCTTAGGGAGAGTGTTGGTAAGAATCATTACGCCAATTTCTGAACCCAAATTATTGGAGTTTATGAAGGAAAGAGATTACAGGTTTACCAGCGTGGGAGCGGAAGGAAGGTATGGAAAGGTGAATCTACTTTTTACTGTGATGAAGCGGGAGAATCTTCAGGAATTCATCGCAAAGGTTAAGGAAATTGATGAAAAGGCTTTTTACACCATAGAGAGCGTTAAGCGGGTTTCAGAAGATGAATTGAATGTGATGGAGGACAGGCCACGATTCAAATCCAGATTATTCAGTAAAGCCAGGACTTGATGGGCAATAGCTGGTTTCAGTTTCAGCAGTTTCGGGTGGAACAGGATCGCTGTGCCATGAAGATTTCTACCGATGCAGTCCTTTTAGGATCATTAGCGGAGGGGGAAGAGGTCAAAACTATTCTGGATATAGGAACTGGGACAGGTGTCATTTCTTTGATGTTAGCTCAGCGCTTTGAACAAGCACATATTTCTGCAATAGAGATTGATCAGGATGCCTTTGAGCAGGCTAAGATGAATTTTGAGCAAAGCATTTTTTCTGATAGGTTAGAAATTTCAAAAGGTGCTATTCAGGATTTGAAGAAGAAGTCCTCTTTCGATTTGATCGTATCAAATCCCCCATATTTCCCTGATCATTTGAAATCGACAGATTCCAAAAGAAACCAAGCATTACATACAGACAGTCTATCATTTGAGGATTTAGCGAATTCAGTAGACCAGCTTTTGACTAAGGATGGCGCGTTTTGGGTGATATTGCCACCGCGCCAAATGGAAGAGTTAGAGTTGATTTTTTCCAAACTTGGTTTTAACTCTGGACAGGAAATACAGGTACAGGATAGACCGATCAAACCTATTCACAGAATAGTGAGGTCCTTTCACAGGACTTTTCAGGAAAAGAGGCAAACTCGAATTTTCATAAAAGAAGATTCTGGGGACTATTCGGATATTTATAAAAGCCTTATTTCAGGATTTTTATTAGGTTTTTGAAAGGATCGCGTTCAATAACTTAGGTTGAATGTTAAATCCCTGAAAGATTCAGGTTCAGGGGTTGTAATAAATAGGTATTTCTCTATTTTTGGGGACTTATTAGCTACCCCAGTTTTATGAAAAAAATTCTGTCTCTTTGCTGTTTGGCAATGCTTTTTTTGGGATGGGCCTGTACCGAAGAAAATGAAACCACATTTGTAGTCACTGAAGAAATACTATATGCCAGTGGTGAACAAGTTCGACTTTTGGGAAGGGTAATCAGTAATCAATCCGTGCAGGTTCAGGATCATGGTTTTTACCTTTCTAAAGACCCTAATTTTGCATCCCCCATCATCATTTCTTTAGGGGCAAAGGATGGCCCGGGAAGGTTTATCGGGCAAGTATCTGATTTGGATGTCAATCAACTCTATTATGCCAAGTCATTTTTCAATTCTGGCACAGGAGATGAATTCGGAAATGTAGTTGAAGTCCGGACTTTACCGGTTGGTTTGGAATCATTTAGTCCCGCTTTTGGAGCTACTGGACAAGAGATGACCATTATCGGAAGAAACTTCACCAAAGACACCAAAGTGTTTTTTGGCTCTGTGGAAGCTCAAATCATCAGCATTACCCTAGAAAGCAGAATTCGGGTAAGAATACCTGCCCCTAAGGATGGTGTGACGGTTCCTATCAAAATTCAGGTTCAAAATAATGTAGTAGAGTTTCCTGAAAAATTTGAATATAGAGTAGGTACTTATGAATTGATCACCGCTTTTCCTCAGGAAATAAAGGTTTACGACAATGTGTTTTTCCAGAGAAACTCAGGTCTTCATATAGGTTTAGGTTCTGAAAGAAGACTTTTTCAGTTAGAGTATTTCCAGCGATATGATATAGCAACTAAAACTTGGGATAGAGTGGAATTTCCCGGCTCTCCAAGATCTTTTGCTTTTTTCACGGACAACTATATTGGTGGAGGAACTGCCAGACTGGGCAATCCCATTGTCATAAATTCCAGCTTTTGGAAGATTACAGACTCTGGTTTTGAACAATTGGGTGATTTACCTTTTGAAAGTAGGGAGTCTTTAGCTTTTGAAATTAACTCCACGCTCTATGTTTTGGGAACTAAGCAAAGTAACGAGGCATCTTTTAGAAAGTATAATCCTGTAACTAAAGTTTGGAGTTTGCTAGGAACACCCCCTGAAAATTTCAATGCAGAAAATGCTCATTTTATCTATCAAGGGAGAGCCTACATAATTGGGAAAGATAAATCAGTTTGGTCCTATACTCCATCAAGCGATTCTTGGCAAATAGTTTCCAGTTATCCAGGTGGATTGGGTGATGGATATGGAATGGGCAGAGTAATTGGAGATAAGGCTTATGTTGGTCTTTATCGCAGATCTGATGAGCTATGGGAGCTTAACCTGAATACTATGACATGGAAGCCAAAAAATCCCATGCCAGGGTTGCCTCAGAGTATTTTGGTAGGACACTTCGTCAAAGATGGAGTTTTATATATCATGCGTGTCCCAGACATTACCTTGGCCGGATCATTTCCTATGAATATGTACAAATTTACACCTGAGGGATTTTAAGATTTGACTATGAAGCGACTTTTACCTCTTATACTTTTCTTGCTCACACATGTGGCTTTTACCCAAACCCAACCCAAAAGGGAGGTAGTAGGTAGAGATATAGGGCAATTGAAAAACATCAAAATCTCAGGACGGATAATGGATGAGATTACAGGCGAAGCACTGGTGGGCGCGACTGTTACAGTTCCTGAATTGAACATCACGCGTATCACCGATTCCAATGGAGGGTTTGAGCTGGTCCTTGACCGGGCAGAATACAATTTGGAGTTTAGATATGTGGGATATGAAACCATCAAATATCCCATTGTGGCTGTAGGAGATGGAAGAATGTCTATTCGAATGCTGCAAGAAGATTTTCAATTGGATGATGTGGTGATTTTCGGAAGAGATCCGGAGAAAAATATTCGATCTACCGATATGGGAGCGATTACTTTGAGTATGAATTCCATCAAGGAACTCCCGCCATTCCTCGGGGAAGTCGATATTATTCGCTCTATGGCCACACTTCCGGGTGTTTCGCAAGTTGGTGAGGCAGCAGCAGGATTGAATGTCCGTGGAGGAGGAGCAGACCAAAACCTAATTCAGTTTGCCGGGGCTCCAATTTATAACCCAACTCACCTTTTTGGGCTCTTTACTTCTTTCAATGCGGATGTGGTGAATGATGTGACTTTGTACAAGTCTGTGATTCCCACTCGATATGGGGGCAGGGGTTCATCCATTTTGGATATTCTACCAAAAACCGGAAGTATTGACAAATGGGGAGGAGACTTGATGTTGAGTAATTTTTCTGGGAAAATAGGTGTCAATGGTCCCCTGATTAAAAACAAACTTTCTGTCAGGGGAGGCTTTAGAGGCTCCTATATCAATTGGTTTTTGGGTGCTTTGAGCAATCCTGACTTGAATAATTCGCAGGCGAATTTTTATGATGGCAATTTGGTGATTTCAGCGCCTATTTCTGAAAACAATGAATTCACTTATAGCTATTACACCTCTTACGATGATTTTGCTTTTGCCTCAGATACTACAATTTCCTGGAAAAATAATTCTCACTCTCTTCAGTGGAAAAGCAAGTTTGGCGAGAAGTTGAGCTTGGAGGCTTTGGGTTATTATACCCAATATGATTACAGCATCTTTAATCGATCAGGGATCAATGATTTTGATTTGAATTCAGGAATTCAGGATTTCGGAATGAAGGCCTTCATGACTTATCAGATTGGAGAAAATAATAGAGTGACTTTTGGCGGTGATTTCAAAGATTTGACTGTTCAGCCCGGTGAATTGATCCCCTCCAGCGAGCAGGAATCCGGGATATTACCCAAAAAAGTGCAGGATGAATTTGGTAGGGAATCCGGGGTCCATTTTCAGCATGAATTGGAATTCGGAGAGAAAATTGGGATATCCTACGGATTAAGGTATGACATGTATCAGTATTTGGGGCCAAGGACGGTGAGACAATATGCCGAAAACCAACCTAAATCTGAAGGATCAGCTATTTCGGAAAGAAGTTATGCGGATGGTGAAAACATCATTTCCTATGATGGACTTGGCCCTAGGGGCTCGATTCGCTACTCGCTTTCCAAATACAGCTCTATCAAAGCAGGATACAACAAGATGTATCAATTCATCCATTTAATTTCCAATACTGCTACCATCGCGCCGACAGATGTTTGGAAGTTGAGTGACGAGTTTTTGAATCCTCAAGTTGTAGATCAATACTCTTTGGGATTTTATAACAATTTCAAGGGTAATATTTTCGAGACCTCTATTGAGGTCTACTACAAGGACATTCAGAATGTAGTGGAATATAAAGATGGTGCTAATCTAATTCTTCAAAATCATCTTGAAACAGAGCTTGTTCCGGCACAGGGCAGGGCTTATGGGATTGAGTTGTATGTGAAAAAGAATTTGGGAAGATTGACAGGTTGGGTGTCCTATACCTATTCCAGAAGCTTGAGAAGAGTAATCACACCATTTGAGGAAGAAATGATCAACGATGGAGAATGGTTTGCTTCCAATTTCGATAAGCCTCATGACCTGACTTTGATAGGAAATTACAAGGTTTCCACCAATACCTCTATTTCTGCAACTTTCGGATACAGTACAGGGAGACCAGTTACTTTTCCTGAGGCCAAGTTTGATTACTCAGGGAATAATCTAGCTTTCTTTGACAGAAGAAATGAACAGAGACTTCCGGATTTCCACCGACTGGACCTTTCAGTGAATTTTAAGTTGAAAGGAAAAGGCAAGTTCTATGATGGTGATTGGACCTTCTCCGTGCTTAATGTGTACGGGAGAAGAAATCCATTCTCTCTCTTTTTTGTGGATGAAGCAGGAGCACCTCCTCAAGCCCTTCGTTTGGCAGTGTTGGGAGTTCCTTTACCAAGTTTAAGCTATTCAATTAAGTTTTGAGATGAGAGTATTTAAAAAGCTTTTTTACGTCCTTTTGATGCTGCCTATGGCCTGCATTGATCCCTATGAAGTGGAAGTTGGGGAAGGGGAACAGTTGCTTACCATAGAGGGAATGATTACCACACAGCCGGGTAGACAGGTAATTCGACTGACTAGAAGTGCAACTTATGGTTCTGTATTTGAAGGGCTGATACGGCCAGTCACAGGTGCTACGGTTATTGTAAGAGATGATTTGGGAAATGTAGTTTTTCTAGCTGAGTCAGCAAATGATAGAGGAGCTTATTTTACACCTGAAAATTTTGCTGCCCAGCTTGGACGAAGCTACACCTTGCAGATACAAACGCCAGATGGAACAGTCTATACTTCTTTTCCTGAGAAAGTAAATGCAGTGCCTGAAATCAATAATCTCAGTGTTCAGACTGTTCGGATTCCTGTAGAAGGAGAATTGAATGATAGATCAGGAGTTCAGTTGATAGCAGAGATCAATGATCCTGTGGATGAAAATAACTTCTACTTCTGGCGAAATGGGCCGTCAGTTTATGTTTTGGAGACCAGACCTGACCTATTTACCCCTCGACCATCTGATGCTAACCCAAGTCGTGATCCTCAGCCCAAACCTTGCTGTATTGCATGTTTTAGGTCTGAACAAGTAGGAAACCAAAGTATATTTATTGCCAACGATGATAATTTCAATGGCTTGACTACCCGAATTCCAGTAGGATTTATTGAAGATGATGGCTTGCGCTTTGTCAAGACCTACCGGGTAGATGTGAGACAGATGAGCATTTCACAGGAAGCCTACCGCTTTCTCAGGTTGGTAAAGCAACAAACAGAAATCAGTGGTTCTGTCTTTGATCCTCCTCCTGCAAGTATTCGTGGCAATATGATTAATTTGGAAAACCCTGAAGAAGTGGTTTTAGGTTACTTTATAGTCGGTGCAGAGACTGTCAGAAGAATTTATATAGACCAGAATGATTTAACCTTCCGGCAAAACAAAGCAATTATTCCCGATGATTGCAGGGAAGTTCCTGGAGCCCAACTCGCTCCGCCTGCTGATTGGAATCCTTAGTCTGAATTCCGGTCTATGGCTGGAATTCAGATTTTTCTTGGAATATGATCCCTCTTTTTCCCAACTCTTCCAGTATGGGTAGGTAGATTTCTGGGAGGATGGGTAGATGTAATCCGCTTAGTTTTATTTTTCCATCCAAAAATAAATCCACCGCAATTGCGAGGGGTAATCCTACAGTTTTGGCCATGGCGGTGTAGGTCGAATCCTCTCCAAAGCAGACTAAACTTGATGTGAGTACCTCTTTTCCTTGATCAGTTTCTAGTTCGAATAAATGTTGCATCACGATCATATCCCGATCTTCTTTCCCCAAAGCCCAGTCGATTTCCAAAATTGCTTGAAGTAAGGCGGCAGGACTTCCGGATGTTTTTGGCAGCTTTCGATCACTGAAAAAACCCAGCCATTGTAATTTTTCAAAGGTTGGGAAATCCAAATCTTGGATCAACTCTCCTAATTTTTCTTCCACGGAAAGTTGAGGGTCATAGGGTAAAAATGCATTGATGAAATCCCGAAGCGTACTGTTTTCCGGGAAATTTACCTCGAAACTATCATCCGTCATCCCCAGCTGAACGAACACATTCCAAGCTTTGCAATAACCTGCCCTTCTCAATGTTCCTCTAAGTAAGGTTGGGATATTTTCAAGACCATAGACTTTTCTATAGCTTAAAGAATCCCGGTTGGCATAGCCATCAAAATCTCCCAATCCTTTAAAATGTATGGATTCAAGCCTCCTATAAAGGTTATGATAAGGAATGAATTTTAGATCTCCTTTTTCGACATAACGCGAAGTGCCTTGACCTGCCAACACCACATTTCTTGGGTTCCAGGTGAATTTATACTTCCAGGGATTATCTTCTGATTCAGGTGCAAGGAGTCCACCGCAGTAGGATTTGAAAGAGGTGATTTGATGTCCTTTTGACTTTGCTTCATCAATAATTTTCATCGCAGACATGTGGTCTATTCCTGGGTCCAAGCCACATTCGTTCAGAAAAAACAATCCTTTTTCACTGATCTTTGAAGCCATTTTTTTCAAATCCTCAGATACATAAGAGGCGGAGAAAAAATGCTTTCCCAAATCCAAACAGTCTTTGGCAATCGTTGGGTGCATAAAGGCAGGAAGCATGGAGATCACCAGGTCGGATTCCTGAATAAGCGATCTTCTTTTTTCAGGATCGGAAACATCCAAAGATTTTGCGAAAGTATTGGGGCGGTTTTTGAGCTTTTCCAAAGCTGCTTTTTCATCCAGGTCTGCTAAAATCAATTTCCTGTCTTTGTTTTGACAAGAGTCTGCCAGATAATCGATGAGGTAAGTGGAGGATTTTCCGCCTCCTAAAATCAGAATACTATGCATGAGTAAAATTTGAGTTCTCCTGATAAAACTCGCAGGAAAAAGGGAGAAATCCAGTTTTTGTTGAACAAATCATTAATTTACTCGTTCGATTTCCCCCAAGCAATTCATTACATGCAAAAAATAGAGGTAAAAAGTTATTTAGAGATTCTGGATTTTTCAGATTTAGATCCACAAGAGCAGGCATTGGTGGAAAAAGCAAAGTCTATCAGTCAAGCTGCCTATGCTCCTTATTCTTCTTTTCGAGTGGGAGCGGCAGTTCTTTTAGAAAATGGGAATATGCTTCAATGCAGTAATCAGGAAAATGTCAGCTTCCCCGCAGGAGTTTGTGCCGAGCAACTGGTTTTAGGCTATGCTGGAGCTAATTATCCGCAATCTGCTCCAATTATGATGGCAGTAGTAGCGCAAAGAGCGGGAGAGGATCAGTGGGCGGTAGTTTCTCCATGTGGTATCTGCAGGCAAACGATCAACGAAGTTGAAAACCGGTTTAATCAGGCCATAAAAATGCTTTTTTTGAGAGCTGATGGGAAAATCTACCGCATAGATGGAGTGGAAAATCTGCTTCCTCTTAAATTCAATGATCTGAAAGGCTAGATTTTGAAAAAAAGTATACGATTTGAATATGAGGCTCATTATGTAGTTTCCAAAGAGCCTGATTTTCGGGAAAAGGAAATTTGGTTGCTTTTCCATGGCTACGGGCAATTGGCTGAGTTTTTTATCAGAAAATTCCAGCCCTTTTTTGAGGAAAACCGATTATTTATAGCTCCGGAAGGGACTAATTATGCTTATTTGAAGGATTTTCAAGGTAGAGTTGGAGCCAACTGGATGACTAGGCATGAGCGGGAAAAAGCGATTGAAAATAACCATCGATACCTAGATGAGTTAATGGAGTCATATCTCAGGAAATTTGAAAAGAAGCCAAAGATTAAGATTCTGGGTTTCTCTCAAGGTGCTGCAACTGCTACCAGATGGGCTAGCAGATGGTCGGGTGAGGTGGATACTCTGATATTATGGGCAGGAGGTTTTGCGCATGACATGCAGTTAGAGGATGCAAGAGGTAAATTTTCCCAAACGGACTTGAAAATAGTTTTGGGTACTCAAGACGAACTGATTACTCCGGAAAGCATTGATAAGCAGGAGGAACTGATCAAAATTTTGGGGAAATCGATTGAAAAGATCACATTTGAGGGAGGACATGAACTTGATACAGAAATTTTAAAAATGATGATGAAAGTCAAGTAAATTGTTCCTAGTTTGGCGCATGATTTGTAACATTAAAAAATAATTGATCCAGAATCTGACATTCGTTATTTTTCTGAAAATATTTCAAAACCATCCATGCTTTCGCTTACAGAAAAAGAGGTAGATTTCATTGCTGCCCAATTACTTAAAGGTATGGTCTGTTTTTACCAGATCGACAAAAAGAAAATCCACTTTATGCCTGATGATGAAGATTATTTCAACTATGATCTGACTCCTGACGAAGAGGATATTTTAGACGAGATTGATGCTGAGCCGGATAATTTCGCGGAGTTTACCAAAATGGAAGTTCCTCAAGAGCATCAAGTCATGCAGGATTTCATTGATAGAAGGGTAAAAGAGAGAAATCTTGCCGAGGATTTGGTCAATGCACTGACCAAGCCCAAATCAATGACAGCATTTAAATTTTTGATTGATGAGTCCAAATACAGGGAAGATTGGGCTGAATACCGAAAGTCCAAATATCAGGATTGGGTCAAGGAACAAGTAGATAGTTTCAACTACGCAGAGAATTAAAAGTAGCCGCCAAGATATCTTGGCGGTTTTCTTTTTGCCTGATTTTGAGTAGTTTCATAGGCTCTCAATTATTTTTCTATGGAAACTGAAGCTAAGATTTTCATTCGAAATCAACTGAACCCTGGAGATTTGGGGCAAATAGCCGCCCTGCACGGAAGAATTTATGCGGAGGAACATAATTTTGGTTTGGGTTTCGAAGCCTATGTAATGGACAGCCTTTTGGAGTTTTACCGACAATATGATGCCAACCGCGATAAAGTCTGGGTGGTGGAGTCAGAAGGAAAAATGGTCGGATTTTTACTTTTGATGCATAGACAAGATGAACAGGCCCAACTCCGTTATTTTATCCTGGAAAAAACTTACAGAGGCATGGGTTTGGGAAAAAGATTAATGGAAGAGTGGATGGAATTCTACAAAGAAAAAGGGTACAGAGGAGCTTACCTTTATACTACCTCAGGCTTAGACCCTGCCATTAGTCTATATGAGCGTTATGGTTTCAAAAAAGTTTCTCAAATGAAATCCAGAAATTTTGGGGTTCATCTTTTGGAGATGCTTTATAGGCTTTATCCTTCTTAGGCTATTTTCTTATCTTACCTCCATGAAAAAATTATCCCTGCTACTCCTTATACTGACTTTGTTTTGTTGTCAATTTTCCCTTGCACAAAATTGGGATTGGGGAGGTCCAATGGACCCGCTCCAAAGTAAGTTTAGCATAGTCCATTATGAATTGAGACTAGAACTTTTTCCCGAAAATCAATCCATTGCGGGTTCTAATACCATCACTTTTGATAGTTCTGATAAATTAGATACGCTCCGTTTCCAACTGATTGATGAATACGAAGTATCCAAAGTGATTATGAATGGGGAGGAAGTCACATTTTCCCATCAAAATGATATTTTGGATATTATTCCCATAGACTGCACCTGTGATCAAGTCACAGTACATTATTCAGGAAAAACTCCCATAGCTATCAACCCGCCTTGGACTGGAGGTTTTTCCTGGGAAAAGGACAGACTAGGAAACCATTGGATGGGATTATCTTCTCAAGGAGAAGGAGCAAAAATATTTATGCCGGCATTAGACCACCCCAGTTCTGAGCCCAGTCAAGGAGTTGATCTTTATTTCACTGCGCCAAATCCCTATTTCGTAGCCTCTAATGGTCGTTTATTGGATACCCAAAAAGGACAGGAGAAAACCACCTTTCACTGGGCTACTGAATATCCTATCAATAATTACAATATCAATTTTACTCTGGGAGTTTTTGAAGAAGAAAATTCTATTTTCACCAGTGTATCAGGGAGACAGGTTCCTCTGGTAGTGTATGTTTTGCAGGAAAATAGAAGAAAAGCATCGGCATTACTTCAGGTGTTGGAGGAAAGTGTCAAAACTCATGAGAAGTATTTTGGACCATTTCCATTTCCGGATGATAAAATCGCGGTAGTGGAAACTCCTTATTTGGGGATGGAGCATCAGACCATCAATGCCTATGGGAATAATTTCCAGTTTGTACCTATGGGAAAGGTTCAATATGACTGGCTTTTACATCATGAATTAGGGCATGAGTGGTTTGGAAATAAAGTCTCAGTAGGAGATTGGGCAGACATGTGGATTCATGAAGGCATCACCGCATATGGAGATTGGCTGTTTTATCTGGAGCATGGAGGAGAAGAAGCGTATTTGAAAAAAGTGAAATCAGAGCTTCGAAATATTCCGCATGCCAAGTCGGTACAAAGTCCTCCCAACAGCACGGAAGAAGAGGCCTATCATCCTGAAATTTACACGAAAGGAGCTTATATCATGCACTCACTGAGAGGTTTTCTAGGGGATGAATTATTCTTCCCTATGCTGAAGGCTTTTGCCAATGATGATCGATTTACTTATCAAAATCGAGTTAATTCGGATGATTTTGTAAACTTCGTTTTAGATTACTCTGGAAAAGATCTGCGTGGCTTTTTCGATTTATATTTATTGACAACCTCCCTTCCTGAAGTGGAGGTGAAAAATAAGGGCAAAAAGGGCTGGCAAGTGAGTTTGAAAGGAATTGACTTTGAAATGCTTGTGGAGATTGGAACATCTGAGGGAATGCAAAAGGTGAATCTAGGCTTAAAGCCGGTGCTTATCAAAAGCCAAACTTTACCAGTAATAGATCCAAATTATTGGTTCATGCTAAAGCGTTAAAAAAATGGAGGCCAAAAAAAAGCAAGCTCAGGGATACTATGTCATGATTGGTCTTTTGATGGGCTTTCCTATCGGGATAGCCTTGAGTTTGGCATTAGGAAATTTCGCATTTGTGGGAACAGGTATAGCGGTTGGCTTACCAATTGGAATAGCACTGGAAGAGAAAGCTAAGAAGGAAGGCAGGGTCAGGGAATTAAATCCTGCCGATTTGATTTTGAGGAAAAAACTCCTTCGAGTGACCTTGATTTTACTGACACTTACTGTTTTAGGATTACTGACATTTTTGCTTTTTCGACTGAGCTAAAATTCTAGTAAAGGCTTTTTTCAGATATTTGGGCAGTTTTGGGGACTTAATTGTAACTTATCCATGCCCCTTTAGAATATTTTTCTAATTTTGCCCCAATTTGGACTTAAGTAAAAATTTCTCTTCAACCTCCTTCTCTAATGCCTAAAGACAGTAGTATCAAGCACGTACTCATCATCGGTTCAGGTCCCATCGTCATCGGTCAAGCATGCGAATTCGACTATTCAGGTTCGCAGGCATCCAGATCTCTTCGTGAAGAAGGCATCATTGTCACCTTGATCAATTCTAATCCAGCGACGATTATGACAGATCCGGTGACAGCAGACAACGTGTATTTGCTCCCACTGGAAAAGAAATCCATCAAAAAAATTCTAACAGATCATCCGGACATTGATACGGTATTACCAACTATGGGTGGTCAAACAGCTTTAAACTTGGCCATTGACTGCGAAAAAGCAGGAATATGGAAAAATTTCGGAGTAAGAATGATCGGGGTGGATATCGATGCCATCGATACAGCTGAAAACCGGGAAAAATTCAAGGCTTTGATGGAAAAAATCGGGGTAGGAGTTTGTAGAGGAGCTACTGCCACCTCATTTCTTCAAGGAAAAGAAATCGCACAGGAAATTGGATTTCCTTTAATTATCCGTGCTTCCTATACCCTAGGTGGTGCTGGAGGCGCTTTTGTAGAAAAAGAAGAAGATTTTGAAAGATTACTCAGTGCAGGTTTGCAAGCTTCGCCTGTTCATGAGGTGTTAATAGAGCAAAGTATTTTGGGATGGAAAGAGTATGAGCTAGAGGTCATGCGGGATAACATCGGAAATATGATCGTTATCTGTTCCATCGAAAACTTTGATCCTATGGGTGTGCATACCGGGGATTCAATCACAGTTGCACCGATTCAAACCCTTCCGGATACCGTGTATCAACGCATGAGAAATTATGCGATTACTATGATGAACAGTATCGGGAATTTTGCCGGGGGATGTAATGTACAGTTTGCTGTCAGCCCTGATAATCAAGAAATCATTGGGATAGAGATCAACCCACGAGTATCCAGATCTTCTGCGCTAGCTTCTAAAGCTACCGGGTATCCAATCGCCAAAGTGGCTGCCAAATTGGCTATAGGTTATAATTTGGATGAGTTGCCAAACTCTATAACGGGAACTACTTCGGCATATTTTGAACCATCCATTGACTATGTCATTGTGAAAATTCCTCGTTGGAATTTCGATAAATTCAAAGGATCTGACCGTCGATTGGGACTTTCCATGAAGGCAGTAGGAGAGGTCATGGGAATTGGGAGAAACTTCCAAGAAGCTTTGCAAAAAGCTTGTCAATCCCTAGAGATCAAGAGAAATGGTTTGGGTGCTGATGGAAAAGAATTGAGAGATCAAGCACAGATTTTATACTCCTTGGCTAATCCTAGCTGGAATAGATTGTTTCATGTGTATGATGCATTCAAGTTAGGAATCTCTTTTAGAACCATTCAGGATTTGACCAAAATCGACAAGTGGTTCTTGAAGCAAATAGAAGAATTGATTCACCTGGAAGGTGAAATTGAAAAATATGAGATAGATACCATCCCATTCGAACTGATGGATTTGGCCAAAAAGAAAGGCTATGCTGATAGGCAGATTGCTCATTTGTTGGGTTGCTTGGAAAGTGAAGTCTTCACCAAGCGCTACGAGGAAATGGGGATCAAGCGAGTCTACAAATTAGTAGATACCTGTGCGGCTGAGTTTGAAGCACAAACACCTTACTACTACTCTTCTTTTGGCGATGAAAATGAATCAGTTAGATCGGATAAGAAAAAAGTGGTGGTGCTTGGTTCTGGACCAAACAGAGTAGGCCAAGGGATTGAGTTTGACTACTCTTGCGTTCATGGAGTTTTGGCAGCTAAAGAGTTGGGCTATGAGACTATCATGATCAACTGTAATCCGGAAACAGTTTCGACAGATCCGGATGTAGCAGATAAGCTTTACTTTGAGCCGGTATTCTGGGAGCATATCTATGAGATTATCCTGCACGAAAAGCCTGAAGGGGTAATTGTGCAGTTAGGTGGTCAGACTGCATTGAAATTGGCCGAGAAGCTGGATAAGTATGGAATCAAGATTATCGGTACCAGCTTTGAAGCATTGGATTTGGCGGAAGATAGAGGTCTTTTCTCTACGCTTTTGAAAGAAAACAATGTGCCTTATCCTGAATTTGGAACGATCCACAACACAGATGAAGCGCTTGAGCTTTGCAAAACCATTGGATTCCCATTGTTGGTGAGACCTAGCTACGTATTAGGTGGTCAAGGGATGAAAATCGTGATCAATGAAAAAGAGTTGGAAGAGCATGTGGTAAATGTGCTAAAAGATATTCCAAACAATGAAATTTTGCTGGATCATTTCCTGGAGGGTGCGATTGAAGCTGAGGCCGACGCGATTTGTGATGGAGAAAATGTGTACATCATCGGGATTATGCAGCATATCGAACCTGCAGGTATCCACTCAGGAGATTCTTACGCGGTATTGCCTCCATACAACTTGGGAGATTTGGTAATCCGTCAGATTGAAACGTACACAGAAAAGATTGCCTTGGCCCTTAAAACGGTCGGCTTGATCAATATTCAATTTGCGATCAAAAATGATAAGGTTTATGTGATTGAGGCCAACCCAAGAGCTTCCAGAACCGTACCATTTATCTGTAAAGCCTATCAGGAGCCTTATGTGAATTATGCGACTAAGGTGATGCTTGGGGAGAAAAAAGTGACTGATTTTGAATTCAAACCTACCAAAAAGGGTTATGCAATCAAGGAGCCAGTTTTCTCCTTCCACAAATTCCCGAATGTAAATAAGGAATTGGGTCCAGAAATGAAGTCTACGGGTGAAGCGATTTACTTCATAGATGATTTGATGGATGATTATTTCTTGAAGATATATTCCGAAAGAAATCTCTATCTGAGTAGATAAGGGAAGCAAGAAGGCTGAAAATTTACTGGAATAAGACTTCGATTAAAAGTTAAAAAAGAGAAATTAAGTGAAGTTTATAATCATAGTTTTAGGTATAGGATGGTTGTTGGGTCAATTGATTCGCTACTTCTTGAGGACAAAGCTGGCAAGGTTTGCGGCACATGTTCAGGAGATGGAGCGAGAGCAAAGAAGAGCCCAGCAATCTCAATCAAGTCCTAAAGAAGATATCTCGGTTGATTACATTCCCAAATCTCATGAAGCAAAACGGAAAAAAGATATAGAAGGCGGTGAATACGTCGATTATGAAGAAGTGAAGGAGTAATCCTTCACTTTTTTTATTAAAGGGTGCTTGATTTATTGGGTGAATTATTAAAGTTAACTTGTCATTTTTTCAGACACTGGGCAGAATTATGGGTTTTAATTCTGGCTATTTGTTTGTTACCTGTAGTCATGGAAAATCCTGTTAGGGATTAAAGCTTGGTGGCAATAAGATAATCGGAGACCTCCCTTCACCCTGTAGGGGTGAAAGAAAATATTAATGTTCCATACCTCCGGCATGGAGGGATTTTCTTGGAGAATCCACGGCTACCTAGCTTAATTGCCTACGGTAATTTTGAAGAAAGAGAGATTCATTTTCTTCTGCACCAAAAAAGCTTATACCCAGACAAAGTCTTGGTGCCAATTAAAAAATCTTCCCCTCCATCTTTCACGCCCATTTTCTTTTTCAGGGCATCTGTCCCCATTAGGTAATTTCTGGTAATCACATTCACTTTGCCGGAAGGGAATCGGCTTTTCAGTTCATTTTTCTTGGCAGGGAGTTCTTCAAGTATTTCAAAGACTTTTCCTGGGATATTTTGAGGTAAGTTTTCTGAAGTATATATGTGACTGTTAGAGTCCAGTTTCTTTAGGCCAAAACGTGCTCCGAATAATTTGAAAGCCCCAGCTTTTAATACGCTACTGGAAGGCTCAATCAGGTATTTTTCTGCCTCTCCAAATGAGGATTGGGCAAGTTCTTCTTCTTCCCTTTCAAACTCAAACTCCGGTAAATTTCCGCCCAAATCAATCGCAACCACCTTTTTCTTATGCGAGGTATTATCCTTTTTCCAATGAAGCAAAAGCTCCTTTACTTCATTTTTCACGGAAAGAATGGTGATTTTTTGAATTTCAGGTAGCTCTGACCAAGCCTGACTGAGATCGAGCATAGGGGAATACTTCAAAAGAATTTCATCTGCCTTCTTTTTTAAATCTTCCCAAACCGAAACCAAATCAGGCTGACAATCTTTTAGCTTGTAGAGTTTTTGATTTCCTATACCTCTTCTAGCAGGATCAGCATAGATGAGGTCAAAATGAAGCTCAGTTTTCTCCAAAAATCCCAAACCATCTCCTTCAAAAAAATCAAATTTGTTTTCTAAATCCTTCAAGGGTTCTAATCCTTTGGAGTGTCCCAATAGCTCTAGATTATACTTTGAGATCTGGAAAAGCTCGGGTTGCTTTTCACAATAGATTCCTTTTTCAAAGCCTTGGCTTAAATAATAAAAATCCACTCCAAAACCTCCAGTCAAGTCTATCATCCACTTTCCATTCAGTCCTTCAGCTTTCTTTCTGGCAGTTTCTTCTGATGAGCTTTGTTCCAAGGAAATACTAGGTGGAAAAATGATTTGTGGATTGGACACCCATTCCTGAAGCTTTTTGGAAGCTTTTTGTCTTGCAGCAATTTGTTGAACAGCGGCCTTTAGGTCAAAGCTTGTTTTTCCCTGATATTTTAAAAGTAAAAGTGCAGGATCTTCACTGAGATGATCCTGCACAAATTGTTGGAATTCAGTAGTATGAAACTCGCTAAAGTCCATTTAGACCAATTGATTCTTTACCAAAAAGGAAGCAATCTGGACTGCGTTGGTAGCTGCTCCTTTTCTCAAATTATCAGCCACAATCCACATGTTGAGGGTGTTTGGCTGAGATTCGTCTCTTCTTAATCTTCCTACAAACACTTCATCTTTCTTATGTGCATTGATCGGCATAGGATAGACAAAGTTGGCTGGATCATCCTGTACGATTACTCCCGGAGTTTCATCAAGTAATTTTTTTACCTCGTCCAAATCAAAATCTTTGTTGAACTCCACATTGACGGATTCAGAGTGGCCTCCCATAGTAGGGATTCTGACGGTAGTCGCAGTTACTTGGATGCTGTTGTCACTGAAGATTTTCTTGGTCTCATTGATCATTTTCATCTCCTCTTTGGTGTATCCGTTTGGCTGGAATACATCAATATGAGGAAGTACATTCATGTCAATTTTGTGAGGATAAACCATAGGCGGATTAGCTTCACCTGCGCGCTCTGCCATCATTTGATCTACGGCTGCTTTACCTGTGCCTGTTACAGACTGATAGGTAGAGACCACAATTCTTTTGATCCCATATTGGTGTCTCAAAGGCTCCAATGCTAATACCATCTGAATGGTTGAGCAGTTAGGGTTGGCGATAATCTTGTCTTCTTTGCTCAGTTCTTTCGCATTGATTTCCGGTACCACCAATTTCTTGCTCGGGTCCATTCTCCAGGCTGATGAGTTGTCCACGACGGTAGTTCCTGCTTCAGCAAACTTAGGAGCCCATTCTAGTGAAGTGCTACCGCCCGCTGAAAAAATTGCGATATGTGGTTTGGCAGCTACAGCATCAGCCAAGCCGATGACTGTATGTTTTTTTCCCTTGTATTCAATCTGTTTACCTACTGAGCGCTCGGAAGCGACCAATAGCAATTCGTCGTAATGAAAATTGTGCTCGTCCAGCACTTCTAGAATTTCAGAGCCAACCAGGCCGGTTGCTCCTACCACAGCTAATTTCATCTGTTTATATTTTGATTTTTAGAGGTCAGATGGAATCTCGCACAATTTACAATCATCTCAGTGTGTGTCGCTTGCGTCGTGCTCGATTTCATGATGGTTTGAATAGGTTAATTATTTTCAAGCTGTAAAATTAACAGCTATGCATTCATTTTCAGATTTATACTGAAATTTATTGAATCGATTTGTTGAATTACTTTTTATCAAATTCAGTTTAAAGCGTGCTAAAAGTCTTCAAGTGATAAAAAATCAAAAGCAGAACAGCAGAAAATCTTGAGATTGGTTTTAAAATTTACTCGTCTTCAAATTTTCCTTCTCTCCTCCAACCATAAGGGTTAGTATCCGCAGTGGTAATTTGGGATTCCACTTTTCCTGTTTGTGGGTCTTCTGTAAAAAACATAGCGGAAGATTCCCATCTCAACAGATTTACTTCTGCTTTCAGTTTTTCTTCGTCTCCATCAAAAAGCTTTTTCAACAAGTCTTCCCTGCCGGCAAATTGAATTTGTTTTGTCTTCCCGTTTTTATAATGAATCTGATATTCTCTCATAACCTCTTTTCTTAAAAAACTGCTCCCATCTTGTTTTGTTATGAAATAGGCTGAATCCGAGCATTGGGCTGGCTTTTAAGTTTTTGAAGACGCAAAGCTTTTTATATCCAATAAGGATGATAGTCTGCATTTCTAGAAAGGAACCAAATAGATAATTTCTCTAGACTAAAATTTAAATAATCAACTTTGATTTATTAGATTAGTTTATTGGTTTTAGACTAGAAGGTTTATGGTCAGATTTTTAGATGGACTTTTTCTTTTTGTGCTGCTACTAGTTCAGGCAGCGACTTTAAAAGGAGCTAATCAAAGGGAGGGCTTTGAAGAGGATTTTCAAATTGTAAATCATCCACAAGAATTTATTCCGGGATGGAGTGGAAACGAGCTGAGGTCCAGCTCATCTCGTATTTTTCAATCCAGCCAAGGACGAAATGCTTCCAAGGCCTTGGCAGTTCAGCCAATTTCTACCTTTGACGGGAAAGTTTTTATCCGGCTGAATCCAAATATGTATGAAAACCCGAAGATTCAATTTTGGGCAAAAGCAGTCAGAAATGGATCTGGCACTCGTCCGGCGGAGGCTTTCTATTCATTCGAAAAAAGTTTGGAAAATAATCCTTCTTCTTGGTTTCGATTAGGCTCAGAAAATGAATTTGCCAATGAAGATCAGGAGTTTAGAAAATTTGAAATTCTGCTCCCTGAAGAGTTGAGTGTTGAGCCCGAAATCTTTTTAAAACTGGAAATTCGATTTGGTTCCGGGACTGGATCATGTGCCCGTTTTTTGATGGATGATTTCGAGTTTGGGGATATCGAAGAGGATTTAGAAGCTCCCAGGTTGCTGAATGTTCGGGGATATGACGATAAAACATTAGAACTTTCCTTTTCTGAAAAATTGGATCCTGTTTTTTCGCAAATTCAATTGAATTATCTACTGGATGAAAAGGAGCCAGAGTCAGCTATTCTCAGGCAAGATTCTTTGGTGTATTTAAGCTTCGAGGATACTTTAGTTCACAGGGGCTTATATGATTTGAGAGTCCGGCAAATAGCTGATTTAGAGGGTAATTTTTTAGAAGATACACTGGTCAATTTTACTTTCTTCGATCCTACCAACATTCCATTTAAGACTTTGGTCATCAATGAGCTGATGCCTGCTCCAAGAGATGGTAATGACCTTCCGAATGTAGAATATATAGAATTGCTCCACATCGGTGATTATCCTGTCAGGGTAGAGGGAGTTCAGCTTTCAAATTCTAGAAATACGACTGCTCTTGGTAATTTTTGGTTAGAGCCAGATTCCTACACTATTCTTGCTCCAACCAACCAAGCCAATCAATTTTTGCCTTTTGGGTCGGTAATTCCCGTTTCTTCTTGGCCAACATTACTCAACTCAGGAGATCGAGTTCAATTAAGTGACAGAAACGGAAAAGAAATTGACCAAGTTAGCTATACAGCAGCTTCTTGGAGAGGAACTGAATTCAGTGGGGGAGGATATAGTCTGGAAGTAGTCAATCCATTATTGAAATGCGACCAAAGTCCTTTTCTTCTTCCTTCTATAGCACCCTTCAGAGGGACTCCTGGACAAGAAAATTCGGTTTTCGATTTAAGTCCAGACCTAGTTAAGCCAGAGTTACTTGCATTTGAATTTTTAAATGAGCAGGCTTTGGTTTTGACATTTTCTGAACCCCTGCAAAACCTCTATTTTCCTAACTTTTTGAGTTTTCAAGAAATCATTGAAATAGACTCTGTTGGAATTAATAGCGATGAAGTGACATTGTTTTTTCAAAATCCATTTCCGGAAAATAATCCAGCCACTTTAAAAATTCATGGATTTCAAGATTGTAGCGGGAATGAATTGGAAGAGATTGAAATCAAAATTCTTCGTGCCTCAGAAGCTAAAATCGGAGATGTGATGATCAATGAAGTGCTATTCAACTCCCGGACAGGAAGTCCCAAATTTGTGGAGTTGGTGAATGCTACAAATCGCTATTTGGACCTAAGAGGCTGGAAGCTGGCGAATTTAGATGTGCAAGGAATACTCAATCAAATAAGGGTAATCAGCCAAAGAAGTTTGGTAATTCCTCCCAATGCGCAACTAGCCATAAGTACAGATACGGTTCAGCTTAAATATGACTATCCTTTGTCCGCTATGGGCTTATTTCATCAAGTAAATACTTTGCCTAGTTACCCGATTGCCGGCGGAACAGTAGTATTGCTTGCTCCATCAGATGAGCTAGCAGAGAGCTTTCGGTATAGTGAGAGTTTACATCACCCCTTGCTTAGGGATACGAAGGGAGTTTCATTGGAAAGGATTTCCTTGCAAAGCCCTGCTACAGTGCTTTCCAATTGGCATTCTGCTTCAGGGTCTATGGGCTATGCGACTCCCGGAACGAAGAATTCTCAGTTGATTGAAGAAGAGTTTTTGGGGGATTTAATCCAGGTTGAACCGGAGGTATTTGACCCGGAAGGAAGTAATGGAAACACTTTTACCTCCATCAGGTACGAATTAAATGAGCCAGGCTGGGTGGGAACTTTTAGAATATATGACATGGCTGGTCGGATTGTTGCGATTTTGGGTCAGAATGAAATTTTGGGGACATCAGGCCTGTATTCTTGGACGGGTACCAATTCAAATGGAGGGCGAGTTCGGACTGGATATTATATCCTTGTAGCTGATTTGTTTGATTTAAATGGGAATGTGCGGCAAATCAAAAAGACTATCATAATTGCTGAAAGACTCTAATTTTTTGTAAATGGTTTCTAGATCTGTTTAAAAATCAGTAACTTAGTTCTAATCATCCCCTCAAGCCCATGGAAACCGGAATCATCAATCAGGCTATACAAAAGCTTTGTATTGCCGAAGGAAAAGAAGTAAATGAGGTAATTCAATACCTCAAATTGAAGTATCGGATAGATATTGATCCATTAGTGCTTCAAAAACGAATCGATAAATTAATGAATAAAGGAAAAGCCGTAGCGTAACGGCTTTTTTTATGGCCTCCTGATTTTCGGATCTTTTCATTAATTTTTTCGATCCTATTATTCTAAAATTGTTTTGGTAAAGTTGACTGATTCCAAATTGTATTTTTTGATGATCGGTTTCCTTTTATTTTTTGTAAATCCAAGTGCTCCATGTATTTTAGGGAACTTTTAAAGTTAATTATCGTCCCAGTACTATTACTTAATTTGAATACTATGAGTCAGGAAGAAAAAACAGCTTATTCTCAGGAAGAGCTGAAGGAATTTGAAGAAATCATTCTTCAAAAGTTGGCAGTGGCTAAGGAAGAGCTATCTTCTTTGAAAGAAAGCCTCAGTAAGAAAAATGACAGTGGAACCGATAACACAGCTTCGACATCCAAATTGTTAGAAGATGGTGCGGATACCTTGGAAAGAGAGAGCTTGAGCCAATTGGCAGCCCGTCAGCAGAAATTTATCATCAACTTGGAGAATGCCCTGATTAGAATCAAGAATGGTACTTACGGTGTATGCGTTGATACGGGCAAGCTAATCGCTAAAGAAAGGTTAAAGGCTGTGCCACACACTATGCATTCAATAGAAGCTAAACTGGCTAAAAAATAAGTCTTTGGATTTCCTTCATCGGCATATTGAGGCATTGATATTTTGCAGTCCTTCTCCTTTGGGGAAGGACGAAATTCATAAGTGCCTGAGTGAAATGTTTGAGGCGGATGTGCCTTTGGACCATATTGATCAGGCATTGGCCGAACTTCAGCAGAAGTATAAGCAAGAAGACTTTTCCTTTGCTTTGGAAAAGCTTGGGGGTGGTTATCAGTTTTTAACCAAACCTGCTTACCAGACTTCCATTGCTATTTTACTGAAGCAGCAAAGCCAAAAAAGACTTTCCACGGCCCAAATGGAAACCCTTTCCATTATTGCTTACAAGCAACCAGTGACAAAGGGAGAAATTGAGCAGATTCGTGGTGTGAATTGCGATTATTCTGTTCAAAAACTTTTAGAAAAGGAGCTTGTAGAAATAAAGGGCAAATCTGATCAAATCGGTCGTCCCTTGATCTATGGCACTTCGCCAAAGTTTATGGAATATTTTGGCATCAATTCCATTCAGGAACTACCACAACCCAAGGATTTTTCCCAGCCTGATAATCAAATAGGAGAGGAAAGGGAGTAGGGAAGGATGAAGTTTGAAGTGAGAAGGCTGAAATTTGAAGTCTGAAAAGTAGGTAGAAGGCGGTTTTCAGTAAAGCAGTCTTCAGTTGGCAGTGAGCAGAAGCAGTCTTAAAAGGCTGAATTATAAAGTGAGAATGCTGAAAAGTGTGCAGTTTTCAGTAAGTATAGCATCACTGCGAACCCTTTTGGAAAGCTGAATTCAGAAATCTTAAAACAGATATGGAGTAGTAGGCAGTCAATTTTAGCTTCGGTCCATTAAGCTTCTACAGGAGAAAAACCTTTTGCTTCGCTTTTAGAATTTTTTTACAAAACCACATAGCCACAATAGTTTAGAGAGTTAGGATTCAATTTGATATAAGATCGGTAAGAAAGCTTAATAACCAATAACCAATAACCAATAACCAATAACTAGGTAATTAAATGGAGCTTTGAGACTGCTTCGCTTCGCAAACTGCGCTCGCAGTGACGGCTCAATACGTTGCGTCGCTTCGCCGCCCTGAGAATTATAATAAAACCACGAAGGAAGCATAGAAAACGTAACTTACTTAAATTCTTTGCCCTTTCTATTCATTGCAGAAGACTATAAGAATTAACTATCAAATCGCTTCTCTGAAGCTCTAGTTTACTCATATCTCAAGTTTCTACAAACAAAACGCCTCTCCGAGGCTTTAAGTGGCAGGGACCTTTTAGAGCACCAGAGGTGCGATCTTATTGTAGAGAATAAAGTCATAAACTTTCCAGAGCACTAGCGGTGCGATTTGATTTTTGCTCGGATGGAGAGTCTAACAACCAATAACCACAAACTAAGTAACTATATAGGTTTTTGAGACTGCTTCGCTCAGCAAGCTCCGCTCGCAGAGACGACTCTATACGTTGCGCGGCTGCGCCTCAGCGAGACTTATATTAAAGCCACGAAGGAAGCATGGAAAACATAACTTTTTAAAATCTTTGCCTCTTCTATCTTTTGTTAGAAACTATAAGAATTAACTATCACATCGCTTCTCTGAAGCTCTTGTTTACTCATATATCAAGTTTCTACAAACAAAACTCCTCTCCGAGGCTTTCAGTGGAAGGGACCTTTTAGAGCACCAGAGGTGCGATCTGATTGTAGAGAATAAAGTCATAAACTTTCCAGAGCACCAGCGGTGCGATTTGATTTTTGCTAGGATGGAGAGTCTAATAACCAATAACCACTAACTAAGTAACTATATAGGTTTTTGAGACTGCTTCGCTCCGCAAGCCGCGCTCGCAGAGACGACTCTATACGTTGCGCCGCTGCGCCTCATCGAGAAAAAGTAAGATTGCCACATCGAATCTTACCCAATTACCTTAACTTTAGCTAAGCGCGTGATTAAATATTTTTTACCGGTCTTGATCTCTTCACATAATACCCGGGTTCTTCGGGTTTCTCCTTTTTTGAAAACTCTTCCCTCCAATTCAAATGTAATTCCCAATTGGAGATCTGAAAGAAAGGAGTTTGTTTCCAGATCCTTTTGTAGGTCGTATTTGCTCATTTCTTTCATCAAGAACAAGTCTTGAGCAGAACTAGCCTTGGGAGCTCGCATGTGCCTTTGAAGGGGGATTAGCAGGTCCCTCGGAAATACTTGGACTGTAAGCAATGGGCTAAGGAGTTTTTGAAAGGCATGCTTCCATTCCTGCCCATGCGGTGCGATTTCTATTCCAAAGTTTAAGAAGGTGTGAAGATGAGCTACTTCGTGAATAAAGGTGAGTAAGAACTGGTATGGGTTTAAGTCCCCGTTTATGGTAATGGTTTGGATACTTCTGTCCCTTCTGTATCGGAAATCTCCTAATTTGGATTTTCGTGATTTCGAAACGGTAAAATTAAATGGCTTTTCTTCCCATAAGCGTAGGCAGTAGGGGAGACTGTTGGCAGGAATATGCTTGCTCAGGATTAGTCGGAGTTTTTCCGATGAATTCATATCGAAAAGTAGCAAAAAAAAAAGAGTCCCGGTGAGGGGACTCTCGAATTTTTCGGAAGAAAGAAATTACTTAACTTCTTCTACTGTCTCTTCAACTACTACCTCAACAGAGTCAGTAGTTTCTTCAACTGCTTCAACAGTTTCTTCAGTAGTTTCTTCAACAGTTTCTACTACTTCAGTAGCTTCTTCAGAAACTTCTTTGTTGCCGCAAGATGCAGTTGCCATCAAGCCAGCGATTGCGAAAATTGCAAATACTTTTTTCATTTTTTGTGGTTTTCTTAATTCGATACAAATGTAGATTAAGTTTTTTCAATAATGCAAGAACCGCTCAAATATTTTTTATTTGTTTTTATAAATAATTTTTACCGGAACTCCCTCAAAATCAAAGTTCTCTCGCAACCTGTTCTCCAAATACCTCGTATAAGGGTTTTTGATGTATTGGGGGAGATTACAGAAGAATGCAAAAACCGGATTTTTTGTAGGCAATTGAGTTACATATTTAATTTTTATGTACTTGCCTTTCCATGCCGGTGGCGGATAATGTTCAATTTCTGGAAGCAAAACATCGTTCAATTTGGAAGTTGGAATTCTACGGTTTTTGTTTTCGTAGACTTTCACAGCCAATTCTATCGCTTGAAAAATCCTTTGCTTCTCAGTTACTGAAGTGAAAATTATCGGGATCCACTTGTGTTCACCCAATCTTTCCATCATGTCATCCTTGATTTTATTCATGGTCTTGTGGTCTTTTTCCAAAAGATCCCACTTGTTCACCATGATCATGACGCCCTTATTATTTTTGATTGCCAGGGAAATCAGGTTGATATCCTGAGACTCTAGACCTCTAGTAGCATCGATCATTACGATAATTACATCCGATTCTTCCAAAGTTCGCAAAGAACGCATCACGGAATAAAACTCCACATCCTCTTTTACTTTCGCTTTTTTACGGATACCTGCCGTGTCTGTAATTATAAAGTCTTGACCAAATAGTTTGTAGCGCGTATGGATTGCATCGCGGGTTGTTCCTGCTTCGTTGGTTACGATGGATCTTTCCTTACCTAAAAGGGCATTGAGGAAGCTGGATTTTCCCACATTGGGTCTTCCCAGAATTGAAATTTTTGGAATACCTGCATCCGGATCCTCTTCTCCTTCATCTTCGAATTGCTCCACAACCTCATCCAATAATTCGCCAGTTCCACTTCCGCTCACTGCGGCTATGGGGAAAATCTCGAAATTACTCAATCCCAAAGCGTAAAATTCATTGGCCATTAGGGATTTTTCCAAATTGTCAGCCTTGTTGGCTACGATGAAAATTGGCTTTTTGCTGGATCTCAGTTCATCGGCAAACTCCTTATCCAAATCAGTAAGACCATCATGGCAGTCCACGACAAATAGAATTACGTCAGATTCCTCAACTGCCAGCTTTACCTGCTTGCGGATCTCGGCCTCGTAGATATCATCGGACCCAGTGACATATCCACCGGTATCAATGACAGAAAAGAATTTTCCGGACCATTGAGCATGGCCATAATGGCGATCTCGGGTCACCCCGCTCATGTTGTCTTCTATCGCTTTTCTTTCCTCTACCAGGCGGTTAAAAAGTGTGGATTTTCCTACGTTTGGTCTTCCTACTATTGCTACTATGTTTGCCATATCAAGATGGGTCGTACCCAAATTTTTTCAGTTTTAATTTATTTTTTCTCCAGTCCTGCTCCACCTTCACGAAGGTTTCCAAATAGACTTTCTTTCCGAAAAATGCTTCTAATTCCTGGCGGGCTTCGATTCCGACCTTTTTGAGCATTTTTCCCTTATCTCCTATGATGATCCCTTTTTGGCTATCTCGCTCCACATAGATATTGGCGCGCATGCGGATGATGGTTGCATCTTCCTTGAAATCCTCTATGCTGACTTCTGTGCTGTAGGGAACTTCCTTTTTATAATTGGTGAAGATCTTTTCACGGATAATCTCGGAGGCAAAGAACCGTTCAGGACGGTCTGAAAGTTCCTCTTTATCATAATATGCCGGATGTTCTGGAAGTCTGTCCAAGATTTCCTGCATAATTTTTTCGGTATTGAATTTTTCCTGAGCAGATATTGGGATTACCAATTCAGCCTTGATGAGTGAAGTCCAGTAATTGGTTACTTCATCAAGCTGTCCGGGTTTTGCGAGGTCAATTTTATTGATGACCAAAAGGACTGGAACTCCGGAATTATTGATTTTTTCGATGACATGCTCGATGTCTGCGGCTGTTTCGAATAAATCTGTCACAAAAAGAATGATATCCGCATCTTCCAGAGAAATGTTGACAAAATTCATCATGTTTTTCTGGAGCTCGTACTGAGGTTTGAGCATACCTGGAGTATCAGAGAAAACGATCTGATAGTCAGGGGCGTTGGTAAGTCCGACGATTCTATGTCTGGTAGTTTGAGCTTTGGAAGTAATGATGGAGACTCTTTCCCCCACCAGAATATTCATGAGGGTAGATTTGCCCACATTGGGTTTCCCGATGATATTGACGAATCCAGCCTGATGAGATTTTTGCGACATTTCACTAAATTTTTTACAAAGGTACTTGATTTTTGAGAGTTTGTCCTTACCTTTGTATCACAATTCGCCGGAAGGGCAATTGAAATAATGAAAATAAAGCTTTCAAGCTTAAAAATATATCGCGGGATGGAGCAGTTGGTAGCTCGTCGGGCTCATAACCCGAAGGTCACAGGTTCGAGTCCTGTTCCCGCTACTTCTCAACTCCGAACAATGTCAAAATTGTTCGGAGTTTTTTGTTTTTCAGGCATTTAGAACTATTTCAAATCTATTTGATTCTGATAAATTCTAATGATTTTGTCCCCCTTTTTGTCCCCCAATTTGTCCCCCTTCTTGTCCGCCTTGATTTTTTTTGGTATTTTGAACCATGATAGATTTCAAAATTTCAGCGGTTTTGAATCCGAAAAGTAAAAAGTCACCAGATGGGGAAGCGATTTATTTGTGCATTAATCGAAAAGGAAGACACTACATTAATCTCAACCTTGAAAAGATTCCAAAAAATGCTTGGTCGGGAAAACCATTAAAATGGGTCAACAGCCAATACCTGTACGCGGATTTTCATAATCGTGTAATTGCAAGGGAAATTCATCATCTCAAAGAAATCATCCAGGATTATTATAAGCGGAGTGAGGTTCTTACTTCTGATAAACTGAAGAACATATATCTGGTAAAACACCAAGGCAAAAGAATAAAAGGTGTCAATGGGACAGTTGCTCCTGGGGCAAGTGATAAAATTGCTGCCTATATCGATTATTCACTCAATTTTGGAGCTTCCTCAAAAAAGGCAGAAGGAACGAGAAAAGTATACGTGACCTTAAAGAATTTGGTCGATAGCTATAAAAGCCAAGCTGTGATGGCCGATTTAGATGAGGCTTTTGTTTTGGGGTTTATTGATTTCTTGCGGAGTGATTCAACAGATATTAATTCCGACACCACGGTTGCCAAATATGTGGATCGTCTGAAGGTAATCTATCGGGAGTATTGTGACCAGTATGGGATTCTTTTTAAGAAACGAATTTTTGAAAGACTGGATGTCGAGTCAACCAAACGACCTGATAAAATCATTTACGTTAATGATAAGCAGTATGAACTGCTGTCTGAAATGAAATTTTCTCCTGAGGAGCGTAGGCTTGAAATCACAAGGGATCTTTTTCTTTTGCTGTGCAACACAGCATTGTACTATAATGATTTGATCGCAATCCGATCAGAAAATGGGTTTGATTGGAACTTGCTTAAAGAAAACCCTGAACACATGGTGCTTCAGGGGGAGAGAAAAAAGAACGGGGAAGAATTTTGGATCCCTCTCAATGATACCGCAAAACGTATCGTCAAAAAGTATTTTCAAGAAGGTGGAGATTACCTTTTTCCTGCAGGCGTGGCTATTTCAGAGCAAAAGTTTAATCAGAACCTGAAGGTCCTTGCAGAGAAAATAAAATTCCCGGATGTGCTTTCCAATAAGGTAGGTAGAAAGACCTTTGGAACCTGGACTGACCGACTAGGGATGGATGATAACGATATAAGAATGATATTTGGGCATTCGCCCGGCTCGGTTCTTAAGAAATATTACACCGAAAGAAGAACCGTGGAAACGTACAATAGAATCCTTTCCTTCATTCAGCGATAAGTATGCAAAAGAAAACAAAACTGGCAATCAAACATTACCACGGCAAGGAATTGGAGAAGATTGGAAAATCTGCTGCTAGCTTTCCTTTATATGTCATGGTAAGGTACAAGAATGCGAAAACCAAATTTGCATCGAGGCTGGGAATACGATTTGTCAATGAAAATGGTGGTGATTCCTCGATCCTAAGCAATTTCAATAGAGATGTGATCAGTCTGATTGAAGAGGAAGTTAAGCATATTGAGCTGCTTAGAGACTATTTTGAAGATGTCTTGGGTGTTGAGTTTACACCTTCTATGGTGGTAAATGAGGTCTTCGAGAATACTGCCTTAGAGAGAGTCATTGATTATTTTGATCAAGTTTTTGAGGAAAAGGAATTGATAGAGATTCTTGCAGAAATTGATCAAGACTTGATTGATTTGTTAGATGCTGCCGGTCCTACCCGATTTTTGTCTGGTTTAAAGCATCTTGATCTAGCTCTTTTTCAGCAATGCATGGAGATTGAAGAAGTCAGACGGGTATTCGATTTTTTCAGGATTTATAAATCATTGAATTGGCCGGAGGTAAATAGGCTTCAATTTAGGATGGCGATAATTGATGGGGATCAGAATATCGCAGGTTTGAAAAAATGGATGGATGATCGATTCGATTCCGAAATGAGTCATTATTATAGACTCAATCCAATTGATTTGAATCAATAAAAAAAAATCGGTCACCAGTGACCGATTTATATTTTTTCTATATATTTGAGTAAATCAAACTCAAATCAATATGAATCAAGACACTTTTATTCCGTTTGCGGCTGTTAGCCAAAAATGGCTGGAAGAGAAATTCAAGAATCTAGAGGAGAAAATCTCAAGCATTCATCCAGCCAGTAAATCCGTCAAAGATGAATGGTTGTCCCTTCAAGAATTCATGGAGGCAACGGGAGTAAAGTCCCACTATTCCATTTCAAAAATGGAATCAGTTTCTGAATCTAAAGGACAGGAGTTTCGCTCTATGTACCGTGGCAAGCGACGATTTATTCACCAAAGAGAAGTGGATAGATTTTTTGCAGGAGAGTTTGAGAACTAAAAAAGGAAAGGATGTTCGTCCTTTCCTTTTGTTGAAAATGCTCAAATGGCAGTTCCTTAGATTGCTTTTAACCCTCAGAAAATTAAAAACATGCACTAAGATGGCCAATCTTTTGATCATTGTCAACCTAGGTCAGGCAGCTCTTTCGACTTTTTTAGTCCTTACAAATCTCTTCGCCACTTACTGGCTGTTGGCTGATTTTCTTTCAGTCTAATCCTTAAAGTTTTCCTAAAAATGAAATGTAGCATTTACTCCAAAATGCTAGACCTAATCTTATTGTTAAAATCATGATCCCATCAATTGAAAATACAAACTCAAACAATCACTATTCCGGTGACTTTCTAATCATCAAATCCGCCAATGAATGGATGGATGAAGCCAAGACCAAACCTATTCCAAAAAAGATCTTTGGTCCGTTTTGGTATGAGGAAGAGCTTTGTATACTCTTCGCTGATACCAATCAAGGTAAGTCTTTGCTTGCCGTACAAATAATCGATAGTGTATCCAAAGGAGTGCCAACCCTGGGATTGGAGATGGAGCTTAAAGCGTCTAAAGTCATCTACTTTGACCTGGAACTGACTGCCAAGCAATTTGAAATGAGATATGCTCAATACGATAAGGAAAGGGATATCCTTTTTGATCATTTCGAATTCAGTGACCTTTTTCTGAGAGCAGAAATCAATCCATATGGATTTGATGAGGCTTTTGAAGAGTATGAAAGCTTTCTTTTTAAAGAGATCGAGGTTCAGGCCTCCAAGTCCGGTGCAAAAATCCTCGTCATCGATAATCTGTCTTGTGTGATTTCAGATAATGAGAAGGCAAGGAATACCACTCCTTTTTTAATCAGGCTAAACAATCTGAAGAAGATTCACGGGTGGTCGATTTTGCTCATTGCCCATACTCCAAAAAGGAACCTGTTTGCTCCGATCAGTAGAAACGATATCCAAGGTAGTAAGAGCTTTATCAACCTGATTGATTCTTGTTTCGCTGTAGGTGAAAGTCAAAAAGACCCCTCCATTAAATACCTGAAGCAGATAAAAGTCAGGTATGGTGCTTTTAAATATCCCTCGGAAAATGTCCTGGTCTGTAAAATCGGTAAAGACTCCAATTTCAGTTCGTTTCGCTTCCTCCAGTTTGGGAAAGAGTCAGATCATTTAAAGCAGTTGAATCCGGTCGATAAATCTCAACTGAAGACCAAAGCCTTGGAACTCAAAAATGAAGGCCATACCAATGTGAAGATAGCTCAGGAACTCGGAGTGTCAGAGGGAGCTGTAAGGAAATGGCTCAAGCAACTTGAGTTAGACGAGTAGCACCGATCGTAAAAATCGAACTGTACGAGGGGTACGAGGTGTGCGAATCGTACGAATTCCTCTTACCACTACCCCTCTTTTTCTTTTTGCAGGTAATCTGACAATTCACGACAAAAGGAAAGATAAGGCCTCTTTAAGTCAATAAGATGCATTATTTATGTATAGATGTATTTATATAAAAATGTAAATATTATGAACTACTCTGAAGTAAAACAAGCAGCTGCCAAGATCAAAATGGAATTTCCTGTGCTTGATTATTTCCATAGCCTGGTAAGATCTGGGCTTCTGAAATACGAAGGAATCCACGGCAAAGAATCTTTTTTCGGCTTTTTGGATCAGCGAACTGGCTCTATAGCCGTGGATGACAAAGCAAATGTGTGGTATGATCATGCTGCAGGAAAGGGCGGAGACGTAATCGCAGCAGTGCAGGAATTTGAAAACAAAACCTTCTTCGAGTCAGTGGAAAGCCTCTCCGGTACTGTTCCGGTTAGAGAATTTCTTCCCAGACAAAAACCAGAGATCGGTCCAAAGATAGTGGTGGAGAAAGTTTCCGAGATCAGCCACGATGCACTTATCCAATACATTCGAGGCAGGGGGATTGATCTTCAGGATATTGCTCCTTTTGGTAAAGAGGTTCATTGGCAGAACAAGGGCAAGCGATATTTCGCAGTTGGTTTTCCGAATAAATCGGGCGGTTGGGTACTCCGATCCTCTATTTTCAAGGGTAATATTTTGGGAGGCGGAATTTCGATTCAAGTCCTTGGGGCCGTTAAATCCATCAAAGTTTTTGAAGGCTGGTTTGACTTTCTGAGTTATCTGAAGCTTTCCGGAGAGACTGATTTCAAAGCCATCATTTTAAACAGTACGGCCAATCTAAGTATGCGGCTAATGCTTGATATTTTAAAGGAAAGGCAGAAAGTAGAGCTCTACTTGGATAACGACGCTACTGGGGAAGCTTACACCAACGGATTTATTAAGATTGCTCAGTTGTACCAATACTCCCTCCAAAATGGATTGGGTACCGACTGGGATTTGAAGTCTTTGAGAGGATATCGGAACAAAATTTGTAAACTGTTTACCGACTTGAAGATCATTTCCTCAGAGGCGAAGAAAATTTGGAAGATCCAAACAAGTGTTTCCGATCAAAGAATCCATTATAGCGATTTTGAGGATGTTAATGAATTTCTGGTAGCAAGTATTAAAAACGGCTTTACTTGATTTTAGCGTTTTAAGTTGAATATTTTAGTATTGAAGACAAAACGCACTTTCTGATTTAAACTTAACAGATTGAGCCTGCTGGCGGAACTTGGCGGGCTCATTTTTTAAGACTAAACCCAGATTTTTAGACGAAAATGTTCATTTAATAAACATAAAAATTTTAAAAAAATGACATTTATAGTCCTGCCCTTGCTTTGGAATGTTATTCAGGTAGCTTTGGATTCTGGGATTGGGAGCTATTACTATGATTATTCACAAAACAATGTATTTGATCTTTACCGGGCTGAGGCTGACCTCGCTCTGGAGATTCCGTATTTCTCTGCAGGGATCAGTGCCGGTTTTCCCTCTCCGGCCAGGGATTTTGAGGAACTGAAGATTGATCTCAACAAGCACCTGATCCGAAATCCCTCAGCTACTTTTTTCGGAAAGGTCAAAGGACAGTCCCTCAAGAACGCCGGTATCGAAGACGGAGATCTGATGATCATCGACCGGAGTGTCTCTCCGAAGAACAACAAGAATGTCGTGGTCTTTTTGGATGGTGAGTTTACCGGCAAGCGGATCGAAAAGAGAGGGACAGAGCTGTGGCTCATTCCGGAGAATGATGCCTACTCGCTCATTCGGGTAGGAGCCCACAACCAGTTTGAAATCTGGGGTGTAGCATCCTATGTCATAAAGTCCTTTTGATGTACGCCCTGTGGTCGATTGGAACAACTTTTACGCCTCCTGCGAGCGGGTCTATCGGCCCGATCTCGTCGGCAAGCCGGTAGTTGTCCTGAGCAACAATGACGGAACCCGTTTATCTACCCGATGATCCCTGCATTCCGGTTTCTTCTGATTTCCATTCTTTTCGTAGCTTCCGTCTCTGCTTCGGAACAGGCGGATAGTAAGGTATTTGTTATCAAGTCCGGCGCATAACACCACCGGGCTACGCAGACCGGAAGGGCGGCGACGGTAACTTAGGCAAAGGATAGGGGCTTACTACTGGGCTAAAAATCCTCCATCCACAGCAACAACCTGACCTGTTATATAGTTGGAGCCATCACTGCATAGCCACAGGACTGCGTTAGCAATATCCTCGGCGATACCAAGTTTTCCCATGGGTACGGCCTTGACCATTTCTCCCAACATGTCACGATGGCCACCGGTGACTACATCCGCCATTGGCGTGTCAATCATTCCGGGAGAGACCGCATTCACCCGTATTCCCTGACTGGCATAATCCAATGCGGCACTTTGGGTAAGTCCCACTATACCATGCTTGGTTGCGCTATAGGGAGCTCTGCCCTGAGCACCAACCATACCGCCAATTGATGAACAATTCACGATGGTTCCTGATCCTTGTTTTATCATCCAGCGCAGCTCATGCTGCATACAATACCAAACACCGTTTAGGTTGATGGAAACAATACGATTGTAGTCAGCCATGGAAACGTCTGCGCTGGGAATACCTACGGTGTTGATCCCGGCGTTATTATAGGCAGCATCCAGTCTGCCAAAGGTTGTTACTGTTTCATCAATCAGTGCTTTCACTTGTATCTCATCCGATACATCGCATTGAACGGTGAGTACTTTCGCACCGATTTTGGCAATTTCCTCTTTCGCAAGTTGCAAGCCTTTTGTACTGACATCAGCGAGGACTACGGAGGCGCCAGCACGGGCAAATGCTTTTGCAGTAGCAAGCCCCATTCCCTGTGCTGCTCCTGTTACCAAAGCAACTGCACCTTCAAAATTATAGTTGACTTGTCTTTTCATTGATAGATTTTTCCGAGTATTTAAAATTACCTAAGCTTATATGCGACCACTGATTTTCCAAAAAGGGTCGGGACATATACTATTCGCTGGATGGGATCGTATCCAATGTCAGCCGAACTTTTCTTTTGTTCACGGGTGTCAATCAGCATTTGCATATTCCCCGCTTTATCCAAATAATAAATCAGGCCTATCCAACACGAAACAACATAATCACCGTTGCCTATGGGTTCGATTCCATCTCCCCCGACAACAAAGGTTCATCAGAACCCAAAAGCCTGCAAATCTTACGATTTGCGGGCTTTTTTATTTTTTATGTATCAGTTCGATTTAGACAATTTCAGCAAAAATGAGACCTATCCGGTGAACCAAATGAATAGTTTATTTTAGTTCACTAGATTGATGCAAATAGCTGTAAAACAGATAGTTGCATTGAGTATTTTGAACTGCTTTAGGTCTGTTTGAGTGACCTTGTGGAAGCAGTTCACCACGAGAGGAATCATTTTAACACAAACACTCAAAAGCTGAATTGTCATGAGAACTACAAACACCTTCGGAGTTCAGTTCATCACAAGAACGAACAAGGCCAAAGATGGCCTACTCCCAATCTATGCCAGGGTCACCGTTGATGGCCGCAGAGTTGAAATATCATTGAAGCGCTGGATCAAACCAAGCGACTGGAATGGCAGCAAAGGCATGGCCAAGGGCAGCCGGGAAGAAATCAAATCGCTCAATCATTATTTGGATGAGGTTCAGGCCCGTATCATGGAATGCTATCAGGAGATGCAGGTACAAAAGCGATTGATCACTGCAGATGCCATCAAAAGCATGTTCCTGGGTACAGACCAAAAGGACTTCACCTTATGCAAGCTGGTGGATTATCACAACCAGGCTATGAGGGATACACTGACTTGGGGCACGATGAAAAACTACTTCACCACTCAGAAGTACATCCACAGATTTTTGAAAGAGCGGTTTGGTACTACCGACATGTTTCTATCCGAGCTCTCCTATAAGTTCATCACCGATTTTGAATTCTACCTCCGCAATTACAAACCCAAAGACCACCAGAAACCACTTGGCAATAATGGAGTGATGAAGCACCTGGAGCGTTTCCGGAAGATGGTGACTATGGCTGTAAAAATGGAATGGGTGAGCAGGGAGCCATTTGATAAGTACCAGCTCAAATTTCACCGAGTGGATAGGGATTTCCTCAATCACGAAGAGTTGGAGGCAGTAGAAAACAAAGACTTCAAAATTGTGCGTTTGCAGTGGGTAAGGGATCTGTTTGTATTTAGCTGTTATACCGGGCTGGCCTACATCGATGCAATGAACCTGACACCATCCAATATTACGATTGGCATTGATGGGGAATACTGGCTTTCCACCTGCAGGCAAAAGACTGACCAGCCAGTAAGGGTTCCTATCCTTCCCAAAGCCTGGGAAATAATAGAGAAATACAAGACCCATCCAAGGGCACTGCAGAAAGGATCGGTATTTCCAATGATTTCTAACCAAAAGCTGAACTCCTACTTGAAAGAAATTGCCGACCTCTGCGGAATTGAAAAGAACCTCACCTTTCACCTGGCCAGACATACATTTGCTACCACTGTTACCCTTTGCAATGGTGTGCCTTTGGAAACTGTGAGCAAGATGCTTGGTCATTCAAAAATCACCACTACCCAGGTTTACGCAAAAGTGGTGGAGAAGAAGGTAAGTGAAGACATGCACACTCTCCGGGAGAAGCTGGCAGCACCAAAATTGATGAGAAGGGCGAAATAGCCCTTTTTCTATTTAAGTGTTTGCTTAAATACATTTAATTCCTTAGCTTTGTTAAGCAAATGCTTAAATACGAAGTTATGAATACATGTATCCGTGTCTTTGCCGATAGCGACCAGATCAATAGGTGCAGGGAAGACTTGAAAAGCAAAGAGGAAGGCTTTTTAGAACTGGCGGATGTACTGAATCTAGCCGGTAATGCTGTTCGCCTCAAAATCCTGTACCTCTTGAAACAGGAAAATGAACTTTGTCCGTGCGACTTATCAGACATCTTGGGCATGACCGTGCCGGCCGTCTCCCAACATCTGAAAAAGCTGAAGGATGCTGGGATCGTGACGACCAAAAAATCCGGACAAACCATATTCTATTCAGTAGAAGCGCAAAGTCAGCGAATCATTTCATCAGTGCTCGATTTGTTTAATCTCCCAAATTCAATTCCAGCCCTATGATACCCCATGTTCTCACCCAAAGCATAAAAGTTTCCTTAAAAACAGCAACTGGTCAACTGGGATACATCCTTAGCAAATTAGATGATGCGGACCAGGTTGAAAATATCCTTTTGCAGCTAAAAGCTGTGCAATCCATGCTTGCTAAGACTACTTACGAGTTATTGGATGATGCCTACAGGAAAGCACTAGCAGAAAGGATCTCGTCAGCTTACCAGAGCTGCCCTGGTAACTGTGGTAATGAAGAAACAATAGAAAAGCTGAGAAAACTATTTCCAGAGCTTAGACTCGAAGAAGTGCCTGAAAAACTACGAGAAGCCCGCATGGTGGAAGAAGAATTGAAGAAATTTTTATCCGAACGTTTGGACACCCCCTCCCCCCGTGACTGACCTTTGGAGAGATGTTTCATTAAAATAGATTGATATGAAAAGTAAACTCATGATTTTCGCCACAGCGGGTATTCTCGCAATTGGTGGCCTTGCTTACGGGATCAACTCATCTCCAAAAGCTTGTCCTTTGGAAGGTACTCCAGATTGTCCAAAAGTTACCTGCCCTTTGGCAGGCACTCCTGAATGTCCTTATGACATGAAAGTGGCGGAAGTACCCGCCTGCTGTAAGAAAAAGTAACTGGGAGGGCGCAGAGCCCTTCTTTTTTTGAAAATTAAGTATATGAAAAATTCCCTTTTAACCAGCGGCCTTTTAGCCGCTTTAGTAAGCTCCCTTTGCTGCATCAGCCCGGTGCTTGCATTAGTGGCCGGTGCAAGCGGGATTGCGTCCACTTTCTCATGGCTCGATCCGGCAAGGCCTTTTTTTGTCGGCATCACAGTGGTTGTATTAGGCTTTGCCTGGTATCAGAAACTCAAACCAAAGGCCAAAAAGGAAAAAGAATGTGCCTGTGAGGAGGACCTTCAGCCCTCCTTTTGGCAAACAAAAAAGTTCCTTTCAATAATCACGGTCTTTGCTGCCCTGATGTTGGCGTTCCCGCTTTATGCTCACATTTTCTACCCTAAATCTGAAAAGCAAGTGATCATCGTTGATAAGTCAGACATTCAGACCGTAAATTTTCAAATCAAAGGCATGACTTGTCAGGGGTGCGCAGCGCATGTAGTGCATGAAGTAAATAAGCTCAGCGGCATCCTGAATGTAACCGCCTCCTACGACCAGGGCAATGCCATCGTAGAATTTGATAAATCCAAAACGGACGTCCTTGAAATTGAACAAGCCATCAACTCAACCGGATATTCAGTGACCAATAAAACAGAGAAATAAATGGAAATCATCTTAGAATCTACCATCACTTGCCCCAACTGCGGACATCAGAAAGAAGAAACTATGCCGACTGACGCCTGTCAGTATTTCTATGAATGTGAAAACTGCCACCAGGTGCTAAAACCAAAGGAAGGGGATTGTTGCGTGTATTGCTCCTATGGCTCAGCACCTTGTCCACCAGTACAATTGGATTCTGATCAAGCATGTTGCTAGCGTAGACAATGCTTTATGTGACATACATCATGTTTTGACATGTGCAATGTCATAGCCCTCTCAATAACCGTTGCGTACTTTTGAGTCATATTGAAGTGGATACTAAATAGATTCCCTTTCAATGAATGGCATTTTACATTAAAAGGCTCATGAAGCGCAACTTATATATCGTCCTGCTCATTGTAATGCTTCTCCCTGGCAAAGGGATGGCAGTGTTTCAACACTTTTGCGGGGGCGAACTGATCAGATTCGAGATTTTTCTAAAACACCACGAACCATGCTGTGACGATCACAGCAACCCTTGTGATGGTTGTGAGGATCAGGAAACCATCTTCTCTCTCGATGATTTCAGGACACCTCATTCTGACATTCCGGTCATTGCTTCTTCACCAGCGGCATTGGCTCAGCCATCGTTCCATTTGCCTTCTACACAATTTTTCGAGTCAAGAAACTACACAACTCCTAAAAAGGCTCCCCCCGGCTGGTCAGGGCGGTATCGCTCTATCCTGTTCCAGTCATTTCTTCTTTAGCTGACATCTGATTATCAGTTAGTTGCCCGGTACAAAACCTTCGGGCAATGTCGGAAATGGTTCTGTGAAAAACGGATATACAGACTATAATTTCCTGAACGAACGCTATTCAAAATGTGAGATAGCTTGAATTTATCACAATTAAATAGTTGATATTCAATAATGTAGATGATTTTAAATTTTAAACTTCAAAATGGAACACCAAGAAAATTACGTAAAAGATCAGGCTTGTTGAGCCAATAAATTTGCAGGCGTTTGGCGCTATTTGGATTCGTTCGGTTGGCGGTCTACAACCAAACGCAGGATGCGAAAGGAACAGACTAAATGTCAATTTGACTGATGTGTCAATGTTAGAAAGTATTCATTTAAATAAATAACCATGTTACCAAAAACCATGAAAGCGGCTGTGGTCACAGAGTTTGGCCAACCGCTTAAAATTGAAGAGATACCTGTAAAGGCCCCAAATGAAAACCAAATCCTGGTGCAGGTAATGGCATCAGGAGTATGCCATACGGATTTGCATGCAGCTGATGGCGACTGGCCTGTCAAGCCCAGGTTGCCGCTCATTCCTGGCCATGAAGGCATTGGCTATGTGGCGGCTGTGGGCTCCAATGTAAAAAACACCAAAGAAGGTGATATAGTGGGTGTTCCCTGGCTCTACAGTGCCTGCGGTCATTGCGAGCATTGCATTACAGGTTGGGAAACACTGTGCGAGTCGCAGGTAAACGGAGGCTACAGCGTAGATGGCGGCTATGCGGAATACGTATTGGCAGATCCCAATTATGTAGGGCGGTTCAGCGGAGCCATAGACTTTGTGCAAATGGCCCCTATTTTATGTGCGGGTGTAACGGTGTATAAAGGCCTAAAAGAAACCGAAGTGCGACCAGGACAGTGGGTGGCCATTTCAGGCATAGGTGGCCTGGGTCATGTGGCAGTGCAATACGCAAAAGCCATGGGTTTGCATGTGCTTGCAGTGGATGTGTCAGATGACAAATTGAACCTGGCCAAAAAGCTTGGAGCTGATAGAGTGGTCAACGGTAAAAATCCCGATGAAGTGATGAATGCCCGGAAAGAAACGGGTGGTGTTCATGGCGTGTTGGTCACGGCTGTGTCACCGGTGGCTTTCCGGCAGGCACTGGACCTGCTACGCAGAAAAGGAACGCTGGTAATGAATGGACTTCCTCCAGGTAGCTTTGACCTGCCCATTTTTGAAACCGTATTGAATCGCTATACGGTGCGTGGCTCCATTGTTGGCAGCAGGAAAGACCTGCAGGAAGCTATCGACTTTGCAATGGAAGGAAAGGTAACCACCACGGTAAAATCCGCTCCGCTGGAGGATATCAACCTAATCTTTGATCAAATGAAAAAGGGACAGATAGAAGGCCGTATGGTGCTGGATATTGGTCATTAACCCACCTAACAATGAAACGATTCATAAAAATAAAAACTTATATCCTGCTTTTAGCAGGAGTGGCGCTTTCCCTACCGGCAACTGCACAACAGCACTATGAGCTGATGGGCAGTCAATCTTTAAAGGTAACAGGAACCTCCACTCTACATGATTGGGAGATGGTTTCTGAAAAATCGGAGGGTTCGGCAAGTATTACGCTGAGCGGTGAGCGGATCAAGGAAATAGCGTCCTTGTCGGTAAGCATACCGGTAAATACGTTGAAAAGCGGCAAAAGTGGGATGGACGAAAATGCCTATAAGGCGCTGAAAGCGAAGCAACATCCCAACATCCACTTTGAACTGACCAGGGCACAGGTGGATGACCTCACCATCTTTGCCGGTGGCAGGCTCACCATTGCCGGTACTACCAGGCCAGTTGAGTTCAAGGTAGACTATCGGGTTTCTGGAAAAAACATTCGCTTCAAAGGAAGCCTGCCCGTGACTTTCAGTCAGTTCAATATGGATCCGCCAACAGCAGTATTTGGTACCATAAAGACAGGAAATGACCTGAAGATTTCTTTCGAAACCTTTTTTAAACAATCAAACAATTAAAAATTCAAACAAAATGAAAACGAGAAATACCTAAAAAACTCAGAAGAGTGGCAGTCTGGGACGAGAAAAACCAACAGACCATAGAAATCATCACCAACAACTTCACCTGGGCAGCACAGACAATCGGAGACCTTTATAAATCAAGGTGGGAAATTGAAGTTTTTTTCAGGGATATTAAGCAGCTACTCCACATTAAGACATTCATTGGAACTTCAAAAAACGCAGTAATGATACAGATATGGACTGCCTTGATTACAATTTTACTGTTAAAAGCAATGAAAGCATCCGCAAAATACGGATGGCATCTGTCAAATCTAGTAGCATTTATCAGATTGAATATTTTCGTCAAAATTGAATTGCAAAATTGGCTGGACAGACCTTTTGAAGATCATGACAAACCCCCAAAATATAACCCACAGGGGGTTCTTTTTCCAGATTATAAATAAATCACTTCACAATTACCTCTAAGCTAATATTCTTAGAGAAGAAAAAATTATTTAGGACAGCATTGTCCTTAAATAAATAAAAATAATTGAAGGCAGTCTGTAAAAAATTAAAATTCTTGCTTGATTTTTGTGATTGCAACAAAAAAGCTTAATCCCCCTATAACCTATGAAAAAGGTAATTTTGACAGCAGGATTGATAATCGCCTTCATCCATGCTTCATTTTCACAAATTGAAGCCGATTCTTTGAAAATCAAACGGCTTGAAAAAGAAATTGAAACGCTTAAAAACTACAATGAAAATCTATCAGGCAGCTTGGAAATCACCAACATGGCTTTGAATGACCTGATCCGTGACAAAAATATTTCAGATGAGACAAGATGGACCAACCTAAAATCAAGCATTCTTCATTCGACCCAAATCTATAAAAAACTTAGTGATGACATCATCAATCTAAAGTCCAGGATGACGGATCAGGATTATCAGGGTTTCATCAATTCGTTGGGATCCATTGAAGGAGGGCCATTGGGTTTTTCATTTGAGGAAGTAATCATGGAATCCGTAAAAAGAATTGGAATATTTGAGAGCAAGTCCAAGATGGACCGCTTTCTGGAAATCACCAATTCCGTTATTGCCAGTCCGATCGCTGCCGGAATCCCATTTGTTTCTCAAGCTGTATCCGCTTCCAATTCCCTTTTGAATGTTGCATACAGTTCCCTGATGACCGAAAAGAAACCGGATTTCCAGAAATTGAACCGATTTGAAACAGAACTGAACAAGTACCTCACCTATTTCGCTGCCTTAGACAAAGCCAATGCAGCCAATCAGTCCTCCTATAACGATAGGATTTTACTTCTTGAAAACCTTCAGCTGGAATTGATGTCAAGGCTTAAAAAAGAAGCTCCAAAGTTAGGTTACCAAGTCCCTGATAGATTCAATAACGAAACCATCGATGCTTATTTTAACCGTGTTCTAAACGGTTTTTCCTATGATTATGTGCAACTTTATCTGACTAGGATTGAGAATAGGTATAAAAACAATAGGGGTGAAATCAATTACTCAAATTTGCTCCAACGCGAAACTGAGTTAAAAAACTTCAGCACCCACATGGGTACCTTGGCTGACTTGTCAAAGAGGTTTATCATGTACTATGACAATTTCTTCGAAATTGCAGATAGCTACCATACCAGGGTACTTGAAGCTCTTGATCTGGCAAATAACAATGGCATCATCAAAGGAAGAAAGGCAGGTGGTACTGAAGAGACCCCCAAACAGGTTTATGAACGCATCAGCAAAAACCTGAAAGACAAAAAATCTACCCGGGACAACGGCATCAAAGACAGTATCAATATCAGCGACCTGAGGCAAAAGATAGAAAAGATCGAGGAGTTCAGGTCATTCTAATTGGTGAAAAAAAGGTGAAGTTGGATTTCGAAAGACGGAATTCGGAAAAGTTTTTTTTAAAAAAAATGAATTGAAGTGTTTATTTGAATCATTAAGGATTTAAGGCAGAAAGGCCTTCATTAAGTTCTTATTCAGGCAATGCTCTAAAATATTCATTTACCATGGGGATAGTATTTTTTGAAAGATTGTCTGAATAAAAATTCATCAATTAACCTTGTGGGATTTTCAAAAGCCGCATATAAGTCAATAATTGGGCTTCGTGAACAGCCAAGAGACAATCAACTGTCTTAAGCTCAACGATGATTGATTCATTGACTATTATGTCTGCCCTCAATTCAACTTCAAGCTTAAGATTTTTATAGAACAATGGTGCTTTCACTTGTTGCATAACCTCAAAGCCCTTTGATCTCAATTCATGGGTTAGGCATTTTTGGTAAACACTTTCCAAAAGACCCGGACCGACTTCTTTATGGACATTAATTGCGCAGCCTAGCACATCATAAGACAGTTGAGTAATCTCCTTTTTATTCATATCTAAAGCAACTTCAAAATAAAGTTATCCTAATTTCACACATCTTAAAAACCCTAATTGGATATAATCGGATAAGTTTCCAAGGCAAGATTTTCTCTGGTAAGTGATGTCTATTAAAAATCCAATTTACCGTTAGGTACGACTTTTCTGCATATTAATTATTTAAAAAAACCTTAATGAAATTCTTTAAAGCCTTAACTCCTAATTAGTGAAAATCCCACTTAATACCCATACTTCCCCTTCCACCTATCCTTCAAAAACCTCCTCAATTCATTTTCCCGGGCATTGTTCCCGGGCTCATAAAGTTTGGTGTTTTTGATTTCCTCTGGCAAAAATTCCTGCGCCACAAAATTCTGTTCATAATCATGGGCATATTTGTATTCCTTTCCGTAATTCAGGTCCTTCATCAGTTTCGTGGGGGCATTGCGCAGGTGTAGGGGAACAGGAAGATCTCCCGTTTCCTTGACCAAAGCCTGGGCCCGATTGATGGCCATGTAAGCCGCATTACTCTTGGCAGAAGAAGCCAAATAAGTTACACACTGGGAAAGGATAATTCTCGATTCGGGATAGCCGATCATTTTCACCGCTTCAAAGCAGTTGGTCGCCAACAAAAGGGCATTTGGGTTGGCATTGCCTATATCTTCGGAAGCCAATATAACCAATCTCCTGGCGATGAATTTGACATCCTCCCCTCCTTCTATCATCCTTGCTAACCAATATACCGCAGCATTGGGGTCAGAGCCCCGGATAGACTTGATAAAGGCAGAGATGATGTCGTAATGCTGCTCTCCGGATTTATCGTAAAGAGCAATTTTCTGCAGAGCGATCTGTACCACCTTTTCATTGGTGATCACACATGGATCCTCGTTGATTCCATTGATGACTATTTCAAACAAATTGAGCAGCTTCCTTCCATCCCCTCCTGACATCCGAAGCAGAGCTTCTGTTTCCTGGAGTTCGATACGCTTTTTCTTCAACTCCACATCCTTTTCCATCGCCTGCTGCAACATGGACTCAAGTTCATGCTTACTCAAGGAATTCAGGGTATAGACCTGACACCTGGAAAGCAGGGCGGCATTGACTTCAAAGGATGGGTTTTCGGTGGTGGCTCCGATCAGGCGGATGACACCTTTTTCTACAGCCCCCAAGAGCGCGTCCTGCTGGGATTTGTTGAAGCGGTGGATTTCATCGATGAAGAGTACGGCTCCCCTTTGGTACTTGGCTTTATCGATGACTTCCCTGATATCCTTGACTCCTGAACTTATGGCACTCAGGGTGTAGAAAGGAACTTTGATCTCATTGGCAATGATGTTGGCGATGGTAGTTTTACCCACCCCGGGAGGTCCCCAAAAGATCAGGGAAGGCACATTCCCTGACTTGATGGCTTTGTACAAAAATGCCGTTGGGGCCGTCAGGTGTTCCTGTCCTATCAGCTCTTCCAATCGGGAAGGCCGCATACGTTCTGCCAAAGGGGTGCTGTCGATCATTTGTCCTGGAAATTTTGAAGATGCAAATTAGTAATAAGACGGTAATTGGAAAGACTATCCATAAAATTAGAAAACAGCAAGCTACTAATTTGTACAGCTTTTTGTACAATAAGTCAAATTGCTTAAATTTGTAAAAAAGAACAATCATGGAAATCACAACTTACTCAAATTTCAGGCAACATCTCAAAAGCTTTTTGGATAAAGTATTCCATGACAGGTCTCCACTTTTTGTTACAAGGGCCAATGGCGAAGACGTAGTGGTAATGTCCAAGACGGACTATGAGAGCATGCAGGAAACATTTTATTTGTTAAAGAGCCCTAAAAACGCTGAGCGACTTTTGAGAGGAATAGAAGAATTTGAAAAAGGCTTGGGAGAAGAAAAAAATCTTTTTGAATAATAAGTATCTCTTTCACCATGAAAATCATTTTTTTAAGCACCGGATGGGAAGATTATCTTTTTTGGCAACAGCATGACAGAAAAACCCTCAAAAAAATCAATGAGTTGATCAAAGAATCCATAAGAACACCATTTGAGGGGACAGGAAAACCAGAACCCCACAAACATAACCTTTCAGGTTGGTGGTCACGAAGGATCAATCTAGAACACAGGTTGGTTTATAGAGTCGAGCATGACTCAATTTATATCCTTCAATGCCGGTATCACTATTAGGAAGTATGATTTGAAATCTGCATAAACAAAATATAAACACTATGTGAAAGCCTTATGCTACAAGGTTGATTAGATATTCATGGATATTGATTTTGAGACTAATATCCAATATCATGAAATAAATATCAACCAATATCAACTATACATTTTTCGAGGCCTATCCCGAATCGCTAAAGCTCTCGGGATCTGCGCTACGCTCCGATTTCTACTATATCTCCTTTATCCTCTCCCCGAATAACTCTAGCATTTCATCATTGAAATCCAGATGCGTCACAAAACGGACCTGGTCTTTGCCGAACTTCACGGCTTTGATGCCTTTGTCGGCCAGTTTGGAAAGAAAATCTTCCGGACTGATGCCCTGCAATCTCGCAATCACGATATTGGTCATCACTGGAAAAACCTCTGATACGAGGTGATGCTTTTCCAACATTTGACCAATGACCTTCGACCTGGCATGGTCTTCAGTCAGACGATCCACATGATGGTCAAGGGCATAGATAGCAGCTGCAGCTAAGTAACCAGCCTGTCTCATTCCTCCTCCAAAGGACTTCCTGATTTTTCTTGCCCTCTTGATATCGGCTTTTGTCCCTAACAGCACTGATCCAATCGGACAGCCTAAACCTTTGCTCAGACAGATGGAAATGGTGTCAAACTGGACACCCCAGTCTTTGGGGCTTTCACCGGTCACCACCAAGGAGTTGAACAGCCTGGCGCCATCCAAGTGGAGTTTGATCCCATGTTGATCACAAAGGGTTTTGATCGGCTTCACTTCCTCCAAGGTATAAATACTTCCCCCTCCCTTATTCATCGTATTTTCCAGAGATACAAGTGATGTCTCACAGGCATGCACATCATCGGGACTGATATTGTCAGCCACATCCTGGGCAGTAATCTTTCCATACACCCCCTCCAAAAGTTTAACAGATGCATGGGCATTGGCCATGATACCTCCAGCCTCATAGAGGTAAATATGGGAATACTTGTGGCAGATAACTTCCTTTTGCGGGCCGGTATGCAACTTGACCGCTATCTGATTGGTCATGGTGCCAGAGGGGCAGAAAAGCCCGGCCTCCATCCCGAACATTTCCGCCAACTTTTGTTCTAAAGCATTGACGGTTGGGTCTTCTCCAAAGACATCATCGCCCACTTGGGCAGACCACATGGCCTCCAACATGCCCTTGGTAGGCTTGGTCACGGTATCTGAACGTAGATCGATTATCATATTTTTTAAGAGATTAGATGCGAGAAGCGAGATGCTAGACTTTTCCGCAAATGGTAAATATAAAGACTAAAAATCTTAGACATAAGACATAAGATGCAAGATTTGAGATCTGGAGCTTCCCGTCGACCGCCATTCGAAACCACACTTAAACCTGATCTCTCGCTTTCCATCTTCCTTTATCCTTAATTATTTCCGAAATCACACTTTCGAAATCCGGCTTTTCCACGCGCTGCAACCTGGCCCCTCGCTAAAAAGCTTTACTAAAGCTTTTATTTACGCTCGGTCCTCTTTTACCTTGGCTCTTAATGAATCCCTCAACTCCTTAATTGTTCAAAATCTTATGTCATAAGTCTTGTGTCTAGCATCTAAGTTCTTGCTTCTTACCTAAAATACTTCAACTTAGAACTATTCCCGGGAATCAAGTCCGCAATGGCCTCTGCAGCCTCGATTGGCCTGTCAGTTGCCAGGATATCAGCGCCCTTCTCAACAAACTCCGCATAGATTTGGTCCCCACGGGCAATGGCACTGCGGTCCAGGTTGCCCAAAACCCCAAGAATAGTGAAAACACCTTTCTCATGGAGCAATTCATTGAATTCCTTCGGACGCTCGGAAGTGCCGGTAAAGGCAATCCAACGGTCCACTGGGATACCCGACTCCTCAAACCGCTGAAGTTCTTCCTCATTTCTGATAGTCACGGACAACATCAGTTCCGGGTGCAATCTGTGCATTTTCTTTGCTGCCTCTACACTGTAGGTTATCACCGCAGCGTAGGGTTCGGCATTATACTTCTTGATAACATCCACGACCATTTCAAAAGGAACTTCTCTTTTGATATCCACAGTGAATAAGGTTTTTCCTTTTCCCCATGCCAATGCTTCCTCAAAAGTAGGTATGCGGAAATTTGTCTGATGGCCTTCTTTATCCACCAGGAATAATTCCCTGATTTCTTCAAAAGTATGATCAATTACCTTCCCTTTACCTGTTGTGGTTCGGTCCAAGGTATTGTCATGCATCAAAACCAAAACCGAATCTTTGGTCAGCGCTACATCAAATTCGATGATGGAAGGCGTATGTTTTAAAGTGTTTTCAAAAGCCTCTATGGAGTTTTCGGGATAACCCGGATAAGGTCCTCCCCTGTGGGCAGAAACCATCGGAATCCTATCGGAAGTCCAAGCGTAGAAGTCCCTGGCCTCTTCTACCCTGGAAAGCACTATCTTATGCAGATCATTTGAAGCAACAGCTGTTTTTTGACTGTCTGAGGCCTCTTTTTTACAGGAAAAAAGAAGCAACAAGATCAATAGTCCATAAATCTTAGTCTTCATTTTTATCTTTTTTAAACCAAAATCTGGAAGAGCGTTTTTGAAACAATTCTTCCATGTCCTGAATTTCCAAATTTAAGGCTTTGGTTGATATCAATATTTCAATCAATGAAATCCCCAAAGAAACCAATAAGGCCAGCATGCTCCCAATAAAAACATAATTGGCTGCCTCCTGGGCTTCAATGAAAATCAGGTACATACAAACCACACAAAGCAAAAAGCTCAATACCCCACAGAGCTGCATGTACTTGATCAAGCTCAATCGTCTTTTCAGGTTGTGAATTTGCTCAATGATGATGTTTTCTTCAGGGTTTTCCAGGTATTTTTTATGAAGCCCCCGTATCAGATTGGCAATGGCCAAAAACCGGTTAGTAAAAGCCAGCATCATCAAGGTAATGGCCGAAAAAAGCAATGCAGGTGTGGAGAGTTGGAGTTCCATAAATAAGGTCAATGTAAAGCTATGAAATATATACAACTAGCACTAATCTCTACAATTCTGAATTGAATCTAGAAAATTTTTACTAATTAAGAATGGTGAAGAATCACTTTCGAATGATTAGTTTGAGCATGAATTGCCTATTCAGCAGCAACAATTATACAACTTGAAATGTGTAAGACTAAACCTAAGATTGATTTCCGTATTATCAACTTTGTAATGATGTGGGTTGTTATACTTTTGGGAGCCTGCAATCATAAATCAGGTCATACTGCCATCAGCCATACTAAAGAAGGACTCAAAACGATCACTGATATGCGGAATGTTTCGGTGGATGTTCCCATTTCACCTGAACGGATCATTACCGTAAGTGATGGGATGCTAGAATCCGTATTGTGGGCCTTTGGAAAGTTAGATAAAGTAATTGCCCTAGGTTCAAGATGCGTGCAGCATAATTTTTCCTACGATATTCCCGGTAAGAACAAAACTTACAGGTACACAGATGGAATGAATCCTATCCGCGTGCTTTATCCGGAAACTGCACAATTGCCTTTAATAGCCAGTTCTGGATTACCACTGCAGTTAGAGCAGATGGTAGCCTTACAACCAGACCTTGTAGTTCTCAGAGAAGGAAGTTGCACCCTCAACAATTTGGATGACCCTAAAAGCCAACAGGCCTTATCCATGTTGAAGTCAATGGGTATTCCAGTAGTGGTTTTAAAGGGCACCACCTCCTACGACCCGCCAAATTTGGATATGTTGAACCAGGAAATCCTGCTACTAGGGATGTTGTTTGATAAAACAGAAGAAGCGCAGCAATTGGTGACTTATTTAAATGAAACCATTCAATTTATCAAAAACCGAACCTTTGACCTCCAAGAACATGAAAAGCCTAAAGTCCTTATGCTGGGACTATCTCCAGTAGCAAGGGAAGGTGGGAGTGCAGGTGTCACTAGAGGAACTGATACTATTGAAGGATATTTTATAGAAACAGTTATAAATGCCAATAATGCCATTCAGGGTAGAGGTGGAAGGTCATCCTCATTGATGCTTAGCGAAGAGCAGATCTTGGCTCTTGACCCTGATGTTATAATTTTACATACGGCTTCAGGTTATCATCCACCTGAGGAAATCTATGAAGCACCCTACTATTCCCGATTACAAAACCTTCGGGCCGTTAAAGAAAAAAAAGTCATCGCATTACCTTGGACACCTTGCAATTGCTCCAAAAGACTGGAATACCCCATAGAGGTAATGATGATTGCCAAAAGTGCTTATCCGGAAGCTTTTACAGACATTCAAATTCATGAATGGGTTTTAGACTTTTATCAAAAAACTTACCATATAGATCGGGAAATGGCTATCAAGCTAAGAAGCGCTCAATGGTTAGATTGGACAATTGATTATTTTTAAAACCATGCATAAGGTATTTGTTTCCAAAAAACATTACACTAGAAAGAAGCCACTTCTTCTAATTCTGGGGATTTTCGTGATCTTGACAGCCTTGATTTCTCTGAGTATTGGCCCATATGACTTATCAATAAAGGAGGTATTAAATGGGATCTTTCAGACCAAAAGTCTTCCGCTTCCTGCCACGGAAAGAGGGGTTTTGGCAAGGTTAATCATCTGGGAAATTCGAATGCCAAGAATCATATTGGCAGTTTTGGTTGGCAGTGCCTTATCCATTTCCGGAAACATCTTCCAATCTTGTTTTAGGAATCCTTTGGTGGAGCCTTATATCCTTGGAGTGTCCAGTGGTGCGGCTTTCGGGGCTTCGATGGCCATCGTTTTTCCTGCCATGTTTTTTTCTATTCCATTATCCGCCTTTCTTTTTGCCGGATTGACAGTCTTACTGACCTTGTCCCTGGGAGTTGTCAGGGGACAGATTCAAACATTATCCTTAATCTTAGCAGGGGTGGTCATAGGTTCTTTCTTTTCATCCCTAGTTTCTATTTTAAAATATTTATCCAACGATGCCGCTCTAAGAGAAATAGTATTTTGGCTTTTAGGAGGATTCTACCACAGCGGTTGGAATGAAATCTATCTTTTAGCTCCAATAATCATTCCTGTATCCGGACTCGTTTGGTTGTTAGGATGGAAGTTGAATGTGATTTCGATTGGAGATGAAGAAGCCAAGAGCTTAGGTGTGGACCCGAAAAAAAATAAGATTATCCTGATCCTGTGTGCTACAGTTTTAACATCCCTTTCGGTGGCCTACGTAGGCATTATAGCCTGGGTAGGATTGATGGTTCCCCATGCAGCAAGAATGATCATTGGGCCTGATAACCGTTATGTAATTCCATTATCCGCTTTAATTGGAACCTTATTCTTACTTTTTTGTGATACCCTTGCCAGAAATATGGCCACTGGAGAAATCCCGATTGGTATTCTTACTTCAATCTTAGGTGCTCCTTATCTGATTTATTTACTAAGAACGAAAACCGTATAACATGTTGCTGCAAGTAGATCAATTAAGTTTTCAGTATGATACCAAACCTGTTTTTCAGGATGTCAGTTTTGCTTTGAAAGCCGGGGAGCTATGTGCTATTTTGGGTATTAATGGAAGTGGAAAGTCCACACTCTTTAAGTGTATTATGGGCTTTATACATGCAAAAAGGGGGAGCATTTCTTTTGATGGAATCAATGCCAAACGACATAAAATCATCGAAATCGCCAAAAAAGTAGCTTATGTCCCTCAAGATCATCCCATTACTTTCCCTTACTTGGTCAGAGAAATGGTTCTCATGGGAAGAACTTCACGCATCGCTAATTTTTTTAAAATATCAGATGAGCAATACTTCAAAGTAGAAGAGGCATTACAAGCACTTTCTTTAGTGGATTTAGCGGATAAACCCTTTAATCAGCTAAGTGGTGGACAGCGGCAAATGGTTTTAATCGCACGGGCACTGGCCCAGGAGACCAAATTGATGTTATTGGATGAACCCACTTCCTCGTTGGATTTTAAAAATCAATTGCTGATTTGGCGTACATTGTTACAATTGAAGAAGGAGGGAAAATCAGTCCTGGTCTGCACCCATGATCCCAATCATGTACTTTGGTTTTGTGACCGCGTACTCATTTTGGACAATAAGAAGTTGATTGCTGACGGTCCACCAAAAGAAGTGATGACAGAGCAGTTACTACAGCAGGTTTATGGTACCATGTGTACCTTGGAAGCTGTTGCAAACAAAAAGATGGTCCTTCCTCGAATGAGTTAGTTGGGTTGATTTTGTTACACCATAAATTAAATGCCTGAATTCCACTAACTTTCCCCTTCTTCTGCAATAATATTTTTAAGTTGGTTCAATTTTTCTTGATGTTGCTGGGCCTCACGCATAAATTCTTCACCTGCGTGGATGTCCATCAATTCATCGATCCGCATTTGCATCTCATGAAGCCTGCCGGGATTGTTTTCATCAGAAGAATTATCGGCATACCATGAAGCTTCTAAGTAATTCAATAAAGTAATACTTCTTTCAATCGGAAAATTTTCCGCATCCCTGACAGCCAAAGCCTCTTGAAAATAGCTAAGTGCTTTTACAAAGTTATCTGACCTTACAGCTTGTGGGTATTTCATCAAAGCGTTCCCATAATGGGTACAGACTCTGGCATAATCGTAAGGGAATTCTTCTTTGGTAAAAATGGTCAAGGCCTCTGCAAAGCACGAAGCTGAAACTGCCGCCCAAACACTTTTCTTTTTCGCTTCATCAGGGATTTCTGAATAAATGATCCCTAAGCTTTCTTGAATCTCTGCATAGGCCAAGGGGAAATATTCCTTCGTAAAAAACCTACTGGCCTGTTGATAGGCTTCCATAGCCGGTTTAAAAAACTGAGGATTGCCTTTTTGAGACCAAGTGGTTAGCAGTCTTGCCTTTTGCAATAAGGCTTGATGGGCAAATTCTTCCATTCCCTCTTCCTGAAAAAGCTTGATGGCTCTGGTATAGTAGCCCAATGCTTCTGAAAAGCTTTCAGAAAAGCTGGCTATCATCCCAGCGTCCAAAAGACATTGCGCTTCTTCTACTTTAAACCCGTGAATATCATAGTAGGTGACGCATTGCCACAACTTATCTTTTAATACTGTCAAACCTTTCTCATCATAAGGAGGGCTTAACAACTGCGTGGATAGATGGGCCAATGTAGCCTGTATTTTCATTTTTCCTTCTTGGGAAATTTCTGCTGTATGAATTCTTCTCAATTGTCCCTCCGCTTCAGCAAATCTCCCTTCATCAAACAGATAATTGAAATAATGAAAGGCTGAAAATGCAGCGTATTCCTCAGTTGGGGCAGACATCGTAGCTTCCTGGTAATAATAGTCCACTTTAGAGGCATCTTTTACATGGCCATAATGTCTTACCACGGCATGATTATGCATCAGCCTATAGTCATCAAACTCCTCATAACTCTCTACAGAAATCAGCCGAGGATCTATTTCGCCGCCTTCCATCAAACCGATAATGATTTGAAATTCTGATTTTAGTGTCGGGGAAAATGAAATAAGTTGCAAGGATTTCTCAAATTCTCCCAATCTTATCATGACTAAGGCCAAAAGTGCCTTTTCACTGAATAAAATTTTTTCCGGAAGGAGATAGGGAGGCATTGCATTTTGCCAATCAACAGGCAGGGTAATATACCCTTTATCCACGATAAGATGGTTAGCAGATGCTGAAGGCTTAATGGTCTCAATATCTGCAAATGTGAGCCATTCTTGAATTTTAAAATCGAAATAAACGGCATCTTTTATTTCTTCCCATAAGCCAATGTGACAGAATAACTTGATCATAAAATATGTATTTCTAAAATACCTTCTTTTTCGTCAAAACTATATTTCAGCACCTGATTTTCTTGAGATAAATCAGGATGATCTGCAAAAAACTCTTGTAAGGAAATTGATTTGTCCCCTTTAATATTCTTTTGTTTGACAAATAGCATAATGGGTTTAAACTTTGCCTTAAACGCCTTATTACTTGCCTTTGTCAAAAGAATTTTCCTTTCTTCTGGCATCATCGCCGCATAGGTTTGTCTTTCCTCACCAATCACCTGGTTTGCCAAATCATTTTGGATAATCAGGTGTTGATTTTGGAGTTGAACAGGAGTATCCAGTATTTTGCTTTGCTGTGGAATATTTTGATTGAAATCAAAGGCCCTTTCCATTTTTCTCAAATAGTTCTAAATCTTCAATAATTTTATTGGCCAAGTTGTGCGCAGATCGTTGGATGACTTCTGACATACCAACGCTTAATTTAGTATCTGTGATTGCTATCAAATAAACGGTGATATTGTCTTCAGGAAATTCATCCCTAAAGATTTTTTTGGCGTAGGAGAGCGCTTGGTCCCACTTGAGACTGTGCAGAAAAACCATGGGATCATCTTGTATGGCTGATTGGATCTCCTCAGCAGGCAATTTAAATAGACTTCCGTCTTCGTGGCCAGAATGTATGACACCGTCTATGAGTAAAATCCTATCATGATTTTTAAGCGAAAACAAGACCTCGAAGGCTGAAGTCCCCATATCAATAATGGTCAAGTGCTCATTAACAGGATTCAACTTATCTTTTAATAAGCGAATTACCTCACAACCTACAGCATCATCACTTCTCACAGGGTTACCAAATCCAAGTATGGCAGTTTTTATCATGATTTCTAAAAGAGTAAATAACAGTGGAAATCCCTAAAACTTGACAAATGCCAAGTTATGAAAATAAAAAAGTGGAAGCCTTTCCAGGATTCCACTTTTTAGCTGGGGAAGGCATTATAATTTAAACTTGGTCAATTCTTTTCCACTCTTTCCATCATGGGCATGAACTGTACATACAAGGCAGCTATCAAAGGACCTCGCCACCATACCCACTTCTACGGGATCATGCGGATCTTCGATTTCAGTTCCCTCGAGCGCTGCTTCGATAGGGCCAGGGTTTCCTTTACCATCATTTGGGCCTACATTCCATGTGGTTGGGGCCATCACTTGATAATTTTCAATCACACCATTTTTGATCTCAACCCAATGTGCCAAAGCACCACGGGCCGCTTCAGTTGCTCCCCATCCTTTTCCATCTCTTTCTTCTGGCTTGATGTAGAATTCACCGTCCAGATCTATCTGACTGAGCCATTCATTCAAATATTCATAGATTCTTGGGGCCTCATGAAGCCGGGCCAAAGTTCTTGTAAATACAGAAGGTCCTAATTTATCCATGATATCCAAAAACAAAGGGTCTCTGTTTTGGTGCTCCAAATTATCAGGATTTCCTGCCATAATCACCCTGGATAATGGACCTGCTTCAGCAGCAAACCCCATATATCTCGGAGCTTTAGACCAACTATACTTACCTGAAAAATCAGTATTTTCCAGATTCTGAGAAGGTACCGGTGTCGGAATAGGCTCATCCCAAGGGTGGGCAGGTGGAACTTGTTTGTACCAAGCGTGATCCACATGCTCCTGAATATCCAGATGGTTTAAGCGGTGAAATTTGGATCCATCATAAAATCCTCCAGCTGAAATAACCGCATCATTCCTCCCCTCTATGGTCGGATGATTATATCTATCCTTGTGCAAATAAGTACCATAGGCGATAAATTTGCCTACTCCCTGTCCAAACTTATCTATTCCAAATTCTAGACCGGCTCTGATAAACAGTCCCAAATCACTATTTCTCTGACTTTCATTTTCCTCTACCCAGGCCAACATATCATCCCATGATTTTATTTGTAAATACCTTTCTATAGAGCCGCCTAGGAAGTTTGTCTCCAACCATCTGTTTCTGAAATGATTCAGGATTGCATGTGCTCTTGTGATATCTTTCAAGGTGGGGGCGCACATTACACCTCCTGGAACCATATAAGAGGAATGTGGCCATTGTCCTCCAAAAATAGCATAGACCTCCACCGGCAAAGCAGAGGCAGTTAAGCCAGTTTGAAAGGAAGTACCCACATATGCTGCAAATCTTTTGGTCACTTCTTCATATAGCGGCTTATTCGCAAACTTTTTATTGGCCATATCGGTGGCAAAAATGGCATAAAACCACCTTGGTATACTCTGTAGCGTCTCAGTAGCCTGTCCTATAGCCCTTAACAAAAGGGCATTTGGAGTGAGCTGTGTCTTCCATATGGTATCTAAGGCAGAGGAGGCACAATACAGGTGTGACCCACCACATATCCCACAAATTCTTGGGGTGACTATTAGCCCAGACTGAGGGTCTTTTCCGGCCATGATTTGTTCAAAACCACGGAACATGGCAGCCTGGGTATGTGCTCTTGTCACTACCCCGTTTTCCATATACACTTTTACGTCCAAGTCTCCTTCTACACGTCCGACCGGAGATATATTTAATTCTTTATATGTTGACATTGTTTTGGTTATTTTGAGCTTTCAAATTGAGGTCTTGTTCCTACAATCACCTTATCCAGGGTACCCATCGCTTTTTCAAATCCGGCTCTCGCATAGTACCCTGCTTTGGTATTACCGGCCGGGACTGACTTTGGTAAAAAACCCAAGTATTTCATGGTTTTGAAAACAGAGCCTTTTACAAGATCATTGTGAGGGAAGCCAGGCTCTGTACAGCCTAAGCAAGGATGGTTTGCCCTGGTCTTACTGGATTGGCGGTTCCATAATATACGGTTACAACTAGCACGGGTCATGGGACCTCTACAGCCTACTTCGTAAAATAAGCATCCGCCCCGTTTACCGAACTGACCATCCACTTTTTGGGCAAATGAAATGGCATTTGGACAACCTGTCTGAACAAAATCGGTGAAGAAGGTTTTAGGTCGATGAAACTCATCCAATAAAACGTCCCCTATTCTTCCTGTAGAAATGGCTACTAAAATTTGGGTAATCCAATCAGGGTGCGCGGGGCATCCTGGGATATTGATTACCGGTAATCCTCCTTTGGAAACATAATCAGCACCCAAAAAACCTCCTTTCTCTTTTTTGAGAAATTGCATTCCGGTACTTTCAGAAGGATTTGGCGGCACCGCTGGAATACCTCCCCAAGTTGCGCAGTCACCTATCGCGACCACATAGCCTGAAACTTTGGACAAGTCTTTGATCCAATCCATCATAGGCCTTTCAGCAAAATAATTCATCGTACCGGTTCCGTTTGGCCCTTGTACGATGGAACCTTCATAAACCAGAATATCCAGTTGGGTTTTACCAGCAACGATGCTTTCCAAAAGGTCAGAGACCTGATGGCCTATTTCAAGACCTATAGATGGATGCCAGAGAATATTGACACCAAAATCGGTTACCAATTCCACTACAGTTGGCTCCTCTGCATTTAAAAAAGACATGGTGTTACCACTACATGCCCCTCCTTGCAACCAAAGAACATTTGCCATTTAAGTTGTTGTTTTAGGTTAAATTGTTAAATGAAATTCACTTGATCACAAAACAAAATATTGAAATCAAGCAATGATATCAAATTTAAAAATTCTCAATCAAATTAGAAAGCGTTTCCTAATTTTTTTTGAATATTTTTTTCTAATTTTTAGAAAAATTTTTCTAAAAATTAGAAAAATGATAACTGAGAGGGTTTTGAAAGCATACTAATCTTAAATCCTTGGATTTTATCAGTTTATGTAATAAAAAAGAGCTTAGATAAGAATGGGATATATATAAGCCACAAACTCTTCTTCTCCCCTGTCTGTCAGGTAGGGTGTCATTTGACTCCAAACGGCCTCTTTGAAAAGTTTCTCCTCAGCTGGAAGCCCTCTTAATATTCTCTGCGGTAACCAAAAAATTATAGACATCCAGATATTACTGGAAAGTAACTCATTCATTTCATCAGATTGAGGAACAAGGACACCCCGCTGAACATCAAATTCAATCCTGGATTTGACCTGTAATAACATCCGGTTGGAATACTTGTGCCATTTCTCCAGGATATCTGGATAATTTCGCTCTATCTCAAACATGTCCGTAAAGAAAAAGCGGTACTTCATGAAAAAAGCATAGTATTGCTCGAGATTTCTGTCCAGTCCTTGAAAGTTCTCTATAAAAAGATAATCAGACAATATTTCAGAGAACTCACTAAAAATGAAGTCATAGACATGAGAAACTATTGCCTCTTTGTTTTTAAAGTGATAAGCTAAGTTTCCTACGCTTATATCCGCAGCATCCGCTATCTGTTGCAACCTTACATTGGCTACCCCATGTTCATTAAAAGTGCTTATCGCTGCTTCTAAAATTCTGTCTTTAGTTTTAGACATTTTCCCAGCTGTTAATTATAATCCAAATTTAATAACCCCTCTTTGATCATCAATGTTCCCCGTTGATCTTTTGCTTCTTGTCGCCTAAACAACTGGGACATAATTTCCGCCTTTTTTCTATCTGATTGGACTGTAATGTTTCGGACCAAGAACTTTAAGGGTTGTTTATGATGTGCAAAAACAAGATCTATTCTAAAAGCTCCTCTTCGGTAAATCAACCTGTCTATTACAGCAGTATCTACAAGCCATTCGTTGGATCGCAAGAAATTAAATTCTGTCTCGTTTCCCAATCTATCCTCATACAATGATAATTGATTGATGGAGCGAAGTAACCAATTATACGTTTGAAAATCTAAAACCGGATTTTTTTTCATAGTTCATGTATTATAACCCTATTTTCAAATTCTTCTATTCCTGTATCCGTAAAGTAAGGCCTCAACAAAAACCAAACCATTTCCAGATAGCTACTTTTATCCAATTCTTCTGCACCTGTTACTGCCTGCCTACTGATCCAACTTTCACTGGCCCAAACCAAAAGCGAGGACATTTTTTGTACGAAATCCTGATTCCCTTTTGAGTCCAAAGCCCCCCTTGCTTCATTGAAAACCAACATTCCTTGCAATTGTAGCTCTTGCCAGGTCAAATGTTCCCTGTATTGCTTCGAAATGTTTTCATACAACCTGGTCAAGTCCAGAGCATCTTTGTAAAAGAACACATACCGTTTTTGTAAGTCAAAATTAGAATTGAGAAAACGGTTAAAATCTTCAAAAAGTGGCAAAACACGAAATTCAGACAGTAAAAGCTTTTGTTCTTCCACAAAGTCACTGAATAAGGCATAAAGAATATCATTTTTTGTTCTGAAATGGTAACCAATATTTCCCAAACTAAGCCCACAGACATCTGAAATGTGCTGTAATCTAACATTGACGAAACCATCCCTGTTAAAAAGTTTCAGGGCTACCTCCTTAATTCTTGTTTTGGTATCTTTCCTAGGCATTGTAATCGGGAATTTAGTCTTCAGGCATATGCTTCACACTAGGTTTGACAATCAAACGGCTTTGGCTCGAAGGAAGTCAATCAATAAGTTCAACCCCTGAAATCAACAACTCATTTCCCTGGGTTACCTTATTGGTAGGTTTATTACAAGAACAAACAAACTTATAATTAACCACTTCCGATTCTTTATTACATTCATCGCAATGTACTAAAATAGGCAATACTTCAATACAAAGCTCGCAATCCCTATACTCTTTTCTTTCTGTAGCCACTACCGCTTCAAATGCATTTTGCATCAAAATGGGCTCAACATTGGAAAGTAGCCCAACTTTCATATGGATCTTTTTAATTCTTTTTCTTTCCTTTTCCGGATAGACTGAGTCAAGGGATCCGAAAATATTTTTGACCAATGATATTTCGTGCATGATTAGTTATTAATATTTTTTCTCTTTGCAATTACCTCTCTTATCCTGACAGCGCTTTGATAATCTTCCTTTTCCAGTACCTTTTGTAAGAGGTTCTCCAATTCTTCCATGGTATACGAAGAAAAGGCAGTTCGCTTGCTTTCCCCTACATAAATGTCCATATCTATGCGTTGTTCCTCCAAAAGTTGCTTAGGAATTAAGATCGGGCTATCAAACCTTAAGGCTAAGGCAATAGCATCAGATGTCCTGCTGTCCACGCACAGCTCCTTACGCTCAGCCGTTTTGAAAACAATTTCGCTCTTAAAAATATTATCCTTGATCTCTTTAATCCAAACATATTCCACTTTGGCGTGAAACAAACTCACCACATCGAAAAAAAGGTCATGGGTAAGTGGCCGCTGGGTTTTAATCTGCTCCAAAGCAACCCCAATGGATAAAGCTTCAGCCTCGCCAATAAGCAAAGGAAACCTGTTTTTTTTATCCAAGTCCTCCAAAATCAAAGCGAATTTACCAGGGAAATTCGTACTTGGTGACATGGCAACGATAAAAACTTCCACCAATTCTAAAGTATCCTTCATTTAGCTGTAAGTTTTAATAAATCCACATAGTTCCTCAAGGTCATCAAACGGAGCGATGACATCACCCAAATGGATGAGCTTATAAAGAGCAGGGCCTTCTACCTCAATTACATAGCCATTCTGTGTCTCGATATGCTTCCCATGCTGAGTCAAAACCGGCAGGTTAAATTGCTTCATCATTTCTAACAAGCTCTCTGTCCCATTCATATGTTAACCTTTTTAAGACATTTGTAAATCACACAATACGATCCGATGATTACCTGTATCAGCAATTACTATTTGATTTTTCGCAGGAAACATACTAAAACTGAAAGGCCAGTACAGAGACTTTTCAGTGCCAAATACTGTCTCCCCAAATTCACTGCCCGTATAAAAATCCGGCTTACCAATCAAAGCGTCCGCAGATACACCATGCTCTTTAGGAATTTTTTCAAACCAGAGAATTCTCGAATTCCCTGTATCATTTACAAAAACCCCCTCTTTGTAAAATCCTGCAAAATAACACCAATTCAATGTATTTGGACCTGGTGATAAGCCAAATTGGTTTTGCCCATTGGACTCAAAATTGGGTTGGCCAACAAGACATGTCGCTTGCTGATTTAACGAATCTTTCCAATGATTCCAAAGGAGGACCCTATAGTACTGTGTATCTGTAATGGCCAACTCTCCTTTTGGCCCAAGGGCAACTCCATAAGGCCAAATGGCATTCTCTGGATCATAGCTTCTACTTTCCAAATTTTTTTGGCCAATAACCGCATCTGCCGCTTGCCCTGAACATTCAGGGATTTGATTAAAAACCAGTACCCTTCTATTACCGGTATCAGCCACAAATAATCTTTCATCATGCACAGCTATCCCGTATGGCCAATAAAGAGATTCAGCGGAAGGGTCTGAGTTAACTCCTTTTCTATTGGGTAGGTTACCTTGAAAATCCTCCTGACCCAACACAACATCCGCAGGTTGATGATTTTGCTGAGGAAATTCCTTCCATATCAAAACCCTATGGTTCCATGCATCTGCTACAATTAACTTTTTCCCATCAGTCCATACTGCCGAAGGATATTGAAGGGATTGGGCAGAAGCTTCTCCACCTTCATTTCTACCGGTATTCTTTAAATCAGATTGACCGATAATCAAATCTGGTTTTTGCTTTTCACTCTTGGGAATCTGATGCCAAATGAAAACCCTGTTTTGCCCTGTATCAGACACCAATAGTTTATTGCCATGAACATATACTCCTCTTGGGGCAAGAAATGGACTCTCCGTATCCCCTAAAAAAAACTTACTTTTACCCTCAATTATTGGAATTTCCTTAGCAGGGCTTACGGAAGGAGCAGGAGCTCTTTTCAAGGTAATATTCAGCACTATATTTGGTTCTTTTTTATCCATATCAACAAATTCTCGGCAACTGCTCCCCAACCAACATATTGACAACCCTTCTCCCTCCAATTTGACTATGGAATACCACCTGACCGGGATGTTGGTCGGCAACTTCTCCAATCACTGCTGCATGCAACCCATTTTCCCAACTTTTTAATTTTTGGACCACCTGATCCGCAATAGAAGCCTCTACAAATGCCACAAAAACTCCTTCATTGGCTACATATAGTGGGTCCAAACCCAATAATTCACAAGCTCCTGCGACTGATTCATCTACGGTGATGTCTTTTTGGTGAATGGCAATTCCTTTGGATAGAGACTGGGAGACCTCATTCAAAATGGTGGACAATCCGCCTCTGGTAGCATCCCTTAAAAAGTGAATTCCATTTCCAAAATCTTCCAAAAGCTGCTCTACTATATGATTGAAATGACAGGTATCACTTTCTATATCGGATTCGAATTCCAAGCCCTCCCTCACACTCATGATGGCAATACCGTGCCTTGCAATATCATTGGATATAATCACTTTATCCCCTGTTTTGATTCGGTCAACCGATATAGCTGCTTCTGGATGTACCTTTCCAACACCACTTGTGTTGATAAAAATCTTATCCCCTTTTCCACGCTCTACTACCTTGGTGTCCCCTGTTACTATTTTGACTCCGGCATGATCTGCTGCCTGTTTGATATGCAATAATATTTCCCAAAAATCACTTACCCGTAAACCTTCCTCAATGATAAAAGACAATGAAATAAACGCCGCTTTGGCGCCACACATACAAAGGTCATTCACCGTCCCATTGATCGCCAGTTCCCCAATATTTCCTCCCGGAAAAAATATGGGAGAAACCACATAGCTATCTGTGGTAAATGCCATCTTTCCAGGAGTTACGTCAAAGACAGCCCCGTCATGTTGCTTGTCGAGGTATTCATTGGAAAGGACATCAAAAACCCCCGCATCCAGAAGTTTGTGGGTAAGCATGCCCCCACTACCATGTCCCATAGTGATGATCTCAAAATCTAGCTTGGGCATTGGACAAGATGCCGATAAAATACTTTTATAATCCGACATAAATTAAATTTATTCTGGTTTTAAGTGTCAGGCTTCAGTTAACTGACCGCTGATTTTGGAAAAATGGTAATAAGCAGCACAGGCGCCTTCACTGCTTACCATAGGCGCACCAAGTGGTCTTTCCGGTGTACAACCTTTTCCAAACTGTGGGCATTCATGTGGTTTCTTTATCCCTTTCAAGACCTGACCTGCAATACATTCCGGGTTTTCCTCCACTTTGGGTATTTTGATAGAGAATTTTTTATTGGCATCAAATGCTGCATACTGCTCTTTTACTTGATATCCACTTAAGGGGATATTCCCCACTCCTCTCCATTCCCTATCCGTAATTTCAAAAACCTCCTCAATCACTTTTCTTGCCTCCGGATTGCCCTCCGGCCTGACTACTCTGGCATACTGGTTTTCAAGTTTATGCTCACTTTTTTCTAATTGCTTGACTACCATTAATATCCCATGCAAAATATCTACAGGCTCAAACCCTGTAACGACAATAGGTACTTGGTATTTCTCTACCAGAGGGCCATATTCCCCAATTCCCATAATTGTACATACGTGTCCTGCTGCAAGAAAACCCTGTATATTTACCAAATCATCATTCATCACAGCATCTATAGCTGGAGGCACAAGGACATGAGAAGCCAGAATGGAGTAATTTTCCAATCCCTCCCTGTGGGCATGAAGCACAGAAAGGGCATTGGCAGGCGCAGTGGTCTCAAAGCCCACCGCAAAGAAAACCACCTGTTTATTAGGATTATCCTTGGCCAATTTCACAGCTTCCAAAGGAGAATACAATATCCTTACATCCGCTCCCTTGGACTTGGCTTCCAATAAACTATCTGTAGACCCCGGCACCCTTAACATATCTCCAAAGGAACATAAAATCACCTTTTCTTTAAGCGCCAGATAAACTGCTTTATCTATCAGGTGCATGGGCGTCACACAAACCGGACAACCTGGTCCATGAACCATGGTAATTTCTTTGGGAAGCAATTGGAGCAATCCATTTTTCACAATACTGTGGGTCTGTCCTCCACACACTTCCATGATCATCCAAGGTTTTGTACAGGATTGGCGTATTTCATCTAAATATTTCTTTACCAATTCAGGATTTCTGTATTCCGATAGGTATTTCATTTCGATCAGATTTTGTGGTTAAGTGAGTTTATTGTTTTTAGAGCAAGAAATTTAAAAATCAAGCCTTGCTTATAATATAACCTTAAGCACCATCCGCCGATTGGCTTTTACTTGAATTGATGGAAGGCAGGTCGTTCCTGTCGGTTTGGGTATGTTCGATCAATTCATCAATTTCACCAATCTGCTCTAGGTATTCGAATGATTTCATTGCCTCCTCCTCGTCCACAATACTGATGGCAACGCCAACATGGACAAGCACATAATCCCCAACTTTTGCTTGGGGAACCATTTCAAGGCTGGCCTGCTTTATAATGCCTCCAAATTGGATTTTAGCCATTCTGACCAGACCATCATACATGGTCTCTATACTTTTTATTTTACCGGGAATCGCCAAGCACATAAGATTTTATTTTAAGGTTTTGTGATCTATTTTTTATATGATACCAGGCCATTTGGCCAAGGGATATATTCTCGTCATTGGGTGACAACTGTTCATGGAATAAAAGTTGATATTCATCCCCCAAGTATTGCTGAAGCAAATCAACCAAAAGGGCATTTTGGAAAACTCCTCCTGAAAATCCAATTTTCCTACAAGATGTATTTTGGATGACTTGAGAAATGATGTGAACCAAGGTCAGATGAAATTTGGCAGCAATAAGGCCTGAATCCAAGCCGTTTGACTTATCCTTTATTATTTGAGAAATTAAATCAGCACCCGAAATCTTATCTTTTACAATGGAATCCATAAAATAAGATTGGGTAGCAGCATGACCATTTGCGTCAAAGTAGTTCCTGGCCAATTGTTCCAATAGCATGGCGGCCTCCCCTTCATAGGTGTTGAAATCACAAAGCCCTAAGATGGAAGAGACCGCATCAAAAATCCTCCCCATGCTGTTGGTTTGGGCATGGCCACCTTTATCAAGCATTTTGGTATAAAGTACCCATTCGGTAGTAGAATACTTTTCTTTGAGGAAGTCAAGCGGTTCTCCTGTATGATAATAAAGCACCAAAGCCGAAAGTCGTGGTTCAATGGACATTTTGTCCCCCAGGATATAATCAAAATAGTCAAAAGAACAAACCCGCTCAAATTCTCCTGAATTGAAAACAAAAAATTCTGAGCCCCATAAAGCTTCATCATTTCCAAATCCCAGCCCATCCCAAATCACTCCCAAGATGGGTTCATCAGCATCAAGAGCAGCATGTTCCCAAAGCAAGGCGGCAAAGTGTGCTTCATGATGGGGAACTTCTGTAACATTCACATGAGGGAAATTGCCTGAAAACCTTCTGCTATGGTACAAAGGATGCTTATCCATCAATATTTGCTGAGGTTGGATACCAGTAAGGTCTAAAAACTTGGTCAAAGTGTCCAGGTATCTCTCCTGTGTATCAAAACTGTCCAGGTTTCCTAAGTACTGACTCACATAAACATTATACACATCCCAAAGTGCAAAAGTAGCTTTTAAATCAGCCCCTAATGCTAAAATCGGAAGCTCAGTTTTTATCCTGACCTTATTCCAAAAAGACGGGGCCAAGCCCCTGCTCCTTCTCAGAATTATTTTTTGTTGGGAATTTTCAGCAATGCGCAAAACGCTATCATCTTGAGGGAAATGGATTTCCCTATTGTGATAAATGACGGCATCGGCAATTCCGAGAAGATTTTGTATGGCTTCTTGATCTTTAAATTGCAAGGGGCTTAGGTGAAGGTTACCGCTAGTGGCAATAATCGGTTTGCCAACTTTTCTGGAAATAAGGAACATCAATGGGTCTGCAGGCAAGTAAACACCTAAAAGAGAAAGACCTGGAGCAACCCAAGCTTGAGTGCCATGAAGAGCAGTATATTCCTTCGGTTTGCAAAGCACAATGGGCCGGGCAGCTGACCTTAACAACTCTATTTCTTCATGTGAAACTGTGAAAAAATCTGAAAGCATATTTTCATCATGAACCATCAAGGCTAAGGGTTTTCTGGGCCTCTGCTTTCTTTTTCTGAGTAATTTTACAGCATCCGAATTGGTAGCATCTGTTAGCAATAAAAAGCCTCCTGTTCCCTTTACTGCAAGAATTCCACCTGATTGGATAATAGTTACGGCATGATCTACAAAATCAATGGGCTTAGAAATAGTAGGACCCGTTTCGGGAAAAATCCTCAAATCTATTGGACAATCAGGACATGAATTGGTTTGGGAGTGAAAGCGCCTGTCATGTTCGTCGTGATATTCATCCATACAAGAAGAACACATCTCAAAATTCCCCATGGATGAGCGATGCCTATCATAAGGAATGCCTCTTAGGATAGAATACCTGGGACCGCATTGTGTACAGGAAATAAAAGGATATTGATAGCGCCTGCTATTTGGATTTAACAACTCCGATTGACAGGACATACAAACTCCAAAATCTGGACTGACGTTGGCACTCTTACTCTCACCTTCTTGAGAGGGTAGAATCTGAAAATCCTTGGTAATGTCTCCTATGTTGGAAATTTGCTCAATCTGTAAATTGGAAATTACTGCCAGTGGCGAAAGCTTGGATTGTAATTCTTCCAAAAACTCATCGAGATCAAGTTTTGAACAATAGACTTCTACGGTTACTCCTTTGCTTGTATTGAATACCTTACCGCCCAAGCCCTTTGCTTGAGCAATGCGCGAAACGTGTGGCCTAAACCCCACTCCCTGCACCTGTCCTTCAATATGAACGCTCCAAAATGGCACTAGACAGCAACTGAATCTGATGATTTTTTCTCTTTGATTTTAGCTTTTAGCCAATTACACCAAGCCTCAATGCCCGTTCCGTCCAAAGAAGAAACTTCAATTACCTCGATACTGGGATTAATGGCCCTGGCATCATTGGTGACCGCCTCGACGCTAAATGGGAGATAAGGCAGAAGGTCTGCCTTGGAAACCAACATCATTTCGCTGGTCAAAAACATTTTAGGATACTTTTGAGGCTTATCATCACCTTCTGTGGTGGCAATAAGTGTAACCCTATAATCTTCCCCAAGATCAAAAGAGGCTGGACAAACTAAATTGCCTACATTTTCAACGAAGAGCACATCCAAACCGGAAATATCAAAACTCTTTAGAGCCTGCCACACCATCTGGGCCTCCAAATGGCAAATACCTCCCGTCACAATCTGTAAAGCTCTCCCTCCTACTTCCTTGATGCGGTCTGCATCTCTTTCCGTTTCAAGGTCACCAACAAGAATACCCATGCTTATCTCATCCTTTAATCGTTTGACTGTTTCTTGCATAAGTGTGGTTTTACCGCTTCCAGCAGATGAGGTGATGTTGATCATCAGCACTTTTTTTTCCGCCATCTGATTGCGGATACTCTCTGCCACAAAATCATTGGCCTGAAGCAAATGGATGGTGGTATTGTCACAGGTAATGGTACCCCTGACATTTTTACTGGACTTAGGTACTTTGGTATTGGACATAATGTAATCGTGTTTTTTTCCAATATACCATTAAAAAAACCTTAAGCAGTGATTTAGTAATTTTTTTCTAAAAATCATTTAGGCCTACCAACAGATGCCTTAACTTAAAAAAATGAAGAGGCTGTCTCAGAATAAATTTAAATTCACAGAATAGCCCCAAATGAGCGATAGAGGCCGATTTTCATTAAATCGGCCTCTGTTTTTTTGAATGCTGTTCAAAAATTCTTGTTTTGTGCCATTTCTTTAACTTTTTCATTTTCTATTTCGGTAATGGAAAATCCCTGCCTGTTTGAGTGACCAGAAGGCTTCTTTAAAGCTAACCTGCCTTTAATGCGGTCATTTTGGCGATGTTATGGGCTATTAAATGGAGTCCTGTTTCAATATCTACCTTGTCCAGTCCTCTGAGCATGTAGCGCTTCATTCCTTTGTTCTGCTTAAGGTGTCCGAAAACAGGTTCAACGTCTGTGGCCCTGCGTTTTCTTTTTTCCAGTCCCTGAGGTGAGGTCAGCCTTTTCTTTGCTTCGGATTTATATCTTTCAAGTTTTCTGTTTACCTCAATAGTCTTTTCATCCTTCATGGGTTTGCATGAAGCTGCCAGTGGGCATCCGGCGCACTTTGTTGCTGTATATTTTGCATACTCCTGTCTATATCCTGATGAAGTGGTTCTTATTCTGGTCCCGCTTCTTTCCATTGGCTGTCCGATTGGGCATATGTAAATATCCCTGATATTGTCATAGTGAAGATTGTCAAGCAGTCCACGTTCCCTGTTTTTTCTTCCCTCTTCTCTGAGTTCTTTATGGAAGTAGTTGTACTTCACGTATGCTTTGGTGCCGTTTTTTTCAAGTGCTGAGTAATTTTCTTCACTTCCGTATCCCGCATCTGCGGTAAGTGTCTCCGGATATGTACCGTAAAGATTATAGTACGATTCCAGGTGGGGAATGAGTGTATTGATGTCGTTGGCGTTCTGGTGTATGCTGTAGTTTACCACAAAGTGTCCGTGTGTGCTGAGCTGCAGGTTGTAGCCCGGTTTGAGCTGGCCATTTTTCATATGGTCTTCCTTCATCCTCATGAAAGTAGCATCCTGATCGGTCTTCGAATAACTGTTACGGCCCTGTAAAACCTCTTCTTTCTGTTCGTATTCGGCAAGCTTTTCCGGCCAGTTCTTTCCTGCATACCTGAGTTTCTGCTTTACTTTAGGATCAACTTCCTTGCCCTCAAGCGCTGCGTTGATCTTTTCAACTGTCTCCCGTACTTTCTCCGGACTTGGATTTTCAAACTTCTCTTCAGGCTGTCCGAGCTCATCTTTGGCCACTTTGGAAGCATAATCCCAGAGTTCCTCAAGCTGTCTGCTTATCCGTTCCCTGCTTTTCTTTATGGTTTTCCCCCATACAAAGCTGTACCTGTTTGCATTGGCCTCTATTTTGGTACCGTCAGTATATACCTTAAATCCGCACTGCGGATTTAAGGAAATAATTCAATCCTTGCTTGTTGCCATTCTAATATTGGCATCTGGCGTAGTGTATGCCCAGCAACCGGCCTTGCAGTATTTCAGGCCAAACGATAAAAACGGCCTGAATGTATTCGAGCCCTCAAAAGAGGATACAGTTATCTTTGATGGCCTCAAAGTAAGAGTAGGCGGTGATTTCGCCATGCAATTTCAAGGTATTAGGCAAAGCAATACGGCAGGTAACCTGACCAAACTGGGATCAGACTTCAATTTGCCGTCTGCCAACCTCAACCTGGACGTCTAGGTATTGGACGGAGTTCGCATGCATCTTAGGACCTATCTTTCTTCCAGAGCACACAACGAAGCATGGATTAAGGGTGGATACATGAGAGTGGATAATCTTGACTTTGTTAAACCTGGGTTTCTGGAGGGAGTGATGAAATATGCAAGTATTACCATAGGGTTAGATGAGTTCAACTATGGGGACGCACGTTTCAGGAGAACAGACAATGCCAGAGGTATTTTCAACCCCTTTGTGGGGAATTATCTTATGGATGCATTCTCGACCGAGGCATTCGGAGAGCTTACAGTTCAAAAGAATGGTTTATTGGCGGTGGTTGGGCTCACAAACGGTAAGCTCAATCAAAATGTAACGGTGAACGATAATACCGACAACAAGCCATCATTTTATGGCAAACTTGGATTTGACAAGCAACTTAATGAAGACTTCAGAGTGCGGTTAACAGGTTCCTGGTATATCAATAATGGTACATCAACTGGAACCTGGTTATATGGTGGTGACAGGGCAGGGACCAGGTATTATAATGTATTGTACACATTACCTGATGCCAATGGAGTTGCTGAAGGAGGTCCAAGAGATGGAAGGTTCAATGCCAGATTCACAAAACTTACCGCCTTACAGATCAATCCATTCATCAAATTCAAGGGACTAGAATTCTTCGGGATATATGAGTTGGCCAATGGCAACAATGAATTTACCCAGCCCCAATCAGATACTGAAGGGGGCTTCACACAGCTTGCCGCTGAACTTCTTTATCGGTTTGGTACAAATGAAAAGTTCTACATAGGTGGAAGGTACAATACAGTAAATGGCAAGATGAGAGAAAGTGCATCAGAGAACCTCGATATCAGCCGGATCAACTTTGGTGGAGGCTGGTTTATTTCAAAGAACGTTTTAACAAAAGTTGAGTACATGAAGCAGCAATATGAAGGCAATGCGTGGACAGGGCGTTTTGCCGGGGCTGAATTTAGTGGAGTCGTGGTTGAAGCGGTGATTAGTTTCTGACGGAACTCCCGTGTGGATGAGTTCACCCACACGGGGTTCTTTTCATTCCTGATCATTCCTGAATAAGAGATAACGACTTTAAAAATAAGCATCAACAGACCAAAATTTTTAGATGGAAAATAAATCTCAAACATCTACATATTGAGGTATTTGAAATACAAACCATCATTTTTGATATTAAAATCGAACATTCTGAACTAAATTCCGTAAATTCGCATTAGACTTTCTACAAAGTGCAACGTTTTAGAAAAATATCGGCCATCCTGCTTTCCATATTGGTGCTGCTCAGTTCCACGAGCTTCACCTTTGGTATGCATTTTTGCATGGGGCAGTTGGAGAGCATTGCACTTTTTTCCGGGGCTGAGCCCTGCGAAATGGCCACACAGAAATCACCTTGTGCCACGGATAAGCATGATCCAGATTGCGAACATCAGCAGGTCACTAAAAAGGGTTGTTGCGAAGACCAGACTGTAGTAATGGAAGGACATGAAGACCTTACCCAAGTGTCCAAAGTGGCGGTTCCTGACTTTCAAATGATCGCAGTTCTCTTCGCAGTGGTATCGTTTCTTTTTAGTGCCACTGCCGTTGATCACTATACGTTTAACGACTATTCCCCCCCATTGATTGAGCGTGACATACCTGTGCTCGTTCAATCCTTCCTTATTTGATTTTTGATGATCTGAACCTCCGATAATTTGATTACCGGCCGGGTTCAACTATGCTACGTGGTATGTTGGATTTATTCCATCAGACCATCAAACCATTGTATTCATCAAATAATCAAAATATGCTCAATTCCATCATCAAATTCTTTCTCGAGAATAAGCTCGTTACTGTTCTCGTATTGCTACTCATTGTAGCCTGGGGCATTGTTACAGCCCCGTTCAACTGGGAGGTGGGCTTCCTTCCCCGTGATCCCGTACCCGTAGATGCCATCCCGGATATTGGAGAAAACCAGCAAATCGTTTTCACCGAGTGGATGGGTCGTTCCCCGCAAGATGTGGAGGATCAAATCACCTATCCGCTCACCACGGCATTGCTGGGTCTTCCAGGTGTAAAAAGTGTGCGGAGTAGTTCAGCTTTTGGCTTTTCCAGCATCTACATCATTTTTAATGAAGACATTGAGTTCTACTGGAGCCGGTCACGGGTGCTGGAAAAACTCAACTCTTTACCGGCAGGTTTGCTTCCACCGGATGTGCAGCCAAAACTTGGCCCTGATGCTACCGCCCTGGGGCAGGTGTATTGGTACACGCTGGAAGGCCGGGACAAAGACGGAAACCCTACCGGAGGTTGGGATCTTCACGAACTGCGCACCATCCAGGACTATTACATACGCTACGCCCTCACTGCAGTGGAAGGGGTGGCAGAGGTGGCTTCTGTGGGTGGATATGTCAAAGAATACCAGGTGGATGTTGACCCTGCCGCTCTGAAAGCACATGGTGTTACGCTTATGGATGTGATGCAGGCCGTAAGGAACAGCAACATCGATGTAGGGGCCAACACCATTGAAGTAAACCGGGTCGATTATTTTGTCAGGGGCCTGGGCTATGTAGAAGAGCTGGCCGACCTGGATAAGGCCGTGGTGAAAGTAACGGACAATGTCCCGATCCGGGTAAAAGATGTTGCCAAGGTCAATATTGGTCCCCAACCAAGAAACATGAGCGGCATTCTGGACAAATCAGGAGCCGAAGCAGTGGGCGGTGTGGTCATTGCCCGCTACGGTGATAATCCGCTGAAAATCATCAATGCAGTAAAAGAAGAAATCAACTCCATAGCCGATGGCCTTCCGTCCAAAACACTGGCAGACGGCACGGTTTCTAAAGTAACGATAGTACCCTTCTATGATCGCACCGGCCTGATCTATGAGACCCTCGGCACATTGTATGAAGCCATCAGCCTGCAGATCCTGATTACTATCATAGTCATCATCGTGATGGTGTACAACCTGCGGGCTTCCATTCTGATATCCGCCCTGCTGCCATTGGCCGTGCTCATGTGCTTTATCTTTATGAAGTACTTCGGAGTGGATGCCAACATCGTAGCGCTTTCGGGTATCGCTATTGCCATCGGCACCATGGTCGATCTGGGGATTATCCTGAATGAAAACATTCTCCGGCACCTGGAAATTGCCCCGGAAGGCCAGTCCAAGTTAAAAACTGTCTATGATGCCACTACAGAGGTAGCTTCTGCCATTGTTACCGCAGTGAGTACCACCATTGTCAGTTTTTTACCAGTTTTCACCTTGCAGGCAGCTGAGGGTAAGCTCTTCGGGCCATTGGCCTACACCAAAACCTTTGCTTTGGTTGCTGCTCTGATATTTACCCTCATCATCATGCCTGCCTTTTCTCACTGGATATTCTCCATGAAAAAAGGCAAAGGCAAAACAAGTCTGTACCTGAATTACCTGTTACTCATTGCCGGCCCGGTAATAGCCTTCACCGTCTGGTCATGGGCAGGCTGGGTGCTGTTTGGTTTCGGGCTGGTGAACGTGCTGCTGCACCACTACCCTGATAGACTGGGAAAATACCGCGATCTGATGATGGTGGGCGTAACAGTAGTGACTGTAGCCTGGCTACTGACCACCGAATGGGTACCTTTGGGGGTATCCAATAGCCTGCTTGTCAATTTTCTGTTTATTGCTGTAATCCTCGGACTGATGCTTGGCACCTTCGCTTTGTTCCTCAGGCTTTACCCTAAAATACTCATGTGGTGCCTGGACAATAAGGGCTTGTTCCTGGTTATACCTGTTGTCATTATTTTATTAGGTGCCAATATCTGGCTGGGTTTTGACAAGGTATTCGGCTTTTTGCCAAAAGCAACAGAAAAATTAGGCTGGAACTTAAGGGAAACCCCGGGATGGACGGCTGTATCTGAAGTGTTTCCGGGCTTAGGCGAAGAGTTCATGCCGTCTCTCAATGAGGGTTCATTTCTCCTGATGCCCACATCCATGCCGCACTCCGGCATAGAAGTAAACCGTGAGGTACTGCAAAAACTGGATATGATGGTAACGGCCATCCCCGAAGTGGAAATGGTGGTCGGTAAAGCCGGCCGTGCGGAAACGGCCATTGATCCGGCCCCTATCTCCATGTTTGAAAATACCATCAGCTACAAAAGCGAATATGTTTCGGATATAGATGGAACCAAGCAACGCTTTCGGGTGAATGATGATGGTCAGTTTCTGCTTCAAAATGGAGACGTTTATGACCCGGAAACCATGTCCCCTGAGCAAATAGATATAAAGCATCTCACTCCTGATCCTGATGGAGAATATTTCCGCCAGTGGCGGGATCACATCAAAACACCGGATGACATTTGGGACGAAATTGTTGGTGTCGTCAATATTCCGGGCGTAACCTCCTCTCCCAAATTACAGCCTATTGAGACACGCCTGGTGATGTTGCAAACGGGTATGCGGGCCCCTATGGGTATTAAGGTGTATGGACCTGATTTGAAGACCATTGAAGAATTCGGCCTTCAACTCGAGAAATACCTGAAAGAAGTGCCATCGGTAAAAAGTGAAGCTGTCTTTGCTGACCGGATTGTGGGAAAACCTTATTTGGAGATTGACATAGACCGGGATCAGATTTCCCGCTACGGATTGAACGTACGGGACGTGCAAGACTATATAGAAACAGCCATCGGTGGCATGAAGCTGAGCACCACGGTGGAAGGAAGGGAGCGCTTTCCGATAAGGGTACGCTATGCCCGTGAATACCGTGATGATCCTTCATCCATTGAAAACATGCAGGTACCCACACCCTTAGGCAACTACATTCCGTTGGGTCAATTAGCGAAAATCACCTATCGCCCCGGGCCCGAAATGATCAGGGGGGAAAATAGCTTTTTGGTGGGGTATGTACTCCTGGACAGGCTCCCGGAATTTGCGGAGGTAACAGTAGTGGAAGATGCGCAACGCCACCTTCGCGAGAAAATTGATTCGGGCGAACTCATTGTACCTGCCGGGGTTCGTTATGAATTTTCGGGAAGCTACGAAAACCAGGTGCGGGCAGAGAAACGACTCGCAATTGTAGTCCCGCTATGCCTTATGGCCATTTTCCTGATCCTGTATTTTCAGTTTCGAGCCATCTCTACCACCTTATTTGTATTCTCAGGCATTGCTATGGCTTTTTCAGGTGGGTTCTTGATGCTCTGGCTGTATAGTCAGGGTTGGTTCATGGATTTTTCGGTCTTTGACACCAATATGAGAGAACTCTTCCAGATGAAGACCTACAACCTGAGTGTGGCCGTCTGGGTAGGCTTCATAGCACTGTTTGGAATCGCTACCGATGATGGCGTAGTGGTGGCTACTTACCTCAAGCAAAGCTTTGAGAAACGGGAACCTGAAAACGTGAAGGAGGTTCGCAAAGCTGTATTGGAGGCTGGTCAAAAGCGGGTACTCCCGGCCATGATGACCACCGCCACCACTTTACTGGCCCTCTTACCTGTACTCACATCTTCCGGGCGAGGATCCGACATTATGATACCCATGGCCATTCCTTCATTCGGGGGCATGATCATCGAAATTATGACGGTTCTGCTGGTGCCAGTCCTATACTGTTGGTGGGCAGAGCGCAAGATTAAACGCAATCCCAAAGTATTTACTGAATCATAAATAGAGGAAGATGAAAAAAATAGCAATCATATTCCTGTTGTTTTTAGGAGTTCAGTCCACAAGCTTTTCACAAAGCCTGGATGAATACCTGAAAGTAGCAGCAGAAAACAACCCGGAGTTAAAAGCCTACTTCAATGAATATCTGGCCTCTTTGGAAAAAGTACCTCAGGTGGGAGCACTTCCTGATCCTGAACTGACCATGGGTTTCTTCTTTCAACCAATGGAGCGGTTCATGGGCAACCAGCAAGCCGACATCCAGTTGATGCAGATGTTTCCCTGGTTCGGCATGCTGAAAACCCAAAAGGATGAAGCAAGCAAAATGGCACTGGCGCAGTACGAAGTGTTTCAGGATGCCAAATACCGCTTGTTTTATCAGGTAAAAAACACCTGGTATCAACTGTATCGGCTAGAAGAGGAAATCCGCATTACGGAGGAAAACCTTGAGATTCTTAAACAGTATGAGCGGCTGGCGCTCATTCGTTTTCAGAGTGCAGATATAGGAACCGGTTCCGGCCCTAGCAATATGCAGCAAGCTACAAGCATGAACAGCGGTTCCTCCACCTCATCAGCATCGTCAATGGGTGGAATGAGCGGTGGAATGACCAGTGGCACTTCCGGTAAAAGCAGTTCAAAAGGTGGTTCTTCAATGGGTACTTCCTCATCAATGAACGGGGGCGGGTCAGGCATGAGTGATGTGCTCAGGGTAAGGATTCAGATCAAGGAACTGGAAAACACACTTGCCTTGCTTGAAGACTCCCGACTGCCCATTAAAGCCGAATTCAATCAGTTGCTTAACCGGGATATCAATGAAGTGGTAAGCATAGCCGATTCATTGAGCGGATCAGTAGTCTCTTGGGAGCGCCAGGCTTTGCTGGACAGCATTACGCAGAACAATCCCATGTTGAAAATGCTGGATGCCGAGGAAGAAGCCTATGAGGCACAGAAAAAGATGGCTCGGCTGGAAGGCAGGCCTATGTTGGGGGCAGGCGTCAACTATGTGCCCTTTAGTCCAAGGACAGAAAATGGAATGCCGATGGGCGGCAATGACATGGTGATGCCCATGTTGAGGCTGACTATACCCATCTATCGGAAAAAGTATAATGCTTTACAGAAAGAGGCGGAATTGAAACAATTGGCCGTTCAGCAGCGCAGGGAAAACACCGTCAATCAGTTGACCACCCGATGGTCAACCGCCTTGCGGGATTTGGACGATGCAACCAGAAGGACAAAGCTGTACCGGGAGCAAACCGACCTGGCCGGGCAAACCCTGAACCTGCTGATGACCAGCTACGCTACTGACGGACGGGATTTCGAGGAAGTGCTGCGGGTACAACAGCAATTGCTCGATTATCAACTCCAGCTGATCACTTCAATAGTAGATCAGCACGTCACCATTGCCATGCTGGAAAACCTGGCAGCAACAGAACTGAATTAATTGATCTAAAAAGTTAAAATGATGAAAGAAATATTTAAAAATAAAAAACTCCTACTGATCGTGCTCGTAGCGCTGACATTGGGAGGCGTACTCGGCTGGATGGTAAAACCATCTTCAGGTCATCAGGAGACGGAAGCAGCCGTGCATAACCATGATGAAGGTAATGAGGTTTGGACCTGTTCTATGCACCCGCAGATCAGGCAATCGGAACCCGGCCAATGTCCCATTTGCGGAATGGACCTGATACCAGCTTCCACTAAACGGTCATCAGCCAGTTCGAATCCATTGATTCATGAGATGACCCCTGAAGCGGTGGCCATGGCCAATATCCATACCTCCAGAGTTACAGGAGTGTCACCTGAAGGGGAGCTTTTTCTAACCGGAAAAGTGAAAGCCGATGAACGCCAACTGGCTTCTGTCACGGCCAAATTTCCGGGACGTATCGATCAGCTTTTTGTCAATTTCACCGGCCAGGTTGTCCGGCAGGGCGAAAGGTTGGCCACCATTTATTCACCCGAGCTGGTTACAGCACAAAAGGAACTTTTGGAGGCTGCTTCTACCAAATCCACCTATCCCGAACTTTATCAGGCAGCCAGGGAAAAACTGCGCTTATGGAAACTTAATGAGAAGCAAATTGACGATCTTGAAGGTTCTGGAAAAGTGCAGGATCAATTTGATGTGCTGGCCGACAAAAGTGGTATTGTAACCCAGCGGAATATTTCAGTTGGTGATTATGTGAACACTGGATCAGTTTTATTTGATATAGTTGACCTGAACCGGGTATGGATAATGATTGATGCGTATGAATCCGATCTCCCATTTGTAAAAATCGGTGATGAGGTCAACTTTACCGCAGCAGGCATTCCCGGAGAGACCTTTAAAGCTAAGATTACCTACATAGATCCGGTCATAAATTCTTCAACCCGTGCAGCCTCTGTGAGGGCTGAGGCCTCCAACAGCAACGGAGAGCTGCGACCTGAAATGTTCATCAACGCCAGGGTGCGGACCACTTTACGCAAAGGGCAATCCTCTTTGGCCATACCCCGTACCGCTTTGCTCTGGTCGGGCAAACGCTCCATTGTATATGTCAAGGTACCCGACACAGAATTCCCTACCTACGAAATGCGTGAAATCACCATTGGCCCACGTATGGGCGAAATGTGGCTGGTGGAAGCCGGACTGGAAGCGGGTGAAGAGATAGTGACCAATGGAGTATTTGCCATCGATGCGGCTGCACAACTTTCCGGAAACTACAGTATGCTCATGCGTCCGGATGTGAAAACCATGGACGTACCACAGGCTTTCAGGGAACAAATCACAGCGCTGGCCGATGCTTATTTCAAAGTAAAGAATGGTTTGGTCGCTGATGATCCAAAGGCTACACAATCCGCATTGGAACAGTTGGAGGCAGCTTTGGACCAGATTGACATGGCCGGGCTGAAAGGCCAGGCACACGATCACTGGATGGCTTTGAAACAGAAGTTTTCAGAAGCAACTAAAATGATGCAGGCTGAAGAAAGCCTGGATGGCCTGCGGCAACACTTCTCAATGCTTTCTGAAAATATGCTGGAGATGACCGAATCTTTCGGACTGGAAAAGGACAAAGTGTACAAAGATTTCTGCCCGATGGCATTTGACAATAAGGGCGCATTTTGGCTCAGTGAAACGGAAGAGATTCTCAACCCCTACTTCGGTGAGGCCATGCTTTCCTGTGGGGAGGTGAAAGAGACGTATCTCAAAGGTCAAAAAGTCTTTGAGGATGGAGGGCCTGCCAAGCAAGCAGCCAGTGGACATAACCATTAAGAGATGAAAAGTTGCTGTAAAACCGGAGATGAAAAAGCTCCTTCAACAATAAAAAAATGGGTCAGCCGGATGGTCTGGGGAATAGTCATTCTTCTGGTCACTGGTTTAGCCCTGATTCAAGTATTTAACCTTTAAACAAATAGAAAAATGAAAAAAACAATGATCATGCTTTGTCTGGCTTTAGTAAGCTGGGGGGCAACCGCACAACACGACCATGCAGCGCATGGTGCACAAGCAAGCAGTGAAAAGATGGAACCAATGTTTAAAGACAAGGCACTGGGTTCTTCCTACACACACTACATCCATTTGAAGAATGCTTTGGTGGCGTCTGATTTTCATAAAGCAAAATCTGCTTCTGAATCTTTGGTGAAGGCCCTTCACAATATCAAAGGAAGTGATAAAGTCCATACAGAGGCGGCCAATGTTGCGCAAGCAGGTTCACTGGAAAACCAGCGAAAGGCTTTTACCGCCTTAAGCAATGAGATGGCCACCTTGGTGAAGGGAGCTGATATCAGCATGGGAGAACTCTATCTGGAATACTGCCCCATGGCCAACGGCAACACCGGAGGCTATTGGCTATCCAATGAAAAGGAAATCAGCAATCCCTACTTCGGTGACAAAATGCTGAAGTGCGGAAGCGTGAAAGAGACGATCAATTGAATCAAAGACCTGTATGAATCGGATGGAATGGACTTTTGTACTATTCCCTCCTTTTCATGCAGGTACAAATTAAATGTATCATGAACAAGCACATCATTTTCAGCATCGTATTCCTTGGAGGAATGCTGCTGGTAGCACATGGGGGTCTTGGCACAGCCAAGTAGCAAGACAGAGCAACGCCTTATTCACATCAATGGAAAAGGAGAGGTATCGGATGACCGGGGCACCAAACTCGGGTACATCAGTAAAGAAGACATAGTCTTTAACAACCAAGGTCAAAAACTGGGCTTCATCAAAGGCGGCAGGGTTTACGATGCGGAAGGCAATTCATTAGGAAAGGCTAAAAAAGATGGCCGCTATTACAACAACGATGGAGTCTTCATCCTGAGCACCAAAACGATAGGGGATAAATGCGAGATTCTGGATCCGGAAGGTCACAAGAAAGGCACAGTACACAAAAACTATAAGCTTCATGCGTGTGCTACACACTGTTTCTTCTTGGAACAGGAAATGAAAAAAGAGGAAGATAAGTAAAATTAAAGCCCTGTTGGAGAGTGGCCCTTGTGTAGGTTGTCATGCATACAATCCTGCCGCCACTCTTCCATCAGGCACCAAACGGAAAAGTCATGAAGAAGAAAAGTAACAAGGACAACCCTAAGACATCTACCCGGAATCTGGTGTATGCCTACCTGACCATTGCGGCATTATTAGTGACAGCCACAGCATTGGTGTATTGGATTAACCATCAGCAGCTACAGCCTTCTATAGGCTATAGCCCAGATGAAATTGAGCGACCGGTGGAACCAAGCCTGGTATGCATGGTGAATGACGCCTACATGGGCAAGCCGCAAATCCCGGTACCGGTCAATGGCAAAACCTATTATGGTTGCTGTGAAATGTGCGTGGATAAGCTTAACAACCTGGAAAGTGCAAGGATCGCCATTGATCCGTACAGTGGTAATCCTGTAGATAAATCGGAGGCTTACATCGTGCTGATGAACCCGCAAGGCGCAGTTGCCTACTTTGAATCAGAGGCTAATTACAACGCATTTAAGAAAAACTAAAAACAATCCTTTAACCCAAAATCTATGAAATTGAAACTGCTTTTTTTTGGTCTTGCTGCCATAGTGGCCGTGAAGACTCAAGCGCAACAGTCGGATGAAATTAACCAGGTAAAACAAGTCCTGGAATCATACAAACAGGCCATTGAAAGCCTCGATACAACGGGCACAGGTAATTTATTTGTATCGCAATCAATTGTTATTGAATCAGGCAAAGTTGAAGGCCGATATCAGGACTATCTGGCCAACCACCTGGGCCCGGAGCTCCATCATTTCGAATCTTTCAAGTTTAGTGACTATGAAGTAGCCATTGAAGTCGCTTTGCCATTTGCCTTTGCTACTGAAACCTACAAATACACCATTGTGCTAAGCAAGGACAAGTCAGTTATTGAGCGAAAAGGAGTTGCCTCCAGCATTTTGAAAAAAGAAAACGGTCAATGGAAAATATGGCAAACCCATTCATCAGCAAGAAAACCACAGACCAATCATTAACCAACTAAATAATATGACAATGAAAAATACTCTAAAAGCAGTTGTACTGGTACTATTTGCTACAGCAACCGTATCGGCTCATGACGGCCACAAAAGCAAACAAGACAGCACCGCCCAACAAGCGGATACTGTGATGACCACCCCCACCAGCGAGGCAGATCAAAGTGAACATGAACATACCAGTGAGGCAGTGAGCCACGATACACATCCTCAAGATGCACACCACGAAAAAAAGGTCACGGCTGATTTGGCAGATTTCCCCACAATCCATCCACTGATTGTCCATTTCGCTATCGTATTACTGATTGTGGGGGCCATTCTGGCGGTTGTCAACATCTATTTCATCAAAAAGGAATTGGCGTGGACAGCCTTTGCCCTGGTGCTGGTAGGTTTTGTAGCTGCGTACTTGGCCGGCAGAAACTTCCATCCCCATACGCACGGACTAACCGAACATGCCAAGCTCGTGCTCGAACAACATGACTTCTGGGCTGACTGGACGATCAATCTTGGGTTTATTGGAGTGTTGTTGCAAGGGGTCAACCTGTTCATTTTCAAATCCAGAAGATGGGCAATGGCTATTGTAGCAGTTGTGTTATTGAGCGCTGCTTATGCTGTGGCACAGGCAGGACATTACGGAGCACAATTGGTACACATAGAAGGTGTAGGGCCGGAAGGTAAATTTTTGGAACTGGAGCATGACCATTAAATGACTTGAAATCACCAGTATGCCTGGGTTATTTTTTGATTCGGTACTTACCTGTCCGGTATGTGGCCAGCAGCAGGTTTGCAGAATACCTTATAACGAGCGGCTGGATAGCTTCATTTGTAAGGGATGTGAATGCGAGATTACTGTTCCGGGCGATCAATGCTGCATTTTTTGTGCATTCGGCTCACATAAATGCTTGGTCAGCCAAGGCTGGGAAAAATTAGAACAAAAACAATTAAGAGAAAAAATGAAAAATCATGAACATAAAACTGAGAAGAAATTCATCCCCGCACTGGGGTATGATTTCCTTACTGGCCTTTATGATACCACCATAAGGCTGACCATGCCCGAAAAGAAATTTAGAAGCGAACTAATAGACCGTTTAAAGCCCGAACCTCATGAGCAAATTTTTGAGTTTGGCTTTGGCACAGGGGCTAATCTGGCGATTGCCTCTTCACGGTCTCCCAACTCTTCATTTTTCGGATTAGACATTGACCCTAAAGTACGGGAGATTGCCTTTTCAAAGCTCAAAGACAAAGACATTCTGGTTGAACTCCAACTCTACAATGGGGGCATTTTTCCGTATGATGATGCTGTTTTTGACAAGGCCTACAGTTGTCTGGTATTTCATCAGTTAGATGATGAAACTAAAGCGCATTGTTTCAGTGAAATCTACCGGGTTCTAAAGCCCGGAGGCAAGCTCATCATTGGCGATTGGGGCAAGGCAAAGAACCGATGGATGCGCACAGTTTTTTACACCGTGCAGCTTCTGGACGGTTTCTAAACCACCACAGCCAATGTGAAGGGCTTGCTGCCGGATTACATCCGTGAGGCAGGGTTTTCGGATGTGCAGGAGACAGGCTTTATTAATACCAGGATCGGGTCATTTTGCTATTATGAGGGAACTAAATCATTGAAAATCAAAAATCAAATTTAATTACGGAAATCATGAACTTAAGATTCTACTATATTTTGACCATTTCTTTTTCGTTGCTTAGCCTGTCTACGAGGGCTCAAAACCTTACAGAAAAGTCAGTTGAAGGAAATGTGGATAACCTTCCGGTTAGGGAATACACGATCACGCTTAAACAGGAAATGGTCAACAAAGCCGGCAAAGATGTTAAAGGAATGACTGTTAATGGCAGCATTCCCGGGCCTACCCTCCGGTTCACTGAAGGAGAGTATGCCGTGATCTACGTAAAAAACGAAATGGACGTGGAAACCTCAGTTCATTGGCATGGACTGCTTTTACCTAATTTTTATGATGGGGTACCCTACTTGACCACTCCACCCATCGAGCCGGGCCATACCCAAAAATATGAATTCCCTTTAAAGCAATCCGGTACATACTGGTACCATTCGCATACCATGCTTCAGGAACAAAGTGGGGTTTACGGCTCTATTGTCATTCAACCAAAGGAAGAGCCCCTTGAATATGATAAAGAGTTGGTGATGGTGCTTTCAGACTGGACAAATGAAAATCCAATGAGCGTTCTTCGTTTTCTAAAAAGAGGAACGGAGTGGTATAACTGGCGAAAAGGAACGGCCACGCCACTGAACCAGGTAATCGCTCGTGGAGCACTGGGTGCACAGCTTAATTTTTGGAGGCAGAGAATGGAAAGTGCCGACATAGCAGATATTTATTACCCGGCTTTTTTGGTGAATGGCGAGCAAAAGCAAGAATACCCTGACTTCAAACCAGGTGAAAAAGTAAGGTTACGGATTATCAATGGCGCAGCTTCAACGCAGTTTTGGATGACCTTTGGTGGTGGAAATCCCACTATTGTTTCTGCCGATGGTCTTAATGTGGAGCCTGTTGCCCACAACAAGACCTTCATCGCCATAGCCGAAACGTATGATTTCATTGTGACTATTCCAGAAGAAGGCAAAATGGAATTTAAAATCACTGCGCAAGATGGATCCGGTACCGCATCCGCATTTCTGGGGCAAGGTGAAATGCTACCAGCACCTGCGGTGCCCCGGCCAGATAAAATTGCAATGATGAAGCAAATGTCCAAAATGGATATGCGTATGGGAGCCCCAGCCCTGAAATTCCGTCCAAAAAAAGTTGACCCTGAAAAAATGATGCGAAACTGGGGAATGCAGATGAAGGATGGAATGAGCGGCATGAACATGGACAACACGAAAAGTGACATATCAATGCATCAGGGGATGGATATGAAAAAGGACGATCCTGAAGAAACTAAAATGAGCGGAATGGGTGATGATAAAATGATGCAAACCTCACCACCATCAACCAATATGGAATCTGCAGAAATGGGCGGAATGAATATGTTTTCTGAATATAACTATGATTACCTCAAGTCTACAGAAAATACAACCTACTCGGAGGATGTTCCCGTAAAAGAAATTCTCTTAAATCTGACAGGTAATATGAGCCGCTATATCTGGAGTATGAATGGCATACCACTTTCTGAAACCGATAAGATTAAGATCAATGAAGGAGAAGTAACAAGGATTACTTTCAATAACCTTACCATGATGCACCACCCAATGCACTTACATGGTCATTTTTTCCGTGTCATCAACGAAAACGGGGACTACTCGCCCCTGAAGCATACGGTGAATGTACCCCCGATGCAGAAAGTTACAATTGAGTTTTACGGGAACGAATATGGAGATTGGTTCTTTCATTGTCATATTCTTTATCACATGATGGGAGGAATGGCACGTGTAGTCAGCTATGATACCCCGGAAGACCCAAGAATGAAACCATTTCCCATTTCCAAACTGATCCACGAAACCAACCGCTTTTACAGTTGGGGAATGGCAGATGTTGCTTCACATAATACAACCGTAAATCTGACCACCTCAAACATCCGCAATCAATTCAATTTATCAATGGAATACGGATGGAATCAAAATCTGGAAGCTGAATTTTCTTATGAGTATTATCTGTACGATTATTTGAGGGTTTTCGGAGGTGTCAATGTTGAGAATACCACCAGAAATAGTTTAGATGAAATGAAGACAATTGCAGTGGCTGGCATCAGATGGTTTACACCTTATATGTTCAGTGTTGATCTGCGGGTAGATAATGAACTTCGGCCCAGGATCGGAATTGGTCGCTCGCTTATGGTATTTCCAAAATTGTCCGTTTTTGGCTATTACGAATATCAAATTGACGCAGGATGGGTAAACAGCCTGGAGGCTGGCCAAGATTACAAAGAAGAAATTGTATGGAGTGCCGGTGCACAATACATGCTGTCTAAGAATTTTTCACTGATGACTAGCTACGACAATCGCTTTGGGGCAGGTGCAGGATTGTCAGTCATGTTTTAAATGGAAGTTATGGAAGAAGTTTATAAAAAGGGAAGTTTAAGTTTATTAGGATCAATTGCTTTAGGTACTGGTGTAATGATCGGTGCTGGAATCTTTGCATTATTGGGCCAGGTGGCTGAACTGTCAGGGACCTGGTTTCCTTACATTTTCGTTTTGGGAGCCATCATTTCAGCCTTCAGTGCTTACTCCTACATCAAAGTTTCTAATACTTATCCTTCGGCCGGGGGAATAGCCATGATTTTGAAAAAAGCTTATGGTAAATCAACCATTACAGGTTCTGCATCACTGTTGATGGCACTATCCATGGTAATCAACGAAAGCCTGGTTGCCAGAACTTTTGGCTCTTATACTCTTCAATTATTCGAAGTTGAAAATAAGGAACTGTGGATTCCAATTTTGGGTGTTGCTCTTCTGATCTGCGCATTGTTGATTAACATCTCTGGCAACAAGCTGATAGGAAAGTCATCACAGTTCATGTCATTTATCAAAATTATCGGAATTCTGGTTTTTGCCATAGGAGCTCTCTGGGCAGTGGGCTTTTCTCTGGAAGGGTTGATACCAAAAGCCATCGAAAACACTGATTATTCAGCAACCAGTTATATTGGGGCCTTAGCACTTTCCATTTTGGCCTACAAAGGATTCACTACGATTACTAATAGTGGTGGCGAAATTACAGAACCCAAAAAAAATGTTGGCCGGTCTATTATTATTTCTTTATTGATATGCACAGTGGTGTATTTTATGGTTGCTTTCGCTGTGAACTCAAGCCTTACAATCTCTGAAATTATTCAGGCCAAAGATTACTCACTTGCTGAAGCTGCCAGACCTGCTTTTGGAGATTTTGGTCTTCATTTTACCGTTGCTATTGCCATAATAGCTACTATTTCGGGAGTGATTGCCAGCATTTTTGCAGTCTCTCGTATGACGGCTATGCTTACAGATATGGAACTTATTCCACATAGTCATTTGGGCATGTCAGGCCGAATACAGAAGCATATGTTGGTGTATGTGGTGTTTATCGCTATCATCCTGACTATTTTCTTTGATCTGTCCAGAATTGCTTCCATAGGAGCCATTTTTTATTTGGTGATGGACATCATTATTCATTGGGGTGTATATAAGTATTTGAGGAAAGAGGTGAAAGCCAATGGAACAATTGTACTCACAGCGATGGTGTTGGATTTCATCGTATTGGCAGCTTTCTTATGGATCAAGGCATCATCTGACCTTTTGGTTCTTATTGTTTCTGCATCTGTGATGCTACTAGTTTTCGCAGGTGAAAAATGGTTCTTAAGTCGAGCAGATAAATCTACCCAAAAATGAAACGAAACAGAAACTACTACATCCGAAAAATACACCGGTATCTGGGGATTTTTATAGGCATTCAGTTTATTGGGTGGACGGTCAGCGGCCTCTATTTCAGTTGGACGGATATTGACGAAATCCATGGAGACCAGTTCCACCATGAGCATGTCACGACCCATTCACCCCGGAACCTGATCAGTCCGGCACAATTGGATTCAACGATTGGTATTTCATCCCTTGAGCTTCGCTACATCAATCACCAACCGCATTATTGGGTCAACGATAGCCTGCTTTTTAATGCAGAAACCGGGCAAATAAAGAAAGGTATAACCGAAAAAGAGGCGACTGAAATCGCACAGAACCATCTCGTAAAAAACCTGGAAATCCTGAAAACAGAATGGATTACTGAAACCGACAACCATCATGAATACCGTGGCAGGCCGCTACCAGCCTGGGCTGTCCACTTTGAGCATCCCGAAAACCTTACGGCCTACGTAGATGCCCGTAACGGCAACTTCGAACGGGTACGCCACAGCCGTTGGCGTTGGTTCGATTTTCTTTGGATGTTCCACACCATGGATTATGCCGGGCGGGACAACTTTAACAATTGGCTGCTCAGGGCATTTTCAGTCTTTGGCCTATTTACAGTGCTATCAGGCTTTACACTTTACGCAGTATCCTCTAAAACTTTCTTAAAAACCACTTCAAAACTTAAAAAGAATAAATGATGAACAAACTGATTTACACACTTGCACTGGGATTGCTGATCGTATCCTGCCAAAACAAAAAAGGTGAAAATGGTGGTCACGAACACCATCAGCCGGAAAAAGCACCTACTGAGCAATCGGACAACTCGAAAAAGAGCATCCCTCAGGAAGCGCATGGCAATGTGGGTAATGCCCATGTTTCTATTAACTACCATTCACCAGCCGTTAGAGGTAGGGTCATTTGGGGAGGCTTAGTACCCTATGATGAGGTTTGGGTAACCGGGGCACACAGTGCCACCACGATAGAATTTTCCAAAGTAATCCAAATCGAAGAAACTACGATCCCAAAAGGAAAATATGCGTTCTTTACCATTCCCGGACAGGAACGCTGGACATTGATCCTGAATAAAAACTGGGAGCAGCACCTGGCCGATGATTACGATCAGGCCGATGATGTCATCAGGATTGAGGTAACACCGGAAACGGGAATGCCACTTACCGAACGGCTAACTTATACCATAGAAGACAAAGGAGAAGGCTCAGGTGCCATCCACATGTCATGGGAAAAGCTCAGTATTTCCCTTCCCTTTAAAACAGATTAACCACTAAAAATTTTACTCATGGAAAAGCATAACCACGATCATCAAAAGCATCACCATCATGAGCATGGTAGCGAGACTAAAAAGTCCCATTCATCAGGGCATCAAACCAACAACAAATCAGACCATCAGCATGGACACCACGACCACCACGCCATGATGATCGAGGATTTCAAAAAACGTTTTTGGGTTTCTCTTGTGCTCACCGTACCAATTCTTGCATTGTCTCACATGATTCAGCAATTACTGGGATTTGAGCTGACCTTTTTTGGTGATCAGTACATCCTTTTTGGGCTTTCCACCATTGTCTTCTTTTATGGGGGCTGGCCTTTTCTCAAAGGACTTTGGGATGAGTTGAAAGACAAAAACCCGGGTATGATGACCCTGATTGCAGTAGCCATTACTGTGGCCTACGTGTACAGCTCGGCAGTGGTGTTTGGTTTGGAAGGGATGGATTTCTTCTGGGAGTTGGGCACACTGATCGTCATCATGCTGCTGGGGCATTGGATCGAGATGAAATCGGTAATGGGTGCATCAAGAGCGCTCGAATTACTGGTGCAGATGATGCCTTCCGAAGCACATTTGGTTCAGGGAGACCAAATCAAGGACATCAAGGTTGATCAACTGAAAAAGGAGGATATCATCCTGATAAAAGCCAATGAGAAAATACCTGCGGACGGCACAGTGGTGGATGGGGAAAGCCACCTGGACGAAAGCATGCTCACCGGTGAGAGCAAGCCGGTGAAAAAATCCAAAGGAGACCAGGTCATTGGTGGATCGGTAAATGGCAGCCAGTCCATCAAAGTAAAGGTGTCCAAAACCGGGAAAGAAAGCTACCTCAACAAAGTGATCACGCTGGTAGAAGAGGCTCAGAAAGCTAAATCGAAAACCCAAAACCTGGCCAACATTGCCGCCAGATGGCTCACGTTCATCGCCATTGGTGCCGGTACAGCTACGCTGGTGACCTGGATCAGCTTGGGTAAGCCGTTAGATTTTGCACTGGAACGAATGGTGACCGTCATGGTTATTTCCTGTCCACATGCATTGGGTTTGGCCATACCACTGGTTGTAGCCATTTCCACTGCTGTTTCCGCAAGCAAAGGCTTGCTAATCCGTAACCGTACCGCTTTTGAAAATGCCCGGAAAATTACTGCAATGGTATTTGACAAGACCGGGACTCTGACCGAAGGGAAGTTTGGGGTTTCACGATATGAGAGTCTGACGGATGATATAGACAAAGAAGAGCTATTGGCCTTTGCCGCTTCGTTGGAGCAGCAGTCCGAGCATCCAATTGCTCAAGGCATTGTGAAAGTAGCGAAAGAGGCAGGTCTGACATTGAAAAAGGTTGAAAATTTTGAATCGCTGACGGCCAAGGGCATTCAGGGCAAGATCGATGGACAAAACTGGAAAGTGGTCAGCCCCGGCTATCTGAAAGAAAACAACATAAACATCCCTGAACAGGCAGGATCTGATGCCGCAGAAACCATAGTTTTTGTGCTTTTGGAAGAAAAGTTGATTGGCTTCATAGCCTTGTCCGATCAAATCAGGGAAGAAAGCCCTAAAGCCATCGAAACCCTTCGGGAAAAGGGCATGAAGCTCTATATGGCTACCGGAGACAATGAGAAAACCGCCAAGGCAGTCAGTGAAAAACTCGGGCTGGATGGCTACTATGGTGAAGTACTGCCCCATCAAAAAGTGGAAATCATTAAGAAACTCCAAAAAGAAGGGCACTTTGTGGCCATGACGGGTGATGGGGTGAATGATGCCCCTGCACTGGCACAGGCCAACGTGGGCATTGCCGTTGGTTCAGGCACAGACGTTGCTGCCGAGACAGCCGACATCATCCTGGTCAATAGCAACCCAAAAGACATTGCCAACCTGGTACTGTTTGGCAGAGCCACCTACAACAAGATGATTCAGAACCTCGCCTGGGCCACCGGCTACAATGCCATCGCATTGCCTTTGGCCACAGGATTTATTCCGGGTCTGGTGATTAGTCCTGCAATAGGCGCAGTATTCATGAGCCTGAGTACGGTCATAGTGGCCATTAATGCGCAATTGCTGAAAAGGAAGATGAAAAGCTGAACTATTTAGGAATCCCCAAGGGTACTTGCCGACTTTTGCAATACCCTTGCACATTAATTTTGCGTATATTTGCAGGCAAATGAATTCCATTCTATCCATATCGTTCAGCTTTCTGTTCCTGATGCAGGCAATGGGACCTACTTTGGATTTATGTTGTGAATTAGCAAAGCTTCCGGTGCTTTTTGAACACTACGAGGAATATGCAGAACATAATGGAACTTCATTCGCAGAGTTTATTGACTTTCATTATGGTGACGGGCAAAATGCAAAAGGCCACCATGATGACGAGCATGACAAAAACTTACCTTTTCACGGTCAGCACCAGTGCTGTCACGGATACACTTACATAGCCCAACTATGGGGGTATACAGAAATGACTCCCATTCACATTACAACAGAAATAAGAGCAACACGCTATAGTTTTTCTCTTTGTTCTGAGTACTCAGAATCCCCTTTCCAGCCTCCACAGGCCTGATTTAACCGGACTTTCTTTTAAAATTTACACCGTTATCGGCTATTGCCCTTAAGCGGCTTTTCGTTTATTCCAGTCCGGGATACTTCCTATGGGCATTTTTCGCCCGTTCTATTCTATTCAATAAATCAAAATTTCAAACATAATTCAATGCTGGATAAAATCATTCAATTTTCCATCAGGAACAAACTGATCATTGGGCTGTTCACGCTGGCCCTGGTCATCTGGGGAGGCTATTCGCTTACACAGCTTCCCATCGATGCGGTGCCGGATATTACCAACAACCAGGTGCAGGTTATTACTGCTTCCCCTTCCCTGGCTGCCCAGGAAGTGGAGCGACTCATCACCTTCCCTATAGAGATCAACATGGCCACCATCCCGGAGATAGACGAGATACGCTCGTTTTCCCGGTTCGGCCTGTCAGTTGTTACCATCGTATTCAAGGAGAATACCGATATCTATTGGGCACGGCAGCAGGTCAACGAACGGCTGGGACAAGCAGCAAGGGAAATCCCTCCAGGCGTGGGCGACCCTTATATGGCTCCCATCAGTACCGGGCTTGGCGAAATTTATCAATACACTTTGCAGCCTGAGAAAGGCTATGAAGAAAAATACACCCCGATGGAACTTCGCACCATCCAGGATTGGATTGTGCGCAGGCAGTTGCTGGGGACTCCCGGTGTTGCGGACGTGAGCAGCTTCGGGGGCTATCTCAAGCAATACGAAATAGCGATTGACCCGGATAAGCTTCGTAGTATGAATGTTACCATTGCAGATCTGTTTCAGGCTTTGGAAAAGAACAATCAGAACACTGGTGGAGCTTATATCGAAAAACAGCCAAATTCCTATTTCATTCGTTCCTCTGGCTTAGTGAATGACCTGAAAGACATTGAAAAGATCGTAGTGCGGGTCAACCAGAGTGGTATCCCCGTTTTGGTAAAGGATGTGGCCAAGGTGCAGTTGGGTCATGCTGTCCGCTATGGAGCTATTACACGGAATGGCGAAGGAGAAGTAGTGGGAGCAGTAGTGATGATGCTGAAAGATGAGAATGGGGCACAGGTCATCGAAAATGTAAAGGAACGGGTAGAACAGATCAAAAATTCTTTACCAGATGGTGTGACTATCGAACCTTTTATAGACCGTACCAAACTAGTCGACAAAGCAATTTCAACCGTTTCCACAAACTTGATAGAAGGGGCATTGATTGTTATTTTCATTTTGGTGCTTTTTCTTGGAAACATGCGGGCCGGTCTGCTGGTCGCATCGGTTATCCCGCTGGCCATGCTGTTTGCCATAGCCATGATGAACGTTTTTGGAGTATCCGGTAACCTGATGAGCCTGGGAGCCATTGACTTTGGGTTGATTGTGGACGGAGCAGTGATCATAGTAGAAAGTGTGGTTCACCGCATTACCATGAGCAAATCCCATCACATGGGCATAGCCCGGCTAAACCAACAGCAGATGGATGATGAGGTGTACGGGGCAGCCAGCAAGATCAGGCAGTCAGCTGCCTTCGGGGAGATTATTATCCTAATCGTGTACTTGCCTTTGCTTACCCTAGTGGGTATAGAGGGAAAAATGTTTGGCCCTATGGCGATGACGGTAAGCTTTGCTATTCTGGGTGCTTTCATTTTGTCCCTAACCTACGTACCCATGATGTCTGCGCTTGTCTTGAGTAAAAGGACTGAACATAAGAGAAACTTTTCCGACAAAATGATGGATTTTTTCCAGCGGCTATACAGCCCCGTAATTGGTCTGGCTCTGAAAAGAAGGGTTACAGTAGTCCTGATTGCCGTTGTATTGTTTTTCGTTAGCCTCTTCACTTTTTCCCGAATGGGTGCGGAGTTTATCCCAACGCTGGACGAAGGGGATTTTGCCATCGGTACGATGGTGATGACGGGAACCTCACTGACTGAAAGTGTGGAAATTTCCAACAGAGCGGCAAAAATCCTAATGGATAATTTTCCTGAAGTGAAAGAAGTCGTAGGCAAAACCGGATCAGGGGAAATCCCAACCGACCCCATGCCCATTGAGGCAACCGACATGATCGTGGTACTCAAGGACAAGAAGGAGTGGACAAGTGCAGAAGACAGGGAAGAGTTGGCCAATAAAATGAATGAGGCTTTATCCGTTTTGCCGGGTGTGGTGTTCAGCTTCCAGCAACCCATCCAGATGCGGTTCAACGAACTCATGACTGGATCAAAGCAAGATGTAGTGCTCAAAATATATGGTGAAGATCTGGACGTATTGAGCGCACAAGCAAGAGAAGTCGGTGACATTGTGAACACCGTAGAGGGCGCTCAGGATTTATATGTGGAGAAAATAACGGGGTTACCTCAGATCGTAGTAGAGATGGACAGGGATGCTATTGCACGTTATGGGTTGAATGTGGAAGACATCAATAATGTGATCAACACGGCATTTGCCGGACAAAGTGCCGGAATTGTGTATGAGGGTGAAAGGCGTTTTGACCTGGTAGTAAGGCTGGAGCAAAACAACCGTAAGGATATTAGCGATGTGAAGAGCCTCTATATCAATACACCCACTGGCCAGCAGGTGCCCATCACCCAAGTGGCAGAAATACAGTTGATCCCTGGCCCTATCCAGATCCAGCGTGACGATACCAAGCGCAGGATCACCATTGCCTTCAATGTGCGGAACAGGGACGTAGAGAGTATAGTGGACGAGATCAAGGCAAAAATAGACCAGTCCCTCGAACTTCCAGTAGGGTATTACATCACCTATGGTGGCCAATTCGAAAACCTGATAGAGGCACGCCAGCGTCTGGCTGTTGCCGTACCCCTGGCGTTGGGGCTTATTTTCGCTTTGCTCTACTTCACTTTCAATTCAGTGAAGCAGAGTGTCCTCATTTTCACGGCCATACCCATGTCGGCCATTGGCGGGGTTTATGCCCTCTATTTCAGAGATATGCCTTTTAGCATTTCTGCGGGTGTTGGCTTCATTGCCCTCTTCGGTGTGGCTGTGCTGAATGGCATTGTTTTGATCGGGGAGTTTAACCACCTGAAAGCGGATGGAGTAACTGACCTGAAAGAACGGATACTCAAAGGAACACGCACTAGGCTCAGGCCCGTATTGATGACCGCTTTGGTAGCTTCCTTCGGCTTCCTGCCTATGGCCCTATCTACCTCCTCCGGGGCGGAAGTACAGAGGCCATTAGCTACCGTGGTAATTGGTGGCCTCCTCACGGCTACTCTTCTTACCCTTGTGGTATTGCCGGTGCTGTACACCTATTTGGAAAATGGGTTTAAAAAACTGGGCAATAAAACAGTCGCTTCTGTCATCCTGTTGTTTGCATTGAGTTTGGCCTCCACTAACCAAGCCAAGGCTCAGGATAGCAATACACCCAAGTCCTATACTCTGGAGCAGGCCATTGAGGCAACCAAAAACAGCCATCCGGCACTTGCTGCAGACGACTACCGGATAGAAGGTGGAAGATCATTGAAACGCACGGCTTTTGATCCGGCTAAAACTGACGTTGGCCTCCAATACGGGCAGTACAACAGCTTTGAAACCGATCTGGCGCTCAACCTTTCGCAGCGGTTTTCATTTCCTACGGTGTACACGGCCAAGGCAGCCCTCTTCAGGGAGCAGGTCACCAGTTTGGAACTGGAAAAGGAAATTACAACCAACCAACTTGCTGCCAGGGTAAAAGCCGCCTGGTACCAGTTGGTCTATCTGGACGAAGTACAAAACCTGCTCTTTCAGCAGGATACTTTATATGGAAAGTTCGCCAAGGCAGCAGATGTCCGCTTCCGTACCGGGGAGAGCAATATGCTGGAAAAAGCCACGGCAGAAACACAACTCATGGAAATCCGCAACCTGCTCAATCAAAACAGGGCAGACTACCTCGGGTGGTACAAACAAATGCAGACCCTGCTGAATACGCAGGACAGCCTGATACTGAACATGGGGCAGCTAATTGCCAGACCCTTTGTTTTGTCAATGGATTCGGCCGCTTTGGCCAATAATCCGCTATTGGCTTATACCAAACAGGATATTGCCATAGCTGCGCAAAGCAAAAAACTGGAGAAAAACCAGTTGCTCCCTGATTTCTCCATTGGTTACTTCAACCAGTCTCTCATTGGAAGTCCATTGAGCGATGGTGGACTGGCCACAGGTTCCAATCGCTTTTCCGGGATACAGGCCGGCATCAGCATACCACTGTTTTTCGGAGCACAATCGGCACGCATCCGTGCAGCCGACAAACTGAAACAGGCCGCACAAGCCGATTACAGAGCTACAGAGAATGACCTTAGTGCTGAATACGCCAAGCTCTCACAGGCTTACCTAAAGCTGGGAAACACCCTCTCTTATTATGAAGAAAACGCCCTGCCCCAGGCCAACATCATCCTTGAAAATGCAGAAAGGGGATTTAGCCAGGGGGCGATAGGTTATGTGGAATATGTGCAGGGTGTACAACGTGCGATGGACATCAAATCAGGCTACCTCGATGCACTCAATCAGTATAATCAGGCAGTAATCAACCTGGAATTTCTATTTGGTCAACAGTAAAAATCTAAAGCATTAAAGCAATGAAAATATCAATAAATCAAATAACACCCATCATGTGGGTAAATCAAGCCGGAAAGGCTTTGATAGTAATCCTCATTCTTGTTCTGGCGGGATGTTCAGGAGGGTCGTCCGGTTCGGAAAACCCTACGGAAAAACCAGTGGAAACAGGTGGGCATGAGGACGAGGCACATGGTGAAGAAGGCCATGATGAGGAAAACATAGCAGAGATCACCCCTGCACAATTTAAGGCCGCAGGTATCCAACTCGGTAAGGTAGAAATGAGAAACCTGAGCAGCACCCTGCGGGTAAACGGCCTCATTGACGCACCTCCACAAAACCTGATCAACATCAGCGCTCCAATGGGGGGCTTTGTACGGAAAACGGATTTGCTGCAGGGAATGGCCATTAAAAAAGGCCAGCTATTAGTCACCCTAGAACATCCCGATTATGTAACCATTCAGCAGGAATATGTACAAAGCAAAAATCAGTTGGCCTATATGGAGCTGGAATACAAGCGACAGGAAGAGTTGAGCCGGGAGAACGTAAGTGCTTTGAAAATCTTCCAGCAGACCCAGGCGGAATACAAAAACCTGCAGGCACAGGTGAAAGGCTTAGAAGAGAAATTGGCGATTTTGGGAATTAATGCAACCAATCTAACGGAGGATAAAATTTCCCGGTACATTCACCTCTACTCACCGGTTACCGGGTATGTATCAGAGGTAAATGTGAACCTGGGGAAATACGTCAACTCCACGGATGCAATGTTCGAGCTGATCGATGCAAAGCACCTACATGCCGAACTTACGGTTTATGAAAAAGACCTTCCTAAGATTGCCATTGGCCAGAAGGTACGGTTCACGATCCCGAACGATCCCTCCAGGGAGTATAAAGCGGAAGTCTATTTGATGGGAAAAAAGATTGAATCAGACAGGAGCTTGCGCATACACGCACACTTGGAAGATGAAGATAACCAACTCGTGCCGGGTATGTACATACAGGCGGTCATTGAGGCGGCAGGCAATCAGGTGCCTTCTGTACCGGATGAAGCCCTGGTACAGTTTGAGGGTAATTATTTTATCTACTTGGACGAAGGTAAAAAAATGGAGGATGGACAAGAATTGTATGCATTTGAAATGACCCAGGTACAGACGGGAGTATCAGAAAATGGCTTTACCGAAATCCTCTTACCAGCCGGGCTTGATATGTCATCCACCAGTATCGTTACCAAGGGTGCTTTCTCCCTGTTGGGTAAAATGAAAAACAGCGAGGAGGAAGGCCATGCGCATTAAAGAAATTGTTTAGGAAAAGTGATAGTCCCTGAATTGCAATTTTCAGGGACTTTCCTCTAAATAAAAATTTATACATGAATCAATCGCAATCAGAATACAGAAAGGCTGGCGAAGTATGGATGTAATGAAGCAAATGAAGCAAATAAAATTGTTTTTCACTGCTATCATACTGGCCATTCGCCCGGTAGTTCAATGGAAGAACAAGCCTTGCCCAGTTATGCTGTGTAAAGTTTATCGGGGGTTCGATTCCCCTGCCGGGACAAAAATTTATTAGAAAATTATGAGAAGTAAAGCACAAGTATTTAAGACTGCCATATTCGGGTTTGTTCTTGGCATATTATTGCTACGCCCTCTTGTTATATCTCTATACATGTTCGATATGCAGGAAGACCGGGGCAGTTGGGGGAACTATCTTTTGACAAGTTTCAACAACATTGCTGCTATTGGAGATATAGATCAGGTAGCTATAAGCCTGCTTTTTGGGCTGATGGGTATTGCCATTGCATTGATGTTTGCGGCACGTAACAAGATTTTCCACCTCACCAGCCAAAGAGATAAGCTGCAAGCGGTAAAAGCACTAATCAGGCAAGGTGAAAATCAGCATACTGAGTTTAAATCAACTTTGCGATGGGATTTACACCAATTTAAAACCAATGGGGCACTTGAAGATGTGGTAGTAAAAACAATTGCAGGATTTATGAATACCAATGAAGGAAACCTGATTATTGGTATAGATGACGATGGGCAACCCTTGGGCTTGTTAGAGGATTATCGCTCATTAAAGAAACCCGGAAGAGACGGCTTTGAGCAATTTATCATGCAACTAGTTTCTACCAAATTAGGCACGCAGTTTTGCAAACAGGTCGAAGTAGCGTTTTATCAAATGGAAGGAAGGGATGTATGTCATCTAGTTATTAAACCAACCCGATCTCCGGTTTACCTCCGTAAAGGGGATCGTTCCCACTTTCATCTACGTACCGGAAACAGTACCCGTGAACTAGATATACCAGAAGCACTCGATTATATCGAACAACATTTTAATAATCACTGAGAGGAAAAGACACCATAAATAGATAAAGAATGCTACTCAATACACGAATATCCGTACCGGATTTTATTAAAACCATCAAGTTGGATATTATCCTGATCACCAGCTATGCTATTACAGTGGGTGTCTTGGATCAGTATTCTTTGTTAAGTAAGATTTCCGTTCCCCTTGGAATAACAGCCGTGTTCGGTACTGCGGTATCCTTGTTATTGGCTTTTCGCACCAGCCAGTCGTATGAACGATGGTGGGAAGCACGAATAATATGGGGTGCCATTGTCAACGATTCACGCACCCTCATCAGGCAAGCAATCTCCTTTTATGATAAAGATCATGAACAGTACATGGTGAAGACAAAGGAGATTGCTCAGCGTCAAATCATGTGGTGCTACGCATTAGGTGAATCCCTAAGAAGAATACCGTTTTCGGCACGAGTAAAAACATACATAGATGCACATTCTGACCAAATGAATGCTCAAAATGTGCCTAACGCCATTCTTCTGGAACATTCCAGAGCACTGGCCGATGCAAGAGAAAATTCAATGATCGATCCATTTCAACACGTGCAAATGGATGCTACGGTTGCCCGGTTGTGCGACTCGATGGGAAAATGCGAACGGATAAAAAATACAGTTTTTCCAAAAGCCTACAGCCTTTTGATCCACACCATCATTTACGTTTTTGCTACGCTGCTCCCCTTCGGCCTGTCGGACGAATACCTTTTAGTGGAAATAGCCATTACCATCGGTATCCCTATCGTTTTTATTGCCATAGAAAAGACATCCATTCTTATGCAAGATCCTTTTGAAAATAAGCCGATGGATATACCCATGACGGATTTGGCTCAGACAATTGAAATAAACATACGGCAGATGATTGATGATAGGGAAATCCCTGAAAAGGTTAACCCCTCAACTTATTACATTTTGTAACAACTAGACATAAGATAAAATATATGAAAACTCTAAATATCAATATCGCATGGACTTTCAAACTGAAATAGACCTGTTACCACGTTTGGTCATTGCCGTGGTGCTGGGCATAATAATTGGCATTGACAGGCAAATGCATGGTATTGAAGCCGGCATACGCACTTATGCAGCCGTGTGCCTGGGTGCAACTTTAATAACAATCGTTAATTCGCACATTGAGGTGGGCGATCAAACCCGCATTGTAGCGAACATTGTTTCCGGTATCGGTTTTTTGGGTGCGGGCATTATCTTCAGGGATTCCTCCAATAACTCTGTTTCAGGCCTGACAACAGCGGCCACAATTTGGGCTACAGCCGGAGTAGGCATAGCGGTTGGTTATGGCATGTATTATATCAGCGTTACCGGAACGCTGCTAATCACCCTGCTGCTCGTTTTGCATCACTTACCTATTTTGAAAAAATACAATAAGCTACAAAAATGAAAAAACTACAAATACAAATCCCACTCATTCTTCCGAAAGTACAGGATGAAAAAGATCAGTGTGTGGAGAAACTGATCAATGCCCTACAGGATACAGAGGGGCTGGAAAAGGTACATGTGGCTGATGAAACCGACAATGGTGTGCCACAGCTCTGCTTTCACTACAATCCTGAATTAATCTCTATCAATAGCATTCAACAAATAGCCAAGCGTACGGGAGCGGAGATTGGAGAAAAATACGGTCATAAATTAATTGAGGTGGAAGGTATTCGCCATGTCAGACACGCTAGAAAAATTGAAGCGTCACTCAACAGGATGGATGGTATTCTACAGGCTGCGGTTTCTGCATCCGGAATGATAGGAATAGAGTTTGAAACCTCAAAAATTAATGAGGAGAAGATCCTGACAGCTTTGCGCAAAGAAGGGCTCGATATTCTTGTCACTGATGTAGATGTGGAACGGTATATTAAAATAACGGGAGTAGATCAGAATGAACCCGATCAAAAAGAACATGACCATCCGGATGGTGAAGAAGATCATGGGCACTCTGATGGTGGTATTTTCGGAAAAAACACAGAGCTGATCTTTTCCATTATCTGCGGTGCATTTTTGGGTATAGGTTTCGGCCTTTCCTATGTAGATACAATTCCTTCCTGGGTCAGCCTTTCACTTTACATCGGGGCATATTTCTTTGGTGGATATTTTACAGCTAAGGAAGCCATCCAAACGGTTGCCAAGGGCGGCTTTGAGATTGATTTCCTTATGCTCGTGGCAGCCATTGGTGCAGCCATCTTGGGTGAATGGGCAGAAGGCGCATTACTGCTGTTCCTCTTTAGCATGGGGCATGCGCTGGAACACTACGCCATGAACAAGGCAAGGAAATCAATAGCTGCTTTAGCTGAACTCACGCCTAAAACAGCATTGCTCAAGAGAAATGGTAAAACAGAAGAAGTTGGTATAGAAGAACTGAAGATTGGAGACATCATCGTGGTGAAGCCCAATAGCAAAATCCCGGCTGATGGGGTAATCGTCAGCGGTACGAGCAGTGTAAATCAGGCTCCGATAACCGGGGAAAGTGTGCCCGTAGATAAACAGCCAGTGGATGATCCTGATAAAGACTGGTCGCAGGAGGATGATATCAAAGACCAGAACCGTGCTTTTTCCGGCACCATCAATGGCAACAATACACTGGAAATCAAAGTCATCAAAGAGGCAAAAGATTCTACGCTTTCTCGGTTGGTGAAACTGGTAAACGAAGCTCAAACGCAAAAATCGCCTACCCAACTGCTTACTGATAAGTTTGAGAAGATTTTTGTGCCTTCAGTTTTGGCCCTCGTGGTGATTTTGCTTTTTGCTTTTCTGGTGATAGATGAAACATTCAGTGAAAGCTTCTATCGGGCCATGGCTGTGCTGGTAGCTGCAAGCCCCTGTGCTTTGGCCATTTCCACCCCTAGTGCAGTGCTCAGCGGAGTAGCCAGGGCTGCGAGAGGTGGCGTACTTATCAAAGGCGGGCGACCACTGGAAGACCTGGGAGTGCTTACGGCTTTGGCTTTTGACAAAACAGGGACCCTTACAGAAGGCAAACCAAAGCTTACCAAGGTGGTTGCTCTACAAGATATTGGCGAAGATGAAATGCTGAAAATAGCAGTGGCAGTAGAAGGATTAAGTGACCATCCTTTGGCTAAAGCTGTGGTGCGAGACGGCAAAGAGCGATTGAAAGGTACTGATATTCCTGAGGCAAAAGACTTAGAAGCCGTTTTGGGAAAAGGAATTAAGGCTTCTTTAGGAAATGACAAAATCTATATTGGAAACTTGGATTTGTATGAAGAACTAGACGATAAAAAACCATCCAATGAAATAGAGGAACAGGTCAAAAATCTGGAATCAGATGGTAACACCACCATGCTCATCAGGCAAAATGACAATTACATAGGCATCATTGCCCTGATGGATACCCCGAGAAAAGAGGCCAAAGAAACCTTGAAGCAACTGAAGAAAATCGGCATCAAGCGTATGATCATGCTTACCGGTGATAACCAAAAAGTAGCCGATGCGGTAGCCAAGGAAATTGGCCTTACAGATGCTTGGGGAAGTTTGCTTCCCGAGGAAAAAGTAGAAGCCATTAAAAAACTCCGCAAAACAGAAGACAAAGTAGCTATGGTAGGCGATGGTGTAAATGATGCTCCGGCCATGGCCAACAGTACAGTGGGCATTGCCATGGGAGCAGCGGGAAGCGATGTAGCCCTGGAAACAGCAGATATTGCATTAATGGCAGACAAACTGGAAACCTTGCCTTTTGCTATCGGCCTGAGCCGAAAAGCCAAAGGAATTATCAGGCAAAACCTTTGGGTGAGTTTGGGAATCGTTGCGATTCTGATTCCCTCAACCATTTTAGGATGGGCCAATATAGGTATTGCGGTACTGATTCACGAAGGTTCTACGCTGGTGGTGGTGTTTAATGCGTTGAGGTTGTTAGCGTATAAGAAATAGAAATTTAAAAGTTGGCACTGGGCAGTTGCCAAAAAGAAAACAGTTGGCGAGTAAGCTGCTGGCGTGCTGATTTAATGGCTGGATAGTAAAGGACTGACCTGGCGATTAGAGGGGATAGTTTTCGTCTTTGTGATGCGAGGGCTGTAAAAATTTTGAAATTGGCTAAATGAAAAGTAAAAGAAATCCCAATGCAATATCTGAAAAAGGGTTAAAAACCACCCTGACTGGTATTGTTGGAAGTGCACTATTGGCTATTGTAAAAGCATTGGGAGGCATTTTCGGCCATTCCTATGCCCTGATTGCGGATGCCATAGAATCCGAAGCAGATGTCTTTACCTCTACCATGCTGTGGGTTGGCTTGAAGTGGTCGGCAAAGCCCGCTGACGAAAATCACCCCTATGGTCATGGAAAAGCCGAAGCGTTAATTGCTTTGGTCATTCCCTGGCATTGGTAATAGCTACTTGTATTGTCATCTGGGATAGCTGGCTGCACATTATAAAACCGCACAAAACCCGGCTCCTTATACACTTATCATCTTGGTGGTGGTAATAATGACTAAAGAACTTTTGTACCGCTATTTACCGAAAATGAGAACTGAAATCAATAGCCGTGCAATAAAAGCAGATGCCTTTCTCCACAGAAGTGATGCCATCACTTCTGCGGCTGCCTTCATAGGGATTTCCATTGCAGTGATTGGCGGAGAGGGTTATGAAGTAGCTGATGACTTTGCTGCCCTCTTAGCAGGTGGGTTCGTCATTTACAATGCTTATGGCATTGCTCGTCCCGCTACTGGTGAACTGTTAGATGAAGCCCTGGAGCCTGGACTTCAGGAGGAAATCGCTAGGATTGAAGAGAACGTAAATGCTGTGCAGCACGAATAAAAGTGCCATTCCCGGAAAATGGTCACTGGCTACCATGTTGATTTACATATCTGGATCAATGGTGAATTGACGGTAAAACATGTCCATGATATAGCCCATGAAATAAAGGACAAAATAATGAAAAAGTACCTCGTGTATTGAATGTACATATTCATGTGGAGCCAAATTCATCGCAAAAAGAAAGTTGGAATGATCAAAGAACTCGAAAATAAACTCAAGGAGAAGGACATCCGGCCAACCGCCATGCGGCTGTTGGTGCTGGAAGCCCTGACCATTCAGGAGGCAGCCATCAGCCTTTCTGACCTGGAAAAAGCATTTGAAAAGTCAGACAGGGTTACACTATTCCGCACCCTGAAGACCTTTCAGGAAAAGGGACTGGTGCACAGTATAGATGACGGTACCGGAGCACCTAAATACGCCTTATGCGAAGAAGGCTGTGAATGCAATATTGAACGGGATTTGCACGTACATTTCCATTGCCGGGTATGCAGTGAAACCTTCTGTTTGCCCAAGTACAAAATCCCTGAAATTGACCTGCCCGGTAAGTTCATAGGTGAAGAAGCCAACCTGGTGGTAAAGGGTATTTGTGGTAAGTGTGCAGGATGAAAATTGCAATGACTGTGCATTGTGTTTACACGTATTTTCAGGTAGGTACTTAACAAGATGAGATTCAATACTCATAATCATGTATGCCCCACGAACTTCTTAAAGCAATCACTATGGACGAAAACAAAATCACTTGCAAGCTCACTACTCTGGAGCTGAGGTTAAGAAAAGCTACTGTGATAGCTTCCTTAAAAGAGATGGTATTAGAAAAACAGGAACTTGTCAACGGGTTCAGGTACAGGTTTGATGGCTCGGATCAAACGCTGGACCTAATCAGCGACTTCATCAAAACCGAACGGCTTTGCTGTGACTTTTTCACTTTCAGTCTTACGGTTGCCGGGCCAAGATCTCCTATCTGGCTTGAACTATCAGGGCCCGGTGGAGCAAAAGCATTTATCGAAAACGAGATAGAATTCTAGATTTAACCCAAGCCGAACATGACCACCTTACTCACCGGTACCATCATGCTCAGTCTCCTGCACGGTCTGATCCCCAGCCATTGGTTGCTTGTGCTGGCACTGAAAGAACGGTTTGGCTGGCAAGGTAGCAAGACGGTTCGCATTGCGGCTATGGCAGCTCTGGCTCATTCGCTGAGTACCTTTCTGTTGGGCGTGTTTCTGGGCTTATTCAGCCTTTCACTGGCAGAAACGCTTAACAGTTACACCCGTTGGGTCATTCCTGCTTTGCTCATTGCCATAGGGTTCTATTTCATCATCCAACACCACAGACACCATCATTTTCACTTCAATGAAAAGCAAAAGCTGGACCAGGCCGGAGCAACACAAGTAGTGACCTTGCTGGTATTTATGATGTTTCTTTCCCCCTGCCTGGAAATTGAAGCCTACTTTCTGATGGCAGGGACTCATGGATGGCCGATGATCCTGACCGTGGGCTTGCTCTACACCATCGTTTCCGTGTTAGGGATCACCTTTTGGGTGTACCTCGCCCAGAAAGGCCTGCACCGTTTCAACTGGCACAGGCTGGAGCATAATACCGGGCTGGTTTCGGGGTGCATCCTCATTGTCACGGGCATCATTTCCTTTTTCACACATTAAAACAGACAAGCGTATGACTAATACTAACAATATAGACAACAAAGCCTGCTGCAGCACCGACCAGCATCCGGACAAACCAAAAAAGCAGGAGGAAAAAACCTCCTCCAGTTTCCTGCAAACCTGGGGAAGTGGTATTGTAAGCCTTGTCATTCTGCTTGCAGGAATAGCCGCTGATCAATGGGGACAGCCTGCATTTTTCCAGGGATGGATCCGCATAGGCTGGTATGTGCTGGCCTATTTGCCTGTGGGTTGGCCGGTATTGGTCAAAGGCTGGAAGTCCATACTGAAAGGTGATGTGTTCACTGAATTTTTCCTCATGGGCATAGCCACTCTGGGAGCTTTTGCCATAGGCGAATATCCTGAGGCGGTGGCGGTGATGCTTTTCTATGCCATCGGGGAGCTGTTTCAGGATGCAGCAGTGAACAGGGCCAAACGCAACATCAAAGCCCTGCTGGACATACGCCCGGATTCGGCCTCTGTATATAGAAGCGGGCAAATGGTGTCCGTACACCCGGAAGAAGTACAAATTGGGGAAACCATACAGGTGAAACCCGGAGAAAAAGTACCGCTCGATGGGGAAATGATCAGTGAAAAAAGCAGCTTCAATACTTCCGCCCTGACTGGTGAAAGTAAACCTGCCACCTACAACAAAGGAGAAAATGTGCTGGCTGGGATGGTGAATCTCGACAGGCTGATTGAGCTGAAAGTAACCAGACGGTTCAACGAAAGTTCACTTGCCCGCATCTTGGAGCTGGTGCAGAACGCCACCGCCCGCAAGGCAAAAACCGAGCAGTTCATCCGTAAGTTTGCACGGGTTTACACACCCATTGTTACCTTTCTGGCAGTGGGATTGACCTTCCTGCCTTACTTTTTTGTAGAAAACTATGTGTTTGAAGACTGGCTTTACCGGGCATTAATCTTTTTGGTGATCTCATGTCCCTGTGCGCTTGTCATTTCTATTCCACTTGGTTATTTCGGAGGGATTGGGGCAGCTTCCCGCAAAGGCATCCTGTTCAAAGGTTCCAACTTTCTTGACCTCATGACCCAAGTAAATACCGTGGTGATGGACAAAACAGGCACGCTTACCAAGGGAGTGTTTGAGGTTCAGAAAGCAGTGACCATGGACGGAATCACCACAGATTGGCTGAGTTTGGCGGCAGCAATGGAAAGCAAATCCACCCATCCCATCGCAAAAGCCATTACAGAGTATGCTAAAAAGCAGGGCAAAGAAATTTCAGAACCCGAGCAACAGGAAGAAATAGCCGGGCACGGTCTGAAAGGAAAAGTAAATGGCAAGCATGTGCTCATCGGCAATCAAAAGCTGATGGACAAGGAGGGGATCGTTACCTGTGCTGATGCTGCCGGAGAGGTTAATACCGTCATCCATATAGCCGTTGACCAAAAATATGCCGGTTACCTGGTGATAGCAGATGAACTCAAAGAGGATGCTGCCCAGGCAATCAATGCCTTACACAAATCAGGAGTTCGGGAACTGATCATGCTATCAGGAGACAAGGATGCTGTGACTCAACAAGTAGCAAAAACACTGGGTATAGACAAGGCTTTTGGAGACTTGCTGCCCGAGCAAAAGGTGGAGAAGGTGGAAGAGTTGAAAAAAGACGCCAACCGTGTCATCGCCTTTGTGGGTGATGGCATCAATGATGCCCCCGTATTGGCCTTGGCCGATGTGGGCATGGCCATGGGAGGCCTGGGCAGTGATGCCGCCATCGAGACGGCCGATGTGGTCATCCAGACCGACCAGCCCTCTAAAATTGCCACTGCCATCCAGATTGGCAAACAAACCAAACGGATCGTATGGCAAAATATCAGCCTGGCCTTTGGGGTGAAGCTCATTGTGTTGGCACTGGGAGCCGGAGGCCTGGCTACCATGTGGGAAGCTGTCTTTGCCGATGTAGGTGTGGCGCTGTTGGCAATATTGAATGCCGTGAGGATACAGAGAAACTAAGAATACTTTAAGCCATGAAAATAATAAACTCAGTTTTTAAATGTCTGAAATTTATAACCACCTATATGAAGATTTAGAGGACAAGCTTAGAATGATTGATCTGGAAGAGGACAACATTCTCAAAAAATCAGAGCAAAGCTTTCAAATAGCCCTTCGGGCAATTAATCAGTTGAGAGATAACTTGCAACAAAAACCGCTGGTCTCACAAAACGATGAAATCTCGTTTTTCAAGGAGATCAAACCCAAGTTCATCAGCAAGCTGATCTATCATCTGAGTGTGTTCAATATCGAAACTAACAAACCCAAACGGAGGAATCAAGGTAAAACGTAAATACTATCAGAATGAGCTAGACAAGCTCAAACGGTATTTTGATAATAACCTGGAATTTTACCGCTATTACCGTACCCACAGCAACTACCTAGACCACAAGTATTTTGTCCGTGGCAAGCAAGATATACGCTTAACCCTTGATTCATTTTTTTTCGAGACTGATCCAAATTTCTCTACCAGCCACGATTTCAAGGTTTCTAACATTCTTGCAAATGATTTGCTCAATGTCTATCTGGAAGATGAGTTGAACAAGCTGAGCTTGACAGATTTAAACAACGGAAAAACACAAGTCGAACCGAAGGTGAAAATGACATGGACAGACTCCAAAGTAGCGCTGATTGAGCTGATGTACGCCCTCCATGCCCGTGGGGTTTTTAACCATGGTAGAGCAGACTTGAAAGAAATTTCCAAATGTATGGAAGACACTTTTGGAGTTGATTTAGGACAATACCACCGCACATTCCTCGAAATACGTATCAGAAAGACAGGAAGGACAAAATTCCTCGATTCACTTCATGAAAGCCTTATCCGTAGAATGGATGAAGC
>NZ_VLOG01000054.1 GCF_007655305.1 Algoriphagus algorifonticola
CCCAGATTCAAGTAATAATTGCAACACTAATAGTTTAAGGAAGGAAGCCTAGGCTTCCTTCCTTAGGCTGAATAATTAAATTAGTGTTGACATGCAAAAATTCAATCAGCTCAGCCTAGAGCAAAGATATCAAATCGAGGTTTTAAACAAAGAGGGATTCAGTCAAACTGCAATAGCCTGTCGGGTCGGCGTACACAAAAGTACCATCAGTAGGGAACTGAAAAGAAACACTGGGAAACGGGGACGTAGTGCAGGAAATTACTCAGCACGCATAGCAATGAACCGGGCTCAAGAACGCCATAAATACAAACCCAAACACAGACGGTTTACCGAGGTAATGAAGGAGCAGAGCAGAATCTGGCTGGAAGATGAAAAACTGAGTCCGGAACTGATTGCCGCCAGGTGGAGAGTCAATGGCCAACCGGGAGTGTCCCATGAGACCCTCTACCAATGGATCTGGCTGGCAAAAAAAAGTAACCATTGGCAGTTCAGGAAGGATAGAGGATTATACAAACATCTCAGACACGGTAAAAGAAAACGTAAAAGAGGTAATTACAGGGATTCCAGAGGACTGATCAAAGAAAGAGTTTCCATTGAAAAAAGGCCTCCCGTAGTGGAGCAGAGGCAGCGGATCGGTGATATTGAAGTGGATCTGATGATGGGTAAAAACCATCAATCGGCACTTCTGGTACTGGTAGACCGGGCTACTTTAATCACCACGTTGGAAAAGTTAGAGGGTAAGAACGCCGATGTCATTGAACAGAAAATAACCAGAAGAATCGAACGGATTGGCGCCTCATTTTTTAAGTCAATCACGTTCGATAATGACAAAGCCTTCGCAAACCACCATCGAATCAGGGATAAATTCAACCTGCCAACCTTTTTTACAAGGCCCTATACGTCTCAGGATAAAGGAACGGTGGAAAACAGAATTGGATTGATCAGGGCTTTTTTACCCAAAGGAACAGACCTGAATCAGTACTCGGTGGAACAAATTCAATCCATAGAATTAAAAATCAATAACAGACCCGTTAGAAAGTTTGATTACCTTAGTCCATTACAAAAACTCAAACAAAAATTAGGTGTTGCATTTATGAATTGAACACGGCATACCCTCATTGTGCTTGGATTGATTTTAATCCTTAGTTCTTGTGCTGAATCTCTGCCTTTGGATGATTGCCTAGATTCTGAAAACTATGGCTTTTTCGGAGGTTTATGGCATGGAATCATAGCACCCATCAGTTTTGTTCTCAGTATATTTTTTGATGATATAGCCATGTATGCAGTCAATAATTCAGGCGTTTGGTATGATCTAGGTTTTGTTTTAGGAGCTGGAATTCTCTTTGGTGGGGGAGGAAAGGCAAGCAGTAAATAAACAGCCTAGAGAATCCAGGAAACAAATTCCCTATATTGGATATCATCTTTCATTTTTGGAAGATATCTAAAGTTTGAACCATAAATAAATTAAAACCCATGAGATATAAATTTCTATTCTTGATTACAGGCATAGCATTAGCCGTTTCCTGTAACTCCCCTCAAAAGGATTATCAGTTTACTACTTCGGATATCGAGTCTCATATCGATACACTTTCCTCTGATTACTTTTTAGGTCGCATGCCTTTCACAGAAGGAGAGGAAAAGACCGTGGCTTACCTGGTCAACGAATTTCAGAAAATAGGTTTGGAGCCCGGAAATGGAGATTCCTACATTCAAGAAGTACCCATGGTATCTATTTTGACCCAGCCATCAGAAACCATGGAAATACAATCTGCCAAAGAAAAAATTTCCTTAAATGGCTTGCAGGACTATGTTTTTTGGACCCAAAGGACAGACTCAGCGGTCAGTTTTCAGGATGCCGAAATGGTATTTGCCGGATTTGGGATAGTAGCTCCTGAATACGGTTGGGATGATTATAAAAATATTGATGTGAAAGATAAGATCGTTGTCGTGTTGGTCAATGATCCAGGGTTCGGAACAGAAGATGCATCTTTTTTCAAAGGGAATACCATGACTTATTATGGAAGGTGGACTTATAAATATGAAGAGGCCATCCGTCAGGGAGCTTTGGGATGTTTGATTGTTCATAATACTATCCCAGCTGGTTATGGATTCAATGTGATTCAAAACTCTTGGAATTCATCCAAGCTTTATTTGGATGATCGCGGAAAGGAAGGGTATAAGTTGGCATTTGAAGGCTGGGTTACTTTGCCTACTGCCAATAGGCTTTTTGAAATGGCAGGTTTGAACGAAAGAGAATTGCTGGCAAAAGCGAGAAAACCGGACTTTCAGGCAATTCCATTAAATCTCAAGGCAAGTTCTTCTTTGAAGGTGGAGGCAACCTACAATACTTCCCAAAACGTGGTCGCTAAATTGACAGGTGAACAAAATCCGGATGAATACATTGTTTATACTGCCCATTGGGATCACTTGGGAGTGGGCAAACCTGATGCAAGTGGAGATAGTATTTATAATGGGGCTTTGGACAATGCATCTGGTACGGCAGCACTTTTAGCCTTGGCAAAAGCATTCAAAGAATCCAAGACTCCTAATCGATCGGTGATTTTCTTGGCGGTAACCGCAGAGGAACAGGGACTTTGGGGTTCTGCTTATTATGCTCAAAATCCGATTTATCCTCTGGAAAAAACTGTGGCCAATATCAATATGGATGGAATTAATCCCTATGGCAAAATGAAAGATGTTTCAGTAATAGGAGTTGGGCAGTCTGAAATGGAGGAATTATTAGATGTGGAATTAGAAAAATTAGGGCGTTATTCTGCGCCGGAACCTAATCCGGTTGCTGGTTATTATTTCCGCTCAGATCATTTCAATTTTGCTAAAGTTGGAGTCCCTGCTTTGTATTTTCATACAGGTATCGACCATGTAGAAAAAGGGAAAGAGTATGGAAAAGAGCTTCAGGATCAATATACAGCTGAATATTATCACAAGCCTTCAGATGAATATGATTCCAGTCGATGGAATTTGGATGGTGCCGTTGACGATGTACAACTTCTATACAACATCGGACAAAATCTGGCTAATTCTAATCAATGGCCAGCTTGGAAACCCGGCTCCGAGTTTAAGTCTATTAGGGAAGGATATATGAAGAAGTAAAAAAACATAAAAACCCCAAGCAAATTGTTTGGGGTTACTTTTATGACTTTGCCAATAAAAGCTGAAACTCCAAGGGGCTGCAAGTCTGAAACTCATCCTCGGCAAGATCTTCGAAAATTTCCTCGTCGAATTCCATTTCCGTCTTTTCTACCTTTCCATCCGGATGTAAAATCAACTCTGTTCCGGTAAAATCGGAGGGATTGACCATCACCAAAACTTGATAATCGTCAAAAATCCGCTTGAAATATTGTGCGATTGCCTTTGCCATTTTTTTAAAAATTAAATTTTCTTCAAAATTAAGTTGATTTTTTTACAAATGGATTTTGCCTTTTGCTTTCCATCCCTAAATTTGCCAAACGATATGAAAACGATAGCAAACAAATACTGGTGGTGGCATTTTGAATCTTTCCCGGGGAAAGCACAGAAAGCCCTTGCCTAAAATTGAATGCAAGAAGATATAATTGGCTTACTGGACTTCCCGGTAAGCCTTTTTTTATGCCAAAATTTAACCACGAATGAACCACGTAAAATTTCCGATTTTAACTACTTACCGCAAAAGGCTGGCGGATACCATCACCCCGGTAAGTATTTATTTACAAATCAGGGATAGATTTGCCAATCCGATTTTATTGGAAAGCTCTGATTATCATGGGCAGGAAAACAGCTATTCCTATATCTGTTTTAACCCATTGGCCACTTTTTCATTCAATGCCGGAAAAGTACAGGAAAAGCTACCTAATGGAGATGAAAATCATTACGAGGTAAGCTCCCAAAAGCCTTTGATGGATTCCCTAAGAGCATTTGGAAATAGATTCGACCCTTCTCCAGATAAATTTAAGTTTAGTACCAACGGACTTTTTGGCTACATACAATACGATACAGTGGGCTGGTTTGAAGATATTAAACTCGAGAAGACCCAAGAATCAGAAACTCCGATGATGCATTATGCCATGTATCAAAACATTATCGTAGTGGATCATTATAAAAATGAATTGCACTTATTTGAGCATAGAGTTCCCGGAGCTGAAAACCCGGAATATTTGGAGGAAATCGAGCAGCTTCTGAACAATAAGAATATTCCTGCCTACACCTTCAAAAAAATAGGTGAAGAAGTATCAAATTATACAGATGAGGAGTTTTTGAAAGTTTTGAATCAGGGAAGGGAACATTGCTTCCGTGGGGATGTATTTCAAATTGTAGTTTCTAGAAGATTCACTACTGAATTTAAAGGGGATGAATTTAATGTGTATCGGGCACTCCGTTCCGTCAATCCATCGCCTTATCTTTTCTATTTTGATTATGGTTCCTTCAAGGTTTTTGGCAGCTCTCCGGAGGCCCAGATCGTCGTCAAAAATAAGAAAGCAACCATTTTTCCTATCGCAGGTACTTTCAGAAGGACTGGGAATGATCAGGAGGATGCTGCTTTGGCGAGAAAACTATATGACGATCCAAAGGAAAATTCTGAACATGTCATGTTGGTGGATTTGGCTAGAAATGATCTTTCCAGATCTTCGGATGTGGTCAATGTAGATGTTTTCAAAGAGATTCAATATTACTCTCATGTGATTCATTTGGTGTCCAAAGTTACGGGAGAGTTGCCTGATGGAGCCAATCCTCTTCAGCTGGTAGCGGATACTTTTCCTGCAGGAACCTTGAGCGGAGCGCCTAAATATAGAGCCATGCAATTGATAGATCAGCTTGAGAATGTGAGTCGACAGTTTTACGGTGGAGCTATCGGTTACCTAGGATTCAATGGAGACTTCAATCATGCGATTTTAATCCGCTCTTTTGTCTCCGAAAACAATCAATTACGATTTCAGGCAGGTGCAGGAGTAGTAGCCAAGTCTTCCATTCCATCAGAATTGCAGGAAGTGGCGAATAAGCTGGAAGCATTGAGAGTAGCACTTAGAGCAGCAGAACAGATATGAAAATCCTGGTACTCGATAATTACGATTCCTTTACGTATAACCTGGTTTATCTGGTTAGAAAGCTGGGTTATGGAGCGCAGATGGATATTTTCAGAAATGATAAAATCAGTCTGGATGAGGTGGATCAATATGATAAAATTTTGCTCTCTCCGGGTCCTGGTGTTCCATCTGAAGCCGGGATTATGCCGGAGCTATTGAAAAAATATGCTTCCAGTAAGTCTATTTTGGGAGTGTGCCTGGGACATCAGGCGATAGGTGAGGCCTTTGGAGGCAGTCTGATTAATTTGTCCGAGGTGCTCCATGGAGTTTCTTCTCAGGTAAAAACTCAGAAGGACTTGCTTTTCGAAGGAATCTCCGATACTTTTAGTATTGGTAGATATCATTCCTGGGTAATAGATGAATCCACCCTTTCTCAAGACCTGGAGGTGATTGCCCGTACACCCGATCAACAGATCATGGCCGTGCGACACAAACAGTTTGCCGTTCGTGGAGTTCAGTTTCATCCTGAAAGCATTCTGACTGAACATGGCACTCAAATCATTAAAAACTGGCTGGAATCTTGATAATCAAGGTTTTGATCCCCAAATAATATTGCTATGAAATGCCCATGAGAATAGCTCCTCACGCAAGGGAATGATTAATCAGGGCATTCCATCTGACCATAAAAAATTAAATTATAAACAGATGAAAGAGATACTCAATCTCCTTATTGAACATAAAACATTAACCCAGGCTCAGGCCCGAGAGGTATTGAAAAATCTGGCTTCAGGTGCTTACAATTCTTCTCAGGTAGCCTCTTTCATGACCGTGTACTTGATGCGCTCCATTACTGTGGAGGAGTTGAAAGGCTTTAGGGAAGCCATGCTCGAGCTTTGTATTCCGGTTGAAATCTCTGAATACGATGCCATGGACCTCTGCGGAACAGGTGGGGATGGGAAGGATACATTTAATATTTCCACCTTGTCCTCATTTATAGTAGCCGGAGCCGGTCAAAATGTTGCCAAACATGGAAATACCGGTGTTTCTTCCATCTGTGGTTCCTCTAATCTACTAGCTTATTTCGGCTATGATTTCACCAATGATATCAGCGAAATCAGAAGATCGCTGGATGAAGCAGGGATTTGCTTTTTGCATGCCCCGCTTTTTCATCCGGCCATGAAAAATGTTGCCCCGATCAGAAAAGAATTGGGTGTCAAAACGTTCTTCAATATGCTGGGACCAATGGTTAATCCTAGTTTTCCGAAAAAGCAATTGGTGGGAGTTTTTAGTCTTGAGCTGGCTAGGTTGTATGCATACCTCTATCAGGAAAGCGAAGCCCAATTTTCCATCTTACATGCATTGGATGGGTATGATGAAATTTCTTTGACTGGGGATTTTAAAATGATATCCAATTCGGGAGAAAAACTCTTTAAGCCAGAGCAAATAGGTTTATCCAGATTGAAGGCTGAGTCTATCAAAGGTGGAGAGACGGTAGAAGAATCCGCTAAAATCTTTGAAAATATCTTGAAGGGTAAAGGAACCAAAGCCCAAAACGAAGTGGTTATTGCCAATTCAGCTGCGGCTTTAGTAACCGCTGATTCTAATTTATCCTTCCCAGAAGCCATTGCACAGGCAGAGCAGGTCTTGCTGAGTCGTAAAGCCTTGGAGGTTTTCAAAAGTCTGGTCAATCCTAAAACCTCAATTTCATTCGCTTAATAATTGAATATGAATATTTTAGAAAAAATTATCGCAGATAAATATAAAGAAGTAGCCGAGCGAAAAAGCTTGGTTCCTGTCAAGCTTCTGGAAAAGAGTACCTTTTTCGAGGGAAAAGTAGTTTCCATGAAAAAGTATGTCACCCATCCGGAAAAGTCTGGGATTATATCAGAGTTTAAAAGAAAATCACCTTCCAAAGGAATGATCAACGGAGCTGCTTCTGTGGAAACCGTCAGTATCGGTTATATGCAGGCGGGAGCTTCTGCTTTGTCCATTTTAACAGACAAGGATTATTTCGGAGGCAGCAATGAGGATTTGAAAATTGCGAGGAAGTTCAATTTTTGCCCTATTCTGAGAAAGGATTTCGTGGTAGACGAATATCAGATCATTGAAGCAAAATCCATCGGAGCTGATTGTATCTTATTGATTGCGGCTGCTTTGGAACCTGAGAAATTAAAGTCCCTAGCCTACTTTGCTAAGAGTTTAGGCTTGGAAGTACTGCTGGAAGTACATGATGGAGATGAGTTGGCTCAAAGTATCAATGATGGAGTAGATTTGATTGGGGTGAACAATAGAAATCTAAAGACTTTTGAAGTCAGTATTGACACCTCACTCGAGTTGGTTGATAAGATTCCTTCTTCATTTATCAAGATTTCAGAAAGCGGAATTTCGGATCCTAATACGTTGATAAAATTGAAGAAAGCAGGTTTTGATGGATTTTTGATTGGAGAAAATTTCATGAAATCCAGCAGACCGGAGCAGGCTGCTTATAATTTCATCAAGGATTACCAGAAATTGGCTTCGGCTACAGAATTTCAGAAAGCTTAATGGAGATCAAGGTTTGTGGGATGCGGGAAAGTGAAAACATCCGGGGTTTGATAGCAGAAGTCAGACCGGATTGGATGGGGTTGATATTCTATCCCAAATCACCCAGGTATGTAGAGGATAGTCTCGCACCTCAAATCTCTGAAATGAATGTTCCCAAAGTAGGGGTATTTGTTAATGAAAGCATCCCTGAAATTTTGGAGAAAATAGTGAAATTTGACTTGGCTGCCATCCAGCTTCATGGATCGGAATCGCCCGAATTTGTGGAAGAAATCAACTCCAAGACTGATGTTGAGATTTGGAAAGTGGTTTCGGTTGGGGAAGAGCTGGATTGGGAAGATTTAAAACCTTACGCTCCTCTAGTGGACAAGTTTCTATTTGATACAGCTACCAAAGCACATGGGGGTTCAGGGAGAAAATTTGATTGGAAGTATTTGGAAACTTATCCCTTCAACAAAAGCTTCTTACTGAGTGGAGGAATAGATCAAGACAGTGCTAAGGAGATCTGGGATTTGGCAGAAAAAGTTCCGCAATTAAAAGGGGTGGACCTCAATTCCAAATTCGAAATTAGTCCTGCCTTGAAGGATATAGTAAAACTGAAAGAATTTAAACAAAATCTGCTTTCTGAAAAGAGAGCATAACCTAGAGAAGATATGATCAGAGTGGACGAAAAGGGCTTTTATGGCAAGTTTGGGGGAGCATATATTCCTGAAATGTTGCATCCCAACATCGAAGAACTTCGCGATAATTATGAGGCCATTGTAGCTTCAGAGGATTTTCAAAAGGAGTTTCAGATGCTGTTAAAGGATTTTGTGGGCCGTCCTACCCCTTTATACTTTGGATCTCGTCTTTCTGAGAAATACGGGGCAAAAATTTACCTGAAGAGAGAAGACTTGTGCCATACAGGGGCACATAAGGTCAACAATACCATAGGGCAGATTATTCTGGCCAAAAAGCTGGGCAAGAAAAGGATAATTGCCGAAACAGGAGCAGGTCAGCACGGAGTGGCAACTGCTACTGTTTGTGCTTTGATGGGAATGGATTGTACTGTCTACATGGGTGAGCTGGATATCCAAAGACAGCGCCCGAATGTGGAGCGTATGAAAATCTTGGGAGCTAAGGTGGTTCCGGCAACTTCAGGTTCTAAGACATTGAAGGATGCCACCAACGAAGCTATGAGACAGTGGATTAATAATCCTGTAGATACTCATTACATCATAGGCTCTGTTGTAGGACCGCATCCTTATCCGGAAATGGTTGCGCGCTTTCAGTCCGTGATTTCTGAGGAAATCAAGTGGCAATTGAAAGAAAAAGAAGGAAGAGAAAATCCTGATGCAGTTATAGCATGCGTTGGAGGTGGATCCAATGCTGCAGGTGCTTTTTATCATTACTACAATACTCCGGAGGTTCGCCTGATTGCTGCTGAAGCCGCTGGATTGGGTGTGAGTTCCGGTAAATCCGCCGCCACCACAGCCTTAGGTACCCCGGGGATTTTACATGGATCCAAAACTTTATTGATGCAGACGGAAGATGGGCAGGTAGTAGAGCCACATAGTATTTCTGCTGGCTTGGATTATCCTGGAATAGGTCCCGTTCACGCTCATTTATTTGATATCGGACGAGGAGAATTTGTGGCTGTGGAAGATGAGGATGCCATGAAAGCAGGGATAGAGCTGAGTCGATTGGAGGGAATTATTCCTGCGATCGAAACAGCCCATGCACTTCATGCTCTGAATATGATAGAATTCCGTAAGGATGATGTAATAGTGATCAATCTTTCAGGAAGAGGTGACAAAGATCTGGACACTTATATCAAGTGGGGGAATTATTGATTCAAGTCGGATGTCAGATGACCGATGTATATCAGCAATACTCATCGGACATCGGACAAGGGACATCAAACAAAAAAATAAATGAACCGAATACATAGTTTATTCAAAAACAAACAGGAGCGGGTACTCTCCATTTATTTTACAGCCGGATTTCCAAAACTGGAAGATACCTTGTCCATCATGGAAGCTATACAGGCAGGGGGAGCAGATATTATTGAAATCGGTGTTCCTTACTCTGACCCAATCGCGGATGGCCCTACCATCCAGGATAGTAACCAAATTGCCTTGGAAAACGGTATGAGTTTGAAAAAGCTTTTTCAGCAATTGGAAGGCTTCCGTTCTAAAATTGAATTGCCGGTGGTATTGATGGGATATCTTAACCCGATCATTCAGTATGGCATGGAGGCATTTTGCAAAAAGTGCCAGGAAGTGGGAATCGATGGATTGATTCTTCCCGATCTGCCGATGCAGCAATATTTGGATGAATTCAAATCTGTATTTGAGCAATACGGATTGGTAAATACCTTTTTGATTTCTCCCCAAACTTCTGAAAAGCGAATCCTTGAAATCGATCAGAATACAGATGGCTTTATCTATATGGTATCATCTCATTCGATTACAGGAGCCAAGAGTGGGATCAGTGAGGAGCAAATTTCTTACTTCAAACGTGTTCAGGAGATGGGACTTAAAAACCCTCGTCTGATTGGTTTTGGTATTTCAGATGCAGAAACCTTCTCCACCGCATCAAAGTACAGTCACGGAGCAATCATCGGTTCTGCTTTTATCAAAACTGTCAAAGACTCAAAAAATTTAAATCAAGATATCCAAGCTTACCTTCAATCTGTTCTGAATTGAAAAATTGCCTAATTCTAAAATCACCTTTCAATTAAACATGATAGCTCCGAAGTCTCGTAAATCGAACTTCGTAAATCAAAAATCGATATGATTATTCAATTACAACCCGATATTTCATCCAAGCAAAAAGAGACTTTAATAGAAAAAGTCAATGGAATCGGATATAAGACTACAGAAGTAAAAACACAATTGGGAGATTACCTGATTGGAATTGGTAAAAATGAATTTGATATCCGCAAAATCGGCCAGCTCGATGGCATCAAGGATATCCATATTGTATCAGATGAATATAAGCTGGTCTCAAAAAAGTGGAAAGCCAAGCCAACATCAGTGGATTTGGGAGATGGAGTGTTTATTAAGGATGGGGAAATGGCCATCATCACCGGTCCTTGTTCCATAGAGTCAGAAGAGCAAATTCGAAAGGTAGTTGCCCATTGTGTAGAGAATGGTATTCGAATGATGCGTGGAGGTGTGTTTAAACCAAGAACTTCTCCCTATGCATTTAGAGGGATGGGAATTGATGGATTGAAGTTATGGCATGATATCGCTTCCGAGGCCGGAATCAAGATAGTGACCGAGGTCATGCAGACTTCTCAAATCGAGGAAATGTACCCATATGTGGATATTTATCAAGTGGGTGCCCGAAACTCTCAAAACTTCAATTTGCTTGATGAGTTGGGGAAAGTAGATAAAGCTGTGATGATCAAGCGTGGGATTTCCGGGACCATCGAGGAGCTTTTGCAATCTGCTGAGTATGTATTTTCAGGAGGAAATGAAAAATTGATTTTGTGTGAAAGAGGGATCAGAACTTATGAAAAGGCATCCAGAAATACATTGGATTTGAACGCGATTCCTATTTTGAAAGCCAAGTCCCATCTTCCAGTGATTGTAGACCCTTCTCATGGAATTGGAATTCGTTCCTATGTGCCGCAAATGGCCTTAGCAGGTGTAATGTCTGGAGCGGATGGTATCATCTATGAATCCCATGAGATTCCTGAAAAGGCCTATTCCGATGGACAGCAAACCTTGGATTTTGCGCAAAGTGCACGATTGGCTGCGTGGATTCGGGAAAGTTTTGCGATGCGGAAAAGGTTTGACCTCTTGTAAAATAATTTGCTTGGAATCTATCAAATTGTGTAAATTCGAGGCATAATTTAAAATCGTGAATCCAACACCAAGAACCTACGTACATCATTCTCATTATCCTCTCCAATGAAGGAATAGGAATGTTATGGTTTTTTGGTAACATATAAATAAGCCTATTCCAATTCTGGGGTAGGCTTTTTTGTTTAAAAGCTCATGTGAGCTAAGCTGCTTTTCCGAAAGAATCTTGAAACATGATCAGTTATGAATCCTGCTTCAGGAGATGCAGGATGGCAGAATACCAGGTATCAGGATAACTGAAGTTAGCAGGTTGGGAAAACTTAAAATCAAGGAATAGAGTTAGAAAATATATAAACCCGAATATAAAATGACTGATAAACCAAAAGACTGGGTATTTAGCGACCCGAGATTACAGGATCTCAAACAGGATTATGAGGCATACACCGAGGAAGACTTTAAAGTCTGGAAAATCTTATACGAAAGACAGATGCCAAATCTGCCTAAAGCAGCTTCACAAGCTTATTTGGATGGGGTAAAAATTGTCAATTTCACAGCGGATAAGATCGCAAACTTTGAAGAACTGAATCAAATCTTGAAAGATACCACCGGTTGGGCAGTGCAGGTGGTTCCTGGATTGATTGACGATGATTTATTCTTTGGTTTGTTGAATAACAGAAGATTTCCTTCTTCCACTTGGCTTAGGAAAATGGAGCAGCTGGATTATCTGGAAGAACCTGATATGTTCCATGATGCTTTTGCTCATATGCCTATGTTAACTAATCAGCATTATGTGGATTTCTTGGAAAAACTTTCAGGAATTGCATTGAAGCACATCGATAATCCTTGGGCGATTCAGTTGTTGAGTAGGATTTATTGGTTTACCATTGAGTTTGGCTTGATTAGAGAAAATGGGGAGCTTAAAATTTATGGTGCAGGGATATTGAGCTCCAAAGGAGAGACGAAATTTTCCTTGTCCGATGAACCTGCTCATTACCCATATGATGTCAAGCGAATTATGAATCAGGAATACTGGAAAGACAAATTCCAGGATAAATATTTTGTCATCGAAAGCTTTGAGCAACTCTACAATTCCATTCCTGAAATTGAATCGGTTTTGGAGGAGATGCTGACTAAAGAAGCGAGAAGCGAGAAATGAGAAGTGAGAAGCTAGAGAAGAGAGGCTAGAAACGAGAAAAAGAAATTTTGTCTGATAGCCGATCTGATTACAGAAATAAAATACTTGGCTTTAAATAAAACAGAAATCAAAATGTTGGAAGATTAGAGATTGATGGATTACTTCCGTCTCCGGTCTTCCTTCTTACTTATGAAAATAGCCGTAATCAAATACAACTCCGGCAATGTACAGTCGGTCTTGTATGCATTGGAGCGATTGGGAGCAAATGCCGAGCTCACAGACGATCCTGAGAAAATCTTAAAGGCCGATAAAGTCATATTTCCAGGTCAAGGAGAAGCAAGTACAGCGATGACTTATTTAAAGGCCAGAAAGCTGGATCAACTAATTCGGGAAATCAAGCAACCATTTTTGGGTGTTTGTTTGGGTTTACAGTTGCTTTGCGAGCATTCAGAGGAAAATAATACTGATTGTCTTGGCATTTTTCCGGTGAAGGTCAAGCGTTTTATCCCTGAAAATTCTCAGGAATTTAAAGTTCCACATGTGGGTTGGAATGAGTTGGAGAATTTGGCTGATAATCCTTTACTGAAAAGTTTGCCAGATACCCAGTTTTTGTACTATGTACATAGCTACTATGCAGAATTGAGCGAGGCGACGATTGCTACCACTCATTATATCCATGATTTCGCGGCGATTCTCCATCGGGATAATTATTGGGCCATTCAAGCCCACCCAGAGAAAAGCAGCACCGTTGGGGAGAAGCTACTTTCTAACTTCTTAAGTATTTAAACTAAATTATGATTTACGACGTCTTTCTTTATATCAGCTGTATTTTACAAATGGATTCCTGCTTGATATAAGGATTGAGATTCCTTTTCACCTCGTAAATCTTATTTCGTAAATCGTCAACACGCTCAAATCTTTCATTCTCCTATGTACATCATCCCCGCAATAGACCTTATAGATGGAAAGTGCGTTCGCCTTAGTCAGGGCGATTATAGCAGCAAAAAAGAATACCACGATGATCCTGTTGAAATGGCCAAGCGTTTCGAAGACGCAGGCATCCAAAGACTTCACTTAGTAGATCTGGATGGAGCGAAAGCCAAACGCATTGTCAATGATCAGGTGCTGTTGGATATCACCCAAAAAACCAGTCTCAAAGTGGATTTTGGAGGTGGAGTTCAAAGTGAGGAGGAAATTGAAAAAGCCTTTTATCTGGGCGCTTCTCAAGTGACTGGAGGTTCGGTAGCTGTGAAGAAGCCTGAGATGTTTAAATCCTGGCTCATCACTTATGGGCCCGAAAAACTCATTTTAGGAGCAGATGCAAAGGACCGAAAAATCGCCATTCACGGCTGGGAAGAGACCACTGAGCAGGATTTGATCCCTTTCATTCAGTCTTATTTTCAATTGGGAGTTCGCTATGTGATCTGTACTGACGTAGCAAAAGATGGCTTACTTCAAGGCCCTTCTACGGATTTGTATAGAGAGATTTTGGAAGAAATGCCAGACTTGAAACTGATAGCCAGTGGAGGAGTTTCATCAGTCAAGGATTTGGAAGAGTTGGAAAAAATCGGAGCCTATGGGGCAATTGTTGGAAAAGCCTATTATGAGGGAAAGGTGAGTTTGGAGGAAATGGCAGCCTTTTAATGTATGATTTACGATTTTGGATTTACGACTTCAATTGGACTTTAATCCTTTAATCAGTAATCTCAACCTTGAGTTTCTAGGTTTGAGGTTCCTTAAAATCTCGTAAAACTTCATTCGTAAATCGTAAATAAAAAAAATATCGAACACCGAACTTCGAATGAAGAATAATGAAGTTTTGAATACTATAAAATGTTAACAAAGAGAATTATCCCCTGCCTTGATATCAAAGACGGACGAACTGTCAAAGGGGTGAATTTTGTCCAATTGCGAGATGCAGGGGATCCGGTGGAGTTGGCGAAAGTCTATTCTGAGGAGGGAGCTGATGAACTGGTGTTTTTGGATATTACAGCTACGGTCGATAAGCGAAAAACTTTGGCCGAGTTGGTGACCAAAGTTGCCATGGCGATCAATATTCCCTTTACAGTTGGCGGAGGGATTTCTACAGTGGAAGATGTGAAAGTCTTGCTGAATGCAGGTGCCGATAAGATTTCCATCAATTCTGCAGCTGTCAAAAATCCAAGTGTGATTGATGAAATGGCACGGGAATTCGGATCTCAATGTATTGTGGTGGCAATCGATACCCGTGATGTAGATGGAACGGATTATGTGCACACGCATGGGGGAAGAAAGCCGACCCTTTTGCAAACGCAGAAATGGGCAAAGGAAGTAGCTGATAGAGGAGCAGGTGAAATTTTGCTTACTTCCATGGATCATGACGGAACCAAGGCAGGTTTTGCGAATGAGATTACGGCTGAGATTTCATCAGCCTTATCAATTCCTGTGATTGCATCCGGAGGTGCGGGAACCATGCCGCATTTTAAAGATGTGTTTACCTTTGGAAAAGCAGATGCGGCTTTGGCAGCCAGTATTTTCCATTTTAAAGAAATTCCGGTTCCGAGCTTGAAGGAATATTTGATTGGGGAGGGAATTTCAATTAGAAAATAAGATAAGCTTCGCTAGATAATTTCAAAGATAGGCTTCGCAAGATATATGCAATTTAGCCCTTGATCGTTGGTCAAATATCTTATCCGCGATAGCGGATTTATCTTCCAGTATCTGCGCAGCTATCTTTTAAAAATCTGGGTTTTATAAGAAAAATCAGAATTTTCAAAATATAGTATAGTTATAACCAAAACCCTCGAGGTTTTGAAAACCTCAAAGGTTCAAGAATATGAAAATAGATTTCAATAAAATGAACGGCCTAGTACCAGCCATAGTCCAAGATGCTATTTCCGGTAAAGTCTTGATGCAGGGCTTTATGAATGAGGAAGCGCTGGCAAAAACACAAGAGACTGGAAAGGTGACTTTTTTCAGTCGTAGCAAAGACAGGTTGTGGACCAAAGGAGAGACTTCAGGGAATTTTATGGAGTTAGTTTCGATGAGTGTCGACTGTGATGGAGATGCTGTTTTGGTCAAAGCCAATCCTCAAGGCCCTGTTTGTCATACCGGTTCGGATACCTGTTGGAATGAGGAAAATTCTTCCAAAACCGGTTTCATCGATCAATTAAGAGCCATTATCAAGGATCGAAAAAATAATCCTTCTGATCAATCCTACACGGCTTCTCTTTTTGCCAAAGGCATCAATAAAGTGGCTCAAAAAGTAGGGGAGGAAGCGGTGGAAATCGTGATTGAAGCCAAGGATGACAACAAGGAGCTATTTTTAGGGGAAGCAGCGGATTTGCTATTTCACTATCTCGTTCTTTTGGAAGCCAAAGGTTATGAATTGGATGAAGTGATGGAGGTGTTGATAAAGCGGCACTCAAAAAAATCCTAGTTCCTCACCTGCCCATTTCCCCTTATCACCCACTTATAGCTAGTTAATTCTTTCAAAGCCATAGGCCCTCTGGCATGTAGTTTTTGGGTGGAAATTCCGATCTCAGCACCGAGTCCAAACTGCGCCCCATCTGTAAAAGCCGTGGATACATTAGCATAGACAGCTGCTGCATCCACTTCCAATAAAAACCGCTCGATGTGCTCTTGATTTTCAGATATAATCGCTTCTGAATGTTTGGAAGAATAGATCTGGATATGTTGTAAAGCCTGCTCCAGATCATTGACGGTCTTTATGGCTAGCTGTAAACTCAAAAATTCTGTTCCAAAATGTTCCGGCTCCGCTGGGTGAATTAAATCAGATTGGTCTAGATACTGAAAAGCCTGCTCATCTGCATAAATTTTCACCCTACTTTCCAACAAAGGCTGAATCAACTTATTCAGGTTTTTCAACTGACTTTGATGAATAATCAAACAATCCAAGGAATTGCAAACGCTGGGTCTTCGGGTTTTGGCATTGTGGATGATGGGCTTGGCCTTTTCCAAATCAGCTGTTTCATCCAAGTAGGTATGAACGATTCCGGCACCTGTTTCAATGACCGGAACTTTGGCATGCTCTCGCACAAAATTGATTAGACCTTGAGAACCTCTCGGAATCAAAACATCTACATAGCCAACAGCTTCCAGAAGTGCCTTGGTCGCTTCTCTATCTGCCGGTAAGAGTTGAAAAGCCTGAGTTGAAATCTCATGCTGCTCCAACACCTCATGAATCAGAGAAACTATGGCTCGATTGGAGAAATCTGCATCCGAACCCCCTTTGAGCATCAGTCCATTTCCGGATTTTAGGGCAATGGAAAATACGTCAAAAGTCACATTGGGCCGGGCTTCATAGATAATTCCAACTACTCCCAGAGGCACACTGACTTTCTCGAGGTAGAGTCCATTTGGAAGCATTTTTTCCTCCAATTTGAGATGGAGAGGAGTAGGTAACTGGCTGACTTGAAGAATTTCAGAGGCGATGCTTTCTATCCGTGATTGATTGAGAAGCAAACGGTCGTACATCGGATTTTGAGGATCCATGCGTTCCAAATCCCTCTGATTTTCAGCTAAAATAAAATCAGTTTTCCTGATAGCCAATGCTGCTAAATCCTTCAAAATTGACTGGATTTTTACGTCAGAAAGCCTGATCAATTCTAATGAAGCTTTTTTAACAGATTCAAAAATAGGGGAGTACTCAGTCATGATCGAATAAATAGAGATAATTATAATGAATCAGCGCTTTTTGTTTTTTTTGGCCAAGCTTTTCAGTTGCGGATTTGGATGAATACTCTGCTCTTCCTAAGCCTACTTTTTCACCCTTTTCATCACGAATCAGCAAGATATCACCTTTAGTAAATTCTCCTTCTAACTTGGTGATTCCAATAGGCAAAAGGCTTCGTATGACATCGGAAGTCAAAGATGCTTTGGCACCGGAATTAATGAAGACTTCCCCTTTGTAATAATGCGCGCCATGGGCCAGCCATTTTTTGGGAGCTTGTTTTTTCTTTTTGGGTTCAAACCAAGTACATCGCAATTTTTTATCCGTAAAAGCCTGCAACACTCCATTTTTCTTCCCGTTGGCAATGATGACCTGAATGCCCAAATCTGCCGATTTTTTAGCCATGGCATATTTGGTTAGCATACCACCCCGACCAAAGGAAGATTTGGTAGCGGAGATATAGCTAGAAACTTCCGGCGTATCAGAAGCTATTTTTTCGATCAGCTCTGAGTCGGGTTCAGTGGGATTTCCGGTAAAGATCCCATCTACATTAGTCAGCAGCATGAGGGTGTCTGCATTAATCATCGCAGCGGTCAAACTGGCAAGCTCATCATTGTCGGTGAACATTAATTCCGTAATTGTCACGGTATCATTCTCGTTGATTACCGGAAGGATTCCCTGCTGCAACAAAGCTTCAATGCAGTTCTTCATATTTAGGAAATGCTTTCGGTCTCGAAAGTCCTCTTTGGTGACCAAAATCTGAGCGATTTGAATTCCTTTCTTTTCGAAATATCCTTGATACTGATGTATGAGCCGGATCTGTCCTGTAGCCGCCCAGATCTGTTTTTTGAAAACGGGATTCACCCTTTCTGGTAAGACTACAGTTTGTCTCCCAAATGCTACAGCTCCTGAACTGACCAACACGACTTTTTTGCCTTGCTTTATTAATCCACTGATCTGAGCGACCATATGCTTCATCCGCTCCAAATCAGGCATGCCATCGGACTGGGTAAGTACGTTGGAGCCTATTTTGATGACGATGACCTTGGAATCTAGCATATTTTAGAAAATATGCATGAAATTAAGGGTTTTGTTGCAGAAACGCTAAGGCAAGAGCTGTCTGTTTGAGAATTGAAAAATTAGGCTTTATAAAAATTTATCCTTAAAAAGTTGATGAGGCTATAAAAAAGCCATGCTCATGGTTCCTACCAGCATCAATATTTTTGCCCAAGTACTGAGTTGGGTGAAGTGGTCTTTGCGGTCCGCTAGGTATATTTTTCTCATAAACCATACAAAGGCAATCCCTAGACCTCCAAAGTAATAGAATAACTCCTGCTTGTTGATTTCGAATGTGATAATTAGGATGGCAGAGACAAAACAGAGGGCAACAATGAAAATCACCTGCTTGGTCTTTCGGAATCCAATGACAATGGGAAGCGTACGACAACCATGTTTTCTATCTCCATTTCTATCTTCAATGTCTTTGAGAATTTCCCGGATCAGATTCAAAAAGAAGGCAAAAATGGCATAAGTCAAGACCAATAGTTCGTTTTTCTGGTAATAAAAGGCAACCAGATAAACTGAAAGTCCTGTCAGAAAAGCAACGGTTAAATTTCCGATAAAGGGCTCTCTTTTGAGTCTGTTGCTGTATAGCCATAGTAAAAATGCGGCCACGAAATTAACAATGGCAATTCTAGGTGCTACTAAGAGGCCCAATCCTATGCCTGTAAAATTGAAAAGGGTATGGAGAAAAATCACTACTCTTCGTTTGATTCCCTTTCCAACGATTACTTCATTCGGTCGGTTGACATAATCGATTTTTACATCGTAATAATCATTGATCATGTAGCCGGCAGCCGTAATCAAGAGTGTCGCCAAAATCAATAAATACAGTCGATAATCCTGAAGAACCGGTAAACCTTGGGGAGTTCTTTCTATCAGGAAATATGCTGCCATCAGCTGGGCGAAAGCAACCATGAGCAGATTGATGGGTCTGCTAATCCGGAAGAGTCCCCGGATGGATATCGTTCTGTTCGTCATGGTTGAATTCATTCCCTCAAAAATACAGGAAAAGGAATCTAAACAGCGATTTGTGGCTTTAACAAATCAAGAAAATCGATTCCGTAATTTTTCACTGCAGTTTTTTCTTTATTCATTAACTTAAAGAGTCAATTTTTAAACCCAAAACCTATGTCTAGTTCAGCCAATCAATCCAGAAGAGATTTTATGGCCTTGTCCGGAAGTTTACTGGCCGGTAGTTTTCTTATCCATCCTGTAGCTCAAGCTTTAGATTTGGTTGGGCCAAAGGAAGGAAAAATGAAATTAGCCCTGGTAGGTACTGGAATCAGGGGCACGACCATGTTTGGGAGGGATGTGCTTAGATTTTATGGGGAATTGGTTGAATTTGTCGGGCTCAGTGATATCAATCCAGGAAGATTGGCTTATGCAAGAAAGTTTATTGGAGCTAACTGCCCTATATTCACGGATTTTGATCAAATGCTGAAAGAAGCAAAGCCTGATGTCTTGATCGTCACTACCATGGACAGCACCCATCATGAGTTTATTATCAAAGGACTGAATGCTGGTATTCATGTGATTTCGGAAAAGCCGATGACCACGGATGAATTTAAATGTCAGGATATTCTGGATGCAGAGCGGAAGTCCGGCAAAAAGTTAATTGTGACTTTCAATTACCGCTATTCTCCTCATCGACAAAAACTGTATGAGTTATTGAGAGCAGGTGAAATCGGAGACTTGACCTCGGTAGATTTTCACTGGTATCTGGATGTGTACCATGGAGCTGATTACTTTAGAAGATGGCATAGAAAAAAGGAGTTTGGAGGTACTTTACTTGTTCATAAGTCTACGCATCATTTCGACCTATTAAACTGGTGGATCAATTCGGATCCCGAGGAGGTTTTTGCTTATGGTTCCTTAGAGTTTTATGGTAAAAAAGGTCCATTCCGTCATACTACTTGTAGGGGATGTCCTCATGCCAGCAATTGTGATTTTTATTGGGATATCACAAAGAATGAGCATCTGGTGAATTTATATCCCGAAAATGAGCAATATGACGGATATCATCGGGATGGCTGTGTTTTTCGTGAAGATGTAGATATCTACGATAAAATGGCCGTTCAGATCAAGTACAAAAATCAGGTCCAGGTCAGTTATTCTTTGACCACTTACTCACCCTATGAGGGTTATCGAATTGCCTTCAATGGTACCAAGGGGCGCTTAGAAGCTTGGATCAAAGAAAGACAGCCCTGGGAAGAAGTCGACGCAGATGAGATTCATTTGACCAAAAATTTTGGGGAGAGGCAAATCATTACCATTCCACATGGAGGTGGAGGACATGGAGGTGGAGATACTCGATTAAAGGATAAACTCTTTAAGGATCCATCCATGGCCGATCCTTGGAGGCAATCTGCGGGTAGTCGGGATGGTGCAATGTCTATCTTGGTTGGCATTGCAGCCAGAAACAGTATCGAGAGCGGAAAGCCTGTGAAGATAGCAGACCTGACGGATATAGAACTGAAGGAGACAGGTAGGGGGGTCTAAAGTTTAAAGAGCAGGAGCCATTTAGGCTGTTTTTAAGAAAAGCTGCTTGGAGGATTTATAATGAAGTTCCAAGCAGCCAGTAATTTGACCTCAATATTTCAGCCTTTCGTCTTTATCCCAAATTCCCCAGAAAGCTCCCACATCTCCCTCTGCGCCTACTTTCCAGGATTCATCAAATGAAGAGAAGTAGAATAATTCAATATTCTCTTCTTTAGACCATTGCTGGGCATTGATGAAATATTTGATGGCATTTTCGGTCGATGGAACAGCCCCTCTCAGGCTGGTTCCCTGATCAGGCCATCCTGTCTCTGTGATGATCACCCGCTTTCCTTTACCTGCATTGCTAGCTATGCGATACATTTCTTTCATATAAAGCAAGGAATGCTCTAAAGGACATCCCTCCCAAAAAGGATAGCAATTCGCCAAAATAAGATCACATGCTTCGGATACTTCCGGATGATCTTCAAATTCATAATAAGCATCCACATAGCCTACAGGTACATCTTTCTGGATTTTACTTTTGACCTCTTGAATATGCTCCAGTAATTCATCTACAGTCAAATCACCACGGTATAGTACTTCATTTCCTACGGCAGCAATATCAACTAGACCCTCATTCACCAATTCAATCAAATTGGCAACCTCTTTGGCATTGGTTTTAGGATTGTCACCCAACCAGGCACCAACCATCGTTTTGATACCCATTTCCCGTGCAACTTTAGGGATAAGCTCATTTCCTTCGGTGGTGGAGAAAGACCTGATCCATTGAGTATGCGGCTTTAATACCTCTAGTCTCTTTCTGATTTGCTCTTCTGTGAGTTGATCTCCAGGTTTTTGACCTTCTACATAAGGACTTGCACAAAACCCATGAACTCCGTCTTTCAGTTGATTTCTTAAGGTTTGCTTGAGTTCTTCTAGGGATTTGTCGGATAAATCAGAGGAGGCGAGGGAAAGAAATTTTTCTTGTCTAAATGATGGCATGGAAAGGGTAAATTAATTGTTCGATAATTTGAATCAGTTTAAGTGGTTTTTGTTTGGTCGGGGCCAATAATAATGCTCTGAATGGCAGCAGGACTGATGGAAAAAGTGGTTTTATAGTCAGCTATTTCAAGGTTTACAGCAATCTCAAATTGGTTTTGGTTTAATACAACTAAGACCAGAGAACCATCCTCGTTTTTCGCAGCGGTCGCTTGAACTTTATCTTCTGAAACATTCACCTGAATGATTTTGGATCCTGGCCGGATAAATTTACTAAAGTGGGCCAAAATATAATAAAGTGGGGTATAATATACCTCATCTGTAGAAGGATCCACGATCACAGGTGCCGTGCACCAGTTATTGGCCCAGTTGGGCCCGCCTTGTCTATCCAGAACCATATTCCAGTCTATCCATCCATCTACCCAATTATTAAAGCAGCCTATGATATCGACGGCGTACCGATACACAGGTACATATTGGGGGTGTAAGTATTTCTGATTTTCCGGAGCCCAAAGCCAACCCCAGTCTTTTGCTTCCTTGCTCCAATACCAGTCGTCATCCTGCCACCTAGGAACCTCCGCATCGACACAAGCTTCGGTTTGAATAAGGAATTTATCCGGGGCCTTATGATGGGCGTCTTGCAAGGCCTCCGGAAAGACTTCATAGGTGCTTTCATACCAGTGAACTGCCGTGCCGGAGAAGTATCTGGAGGAATCTTGGTTCGCATACATGACTTCTACCCATTCTTTCAATCCATCCCGGTTTTGATCATAGCCCAAAATCTTCACATGATTCCATCCCTTGCTTTCCAGATTGGGACCAAGGTGAAAACGAACAAAATCAGTCATTTCCTGTGGACTAAAATGCATACTCTCCCAATTATTGCCATTGCCATGAGGTTCATTTTCTACAGTTAATCCCCATATATCAATTCCCTCATCCTGATAGGCTTGGAGATATTTTTCAAAGAAATCTGCCCAGACTGGATAGTATTTAGGTAGCAATTTGCCCCCCACCCAACTCTGATTATCCTTCATCCAGGGAGGTGCAGTCCAGGGAGAAGCGATGATTTTGAAACCTTGCTTGGAATAGATTTTTGCCTCTTGAATCATAGGGATCAAGGCTTTCTTGTCCCTTTCAATGGAAAAATTCTGAAGACTCTCATCCCCGGCATTGGAATCGTAAGAGTATTGGCTTAGCGAAAAGTCACAGGAATTAATATGTGTTCGAGTCAAGGAATAGCAGGAGCCTTCCTCGCTGAAATATGCTGTGAGAATCTCGCGTCTTTTTCCTTCACTCATCTGAGCAAGAAGATGCGCGGAAGCTTCCGTAAAAGAACCTCCAATTCCGGTGATAGTCTGAAATTCTATTTCTGGATTGAGTGTGACCTGAATCGTGATCTCTGCGTCCTCGAATTGGTCGACTTTCTCCAGCTTTCTACCTTGAGCGGAGGTTTCAAATACCTGAATTGATCTATTTTGAAGCATTGAGTATAGCAAATTGAAAATCAGAATAGGCTTGGGTTACAAGTGCTCGTTTGGGGGAGGGATCATGGCAGCTCTGAGAGCTAATTCAATATTCCCTTTTTTGGTCTGTTTGAGCGGTTTCCCATCACGGGTTAAACCCAGGAAAACTCCTGCTTCAAACTGATCCCAAAGCGCAGCTTTGACCTTCCCGTCCACGGTGATCAGGCCAAAGTGATTTTCAGATCCTTGAGGGTTTCCTGAATCTTTCCAAGGTTCGTCAAAGGCTTCAAAATAGAAACAGGAAATCCCTTGGCTATTGGTCCAGTTTCTCATTTCCTGGTAGTAAAGCATTTCTTTGTACTCATCGCATGCTCGGGATCCTTCCAATCCATAAAATCCATCCGAACTGCTGGCCCAACCGGTTTCTCCTATGTGTACGGGTTTTCCAGGGGCAATTTTTTCCACATAAGCCTTCACTTGCTGATATTGCCCTATAGCAAAGTCTCGTGCTCTTTGCATGGCTTTTTCCAGCTTTTCTTTTTTAGGGAGCTTTTTCTCCGAGGGACTGATTCCCCAAAATATTGGATGATAGTGGGTATTGTGCATGGGGTAAGTGTGCATGGAAACAAAATCCACTTCCTGAATCAGCTGATTGAGCGCAGCAGTATGGTAAAGTGGATCTCCACCACCCCAAGAGGAAAAATCGTCAGAGGAGGTGATCCAAAGCTCCGATGAGATTTGCTGTTTATTCTTCAGGTTTTGTAGGTGATTGACCCATTTCAAGATTACCTCCGGCTGTACATAATAAGATTCGGCCCATTTGACCATGGCTTCATTGCCTACTGCAATGATTTTGACGATATCCGGGTATTCATTTGCCAGCTCTACGCTTTTGGCAATTTCAACCTGATTTCGTTCGCTTTCCTGAAAATGATCAGGTTGCTTATCCGTCCAGGCATTTTTGCAATCGATCCATGCTCCCAACATAACATACATTTCAAAGCCTTGTTTCTCCTGATTTAGCTCAGAAATGGCTTTGAGCACATTTGAAGCATGAGGTAAGTGTACATTGTAAGTTCTCAGAAGGCGTATGCCCATAGCATGAAGAATGAGTAAATCTTCTTTCAGCTGAGTTACGGTAGGCTGAATGCTTCTGGAGTTCTTTCTATACCCTCCATAGGATATTGCGAGGAAATCCGGGTTTCCTAGTATGTCTTTTGCAGTCATTCAATGACAGTAATTATGTTTTTGGATAGTGGGAAAAGCAAATAAAATAAATCTGAGAGGTTTATATGCGATATCTGGAAAAATCTAATGCAGGAGTTTTAAGATTTGGAATCAAAATAATTGTCATAAGATTAAATTAATAAAATCTTTCCCTTAGCGTAAATCTTTGGGATAAAGCCATAGCTCTAACTTGAATTATCAAAACAAAAATCAAGATTTTTGATCAAGTCGGGTGGGTATTGAAAAACAGAAAGTGCTTCCTTCTCCAGGTTTAGAAGTTACCCAAATTTTACCTTTATGTAGATCTATAATTTTCTTGCAATGAGCAAGGCCAATGCCTGTTCCCTCATACTCACTTTGGGTGTGTAAGCGTTCAAATACTCTAAATATTTTACTTTGATATTCCTTGGCAACGCCAATTCCATCATCTTGGATAAAAAAGGTCCATCCATCTTGTTTTTTGGCACTTATTTTTATTCGAGGAGGAAAATTGGGCTTACTAAATTTGATGGCATTGCTGATTAAATTTTGAAAAAGCATTCGAAGCTCTGTCTCATAGCCATAGATCTTTGGTAATTTCCCAACTTCAATGATAGCATTGTTTTCTTTTATTTTTGAGGCTAAATCCTGCTGAATAATTTCGACTAGTTTTTGGCAGTCTATTTCAATTACTTCTTTTCCCTGCCCTATACCACTATAATCCAATAAACCTGTTATCAGGCTCCTCATTCGGTTAGTTGTGCTTGAAATAAAGCCTAGCATTTGAGCTGTTTCTGTATCAAGTTTTCCAGTATTTTGTTTTTCAATTAATTGAATCAAGGAGCAAATAGTATTTAAAGGTTCTTTCAAATCATGGGAGACTATGTAAGCAAATTGCGACAGTTCTTTGTTTTTTAGCTCTAGTTCATTTTTTGTTTGTTCTAATTCTGTTACGTTTCTCAGCTTTACGTAAACATAGTTGTCTATAATATGGTGAACAGAGCATTCGTAAGTTCCTGCCACCATGTGGTTAGAATATTCGACCAATCCCAAATTAATGCTTCCGCCTTCTGCTGCAACTTTTCGGTAGGTCTCCATGACAAGTAGTCCTCCCTCATGATTAAATGCCTCAGGAGCTACCTCTATAATTTTTTTTCCAATAACCTCATCACGTTCTTTTCTCATTTCATATAAAAGAACCTTGTTCATAAAAACATACTGAATGCTTTTTAGGTCATTCAAATCATTAACTTTGAATATTCCTATTCCCGCTGATAAATCTTCAAAAGTTCTACTGAGAATTTCTAAATCGGATATTTTTCTCATGTTAAAATGATTTTTGTACAGGATTGACAAATATTTTCATTCAAATTCAACTTCAGATGCTTAAAAAGCTGATTTTACGTTGAAAAAAATAGTTTTGAGAATGTGATAGGTGAAAAAGAAGCTTTATAAAATCACTGTCTAATATAGATAAAAATTGTAAAAAAAATGTGGTGGATATGTTTATTCTAAGATATTTATCTTAATAAAACCAACTGCCAAGAAATCCCATATTTATCCTCGCACCAACCGAATTTTTCACCAAAGCCATAATCCCCATCTCCTGCATAATTGTCGAGCGGAACCATGACTTGACCTCCTTCGCCGGATAGTTTTTCGAATAAGATTTCAATTTGATCTTCCAATTCGCAAGAAATAAATATGGATACTCCGGGAGTAAATGACCAATTGTGTTTGTAATTACTTTCGGAAACTAGGTATTCTTTGCCATTAAGAGTGAAAACTCCAAACTTGATCAAGCCTGGTGTTCCGCCTGGTTCGCCTTCAGCATAATTCACGATTCTTTTTACTTCCGAATTCGGAAAAATAGCCGTGTAGAAATTGATTGCTTCTGTAGCCTTACCGCAATTATCTCCAACGAATGTGAGGAAAGTGCTGATTTTCATGGGTGACAAGGGGTTATATTGTTTTTTGAATAGATGCAACCAAATCAAATGACCGCTTACCAGCGATCTTTGAGTTTAGGTCTTTTGATTCTAATATAAAATATAATCAGCCAAGCTCACTTAATTTTCAAATGTCAAAGCATCCTAAATTACAGAAAAGGCCCTGTCGATTATCCGTTGGGTTTTGATTACAAATCACCTTTCGATTTCAGTTTTCAATGATCTGATAACGGACCATATAATCAAGCTGAAAATTGAAATAACTTATATTTTTATAAACTCTATGTACTCGAAATTATGTAGCGATGCTTCCTTTTTTAATTAAGCTGGTAGATTTGGTTGGGCAGATTATTAAACACTACCGCTCGAATGCCCAAAGAAACCACTGATGCTTTTATTCCTTTTTAGGGGAGTACTTTGTCTATACATTTGAATTATTCCAAGAACATACTCTCACCCAAAGTTTGTATGCCTTTCACATCCTTTTACTAGTTTAATTGCATAAAAAAGGATGAAAAATATCCGATTAAAGAAAAGGATATTATCAAGTCCTTCGGGAAAAAAGATTACTCCTTTTCAAGCATTATTAGTAAAACAGGGAGCGATGATGATTGGAATTAATTTATGACCGAAACCATACGGTCAATGTGAACTAAACCTGATTAAATGAAAAAAGTATTACTGTTATTGACCCTGAGCTTCTTCTCTTTGACTACGGCTTCAATTAGTCAAACGCTCGTCGATAATAATAAAATTCCCAATAGACTTAGAGTATTTATCGATGGCTGTGAACGCTGGGATGGAGGCTGTGATATGGATTTTATCAGAACGGAAATTACAGCGGTTGATTTTTATAGGGATAATCAAATAGCTGATGTCTTTCTGCTGATTAACAATAACAGGTCTGGAGGTGGAGGAAGGCAATATCAACTTTTGTTTATAGGTCAACAAAACATTCATGCGGGAAGGAGAGACACCCTCTACGTAAACACCAAACAGACAGATACAGACTTTGAAGTGAGGGAAAGACTCACCCGGTTTATTAAATTAGGTTTGGCTCCATATGTTGCAAAAACCAAAGCCGGAGAGGGGATCGAAATTAATATGAAGACTGACCCTGCCAATTTTGTAGATGAAGAGGAGGAAAGCGTAGATCCCTGGAATTATTGGGTTTTTAATGTCGGGAGTAATGCTAACATTGAATTGGAGGAATTGAGTAGACAAATTAATATTGGTGGAGATATCAATATTAATCGGATTACGGATAAATGGAAAATCTCCCTATCCGGGCGAATAGATGAAAGGCTAAGAAGAACGATTCAAAAAGTGCCAAGAGTGGATGCTAATGGTAATCCAGTTTTAGATGAAAGTGGTAATCAGATTATCGATCAAGTTCAAAATAGTTTTGATGTATCAGAATTTGGCTTTAGTCATCAGCTTGTAAAAGCTATTTCACCCCAGTGGTCTTATGGATATGATATTGCAGGTCGTCAGAACACCCGCTTTAATTATCAGTTCCAGACCAGCTTTAGGCCAGCCGTCGAGTACAATTTTTTCCCTGAAGCTGTGCAGAATTCCAGATTTCTAAGAGTGAACTATGGAGTCGAAGTCAGGAGAAATAGCTATGTCGAAGAAACGATTTCCGGTGTTCTTGATGAGACTAGGGTTCTTCATAGTTTGAGGGCCAGTCTGGGGCTCAATCAACGATGGGGTAATCTGGAAATAGGATATCGACTGAGAAATTATCTGGATGATTTTAGTTCTTGGTCTACAGGCATGAATATAAGTGCAGAAGTCCGTGTCACCGGGAATTTTTCTTTCTTTATGAGGGTAGAAGGCAACTACGTGAAGGATCAGATTTACCTGGCATCGGGAGACTTCACCGAACAGGATATTTTGAGTGGAAGGGTAACCTTGCCTTCTGCATATACTGTCGATACCAGGTTTGGATTTAATTACCGCTTTGGTTCTAATCTCAATAACTTCGTGAATCGAAGATTTTTCGGTAGGGCTAATTTTGTAGGGAATGATTAATGAATCAAGCTAGGGAATGAAGAACTAGTCGAAGTTGATTGCTTTGTGGAAGTTTTTAGCTGAGGGGCTGGCCATAGGGGAGGCAGAAAAGGAGGATGGTCCGTCGCAGCGGATCAAAGTCCTATACTGGTAATAACAATTACACTCTCTAGACTGAGAAGAAAAGGTTATCTAAGTATGCTGGACTATTATTCTAAATCAAAGCCTGAGATTCAGTGAACCGCCGTATTCAGCCTGCCTCGAACTAGATTCGGGGAGACCTCCCGAAAGCTTTCGGGATAGGTGGTGTGAGACCTGTGCAGTCCACCGTTTCCCGAACGGGAACGCTCCAAGTAGGCTGGGATTTCCTTTTCTTTACAAGCATTCAGAAAAGTAACAGCTTCATTTTGCCAATTCGATTTATCAAAATCAGCTGCTAAAAACCAAGTGGTATTGTCTTGCAGTAAGGGATAAATTCCAATATGGTGAAAATCTTCCAAATGCTTTTGGATTTGTTCATCTGTTAGTTTCAGATAAGACTTTTCGGTAAAATTCTGAAAAGTTCCACCATTCATTTTATGTGCCCTTAAACGATATGGGTCATAAAAATAGGCTGGCATATAACCCGATTTGTTTCCTTTTTCCCAACGAACAGCAAACACATCTTCACGTCCTTTGAGGAGGGAGCGAAAAAGATTGATGTTGTCTTGATGTTTTTGCACTACATTTTATTTATGTACCAAAAAGTCTCATATTTAATTTTCGTGCACCATAATTTCAGTATTTGGTACACGTTTTATTTACGTGGGATAATTTGGTACACGTTGTCTTTCATCCTTTTTTCAGTAAATTATAAAGCTTGGTATTGATGTAAATGACTTCTTTACCTTTTTGTTGTGATTTCAATACTCCTAATTCTTCTAAACTGCTTAAGTATCTTGATGCAGCTTTTCTTTCGATACCCAAGTTGTTTACTAAAAACTCAATCTTGCAGTAGGGATGGATGTATAGCTGCTCTATCAGATCTTTTGAATAAATCCTTGGTAATTTATCTTGTACCAATTTTTGAGTTTCGCTGAATAAGTGCTTGATTTTGTTAATTTGTTCAATTGTGCTTTGAGCTGTCTGTTCTATGCCTTTGAGCATATACAGAATCCAATCCTCCCAATTATTCTTAGTCCGAACTTCCTGTAATAATCGGTAGTAATCTCCTTTGTTTTGAATGATATATGAACTCAAGTAAAGAACAGGTTCGTTCAATAAACCTTTCAAAATCAAAAACAAAACATTGATGATTCTACCAGTTCTGCCGTTACCATCATAAAAAGGGTGGATACTTTCAAATTGATAATGTTGAATGGCTAGCTTGATTAAAGGTGAAATATCATCTGCGTCATTATTCAGATATTCTTCCAAATTTTCCATCAAATTACTAATCGTATCAAAATTATCAGGTGGAGTATAAATTACTTCATTGGTCAAATCGTTGATTAATGCCGTTCCTGGAAGTTTTCTAAGTCCAGCATTATTTTCTTCCAATTCTTTCTGAATGGCAATTATTCCGTTTGTATTCAGAAAACCCCTTTCTTTGATTAAGCGTGTGCCCATTAGTAGTGCCTCTCTGTATCGTAAAACCTCTTTGGTTGCTCCATCAGGCTTAGTCGACTTGGCATATAAAGCTTGGTAAAGTTTGTCTTGAGTTGTGATTACATTTTCAATTCCGGAACTCGCTTGTGCTTCTTTTAAAATAACCGCATTGATAAGAATATTAGGGTTGGGCAATGTGTTCGTAAGACCCTTTAATTCAGCTAATGCCACAGCAGATTTACTTTCCTGTTTTAAGATTGCAATGGTCTCTACCAAAGATTTATTTGGAGGAAGAAGAGGTAAATCGTTAAATACTTTATTTAATTTTGTTGCCATACTCTAAATTTAAATTGCATATTCAGCGATTCCATTTGGTAACTTTTCGTCAAACCAATGCCAAATTTCAAAACGGTAAGTCCCTTTTTTCCAACAATAGAAATCTAGTTCTATTTCATCATCATTGTTGATAGGCATATCTCCAAATTCTTCCCAAATTATTTCAAGAAGAACTTCCGAAAATTTATTATCATAAAAAACATCAGGTATGTTAGAATTAAACCAGTCGAGAACATTCGTAATCTTAGTTCCTTTGTCCCAATAAAAAAAAGGCTCACTTAAAATTCCATTCTGGAATTTAATTAGGTTAAACTCTTCCCATATTTTTTCTAATTCAGCTATTTCCATTATGAAAGTCATTTTCAATTATCAGTAAAAACTCCATTAACTCTTCTTCTGTGGTCAGGAATACTTCATATCTCTCAGAGCCAATACTTCCTTTCTTTTTCTCACCTGGACGAACTCTATCATCAACAATCTCTCCTAATGAAGTAACTTCGTCAAGGTTTGTATTGATTACTAAAAAACATTTCTTTCCTGTTTTACCAGCATAGCCGATTATAGAAAAGGTTTGATTACCAAAAACAACTTTTATTTTACTTGCTTGTGCTTCAACAGAAATCTCTCCTAAAGTTTTTAAGTGTTCGTAAAATATCTTGAAAAGCCTTTTCGCTTCTTCCTTTCCATACAAAAATGCCTCTACATCTGCTAATTCTGGTCTGTTGTCAATAATGTTCTTAATCTTTTGAAGTTTAGCGGCATTTTCTTTTTCAATCAAATCATCAGGGTCGTTGTTTAGGTAATCAATAAGTAAAAGTTGATTTTCAAACCATAAATACTTGATGAGTGTAATTTCTCCTTTGCTCTTTTTGGCTTTATCTACATCTGTTGGAGAGAATGTTTTGGCAATTAGAATTAATTCAATACTATCCTTTGAGATTTCATTGAATTTAGGTAATTGAACTTCATAAGTTTGTGTTGCCAACAAATAGATTTCGGCAAAATTATTCTCAACAAAATCTTTGTAATCAGAAGCCTGATGTCTTATGTTTTTGTCAGCATCTTTTTTTAACTCAAAAATCACAAACTTTTTGTTATTAGGATTGTAAGCCAAAATATCAATTCTGCCTGAACCGCCTTTACTTCGGACATTTCCATCTAAGGAAAATTCATTTTTTATAAAAGTGAAATGCGGAAAAAACTCTTTCCAATTTTCTGACAGAAATCTATTTAGCTCGGCTTCTGATTTGTTTACCTGCATTAAAAACTTCTTATTATCTGTTGAATATAATTTTAACATACTTCTGTTTCTAATTAATGATTATGCTGCTTTTGCGTTAGGGATTGAAGCGGAAATCCTTTTTGTCCCACAGGGCAAAAAGATTGCAGCGGAAAGCCCGACCCGCAGGGGAACGCCCCAAACCCATACTTCACTATCCAATTCACCTGTTTTCTTTGAACTGTATTTTGCAGCCTCTGGCTCTTGAATCGTAATTGGTTTTGTAAAGTGGTAATTCAAGCGGAGTAATGTTTTTCATATCCTCCGATTTCATATAAGGCGGATTGCCTACAATGACATCAAAGCGAAGTTTTGAAAAATCAAACGGATTGATAATTACTTGGTCTTTCTTATTCGTTACTTGCTTCGGATTCAATAAACTGTTTCCAAAGAAAACATTTTGTGATAGGTCTGGCAAAACAGGTTTTGTTTTGTTGGTTGAATTTACATCTTCACCCTCAAGCAATTTGAGAAGCAAACCAAATTTGGCTGCTTCAACTGCATTATAATCTTTATCAACTCCGTAGATGCAATTCAATAAAAGTTGTCGCTTAATTTCAAATGGTAATTTGTAAGTGTTGATATTCGTTTGAATGAGTTTTGTTTTGTCATTTTTCAGATAATAATCAATCAAAATATCATTGAGCAACTGGAATAGCTCTAATAAAAATGCACCTGAACCACAAGAAATATCAGCGAATTTCAGTTTAAGAATTTCCTTATCCGTTTTTCCTTCGCATTTTTTCAAAACGGTATTTCTTAAAATATCACTTATGATAAATGTTGGTGTAGTGATAATGTCACGGTCAACATTTTCAGGTTTCTTTACCAAAACAACAGCACGGCTTTGAACTGTTAATTTTTCAGAAAGGAAAATTTCATAAATGCTTCCCAATACATCAGAAGAAAACACACTGAATGAATATGGGCTTTCAGGGTAATACAATTGCTTTATAATTGTCCAAAATACCGAACTGATATTTTCTACAATCTTGTCTTTGAGTAATTGGTCAAAAAGTCCTGAATTATAGCGTTTGTCGGCTTGTTCAAACTTTTTGATTAAGGCACTGAAATCATTTGTATTGGCAAATTTCAAAAGGGTTTGATAATCCTCTAAATTTCTATCCTCACAAACACGAAGAAAAATAATTCGGTTGATGTAACTCTGAACAATATCATTAAGTTGTTGCTCGTCAATTTTTGGCTCGTGTTTAAAAATTTCAGCACCTAAAACTTTTCGCCATTCGTTGATTTGGTTTAGAAATAAATTGTCAATCGAGTATTGATTGATTTTGCTTTCAATTTCTTTCCATTCCGTTTCAAATGCTCCTGAATACACGGATTCCTTTCCTAAAAGCTGTCTGATTTCTTCAAACTTGCTTTCGTATTCTGTGTAGTGGTATTTTTTTACAAGTGCTCTATTATAGGAGTCTTCTTTCTCAACTTTTACGGAAGTGTCATAAATGATTAAGTATTCAAAGTTTGAAAGAACAGAAATTTTCAACTTAGCTGTAAATCCGTATCGTCTGACTTGCTTTGCAGTGTCATTGTTTGACTCAATAGAAACACAAGGTTTTTTTGCTTCCAAAAAGAATTTTCTTTCAGAAAAAAGTCGGAAAGTATAGTCAGGTTTTTTGGAATGTTCGGAAGCGTTTGCTTTCAATGCTTCTTCCAAAATTACTTCTCGTTCGTTGGTTGGTTTACCTGCATTATTTTTAATGTCCCAACCAAGCAACTCAAAAAACGGGTCTAAGAAATCACTGCGAAGCAGTGTTTCATTATACTTGCTTGTCAAGTAATAATCCCTGTCGGCTGTATATTTTTCTATGAGTTGCTTTATTGTCATTTCCTCTTATTCGCTTTTAAATATTTTACTCTTTCTTCTGCTACCTTCAGTGCTTCTATTCCTAAATCTTCGTCTTGAATTTCATACAAAATCTTGTCACTTAGGAACGAAACCAAAAGTTCGTCTGCGTTATAATTGTATATGTCGGCAAGTTTTAGAACTACTTCTTTTGTGATTTTCCGCTCCCCACGTTCCATTTTGCTTAAAATCGCCACATCAATGTCTAGCAAAGCAGCAACTTTCCGCAATGGAAGTTCCTTTTCTTCTCGAATGTGTCTTAGCTTTTCGCCTATTGTTTCTGTTGACATAACCTCTCTTGACATAATGTGTCAAAATTAGAAAAAGATTTTTGATTTGTCATCACTTATTTCAAATAATTTTCAACATTCCTGTCGAGCGTTGGGAAATTGGCTCTTTTGCAAAACTTGGGTTGTGTGTCAGCTTGTGCGGTTTTGCAAATGTGCCAATGTGCGGCTGGCTAAAATTATTTTTTTAAAATGTGCGGTGGGAAAAATTTTTAAAACATTCGGGTCGGATTGTGTGTCGCCAAAGTCAGTCCGTAAGTTTTTGTCAAGATGTCAAAGTTCGATTTTCAGATGTCTGTTTTTCGGAGTACGGTTGTTCTTTAGGCTTGCTTACAACGTTTTGCGTGTATGAGAAGTAGCGGATTAAAAAGCACTTCACTTTCAGTTTGGCACTGACTTTTATTAAAAGTACAGACCATTGATTTAGTAATAAACCCGCTATTTCTTATACACGCTGTTGTGTGGCGTTTTTTATTATTTTATCGTCAATTGCTGTTGCTATTAAATGGCTTTCAGCATCCTTCCTTTTCAACAGGGTGATAACAAGTTTTAAATACCCCGACTTGTTTTTCACATCAGTCAGTTCGCAAACTTTAGAATTTGGAATCAGAGCGTTCTTAAGGTTAAAAACTCTAAGTACTCCATTATAATCTTTAGAGTTCACAATATTTTCAAATTCCGTTTTGATATCATCAAAAATTTGTTGCTTATCAATGCCAGAATAATAAGCGTCAATTTCAGGAATCACATTCGATATTGTTCTTTCATTAAAGTTTGAAGCTTCAATGAATTTTTTTCTGAGTGTTTCTTTGAAGTGCAGTAATATTTGAGATTCTAGTTGGCTGTTAAAGAACTGAATCAAGTTGTCTTTTACTTGATTAAAAACATCATTTAGGTCTTTACCCATATGTTTCGCAACTGATTTAACAATTTCTTCTAACAAGAGTAAATTCTCAGATTCTGCAACATCTAAAACCCAAATGGATTTAGAGTTAAGTCTAACAACATCATCTTGAATTCGCCTATCTCTATCAATTATTCCAAATGATTCTATATGGTGAAATCCGTTTTGTTCATTGAAGGATTTAACGGAATGAATTACTTTTTCACAACTTCCAAGTGGTTTTAAAGTATGGTCAAAATAGACTTGCTCGTATAGTTCATAATCAATACTGCTGTCATCACCTTCTAGAAATATTACTGGTTTTCGACTTCCAAGTATTTCAAGATATAATTGTTCTGGAATAGGGGACTCATCTTCAAGTAATTCATAATCCCACACGTTTGAACCTTCATATGATTTTGCCCATACTTTAATTGCATTTTGCCTTGAAAAAGCGAAATCAATATCGTGAGTTAGATAAATAAAAGAACAATCTTGTCGTTCATTTTCAATGAGGTCGAAAAGATTTTTAACCAAGGATTTATGGATATGCATCTCTGGCTCATCAATAATAATTATTGAATTCTCAGGAGCACATACAACTTCACCAACTAGATAAAAAATAACTCTTTCGCCATCACTCATTTCGGTTGCATTGTAATTATTACCTACCTGACCTGTTGGGTAAGTTTCAATTACACCTGCCTTTTTTAATAGCTTTCTATGAGGTAAAACTGTCTCCCAAATTCTTTGAACGATATCAAGCTTTGTCGTTGGTTTAGTGGTTCGCCCTTCCTTAAAACTTAAGGATTCTTCATATTCTTCTGTATGCAAAAGAACTAAAAGCTTATCATAATCATTTAAAAGAAAGGTGCTTATTTTACTTCCCCATCTATGTGACTTTTTTACGTTTAATTGTTGCTGTGCATTGGTGTTATTATCATAATGATAACCATATAGAAATTCATTAGTAGCTCTTTCACGAGATTTTGGGCTCACTTCTGCTGGAAAACTTAGAGACTTCTGAGCAGAAATACGGTGAACATTCTTTAAATATTTTTCTTCAATATGAGAACCAAATCTTGTCTTCCCTGAACCATTCGCTCCAATCACTACTAATTGGTCAAATTCTATTTCAGGATTAGTATTTGGGGTTCCTTTCTTTGGTGGTAATGTTATTTTCATATTCTTTATTCAAATGACACACAACGTTGGCGGTATGAAAAGTTGCCGTTTGCGGGCGATTTCCTGTCAAGTTACACAAAAGTTGAAGCGAGCTGCAACCCTTGAATAACCCACTGTCCCGGCAATTTTTTATACCGCGTGTTGTGGCGTCGTAGTTTATATTTTCTCTTTCAATACTTTATCAAAATCAGTTCCTAATTTATCAATGAGTCCACCCGAATAATGGCAAAAGTATAGTTCTCCGTTTTTGTCATTTTCTTTTGTCGCAATCACTCCATCATCAAACTCCACCAAGTGAAAATAGTCACCATCATCAAGTCCAGTCCTTTGAATCTCCGATATGCCTGAAATTCGAAAATCCTTGAATTCTAATCCTTCAGTTTGCTCAATAATTTTTAAATATCCATCTGGTAATCTGGACTCAATTTTTTGCTTAAACATCTCAATCTGCTCAGGAGTCAGCGGATTATATGCTTTTTCAATTGGTTTTAATTTCAGAATTTCTCCAATCACTCCATTAAAATCAGGAATCGGTTTGCTTTCTGTTTTTTCAATCCTTACTTCAACTTTTTCATTGGGGTCATTATTTATCTTCTTGCTTGTTACTTCAACTATATCAATTTTCTGAATCTGTTTGGGATTTGGTCTAATTTTCCAGCCCCAAATTCGACCATCGTATGTATCAAATTCAATATTGTATTTTTCTTCGTTAACTTTAAATCTAATCGTTGCAATTTTACTTTCGTCTCGCCGTGGATATTTTAGTTCTTCTGAAAGGTCCTGGTTCCCATAAAGTTCCATTGACATACTCTTATCCCAATATTGTCTCCATTTGCGTTTATTCTCGAAATAATCAATTTGCTTTTTAAACTTATCAGCCAATTCAGGGTCGAACATTGTAGTAAAAATCTCCAAAAGTCTTTTTTCAAGAGCTGTAAATCCCTTGTTGTTGAATTTTGGTCTACGTTTATAAGCACCAATCACAAGGATTAGAAAAATCAATCCGATTAAGCCAATTATAATTCCTAATATTATCAATCCTGTTTTCATTGTTTAATTGCACTTCGGTTCTCGGCTATGCGCCACAACGGTCCGCGGCTAAGAAACGTGGGGCTTTTCGAAGCGATTTCCTTTCCCCCGTAGTAAAAGTTAGTTCGGGGAATAAACCTTTCCCTTGGCACCAGGCGCCCCATGTTTTCTTAGGTGCTGTTAGGCACATGTTATTTTTTCATTATATCATTATATATCAAACTACTTAAATAAATTTCAACAATTACTAAGAGCTTATTTTCCCACTCAATAAATTCTTCTTCAGTTAAATTTTCTATAAAACCGTAAGCTATTAATGAGGGGCTTGGTCTAATTTCATATTTGGTGATACCTGAAACATAGGCTAAAATATCTTCATTATCCTTTTTAGATTTTGCCAAAGCATAGTAAAATAGCCCATGTTTATTAGGTTGAGGAAATTTATCTCGGATTTTTTGCCGCTTAATTTCTTCCTTTCTTAACCTTTTTCCTTCTTTTCTACTGGTCGGTGGTATTTCAATAATGTCTTCAAAATCTTCATTTAATTCAACTTCTTCACTTCCTTCAGTACTTAGTTTTTTTTCCTTTATGTAATCCTCAAATGGGAATCTTTCTTTGTATGTTTCATTTTTATAAAGCATAATATCCTTCCTTAAACCTGAGGATTCCAATTGCTGAAGAGTTATTGAACTTAGATTACTATCAAAAGTCCAATTAAAATTTTGGTCTTGAATATCCAATAGGTATCTCTTCATCTTCTTGGATAATGATTTTTCATTCGGATAATTTAAAGTTAAAAACTGCTCAAATGACCCTTCAAGCATCGAATATGTGTGTGCTTTTTGTGTACCAAGAGTTGCATCAAAAATCTCTCTGTCCACTTGTTGACCACTTGTCAGCTGTGAAAAGGATAAAAATAATATGGTAAGGTAAAACTTCATGGTTGTGGGTTATTCATAATTGTGCCTAACGGTATTCAGCTTGGAGACGGCGGGCATGCGGAGCCGTTCTCTTCAAACCTACTCTTAACTTCTTAAAGATACTGAATTTCATATTTACTCTGAACCGCCCGCTGTATTCCAAGGTGATGTTGGACTCAGTTCTTTATTAGGTTCACTATCAGTTTTATTATCAAATCCCTTTGTTCTGGTAAACTTTGGGCTACTGCCAATGCTAGAGCTACTAAAGTGTTTTCATTAATTTTTCTTATTCCCCTGTCATCCAAATGATAACTGTTCTGCTCCAAAAACCACACAAACAGAAATGAACCAATTCTCTTGTTACCATCGCTGAAGGCATGACCTTTGATAACAGAATATAACAATTGTGCTGCCTGCTCTTCAATGGTTGGATATGCCAATTCTCCAAAAACTGTTTGGGAGATACTTCCCAATATTCCCCTGAATGAATCATCTTTCTCGTTTCCGAATAGCTCTCCCGCTTCTCCTTTCTGGATCAATTCCATCTTTAATTGGTGAATGGCTTTCTTGACATCATCATAATTGATGATATAAATGATTTCTTTGGAAAGATTGTCAAGCTGAAGATCTTCTGAATCATACCTATTGAGTAATTCAAAAGATTTGGAATACTTTGAAATAATATCCAAAAACCCCTCCGTCAATACTCTTTGTGACTCAAAAGTTCTTTCCCTTAAAATATCAAGCTGGTTTTCTAGCTGAATTATTTTTTGACCTTGCTTGCTCAATAATTCGCTATTGACGGCATAACCTTTGACCAAGTAATCTTTGAGTCTTTGGGTTGCCCATTTTCTGAATTCAATGCCAACTGGTGATTTTACTCGGTATCCAACTGAGATCACTACATCCAAATTGTAAGCTGAAACTGCTCTTTTTACTTTTCTTTCTCCTTCTTTTTGAACTTGGCGGAAATTCCGCCAAGTTGACTCTTTTTCCAATTCTCCCTCTTTGTAAATATTTCGGATATGCTCACCAATCGTCCTTCTAGCTTTACCGAATAACTCAACAAGCTGCTGTTCGGTAACCCAAACCGTATCTTGCTCCCCATCCAAAATGATTTCAAATTCATCACTACCTTGGGAGGGTTTGAAAACCACTATTTCAGAAATGAAGTCACCTGTTTCCATGTAGGAAGATAAAGTTTTTTGATAAAAATATCAGTTCATTGTTTCAAAAAACCTTTGATTTCAAAATTGCCAGGATCTTTGACAGCATATTCAATTAAGACCAATGATCCAATTTCCTTTTTATTGATTCTCTGAGAAAGTTTTTTCTTCTGAACATAGACCGAATCGTCAACCTGATAGGATATCGTGATGATTTGAGTAAATCCTCTCCCCATCGGTCCATACCCAAGTGCATTATCTGTAATCACGGCTTTTGCTTCTGCGGTTTTTGTCCATGGAGCAAAAGATAGTTCAAAGTTATTCCATGCTAGGTAAAGGAAAATCCCAAAACCTATTAATCCAAATATCCATGGGTTCTGCTTTGCCATTTTAGAATTGAGTCCAACG
>NZ_VLOG01000055.1 GCF_007655305.1 Algoriphagus algorifonticola
GACCCAGCCACGGCCTTTAGGTTTGCAAAGTAGAATTATTTGAGAAAATCAGAGCTAATATCTTTACGATTATTAAGTGACTCAGATATTGAATAAATTGAAAAAGAATGGGGTGAACTTTCGCCACGGCTAGGCTAGCGACCTCTTGCCAGTATCAGTCCCCATTCTTAGTTGAGTTGCCAGTAACCAGTTAGAATTTTAGGCTTTAGGCCTGTTAAAGGTTTTAGTTTCCGCAACTCTCATTTGTTAAACTTCAATGTCTAAATTATGAAATTCAAATCAATTATTGGAGTCGATGTAAGTAAATCTACACTTGATGCTTATCTGAAGATCAACCAATGCCACGCAGTCTTTGAAAATAATGAGAAAGGTTACCAGGAGCTGGTGGAATGGGTAATGGAAAACTCTGGGTTAATACTCGCAGAAGAACTGCTTTTCGGATTTGAATCCACTGGGATTTATTCTTCAGAACTTGCTTTGTTTCTTGAAAAGCACTCCCTACCATTTTATATCATCTCAGGACTTGAATTAAAGCGATCCTTGGGAATAAGAAGAGGTAAGTCAGACAAGGCAGACTCTAAAGACATAGCTGAATATCTTTATGAAAAGCAGGAGAAGATTATCCCCACTGTTCCTCCCAAAAAGGTCATCCAGGATCTCAAAAAGCTGTTTAATTACAGAGAGCGACTTGTAAAAGACAGAGCAGCTTACATCACCCGTATCAAAGAATATGAAGCTGTAGTTTCAGAAAACAAATTAAAAGTCTATCAAAAATCCAATACCGAAGTAATCGCTTGTTTAGATAAACAGATCGAAACCGTAGAGAAAGAAATAGACAAACTTTTACGCAAAGATGAACTGTTAATGAACCAATATAAGCTGATTAACTCTATCAAGGGCATAGGCCCACAGACAGCTGTTGCACTTATCGTCTTAACAGAAGGGTTTACCCTATTCGATAGCTGGAGAAAGTTTGCCAGTTATGCAGGAACAGCACCGTTTCCCAACCAGTCAGGTACATCCTATCGAGGGAGAACCAAAACCAGTCCGCTGGCGAATAAGAGAATTAAAACACTGCTGACATTATGTGCAGGCACAGCCATCCAATACAGCACTGAGATGAAGACCTATTACAAGAGAAGAACCGGTGAAGGGAAAAGCAAAATGAGCACACTTAATATTATCAGAAATAAACTTATTGCAAGGGCTTTTGCTGTTGTCAACCGAAATTCCAGCTATGTAGACATATTAAAATATGCCGCATGAAAAAAAACTGAAAATCTTCTTGCTTAAACCTTAGAATACTGGCAGGCGAAGCTTCCGGATTCTGATCCTTTCAGCAGACAATAAGCCGTATTTTTGTCAATACTGGTAAGAAAGCGGATATCCATAATAAATTTTAACAGGAAATAATTCAAAGAAGGTTCAATTTAATTCTATGCCAACTATTAATAATCCCGTTTATATAAAAAAAAGCAAAAAAAAGGAGGGAAACCCTCCTTTTTTAATCTGAATCAAATTTGATTACTTTTTTACTAATGTAGTCTTTCCATCAATGTTGTTATTAGGATCACTCCAGTACAATACAAGAGTATTTGTTGCAGGATCAAAAGAACCTAACTTAGGATCTACTCTTGGTGCAGAAATGTTAAACTCTCTTTGACCAGGTCTTAGGAAAGTCAATACATTACAATTATCACCATAAATAGCCTGCTGAGTAGTTCCAAATCCGAACGCTGCATACAAGCCTGCAGAAATATCAGATACTACATATTCTCCAACAGCACCAGAAACCGGAGTCACTTTAACATCAGCTGTAAATGTTCCAAATCTTGAGTTACTAGTTGCTGTCCAAGTGTCAGCAGCAGTAGAGATTTTAGACTCACAAATCACATTGATATTCAAATCAAGATCCCCGTAGTTACTTGAAATTTCAGCACCTGTAGCAGATTGCATCACTAATTTCAAAACAGGAGATTCAGATGGATCAATGTTTCCAGTAAGGACAGTTACAGGGAAAGTTGCAACAAACTGTCCCGCAGGAATTGTTACAGTAGTTCCTGTAAAGTCTACATGAACGCCTTGAACAGCGGTTGAGGCCGGATCCACAGCAATATTAATGGTGATAGCACCACTTGCATTTGTTGACACCCTATTTACTTGAATATCAACTTGATCAGTTTGAGTTGCGTTTCTCCTGACTTGTGTAGTTGTGAATCCGTTAGGAAGATTTCCGTCCTGGAATTCCACAACATTTCCGTCAAAGAACACTTCGCGCCCCGGATCATCAAAGCAGGAAGTCATTGCCAAAGAGGCGAATGCAACTGCGAATAAGATATATAACTTTTTCATAATTAGTTTTCTGTTTTTTAGTTATAACCAGGGTTCTGCTCCAACTGATCATTCAATTGAAGTTCAGCAGTAGGTAGCGGAGCTAGAAGTCTGTAATCGTTGTAAGGAATAACCTCGAAACGGTCTGCTTTAGTAATTGGCAATCCATTTCTCTTCAAGTCAAACCATCTGTGACCTTCCAATGCAAATTCTTGTCTTCTTTCCAACATGATCTGGTCGAACAAAGCTTGACCGGAAAGTCCAGCTTCTACTTCTCCCAATCCTCTTTTGGATCTTAAAGCATTCAAATCAGCTCTTGCACCGGCAGCATCATTGGTTCTGTATCTTGCCTCAGCACGGATTAAGAACAATTCAGCAGCACGGATGATTGGAAGATTTTCCAAGAAATCACCTTTGTGGCCTAACCACTTAGCAGATCTGTAAACAGTACCTGAAGCACCTGATCTTGTAGTAGCAACCCAAGCATTTCTTCTAACATCCCCATCTTCATAAGATTCGATCAATTCGTCAGTCGCAGTTGCAATAAACTGAGCACTGGCGAATACATTAGCAGTCAAAGAACATACAGAGTTGTTTACGCCGTCTACAGTAGACCAGTCATTGGAACGAATCTCTACTTCGAACAAAGACTCCGGATTTGGAGCAGTTGAGAATCCTGCAATGTAGTTTGCTGGAGTTGCAAGACCTGTTCCGTCATCAGCGATTCCGAAAGAAGCCATTGCAGCTGATGCAGAAGCAGCAGCCTCAGCAAATTTAGAGTCATATAGGTAAACTCTCGCTAACAAAGCCTGAGCAGAACCTCTACTTGCTCTGTAAACCGCAGCAGTACCTTTTGTCGCAGTAGGCAACAAGTTGATAGCAGCCTGCAAATCAGAGATGATCTGATCATAAATCTGACGGTTAGTTGCTCTAGCTCTGAAGTCAGCATTGGAGAAACCTAAGGTAGGCTCAGTTCTCAAAATAACTGCTTTATCCCAACCATTTACTTCTTTACCTGGCTCATAGCCATATACTCTTGCCAAATCGAAATAGAACAAGGCTCTCATAAAATGAGCTTCACCTTTTACTCTATTTTTCTTTGTTGCATCACCCGGAACATCATCAACCTGCGCCAAAACGATGTTTGCAGTATTGATGCCGGACCAAAACTGAGTGGTCCAAAGGTTCATATGAGCTCTATCAGCATTCTGCTCCTGTCCGATATATCTACCGGTATTAGCAATAATTCTCAAGTTATCAGCCATAATCTCCGGTGCAATCATCATCTGCTGTCCGTATTGATTGAACGCTCTTGCAACACCATAAGTGGTGAAGCCAAGTGCTTCCATTCCGTCCACATCAGCGAAAGCAACTTCTGGAGTTAAGCTTTGTCTTGGTTGTGTTTCTAGATCAGTACAAGATGCTGCTACTAGAGCACCACCAAATACCATTATTCTAAATATATTTTTCATAGCTGTATTCAAATTAGAAGGTTAAGGTTAAACCTGCTGAGAACTGTCTTGCATTCGGGAAACGTCCAATTGACACAAATTCAGCAATACCCACAACTTCTGGATCTTGACCAGTGTACTTAGTAAATGTGGCCAAGTTCAAACCTTGAACGAAAGCACTTAAACCTTGCATACCGATTTTCTGTGCAGTAGCACTTGGAAGTACATAGTTCAATGTCACTTGCTTCAATCTTACATATCCACCATCACTCAAGAATCGAGTTGAGAAAGTATCAATGTTTGATGTTCCTGGAGCCTGACCACCTTCGTAAGGACGACCTACAGTAGTGATATCACCTGGCTGCTTCCAATAGCTCAACTGGTTAGTTCTTAAGTTACCGGTAGATGCTCCCCAATCTTCAAGGTTAAACATATCCTGGTTTCCAGCTAAGTTTCCAAATTGACCTTGGAAGAATACTTCCAAAGAAACCGGACCATAAGAGAAGGTATTTGATAAACCACCATAGCTAGTTGGCAATCCACTTCCAATGTATTGAAGAGTTGATTCACCTACGATGTAAGTATATCCACCATTCGCATCATCATACATGGCTCTACCATTTGCAGGGTTAACGCCCAAGAATTGATGCGTATACCAGAATGAAATTGGTCTTCCAACGATTAGGCTGTTTCCAATTCTATCCAGTCCGTCATATAATTCAGTTAATTCATTCTCCAAGAAAGTGATGTTGAATCCCGTATTCCACTGGAATTTACCAGATACTACGTTCACAGTCTGCAAATCAATGTCGATACCTTGGTTTCTTACAGAACCAGTATTTCTAGTGATACCACCGAAACCTGAGTCAATTGGAAGAGGAGTGTTGAACAACAATGATTCAGAATCTTTTCTCCAGAAGTCAACTGTACCGATCAATCTACCATTGAAAATAGTCCAGTCAACACCCAAGTTGATAGTCTTGGACTCTTCCCAAGTCAATAGATCGTTACCCAACTGAGAAAGACCTAATGAACCTGAACCTAAATACTGTCCAGTGTTTCCAACTAGAGTTCTAGATGCAAAGTTTGAGATATCAGAGTTACCGGTGATACCGAAAGATGCTCTAACTCTCAAGTTGTCCAACCAAGTCAAATCTTGCATGAAAGACTCAGAAGAAACTCTCCATCCTACTGAAGCAGCACCAAATGTACCCCACTGGTTTTGGGCACCAAATCTAGAGTGACCGTCTCTTCTGATTGTGAATTCAGCATCGTATCTGTCATCGTAGTTATACTTCACGTTTCCAAAAACACCGATTCTTTTGAATTCAGTAAAGAAACCTCCAACTGCAAAAGGAGTCGCTGCATTTTGAAGGTATCTTAAAGTTGGGTTAGCAAATCCACGACCAGTAGCTGTAGTCTCTTCAGACTGGAATCCCTTGTATTCATAACCAGCCAAACCAGTAATGGTATGTACATCACCAAATTTCTTGTTGAAATTCAAGTTGTGGTTAGTGTTAAAGTTATTATTTCTTCTATCTGCATAGAATGATTGACCTCCGTAAGAGGAGAATACAGGGATCGTAGAAGGTCTGTTGTTTTCGTCTCTGTTGTCAGAGAAGTCCAAACCAAAGTAAGATGTCCAGCTCAACCAAGGAGTGATCTGGTAATTCGCTTGTAAGTTTGATACAGTCTGAACTGAAGTACCTCTTCTCAATTCTTCATAAACACCTTGTACGATGTTGTAACCAAAGTTATGGTTAGATGGATAATCAGCTTTGAATGAACCATCTTCATTGTAAATAGGCACATTTGGTCTCATAGTGAAACCAGCAGAGAACGGACCGTTTACGAAGTTACCGTTTGCAATAGTTCCCAAAGTTCTTTGGTATGCCAAAGATAGGTTAGCCGCAACAGTCAACTTTTTGTTTGGTCTGTGAGTCACATTCAAACGACCGGTTGCTCTTTCATAACTTGACTGGATGATTTGACCCTCTTGGTTAGTGTAGGATCCAGAAAGATAGAAGTTAGTCTTTTCATCACCTCCTGATACTGAAACGTCATAAACAGAAAGTCTACCTTGTCTATACAACTCGTCTACCCAGTCATAAGACTGTAAGTTTGGATCTTCAGGGTTTCCATAAGTAGCAGCTGCATTTGCTGGATTCAATCCTGCATTTAGAAAAGCGTCACGCTTGATGGTTGCCAACTGAGTAGCATTCATCACTTCGTACAAGTTCAAAGGCTGAACAATACCTTCCTGAGCAGTGATTTTTGTTTTGGTAACACCTTTTTTACCTTTTTTGGTAGTAATCAAAACTACACCGTTTGCTGCCTGAGCCCCATAAATGGAAGCAGCGGCCGCATCTTTCAATACCTCAATTGACTCGATGTCATTTGGGTTAATAGATGCTAATGCGTTTTGAGGTCCCTGACCAGACAAGGATCCTGAAGCCACCTGCACACCGTCAACGATGTAAAGTGGATCATTTCCCGCGTTGATCGAACCTACACCTCGAATTCGAACGTTCAAGGTACCTCCTGGAGCACCAGAAGTTGAAGTTACCTGAACACCCGCAATACGGCCTTGCATAGCACGGTCAAATGATTGAACAGGCAGGTTTTCGAAAACCTCACCTTTCACAGACGCAATCGCACCTGTAATTTCTCTTTTCGACTGATCACCGTATGATGTGATCACGAATTCAGAAAGAGCTTGAACATCTGGCTCCAAAGCTACATTGATAGTAGTTCTGTTTCCGATGCTCACTTCCTGCTGTCTTAGGCCTACAAAGCTAAAGACCAAAACATTGCTTCCGGCTGGAACGCTGATTGAATAATTACCATCCAAGTCGGTGGCAGTACCAATCGTAGTTCCCTTTACCAGAACAGTCGCTCCTGGTACTCCCAAGTTATCCTCGGTTGAGGTAACAGTACCAGTAATCACACGATTTTGGGCAAATGCTACCGCACTTCCCAAAAACAGCATGAGTCCTAGAAGTAAAACTTTCCTCATATTTGGTTTGATTATGGTTTAAAATAAGTTCAATGATATCCGATATCTTTGAATATCCCAAGAGCACTACCCATAAAAATTCGAATTGTTTATAAGAAAAACTACGTTCAAAATTTGATAAAAAAGATATTTTCAGAATTAATTTTGGAATAAATACTATATATGATATTTTATTCTGAATTAGGCACATTATCTCAATGTTAACAAAAGTTAATTTTTAATACTAAATCTTAATTTTGTCTAAAAAATTTAAGAGAAAAAATACAATTCCAACTTTTATTGCCCTTTTTTAAATTTTTGCAAAATTATTTAGATATGAAATAAGGTTTATTGAATATTAAAAATTGCATATTATAATAATTGAAAAATATACCTAATACAGTATTTTTTAGCTGATTAATAGTATTTGTTTTTTCTCTCTAATACAGAATTTTATTCTGAAATTACGAGCAAATCAACTTAGGGCCCTAAGCTTCAAAAAATCACAAAACGCGTATAGTAATCCTCCTGTTTAAGGCTTGATTTTGAGAGTTTGTATTTGGAACCATCGGTTCCTTATCTCCTTTTCCTTCCACTAAAACCCTACCCGGATGCATACCGTTTTGGATCAAATAATCTTGTACACTTTTAGCCCTTTGCAAGCTAAGTGTTTGATTGTACGCTGAAGATCCCACGTTATCTGTATGACCGGTAACCATGATGTTTACATTGGGGTTTTCATTGAGAAACTTCACCAATCGCTTCAGAGAAGACATGGACTCTTGCTTCAGATTATATTTATCGAAATCAAAAAATACATTTTCGAACACAAACTCCTCACCTGAAGCTACCGGAGTCAATTGTACCTCCAAATCCTTTACATTCTGAAGTTTGTCTCTTTCTACGTTATAAATCTTTGGCAGGTACCCTTTCTTCTCCACATAGAGACCTGATATTGACTTTTCAGGGTAGAGCATCATAAACTCACCCGTTTTACCATCCGCTTTAAATTGATAAAGTGTGCTGTCATTCGTAAGAGAAACTAAAGATAGGGTCGCATCTATTGGATCCCCTGTTTTAGAGTTAAATACTCTCCCGCCTGTGACAGTCAGGTTTTCTCCTAAATATATATCCTTCGGGAATTTGAATCTATACAATAAGGACCGGTCTCTCCCATTTTCTGAACTCGCTAACTCCGTAAAGTATGCATAGTCTTTTTGAGCTGTGATAAACAAGGCGACCTGATCTAGTTGATCATTGATAGGAAGGCCTAGATTTTCCGGTTTGGTAAACTTCCCGTCCTTTACCCTTGACAGGAAGATATCCATCCCTCCAAAACCCTGATGACCGTCTGAAGCAAAAAACAAGATCTCATTGTTGAAAAACATAAAAGGTGAAATCTCATCTTTTGGTGTATTGACGATCTCTCCTAGATTTTTGGCTTCTGCCCAACTCCCATCAGCCAACCTGACTGAATACCATATGTCATTCCCTCCAAATCCACCTTTTCTATTGGAAGAGAAAAACAGGATTCGACCATCGGCCGACAGGGATGGCTGGGAATCCCAGGACCTTGAATTCACCTTTTTACCCATATTTCTGGGCCTCTGCCAAGTTCCGTTGACCTTATAGGCTACATATAAGTCACAGCTACCTTCGGAATCAGGCGCATCACATGAAGTATAAATTAGAATATTTCCGTCTGCGGTCACCGAACAAGTGCCCTCATTGTATTGTGAGTTAATGGTAGAGGCAATGCTTCTCGGTACTGACCACTCGTCTGACTCATCCAAAAAGGAGGTGAAAATGTCTTCTTTGTCATAATTGCCCGTACCATCTCTTTTGGTAAAAAGAATCTGCTTCCCATCCGCAGTCAAGACAGGAAAGTATTGCAATTGAAATTGGTTTAGAGGAGCCTCTAGTTTTTCCTTTTCTATGGACATGGATTTTCCCAATTGGGTTTTGAGAAATTCCATCTGAGTTTTCATCTCTTTATAATAGACATGAGAGCGAAAGGAATCATCCAATAGAGGATCTATGGCTTCAAACTGCTTGTAGGCTTTTTCGAATTCTCCTTTTTGTAAATAAATGTTGGAGAAAACCCACCCAATGTCAGCGCTGTGCTTAGGGGTTGCATTTTTCCCACTCAACCTGGATCTTCCCGACTCAGCTACTCTTTCAGCCTCTTCCAAATTTCCCATAGTAATCAAAAGCTGGGACATTTTGACGTAGGCTTCCAAAAAAGAGGCCTCTCGATTGATCGCATCCTTGAATTTTTCTAAGGCAGCATCATACCTTCTTTCCAAAATGAGCTGCTCTCCTTCTTTGTAAAAACGAATTGCCCGCCCATCAATAATGGAAAAATCCTGTGCAAATGCATGGGAGGTCAATAACAAAAGAAGAATTCCTACTAAAACAGGGCGCATGAACTTATGGAATATCCATAAATTTATGAGTTTGTAGGGAAATATTCCAAGTTGGATGATTTTTCACATAGTTTATGATCTCGGAAGTGAATTTTTCGGCCTTACTCCACTCTGGTTGTAGCCTTAACTCGCAACTTTTATTCACCAATGCAGCATGCTCTTCAGCAAATTTGAAATCACTTTGATGAAAAATCACCACTTTTAGTTCATCAGCCTCTAAATAAATGGAGGGGTGGGGCTTCTTAAATTTCTTAGGAGAAAAACATACCCAGTCAAAATCTCCTGAAAAAGGATGCGCCCCTGATGTCTCAATATTGGTGGTAAAGCCATTTTCTTTCAAAAGACGCGTCAAAGGACCCAAGTCATACATCAATGGCTCTCCTCCGGTAATCACCACTAATCTTCCAGGATATTTTACAGCCTCTTCTACTATTTCTTCAATAGCTAATACCGGCCATTTCCCTGCTTCCCATGATTCCTTAACATCGCACCAAACGCAGCCCACATCACAACCTCCCAGTCTGATAAAATATGCTGGTGTTCCGGTAAATCGTCCTTCTCCTTGGATAGTGTAAAAAGCTTCCATGACTGGAAGCTGTAGGCCTGAGGCCACTAATTCTTGAGTAGTCATTTGAATTTTTGGTAAAGCGGGTGATTCGACCGCTGGTGAATTATCTCACAAAGGTAAAGCTAAGTTTTGAATATGATGGAGAAGACTACTAAAATTCAATCTTTGAACCATCCAGTTTTTTCATCATCACAACCCTGAAATCTTCCACTTCCCCTTTTCTAAAAAAATCTACTATCTGAAAACCTCTTTTAAAAGCGAAATTGATCATGTCTGAAAAGCGATTTCTTGTTTTGAAATACACGGTATCAAACCCTTTTTCAAGAGCCCATTTTTCCTGATAATCCGCCAAAGATTCAGCGATTCTCATTTTTCTAAACTCTGGCTTCACTCCTCCCATCCAAGAATAAAATATTTTTGGATTCTCTCCCTCGTAGCCAATTTTGAATCCTAATAGTTCCCCTTCCAATTCTGCTACCAAGGCTAAATAAGACTTGTTACCCAATCTATTTTTATAAAAATCCAATGAGACCTCACCCTGAAATTCTGGTATCTCACGATGAACCGAAAGAATTTCTTCTAGTGAGGCCTCACGAATTACTATCGAATGATGTTCTGAATCCATGGATTATCAGCTAATTACTCTATTAAATTAGCATTTTTTCAAAACATGTTTTCAATCAATAGCTGGGATTTGTTATTTCTCAGATAAGAAATTTCTCAGTCTCTCTTCACTGTAGGGTACTTTACACCTAATTGCTCCAGATAAGTTTCGAATTTAGTCTCATCATAATAAAATTTTTGCAACTCAGGCTTGAAACGATTCATGATTTCTGTATTCAGATAAATTGGAGGAGCATCATCAGCAGTAATCATTGGCTTATATTGGGTCTCCTTTGTCTGGACATTTTTAAAATAATCCCAAGCTTGATCTACCAATTCTTGCTTAAGGAGGAAATCCAAAATAGTCATTGCTTCAGCTTTTGCCCCTTGAGTCACCCCTTTGTGAGCAATCGGCGTAGCCATAGCTATGGCATTACTCCAATGATGTCCTTGAAGTCCCGGAATATTGGATGGAAATCTCAATGTAACAGTAGGCACCACCCATGACACATCCCCAATATCATCTGAACCACCGGAAACAGGTTGTGTCACAGGTAAACCCAAAGTATCCAGCTTGGTAGGCAATCCATTTTCTCTGGAGGATCCAACTTCTTCCTGAACAGCCTTAGCCAACATTTGATCCTCCTCTGACCATTGAGGCAATCCTACTTTCAAAATATTTTGGTACATCTGTTCTGCAATCACCTTATTGAAATGCCTCGGCCAGGCAGTACCCAAAATCTTACTGCTAACTTCCGTTTCAGTCATCAATGCAGCACCTTCAGCCATTTTATTGGCCGTTTCATACATTTCCATAATTCCTTCATAAGTCACATCGCGGAAATAGTACCAAATAGAAGCCTTGGAAGGCACTACGTTAGGTTGATCTCCTCCATCTGTAAAAATGGAATGAGACCTTTTCAAAGGATGCAAATGCTCTCTTTTATAGTTCCAACCTATATTCATTAATTCGGCTGCATCCAAGGCACTTCTGCCTCTCCATGGAGAACCGGCAGAATGAGCTGCTTCACCTGAAAAAGTATACTCCACAGAGATTAATCCAGTGCCTGAGGATTGTCCCCAACTTACTCCCAAATTATTGCCAACATGGGTGAAAATACATAGGTCAACATTATCAAACAGACCATCTCTGGTATACCAAGCTTTGGCAGCAACCAGCTCTTCAGCAATTCCGGGCCATAAAATCAATGTTCCTCCAATTTTTTCCCGCTCCATGATTTTCTTCACTGCAAGAGCTGCCGTAATATTCAAAGGAATTCCTGCATTATGTCCCTCTCCATGACCGGGAGCCCCCTCCACCATGGGCTTATGATAAGCTACTCCGGGGTATTGAGAGGCTTTTGGAATACAGTCTACGTCTGAACCCAAGGCGATAACCGGGCCTTCCCCATTTTTCCATGTTGCAAACCAAGCAGTAGGTATCCCACTCACTCCTTTTTCTATGGTAAATCCATTTTCTTCCAGAATTCCAGTCAGGTATTTCGAAGATTCCACTTCGTGAAAGCCTAACTCAGCAAAACTGAAAATCTTATCCACCATTACTTGGCTCATTTTATGATTTTCCTGTACCAGTTGGCTTACTTCAGCTTTAAGGGCATCGATTTGTTTTTGAGAATATTTCTTTTGTGCAAAAGTTATCTGGCTGCAAAAGATCAATGCAGCGGACATTAGCAATAATTTACTTTTCATGTGTTTATAATTTGTGTTTCTAAGGTCACATGGAATCTCGCACATATTACAATCTTCCCAGTGTGTGTCGTTCTCGTCGTGCTCGATTTCATCTGTTTAGAATTTGTTTTTCAGTGGCCAGATGGAATGCCCAGGATAATCATCTCCCTCCCGAAACAAGTTCGGGACAAGTTGTGTGAGATTTTTCCTCATAGGCATTTCATAAGGTTGATGGTTAGCTTGCTGAAATTAATAAAAACAGGAAACTCTCTATCAAAAAATTGACGGATGGAAAATGATAAGTGCAAGAGGAATTAGAAAATTGATTACCAAACCCGCCTGAATTTTCTATTTTTGCAGGCGTTTAGCTAAAAAATCAAGAAATAATTAATCATGGCGGAATATAATTTCAGGGAAATAGAACAGAAGTGGCAAGGCTTCTGGAAAGAAAAAGGAACCTTTCATGCAGAAGTCGATCCCAATCGTCCCAAATTCTATTCTCTGGACATGTTTCCGTACCCTTCAGGTGCGGGCTTGCATGTAGGCCATCCATTGGGGTACATCGCTTCAGACATCGTCAGCAGATTTAAGATGCTGAAAGGATTCAATGTCCTCCACCCTATGGGCTATGATTCTTTTGGATTACCAGCCGAACAATATGCAATCCAGACTGGACAACATCCAGCCATCACAACTGAGCAAAACATCGCTCGTTACACCGAGCAGCTAAAAAATATAGGCTTTGCATTTGACTGGGAAAGAGAAGTTCGTACTTCTGACCCATCCTACTACAAATGGACTCAGTGGATTTTTATGCAGCTATTCAATAGCTATTATGATCTGAAAGCTGACAAAGCACTTTCTATAGATTCTTTGGTATCCCAATTTGAAAAAGAAGGAAACACCCAAGTATCTGCTGTATGCGACGAGGATACTCCTACTTTTTCAGCTTCTGATTGGGCTGGTTTTTCAGAAAATGAGAAACAAGAAATTCTACTAAAATACAGACTAACATTCTTGGCAGAAACTACCGTCAATTGGTGTCCTGCTTTAGGAACCGTACTTTCAAATGATGAAGTGAAGGATGGTTTTTCTGAAAGAGGCGGTCACCCAGTAGAGCGAAAAAAGATGATGCAGTGGTCCATGCGAATCACTGCTTATGCAGATAGATTATTGCAGGGATTGGAGAAAGTAGACTGGGCTGAACCCATCAAAGAAATGCAACGAAATTGGATTGGAAAATCCATCGGTGCGGAAGTACTTTTTCAAGTCAAAGGATCTGATCATCAAATCAAGGTTTTTACAACCCGCGTAGATACCATTTATGGGGTAACTTATTTGGCTTTGGCACCTGAATCTGATTTGGCGGCTGAGCTGATTACAGAAGATCAGCGCGAAACTGCTGAAGCTTATATTCAAGTAGCAAAAAATCGCTCCGAGCGAGAGCGAATGAGTGATGTCAAAACTATATCAGGTGCCTTTACGGGTTCCTATGCTATCAATCCTTTCAATGGAGAAGAAATCCAAATTTGGGTGGCAGACTATGTGTTGGCAGGATATGGTACAGGAGCTGTCATGGCAGTACCGGCCCATGATGAGCGAGATTACAACTTCGCCAAGCATTTTGGCTTGGAAATCCGTCAAGTAATTGAAGGTTCCATGGAAAACGGATCCTTCCCCGGAAAAGGAGGCTTGATTATCAATTCTGGATTCATTTCTGGATTGTATATGAAAGAGGCTATGGAAAAAGCCATCTCCTTTTTGGAAGAAAAAGGAATCGGAAAAGGAAAAATCCAATACAGAATGCGGGATGCAATTTTTACCCGTCAACGCTATTGGGGCGAGCCACTTCCCGTATATTTCAAAGACGGACTTCCCTACTTAATTGATGAAAAGGACCTTCCTTTAGTTCTGCCTGAAGTAGATAAGTATTTACCAACAGAAGATGGAGAGCCTCCTTTGGGAAGAGCCAAAGATTGGACTTATAAAACCGCAGATGGAGAATATCCACTGGAGCTTTCTACCATGCCTGGTTGGGCGGGCTCGAGCTGGTATTTTTTCCGATACATGGATCCGAAAAACGATGCAGTTTTTGCTGATAAAAGCAAAACTGACTATTGGGGTTCTGTTGACCTGTATATAGGAGGGTCAGAACATGCCACGGGACACCTATTGTATTCCAGATTCTGGACCAAATTCTTGTATGATTTAGGAGTGGTGAGTATTGACGAGCCTTTCCAAAAAATGATCAATCAAGGGATGATTCAGGGTAGATCCAATTTTGTTTACAGGTTGAAAGGAAGCAACACCTTTGTCTCTCATGGATTAAAAGATCAATATGACACCTCAGCCATGCATGTGGATGTCAATATTGTTCATAATGACCAATTGAATTTGGATAAATTCAAGGCCTGGAGACCAGATTTGGCAGATGCTGAGTTTATCCTGGAAGACGGCAAATACCTCTGCGGAGCTGAAGTAGAGAAAATGTCCAAATCCAAGTATAATGTAGTCAACCCTGATGATATCATTGAGCGTTATGGAGCTGATACCTTAAGGCTGTATGAGATGTTCTTAGGGCCTTTGGAGCAGTTCAAGCCTTGGAATACCAACGGTATTGACGGGGTGTTCAAGTTTTTGAGAAAACTCTGGAACCTTTACCACAATGGAAAAGGAGAATTTGAAGTTTCTGATGCAAAAGCCAGCAAGGAAGAGCTGAAAACCTTGCACAAAACCATCAAGAAAATGGAAGAGGATATGGCTAATTTCTCTTTTAACACCTCCGTTTCTAGCTTTATGATCTGTGTCAATGAATTGACATCACTGAAATGCAATAAGCGTGAAATATTAGAACCTTTGGCTATTTTGGTTTCGCCTTACGCTCCTCACATTGCCGAGGAACTCTGGTCATTACTAGGTCATGTTGGATCGATTACCGAAGCTAAATTCCCTGAGTTTAAAGAGGAGTTTTTGGTTGAAAGCAGCTTTGAGTATCCTGTAATGATCAATGGAAAGATGCGTGCCAAGATCAACCTATCTTTAGACCTTAGCAAAGAAGCTATTGAAAAAGAGGCTTTGGCAGATGAAACAGTTCAAAAATGGCTGGAAGGGAAAACCCCGAAAAAGATCATTGTTGTACCGGGTAAGATTGTGAATTTGGTAATCTAAGTCGCTATAAACGCTAAATAAAAGGACTCAAAATCTAAATTTGAGTCTTTTTTTGTTTAAATGTAATAAGACTATATTTGATTAATGGAGCTTTTAGAAGCAAATATCGAAGCCATTAAAAGCCTTTGTCAAAAACACAAAGTAGCAAAGCTTTATGCTTTTGGTTCGGCTCTTAATTCGGTTTTCAATGAAGAAAGCGATGTCGATTTTTTGGTAGACTTTGAGAGACATGATATTTCGGATTTTGCCAGCAACTATTTCGAATTGCAATTTGCATTAAAAGACCTTCTTGGGAGAGAAGTTGATTTAATTGAATATGACGCTATCCGTAATCCATATTTTAGAGATGAGGTGGATGAAACCAAAGAATTGATCTATGGATAGAAAAATAAAAACCTACCTTTTTGACTTTCTTACTTGTATTGAGGAGGTAGAACAATTTTTTGAAGGAAAAGTAGTGACTTTAGAATCCTTGTTAGAAGATATAAAAACTATTCGCGCAGTAGAGCGAGAGTTGGAAATTATCGGTGAAGCGACGAAAAAACTTATTAAAATATCGCCTTCAATTGCCATTTCGGATACAAGGAAAATAATCAGTGCTAGAAATTATATTGCCCATGAATATGGAGCAATAACTTATGAGACTATAGTCAAGGTCATCAATGAGAACTTTCCAGTCTTAAAGAAAGAAGGCAAAAAACTTTTGGAGGAAAAATGATCCTCTTTACCTACCCTATCCGCACAGCATTTACCGACCGAGATCTGGAAATGATCCGCCCGGTCGCAAATATCAAAAGCCTAGAGTTTACCCAAAGCCCAATTAAACTCCCCTTCTACTTCTTCATTCAGTTTTTTCAATTGTTATGGTTTTTACCTAAAACCAGTCAGTATTTATGCTTTTTTGGAGGATATCATTCTGTACTACCTGTATGGTTTGGAAAAATATTTAAGAAACGTTGCATCATTCAGGCAGGAGGCATGGATTGTATTAACATGCCCGAAATAGGTTATGGCAATTTTAGAAAAAAGTGGTTGAGAAAGGCTACCACTTATTCCTTTAAAAACTGCTCCTTGATATTGCCGGTAGCAGATGCATTGATCAAGCAAAATTATACCTATGATTCTAGAATCAGTCCCAAACAAGGCCTATTAAACCTGATACCAGATCTTCAAACTCCCGTTCAAGTAATCCCAAATGGCTTCGATACGGAATTTTGGAGGGACATTGGGAAAACGAGAGAACCTTTGAGCTTTATTTCAGTAGCTACAGGCACTTCCAATCCTTCCCGAGCTATTGTCAAAGGCTATGATTTGATAGAAGAACTTGCCAAAAATCATCCAGAATGGAGCTTCACTTTAATTGGAGACTCAAACTACAAAAGCTCATTGCCCAATATCAAGGTCTTTGGCAAAATGAAAGCTCAAGACCTGGTAGAAGCCTACAACACCCATCGCTATTACCTTCAATTGTCCACTTCTGAAGGATTTCCCAACTCGATGGGAGAAGCTATGGCATGTGGCTGCATACCTATAGGCAGCGCAGTAGGTGCAATTCCAGAAATTATTGATTCTACGGGCTTGATTCTGCCCAAAAAAGATTTAGCCTTATTGCAAGACTTACTTTCTCAATTTTTGCTGGAAAACCCGAAAGAAAAATCTATTCTTGCGCGTAAGAGAATTCTAGATTTTTTCAGCTATCAACTACGGCAAGAAAAACTTACCAAGGCCTTAATTGACACAAAGTCTGGTGACTTGAATCACTGATTGTGAATTGGAGATTATGCAAATTCAACAATGAATGGAGATTATTAACTCTTCAGGAGAGTTTTTCAAAATTCATTGGATTAAAGGGTTATCTATGTAAAGACCTTCTCGAAATATTTGAGAAGGTTTTTCTTTTTAACCGATCAAAAACAAAAGAATATATTTCTTGACGAAACCTTAGGGTGAGAAACCGATTTTTTCAACTTTTACAAAAAAACAAGAGGCTAAGCTTAATTTTTAAACCTGTTTTTTAAATCTCAACAAAATGTGGTTTAGAACTAGTTAAAAAAAAGAGAGCTTGTTCGAAAACAAGCTCTCAATCAGGGTCTATTGTTGATTAAGTAAAACCAAATAAACTTTGGTAAACAGCTGGGTTGAGTAACTTTTATGAATACCAAAATTTCTTAAACTTAATAAAATTTAAATATTTGGCACAAAATCAGTAAAAAATTTTTCATTTTTTTTTGAATATACTTGGTTGCTCCTCCATAAATTATTTTTCTGATCCCATGTGAAGAAAAATTGAAATGAATTTGAATTGAAATAAGAAAAGTAGAATTAATGGATTTCATTCGCTTCTTTCAAAGGATTAATTTTTAGTATCTTAAAAAAAGGATTCCCCAACAACTATGAAAAAAATACTGATCGCCCTACTTGCTCTGTTTTTACTGTTTGTAATCGCAATCTCCACTATCCCATCCTACATAGAAAATGAAAGAAACCCGGTAAAATCCAGTGGGCCTTATCGAGTTTCTGATGAAGCTCAAGCATTCTATGATAGCTTGGATTTTATCGCAGACCTCCATTGTGATGCTTTGCTTTGGGGAAGAGATCTTACCGAAAGAGGCGACAGAGGGCACGTGGATTTCCCAAGAATGCGAGAGGCTAATGTGGCCTTCGAAATGTTTACTATAGTCTCCAAATCCCCATCAGGTCAAAATATGCAGCAAAACAGTGCTGAGACTTTTGATAATATTACTCCATTAACCATTGTCAAAGGTGAAAGCCCATTCAATTGGTTTAGCTTAATCAATAGGACTTTATCTCAAAGCAGTGATTTAAATGATTTTATCAGTAAAGACGGAAGGACAATTTTCATCCAGTCAAAAGCTGATTTACAAAAACTCTTAACCCTTAGAGCTGAGGATAAAAACACCATTGGAGCCATGCTAGGGATAGAAGGGGCTCATGCTTTGGAAGGCGATCTTTTAAATATCGATCGGGTATTTGAAGCAGGAGTTCGCATGATAGGACCAACTCATTTCTTTGACAATGAATTAGGAGGCTCTGCCCACGGTGAGAGCGGGGACGGTTTAACCGAGTTTGGAAAGGCGGCTGTTAAAAGGATGAATGACTTGGGAATATTTGTCGATCTGGCTCACTCCTCTCCTGCCATCGTTGATGACGTATTGGCTATTAGCACACAGCCAGTTATTGTATCCCACACCGGTGTACGGGCCGTCTTAGACTCACAACGAAATCTCAGTGACGAACAAATCAAAAAAATAGCGGAAAAGGGAGGGATTATAGGCGTTGCATTTTTTGACATGGCAGTTGGAGAGCCTGAGCTCCCTAATATTATTGCCTCTATCAAGCATATTAGAGATTTGGTGGGCATTGAATATGTGGCCTTAGGCTCTGATTATGATGGTTCTGTGGCGGTTCCTTTTGATATTACAGGCTTGCCTCTGATTGTAGAAGGCCTGCTTAAAGAAGGATTTACCAAAACTGAGATTAGAGCAGTTATGGGTGAAAATGTCAAAGAGTTTTTCTTAAAGAATCTCAGATAATATGGAAAAAGTAATCCATCATCAAAACAGAAAATTTGGTAAGCTACAGGAGTATTTAAGGGAATTTGTCTACGGAGGAATCGATGGTGCAGTCACCACTTTTGCCGTCGTGGCTGGTGGATACGGAGCGAATTTGGATGCGGGAATCTTGATTATTCTTGGCTTCGCTAATTTGTTTGCAGACGGCTTTTCCATGTCTGTAGGCGCTTATCTCTCAGCGAAAAGTGAGAGAGATAATTTTAACAAACACGAGAAAATCGAATATTGGGAAATAGAAAATCTCCCTGATTTAGAACGAGAGGAAATCGCTGAGATTTATCGGGAAAAAGGATTCAAAGGAGAGCTTTTGGACAAAATTGTGAACCATATCTGCTCTGATAAAGACCTTTGGGTGGCAGAGATGATGAAAGATGAGCTGGGCATGATGAAAGAAAGTAAAAGCCCTTTCAAAATAGGTCTGGCTACCTTACTATCATTTATACTGGTGGGATTTATTCCCTTGATGGTTTATCTGTGGGATTTTTTCATACCCATAGATCAAGACATCTTTCTTTGGACCAGCATTTTGACAGGCTTAGCCTTTGTTATAGTGGGTTGGCTAAAAGGCATAGTCAATCAAACATCAGCCTTGCGAAGTATTAGCGAAACCCTGTCATTGGGTCTTTTAGCAGCTGTGGTCGCTTTTTATGTAGGGGATGTGTTGGAGAAATTTTTCCTGTAGAAGTGCCTTTTAAGTCGTAATCAATCAATATCCAAGAGTGCTTTATTTTTCTTGTTAGTTTGTTCTTTCCTTAACTCATTTTCAAAGGTATGAGTACCTTGAAAGTAATCTACTCTGGCATCTGATTCCCCCTTGGCAAAGGTCCATTTCTCCCCTTTAAACAGGATCACCTTATCCTCGTGCAATTCCAGAATTTCATCATATGGGCCTCTATTGGAAATCAATTTCACAAAAATCGGAGCAGTCTCGATTGCAATGAACAATAGCATGATAAAAATATTGGCAGTAGCCATGGCCTGACTTTCTTCAGTCAGTTGGGACAAAGCATCCATCCGGGCAGCCAAACCATCAAAATTTTCAATTCCAGGCTGTTGCTTTTCAAATTCCTGCTGTCTCAAAGCCATAAATTCTCGAATTTGAGCTTCGATAGTATCGATGCGAATTTGATTCCTTGCCCTCAAACTATTTAAAGCCTCCTGGGCTGCATCCAACTGCTGCTCTTTTTTCTTGGCATTGGTTCCCAGTCCCACTATCCCACTGGTACCGCTTGTCTTTTCGCCAAAGCGCTCAGCATCGTACTCTTTTTGCAACTGATCCCGAAAAGACTGTGCTGAAGCAACCTCATACTTTAATGTATCAATTTTTGCTTCCAGCTCCTGAATCTCCGGAAAACCTTTGGCTAAATTGGCTTTGGACTCAGCGATAAACTCAGTTTTTTTCTCATCCAATTTCCGGTTTATCTCTCTTTCAAACATCTTCAATTCAAGAGGTTTGGAAATGACTAAGGCCAATAATACTGCTAATACTAATCGGGGAATCGCCAACTTCCACTCAGCCCAGGCATTTTGTTTTTTACGCATACTGGACACGATAAACCTATCCAAATTAAAAATCATCAAACCCCAAAGGAATCCGAATCCGATGGCAGGCCAAATGGACTGAAAAACCGTGAACAAAGCATAGCCTGCAGCCAAGGCCGCCAACACTCCTGTAAAAAAGACTGTGGCGCCAATTCCTACATATTTATTTGATTCAGTGGGAGTTCGTTTGAGAATGGAGAAATTAGCTCCGCTACAAAACCAGAAAAAACGGGTGAGTTGCTGCATGATAGGAAGGATTGCTTGGATTCTCTTTTTAAACGCAGAAACCACTCCAAAAGTAAGTGAATCAGAAAATCAGGGATCGTCAAAAGCTTACCTGTGACAGAAATCCCCTAAAATGGGATAGAAAGCGACATTTTGATCTACTTGGCAATTTTGCAGGTCAGAAATCAGATTCGTTCGCTCTGTGCGGAATCGTCCACTTGGTGAACGGTTTTGAGCATGTGAATTTTCCCCGTATTTTTATTTTGCAAAAAAGATCAATTTTGAAGTGTTTATTTCAGATTTGAAAGATTTCACAATTCATTCCGACCCACAATTTTAAAATACATGAAAATTAGCCAGATTCTCTTCCTATTCTTTTTGGCATTCTTTGTAAAAGCCGAAGTGCTTTTTGCCCAAGTTGTTCCTTTTGAGCAAGAAGTAAAAGCAATCTCAGAAAGAATAGACAATGCAGGTTGGGAACCGGGAGGAATTGTTTTCACCGGAAGTTCCAGTATTCGTTTTTGGCAAAGTTTAGTAGAGGAATTTCCAAATCGAAACATTATCAATACCGGATTTGGCGGATCTAAGGCTTCAGATTTGGAGAAACATCTATTTCCTCTTGTCATCCGCTTTGAACCCAAAAAAGTCTTCATTTATGAAGGTGATAATGATATCTGGGCAGACGTCAATATATCGCAAATCATGGAGTCATTGGACAATATAGTTTCCAGAATTCAGGTGATTAATCCTTATACAGAGGTGGTATTGATCAGTGCCAAACCCAGCCCAAGTCGCTGGTCCAAAAAGGAAAGCTATGTCATTTTAAATCAAATGATGGCGCAATATGCCCAAAGCAAAGAGCAAGTGGAATTTTTGTCTGTTTGGGATGCCCTCTTGGACGAAAATGGAAACCCTCGACCAGAACTCTATATCCAAGATCAACTCCATCTCAATGCTGAAGGATACAAACTCTGGTCTGAGGCATTTAGACCTTTTATGAAAAATTGATTTTGATCAATTGACTGCCATTAAAACTTTAATCGGGAGCCTTAACGATAATTCTAAACTATAACCATTCAATCCCCCTTCATGGATTTGATTTATATTTTGACCCTCAATTTGATAATCAACAGCTAATCTGGATAAAACCGGGCTACCAAAATTCCTTGAAAACTGAAGAGATAAAAAGGAAGAATTCAAAAATCTTCGTTCAGTAAATAATCCAGCCCTATAACTGAACATACTTCGCCAATTTGTTGATAAAGCTTCAAATGAACTAGTCGCCTCATAAGTTTGATCTCCTATTGTAGTTGTTCTTTGCCCCCCTCCATAGTAATAGGGGCTATCTGCCGTATTAGACAAAATCAAAAAACCAGAAAAGCTAGGGCCGATTTTCCAATTTTTCCTTTCATCAAGAGGCAAATGATACTTCAAAGTTAGAGGGATACCTCCTGCAGAAAAATGCTCAAAGGTCATAAAAACAGCTTTTTGACCATCCCAATCCAATTGATAATTATTGTTATAACTATAACTTCCGTAACCAGTTTCAATTGAAAAATCTTTGAAATAATAGCCAATACCCAATTGGAACTGACCGCTAATATTGGAGTACGTGTAGGGGTTTTGCAGAAGTTGCTCCCTTAACCTAATCCCTCCTAACATAAAAAAATAAACCCCGTCTTCTTCTGCTGCTTTTTCCTTTTGGAGGTTTAATTCATCAGGGATATGTTTATTACTATGACTAGGAGATTTTTTGAATTTTTGACCACTTATTCCAAAACCTATATACGCTCCTAAATAACTGCCTTTACTTTTCGCAACTAAGACATGCTCAAGGTTGCCTCTGTAGAAAATAGGTGCATTCATTTGATCCATTAAACGTAGGCCCTGCTGATATCTTAATCCTAAAGTGAGGTAATTCCCGCCCGTTAGGTACCTCTTAACTCCCCCTTCTAACCTAATTCCTAACCCTAAATTGGAAACTGAAACTAGACCTAAAGGAATTCCATTAAATTCGTCACCAGGCTCAGGTTCATATACATCCAAGAAAGCAGGACTTTTCATCAAACTCAAACTTGGCTGGAAATAATATGAGTGAGAAAAACCTAACCAATTTTTGCGAATCCCCAGAGCAATTAAAGGGATAACATCCGTTGAATACCCCGTAATTCTAATAGTGTCCGCCTGAGAAGAAAAAGCAAAAGTACCTAGATGACGCTTAAAAAATTCCACCTGAGTACTGAGTTGCCATGTCGGGGCTATTTCAGTTATAAAACTCAATCCAAGGTGATAGCTCAGTGGATTCGATGTAGAAATATTAAAATTTGTAGGAATTACCTCAAAAGGCAAAATGGCTTTTGATGGACCGACATAAATTTCAAATGCAGTTTTTTCTTGCGCGAATGTCAAGAAATTAAGAAATAAAAATCCAAAAATGAAAAGTGTCTTTTTCATATAATTCTAGTTGATTTTTCAATTAACTAGAAAAATAGATTTTTATTATATTATTTTTTTTAAGGCCCGAAAATCCTTAAAGAAAGCGCGAGCAAAATCTGCTGATGGCGGAAATCCTGATTCCCTCCTAACACGCGATCCATGGAGAATTTCTGATCATTGAACTCTCGTTCATAACGGAGATCCAGCCCCAGTGGACCGATAGAAACTCCCATCCCAAATTGGTAGCCCATTCTAAGCCGTTTGTTGAAATCGGATGCACTTCCCGTTAGATAATTATCATTGTGGGTATAATGAAATGAAGGCCCTGCGAAGACATTGATTATTTTGAAAAGCTGGATTCCACCCAAAATTGGAGCATCAATTCTTTGTGCATTCGCCTCTCCAAAGGAGGTTTGGAACCTGCTTTCAGTAAATACTAACTCAGGACGAAGATAAATATCATAAGAGCTCATTTTGTAAAATATCCCTGCATGATACCCCACACCTCCTAATGGATCTTTCCAAACTGATTCGGCATCTTTAAAATATTTGCCAGAGGTATTATAATTTGTTCCAAATTTGACTCCTAAACCGGAGCCCTGCTGTGCCAAAGCCATCGGGTAAGAAATCAGAAAGAAAAAAACCAGGTAAAATAGCTGCTGAAAACTTTTCATAACTCTCTCTTTAAAGTTTTGGTCGATCCTGCCGCTTCAGTTGTAATCAAAAATCATCTTTTTTTGGATCTGAGTACGTAATTGGAATGGAACTCAAACAGATCGCGAACTGAAGTGTTTATAAATCAGTTTCAAATACGAGACCAAAATCACCTAGTAGTGAAAAAAACATCCAATATGTCTTCACCTAAAAAATCATTTACCATTATGTTCAGCTTTATACTAGGCCTACTGATGGCCTGTAGTGCTCCATCCGAGCAAGGTTCGGCAAACCAAGAAACAGAAAAACAGGCAGATCCAGTCACTTCATTCTCCGGTAAAACAGAGCTTGCAACTTTTGCAGGAGGATGTTTCTGGTGCGTAGAAGCCCCATTTGAAGGAATTGACGGTGTATTATCCGTTGTATCCGGATATGCTGGAGGAAAAGAAAAAAATCCAACCTACGGGGAGGTAAGTTCAGGAAAAACCTCTCATCGAGAGTCAGTTCAAATTACTTTTGACCCAGAAGTGATCAGTTATTCAGAGTTGGTTGATATTTTTTGGCAAACCTTTGACCCCACAGATGTAGGCGGATCCTTTTATGACCGAGGTACTCAATATGAATCTGCAATCTTCTTTCATGATGCTGAGCAAAAAAAGGTAGCCGAAGAATCCAAAAAGCTGTTGGATCAGTCCGGGAAATTTGACAAGCCTATTGCAACTCCCGTCATCAAATACACCAACTTCTACGAAGCAGAAGAATATCATCAAGATTATTATAAGAAAAAGCCCCAGGATTATTATTCCTACAGAACAGGAAGTGGTAGAGATGCATTTATCAAAAAGCATTGGCCGGAATTGAGCCAAAAAGAATACCCTGCTAAATCCAAAGAAGAGTTGAAAGCCACATTAACTGATTTACAGTATGAGGTGACTATGGAAGATGCAACTGAATATGCTTTCCAAAATGAGTACAATGGAAATAAGGAGGCTGGTATTTATGTATGCATAGTATCAGGAGCTCCTTTATTCAGTTCCAAAGATAAATATGAGTCAGGTTCAGGATGGCCAAGTTTCACCAAACCAATCGATGCTAGGATAATAGACAAACCAGTTGATAAGACCTTGGGAATGATTCGGGTGGAAGTTCGAAGCAAGTTAGGCAATAGCCATTTAGGACATGTTTTCTATGATGGACCAGAGCCCACCGGATTGAGATACTGCATGAATTCAGCCGCGATGAAGTTTATCCCCAAGTCCCAAATGGAAAAAGAGGGATACGGCGAGTTTATTTGGCTAGTAAATTAATTTTCAGCCTCGTTCAAAACGGGGCTTTTTTTTTATATTTTTGATGAATAATTCGGAATTATTTTTCATAATTTATTAATTGAATAAATAAATCTTATTAATATCACCACGGAACCCAACTCCGACCTTTCACTACTTACCCATTTGATGGCCAATTTTAACTTAATAATCGTAGATGACGACCCTAATTTCTTGTTCATCCATGATGTCTTGGCAAAGAAATCCGACTTCCATCAAACCCCTTTGAAATTTGAAGATGGATATGACGCAATCCGCTTCTTGGAAGAGAACATGGATAAAAACCACCTTCTGTTCTTGGATATTTACATGAAAACGATCGATGGATGGGGTGTTTTGGATTTCATTGAAAACAAAAATACTCCCGAAAAAATAAAAGTGATTTTGATTAGCTCATCTGTCAATGTAGCTGATAAAAATAAAGCCATGGAATATTCAAGCGTGATAGATTATATCGAAAAGCCACTTCCGTTTGAATATCTCAACATGTTGAAAGAACAAGTAATATTTTAAATCAATTTTCGAAAGGTCAGGTTAATTCTTCCTTTACTTACTTTTTTACTTTTGGGAATTTGATGCTCCCAAAAATGTTGACTCTCCCCACCCATGATCAATAAGCTTCCAGAATTTAAAGGCATATTCAATTTTATTTTCTTATTCTCGTAATGCCTCAGCTGAAAATTCCTGGTTTCCCCCAAACTGATTGAGGCTATGGTCGGATTTCGTCCCAAACTTGCCTCATTATCTCTATGCCAACCCATGCTGTCTTTTCCATCCCGATAAAAATTAAGCAGCACATGTGTGAAAGATTCCATACTTAATTTTTCAATCTGAAACTTAATTTCACGAAGGGTATCGTTCCATGGAATCGGATTCATAGTAATCCCCGAATAACTATATGATTTTTCGGGATCTCCATACAAAGCAGTTAATCTTGGCTGCAGGATTGTTTTCCCAAAAAGGCGGATAGGCTCCTGTTTCCATTTGATTTCTTTTTCCAAGCGCCGGTATAATTCAAAAGCCATCTCACATTGAATAAAGTCAGGATAATACCTTACCTCACCTTGAAAGGGTAATAAATTTTGTCCGCTTTTTTGAAATAAATCCTCCTGCATGATTTAAAAACACGAAAACACTTGCTAGGTTTTATTTTGTCTTTCTATTTTTTAGATAAAATCACTGCTTATATTAGAAGCTGAAAATAGAATATTATGAAAAAATTCGGGTGGATTTTCGGATTAATCCTTGTGCTTATATTAGGAGCTATCTTTTGGTACAAATTTTTATTTGTCTTCGGTGAAGGCGTAAAAGCTGGCTCATTGAATTATTTTGTAAAAAAAGGAGTCCTGTTTAAAACCTACGAAGGACGTGTAGTACAGGAAGGATTCCAAAGTCCAACTGCAGGCGGACTCCAAAGCAATGAGTTTAGATTTAGTGTAACTGACCCCGAAGTTGCTGAAAAATTGGAACGAGCCTCTGGCAAATTTGTGGAGCTACGCTATAAAGAATACAATGGGATGCTCCCTTGGAGAGGAGCCAGTAATTTTGTGGTCACCGAAGTTCTAACTGTAGGAGAAAGCAAGATGGGGAATTCATCCGGCCTCCCCTACAATTAAGATTATCTTATTTGGTCCAATAATCCACCACAGTTACATCTTTAAGATGTGGCCCGATCAATTCTCCGAATTTCTGATGGGCAGGATGAGGCAAATAGGTGTCTCGGTCTGCTTCTGAATGAAATGTCAGAAAAAAGGCATGAGTAAGGCCTTTATTCAGATTCTCCGGACTATTGTTGAGTCCCCATTCAAATGACTTGATTTCAGGAATTTCATTCTGAAGGTTTTCAAACGCCTCGATAATTTGATTGATATCGGCTGGACTGATACTTTCCTTGAAAGCAAATAAAACAACATGCCTTAAAACAGAATCGGGGGTTGAATCCATCGTAATCTCTTTAATTACTTCTTTTTCAATTTCTTTTACTTTCTCTTTCTTTTCCGCACAGGAAAACACTAGGATAAACAGGCAAAACAGCAGATTTTTTCTCATAGAATTAGGGTTGAATTTGAAATGCTTAAGTTAGCAACTCTTGTCACAAATAGGAAAAAAGAAGATTAGCTGGGAAAGTCAAGAATAGATTGTAAATTCAACGATAAATAAGTAGTAAAACTATATTTTAAATAATGAAATATCCCACTCTATCTCCCAAATACATCTTATGGATTTTTCTTTTTTTATTGGGTTTGCAGGCTTGTTCGCCTGATAATCAACAGGAAAAATATTCAGAAAAAGATTTTCAAATAGAGAAAATAGACTCCTTTGAAGTCAACAATCTCACAAGGGTAATTATCAGTGATTACTCCGAGCAGGAAAAAACCTATTTGGGCTACGCTACGGTAGAAGATGAAATTCTGGAAATAGATTTGGATGGAAATATTATTCAAAGAGCTAAAAAGAAGGGAGATGGTCCGGGTAATTATGGTAATTGGAACCCGATCGGAATGAGTTTTGGTCCGGATGGATTAAGGATTGCTGAATTGCCCTTTGCATTATTTGCCTTTGATTCCACTTATCAAACCCAATTTCAGCAACGAATCCAGTCTCCATTACCTATCCGTGCATTCGGTCCTCTCGGAAAAACTCAATATTTCGAGTCAAATGACAGTACCTTTTTTTTAGTGGGCCCCAGCAATTATTTATCTGCACATTATCTGATCAGAAACGAGGAAGGTAGGGATACATTAAAGAATTTCTACAAACTGCATCTGGAGTCGGGAGAGATGAAATCTGTGGTCCCATATAGATCGCAATCGGTATACAGACAAACGGAAGGTTTTTATCCTGAATTGATGACCAAATCCTTCCAAATTAATCGGAAGACTTCAGAATTATTGGTTTTACACGGTCTAGAGGATGAAATTGAAGTTTATGATCTTCCGGGTTTGAATTACAAAGGAAGTATTCCCCTGAAACATGAGGAGTTTCTAACTTATAATTCGGTCCCAATCGAAATCGAACAAAACGATGAAAGGATCACCCAACTTAGAATGATGGCTGGGAGGAATATCTCCCTGATTCAAATCGATGAGGACCTTTATTTGATTTCTTATTTCACGGGAATTACACCATCTGAATATGATAATCGAAAAGCTGAAGACCCTCTTTATAGCCCTATTTCAGACCTTAATGAAAAGAGATTGATCCTTATTAAAAATAAGAAGCAATTAGGCCAAGAACTTCCATCTGTACCCGGAACTATTTTATTTGGAATGGGAAATGGAAAATTTTTGGTTCAAGAGCCTGAAAATTCAGAAATTGAGGAAGAAGTAACGCGTTTTTCAATTTATCAGGTAAAAATATAAAAGCATGAAAATTGCATTTTTTAGTACCAAGTCATATGATGAAAATAGCTTTGGCTCCATCTTGGCAAACTATCATCACGAGATCACCTATTTTGAGACGAAGCTTGACCAGTTTTCTGCCCCACTGGCAAAAGGACATGAGGCAGTCTGTGCGTTTGTAAATGACAGTTTGGATCAAAATACTCTTACTCTCCTCAAAGAAAATGGAGTTCAGTTAATAGCTCTTCGTTGTGCCGGTTACAATCAGGTAGATTTAGAAACCGCAAGTTCTTTGGGTATTCCTGTTGTTAGAGTGCCAGTTTATAGCCCAGAGGCTGTAGCTGAACATGCCTTTGCCTTGATTCTTACACTCAGCAGAAAGACACATAAGGCTTACAACAGGATCAGGGAATCCAACTTTTCTCTGGAGGGACTCACTGGATTTAATTTATTCCAAAAAACTATCGGGGTCATAGGTACCGGGGCCATTGGTAGGGCTTTCTGTAAGATAGCATTGGGTTTTGGATGTGAAGTTGTAGCCTTTGATGTAATTCAAAATGAAGAAATGAAGGACTTAGGGATAAAATATGTCAGTATAGAGGATTTGTTCTCCCAGTCTGATATCATTTCCCTTCACTGCCCCTTAACTCCCGACACAAAGCACTTGATCAACAAAACTGCTCTCTCTCAGATGAAAAACAACAGCATGCTAATCAATACTTCGAGAGGAGCCTTGATCGAAACCAAGGCGGTAATTCAGGCCTTAAAATCCCGGGAACTAGGCTATTTGGGCATAGATGTATATGAGCAGGAGGAAGACTTATTTTTCAGAAATCTTTCTGAGCAAATTTTGGAGGACGAGCAAATCTCCAGGTTGATGACATTCCCCAATGTCTTGATTACAGGCCATCAGGCGTTCTTGACTCATGAAGCTTTGGCACAAATAGCCAAAACTACCCTAGACAATATTACTCAATTCGAAAAAGGAGAAAGGCTATACAATCAGATTGCTTTGAAGTGAACTCCCAGTTTCCTTTTCTAATCGATTTTTCCAAAAAAAAATCCCTGAAGCATAGCCCCAGGGATTCTATTTTGAAAGCAGGAGGAATTAACCTACTACTTTAACGTTCACTGCGTTAACACCTTTTTTACCTTGAACTACGTCAAAAGTAACTTTGTCATTTTCACGGATTTCGTGTACTAGACCGGAGTGGTGTACGAATACATCTTCACTGTTGTCTGCTGGTGTAATGAAACCAAAACCTTTGGTTGTGTTAAAGAATTTTACTGTTCCTTCATTCATGATTACTAATTTTTACTTTGTTGTTTGTTATTGAAATATTGATTTTTAGGTCTTTCTTTTTTTGGTGGCTCCGGTTCCGGAGGAGTTTCGGATATGTTTCCAAACTCATCGACATAAGCCATCATGTCTTCTAAATCCCCGCTTTTAGGCTGTTCTTTGCGGGCTAATTTTTTCTCTAATTTTTCTTTTTGTTTTCTTCTTTTAAGTTCTGCTTTTTGTTTTTTGATGAATGCATTTTGATTTTTTGACATATAGAATTTTTAGTTGACAAATGTGATGGCACGACCGGCTTTTCCGGCGCGCCCTGTCCGGCCTATTCTGTGGATATAACTATCCATAGACATGGGAAGCTGATAATTGATCACATGGGTCACATCAGCCACGTCTATACCTCTGGCCGCCACGTCGGTGGCTACCAATACTCTGGTGGTTCCGTTTTTGAATTCCTCAATAGTCCTATTGCGGAAATTCTGGGATTTATTGCCGTGGATCAGACCGGATTGAATCCCTGCCTGATTTAATTTTTTACTTAGTCTATCAGCCAATCTTTTGGTTTCGGTGAAAATGATCACCCGCTCCAAATCTGCACTCTGAAACATATTTTGCAAAACAGTAAACTTATCCTGACCATCTTTCAAATGGACAATCTCCTGATCTACATTCTCGCTGGAATTGCCTCCACTATTTACTTTTACTTCAACTGGATTATTCAAAAGGCTTTTGATCAATACTGACTGATCTGGGTCTAACGTAGCACTGAATAACATGGTCTGACTCCTTTGATTCATAGGCGCTACCAACTTCTTCACATCGTTTACGAAACCCATATCCAGCATTCTGTCAAACTCATCCAAGACGAGTGTTTTGACCATGTTGAGCTTGAGTAATCTTCTACCATATAAATCCAACAATCTTCCAGGAGTACCCACAATAATCTGTGGATGTCTATGCAAGGATTTTTCGTCAGAATTAATATTTGTGCCTCCAATGAAGGTGGCAGATCTCAAATTCATGCCTTTGGTCAGGCTCTTAAACTCTTCCTCAATCTGAAGCGCCAACTCTCTGGTCGGAGTCACAATTAATGCCTTGAAATCATGAGGGTTTGCTAAAGCATGCTCAATGATAGGTATTAAGAAAGCGCAGGTTTTACCTGAACCGGTATTGGAAATCCCCATCAAATCTCTTTTTTCCAAAAGAGGAAGAAGAGACTGGTCCTGAATTTTGGTTAAGGTAGTATATCCCTTTAATGTCAGGTTTTTCTTCAACTGAGCACCGATAGGTAGATCAGAGAAAGTGGTTTCAGATTTAAAATCTGTTTTGCTGCTCGGTGAAGCTGTCTTCACCAATAACCTTGGATCCAATTTGGACACTTTGGCCTGCTTGCCTTGTTTAGGCGATGTTCTACCGACGGGACGTGCATTTCTGCTCTTGTCCCTATTTGGTTTTGGTCTGTTGTTCGGATTCATAATGTTAGGCTTTTACTGGCTCTAACTCAGGGCTATTCCCCAAGAGATAAAGCATTCTAAAATGATCATATACTGCCCCAAAAAAATTAGGCTTTGAATAGTAAGGAATCTGGTATTCCTCAGCCGTTGCTTTTACAATTTTTGAAATATCCCGATAATGCACATGGCAGATATCAGGGAATAAATGATGTTCGACTTGATAATTGAGTCCACCTATAAACCATTCCAAAACTCTGGAATTTGGGGCGAAATTACAGGTAGTAGCCAATTGATGTAGCATACGCTCACCTTCAACGATTCCTTCGCTATTAGGAAGAGGGAATTCAACTTCAGGTACAATATGAGCAGTTTGAAATACCATGGTAATTACAAAACCTGTCACAGCGTGCATCACGATGTATGCTAATATGATTTGACCTGCAGAGAATGGAGCAAATAGCAAGGGTAATCCCAAGGCTACAATGAAATAGCCCAATTTCCATGCGATCAATTTGAATATATTGTTTCTATACGCATTCTCTCCCTTAACCAATCCCATTTTGTGATAACGAGTCAGTCTAATGAAATCTTTGGCGGTAACCCAAGATATGGTGGAAAGAGAATAAAAGATCCAAGCATACAAATGCTGGAATTTATGCAGGAAATTTTTCTTCGCGCTTGGAGAAAATCTTAGGAAAAAGGGTGCATTGATGTCGTCATCATGCTCGTCAATATTGGTAAAGCTATGATGCAAAACATTATGCTGGATTTTCCAAACCGTAGAGCTAGCTCCTACCAAGTTTAAAGTATAACCTACCCATTTGTTGACGGTTGGATTTTTGGAATAAGAACCATGATTGGCATCATGCATTACGCCCATTCCTACACCTGCCATCCCAAATCCTGCTAAAACAAAGCAAGCGTAAAGTTGAAAGGTGGTTTGAGCTACGCCCAAAATCACTAATGCGATGGGCACAATGTAGAGAGAGAGTAAAAAAACGGTTTTGAATACCATCTCAGCATTTCCGTATTTGGACTGCTGGGTAGTTTCAAAATGGTTATAAACTCTTTTTCGAAGGGTTTTGGAGAATTCAGATAAAACTGACTCTGAGAATCTTACTGTTTTAATAAACTGTTAATTAAGAAGGTAAAGTTGTTCCCGGGGGAATTTCGCTGCAGGTTTTAATTTACCAGCCCTAAAGCTGTCCATTAAAAAAGTAGAAAGAAGAGAATTAAAACCTTTGCAAAGGAGGAACTCTGAAATTTGCTACTTAAGCAGGTTGAATATCAACGCTAAATTATTTTCTCGAATTCTAAAGGGCTTGTCCCTTTTTTGAATCCGCATCAAAGGTGAGGAGAAGTTTCGGTATTTCCTAATTTATTAGAAAAACATCCAATTGGGTAGAATCATCCAAAATATTGATATTCTGTTTTTTTGACTGGAACCGACCTTAATTCAGTTTAAACTCCAATTTGCTATGATATTCAGGTGAATCATTTCAACTTTATTATAGCGTTGGGTCGGGCTGAGGTTTTGTAACCCCAAAGCTTCTTTATTCATGACCAATATCTGGAAATCCAATTTTTGGTAATTTTTAGGATGGAATTTGACTCCCAAGTTCACTTGCCTATAGGATGGAAAAGCGTATTTATTAGCTAATGGATCACCAATATCTGGAAGCCAGTGAAAGCCCATATGGCCAAATAGTTGGATATTTCTTCGGTATTGAAATGAAAAGTAAGCTGTCAGTGCCTCCAAGCTTTCATAGCCCTCATTCCTTTCTCTTGGAATAAAAGTATACCAAGCATCCTTCCCCCACTCTCTTGGACTAAGCCAACGGCCTTTGCCTCTAAGAATGGTTGCGCTCAGATGGGTTTCTATTTTAGGATTCTTCCATCCGAATCTTGTGGAAACAACCCAATTTTGGTCAGAAGGATCTTTGAATGCCAATAAGGGATTATCATTCCCCCCATTTCGGATTCCATGTTGGAAACCTAGCTGTAAGCCTGTGAAAAAAAATGAAGTCTTTTCCTCTCGATTCCAATCCCTTTCCCATTGGAACCAATATGTAGAGAATAAATGAGCAGCCCAGGTATTGGAAAAATTAAAAGCACCCCAATCGGATTCTTTTTCTACCTCTGAGATGAGTATAGACCGGCTCTCCGTGTTATTGAAATATTGAGACGGAAGACCATTCACATCTCGGGCAACTGGGAAAATACCGACAGTTTCTCCCGGCCTTAACCAGTCCTTAGTTCCACGAACTCTCAATCTATGAATAAACCATCCAGAAACTTTCCAATCAGAACTTGGATTGAAACCAAGCCTTAAACCTTCCATCAGAGTAGGTGCCAATCGACCATCTTGAGGGTTGATCCATGGAGTATTGACTCCCATCCTTCCGATTTCAATCTCCCATTTGGTAGACTTATAAGCTAAGGATAGATTTTCAAAAGATAAAAAGGCTTTATCTCCCCTATTTAATAAATCAAATAATCCTGTTTCGTATCGGTTATCTCTATTGGTCAAGGGATCATTGGCATTTATATCCGAGCTCCATGTATTCAAAAAACCTCTGATAGATGCTCGGAAATACCATTTTTGAAGATAATTGGACTTTAGGCCCAGACTCAGAGAATTACCCCAAGCAAAATCATCTTTGAAGTCTTTTTGGTAAGAAGTACTCATCCAAAAACTTCGAGCATGAATAGTTGGCTGAAAACTCAGCTTTTGGGCAGAATCTTGCGCATTCAGTCCTAATGGAAGAATCCAAAATAAAACCAATGTGGTCAGTTTCATTCCGACTTGGACTTTGCTTCAGTGATAGGTTTGAACGGACCAAATTTATGTTGCACTTCAGGGAAACTGTCACTATATGGCCCAAATGGATGATCCATAGGTTTTTTGGAAATATCAGGCCAATCTTGACTTAAATCTTTGGATGGCCTTTCCATGCTATTGACATAGGCTGCCACATCCCAGGCTTCTTCATCTGATATAAGCGGGTTTTCAAAAGTTGCTCCCAAGGGCATATTGGCTCTGACATAACCCGCAAACCTAGAAAGTCGAAATAATCCTGCTCCCTGATTGTAGCTATTCGAACCCCATAAAGGAGGATAGATATATCCACTGCCATCTTGCTTAGCCAAACCTTGACCCTCTTGGCCGTGGCAGCTTTGACATTGATTGATGTAAATACTTTTCCCTTTTTCCGGATCTGCTGCTCTGTCCAACAAAGGAACCTCATACAAACCAACCCCTTTGGGCTTCTCACCTTTTGGAACATCCTTCCCTACCCAATTCATATATGCTACCATAGCAACCATTTCCCTGGAGTCTGATTCCAATATGCCTCCATTCAAACTGCGCTCAAAACAATCATTGATCCTCTTGGGAATATCCTCTGATTTTCCGGAGCGTGATCTGACTTTTGGATAGGTAGATGCCACGGCTGAATAGTTATTTCCTAAGGGAACCGTACCAGCCTGTAGGTGGCAGTTTTGACAATTGAGTCCATTGGACATTTTTCTCACCTTCCCGTTGGGCCCTAAATACTCGGCAGTATTTGCGATCAAATCCCTGCCGTACTTAATTTCTTCAGCATTTGGCTCTAATTCTACTTTAGACCAATCAGGAGCCATCCACATTCCTGCTGGATCTTCTAAATACTTGGGTTTGACTTCAGTACCTTCAATCGTCGTTTCGGTTTCGGAATTAGAGTCTTTCAAAGATGGTAGTTGAATCCCTGATGAGGAAATTAAAACGACGCCTCCAATCATTCCTACCAAAGCAGTAGCCAGTACCAATAAGCCTAACAACAGCGAAATGATTTGTAAAAAAGGTTTTCCTAACTGATTCATAAGATGCTCGATTCTTTACAAAAATGCAGGATTTATACACTGAATTCCTGTGACTTGCATCACATCCAAATCAAGTTAAGCAAAGGAAATGAAAAACACCTCTCATTTTCTCTTTCCCTGACACTTCGCAGTGAAACAGACTTTATCTTCTAGCACGGCTTTCAATAAAAACTCTCCTGAAAATTCGTAAACCATGAGATTCAACTGGTCCCCAAGTTTACACTCCGATTGATAATTGATGCTAAGTTCCTCGACAATTTGCATCCCTAATTCCAGACAGCAATCCTCCACCCAACGGATATAGCTGGTATTATTCACATGATTGTATAAGTCTAAATCAGAGTGCTTTACATGAAGAGAGCAAGAGAAAATCTCCTCTCCTTCCACCAGTATTTTTGGAGGCTGCCAATCCGGCTTTAACTGCGGATCAAATACTTTAGCTGGCAAAACCTGATCGGGTCTTTGTATCCTTTTGGTTTGCAGATCTAAAAGCAGCCAGGAACTCATAGCTCGAACCAAAATATTCCCGGATTTATCTCTTACTAAGAATTCCCGAAAGGCAAAAAACTTTTCAACCCCTCTTCCACCTGTGAATACTTCAATTTCATCTCCCCACTTAGGAAGCTTGAAAATTTTAAATTCAAACCTGGATAAGGCCCACATTTGCTGACTCTCCATGAGATTCCTGCCAAAATCTTCAGAATCAGCGTGCTTCCAAGCAATCTCCTGAAGTAAGTCTGCCAAGGATTTAACACGAAGCGTACCATTGGGGCTGACCATGAAGGAGTTGATTTCAAATATCTTTCTGAATTGGAAATTCTCGGGGTAACTCATAACGTCTAGTTTACTTGAGAAGGGTAAAAAACCTCTTTTCTAATGGATGCCAAGAGTGCGATTCCTAATCCATTCATTGCTATAAGAGCAAATGAGATTTTCAGGCTGAATAAATCCGCAATAAATCCAATCATAGGAGGCCCTATCAAAAATCCAAAAAACGAAATCGTAGAAACCAAGGCCAAAGCGACACTGGGAGCAAACTGCTTGGACCTTCCTGCTATGCTATAGGAAACCGGAATGATAGAGGAAACTCCGAATCCAACTATAAAGAATCCAAGCGTAGCAAAAGGCAATGTCGGGATCAAGACGGAAAGTAGGAGACCTAGAAATATCAACAAGCCACTAACCCTAATTACAGGCACTTTTCCAAAGCGTTGAACCAGCCTATCTGAAATAAATCTACCAGAGGCCATAGTCCCCATAAAAGCCACATATCCCAAGCTCACCAAACTCGGATCCGCGATCAATACTTTTTTGAAATAAACTCCGCTCCAGTCAAACATACAACCCTCGGTCATCATACCGAGGAAGGCTATCAAGCCAATTCTTAATAGTAGATTATCTGGCTTTTTTAAAACTAATCCGCCTGAATCATCCCGTTTTTTCTCTTTGACCACATAACTATGAGCCAAGAAAATGATGACAAATGATAGAATCATTACCAGCAGGTAATGTTGAGTAGGATTGAAATCAAGAAATATCATGGCAGCTCCAATTCCTGCACCGGTAAATCCAGCCAAGCTCCAAAGTCCATGAAAAGAAGCCAGGATACTTTTTCCCATCTGATCTTCCAAGTCTAAAGCCTGAGTATTCAAAGCTATATTCATGATATTTCCCATTAGACCAAACAGAATCAAAACAATTACTAAAATCCAAGTGGTGGGACTTAATCCTATTAATGGAAGAGAAATAGCGTAAATAAAACTTCCGGTTAAAATCACTCTTCTGCTTCCAAACTCATGGACTGACCATCCAGCAATGGGTAATCCCAAAATGGAACCTATGGGCAAAAACAACAACAAAGTCCCTAACTGTCCTTCAGAAAGATCAAATTTTGCTTGGATGTCGGGAATCCTTGCCGCCCAACTAGCAAAGCAAAGCCCTATAAAAAAGAAAAGGCTTCCCAGGGCGATTCTACGTTTAACCAATGGGTTCATGAGTTGAAATAAGTTGAATAGGCATCCCAAAGTAAAGAAGTTTCAAAGAAATAAACTTGTGGAAACCCTAGAAGCGGAAAAACTATTTAGGACTTGCTTGGTTTAAAGTGAAAATCTGTTGTATGGAATTTGTAATAGTGGGATCGATCCTAGCCTGTATAATATTGATGATTCGGTTTATTATTAAAAAAGTATTCGATTGAAAATTTCGCCGGCTATCAGAACTATATTAGTCTAAAACATAAAGTTATTAAAGGTCTTATAAAGAGAACTAATTGACAGTTATAGGACATAAAAAAGCCGTGGAGACATCAGTTCCCACGGCTTTTAATATTTATATAGGGCTTAGTTAGGTAGCTTATCAGCAAACTTTCCATAAACCCAAGTTCCTGCAATTGCCGAAATAAGGGTAATACCTACTACTGTAAATCCACTACCAATCTGTGCGAATAAAGGCCCTGGACATGCTCCTGTAATAGCCCAGCCTAAACCGAAGATAAAACCTCCGATAATTTGCCCTTTTCTAAACTCCTTGGTTGGAATATTGATTTTTTCTCCATGAATGGTTTTGATCCCAAATCGCTTGATAATCTGGATAGATATGATTCCAGTAACAATCGCTGAGCCAATCACTCCATACATATGAAAGGACTGAAGCCTAAACATTTCCTGAATTCTAAACCAAGAAATGATTTCAGCCTTGACAAAAACAATCCCAAATAACACTCCTAAAATCACATATTTCAGTAATTCTAACCCCTTATCATGATCCTCTCGTAGATTTGGTGCTACACAATTGGGATCCTCTACTACAGTTTTCTTATCTATAACTTTCATCTGTTTATAATTAGTTTTTTAGTGGTCAGATGGAATCCCTGCCTGCTGCAGGCAGGTCGCACCGGTTCCCCGATACATCGGGGCATGCCTGTGTGTGAGGTTTTCCCTCGTGCTCGATTTCATCTGTTTATTTTTTGTTTTTTAAAGGTCAGATGGAATGCCCTACCCCGATTTATCGGGGCATCCCCCTCCCTATCCGCCGCGGCGGACGGGACAAGTTGTGTGAGATTTTTCCTCATGGGCATTTCATGTCTTTTTTCAATTAAAATCCCACAATTTTCATCAATGGCTCCAGTAACAAATGAGTCATTAAAAATCCACCAATCATAAAGAAAATAGTAGCTACCAGTGAAGGCCATTGCAGGGAACTGATTCCCATAATTGCATGTCCGGAGGTGCATCCACCCGCATAGCGAGTTCCAAAACCTACTAGAAACCCTCCGACAACAAAGAACACCAAGCCTTTGGCCGTAAAGAGATTCTCCCAAGAAAAGATCTCCACAGGCAAGAGGCTGGAATAATCTGTAATACCCAAAGCAGCCAAATCTGACTGTGTAGCTTCAGAGATTTTGATGATTTCTGGATTGGATAAATAAGAAGTGGCTACAAAGCCTCCTATTAATATCCCAATCACAAAGAGTAAATTCCAGATTTCTTTCTTCCAATTGTAGGTAAAGAAGGGAATTCCCGCAGGCACACACATTGCACAGACGTGACGCAAGGAGGAAGAAATCCCAAAGGTTTTATTCCCCAAAATAAGTAAGGCGGGCACTGTCAATCCTATTAAAGGACCTGCCACGTACCAAGGCCAAGGTTGTGAAACCCATTCTATAAATTCATTCATTTTATCTATTTTTTATTAAAACCTATAATCCAAAATCAAGTTCAAATTCGCCATATTAATCCGATTGATCACATATTCTAAGGGGATTTCCTTTTCAGAATTTTCCTTCTTCAAAGCAACTAGAAACTGTAAGTCCAAACCTTGAAAGAAGCCGTCAAATTTATAGTCCAATAAGCCTGTGAAATGGATGTAATTTGGGATTCCATATTTGTTTAAAGCAAGGTTGTCAATCTCGGGAGTTTTGACATGTGATGCCCCAAAGCTCATTTTAAATTTATTTTTCACCACTTCCTGATCAAGCTGTAACATTACTGCATTTGCACCTCCCAGACCTTCAAATCTTTCTCTTTGAAGCGTAACAAAGAATTGTTCCCTTCCCCATTCTCTAGGGAAAAGAAATCTTCCAGAATTAGAGATTCCCAGATAATTAATGGAAACACTTGTATTTGGCCAATTCATTCCCGCTCTCGCCCCAAATCCTGAAGAATTTTCATTTGGCAATATGTATGTAAGATCGGGATCAGGGTTCCCCCCATCATTGATCGCTTCCTGATAAAAGGCTTGAACACCCCAAATCCAGTTCCATCCATGATGAGAAGGGGATTTTCCATTCAATTGTAACATAGTGAGCCCAAACACATTCTCAGAAAGATAATTCCAAGACTCTAAGGACCAGGTTCTTCCCTCATATTCAACCCCCAAAACGCCAATTCCTTTTGAATCCACCTCTTGGTCATACTCTTTCACAGACTCCAATGGATGCCTACCTGAATCGAAAAATCCAAAGGACTCTTCTACTGGCAGCCATTCCAAAGATCCTCTCGATATCACATGAGAGAACCAAGCTCCACTGACTTTCCAATTATTTACTTTCCAATCCACTGAAAGCCCACTGAACAAATTGGGTCTCATTCTATTATCTGAAGCATTTAATAATGGACTTTCAAAGTGATGTCTTCCAAACCATGCAGAGATATTTTCTTTTTCGAAAGAAAGGTAGAACTCTTCCAATCTATCCATATCCTTGTGGTTTTCTGGATGGTGCACATCATAGAGCAGCAGTTCATATCGATTTGACTTTCCTGTTAAGGGGTCTTTGGCAATGATATTATTTTCGAAATGTCTAAAGACGAAAAACCCACTAAATCCAATTCCAAATCCTTTCCATCGAGGCGAGAAATAACCCAGCCCAGCTCCAGTACCCCAGGTTGAATAGTCTGTCAATGCCCCTTGATTGATTGTGGTCATGTAAAAAGACCTCAAATGAAATTCAAAAGAGCCACTCTTCAGGATTTGCCCAAATAGCTTTTGATCTGTTTTTTCAGTTTCAACCGATGGGATTTCATGTTGAGCCTTTAACTCAAATGCATGAAGACCCAAGAATAAAACCAGTACAAATTTGCTAAGTATCCTCAACATATATCAGTGACTTTGATCACATGGGTTTCCTTTAAATGAAAAATGGCAAGCTCGAAGGCTTGCCATTTTCTTTGGAAGAAAGACTGGTTTACAACAAGGTAGTTGGGCAAACATAGTCTGATACTTCAAATTTTCCTGATTCCTTGATAGCTTTAAAACCACCATCCACATCAATCAGATTATCATAGCCTCTGGCTCTCAAAATAGAGTTGAATACCATAGATCTATAACCTCCTGCGCAGTGTACATAATAGGTTTTATTCTTATCTACTTTCAACATGCTCTCATTGATATAATCTAAAGGAGTATTTTCAGCACCTTTGATATGCTCTGAAAGGAATTCGGAATTCTTTCTCACATCCAGAATAGGTACATTAGGGTCAGCTTCTTGGATTTTTGCCAATTCAGCTGCGCTGATGGAAGTGATGCTATCTATTTCTTTACCGGATTTTTTCCAGCTGGCAAATCCGCCATTTAAGTATCCTAAAGAATAATCATAGCCTACTCTTGCCAGTCTAGTGATTACTTCTTCTTCTCTGCCCTCTTCCGCAACTACCAGAATCTCCTGTTTCACATCAGGAATCATGGCACCAACCCATACAGCAAATGAACCATCTATTCCAATATTAATGGAATTGGGGATAAATCCTTTGTTAAACACCTGTGGAGCTCTTGTATCCAAAATCAATGCTCCTGTCTCGTTTGCCACTGTCTCAAACTCCTCTGGAGAAAGTGGCTTAACACCTCTTTCCAACACCTCATCAATACTATCGTATCCCTGTATATTCAACATCACATTTTGAGGGAAATAGGCAGGAGGCGGAGTCAAACCAGTAATAACCTCTTTGATAAATTCCTCTTTGGTCATTTCTTGAAGCGCATAATTGGTCTTCTTTTGATTTCCCAAGGTATCAGATGTTTCTTTACTCATATTCTTGCCACAAGCAGATCCTGCCCCATGAGCGGGATAAACAATCAAATCATCCGGTAGTGGCATGATTTTATTTCTCAAAGATTCATAAAGGTGTCCTGCCAACTTTTCCTGAGTTAAATCCTCCACAACCTTTTGGGCGAGATCTGGTCTTCCTACATCACCAATAAATAAAGTATCTCCTGTAAAAATAGCTTCCGGCTTACCTTCCTCGTTGAATAGTAAATAGCAGGAGGACTCCATCGTATGACCCGGAGTATGAATAACTTTAATTTTTGCCTTCCCAATCTGAAATTCCTGATTATCTTCAGCAATAATAGCCTCAAAACCCATTTTCATAGGCGTTGGGCCATAGACGATTTTCGCTCCTGTTTTAGCAGCTAAATCCTTATGTCCCGACACAAAATCAGCATGAAAGTGGGTTTCGAAAACATATTTGATTTTAGCATTTCTGCGCTCGGCTTTTTCGATATAGGGCTGAACTTCTCTCAATGGATCTATCACAGCTGCTTCACCATCAGATTCGATATAGTAAGCCCCTTGGGCTAGACATCCGGTATAAATCTGTTCTATTTTCATAATTTTATTTTTGTTCTTTTTTAAGATGATGGATCAAAATTAGAGATCCAATCATGGGTATAAAATGACTTTTGTCACACTGGCTTAGGCAGTTTTTGTGACATTTTTTTCAATAATTTGAGTCAATTGGTGAGCAGGAACTACTCCGGATTCCCTCCAAAGGATTTGGCCTTTTTGGAATAGAATCAAAGTGGGAACACCTCTTACCTGATAAGAACTGGCTGCAAGAGGATTTTTGTCCACATCTACTTTGATTATTTTCACTTTTTCTCCCACTTGCTTGGCTGTATCTTCTAAGATGGGTTGCATCATTTTACAAGGACCACACCAAGTAGCGAAAAAATCCACTAAAACAGGAGTTTCTCCATTGATTAATTCCTGAAATGTCTTTGGTTTGCTAGTCATATCAGCGCTATTTTAAATTTCTAAACAAAGATAAAATGACCGCTTTGTCAAAGTCGGTAATGTTTATCACTTAGAAGAAACAGGTCAGACTTTTAAAAAGTGCTAAAAAACCCTGACTTGGGAATAAATTTTATATTTTCGTCCGTCAAAATTACCTTATTAATGCTCAATTTCAAGCAAATCAATAATGTCACCGGCTGGGTGGTTTTTTTGGTAGCCACTTTGGTTTACGTGTTGACCGTCGAGGAGACGGCAAGTTTTTGGGATCCGGGAGAATTTATAGCTGTTTCTTACAAGCTTCAGGTCCCCCACCCTCCAGGAGCTCCTTTTTTCCTTCTGGTTTATAGAATGTTCAGCTTTCTGGCATTCGGTAACGAACTGGAAATTGCTTACTGGATGAATGTGGGAAGTGCTGTATTCTCAGGATTTACCATTTTATTCTTGTTTTGGTCAATCACCCTATTTGGAAGAAAACTTTTCAAAATACAGGAAGGTCAAGAATCTAAAGGAGAAACCATCAGCCTGATGGGTGCAGGTATCGTAGGATCTCTCATTTACACATTTTCGGACAGTTTCTGGTTTTCAGCGGTAGAAGCAGAGGTTTATGCCATGTCATCTTTTTTCACGGCGATTGTAATTTGGGCTGTGTTAAAGTGGGATGTAGTCAAAGATCCTCGTGAGGAGAACAAGTGGATGATTTTGATTGCTTATTTAGTGGGTCTTTCAATTGGGGTCCACTTGCTTAACTTGGTGACACTACCTGCTTTAGCATTGATATACTATTTCAAAAAGTACGAAAAACCCAACTTGAAAGGGGCTGCCATCGCATTCTTTTTCGGCGGTGTAGCATTGGTAGTAATCAATAATTTTATCATACCCGGGCTTCCTAGCTTGGCAGGTTCCACGGAGATCTTTTTTGTCAATAGCCTAGGCCTTCCTTTCGGTTCAGGAATCATTTTCTTTTCCTTAGCCTTCTTCGCTATCCTTTTTGTGGCTTATCGATACTCTCGAAACAAGGCTCTAGCAGGGTTAAATACCATTTTGCTATCATTGATATTTATTCTCATTGGCTATAGTTCCTATGCTTTGATTGTAATCCGGGCCAATCAGGATCCGGTGATTAATGAAAATGCTCCAAAAGATATCATTAGCTACGTTTCTTATCTCAAGCGAGAGCAATACGGCTATAGACCTTTGATTCACGGACAATTTTTTACTGCTGAGCTAATCGATCAGGAAGAAGGAGCTCCAGTATACAGAAAAGGCAAAGACAAATATGAGATTGCTGATTATGAGTTGAAAAACACTTATAACCCTGAAAAGACAACCATTCTGCCTAGGATTTACTCTACACAGGAAAACCACAAAAGAATTTATAGACAAAAACTTGGGCTTAGAGAAGGGCAACAACCTACATTCGGAGACAATATTTACTTTATGCTCAGCCATCAGCTGGGACATATGTATTTCCGTTATTTCATGTGGAATTTTTCCGGAAGAGAAAGTGACTTTACGGATGCTCCTTGGATTGGAATCACTGATGCATTTTCTGATAAATTCCCGGAATACATCACAGAAAACAAAGCACATAATAATTACTTGATGCTCCCGCTCTTACTTGGAATCATAGGATTATTTTTCCAAGCTAAAGCTGATCCTAAATCCTTCTATGTCAACCTTATGCTATTCCTGATGATGGGGGTAGTATTGGTACTCTACCTAAATTCCCCACCAGTTGAGCCTCGTGAAAGAGATTATATCTATGTGGGTAGCTTTTATGCTTTTGCCATTTGGGCGGGAATGGGAGTTTTAGCCATTGCTCATGGAATCGGTAAATTCACCAAAAACCTGGCCACTGCCGGAATAATAGCCACTTTGATTACCCTGCCGGTTGCGGGCTTAATGGCTGTAGAAAACTGGGATGACCATAACAGACAAGGACGCTATTTCTCTGTGGATGCAGCAAGAAACTTCTTGGCTTCCTGTGCTCCAAACGCGATTTTATTTACTGGTGGAGATAATGACACCTTCCCTCTTTGGTATGTTCAGGAAGTGGAAGGATTCAGAACTGATGTCAGAGTTATCGTATTGAGTTACTTCGATACGGATTGGTATGTGGACCAAATGAACCGTCCAGTGAATGAGTCCGAGGCGCTTCCTTTCTCTCTCGCTCCAGAGCGATACCAAAAAGGAACCAATGATGTGCTATTTGTTATGGAAAGAGATGGACTGGATGCTATCAGTGCCAGAGAATATCTCAAATTGTTGAACTCAGGTTCTGACCTTCTGAAAATGAAGACAGGAGGAAAAAGCCAAGTCAACATGGTTCCATCCAGAAATTTGATTTTAGAAGTAGATAGCGCAAAGGTATTCAGCAAGGATATCATTCCAGAGCAATTCGAACCTTTATTCGCTCCGCAGATTAATCTTCAGGTCAAAGGAAACTATGTGACCAAAGGAACCATGATGTTGATTGATCTGATAGTTACCAATAATTGGGAACGCCCGATTTATTTCAACAATACCTCTTTGGCAACAATTGGAGTTAACTTGGAAGAGCATGTGGTGATGGAAGGTTTGACCTATCGTCTACTGCCTATACGCAAGCCTGGCTATGTAAGAGAGGAATTGGTCAACGCTGATTTGGCTTATGAAAATTACATGAACGAATTTGCCTTCCGTGGCATGAATAATCCAGATGCTTATTTGGATGAAGAGTACAGAAGATTTGCCTCCAACCATAGAAGTGCCATCAACAGTATTGTCATGGCCTTATTGGATCAGGATGATATGGAAAAAGCTGCTAATCTTCTGAATTATGGATTGGAAGTCATGCCAAATGAAGCTATTCCTTATGATCTGTCCAGTGGGCAGTCTGTTCCTTTATTCTTTGAAGTAGGAGAAGAAGAAAAAGCCCTGGACATTATAGACAAGATCTCCAACCGATCTCTGGACATGATAGAATACTACACTGCAGAAAATAGAGATTACGATAGAGAGATGATGATCTCTATTGAGATGGTCAAGTACTTTATTCCTTTATTGGAAGAAAGAGGCTATCAGGAAAAAGCTCAGGAATTGAGTTTAAGACTTAACTCTTTGTTGGGAACCGAAAGTCAAGGCCCTAGCAGATTGCAGCGAAGAGATTAAAAAAATGGCCGGGATCTTGAAAAACCCGGCCATTTTTATTTTTTCCATAAAATATAGAAGAGATCTAACCCTTTTTTAGGATCATCTACCAGAGGATAATCCTCATGAGTGATTTGCACTACTGAATCACCTTGTTGTTGATGCAATTTGTTGCGATTCATCCTATTGAGGATTTCATAAGGCATTCGGAGTATCCATGCAGGTAATTTGTATTGAAGGTCAAAAATATCAAAACGCATGATTTTCTGTACAGATTGACGGTTGGCTTCGTGATAGGTCCAAACTTTCTCATTGCCACCAATTCCTTTTGCCTCCACTTTGTCAAATATTCCAGTACTTAAATCAATCAGTTGTTGAGGAACATATTCTCTGATATGCCATGGATTTCTGGAAAGTGTATGGGTATTATTTGGAGTTGAAATAATAGCTTTCCCTCCAGGCTTTAGCATTCGGTAGATTTCCTGTAAAAACAATCGGTCATTCTGGATATGCTCTATCACCTGAAAGCTTACAATCGTATCAAAGGACTCATCCTCAAAACCTTGGAAAGGGGGAATTACTGCCTGCCTAAAATCAACCCCCGGAAATTTCTTTTGCAAGTCTGCGATCACTTCACCTATCTTGTCCAAGCCTACATAACTGTCCGCCAAAGGCAATAAAGTCTCTACCCCTCTGCCCTCTCCACAGCCTATTTCTAGGAGATTTCCACTGATCCAGGGTTTTGCTGCAATGTATGCCTTCAATAATCGTTGGTGAATAGGATTATCGCTAACCAACTTGTCCGAGGCGATTTCCGTTGTATAGGTAGCCATGTAAAATTTTACTATTTTGGCAAAAGTAAGGTTAATTTTTAAAACCAGAGATAACACCCGATGAAGCAAAAGACCATTCAACTTTCAATTTTTTTCGCACTGGCATTTCTATGTGCCATACCCTCATTTTCCCAGAAAAGATTAGCTGATTATAATCAAGCGCTTCGATATTCCAGATATTCTAGGTTGGCTTTGAAAATCATCCCTCAAAAAAAGAGTTCCTCCACTTTTTTGGCTCAGCTGGTAATAGAGAAAATCGAAGATCAGCCGAATTTTAACACTTACAGCTTTTCATATGCCTTGGCTGATGGCTATCAAACAGCTATCAAACCTGAGGATGTAACTATCCTGATTGCTGAAGATTTGAAATATGACACCGACAGGCATTGGGTATTTGAGAAAGAAATCCAGATTCCTGAGAATCAAGAACAGGCCATATTACTTTTCACTGCCTTAGACACCCGTCAGGGAGATGAATATAATTATCATATAGATCTCAAAAGTCCATTTGTTTTTGATCATCCCAGTTTTGGCGCATACTATGCCAATGGAGTTCCTTTTGATCAAAACTATCTACCCGCTGGTGAAGCGCTGTTATTTAAAAGCTTAGCAGGGCCTAGCATCCATAGTTTTTTTTACCCTATGGATTTTGAAATACCTTATCCTCCCATGGAAACCAAACCGGCACCGGTTCCCAGGGAATTGGAAGTCAAGGATAAAGGGGATTTTCTTTCCAATGTTCCTCATGAATTGGATGAAAAGGGATATTATTTTTTCCAGCAGGATACGAGTAAGTCCACTGGGCTTTTGATCCGAACTACCCATGATGCTTATCCTAAAGTGAAAGATTGGGATGAAATGGTGGACATGGTGACATATATTTCTACCAGAAGGGAGCATGAATCCCTACTGATAGCGGAGGATAAAAAAAGAGCGTTGGATCAATATTGGTTGAATTTGACCCGAAACCCAGAGATCGCCAAAGAACTCATTCGGGAGTATTTTAGACAAGTTGAGTTTGCTAATATTTTGTTCACAGACTTCAAAGAAGGTTGGAAAACAGACAAAGGTATGGTGTATATTGTGATGGGTCCACCGCAAGAAGTCAACTTTTATCTAGACCGTGAAGTGTGGAGCTATCAAGGATTGGACGAGAGTTCGAAAATTAGATTTACCTTTGCCCGCGTAAAAAATATTCTCAACCCACATTATTACACCTTAAACCGATCCAGGGCCTATCAGCCGATCTGGTTTAAAAACATATCCCAATGGAGAAGCGGAAAGATGGCTTTCTAATAGAAAAAGGAGCTCAAGACAAAGATTTTATTTTTGGAACACGTGCAGTTATGGAGGCTATCCATGCTGGCAAAGAACTGGATAAGGTATTGGTTCAGAAGGAACTGAACAATGACCTGATCAAGGAGTTACTTCAGCTTTGCAAAGGCTCAGGCCTGCCTGTAGTGAGGGTTCCTGAAGCTAAATTGAACCGAATCACACGCAAAAATCATCAGGGAGTCATAGCACAGACCTCTGCCATCGCTTATGCCTCTTTGGACCATGTGATTGACAATTGCTATGCAGTCGGAAAGTCTCCCTTAATTTTGGTTCTGGATCATATCACGGATGTGAGAAACTTCGGAGCCATAGCCAGAACAGCAGAATGTGCTGGGGTAGATGCAATAGTTATCCCTGAAAAGGGAAGTGCTCAGATCAACTCAGATGCCATCAAGACTTCAGCCGGAGCTTTAAATTTCCTTCCCGTAGTGAGAGTAAGAAATCTATTTTACACTTGCAGGGATTTACAAAAAATGGGCTTAAGTCTCATCGCCATCACAGAAAAGACCGAAAAATCCATGTATGAGGCAGATTTTTCAAGTCCTGTTGCTATGGTAATGGGTTCAGAGGAAGATGGAATCTCTCAGGAAATTTTTGGCATCGTAGATGACAAAGTCAAAATCCCTATGGCAGGAAATATTGAAAGCTTAAATGTCTCAGTATCTGCCGGTGTAGCGATATACGAAGCAATAAGACAGAGAAAAGCATAAAAAAAAGAGGACTTCAGATGAAGTCCTCTCCTTTTTTCCGGGCATTGGATACAAAGTCCCTAAATTTCTTCTCCCCATCCAAAGGACAAATCAAAAGAACATTCTCTGTTTCGTTGATTAGGTAATTTTTGAGTCCTTCCACTACAACCAATTTTTCACTATCTACTTTGATAAAGCTGTTTTCAGTATCATACAGCATGGCATTGGCCTCCACCACATTGTTGTGCTCATCCTTTTCCCTCAACTCATGAAGGCTGTACCAGGACCCAAGATCAGACCATCCGAAATCGCCCAAAATCACATATACATCGCTGGATTTTTCCATCAAACCGTAATCAATGGAAATATTTTTCACCTGTAAGTATGCCTTGCTCACAAAATCAGGTTCTGCATCCTTGCCGAAGAACTCTTTGCCTTCGTCAAAAATTTCTGCCACGTCAGGCATATGCTTTTGAAATGAACTCAGTAGACTGCTGCATTTCCAGACAAAAATTCCGGAGTTCCAGACGAAATCTCCACTTTCTATAAATGTCTTTGCTAGCTTGATATTAGGCTTTTCTGTAAAGGTTTTGACCTTCAGTGCCTCTTCTGAATTTTTGGATTCCAGGTATTGAATATACCCATATCCAGTTTCCGGTCTATTTGGCTTAATTCCTACTGTAATGAGTCTTCCTTCAATAGTTGCTGCATTTAACGCTTTCTGAATGGTTTTAACGAATTTTCTTTCCTGCAAAATCAAATGATCTGCAGGAGTAACAATCATACTGGCTCCCGGATCTATAGAGTTTACTTTGTAGCAGGCATAAGCGATGCAGGTAGCCGTATTTTTTCTATTTGGCTCACTTAGAATTTGATGCTCCTCCAATTCCGGCAACTGCTCTTTTACCAGGTTGACGTACTTTTTATAGGTAATCACGAAGAATCGATCCTTGTCCGCAACTTCCAAAAATCTATCATAGGTCATTTGAAGAAGTGACCTCCCAGTCCCGAGAATATCCAAAAATTGCTTCGGCCTCTTTCTTCTACTATGAGGCCAAAAGCGGGTGCCAATTCCCCCCGCCATGATGATGATGTAGGGTTTTTCCTGCATTAATTCGTTAAACTATACCTTCTTTCATTAATTCATGAATATGGATAAATCCTGCGATTTTTTCCCCATCCATGGCCACTAATTGAGTAATATTATGATTACGCATCATATTCAAGGCACGAATGGCATATTCATCCTTTGAAATAGTCTTTGGATTTTGAGTCATGATATCTTTTGCCTTAAGATTTTGGATATCCAGTGTTTTTTGAAGCATCCTTCTCAAGTCTCCATCGGTAATAATCCCTAAAAGTTGATCATTCTCGTCGGTTACAGCGGTGGCACCCAATCTTTTTCCAGAAATCTCTACTATAACTTCTGCAAGGCCAGCGTCTTCTTTTACTTTAGGAATTTGCTCTGAGCTAAGCAGGTCATCAACTCTCAAATAAAGCTGCTTACCCAAGGAACCTCCCGGATGATATTTTGCAAAATCATCTGAACTGAATCCTCTGGCTTCCAAAAGACAAACTGCCAATGCATCTCCCAAAGCCAGATGAGCGGTAGTACTTGTAGTAGGAGCAAGATTATGAGGACAAGCTTCTTCTCCGATGGTGGCATTTAGCACATAATCAGCATGATCTGCCAAATAACTATTGGGATTACTTACCAAAGCGACCAGTACTGAGCCCAGTTTTTTCAACAAAGGAACCAAAACTTTGATCTCCGGAGTATTACCGCTCTTGGAAATACAGATAACTACATCTTCTTCCAGCACCATGCCCAAATCCCCATGGATGGCATCTGCCGCATGCATGAAAACTGCCGGAGTTCCGGTGGAATTTAAGGTTGCTACAATTTTATTGGCGATAATGGCGCTTTTACCAATTCCAGTGATGACAACGCGACCTTTTCCTGTCAGAATCCTTTCCACACAGGCCTCAAAATCCCCGTCTAAATAATCAACAAGCCTAAGAATAGCCTCTGATTCATTTTGCAGGACCCTAGCCGCTGTATTTTTAATATTTTTAGCTAAATTCAATTTTACCTGTGTTAATCACTAATTTTGTACAAAGGTATAAAAGTAATAAATCATTCCTGTTTACAGCTTTACGTACCATTAAAGCCCCTGTTCAAGTGGAAGAAAAAGTAAAAGCAGATCTTAAACACATATTCGGATTCAGTCATTTTCGAGGGAATCAGGAACTCATAGTTGACAACCTGCTCAAGCAGCGTAATACTTTTGTCATCATGCCAACCGGAGCCGGTAAATCGCTGTGCTACCAATTACCGGCCGTGGTGAAGGAAGGAACCGCGATAGTCATTTCTCCTCTGATTGCCTTGATGAAAAATCAGGTTGACCAACTGAATGCAATTGGAATCAATGCGCATTTTCTGAATTCAACACTCAGTAAATCAGAGTCCAATCGGGTAAAGTCCGAGGTGATGAAAAAAAATGCCAAGCTTCTATATGTGGCTCCTGAGTCATTGACCAAAGAAGAGAACATAGCCTTTTTGAAGGAAGCTCATTTGAGTTTTGTAGCCATTGATGAAGCTCACTGTATTTCTGAGTGGGGACATGATTTCCGCCCAGAATACAGAAAGATCAAATCTATTGTCGCTCAGATTGCTCCCAATCTGCCAATCATCGCATTGACTGCCACTGCTACGCCTAAAGTTCAGCAGGACATTCAGCGAAATTTACAGATGGAAGAGGCGGATTTGTTTAAGTCCTCATTCAATCGGACCAACCTATTTTATGAGGTTAGGCCAAAAGTAAAGAATGAGTCCAAAAAACAACTTATCAAGTTTATCAAATCCCACAAGGGGAAATCAGGTATAATCTATTGCCTTAGCCGAAAAAAGGTGGAGGAAATAGCTGATCTCCTCAAAGTAAATCAAATAAACGCTGCTCCTTACCATGCAGGTTTGGACTCATCGGTCAGAATCAAAAACCAAGATGATTTCCTCAATGAGGAACTGGATGTGATTGTAGCAACCATCGCTTTCGGAATGGGGATTGATAAACCGGACGTGCGATATGTCATCCACTACGATGTACCGAAGTCTCTGGAGGGATATTATCAAGAAACTGGCCGTGCAGGTAGAGATGGTTTGGAAGGACATTGTCTCATGTTTTACCGATATGAGGACATCCTGAAACTGGATAAGTTCAATAAAGACAAAGCGGTAACAGAAAGAGAAAATGCAAAAGTCCTGCTTCAGGAAATGGCAGCCTATGCAGAAACAGGAGTTTGTCGCAGAAAATTTATCCTCAACTACTTTGGAGAAACCATGGAGGAAGACTGTGGTTTCTGCGATAACTGTAAGCGCGTGAGAGAAACTTTCGAGGGGATGGATTTTCTAACCCTGGCCTTACAAACTACCAAGCTTACCAATCAGCGATTTGGATTGGAGCATTTGGTCAAAGTATTGATGGGCGAAAAAACGGATTATGTATCAAGCTATAAGCACGATAAATTAGAAGTCTTTGCAAAAGGACAAGACCAAACAGAAAAGCTTTGGACATCTGTTTTCCGACAGGCATTGGTCATGAACCTCTTGGAGAAAGACATCGAGAATTACGGGGTCCTGAAACTGACTAAAAAAGGTCAGGCGTTTCTGAATGAGCCTTACTCAGTGCAATTGCATTTCGATCATGACTTCGAAAAAGAGCTGGAAAATGAACAACCGGAGGTAGAAGTTTCCTCAGGCGGAGTGGCGTATGATGAAAAACTGTTTGAACTACTTAAAGCAGAGCGAAAAAAGGTTGCACGACAAAAAGACCTACCACCTTATGTGATTTTCCAAGATCCTTCTTTGGAGGAAATGGCAACAGTTTATCCAACCACCCGAGAGGAATTAGCTCAAATCAACGGGGTAGGAATGGGAAAAGTGGCTAAATTTGGGTCAACTTTTCTGAAATTGATCGCTTCCTATGTAGAGGAAAATGAAATTGAAACTGCTTCTGATGTTGTAGTCAAATCCTCAGGAACAAGGTCAAAAGTGAAGATTTCAATAATCCAGCAAATCGACCGCAAGATTGATCTGGATGAAATCGCAGAAAATTTGAATATGAGTATGGGTGAGTTGCTTCAGGAAATAGAGCAAATTATCTATAGCGGAACTAAACTAAATATCGATTACTACATTCATCACATCATGGATGAGGAAAGAGAAGATATTCTCCATGATTACTTTATGAATGCGGAAAACGATAGTATAAAGGCAGCGCTTGACGAACTTGAAGATGAGGATTTTGCGGAAGACGAACTCCGTGTTTATCGAATCAAGTTTATCTCAGAGCATGCCAATTAAACTGAATTAATTCAATGAATATACTTCTATTGGGTAGCGGAGGCCGTGAACATGCCTTTGCTTGGAAAATAGTACAAAGCCCAAAGTGCAGTCAGCTTTATGTTGCACCTGGTAATGCCGGGACTTCTGAAATAGCAATCAACCTTTCCATAGGCGTCACAGATTTTGAAGCAATTAAGGCTGCTATCCTTGATAAAAAGATTGATTTGGTAGTAGTCGGACCAGAAGCTCCTTTAGTGGAGGGTTTGGTAGATTATCTTCTGTCCTTCGATGAGACCAAAACAATTCCTGTAGTCGGACCTCCCCAATTAGGTGCGACTTTAGAAGGTAGTAAGGATTTTTCCAAGCGCTTCATGCAGCGGAACAATATCCCTACAGCTGCCTATGAAACCTTTTCCGTTCATCAGTTGGAAGAAGGTTTAGCATATTTAGAAAAGCAAAGTCTTCCGATCGTACTCAAAGCTGATGGTCTAGCAGCCGGTAAAGGTGTACTGATTTGTGAGACATTAGAAGATGCCAAGGCTTCTCTGAAGGAAATGCTTCAGGATCAAAAATTTGGCGAAGCCTCTTCCAAAGTAGTGATTGAAGAATTCCTAACAGGAATAGAGCTTTCAGTATTTGTTGCCACGGATGGCAAAAGTTATAAAATCTTACCCGAGGCAAAGGATTACAAGAGAATTGGGGAAGGCGATACTGGTTTGAATACCGGTGGCATGGGAGCTGTTACTCCTGTTGTTTTCGCAGATAAAGCTTTCATGGATAAGGTGGAAGAGCTGATCGTTCAGCCAACTGTCGCCGGTCTTGCAGCAGAAGATATTCCATACAAAGGGTTTTTATTCATTGGGTTGATGAATAAAAACGGAAACCCCTATGTAATTGAATACAATGTGAGGATGGGTGACCCTGAAACAGAAGCTGTTTTACCAAGAATTGAAAGCGATTTCTTGGAATTACTTTGGGCTATAGGGACAGGTAACCTGAAGGATTATGAGCTTTCAATTTCTCCTGATTACGCTACTACTGTGGTGATGGTTAGTGGTGGATATCCGGGTTCTTACGAAAAAGGTTTTGAAATTTCACTTCCTGCTTCAGTTGAAGGGGCTACGATTTTCCATGCGGGAACTTCAAGTAACTCAGAAGGCAAATTAGTAAACCAAGGAGGAAGAGTAATAGCAGTAACTGGGAGAGGAAAAGATTTGGAAACGGCTCTAAAAAACTCTTATGATGCTGTTAATCAAATCAAATGGAATAAATCCTACTACCGAAAGGATATTGGTCAGGATATTCTCAAATTGATTAAATAAACCCAAAAATTCAGGGCGAAAGCCTTTATAGATATATGTCTGGATGTAGTAGCTGCTCCACCTCTACTGGAGGTACCGGAGGCTGTCAAAACAACGGCACCTGCGGAACGAGCGATTGTAATAAAATGAATTCCTTTGATTGGCTAAGCCATATGGGAATTCCTCAAGTTGATAATTTTGATATTGTTGAGGTTAAGTTTAAAGGCGGTAGAAAGGAATACTTTCGAAATGTAGACTACTTAAGCTTAACAACAGGTGATCCTGTGGTAGTAGATGTACCCAGCGGACATCATATTGGCTATGTATCCCTGCAGGGGGAATTGGTTCGCCTCCAAATGCAAAAAAGAAAAGTTCGGGACGATGATAACATCCTAAGAATTTATCGGATTGCAAACCAAAAGGATATTGAAAAATGGGAAGAAGCCAAGAATCGGGAGATTCCTACTTTATACCGATGCCGACAAATTGTTGAAGAGTTAGGACTCAAAATGAAAATGTCTGATGTAGAATATCAGGCAGACAATTCCAAAGCTACCTTTTATTACTCCGCTGATGAACGGGTGGATTTCCGCGAACTGATCAAAGTTCTTGCGGGTGAGTTCAGAATCCGGGTAGAAATGAGGCAGATCAGTCTGAGACAAGAGGCTGGCAGATTGGGAGGAATTGGAGTTTGTGGTAGAGAACTTTGCTGCTCTACTTGGCTTGTTGACTTCAAGAACGTCAGTACCTCTGCAGCCAGATATCAAAATCTCTCTTTGAACCCAAGCAAGTTAAGCGGCCAATGTGGAAGATTGAAATGCTGCTTAAACTACGAATTGGATACCTATATGGATGCCATCAAGGATATCCCAGAGGTAGACAAACCCCTTCAAACTGAAGCCGGTATCGCCAAACTTCAGAAAACAGATATTTTCAGGAAGTTGATGTGGTTCAGTTACAACAACGATAACGATTGGCATAGCATCACTTGTGAAAGAGTGAAGGAGATTCAGGAACTCAATGCAAAAGGCGTCAAAGTTTTCAATCTACAGTACAATGAATCTTCTGAATTGGAAGACTTAGCCGCTCAATCTACCAGAGAGCTAGAGTTGTTGGATAAGAAATTTGCTAAGAAGAAAAAGAAGAAAAAACCCAGAAATAGAACCAGGGAACAGCAAACCTCTAATAATCCCCAAGCAGCAAGTTCAAGACAAGCACCGGAAAACCGGGAGAACAGGAACAAAGGACCTAGAAATCCTGAGGCTGGTCCTAAGCAGGATGTGGGAAATCCAGAAAATAGAAAGAGAAGAAATAAGAATAGAAAGAAGCCTAGAAATCCACAAAATCAGGCTCCCAATCCTGCTAATCCACAAGCTAAGCCGGATAATCCAGCAGGTAATAACCAGCAAGGGCCTGCTAAAAAAGAAAACAAGAGACGCTTTCCACCTAGAAAAAACCAAAATCCAAACAACAACTCGGGTAATGAATAGCTTGCGAATTCTTTGTTTTCTCGGTTTATCCCTCTGTCTATATTCCTGCTCTGGAGACAGGCTATATGAAGATTACATTTCTGTCAATGAAACTTCAGGCTGGAATCAATATGATAGCTTAAGTTTTGTAATCGGAGATTTACCTATTCAGGACAAAAAACCAATCATTGGAATCCGGTTTACAGAAAACTACCCTTTCTCTAACTTTTATATGAGGGTAATCTCCAAGGATTCTACCGGTCAGATTACAGAAAATCGCCTAATCAATATTCCCTTATTTGATTCCAAGTCAGGCGAACCCTTGGGAAGCGGTTTTGGAAATACTTATACCAAGTTTGACACCATGCCTTTCCAATTGAAGGAAGGAACAAAATCAATCGTATTGCTACAATATATGCGTCAGGAAAATTTACCTGGGATTGAGTCAGCAGGAATCAAAATTTTAAAATGAAAATGGCCTCCACCTGGAGGCCATTCTTTTTAATTCCTCATCTTTTTATAAGCATTGATCAAGCCATTAGTTGATCCATCGTGAGTGGTGATTTTTTCTTCATTTTGTAATTCTGGAAGAATTCCATTTGCTAGAACTTTTCCTAGCTCAACCCCCCATTGATCAAAACTGAAAATGTTCCAGATCGCTCCCTGAACAAAGATCTTATGCTCATACATGGCAATCAGCATTCCGAGAGTATATGGAGTAATTTGCTTGACCAAAATAGAGTTGGTAGGCCTATTTCCTTCGAATACTCTGTGAGGGGCTATTTTATCAATTTCCTCCACGGATTTACCCGCCTTATTCATTTCACTTCTTACTTCTTCCAAAGACTTTCCTTTCATTAAAGCTTCGGTTTGGGCGAAGAAATTAGATAGCAGTTTTGGATGATGATCTCCAAGAGGATTATGAGATTTAGCCGGAGCTATGAAGTCACAAGGGATCAACTGAGTTCCTTGATGGATAAGTTGATAGAAAGCATGCTGACCATTGGTTCCTGGCTCTCCCCAAATAATTGGGCCAGTAGAATAATTTACTTTCTCACCTGATCTTGACACATATTTTCCATTGCTTTCCATATTGCCTTGCTGGAAGTATGCTGCAAAGCGATGTAAATATTGATCATAAGGCAAAATAGCCTCAGATGCAGCTCCTAAGAAATTGGTATTCCAAATTCCGATTAAAGCGAGAAGTATCGGAATATTTTGATCATACTCTGAAGTACGAAAATGCTCATCCATGGCATAAGCCCCGGAAAGTAACTTTTCAAAATTTTCAAATCCTATAGCGCAGGCAATAGGCAGACCGATGGCAGACCACAGTGAGTACCTTCCTCCTACCCAATCCCAAAACTCAAACATATTGGCGGGGTCAATTCCGAAAGCCTCAACTCCTTTGAGGTTGGTGGATAGAGCCACAAAATGCTTCGCAACAGCAGACTCGTCCTTGGCATGATCCAAAAACCAATTCCTTGCAGAATGCGCATTGGTCATGGTTTCCTGAGTAGTGAAGGTCTTGGAAGCTATAAAGAATAGGGTAGTTTCAGGATCAACTTTCTTCAAAGTCTCGGCAATGTGAGTTCCATCCACGTTAGATACAAAGAAGATTTCCAGGTTTTCGGCTTGGTATGGCTTTAATGCCTCAGTTACCATTACAGGCCCGAGGTCAGAGCCTCCGATTCCAATATTAACCAAGCTTTTGATGGGCTTACCCGTATAGCCTAACCAGTTTCCTTGATTGACTTTATCAGCAAAGGATTTCATTTTTTCCAGAACAGCATTTACATCTGGCATAACATCTTTGCCGTCAACAGTAACAGGCCGATTAGAACGATTTCTCAAGGCAGTATGCAAAACAGCCCTGTTTTCAGTTTCATTGATAGGTTGCCCGCTAAACATTGCCTCAATGGCTTGACGAAGCTCAGTTTCTTTTGCTAAATCCAATAAAGCGTTTCTGATTTCGTCATTTACGCGGTTTTTTGAAAAATCAACAAGGATATCTTCCAAAGAAATACTATATCTATCAAAGCGACCCCTTTCTTCAAAAAGAGATTGGATCTGAAGTGTTTTGTATTTGGTAGCTAATTCAAGTAGTCTCCTCCAAGCTGAAGTGGAGGTTGGGTTGATTGCCTTCATGTATAGGTTTTTAGGAATGAGGAACAAAATTAAGATTAATCCCCGATAGGAAAAGAACTGCTTGGATTTTGCTTCAAGAGAAAAACCTTTTTACTTAGATGTTTAGTATTCAAAGTCTACTCATGTTATTTAAAATATCTCTTTATTTTCAAGCTTTTCTCCTAGTAAGCAGCTTATTATTGAACGCTGCTGCTGTTCAGGCACAAACAAGAACAATCGAGCCATTAAATCGGCATTTTATCAATATAGCCCCAGAAGATTCAGTTAACATCGCATTTTTGAAAATCAGTACTGAGGTAAGCGATAGTCTGAAAATCATCCGGTATTACGATTTATTAAACCGCTTAATCAAAAAGGAAACTATCGGAATTAATCCTGAAGGAGGCTATCGGGAAAAAACTGTTCAAGAATATGACAGCCTTGGAGATTTGTTTTCACTCCAAATCCAAAACTTAGAAAATCAACTTTCTATCACAACTTATTATTTCGATGGAAAACAAGTCGCTCAATCAATTTATGAAGGAAACGGAAATTACCGGGTGATACGAAATGGGGAAAATTCACCTCATCAATTGGAGAAAAACAATTTCAATCCTCAATTGAATGCTTCAAAAGAAGAATGGGGTAAATTTTTCAACCGCAATTTCAAGGTAAACGGGATGAGAATCAAGGAGGATTTTCAATATGCCTTAATAGCGGTTTTAATTGATGAGAATGGCAATAGAAAAGAAATTGAAGTTGCAAACCCTCACCAAGTGGAGGATTATTTTGAGCAAAAAGCCTTAGAACTCATCTTAAAATGGGGTGATAATTATCTGCCCGCCCTTGACCCTTTTGGAAATCCAATTGAAAAATGGCTCTATATCCCACTTCAGTTTATCCGTTAAATTAGCCTTAGGCCTAAATAATTTAATCTGACAAAAAAGCACATTTACCAAACTGAGCGAAGTCGAAATTTCCTTTTAGGTATCAGGAAATTTCGACACTCGCCAGAGGTTGATAGGCTCCTATTGAAGAATTTCTACAGGAGAATTGCTTATTTATTATTTCTGATTATCCGCAATCATGCCAGTTACTTTATTTTCCTTGCTTGACTGTTGGAAGACCGAGGACCGAGGACCCAGCCACGGCCGGCGAAGCTTCCGGATTCTGATCCTTTCAGCAGACAATAAACCAGATTTTTGTCAATACTGGTAGGAAAGCGGATATCCACATTATTATTTAACTCTTCAGAAAATCTCGAAGTACATAATTCAAGATACCGCCATGTTTGTAGTAAGCGATTTCAACTTCTGAATCTAACCTAGACTTAACTTTGAATTTTTTCTCACCCTCGTCAGATTTTGCAATAACATCAAGCTCTTGACCCGGGGTCAACCCTGCTTCAATTCCTGAAATGGTAAACTGCTCTTTCCCGCTTAATCCCAGTGAAGAGGCATTTTCTCCATCTAGAAACTGTAATGGCATTACTCCCATCCCTACTAGATTAGAGCGGTGGATTCTTTCGTAGCTTTCTGCAATGACTGCCTTGATTCCCAATAAATTAGTCCCTTTGGCAGCCCAGTCTCTGGAAGAACCGGAGCCATATTCTTTTCCTGCCAACACAATCAATGGAATTCCGGCAGATTGGTATTGAGTGGATGCTTCAAATACACTCATCTCCTCACCACTTGGAATATATGTGGTAAAACCACCTTCCTGAGTAGCTAATTGGTTTTTGATTCTGACATTGGCAAAGGTTCCTCTCACCATCACCTCATCATTTCCACGTCGTGATCCATAAGAATTAAAATCAGGCCTTTGAACGCCCCTATTGATAAGGTATTTTCCTGCCGGAGAATTTTCTCTAAAAGAACCTGCCGGAGAAATATGGTCTGTGGTAATAGAATCTCCTAACTTGAGTAAAACATGGGCTCCATTGATATCCTTTGGTTCTGGCACATCCACTGAAATACCTTTGAAGAAAGGAGCTTCCTTGATATAGGTGGACTCATCGTCCCATGGGTAAATCTCCCCTTCCCCGGATTCCAGTTTTTTCCAGATATCATTTCCTTCAAAAATTTCTCCATAACTTTTCTGGTAATCGCCAGGAGAAAGCACTTGTCTTGCAATTTCGTCTATCTCCTCCTGACTAGGCCAGATATCCTTTAAGTAAACCGGCTCTAAGTTTGGATCATAACCTACGGGTTCATTATATAAGTCCACATCCACGCGACCAGTCAAAGCATAAACCACCACTAGCATTGGAGACATGAGGTAATTCATTTTCACTTGAGGGTGAACTCGAGCTTCAAAATTTCTATTACCGGAAAGAACCGATGCCACTATCAGATCATTATCCTCCACTGCAGCTGCGATATGGCGAGGAAGTGGTCCGGAGTTACCGATACAGGAAGTACAGCCATAACCTACTGTGTGAAATTTCAAGGCTTCTAAATCATCCATCAGCCCTGCTTTTTCCAAATAGTCAGTCACAACCTTAGACCCTGGAGCTAGGGAAGTTTTGACCCAAGGCTTGACGTCTAAGCCTTTTTCTCTAGCTTTTCTGGCAACCAAACCCGCCCCCAGCATTACCGAAGGGTTGGATGTATTAGTACAGGAGGTTATTGCTGCAATAACAATTGAACCGTCATATAGCTCGAATTTTTCATTGTGAAGATCTACTGTGACAGTTTTGAGGCCATTTTTTACTTTAGTCTCATAATTCACGTCTGTTTGGACTGCCGTGTTTTCTGCTCCAGTTTGTCCTCCTCCCTCTGCATACCATCGGGATACTTCACGTTTATCTATTGGAATGTATTCTCTTCCGTGAGCAGATTTTAGTAATTCCTGAAATTTGGGCTTAAAATCTCTTACTAGGATTTTATCCTGAGGTCTTTTTGGACCTGATACAGTAGCTTCAACTGTGCCCAAATCCAATTCGACCAAAGACGAGTACTGAATCAAATCTTCTTCTTTTCTCCAAAGCAAGTTTGCTTTGCAGTAGTCTTCCACCAATTTGATCTGCTCCTCACTTCTATTGGTTTTGCCCATGTAATCCAAGGTTCTATCATCGATAGGGAAATAGGTCACAGTACAACCAAATTCAGGAGACATATTTGAAATAGTAGCTCTGTCAGGCACAGAAAGGTGATCCAATCCTGGACCGAAGACTTCGACAAACTTTCCTACCACTCCATGCTTTCTTAGCAATTCTGTAATAGTCAATACCATATCTGTAGCGGTGGTTCCTGCAGGTAACTTTCCTGTCAATTTCAATCCAACCACTTCAGGCATGATGAAATAAATCGGTTGTCCTAAAAGAGCTGCTTCCGCTTCGATTCCACCAACACCCCATCCAACGACACCTATGCCATTGACCATTGGAGTATGCGAGTCTGTTCCCACCAAAGTATCAGGAAAAGCATTTCCATCCCTGGTAATTACACCTTGAGCGAGGTATTCCAGATTTACCTGATGACAAATTCCCATTCCAGGAGGTACTACGGAGAAATTATTAAAGGATTTTTGAGCCCACTTGAGGAACTGATATCTTTCTCGATTCCGCTCATATTCAACCTCCACGTTTTTCTGGTAGCTATAATTGGTACCAAAAAAATCAACCTGGACAGAGTGGTCGATTACCAAATCCACCGGAATCAGCGGATTGATTTTAGAAGGATCTTTCCCTTTTCTTTTAGCTTCTGACCTCAATGATGCTATATCTACTACAGCCGGAACTCCTGTAAAATCCTGCATCAACACACGGGCAGGTTTGTAGGGAATATCTTTATCCGATGGGCTGGGAGACCAGTTTAAAATAGTTTCTAAATGCTCAGGTGTAATTGCGAAATTATCGAAGTTTCGAAGGGCATTTTCCAATAAGATTCGGATGGAAAAAGGTAGGTGTTTTACTTTCTTGCCAGCCGCTTCCAACTTTTCCAAACTCCAATAGGTATATTCTCCGCTTGAGGTTTTAAGTTGGGATTTGATTTTAAATGGATCTAAATTCATGGTAAAAAGGTGTTAGAGTATAAAACAATTTCTAGTAAACTAACCAGAATTAGGGCATTTGGATTCCCTACATAGGTAAAAGGTATTTATTTTTTGAGAATTTAAAGAACATTTCCTTGCTAAAAATTCTACATTCAACATTATTTCCCTCTTATTCATCATGATTTTACTGCGAATTTTTAGTGGTTTCTTTATCCTTGCCACCTTCCTTCCTCTGATTAAATGGGACAATTGGTGGATTCGGGTTTTTGATTACCCCAGAATCCAGAAGTTCCTGATCAACCTTTTACTTTTAATAGGATGGATTTCTTTCTCTTCTCAATTCAAGGTTGAGTTTTGGATTTGGATGAGTCTATTAATTGTCTGCGAAGCTTTCCTGATCCGAAAAGTTATTCCCTTCACACCACTGGGAAAGAAAATGATTCAAAAAGTAAATTTTGACCAGGGTTCAGGTATTCATTTGATAGTGGCTAATGTATATCAATACAATAGGAAGTATCATAAAATGCTTCGTCTGGTAGCAAAGGAAAATCCGGATTTAGTATTTATGGTAGAAACTGATCAAGCTTGGGCTGATGCAATGAAGGAATTGGAATTTAAATATTCGGAATGCATTAAAATACCCCTTGACAACACCTATGGACTGCTTTTGTATACCAACCTTAAAATCGACAGAAAAGAAACCCATTATCTGATTGATTCTGAAATTCCATCCTTAGAGCTGGATATTATCTTGAACGATGGTCAAAAAATCACCCTTTATGCCATTCACCCTACTCCGCCCGTACCTGGAGAAAATTCGGTTAGCACTGAAAGAGATGCTGAAATACTTATAGTCGGGAAAAAATCCAAAGCAAACCCACTTCCTTCTTTGGTAATCGGAGATTTGAACGATGTGGCTTGGAGTTATACTACTGAACTATTTCTAAAAATATCTGAAATGGCTGATCCCAGAAGGGGGCGTGGTACCTTTAATACTTTTCACGCGAAAATACCCGTTTTTAGGTGGCCTCTTGACCACATCTTTTTATCCAAGGAGTTTGGCCTTTCTGAGCTTAAAGTCTTGTCAGGGATAGGCTCAGATCATTTTCCGATCAGTTTGAAGGCAGTCTTGACAAAAAGAAACACGACCGATACCCTTCAGGCCAACGGGGATGAAAAAAAAGAAGCCCGGCAGAAAATTTCCAACGGGCTTGATTGAGTTTAATTTCCTCCTTCTTCGGCTTTGGCTTTTCGCTTGAATCCTTTTCGGAATGGCCAGGTATATTCTAGGGCTTCAAGTCCTCGATTCAGATTATAAGTCGCAGAATCCGTATTCTCCAATGTGCTTTTCAAGGTTTGAGCAAACTCCGGATCATTCAGCAATAGCCCCAAGGAATTGTTTGGATCATCCAGTTTAGCCGTGATTTCATTCAGTTTAGCAGTTAGCGCCTCAGTATTGTCTGCTGAGGATCTGAAGCTTTCCAAGGTTGCTTTCAAGTCAGTTACCATCGTGGTATCTGTTGCCAAATCATTGAATAAACTTCCTTCGGCATTCAGTTTAGAAGAAAACTTTGTCAAGTCAGTCAACATTTTATTACTGTTGATTGAGGCTCTATTTAAATTGGAAAGAATAGAACGGAAATTATCCGCCAAAACCGAGTCAGTCATCACCGCTCCCACTATTCCTTCACCGTTAGCTAATTTGCCGGTGAGCAATTTAAGATCATTGGTGATATCCACTAGGTTTTTATTGTTTTCCTGAAGGGTTTCCATCATTTTATCAGTATCTAAAGGCATTACAGCCTCTAGTCTATCCCCGTCCTCTACAGGAGGCGCTAGAGTAGTTCCACCGTAGATCACGATGATTTTGTTACCGATTAAACCATCTGAACTGATGGTAGCCTTAGAATCCTTACGGATAAACTCAGCCACTGATTTTTCTACATTCATCTCAATCTCCACCTGAGAATCTCCGTAGAAATTGATCTTGCGTACTGTTCCTATCTTCACCCCTGAAAACCAGATATTATTTCCAGTCTGAAGGCCTCCGATATCATCGAAAACAGCCTTCAGATGAATTGCTTTTACAAATTTCTTTTGCTGGCCACCCAGTGTCAATACCCCGGCTACCAATATGGCGATCCCCAAAAAGACAAAAATGCCTACAATGACTGATCTCTTGTTTTCACCTCTCATGATTCTATAAAATTATAATCGTAGAATGATTTCACTCGTTGGTCGTCTGCATCAGCAAACACTTCATTAAAAGTACCGACAGCTTTAAATTGACCGTCCAATAATACGGCCATTCTATCACCGGTTACTTTAGCACAGGTCAAATCGTGCGTAATAACAATGGATGTGGTTTTAAATTGTTCCCTCACTTCATTGATCAAATTATTGATATCCATACAGGTAATGGGATCCAAACCTGCTGTAGGCTCATCATATAACATGATTTCAGGGTCCAATATCAAGGTACGGGCTACCCCAATTCGTTTCTTTTGACCTCCGGATAATTCTGAAGGCATTTGGTTGATAGTCTGTGGCAAACCCACTGAATCCAACAAACCTTCAATTTTCTTCTGTATTTCCCCTTTAGTCAGGTTTTTCACATTCCTAACTAATGGAAATTCCAAGTTTTCCTTAACTGTCATACTATCGTACAAGGCCGAATTTTGAAAAGAAAAGCCAATTTTTAGCCTTAATTCATTCAGTTGCTTGGAATTCAATTGCGAAACCTCTTTCCCAAAAACATGCATGGTCCCCGCATCCTGCTTGAGCAAGCCCACCATAATTTTGATCAATACAGATTTGCCAGAGCCTGATTTACCCAAAACCACCAAGTTCTCTTCCTTGAACAAGTCTAAATCAACTCCCTGAAGTACTTTCAGATCTCCAAAAGACTTTTTTAATCCTCTTATTTCAACAACCTTTTCTGCCATGATTACATTCCTCTAATTGCGTTTACGATTTGAAGAACCAATAGCTCTTCAATAAAGATCAGGAACATAGAGATAACCACCGCTGAGTTTGCAGCTCTACCTACACCTTCTGTTCCTTTCGATGAATTGTAACCTTTGTAGCATCCCACTATGCCAATGGTAAAACCAAAGAGCAGGGATTTGAGAACAGAGGACCAGATATCCAAGAATGAAATAGATTCAAATACCTGGACAAAGAAGGTAGATAGACTGACCAATTCATTGGAATTCACATTCAGGAAAGACCCAATCAGTGCCACAAAATCTGTGTACATGACAAGAATTGGAATCATAAACGTGGTAGCTAATACCCGTGTAACAACCAAAAATTTGAAAGGGTTGGTTGCAGAAACTTCCATCGCATCTATCTGCTCGGTAACTTTCATGGAACCTATTTCGGCTCCAATACTGGAACCCACTTTTCCTGCAGCAATCAAGGCTGTAACGAGAGGCCCCATCGCTCTCACCACTGCGATAGATATCAAAGAAGGAAGCCAAGATGCAGCTCCAAATTCTGTCAGAGAAGGCCGGGATTGATTGGTAAAAACAATCCCAACTATAAACCCTGTCAAGGAGATCAAAGGCAATGACTCAACTCCAATTCTGTAACATTGATGGACTACCTCTTTGAATTCATAGGGTGGCAAAAACACTTCCTGAAAAAATCGCCTAACGAAATTCCAGGCGTCTGCCAGACCCGTAAAAAACTTATCTATTTTCTTCGAAAGCAAAGGCTTTCTTTCATCTGATTTTTCAGCCATAGTTTCTCTTCGAATGCCCGAAATTAGTCAAAATATTCTAAAGGGATTCCTTCTAACTTTTTCTTATCCATTTAGTGGTTTTGAAAGGTAATTTACGGTGATGAAAAAGGGTTCAGATTTAGGTTTAAAAAAATCGAAGCCCAGAGGATAATCCCCCTTTAAAATGATCAAATCAAGCCCGCTATTTTTTCCCAATCCCCCTTCTCCAAAGGTTTCTCCAAAAGCTGTTTTACCTGAGGAAAATTCTTCACTTTTTTCTTGTCATCAGGGGACGCATGCCCCGTTATAAATACGATAGGAGCGTCAGAAATTTTGGTAAAATCTTCCACTAAATCCCAACCGGATTCTCCCTCCAAATTCAGATCAGAAAGTATCAAATCTGCCTTGTTTTCCTGAAGCCAAACTTTGAGTTTTTCAGGCTCATGAAAGAACTCTGTAATGCTTCCGGGGATGTGTATTTTTAAAAGTTTTTTCATCAGCATATGCTGAATCAAATCGTCGTCTAAATAAATAATTGATGCCATGAATACTTTTTACTTTCTAAATCTAAGCTTGACGTGACGTGGACTCCAAGAACCAAAATCAATTCCTAAAATTATAGCTAATTCCTCAAAAAACGTCAATAAATGAAGTTTTCATATTTTTAGTTAAATCTAAAAAATTTAGCCTAACTTAATTATATCGGGGCTAAATATCTTATATTTAATTATAAATCAATTATTTAAGATACCAAATAAGAAGTAATGAATTAATGATTTTTTTGAGGTTAGATACTCTGAATCTTTTCTATCCGTAATCCATTACTCAAGGATCGAGCCAGCTATATTTTTGACCTATGGATCAATAAATAGCCTTTTAATACTTATTTTGGGCCATTGATTTTCAATTCAACTGTATGACATCAACCCCTCCTAAGCCAAGAAAAAGGAATCAGTTTATCCGATTTTTGCTCTACTTGAAAGATCGATTTGATCTACATGAAGGGAAGGAAGACGAGCTAGAAACTATCGAGTATGTTCGCAAAAATGTGGACTTCAAAGGAGCCAATTTATGGATTCTGATCTTCGCCATTTTCGTGGCCTCTGTAGGTCTGAATGTCAACTCTACCGCGGTCATCATTGGAGCCATGTTGATCTCTCCATTGATGGGTCCAATCATGGGTATTGGGATGGCAGCAGGGATCAATGATTTTGAACTTTTGAAACGCTCTTTGAGGAATCTTGGAGTAGCAGTTTTCATCTCCATTTTAACCTCTACAATTTACTTTTACTTCTCCCCTCTTGATGGTCCTCAGTCCGAACTTTTGGCTCGTACCGAACCCACAGTTTGGGATGTGTTGATCGCTCTGTTTGGAGGTCTCGCCGGAATTGTGGCAGGCTCCAGAAAAGAGAAGAGTAATGCGATTCCAGGGGTGGCAATTGCTACCGCTTTGATGCCTCCTTTGTGTACTGCCGGCTATGGTTTAGCGACCTTCAATTTCTATTATTTCTTCGGAGCATTTTACCTCTTTTTTATCAACTCAGTTTTCATCAGCCTTTCAACTTATCTGATCGTTCGATTTATGAAATACCCCAAGAAAGAATTCTTGGATCATAAAAAAGAGAAGCAGGTTCAGACCTATATCACCATCTTTACCATCATCACCATAGTACCTTCTATTTACTTGGCTTATGGCATTGTGCTTCGTTCGATTTGGGAAGAGCAAGCTAAGAGGTATGTTAAAATTGAAATGGTTTTTCCGAGGACTCAGATATTAAATTCGGACTTTGATTACTCCACAGAGCCAAGAAGAATTCAGGTAAATCTGATTGGAGAAGAACTAGACTCCGACCTGATAGAAATCACCAAGGAAAAAGCTAAAGAGTATGGTTTGGATCAGACGGAAGTGGTCATCCATCAAAGTGGAAATGGAGGAACAGACCTCAACGTACTTCGATCAGATATCCTTAAAGATCTTTACGAGCGAAATGAACAAGTCATCCAAGACAAGGACCAGCGTATCGCTATTCTGGAAAATGAAGTTGCCAATTATGCGCAGGTAAGAGCACTCGGAGGAGAAATTGCCCAGGAGGCAAAAATCAATCATCCGAATCTTCGTAAATTCACTTTGAACCGTTCTTTAGTAACCGATCTGGAAAAAAAGAAAGCAGATACCTTATTGGTCGCCTATGCTGAGTTTGTTCCTAAGCCTCCAAGAGCTGAAAGGGATAAATTTATCGAATGGCTAAAGCTCAGGACCAAGTCAGATACAGTTGCTTTGATTCTATATTAAGAAAACTCACTATGAAAAATATCATCATCACCTTGGCTCTTTTATTTGTTATTAGCGGATTGAGTCAGGCTCAGGAGAAATTTGATCAGGAGCTGGCAGACAAAGTAGGAGCTGATCCCTATGGTATGAAGAAATATGTCATCGCTTTCCTATATCGGGGAGATCGGGTCAATGAATATAGCGCTGAAGAAAGAGCTGAGCTGCAAAAAGGACACATGGCCAATATTTCAAGGTTGGCTGAAGAAGGCAAAATGGTTTTAGCAGGCCCATTCTTCGGAAATGAGGATTTGAGAGGGCTCTTCTTTTTTGATGTGCAGAGTATAGAAGAGGCACAGGCATTAACGGAATCCGACCCTTCTATCAAGGCTGGTGTACTGAAAATGGAACTTAAGGAATGGTATGGATCTGCTACCTTGCCTTTACTTTTTGACTTGCATTCAAAAATCGCAAAAGAAGATATCTAGCATACTTTAACCCGGATTATGCATTAGAATCTGTAGTGAGAGGTCAAATCGCAATAAAATCAATCCGCCTGAGGCGGAGAATGAAGCATAGCACCGCTACGGTGATTGAGCTAAATACAGCAAAGCGATTGATTTTGAAGCGGTTTGGACTCGTAATAAGTAGTCTACTGCATATTTCGGGTTTAAGGACTATTTGAATAGAAAACCTGGCTTCGAATTCAAAATAGCGAGAAGGATAACTTATTTGTCAACAATTCCAAAGCTCGAATCGCCTTTACAGAATTTCCCTTCTCGTTCAATTCAGGACTCCAGACTGCAATACTGAACTTATGGGGCATCACGGCAGCTACTCCACCTCCTACCCCACTCTTTCCAGGTAATCCCACTCTGTAGGCAAACTCTCCTGCCTCATCGTAGAATCCACAGGTCAACATGATCGCATTGACTCTTCGGGCATGACTCTCGGTCAAAATTTCCTTGTTGGCAAAAATGGAATATCCATCATTAGCTAAAAACGAGAAAGATTTGGCTAAGTCAACACAATTCATTTCCATAGCGCAGTGGGAAAAATAAACGTCCAATACTTCATCAATCGAATTATCAAAGTTTTTGTAGGATTTGAGAAAGTAGGCAAGAGCGGTATTTCTTGCGGCATGATTCTTTTCAGATTTCATGACAGCCTGATTGATCTCAACACAGTTTTCACCTGCCAATTCATTGATGAAATCAGATATCTGCGAGACAGGCTTTTCAAATTTACTGCAAAGCGCATCCGTGATTACCAAAGCACCTGCATTTATAAAGGGATTTCGAGGGATACCCTTTTCATATTCCAGCTGAGCAATGGAGTTGAATGGGTTACCGCTAGGTTCCACATTAACTCGAGACCAAAGCTGCGTATCAAATTTTGGGAAAACCATGGTTAAGGTATGCACCTTACTGATACTTTGAATTGAAAAAGGATTTTGATAATCACCCACACCATATACATTCCCTTTGAGGTCTACTAAGGCAATCCCAAATTGATGGGGATCCACAGTGGCCAGCTCCGGGATATAATTCGCAACTTTTCCTCTGAGATTCTCTTCCTGTACTTCTTGATAAACTTCTTCTATGAGTTCTTGGTAATCCATTTGATGAAAATAGTTTAAAATGAAAAAGGTGACAATACTAGTATGTTATTGAAATTCCAGGTTAAAAGTTCACCAAGAATATTTTTTTAACCCAAACCCCTTGGTCTCTTATCTAGTTTAGAACTTCTAATCTCTCGATTCTAGTATCTATTTCCACTCTTCTGACCGCTAGCTTCTCGCTTCTAAACTCTAGCCTCACGCATCAAATATCTCACTTCTCCGCTCTATTCTCTCCCATCTCATTTAACTTCATCTACTCATAACCTTGATCCCATTATTTTTCCCTACCTTTGCGGCTTGAAAAACGCAGATCATGCAGGATATCAGAAATATCGCGATTATCGCACACGTTGACCACGGGAAAACTACCCTCGTGGACAAAATCATCCACGCTTCCAAAATCTTCAGAGAGAATCAGCAGTTTGACGACTTGATTCTGGACAACAATGATTTGGAGCGTGAAAGAGGTATAACCATTCTTTCCAAAAATGTATCGGTACGATACAAAGACACCAAAATCAATATCATTGACACTCCTGGTCACGCCGACTTTGGAGGTGAGGTAGAACGAGTTTTGAAAATGGCTGACGGAGTAATCCTACTAGTGGATGCTTTCGAAGGACCTATGCCTCAAACCCGATTTGTATTGGGTAAAGCACTATCTCTGGGACTTACTCCTATTGTAGTGGTCAATAAAGTGGATAAGGAAAACTGTAGACCGGATGAGGTGCATGAAGCCGTATTTGAGTTGATGTTCAACTTGGACGCTACAGAAGAGCAGTTGGAATTCCAAACATTATATGGATCCGCCAAGCAAAACTGGATGGGACCGGATTGGAAAAACCCAACTGATTCTATTCTTCCTTTGCTGGATGCAATTTTGGAACATATCCCAGCTCCCAAAATTGATGAAGGAACACTTCAAATGCAGATTACCTCTTTGGATTACTCCAACTTTGTAGGCCGTATCGCCATCGGTAGAGTGAAAAGAGGCACTGTTTCAGAAAACCAGCAGATTGCCCTTTGCAAGGCTGATGGAAGCATCAAGAAAATGCGTGTGAAGGAACTTCATACTTTTGAAGGACTTGGTAAAAATAAAGTGCAAACCGTTCAGGCCGGTGATATCTGTGCCATTACCGGTTTGGAAGACTTCGAAATTGGAGATACAGTAGCTGATGTTGAAAATCCAGAGCCACTTCCACGAATTTCCATAGATGAGCCTACGATGAATATGCTCTTCACGATCAACAACTCTCCATTCTTCGGAAAAGAAGGAAAGTTTGTGACTTCCCGTCACCTGAGAGATCGATTGATGAAGGAAATGGAGAAAAACCTGGCCCTTCGTGTAGAATCCACTGATTCGGAAGATAAATTCTTGGTCTACGGAAGAGGAATTCTCCACTTGTCCGTCTTGATCGAAACGATGCGTCGGGAAGGATACGAATTGCAGGTAGGTCAACCACAGGTGATTTATAAAGAGATTGACGGCGTACAGTGTGAGCCCATCGAAACATTGGTAGTTGACGTGCCTCAGGAAACTGCCGGTAAAGTCATCGAACTGGCTACTCAAAGAAAAGGTGAATTGCTGATCATGGAGCCAAAAGGCGACTTACAACACCTAGAGTTTAAGATTCCTTCCAGAGGTTTGATTGGTTTGAGAAATAATGTCTTGACCGCAACTCAGGGTGAAGCGATTATGAACCATAGATTTTCAGCATACGAACCATTCAAAGGTACAATTCCGGGAAGAATCAATGGTTCCTTGATTTCTATGGAAGGTGGACCATGTACCGCTTATGCCATTGATAAACTCCAAGATAGAGGTGTTTTCTTCGTAGAGCCAGGAGAAGACCTTTACACGGGTCAGGTAATTGGAGAGCATTCCCGTGACAATGACATCGTGGTGAATGTGCAGAAAGGCAAGAAACTTACGAACATGAGAGCTTCTGGCTCTGATGACAATACGCGTATTGCTCCACCAAAGCGATTCTCTTTGGAAGAATCCATGGAGTATATCCAAAAAGATGAATATCTGGAGATCACTCCAAAAAGTATCCGAATGAGAAAAATCTATTTGGATGAAAACGAGCGAAACAGAATGGCTAAGAAAGACGCTTAATACAGAAGCTAGACTTTAAGAGCTAAGTCCCAAGACCTCGGTAATCCCGGGGTCTTTTTTATTTCCAGTATTTCCTTTCACTAGTTTATTTCAATCTATAATCACTATTAGCCAGTCGGATAACCTTTCAATCCAGAAGTTTTCCGCCTCGCAATCAATTTTTTACAAAATTCTCACGCAAGAATTAAACTTTTAGAGCATCCTAATCGTGTATTCTTTAAATTTCAATTTTAATTACTATGCGCTATCTATCACTAGTTTTCCTAGCTTTTTTTACAATTAGTAAAGGAATATCACAATCTAAGAATGATATTATCTACCTCAGCGATGGAACCAAAGAGGTCAATGTCAAAGAAATCGGACAGTCAAATATTAAATACACGCACCCTGGAGAAGAGGTAATCTACACCATCAATAAATTTTTGGTTACTAAAGTTGAATTTGAAAGTGGAAGAGTAGAAAAATTCAACTCCCCCCTTAAACCGATAAAAAATATTTTGGATGTGGAGAATGTGTATATCACATTCAACCCGGACGAAATGCTAGGACTTCATAATTTGGGAAGTCTTTTTTCAAAAGCAACAGGAGTAACCACTCTTTCCAGTATCAACAATGTCAATAATCGGGCATTGACCAAATTGAAATACGAAGCTGCCATGCTAGGTGCCAATGCAATCTATATAGGCAATCAATATCAAAGGGGAAATCAATATGGAAATGAGTACACTCCAGGAAATAGCACTCAAACATCCTATTCCGGAATGGCTTTTTCTAATGAAAGTTTGGATTTGGATGAAATAGAGCAAGTTTTGATCAATCAAAAGATAACTCCTTTTCAAAAAATCACCTTGAAAAGAAATGGATGGTCTCCAAATGTGAGCACTATCTCTGTTATTAATGAAAAGGGTCTGAGAGAATTCGTCAACATAGATAAAATCACTCGTGAAGAAGATGGAATCTATGTTACTATCCGGGATTTGAGAACAAAATCAAACCAGCTGAAAGTTGTAAAATATGACGACAACTCCATAGTTCTCATGGAAAGAGACGGAAATGGAATCACTAATTACCAAATGCTTACCGAAAATCATCAGTTTGTAAAAAATAGAATAAACTAAGATTCTCTACTTTCGAGTAAATAAGGGTTGCACACTTGAAAGCAACCCTTATTTTTTTCACCAAAGATGATGTACCTCTTTTTTGATAAACTCCTCGTATACCTCCTCCACTACTTTCATCTGATGGGTACTTAATGGTTTAGCCTGACCTGCTTCTAAGTTTTGAATCACTTGCTCCATTTTACTGGCACCAGGGATAACTGTACTCACCTCCCCAAACATCAAAACCCATTGCAAGGCAGCTTTAGCCAGGTTTTCCCCAAATACCTCTTTCAGTTTTTCCACCGCTGGAAAAGCTACCTCCAAAGGAACCCCTGAAAAAGTCTCTCCTTTATCAAAGGCTTTTCCCTCTCTATTAAAATGCCTGTGATCATCTTTTGAAAAACTGGTTTCCTGACTGATTTTTCCAGTAAGTAGGCCACTGGCTAAAGGAACCCTGACTATCACCCCTACTTCATTAACTCGGGCATGTTTGAAAAAGACTTCAGAGGGTCTTTGACGAAACATGTTGAAAATAATCTGAACAGTAGATACAATATCATACTTCATTGCGGTCATGGCTTCATTGATTTTTTCCACGCTCACTCCCATAGCCGCTATTTTACCTTCCTTTTTCAAATCTTCAAAAAGACCGAAAATCTCATCTCGATGATAAACCTGACTGGGAGGGCAATGCAGTTGGATAAGATCCAAACGCTCCAGTCCTGTATTACTCAAGCTGTCTTCCACAAATTTTCTGAGCCTTTCTGGAGTATAGCCCTCATTAGCATGAGGCTGAATTCTCCTGCCGCACTTAGTGGCGACATATATTTTTTCAGATCGCTCCCGAACCACTTTACCTACTGCCGCCTCGCTGAGACCACCATCATAAACATCTGCAGTATCTACAAAATTGATCCCTCGATCGAATGCCGTATGCAGTATTTGCTCTGCAATTTTAGGATCAAAAGGACCTCCCCATCCTCCTCCAACTTGCCATGTTCCCAAACTTATTTCTGATACTTCCCAACCGGTTTTTCCAAGTTTTCTGAAATTCATAAAAGTAAATAGCTATGTGTTAGGTGATCAAACTAGAGTACTAAATTATCAAAATTTACTTAAATGAGGGATAAGAAAAAAGGTTCAATCGAGGTTTTGTACCCCTAAAAGAATCCTCTGCTCTTGATCAATTTGCTAAGGACTTCTCCAGTCTAGATTTTATAAATCCTTATATTTAGCTCGCTTTACTTATTTCTCACATGAAATCTAGCACGACGCAAGCGACACACACTGGAATGATTGTAAATTGTGCGACCTGCCTGCCGCAGGCAGGGATTTCATCTGACCACTGAAAAACAAATTATAAACAGATGAAATCTAGAAGAACCTTTCTCAAACATCTCAGCGTAGCAAGTGCTGCTGCTGTCTTACCTATTCAAACAATCGCAAAAGAAATGGCAAAACAACCCATGATTCACCAAGTTTATTTTTGGCTACATGACACAGCCAATAAAGAGGAATTTTTAACCCAAGCTGTTCCTATGTTGGGAAGATGCAAGACCGTAGGAAAATTCATAGCCGGTACGCCTGCTGAAACAGAGAAAAGAGATGTGGTTGATCATTCCTGGCAGGTTTCATGTACCCTGTTTTTTGATAGTTTGGAGGATCAATTGGTTTACCAAAAAGACCCATTACACCTAGAGTTTATTGAAAAATACTCTTCTATGTGGAGCACTGTAAAAGTTTATGACATAGCAATTTAAACATCCATTTTCTTTATTTTACCGTACTTAATTCAAGACTTGTCAATTTATCCTGAAGAATTAGATCTCAGCCAAAGAATTTAAGGTTTAAAGGTTACACAAAAATCAGCATACTAAGACAGTTCTGACTTTATTATTGCCATTCTAAATAAGTAACTATGAAAAATGTGAAGTGGATATTTGCTCTGCTTGTGTTGGGATTTTGGGCCTGTGAGCCTAAGGATGATCCCAATCCCAGTCCCCAGGCAGATGCAGTGCGAGGGGCTATATTTGAAACCATGAAGGAATGGTATTATTGGAACCAAGAACTTCCGGGAACTGTAAACACTTTAGATTTCTCCAGCAATGAAGAATTTCTGGATGCTCTCCTATTTAAACCTTTAGACAGATTTTCCTACCTAACTACCCAGGAAGCTTTCAATAATGCCTTTGTCGGAAGAAATGCGGGGCATGGCTTTGGTTTTGCTTTCGACGCAGAAGAAAGGCTATATCTTACATTTGTATTTAATGAGGCACCAGCAGGAAAGGACGGTTGGAAAAGAGGTTGGGAAATCCTTGAGATCAATGGGAAACCTTTGGTGGATTACAAGACATCAAGTGGTGGATATGATTTTAAATTAGGTCCTCCTGACCCCGGAATCTCCAACACATTCAAGTTCAGACTGCCTGACGGAACCACCACAACGCGAACCAATGTCAAGGCAGAATACCAATCCAACTCGGTATTATTTCAAAATGTATATACTATCGGAGCCAAGAAGGTGGGCTATTGGGTATATCAGAGTTTCAAAGCCACATCAGGCTTAACACCTACCCGAAGTCAAGAGGTAGAAAACTCCATGAATTTCTTTATGGAGCAAAACATCAATGAATTAATCATCGACTTAAGGTATAATGGCGGTGGTTCGGTAGCCGTTGCAGAGCAGATCAATAATTACCTGATCCAGGCATCCAATAGCAACAAGTTGATGTACACCAATAAATTAAACAGCCTAAAAAGTAGTCTGAACGATTCTGAAAATTTCTCTAAAAAAGGAAATCTAGCTTTAAACCGAATAATCTTTATCACCAGTAGAGGTTCTGCTTCAGCTTCCGAATTAGTTATTAATTCATTAAATCCCTATATGGAATTGATACTTATTGGCGATAATACTTTCGGTAAGCCTGTAGGTTCATTTCCACTTTCCCGATTCAACAGAACCCTAGCGGAGAACAACGTTGAACTTGTCCCAATCACCTTTGCGACTGCCAACTCAGAGGGGAAAGCAGATTATTTTGACGGATTTCCAGCTAATTTCTCTGTGGGAGATAGCCCGCAGGTTCCTTGGGGAGACACCAAAGACTTAAGATTAGCGGCAGCGCTGCAATATATTCAGAATGGTACTGTCAGCGGAAGAATGATAAATACCTTCTATAGACCAAGTTGGGAAATGATAGATGCCTTCAAAGGCCTTCAGCAGGAGTTTCCCGCTTATTAAATAAACTCATTGAAATGCCCACGAGGAAAAATCTCATACAACTTGTCCCGTCCGCCGCGGCGGATAGGGAGGGGATGATTATCCTGGGCATTCCATCTGACATATAAAAAACAAATTATAAACAGATGAAATCGAGCACGATGGAACCTCACACACATGCATTCCCCGATGTATCGGGGAAGTGGTGCGACCTGCCTGCCGCAGGCAGGGATTCCATCTGACCTTTGAAAAACAAATTATAAACAGATGAAAAGAAAGGCTTCTTGGTAATCGGGAAGCCTTTTTTATTTTTACTTTTCAATTGAACAAACAACCTGTGAAATGCCCATGAGAATAAATCTCAAACAACTTGTCCCGTCCGCCGCGGCGGATAGGGAGGGGGATGCCCCGATAAATCGGGGTAGGGCATTCCATCTGACCTCTAAAAAGCAAATTATAATCAGATGAAATCGAGCACGACCCAAAGTGACACACAGAGAGACGATTATAATCATCAATGCGAAGATTCCATCTGACCTTTGAAAAACAAATTATAAACAGATGAAAAGACTTGCAATCCTTGCTTCCGGTAGCGGCTCCAATGCTGAAAAAATCATGGAGCATTTTCAAAAATCTACCAAAGGAAAGGTAGTGCTTATTGCCTCTAATAAATCCGAGGCCTTTGTTTTAGAAAGAGCAAAAGAGTTTGATGTTCCCACATTTACTTTTTCCAAAAAAGAAATGGAAGCGGGAGTACTATTAAATAAACTAAAGGAAGAACAAATCGATTGGGTCATTTTAGCAGGCTTTTTATTGAAAATCCCGGATGAATTGATTCGAGCTTTCCCTGAAAAGATGGTTAATATTCATCCTGCCCTACTTCCAAAATATGGGGGAAAGGGAATGTACGGTATGCATGTCCATCAAGCAGTGAAGGCTAACGGTGACCAGCAGACAGGAATTACTATTCACTTGGTCAATGAGCACTACGACGAAGGAAAAATCATTTTTCAGGCAGCAACCCCAGTCTCCAAAGAGGATAGCCCGGAAACTATCGCTCAGAAAGTTCATGCCTTAGAACATCGATATTTCCCAGAGGTGATTGAAAGTTTGCTGTAGATTCTATCTTTTTTCAAAAAAACTACTTTTCCCTCAAAATTTATCATTTAAGAAGGAATGTAAACTAACTTCAAATTCAAGGTATATCATTTTTTTGGGTTGTAACCCTTAAGCTTTATTCTATATAATTAATTCATTTTCAGTAGTTTATTTCAAAATTTTACACTACTTTTTCTAATAATAGCAAGACTTAACTAACTACTCTAGCTATCAGTACTTTTACTTAAAAAAAATAACAAAACCACAAATCCCCAACCTGGATTCAATCATGAAATCATTCATCACAAACACCCAGCTTCCCCTAATTCTTGGATTACTTTTATTAGGGTTTTCATGTCAAACTCCTAAGCAAGAAATAAGTACAAATCTTCAAGAAACAGTTTCCGCAGACTCTCTTATCCAAGTTTGGAACAAGGCCTGGAACTCCAAAGATTCTACGGCTATTTCGGATTTCTTTAACGAACAAAGTGTAGTGATTTTTTCAACCAATTATATCATGACAGGAAAAGACTCCATCATGTTTAAATGGGTAAAAAATAATCTCCCCAATGTATCCAATCTCCAAACATTTAAAATTTCTTCGGGCAATGGTCAAAATTTAGCATATTACTCGGGGACTTATTCACTGGATATTGTTAAAAATGATTCATTATTAGGTACAGACAAAGGAATATTCACGACTGTTTGGAAATTGCAAAATGACCAAAACTGGAAAATTGAAAACATGATATTCGGAGAATATCAAGAAGAGGAATAAGAACTTTTCATCCCCGAAGGACTGATAAAAGAGGCGGTCTCATAAACAGGTCTAGTGTAAGCCTGAGCGGAGGCGAAGGCCATTTCTATCGTTTTGGCCTACATTTCGACTTCGCTCAATGTGACAAATTGCACTTTTGAGACAGCTCCTTTTCTTATCACCCTTTTCTCAGAGTCTTTACCCATTTTTTCCTACCTTTGCAGCTTCATTGAAATTCATCCCAACCCATTCCAAAAATGGCTGTCAAAAAAATTCAATCTGCCCTTATATCAGTCTTTTATAAAGACAATCTCGAACCTATTATTGCCCTATTGAAAAAACACGGAGTAACAATTTACTCCACCGGTGGCACCCAGAAATTCATCGAAGATCAAGGAGCTGAAGTTATTCCTGTAGAAGAGCTAACCTCCTACCCTTCTATCTTTGGAGGGAGAGTGAAAACCCTTCACCCAAAAGTATTTGGAGGTATTCTTTACAGAAGAGAAAATGAAGGAGACCTTTCACAAGCAGCCGAATTCGAAATTCCCGCTATTGACTTGGTGATTGTGGACTTGTATCCTTTTGAGGAAACAGTAGCTTCTGGTGCTTCCGAGGCAGATATCATTGAAAAAATCGACATTGGTGGTATTTCTTTGATTCGTGCAGCTGCCAAAAACTTCAAAGATGTGACCATCATAGCCTCAAAGAATCAATATGCTGAATTAGAGGCAAAATTGACTGAGCAAGACGGTGGAACTACCTTGGAAGATAGAAGATATTTTGCCGCTCAGGCATTTCAGGTTTCATCCAATTATGACACCCATATTTTCAACTACTTCAATCAAAGCGAAAATATCCCGGCATTGAAAGTATCTGAAAGTAAATCCAAAGCTCTTCGATATGGTGAAAACCCACATCAGGCTGCTCATTTCTATGGCGACTTGGAGCAACTTTTTGACCAATTAAACGGAAAAGAGCTTTCCTACAATAATCTAGTAGACGTAGACGCTGCAGTAAACCTTATCGCTGAGTTTCCTGATCAAACAGCCTTTGCGATCTTAAAACATACTAATGCCTGCGGCTGTGCTACGGCCTCTACAGTAAAAGAAGCCTATCAAAAAGCATTTGCTGCTGACACGCTCTCTGCATTCGGAGGAGTTTTGGTGACCAACCAGACTGTAGACAAGGCTGCGGCTGAAGAAATGCATTCTTTGTTTTTCGAAGTATTAATTGCACCAGAATTTACGGAGGAAGCTTTGGAAATTTTGAAGGGCAAGAAAAACAGAATCCTACTTCGCCAAAAGATGGCTTTGCCTGGTACCAAAATGATCAAAACCTTGCTGAATGGAGTAATCGAGCAAGACAAGGATTTGGCAACAGAAAGCAAGGCAGACTTTAAAGTAGCCACACAAAAAGCTCCTTCTGATAAGGAAATGGATGCCTTGGTCTTTGCTGCAAAAGTTTGTAAGCACACCAAATCCAATACCATCGTGTTGAGCAATGATAATCAGCTCTTTGCTTCAGGTGTAGGTCAAACTTCCCGAGTAGACGCTTTGAAGCAAGCAATCATTAAAGCCAATGAATTTGGTTTTGACTTGAAAGGTGCTGTGATGGCCTCCGATGCTTTCTTCCCATTCCCAGATTGTGTGGAAATTGCACATGAAGCAGGAATCACAGCAGTTGTTCAACCTGGAGGATCTATCAAGGACCAAGACAGCATTGCCTTCTGTGATGCCCACGGCATGAGCATGGTGATGACTGGAGTCAGACACTTTAAGCATTGATCTAAGAAAAAAAGAAGCTAGAGGCTAGATAAGAGATGCCTTAAATAAGACTCTTGGTTTCGCTTCGGAACTGAGAGTCTTTTTATTTTGAAGTCCTAGGAAAGCTGATTGAGTCTTTAGAGATGAACTAATCAACATTCACCTTCTTAAACTTTACAATTGATCCTTTAATCTGCTTTAATTTTCTCCTAATTTGCAATTCAAATAAAATTAAGGAATCATCCTGTACTTGGTACCTTGTACTAGTACTTCGTATATATTATGAAATCGCACCAACTCAAACTCTACAATACCCTTTCCAGGGATAAAGAAGAATTCCAACCAATCAATCCTCCATTTGTGGGAATGTATGTTTGTGGTCCGACCGTATACGGCGATGCGCACTTAGGGCATGGCAGGCCTGCAATCACTTTTGATACAGTCAATAGATATTTGACTCATTTAGGATATAAAGTTCGCTATGTCAGAAACATTACCGATGTAGGTCACTTGCAGGGTGATGCGGATGAAGGAGAAGATAAGATTGCCAAAAAAGCCAAACTAGAGCAGTTGGAACCTATGGAAGTAGCCCAGCAATACACGGATACTTATCACAGAGATATGGCTTTGTTGAATACTCTGAAACCAAACATTGAACCTCGTGCCACAGGCCATATTCCAGAACAAATCGCTTTGGTTGAGGCGATTCTAAAAGAAGGTTTGGCCTATGAAGTAAATGGTTCAGTTTATTTCGATGTATTGAAATACAATAAGACCTATAAGTACGGGAAGCTTTCCGGAAGAGTACTGGAAGAGTTAATGAGCGGAAGTAGGGATTTGGATGGACAGGGTGAGAAACGAAATGCGGTAGATTTTGCATTATGGAAGAACGCTGCACCTGAGCATCTAATGAAGTGGGAGTCTCCTTGGGGATTGGGCTTTCCTGGTTGGCATTTAGAGTGTACAGCGATGAGCTCCAAATACCTGGGAAGTCAATTTGATATACATGGAGGCGGTATGGACTTGATGTTTCCTCATCACGAATGTGAAATAGCACAGGGAAATGCCTGCAATCACAGAGATCCGGCCCGTTACTGGATGCACAATAACATGATTACCATCAATGGGCAGAAAATGGGCAAATCCTTGGGGAATTTTATTACCCTTCAGGAATTGTTCACCGGGAAGCATGACTTATTGGAACAGGCATACAGCCCGATGACCATTCGCTATTTTATATTGACTGCCCACTACCGATCTACCTTGGATTTCTCCAATGAAGCTCTTCAGGCTGCTCAAAAAGGCTATAAGAAGATTATCAATGGATTGAGAATTGCCAGAAATTTAGAATATCAATCAGAGGAAGGTATTGCTCTGGATGAAAATCAAATCAAGCAGATTGAGTCCAGTATCGCTAATGCCTACAGGGCCATGGACGATGATTTCAATACTGCTCAGGCGATTGGACATTTATTTAATTTGCTTAAAAAGATCAACTCCATCTTTACAGGCCAACTAAAATCCGCCTCCCTAGGGAAAGAGGTATTTGATCAGTTAAAAGATAACTACATCACTTTTGTGACCGAAATACTAGGCTTGGTTGAAGAAAAAAGCGATGTTCAGGAAAATATGCTTGACTTATTGCTGCAATTGTATGGAGAAGCTAAGAAAGCTAGAGATTATGCCAAGGTGGATGAAATCAGGGCAGGCTTGAAGTCCATGGGATTTGTAATAAAAGATATGAAAGACAAAATTGACTGGGCATATGAAGAATAAACTCTGGATTCTCTTACTATTAATTCTTTTTGGAGCTTGCTCAGGAGAAAAAAGTACTCAACAATCCAATAGCAGCGAGGAACCTGTAAAGCCTTACCCAAGCTTCAGTGCAGATTCTGCTTATGCTTTTGTGCAAAAACAAGTGGATTTTGGGCCGAGAGTACCAGGAACCGAAGCGCATGAAAACACCAAAAAGTGGTTGATCTCCCAGTTTGAAAATTGGGGCTGGTCTGTACAAACTCAGGATTTTCAAGCTAAAACTTATGATGGACTCAATTGGGACCTCACTAATATCATCGCTTCTTTTAAACCAGAGGCGGAAAAGAGAATATTGCTCGCTGCCCATTGGGATACCCGAAGAATCGCAGATAAAGATACTGACAGGATCGATGAACCAATTGACGGAGCCAATGATGGAGGTTCAGGAGTTGGAGTTTTATTGGAAATTGCCCGGGTAATTCAAGCTCAGGGATTAAAACCGGATGTAGGCATAGATATCATCCTCTTTGACGGGGAAGATGATGGGGAGCCTGAAACTTCCAGAGCTAGAAATAATTCACAAATCTGGTGGTGTTTAGGCTCGCAGTACTGGTCAAAAAACAAGCATCAGGCAAACTATACCGCTTATTATGGCATTTTAGTGGACTTGGTTGGTGCCAAGGGAGCTAGATTTTTCAAAGAAGGATACTCCCGCCAATATGCCTCAGGAATTTTGAAGAAAGTCTGGGACAACGCCGCTAAAATTGGACATTCAGCCTTTTTTATCAACAGAAATGCCCCAGAGATCTTGGACGACCATGTATTTGTTAACGAGGATGCTGGAATTCCGATGATTGACATCATTGAGTTCTCTCCAGACTACGGTTTTGGCCTATATCACCATACTCATCAGGATAATATGGAACTGATTGATGCAAGATCCTTGCAAGCTGTCGGAGAAACTGTTTTATTTACAGTTTATCAGGAATAAAATTTTCAACTGATTTTATTGCAATTCAAACAATTGTTGACGATTGCAATTATAAATTTGGAAATTAAGTTTTGCTGAAACTGAAATAGACAATTTAGAGACAGATGAAATCGAGCATATCGGATCCGACACACACCAGGACGATTATAATTTATTCGAGATTCCATGTGACTTCTGAGAAACGATTTTAAACACATGAAAAAAGGGCATCAGGTTACCATGAAGGAAATTGCGAAGAAACTGGGGGTATCCGTTTCCACCATTTCTCGTGCATTGAAAGATTCTCCTGAGTTACATCCAGAAACCAAGCGGAAGATTGTGGAGATGGCAAAGGAGATGAACTATCAACCCAATCTCTTGGCGCAGAGTCTTAGAATCAGCCGAACCAAAACCCTTGGAGTGATTGTGCCTGAAATTACCTCCCACTTCTTTGCATCCTGTATTAGTGGCATTCAGGATCACGCCAATAAAAGAGGGTATAATGTAATGATATGTCAATCCAATGAATCCATTGATCAGGAAATTGCCAATATCAGAACCTTAGTTGCCTCTCAGGTAGATGCACTTTTGATCTCTTTGAGTAGAGAAACCAATCACTACGAACATCTCTACGAGCTCTATAGCCGAGAAATCCCTTTTGTCCTTTTTGATCGTGTTCAGGAGGACATCCCTGTGTCCAAAGTGACTTTCAATGATGCAGGCGGCGCGTATCAGGTGACTCATCACCTTTTGGAAATGGGATGTAGAAATATTGTATTCGTTTCCGGACCTGAAGACCTATATATTTCTAAAAAGAGAAAAGAAGGCTATCTAAAAGCCCTTAATGAGTACGGAATTAAGGAAAACTCTGACTTTATTAAAGTCACCGATTTGACTCTAGAGGGAAATATAGAAGTAGCCAAAGAAATTGCAGCGATGAAATCTCGTCCTGATGCAGTTTTTTGTATGATAGATCCGGTTGCGGTAGATGTCTTAACCTACTGGAAATCTATTGGACTTAAAGTTCCAGAGGAAATCGCCCTTGCAGGATTTACAAACAACCCTACATCGGCGGTAGTAGAACCGCCTTTGACTACAGTATCTCAACCCGGCTATGAAATGGGAAAATTGGCAGTAAGCCATCTTTTAGATCAATTGGATGGCCTAGCTTCAGACGATCCTATTTCCATTGTTTTGGAAACCACCTTGGTACCAAGGAAGTCATCCAATAGACAAGCTTAAGTCTTATAAAAGACTTTCTTACTAATCTGATAAACCAATGCTTATCAGATTTTAATTTTTTATTGTCTCAATTTGAAAAAATAGAGCTATTCATCTTCGAAAATCACCGAAATTCAATTACTTAGCAGGCGGAATTTTAGAATTCCCTATTTTGCTTAAAATTATACAGTAATGAATTTCTCAAAAACCCTTAAAAACCTATTTCTCCTTTTTTTGGTAGTATTGCTGGCATTTTCTGCCTGTAAAAACAAAAGAGAAGGAAACCCTAAAGTCCTTATTTTCAGTAAAACAGCTGGATTTGTTCATGAATCTATCCCGGATGGAATAGCAGCAATTCAGAAGTTGGGAGCTGAAAATGGCTTTGATGTGGATCAAACCCAGAATGCAGAAGACATCAATGAGGAAAACTTGGCCAAATATGCTGCGGTAATCTGGCTTAGCACTACTGGAGATGTATTGGATCACTATCAGGAAGCTGATTTCGAAAGATATATTCAATCAGGCGGTGGCTATGTGGGAATTCACGCAGCTGCTGACACGGAATACGAGTGGGGCTGGTACGGGAAATTGGTTGGCGGCTATTTCGCAGATCACCCGGGTATCAATGACCCTCATCCAAATGTTCAGAAGGGAATCGTAACACGAACTGCTGAAAAACACCCTTCCGTCAATTTTCTTCCTGAATCATGGGAAAGAACAGACGAGTGGTACAGCTATAAAAAGGTAAACCCCGATACCAAAAAACTTTTAATGCTGGACGAGTCTTCTTACCAAGGAGGACTGGATATGGGAGAGCACCCAATCGCATGGTATCATGACTTTGATGGAGGAAGAGCATTTTATACCGGTGGTGGCCATACCAAGGAGTCCTATCAGGAAGAAGACTTTCTCAAACATTTATTGGCGGGGATTCAATATGCAATCGGCGAAAATCTGGAATTGGATTATACCGCAGCCACAAGTAAGAGGGCTCCAGAGGAAAATCGCTTTACCAAGACTTACCTTTCCATGGGTGAGTTTACCGAGCCTACTGAAATGACCATTTTACCCAACCTGGATATTTTGGTGGCTCAAAGAAGAGGTGAAATTCTTTATTTTAATAATGAAACCGAGAAGCTAGAAGAAGTAGCCAAACTGAATGTTTATTGGAAATCTGAAGTACCCGGAGTAAATGCTGAAGAGGGATTGATGGGAATCCAGAAAGACCCCAACTATGCTTCCAATAACTTTGTCTTTGTTTACTATTCTCCAGCAGGTGATGCGGAGATAAACAGACTTTCCCGATTTGTCTTCAAAGACGGTGTTTGGGATATGAGTTCAGAAAAAGTAATCTTAGACGTCGCTTCAGATAGAAATATTTGTTGTCATACTGGTGGTTCCATCGCATTTGATAAGGATGGAAACCTTTATTTATCGACTGGTGACAACTCTACCCCGTTCAATCAAAATGATTCCCAATATGTCTTGAGTGGCTTTGCTCCTTTGGACGGAAGAGAGGGAAGAAAGCAATGGGATGCCAGAAGAAGTTCAGGAAACTCCAACGACCTAAGAGGAAAAATCCTTAGAATCAAAGTCCAAGATGACGGTTCTTACACTATCCCTGCAGGCAATCTTTATCCCGAAGGCACTGCTAATACCAGACCTGAAATATATGTTCAAGGAAATAGAAACCCATACAGAATTGCCGTAGACCAAAAAACAGGTTTTCTATACTGGGGTGAAGTAGGTCCCGATGCCAGCAATGATTCATTAGACAGCAAGGGCCCGAGAGGCTATGACGAAGTCAATCAAGCAAGAACAGCCGGTAATTTTGGATGGCCTTATGCTATTGGAAATAACTACACCTATTTTGAGTATGATTACGCCGCTGGAAAATCCGGATTGAAGTTCGATCCTGCAAAGCCAGTAAATAATTCACCTCATAATACAGGTCTCAAAGAATTACCTGCCACCCAAGCGGCATTCATTTGGTATCCATATGCAGCATCACCTGACTTTCCACAAGTAGGAACAGGAGGTAGAAATGCAATGGCAGGACCAGTTTATTATTCCGATTTATATCAAAGTGAAGGTAAAATGCCGGATTATTTCGACGGCAAACTCTTCATTTATGATTGGATTAGAGGTTGGGTTAAAGTAGTTACTATGGAAGAAAACGGTGACTTCTCTAAAATGGAGCCTTTCATGCCAAATACCAAATTCAACTCCTTGATAGATATGGAAATGGGGCCTGATGGCAAAATTTATATTTTGGAATATGGAAATGGCTGGTTTACCAAAAATCCTGATGCCGGACTTTCAAGAATAGATTTTAACGGAGGAAATAGACCTCCTGTGGTTGAATCTGTAACAGCAGATAAATCCTCCGGGTTGGCACCATTGTCAGTTACCTTTACTGCCCAAGCCTCAGATCCTGAAAAAGACCCAATCACCTATGTTTGGGACTTGGGAAATGGAAAAACAGAAAAAACCACAGAACCAACGATTACCACCACTTTTGATTCGGTAGGTGAATATGAAGTAACAGTCATGGCTTCTGATCCGGCAGGGATGGAAGGAAAAGGACCGAAAGCAAATGTATATGTGGGAAATGTAGCTCCTGAAGTGAGTATAAAGGTAGAGGGTAATCAATCCTTCTATTTTCCTGGTAGAAAAGTAAACTACCAAATCACGGTAACTGACCAAAACCACCCTGAAGCTTCCAATGATTTGAGCAATTTGTATGTAGCTGCTGATTACATCGAAGGGTTGGATCAAGCAGAGGCAGACATGGGCCACAAAGTAATGAGCGAAGCTATGACTGGAAAAGCACTGGTACAGTCGCTTACTTGTAAAACCTGCCACAAAGAAAACGAGGCTTCCGTGGGTCCTGCCTATACAGAAGTAGCCAAAAAGTATAGAAATAGAGATGCTGCCTATTTGATGGATAAAATCAAAAATGGTGGCGGAGGAGTCTGGGGCGAAACAGTAATGCCAGCAAATCCAGATTTGAAAGAATCAGATTTGAAGGCTTTGGTGACCTATGTACTTTCTTTAAAAGGTGAACAAAAACCTAGCTTAGCTTCTAAAGGCAGTTTAGATCCAACATTGGGCAAAACCCCTTCACCAAAAGGAGCCTTAATAATCAATGCATCCTACACCGACGCAGGTGGAGAAAACATCAAACCCTTGTCAGGCAGTAGCTCGATAGTTTTGACTGCCAATACCATTGATTTAGGAAGATCAGGGGATATGGAAGGATATACTTCAATGTCCTTCGATGGCAATAACTTGATGATGGTGCCAGGTCAAAAAGGTCATTTTTCTTTACCTGCTACTGACATGACAGGGGTTGGGTCTGTTACCTTGACTACCGCTTCTGTAGAGCCCTTGAAAACGGGAGTAGATTTCGAAATCAGGTTGGATAGTCCAACTGGTGAAGTATTGGCGAAAGGCACATTTGTTCAGAGAAACCAACAAAAAGCGCCTGGAATGCCAGTAATCTATGATCAGGTAACTATTCCTGTCACGGGCCAGATAGATGGAAAGAAGCATAAACTTTACATTGTAAGTGAGCCTCAAGGAGGAGCTGAAATTGGAACATTTATTTTGGCAAATATTACATTCAATGCCAAGTAAATTATTAAACCCCTAATTTGGAAAGGTCAGGCTACTGTTGGTCTGACCTTCCTTATTTTTCTTGCCTAATTTTTAGCTGAACTTAAAAGAGTTTGACCTTCCAGTGCTAAGTTTTTTTTCAAATAATTTTAAATTTCATCTGTTTATAAATTGTTTTTCATTGGTCAGATGGAATCTTCGCATTGGTTCCCCGATACATCGAGGCGTCTCTCTGTGTGTCACTTTGGGTCGTGCTCGATTTCATGACAGTAACAGATTGAAAACCTGACTTTTATCAGGTCAAACCTGTTACTTTCCACTTGCTTTCATTCTATTTCAATCATGGACTACTACTTCAGAACAGCTCATAACATTGAGGATTTCAAGGGGATAATAGCTTTACAGCAAGCCAATCTTTTGCAAAATCTAAGTCCTGAAACTATTCAAAAAGAAGGCTTCGTTCGGGTTTGTCACAGTTTGGAGGATTTAAAAAAGTTGAATGAGTATGAAAAACAACTCATCGCCATCCAAGACAAGGAAGTAGTAGCTTATATTTTAGCCATGCCGCATGCTTCAAAAAACTCGATTCCGATGTTGCTACCCATGTTTGAGCAGTTTGACCAAATAGATTGGAAAGGCCAGAAAGTATCAAGCTATAGCTACTTAGCGATCGGGCAGGTTTGCGTCGCCAAAGAATTCAGATCACAAGGGCTCTTTGCAAATGCATATGCTGCTTACAGAGAATTATTCAGCAAGGAGTATGACTTTGCCATTACCGAAATCTCAAAGAAAAACCTACGTTCCTTAAAGGCACACAAAAAGATTGGCTTTAAAACCATCCATACTTTTCAGGACGAATACGAGGAATGGGAAATTGTTCTTTGGGACTGGAAAACAGCTTATATTCAAGATTTAGCTCTTTAATTTCCTATATTCAAATTCACAAAATTTTCTAATTATGTCAACCATCCCCAATGAATGGTTTCATACTTTTTCCTCTACTGATCAATTAATTGCAGATGGAAAAAATATCACCGAACAATTTGTTGCAGATATTCATCAAATCAATCCAAATCAGAAATTTGATGTAAAAGTAATTATCAACACCACCCCTGCATTAGTATTCTTTGACCCTTCCACCAAAACAGTCAACCTTCCTTTTTGGGATCAATTACAAAAAGAAGCCATCGGTTTTTTTGATCAAATGGGCGGATCTAAAGAGGCAGGGAAAACCCTATTTGGACTATTTTTCAATGGTTTCTACCTCCCTCATGAACTGGGACACGGAGTTCAGTTTTTCGTGAAAGGAGACGAAAAAGGATCCTACATAAATGAATTGTTTGCCAATCAAATAGGAATGCAATGGTGGAGAAAACATGGGCAAGAGGCTAACCTGAAATCTTGTTATGATTTTGCGCAGCACATCATGGGTATCTTACCAAACCCGGTACCTAAAGGGATGACGGTAGAAGAATATTTCAATAAAAACTATGACCAAGTGTCTTCCAACCCATTTATTTATGGATTTCTACAGTTTGGTCAGTTTATAAAAGTATATGAAGACAAATCCTTAGGTGATTTTGACGCTTTGATTAAGTCTTATATGGGCATCAAATAAAGAACAGCCCTCTTCAAACAAGCTTCCTTATTTTTTGTTAGCTTTCCAAACAAAACCCAAAACCAAACAGATATGAAAAATTCAAAATCTCTTTTTTTAGCGTTTGCCCTACTAGTGGCAACCTCTTTTTCAGCCTTTGCTCAGTTGCAAAGTCCGGCATTAAGCCCTGCAGCTTCAGTTTCGCAGGTTGTAGGATTCACTAAAATCAGCATTGATTACTCCTCTCCTGCCGTGAAAGGAAGAAAAATCTTTGGAGAATTAGAAAAGTATGGGGTAACGTGGAGAGCAGGCGCTAATGCTCAAACCGTGATTGAATTCAGTACAGCGGTAAGTGTGGGCGGCAAAACACTTAGAGCAGGTAAATACTCTATTTTCATGACTCCAACTGAGTCAGGCGACTGGACAGTGCATCTAAACAGTAAGGCAGCTTCCGTTTTTGCCTACATGAAAGACGGTAAAATAGATGAAGAGGCTGTTGCAAAAGATGATGCTGTTGCATTCAAAGCCTCCACCACGAGAGGTGGAAATACCGAAAGATTGCAATATCATATTTCCGCAGGAGATAATAAGGTAGCAACCGTGACAATGGCTTGGGAAGGCGTTATGGTTTCTTTCCCTGTTGATACCATGGTGGATCAAAAAATGGAACAGTTTAAAAGCCAGTTCTAAATAAAAAAGTATTACTTCTTATTGAGGCTGTCTCAAAGGTGAAACTTGTCAATTGAGCGAAGTCGAAATGTGCTTAAAACAATAGAAATAGCCTTCGACTCCCTGCCTGAAGTCAGGCAGGCGCTCAGGCTGACATTAGACCGATATATGAGACAGCCTCATTTTTTTATTCCCCGAACTATTTTGGCCTGATTTTTCTTCGATTTAAGTATGGCAAGCAAAAAATCAAAACGTCCCCAAACCAAAATGGAAGAAATTGCAAATGCAATTTCTCACGGGATTGGTATTCTTCTAGCCTTAATCGGAATTCCTTTTTTGTTATGGAAAGCCTTTGAAAGCAACGATTCCTGGACTTTTGCTTCAGCTATTGCTTTCAGTTTGGGAATGTTGATGGTCTATGCCAGCTCTACCCTTTATCATGCTATATCTAACCCAAAATGGAAAGCACTCCTTCAAAAGAGCGATCATATTTCCATCTATTTCCTGATCGCAGGAACTTACACACCCATGGTTTTGGCTGTGCTGCCCAAGGAAGAAGCGCTGCCTTTTTTAGGATTGATCTGGAGTTTTGTTCTTGTCGGAACTCTCTTCAAAATCTTCTTCACCGGCCGTTTCAAATTTGTATCAGTTGGCTTATACCTCTTGATGGGCTGGATCTCAGTGTTTATTTATGATTCCATCATCCAAAACTTAAGTCCCGAAAATATTTTCTGGCTGGCCGCAGGAGGTTTGAGTTACACCTTAGGGGTGATTTTTTACATCATGAGCAATAGACGCTATTTTCACACGGTTTGGCACGTATTCGTACTTCTAGGCACTCTGTCCCACTTTATTGTAGTGTATCAAGTTTTGTGATTGAAAGATTAAAAACTTCCAGAATCCACATCCTCTATAAATTGAATCAATCCCGGAAAAAAGTGTGAGGGATCGTCATATTGAACCAAATGACTTCCTTCCGGACAATGAAGATATCTTCCATTTTGAACTTCCGAAGCCATCCATTTCATATGTTCAGGATCCATGGTATCATATTGAGCCCCTACTACTAAGGTCGGAACTTCGATAGATTTAAGCTGATCCTTGACGTCCCAGCCTTTTAATGTTGCTCCGGGAGTAATTCCGAATTCACTAAATCCCTGCATGTACACATAAACACCGGGATTCATATGCTTCATAGCTCTGTTGAAAGCCTCCGGCCATTTATCCAAAGGCCTCCTCAGAACATGCTCAGGATAGTAATGTTCCATCAATAATTCCCCATATCTAGGATTGTCAAAATCTTGATTATTATCCATTTCCATCACCTCTTCATACACCTCCTGTGGCATTTGAGGGCCTAACACTTCCTTCGCATACTTTTCGTAATCTTCCAAACTTGCCATCATATTGGAAATAATCAGCCCCTTCAGCTTATCCTGATGGCGAAATGCATATTCCATGGCCAACATTCCTCCCCAAGATTGACCGTAGAGGTAAAAATTATCCGGCCCCAAATTCAAGGCTTTCCTGACCTGCTCTACTTCATCTACAAAGCGCTCAATTGTCCACAAGCTGGAATCTTCCGGCTGGTCTGAATAGTAAGACCCTAATTGATCATAATAAATATACTCTATTCCTTCTTGAGGCAAATAACCATCAAAGGAAGAGTAAATTTCATGTGTCCAGCCTGGACCTCCATGTAGCAGCAATACTTTTTTGGTGGGGTTATTTCCCACTCGTTTGGTCCAAACCTTGAATTCACCTAGAGGTGTTTGTATAGGGATCATCTTTATCCCTCCCTCCCATTGATCATCCCGATTGGAAAAATCCAGGTAGGAATTGCTTTCAGTTAGTTCCGATTGATCAGAACCACTTTGGCAGGCAATCAGGCCTAATAACAGTATAATTGAAAAAAGTTTTTTCATAATTCTGATCAAGTAAAGTTCTTTGGTCAATCTATCTTTCAGCAGTGGTCTTATTTTGAAACACCGGATGATTTTCATTTCCTCCGGAAATCAGGTAGGCCATTAAATCCTTTAACTCCTCCTCATTCAATCTGTTTATCAAACCCGGGAGCATAATTGAAATATCAGAGTTTTTGGTGAAAGCCACCGTGCTTTTCGGAATCTTTCTCAACTGGTCCGGAGCAAATGGATTTTGAGAAACATAATAATTGGCTCCATCTTCATCTGTCAATCTTCCGACTATAGATCCACCTTCTTTCAATTCAAAAACCGTAGCATGATATTGCTCAGAAATAGTCTGACTTGGGTTGATGGTAGCTTCCAAAATATCCTTTTTAGAAAACCTGGAGCCCAATTGGGTCAAATCCGGACCAATCACCCCTCCTTCGCCCTGCATGCTGTGACAAGATTGACAAAGGGTTGCAGCATACATGGCCTTACCTCTCACAAAATCTCTAGCTTGAAGGCTATCTACCAAAGGCAAAGCTTCCTCCACAGTCCATCTTCTTCCCGGACCTTCAGGCTGAATCCCATCTCCAGCCAAATCATTCCCACTGCTTGTCAGCAATTTTCCTCCTGAAAGCTCATCAAACCTATCAAAGTCCTCTTTTGCAACCTTAGCCAAAGCCATCTTTCTAGCCCGATCCAAAAACCCAACATAGCTTCTTCCCCCTTTGTAATTGGTTAAAGCATTTCTAATCCAAGAGAAGTACTCTTTCCTGCTATCTTCGGTCCAGCCAGAATTAGCCCCTCCCAAAACAGTTGCAAAATAGGTTTGCTGCGCAGGAGGTACATTGGCCAGCATATTAGCTATATCCAAACCATATTGAGGATTCCGGAAAATCAATTCCGAGGAAGAAGTGACAGTTTTCTGATATTCCTCATCGTCCTCAGCACTTTTTAATAAAGCAAGAGTCTTCTCCACTGCATCAGGAGCATCCAAATGAGTCAATAAAACAGCAAGTGATCGGTTCAACAGATTATCCTTTGCTGGAAAATTAGGATTGAGATAAGCCACCAAGTCTGCCTTGAATGGTGTAGCCACCTGATCATAACGATATAAAATGACTTCAAAAGTTCTCAATAAGTCTCCTTTTGCCTTCTCTGATAGGCTTGAATAGTCAATCTCCATTAATGATCGAACCATAGGCACCGCATCTGTATCCTTTCCATGTCTAGCCAAAGCCAAAATGGCCTGAGTCTTTTTCACAGGATCTGATTCATTCAATGCGTTGGATTTCCATAGCTCAATAGGTTGATGCTCCAAAACTAACCTGGCAGCATATTGAACAAAGCGGTCAGCGTGAGCCAGATTTGCCCATGCCAATTCCAATCCTTCTGAGCTTGCATTTTTCGAATGGTATTGTTCCAGCTCTCTTCTAGTCTTTGCAGCCTCAGGCAAGTCAGCTACTTCCATTGGTTCTGCAGCATCAGATTCGCCTTTGTAATAAACTCTATATAAATCCGACTCCAACCTTCTGCCTCCTGTGGCAAAATACATAGCCCCATCCGGCCCAATGGTACCATCTGTCAAGGGTAAAGGGGAGCCCGAAATAAACTCTTCTGCAGTAGCTTCATAGCTTGCTCCAGAAGGGGTCAAATGAATAGCATAAATAATCCCAAAACTCCAGTCGAAAGCGAATAGGGCCTTTTTGTATTGAGCCGGAAATTTGGCCTCTGTTCCAAACATCACATTGGTCGGGGAACCTTGTCCAATATTCAATACGGCAGGTAAGTTATCCGGAAATTCAGGAGACCACTTCGAGTTTCCTGTTCGCCAGCCAAACTCAGCTCCACTGGTGACATGCAGAATTCGGGTAGGTCTGTACCAAGGCATCCCAAAGTCCCATTCCATGTCTGAGTCATAGGTAAAAAGATCCCCTACTTCATTGTATGCTATGTCAAATTCATTTCTGAAACCGGCTGCAATCAATTCCCAATTTTTTCCTTCCGGATCAATTTTAGCAATCCATCCTCCTGGTGCCTCTCGGTTATTGGCATGTCCCCGAGGATCTTTGATCAATGGAAAAAGGTTATCCTCCCTCCAAACACGAGGAAGCCTGTAGTGATCCATTTCAGGAACATCCACATGATTTCCTGCTGCCAAAACTATGGATTGACCATCTGGAGAAAGCTTCATGGAATGGGGCCCATGTTCTCCCGGTTCACCCTCCAAAAGTCGGATCGTAGACACTGTTTCATATTGATCATCCCCATCCAAATCCTGAATTCTGTACAATCCAGTACTCTTTGCAAAAGTCTCATTCGAATGATGATTGACCATGACATAGAGTGAATTAAAGGAATAAAGTAGCCCTTGTGCATACCCCATCCCCACCTGAGGCTCTGCAATATCTCCGATGATCAATTTTTCAACTTTTGGTTTGACGGAAGTATCCGAACCGATCGGAGGCAGCTCCAACCGATATAAAAACCCATACTGATCCGAAGCAATCATTCTGCCCTTATCATCAAATGTCATCGCTACCCAGGAACCCTGATCCATTTCTCCGGGACTATACAGTAATTCGGCAACAAATCCTTCAGGAAGTTTCAGTTTGTCAATTTTTGGGATTCCGGTCAATTGCCGGCTTGATTCTTCTTTTTTGACACATGAAAAGCTGATCCCGGCAAGAAGAATTATGAAAAATATATTCTGAAAGGTTTTCATAGGTTGATTGGGCTAGTACAAGCCTGAATTTAGTTTTTTTATCTTTTAAATTCTTGCAAATCAATCTACCGTTTACATAAAATTTCAACTTACTTTATCCTTATTTCAGGAGTATTTTCAGAATAATTCGACTGTTTTGACAGAAAGGAGATATTTTAGAGATATCAATTCAGAAAGAGTAGATTTTTCAAAAGCCTAAAAAAATCTGGATGCTTTCAGCCTAAACAACCTCAACCCATGAAGCAATTTTCAATCATCTGTTTATTACTGCTCACCGCTTTTTTTTCTTCATGTAAGGAGAAAATGACCCTCCAGCTACATAAGAACGCCCATATAGCGCTCGTAGGAAACAATTTGGGTTCCAGGATGATGGAATATGGATGGTTTGAAACAGAAATGCATGTTCGTTATCCGGATAGCACGCTATTTATCAGAAATTTATGCGATCCCGGGGATACTCCCGGCTTCAGACCAAGATCCGGGACCAATGACCCCTGGGCATTCCCCGGTGCAGAGGTGTTTCAGGATGAATTTGCTACCAAATCCAACAGTGAAGGGTTTCTAGAAAAACCCGATCAATGGTTAACAAGACTTCAGGCTGATGTTGTGGTAGGATTCTTTGGATTCAATGAATCCTTCCAAGGACTGGAAAAACTCCCCATTTTCAAGGAAGAATTAGAAGCCTGGATTACTCATTCCAAAGCTCAACAGTACAATGGAAAGGCTTCGCCTCAACTGGCCCTCGTCTCTCCCATAGCCATCGAAGATCTCAGCGATCATTTAGATGTCCCAGACGGAAAATCCCAAAATAAACTAATCGAAGCCTATGTCCAAGGCATGAAAGAAGTGGCCAAAAAACATGAAATCGTGTTTGTTGACGCTTTTTCCGCCAGTAAAAAATGGTATAACTCTGAAAAGGAGGATTTAACGATAGACGGATCACAGCTCAATGAGGATGGCTACAAGCTTTTTTCTACTTTTTTGGCAGATGAACTTTTCGGAAAAGAAAAAAGAAAGGCTGAACAACATCTCGCTGAAATTCATATAGCAGTAATGGAGAAAAATTGGTTATGGCACAATGACTATAAAATACCTAATGGGGTTCACGTATTCGGACGTCGTTATGACCCTTTTGGCCCGGATAATTATCCCTATGAACTGGAGAAAATCAGGCAAATGACTGCTAATCGCGACTCCGCAATTTGGGATGCCAACCTGGGGAAAAACTATGATCTGGCAGCAGCAGATGCAAGAACCCGCTCTCTTCCCGAGGTGGAAACCAATTACAATCCTCAGGCCAATGGGAGTTTGGAGTATAAATATGGTGAAGAGGCGCTAAAAGGTTTACAAGTCGCTGAAGGGTATAAAATCGAATTATTTGCTTCAGAAGAGGATTTCCCGGACTTAGCCAACCCTGTCCAAATTTCATTTGACAATAAAGGCAGACTTTGGGTAGCTACAATGCCAAGTTACCCCCACTACAAACCTGGCGATCCCAAGCCAAAGGATAAGCTGATCATCTTGGAGGACACAGACGGAGATGGAAAAGCGGATAAACAAACCGTCTTCGCCGAAGATCTACATTTACCGGTAGGTTTTGAGCTGGCTGCGGAAGGGGTCTATGTGTCCCAGCTTCCAAATTTAGTTTTATTGCAAGACACTAATGGAGATGATCAAGCTGATAAAAAGACCATTCTACTTTCAGGCTTTGATGATCATGATACCCATCATGCGATTTCAGCCTACACTACTGATGAATCAGGAGCTATTTACATGGCTGAGGGCGTATTTTTGCATACCAATGTTGAAACTTCTTATGGACCTGTAAGAGCAACCAATGGAGGTTTTTATCGCTACGAACCCAAAAGACATAAACTTGAAAGAGTGAACCAGGTTCCCATTCCCAATCCTTGGGGGATAGCCTTTGATGATTGGGGACAAAATTTTTATCTAGAAACTTCGGGTCCCAACCTCAACTGGATGCTTCCCGGGTCCACGCTTCCCCGCTATGGCAATAATAACTTCAAGGGACCAAATCTGATTGAGCAGGAGCAAATGGTCAGACCTACCTCAGGATTGGAATTTGTTTCCAGCAGGCATTTTCCGGATGAGGTTCAGGGAGATATTTTATTAAATAATACCATAGGATTTTTGGGAACCAAGCAGCATCAAATTGTAGAGGATTCGGTGGGTTTCCATGCCGAATACCGACAGGATCTGGTCAGTTCCACAGATAGAAATTTCAGGCCAGTCGATCTGGAATTTGCTCCGGATGGATCACTTTACATTGTGGATTGGCATAATATCCTGATTGGACATATGCAGCACAATGCCCGTGACCCACTCAGAGACCATGTACATGGTAGAATTTATCGGGTTACCTACCCTTCCAGACCCTTGGTTACTCCCGCAAAAATAGACGGAGCAGAAATTCCTGAACTTTTGGAAAATTTAAAATTGCCTGAATACAGAACCCGCTACAGAACCCGTAGAGAGTTGAGAGGAAGGGATCCAAAGAAAGTCAGTGAGGCTGTTGTTGACTGGGTTAAAAACTTGGATAAAAATGACCCAAATTTTGAGCATCATAGATTGGAAGCGCTGTGGGTAACTTGGGGAATAAATCAGGTGAATCAATCCTTATTAAGTGATTTATTAAAGTCTGAAGACCATAAGGTAAGAGCTGCTGCCACCAGGGTGCTTCGGTATACCGGGCATCAGGTGGAAAATCAAGCTGATTTCTTGATGCAGGCTGTGAAAGACCCACATGGTAGGGTAAGAATGGAAGCAGTAGCTGCAGCTTCCTGGTTACCGAGGGAGAAAGGCTTACCGATTTTAGCTGAGGCAGAAAATCAACCCAAGGATAATACCTGGATTCCGAGAACTTTGGAAACAGCCGTGGCACATATCAATGGACTCTCTGTTGCTCAAAAGAAAGAAGAAGACATCAAGTCCTCTCTGACAGGTTCAGATCGGGAATTATTTGTCTTGGGAAAGGAAATCTATGCTAGAGAGGGATTTTGTGCTACTTGTCATCAATTGGATGGCAATGGTTTGACTGCCTCGCAGTTTCCTCCACTCAAGGGAACTCCATGGGTAACCGGAAGTGAGGAGCGTCTAATCAAAATCGTTTTGAAAGGGATTATGGGCCCTATTGAGGTAGCGGGAAGACAATATCCTGGTCAGGTTCCTATGACACCTTATGAGGGAATGTTGGATGATACAGAGGTTGCTGCGGTATTAACTTATGTGAGAAATTCTTTCGGAAATCAAGCTTCTCCTATTTCCCCTGAGTTGGTAAAGAAAGTAAGGCAGGAGGTTCTGGATAAGAAAGGGTTCTGGAATGCAGAAGAATTACTGCGAATGCATCCCATGGAGAAATAAAGAAATGTTATGGCTAAGATATTTATAACAGGATCCTCCGATGGCTTGGGTAAACTAGCCGCTGAAAAATTGATTCAATCAGGGCATACTGTCTTTCTTCATGCCAGAAATACCGAGAAGAAAGAAGTTCTTGCCGGACAAATTACGGAGGCAGCTGATATTCTGGTTGGTGATTTATCAAAGATGGAGGAAGTAAAAAGTCTTGCTGATCAAGTCAACGCATATGGAAAAATGGATGCAATCATTCATAACGCCGGAGTTTACTCTGCCGATTCGCCAACACTTTTTCAGGTAAATGTTTTAGCTCCTTATACACTTACCGCACTCGTTAAACTCCCAAAAAGGCTCATATATCTCAGTTCAGGAATGCATCTAGGTGGCAGACCAATTTACAGAAAAGAGGATTTACCTTCCATCAATTACTCTGACACTAAGCTAATGGTGAGCACTTTGGCTGCTGCTTTGGCAAAGCGCTATCCAAATACACTTTCTAATTCTGTTGATCCCGGCTGGGTTCCAACCAAAATGGGCGGTAAAAATGCTACTGACGACCTTCAAAAAGGAATGGAGACCCAGGTTTGGTTGGCAGAGAGTCAGGAAAAAGAAGCAATGACTTCGGGGCATTATTTTTTTCATAAACGAATAAAACCTTGTCATGAGGCTGTAAACGATCCCATTTACCAAGAGCGATTGTTAGGCCTTTGTGAAAGCGTTACGGGAATAAAATTTAAATAGACCAGAAACACTTTTAATTGCCGGTAATTTATTAGAGCTCAAATAGTTTTGAGTGACTCAACCCTCTTGTGTTTTTACCTATCTTATTCTTATTTAAAATTAATCTAATTAACCTTTGATTTTTTATTTCGAGCCCCTACTTTTGTCGGGTAATTAAAATCAGTCTAAATAAAAGGTAGCATCACCAACTAGTATGAAATTCAAAAAACTACTATTTGTTTCCCTTCTGGCTCCATTTTTCGCTTGTGAAAGCACCAATGAAGAGCCAAGTATCCTTATCCCTAATACATACAGCTTTGAGCGCAACGGCTCTTCTACAGTAAGCTATCAAGGTCAAACTGATCGTTTGAACATGACTACTGAAATCAAGAACTACATCTCTTCTGCTAATGATGGTTCTGAAATCTCGCTTACGAAGCTGTTGAACATGTATTCAAATACCAACAGCCCTTTTGAAAGCAGCGAATTGAATGCTTCCAGCAAAAAACTAGAAGATAAAACCAATCCTGCGGAGGTTAATTTCATCAAATCTGTCTTAAGTGAAGCTGCATCTACAAGTGCCAAAATGGCTCAAAATAGAACTACAGCTTCAGACGGAGTAGCAGGTTTGATTGAAAGAGGCAATTCCGGAAATTTCATCTTGGTGAATGAAAAAGGATGGGAATTCAAGGAGATGTTTGAAAAAGGCGTGATGGGCTCGATATTCTATGACCAAATCATGAATGTCTACCTTTCTGAATCTAAAATTGGCAACAATGTGGAGAATACCCTTTTAGTAGAAGGTAAAAACTACACAGCAATGGAGCATCACTGGGATGAAGCGTTTGGATACTGGGGTGTACCAAGAGATTTCCCATCAGGGGATCCCGTATTGCAGGATAGCGAAAACATCTTCTGGGCCAAGTATACCAATGGCAGAGACGCAGCTCTGAATGTAAATGAGCCATTAATGAAAGCCTACATCACCGGACGTGCTGCAATTGTCGCAAAAGACTATGCTTTGAGAGACACCCAAAAGCAAAGAATCATCGAACTGCATGAATTAGTAACTGCCGCAACTACAGTTCACTATATCAACAGAACCATGAACTCCCTGAGTACTGGCGATATCGGCAATATGCTTCACTTACTTTCTGAAACATATGGTTTTGTGAAAGCTATCCAATATAGCCCAATGAAGAAATTGACTAACCAGGAAATCAATGACATCCTTACAAAAGATTTCGGTGAAGGAGGCAACTTCTGGAAAGTAACTATGGAAGGTCTAAATAGAGCAAAAGAAAGATTAAGCAATGCTTATCCTGAACTAAACCCAATCAAAGATGTCCTTTAAAATCAATATTAAAGAACTTTCTATGTTAACAGCAGGCCTTTTGGTCATGCTGTTTTCTTGCGTTGACTCAACTGAAGAAACCAAAGTTCAGATTGACAGAAAGCCTCTTCTGGAAAACTTGGCGGACCAGGTAATTATACCAGGTTATACCCAGTTGAATACTGAGGTGACTGCGATGAATTCTAGCATTACGACATTTTTGAATGAACCTAGCCCGTCTACCTTAAGCAATGCTAGATCTGCATTTATAAAAGCCTATGTAGCCTGGCAGAAAGTTGAATTCTTTGATTTTGGACCAGCATTTGACCAGACCCTTCGTGCACAGGTCAACACTTTTCCAACAGATAATTTTGCAATAGACAATGCTATCGCTACAGGCAATATCCAATTGCAATCTCTAAGCAACAACAACAAGAAGGGATTCCCCGCGATTGATTATTTGCTTTATGGAGAAAACAAATCAGACGCGGACATCATTGCTGATTTCACAACCAATGCAAATGCCTCCACCCGAAAAGAGTATCTGAGAGCAAGCATTGAGGATATGCAAACCTTAGTATCTAGAGTTTCTGTGGCTTGGAATTCAGGAGAAGGAAATTACCGTTCTACTTTTGTGGAGCGTACAGGAACTGATGTGGGTTCTTCTTTGGGTCAATTAATCAATTCACTCTCCCAGTCTTTGGAGGTATTTACCAGAGATGCTAAGGTGGGAATTCCTTTGGGAAAAAGATCTCAAGGCATTTTAATTCCCAAAAATGCAGAAGCTTATTACAGTGGAAACAGCATGCTTTTGGCAAGATCCAATGTGCAGGGATACCTAGATGTTTTCAAAGGATCCAGAACTACAGAAGGAACTAACCCTCAAAGTCTTTTGGCATATCTCAATCAACTGAATGCTCAGTATAATGGAGGAAGCTTGTCAAGCGCTTTGGAGCAACAGTTCCAAAACAGCTTGAGCAAATTGAATCAAATTTCTGATCCTTACAGCAGATCCATTGAAGCTCAGGCTAGCATAGCTAATGAGGCATATTTGGAACTTCAAAAAACAGTTGTGCTAGTCAAAGTTGATTTGGCTTCTGCCTTAGGCATTCTCATTTCCTATCAAGATAACGACGGAGATTAAGTGCTCAATAGATTCCTGGCATTTCTAAACAAACCTTACAGCATTGCACCCTTAAGTAATTTAAGGGTGCTTTTTGGCTTTTTAATGCTATGGAGTACCCTTCGATTTGTTTTTTATGGATGGATAGAAACCCAATATAATGAGCCGATTTTCCATTTTTCCTATTTTGGTTTCGAATGGGTGAGCTATCCGGGCCCTACTTGGATGTATGTACTTTTTGGACTGATGATTCTATCCAGCATAGGCATCATGCTCGGTTTATTTTACAGAATCTCCGCTGTGATTTTCTTTCTGTCCTTCACTTATGTAGAGCTGATAGACTTGACCAATTACCTAAACCACTATTATTTTGTCAGCTTACTGGCTTTTGTGATGATTTTTTTGCCTGCTCATAAAAGTTTCTCCATCGACTCTCTGAGAAATAAAAACAATTTGGCCACGCATGTTCCCTATGGATTCATATTCAGTGTCAAACTTCTCTTGGCGATTGTTTATTTCTATGCAGGTGTAGCCAAGCTCAATCATGAATGGCTTATAGAAGCGCTTCCATTGAAAATATGGTTAGCTCCTCATACTTCCCTCCCATTGATTGGGCCTTTCTTAGATGAACTCTGGGTAGCATACCTTTTCAGTTGGTTTGGTGCCATTTATGATTTAAGCATCCCCTTCTTTTTATTCTCCAAGAAATACAGAAGCTTGGCATTTTTGGCTGTTGTTGTCTTTCATATTACCACCTGGATTCTTTTCCCGATCGGCATGTTTCCTTTCATTATGATAGGCTTGACTACTGTATTTTTTAGTGCTGATACGCATGAAAAAATTCAAGCTTTCTTCAAGAAAGAAAAAGTTGTTATACAGGAGCAAATACTATATAAACCTCAGAATTTGAGTCTATTGACAGGTTTATTTTTTCTGTTTTTCAGCTTTCAGATTCTTTTCCCTTTCAGATATTTACTCTATCCCGGAAATCTTTTTTGGACTGAGCAAGGTTATAGATTTTCCTGGAGGGTGATGTTGATGGAAAAGGCTGGCTATGCCATCTTCCATGTGACAGATCCTGACACAGGCAGAAGCTGGGAACTCTACCCAAAGGACTATTTAAGTCCCATGCAAGAAAAACAGATGTCGACCCAACCGGATATGATTCTTCAGTTTGCGCACTTTCTGGAGGATAGCCTGAAAAAGCAAGGAATATCCAAGCCTGAAATTAGAGCTGAGGTGTATGTCTCTCTAAATGGAAGAGGCAGTCAGCTGTTTTTGGATCCTAATCAGGACCTAACCCAGATTAAAGATAGTTTCGCTCCCAAAAACTGGATTTTACCCCTTTCTAATCGATGAAAAAAGTCTTCCTAAGTTTAGTTCTTATCCTATGCTGTCACCTTGCCATAAGCCAGGTAATCATCAGAGGATCGGTAAAAAGTGGCAAAGAAGGGATGCCCGGAGCCTTGGTTTATCTCAAAGAGACCAACTATCAAGCGATTACAAATGCTAGGGGAAATTATGAAATGGTTGGGGTTCCGACAGGAAATTATATGATGGTAGTCTTTTTCACGGGCTTTGGTACCATTCAGGAAGAAATAGAAGTAAGAGCCGATCAACCAATTTTGAAAAAAGACTTTCAACTGGAAGAACTGAGCCAGGAACTGGAAAATGTAACTATCCAAGATGAACGCGTGAATACCTTTGGAGTCAGAAGACTTAATGCTATTGAAGGAGGTAATATTTTCGAAGGAAAGAAAAATGAGGTAATAGAACTGAAGGATCTGGCTCTCAACCTCGCAACTAACAACAGCCGGCAGACTTATAACAAAGTACCGGGACTGAATATCTACGAAAACGATGGGGCGGGATTACAATTGGGCATTGGAGCAAGAGGCTTGGATCCAAATAGAACTTCCCATTTCAATGTAAGACAAAACGGCTATGATATCAGCGCCGATGCCTTGGGCTATCCTGAAAGCTATTACACACCTTCATTGGAAGGCGTAGAACGCATAGAAGTGGTAAGAGGAGCAGCCTCCTTGCAGTATGGAACTCAGTTTGGCGGCTTGCTGAATTTCCAGATGAAAAAAGGAAATCCGGAGAAAAACGCGGAAGTCACTCTCCGAAATACTGTGGGTTCATTTGGTTTTTTCAATACCTTTTCCAGTTTTGGAGGACAAGTTGGAAAGCTCAATCATTATACTTTTTTCCAGTATAAAAGAGGAAATGGTTGGAGGCCCAATAGCGGATTTGATTCCAAAGTGGCTTATACCTCATTGACTTTTGAGGCCAATGAAAATTTAAGTATAACGGGTCAATATACATTCATGAACTATCTGGCTCAGCAGCCTGGGGGCTTGACTGATGCCCTTTTTGAAGAAAATGCACGACAGTCTATTCGAGAAAGAAACTGGTTTCAGGTCAACTGGAACCTCTTTTCCCTTCTTGTAGATTACAAGCTTTCATCAAAACTTCGATTCAACTGGAGAAATTTCGGATTGATCGGAGGAAGAGATGCCTTGGGAAATTTGGGAAGAATTGATCGGGTAGATACGGATGATGAGAGAAACTTATTTGTGGATAATTTTAAGAATTTCGGTTCTGAAGCTAGACTGATCTACAACTACCAAATTGGAAAGCAAGAACAGGCATTGCTGATCGGAGCAAGGTATTATCAGGGACTAACTCTTAGAAAACAGGGTTTGGGACCGGCAGGAAAAGAGGCTAATTTCAGATTTTTGAATCCCGGCGATCTGGAAGACTCTGACTATGAATTTCCGGGAAGAAATGTGGCGCTATTTGCAGAAAATGTATTCAACCTAAGTCCTAATTTCAGCATTACCCCTGGGCTGAGATATGAGATGATACGAACCCAGGCCGAAGGTTATTATACCCAAACTACCAAGGTGCTGGATCCCCAAACAGGCTTTGCGGTAGACTCCACTTTTCAGGTAAATGAATCCAGAATCAGAGACCGATCCTTTTTATTTGGCGGAATCGGACTCAGCTACAAAGGCATACCCAATCAGGAGATTTATGCGAATTTCTCCCAAAATTACAGGTCCATTAATTTCAATGATATCCGGGTAAACAATCCCAATTTGGTGGTGGATGAAAATATTCAAGACGAAAGCGGGTACAACTTTGATTTAGGTATTCGTGGGAATAAAGCCGATCTATTCAATTATGATGTCAGCTTATTTTATCTCCGGTACAATGACAGAATCGGTGCGGTATTGAAGACTGATCCAGAGAATTTCAGGATTTTCAGATTTCGAACCAATGTAGCAGATGCCTACAGCGCAGGAATGGAGGCATTTGGAGAAGTTAATTTGATCAAGGCTTTGGGCTATGATAAAAAGTATAAGATTTCTGTATTTTCTAATATTTCCCTGATTCAGGCAAGGTATCTCAACTCCGGTGAGTCAGGAGTCGAAGGCAATCAATTGGAGTTGGTTCCTCCGGTTATGATCAAACCTGGCCTTTCATTTAGCAGGGAGAAATTCAGAATGAGTTTTCAATACAATTATGTTCAGCAACATTTCACTGACGCCACCAATGCTGTGCGAACTCCTTCTGCAGTGGAAGGCATCATCCCTTCATATCAGGTGATGGATTTAACTTTTCAATACCAAATCAAACGTCTGAAAATCGAAACCTCAGTGAATAACCTAAGTGATGAACGATATTTTACGAGGAGAGCAGCAGGTTATCCTGGTCCGGGCATTATCCCAGCCGATGGAAGATCCTTTTTTGTGGGTCTAGAATATGTTTTTTAAAATTCTGATTATCGGCAATCATACCAGTTGCTGGATTTTCTTAGGCTAATTGGTTGGAAGACAGAAGACCGAATGACCTCGCCTGAAAACCTGTTTCCACCAATCAATTTTTGATTTCCTGATGATCAGAAAAACTGCAACTTGCGAAAAAATCAATCCTATATATGCTAGACCAACTGAAAAGTGCTCCAGATAAAATCCAGTTTTCCGAGGTTATTGAGTTTATCGAAAAGCACTATACTTTTACCCCCACCCGTTTTACCAATGGAAATGAAGTCAACGAAGCGGGGCAGAATAATGGAAGCTGTAAAATCCTTTCTTTTGCAAAAATGCAAGGATTATCCAAGGAAGAAACCCTTCAGCTTTTTGGAGATTATTACAGAAAAGACGTTTTGTTGAACCCCAATGGAAAAGACCATCAAAACATCAGAAACTTTATGAATTCCGGTTGGGAAGGCGTGCAGTTTGATGGGGAGGTATTGGAGGAGAAGTAGTTTGCAGTAGGCAGTGGGCGTTGAGCAGTTTGCAGTAGGAAGTTGTAAATGCCTAAAAAACGTTGACCGATTTACCTAACTGGTTAATAAAAAGCTAAAAAAGCTTTTCTTGAAATTATGATTAGTCTTAAACCTTTTTAATCAAAAAAAATATGAATCCAACTACTCTTCTTTTCATTGGAATTACCTCCCTAATAAACCTTTGGACAGTTGAACCAAAAACTAACGAGTTGAAAGCTTGGCAGGTACTAGAGAATAGAACCGAATACAATGGAATATATTACTCGTATTCGATTAAAAACACCGGAACCACCCCTATTTCATCCATAGATTATCAAGTATTTTTCAAAGTCGAAGGTAAAACGGTCAGTTTTGAAAAAGCGCCTACCGAAATCCAGCCTGGAGAAACTATAGTCTATCATTCTTCCAAAACATTCTATCCTAAAAATAAAAGCCAAATCAGCTATTCCTTAGAAGTGAAATCAACAAACTCCAGATTGGAGAATCATAGCCTTCATGGAGAATCTATGTTTTAATTCCTCCTGTTGATATCGGCTGAAGACTAGAAATCCACTGAGTGGTCTTTGCGAAATCTGGAAGAAATAAGTACCTTCTTTACTTCCTTTCTTCCCATATATAATGAAAGCAGCCGTAACCACCCAAGCAGGAAATCCGGAGGTAATCCAAATTCAAGAGGTAGCCCTACCTCAGGTTAAAAAAGGTTGGGTATTAATTAAGATTGAAGCGTTTGGATTAAACCGCTCCGAGCTTTTTACCAGAAGAGGTGATTCACCCGGAGTTATTTTTCCCCGAATTCAAGGAATTGAATGTGTAGGAATAGTAGTAGAGGATCCTTCACAAACCTTTTCCAAAGGACAACAGGTCGCAGCCATGATGGGTGGAATGGGTCGCTTTTTCGACGGTGCTTATGCCGAATATACTCTAGCTCCATTGGAGATCATATTTCCATTTGAGAGCAAGCTTCCTTGGGAAGTCTTGGGTGCTATTCCGGAAATGTTTCAAACAGTATCAGGCTCGCTAAATCAGGCACTCGAGATCCAAAAAGGTGAAAAATTGTTGATTCGGGGAGGAACTTCCTCTATTGGATTGCTTGCATGTCAGCTTGCAAAAGCCAAAGGATTGACCGTAATCGCTACCACCAGAAACCTCAAAAAACAGCAGGCTTTAATTGATAATGGTGCTGATCAGGTGATTTTGGATGAAGGGATTGTCAGTGAATCAGTGAAAAAAATCTACCCTGAAGGTGTGGAAAAAGTACTCGAATTGATTGGGACTAAAACACTGAAGGATTCTTTGAAGTGTATTGCTCCGAAGGGAATTGTCTGCATGACTGGAATTCTTGGAAATGAATGGACTATGGAAAGTTTTACGCCTATGGGTGACATTCCATCCTTAGGAAGACTAACCGTATACATGGGCGATTCGAAAAACCTTTCTAAAGAATTACTTCAGGAGTTTATAGATGAAGTGGAAAAGGGCTTCGTGAAACTAAGAATTGATCGGATTTTTCAGTTGGATGAGGTAGCCTCCGCTCACCAATACATGGAGGACAATCAAGCTACCGGTAAAATTATCGTAAAAACATAAAAGCCTGTTTAACCTAAATCATCATTCATTTTGGCTTCTTATCTCTAAAATCATTTTGCAATGCCCAAAAACTCTCAATGGATCGAACTGGAAAACCGACTCAGAAATTTGATAGAGTCTTCCACAGACCTCAGCGAAACCATCAAATGGGGAATACCTGTATTTACCCATGAAGGGAAAAATGTATTGGGCTTTGCAGGGATGAAGCATCATTTTGCTGTTTGGTTCTACAATGGAGTATTTCTAAAAGATCCCCATCAAGTTTTAATCAATGCCCAAGAAGGAAAAACCAAAGCCATGCGCCAATGGAGAATGGAATCTGAGGCGGATTTGGATGAAAAGGTTTTTTTAGAATTGGTTCGAGAGGCTATTTCCAATGAGCAAAAAGGACTGGTTTGGAAAGCAGAAAAATCAAAAGAGTTGGAGTTACCGCTGTTGTTGAAAGAAAAACTAAAAACTGATTTGAGCTTGCAAAAAGCATTTGAACTCCTCCCCCCTTATAAACAAAAGGAGTATGCAGAATACATTGCAGAAGCTAAGCGGGAAGCCACCCGAATTTCCCGAATGGAAAAGATCATTCCTATGATCCTGCAAGGAGTTGGACTGAATGACCGATACAAATAAGAATCCACTCAGCTAAAGTTACCTAGCTTTAAATCCTTTTAGGTTTACCTTATTTAAAATCAGAAACCCTCATCCCTTTTTTAAAAGTATCAAAACCAAACATGGTGGGTTCGTATTTCCCTACCAAAGCAACCGAAAGGTCCGGCTCGATATCCTCTTCCATTCCCAGCAGCCAAAAGCTAGCATTCAAAATCAAGCGTCTTAAATCTTCACTCTGAAAATCCAAAGAAGCCCCCATGGTGGAAGCTAAAGCCATTCCGGGTTTGCCATTTTCGATTTGGTATGGCTTGGTCCAAGCTATAGGCATGAGGGATTTTTCCCAAACCAAGGAGGAATTAGGATCGAGCTCTTCAGTGCTCTGTCCATATACCAATACCTCGGCATCGTCTGGCAAGTGTTTGATTCCATACACATCCGAGGGACCCCATATATCAGTTACCCCGCGAAGCACAGGATGATCATTAGCCTGCTTTACTCCATCTATCAATCCTCTTGTTCCTTCTTTTCCATGATTTCCATGGTGGTTTACCCAGGTTTCTCCAAAAATCCGCTGACCAAAACCTCTTTCCCAACCTTCCACTTGACTCATCCAATGCCATTTGGCAAAGCGTGAATCTTTATTCTTTTGATACGCAAAAGCATGGGTAGAAGTGCGTAATCCTATGATAGGTTTTCCGGCTTGCAAAAAGTCCTCAATATACTGTGCCTGCTCGTCCGGTAATTCCCTAAAACGGATCAACATGATCATCAAATCTGCCGTCGCGAGATGCTCTAAGCCCGGTATATTGTTCTGATAGTTTGGTACTATATCACCTGTCTCAGGGTGGATAGGGAATAATACGGTGGTTTTAAAACCATGATGCTCAGAAAGAATTTTTGCCAACATAGGCATACTTTCCTCTGAGCGATACTCATCATCTCCCGCTACTAAAACGATATGCTTTCCTTTTCCCGGCCCATCTTTTCCGTCAAATTGTAAGTATTGCTGTGCGCTGAGTCCGCAGGAAATCAAAAATGCACAGAGTATCAGGGGAAGGAATCTTTTCATGGGAATTAGTTTTTCTTTGAAGCCTTCGCTTTTATCAAATGGATAGGAATCCACACTAAAATACCGATTATCAAACCGATTAAAAAGTCCCTTAGGATAGTTGGCAATCCTGTGAGAAGATGATGGAAAAAGTCAATCTTATGGGTAAAAATTCCTCCCGCAACAAGAAATAAAGCGATGGTACCAACAATACTTATAAACCTTACAAGATAAGGAAGCCCTACAACCATGGCCATTCCTATTTTATCAGACAGCGTGTCATCCTCCTCATTCCAATTGATTAACTTCTGTCCCATTTCATCCATACGCACAATGACTGCCACCAATCCATAAACCCCCACTGTGGCGATCAATGCAATCAAGGTGACCACCAAAATTTGATTCAAAAACGGCTCTCCCTCTACCGCTCCCAAAGTAATAATGATAATTTCAACCGATAGGATAAAGTCTGTAGTGATTGCAGATTTGATTTTCTTTTTCTCCAGAGCGAGAATTTGCTCTTTGCTCAATTCGGGTTGAAGCTTGGCTTTTTCTCTGTTTTTTTCAGGAAGGATCCACTCCATTACTTTCAAAGCACCTTCATAAGCAAGATAAACACCTCCGATGATTAAAATGATTGTAATAGAAACCGGCAAAAATGCACTCAATAAAAAAGCTAATGGGAGTATGATGATTTTATTTAAAAGAGAGCCTTTGGTAATTGCCCAGAGCACGGGTAGCTCTCTATTGGACACAAAACCGGAAGCTTTCTCGGCATTCACCGCCAAATCATCCCCTAAAATTCCTGCTGTTTTCTTAGCAGCCACTTTGGTCATGCTGGCGACATCATCCATCAGTGTAGCTACATCATCGAGAAGGGCAAATAATCCTGAAGCCATTGTTAGAATTTTGAAAGATAAAATTTGAAATCTGAAATTTTGCAAGCAACAATAATTTCCAAATATTGGCAGACATATTCAGATTCTAATCAGCTAAGTTAAACTTTACAACCGGTCTGACTTCCTAAAAATCAAAATACTTTACTGGATTTATTCGATCTTTAGAAATCTATTTGCCTCAGATTCGGTTTTTATAAATCATAATATTAGCTAAGCACTGCTTTAAAGAAAAAATTATAAAAAATCAGTCTTTAAATATTCGCTGGATCAAAAATCAGCGGGAAAAATTTCCCTTCCATTTTTTGCCCTTTTGGAATTACAGGCACTCCCTCCAAAAGCGGTTCATCTGAATTTGAAATCGTTCCGTCCGCAAATACATTCAGAACAAAAGCCTTCCTAGAGCGATCAGAGTAATTGGCAAAGCTTCCGTGCACTAACAAAGGATGATGAAATGCCGCATATCCTGCTTTCAATGGAATAGGTACAGGCTTGAACTCTGCTATCTGCTCAGCTGTCATCATTTGCTTCAAACCGTCCATCTCTCCCGCAAGTGCCGGCTTTTCCAATAAGCCCCAGCGATGTGAGCCGGGTACATACTGCAAACAGCCATTTTCTTCCGTGGCATCATCCAATCCACACCAACAGGTCAAATGCTGCATTTCTATAGTTCGGGTCCAGTAGCTATAATCCTGATGCCAGGCCACATTCCCTCCGTGATGAGCAGGCTTACAAAAGAGTTGGTCATGCCAAAATCGGACCGCACGATCTCCGAGTAACTGACTCGCAACCATTCTAAAGGCAGGATTCCAGATTACATCATGAAAGGCCTCAGCAATTCGCCAATGGCCTAAAGAATGAAAAAGCACCTTATTGGGATCTCCAGACTCATTGCTGTGAAACTCATGAAACAAATGATGCAAAGGGTGCTGAGGATCCATGACCTCATCCAAGGCCTTTTTTAGAGCCTCAATTTGTTTCTCATCAATCAGTTTTACATCGACGAGGTAACCATTCTCATGGAAAAAATCGATTTGATCTTGGCTGAGTCTGTATTGCTCCCAATCTTGCTGAGATTTAGGCTGGGAGAAAAGATCAGAAAGTGGATGATGAAAATCGGCTAGGTCTTTCATGGGTTTGAGGCTTCAAGCAAATTTGAAGATAAAAAAAATGTATCGATTTCTATATTCTTGGCCTACCCCCTCAATTTTCCAGTTTATCTAATCGCTGCAGTAAAGGCGGATGGGAATAATTCACAAACACGTACCAGGGATGAGGATTGATATTGCTTAGCGTTTTCACTGAAAGAGTTTTCAGTGCTTCCGCCAAAGGCTTACCATCAAAAGTTTCTTTAGCAAAAGCATCTGCTTCAAACTCATTTTTTCTACTGAGCCAATTCATTCCGATCCCAATTATCATGGATATGGGTGAAAATAACATGGTAAATCCAATGATATTCAATTGAGCGGACCATGCAGATCCACCTAGTGCCAGGCTCATATTTTCTGAAAAAATAAATTGAGAAAGCAAAAACAACAGTAAGCCAACCTGCAATACAGAGGTCAACATGCCCAAAATGATATGCTTTTTCTTGTAGTGCCCGACTTCATGAGCCAAAACAGCGACCAATTCATCTGGTGGATGCTGTCCTAATAATGTGTCATACAGGACTACTTTTTTTCTCTTGCCAAAGCCTGAGAAAAAGGCATTGGCTTTGGCTGATCTTTTACTTCCATCCATTACCAAAATATTTTCCAGAGGAAAAGAAACTGATTGTGCATAATGAATGATTTTCTGCTTCAATTCTCCATCTTCCAGGGGAGTTAATTTATTGAAGAGGGGAAGTATCCAGGCAGTATAAAATAAATTGACCAAAATCATAAATACTGCTGCCACTGACCAGAAAATCCACCAAAAATGAGGTCCCATCTGATGGATTAACCATAAGAAAACTAGTAATAAGCCACCCCCGATAATCAGGGAAAGAATATATCCTTTCAGTTTATCTGAGAAAAAAGTACCTAAACTGGTTTTATTAAAACCGTATTCTTCTTCAATGATAAAGGTGCTATAATAATCAAAAGGTAAGCTGATCAAATCAGATCCAATAAATATGAGGGCAAAAAAGGCTACCGAATGAAAAAGAGGATTGCTGATATAGTTACCAATCCAATCATCAATCCAGCCAAACCAGCCCATATAGATAAACAGGATTGTTAATGCAAAAGAAAAAATACCTGTGACTAGGCCAAAATTGTAATTTTCACGCTGATAGGCTTTGGCTTCCACTAACTTTTCTGAACTCAGATATTGACCCAAGGTCTCTGGCACTTTAGGCACAGGCCTTTGGATATTCAGGTAGCTTAAAATTTTCTCAAGCAAAAAACCAAAGCTCACCACTCCTATCAAGAGGTATTTTAAAGTCTCAGGACTCATGTAAAATGTTTAGAATTTAGGACAAGGCAAGATAGTATCCCTTCTGGAGGGCTTGCCTTGGTAATTGTTCGGAAGTGTCCAGGAAAGGCTTAATTCGTGAGCTCCTCCAGACTGTATTCCAAGCTGGGACACAGTATAATCGAAGCTGTAACCAATATTCAAACCACTCAGTAAATTCACTCCCACCATCATGACAACTGCATCACGGTTGCTTTGGTTATTGACAGGCTTATAAGGAAGCCCTCTGTACCAAAGCCCGAAAACCAAGGGTTCCACATAAAAGTAGGCTCCTACATCCAATTGCTCAAATGGCCCTTGTCTTTTGTAGTTAAATGTCGGTGTCAAATATCTCTGCTTCCTGATGTGGGTAAAATCTCCACGGAAACTACCCTCGCCCAATGCAATTCTATATCCCCCATGTAGAGAGAATTTGGCTGGCAAGGGACTTAAGCCATCGATAAAAGACTGATTCGGCTCATTAACATGGTGAGCAGCCAATCCAATCCAGAAGTTTTCTGTAAAAAACATCCCTCCCAAAGAAAGTGAGAGCATACCTACAGGATCTCCAAGACCCGGAATATCAGACCCAGGCAAGGTAGGCCCGAAAGGATCACTAGGATTGATTTGATTGGCAAAGATTAAATTTTCATAAAATCCAATTTCTCTTCGAATGTAGCTTGCCTGAAATCCGGGGCGGAAATAAGAGTTTTCGCCTAATTTTAATTCATAAGAAAATATACCTGAAATGGTTGTAGATCGAAGTTTGGCCGCTCCTTCTGTATCTTGCATTACATGAAAACCTACTCCTGCATTATATTCGGGGAGGTAAGTATCATAAAATGCTGAGAAGGTGGTAAACTGAGCATCAATGCTTGGCCATTGGTTTCTGTAATTGAAACCTACCCTGCCTGTAAGCTCTCCGCCTGCCATGGCTGGATTGAGATACAAAGGCGCTGCATAATATTGGCTATATTGCGGATCCTGCGCATGCAAGGGCATGCTAAGGCCAAAAGCCAATATTCCGAAAAAAACTATAAGCAGCGAAGACCGTAACAAGGATTTGTTCGTTTATTTGAATATTCAGTCAGCATCTAAAACGTTTCTTCCTCTAGGTTGTTTTAGATAGCAGTTCGAAAAATATGAAAAGCAAACCGCATTCCATACATATTATCCTTTTTTTCACCTTCTTAAGCGCATTTTTCTGTGCTGGAAATACATCTGTATCCTTTGCTCAGGGTTTTAATGACAATGAATGGATATTTGGATATTGCGGTTCTGGCACTCCAAATAATTATTTATCCTTCGGTAAAGGACAAAGCCCGACTGTTCAAAGTCTTCCCGGTTCTATCATCCTGGATAAATTCAGTAACTCAGTTACGATCGACCCCATCACTGGGCAGCCATTATTTTATTCAAATGGCTCTATTGTTTATGATTATAGTGGAGCTCCCATTCAAGGCCAAGTTGGAAATCTAAATGGTCCGATTGATACCAGACAGCAAGTGGCTTCTGGCTTTTTGGAATATGAGCCGGATGGAAATAAGCTCTTTTATTTATTCTACGTATCACCAGGGGGACAACTGCTCTACACCTTGATAGATATGAATGCTCCCGGGCAAGCGACCGGAAATGAGCGTCCATTGGGAGAAATCATTGAGCAAGATCAACCTATCGGGAATGCTCAGGGAGCAATTTTAGTAGTTAAATCTCCATCCTCTCCTTCTTACCTGATCAGCTTTAATGGAGGAAATTTAATTTCTAGGAGAATTGAAGGAACAGCGGGCAACTTTACCCAAACGGATACGCAACCCCTTCCTTTCACTCCAAAAGCCATAGTTTTTGATCAGGACAGTGGGAAATTGATTTTAATTCCGGAAAATCCAGGAGATGATATCATGGTACTGGATTTTGATACCTCATTAGGAAATTTCAGCAATCCTACACCTATTAGCCAATCCAGAGGGACAGACTCCATAGAAGGAGCAACCTTTTCTCCGGATGGTAATTTCATTTATTTCTCCAGAGGAAGTCAACTTTTCAGAGTTCCAAGCAATGATCTCTCAGCTACTCCAGAGGAAATTCCATTAGATCCACAACCTTCCACCGTTTACGATCTGAAAGTTGGGCCTGATGGAGAACTCTATTTTATTTATGAAGAAACCACTGGAGGACCACAACTCATAAGTAAAGTAACCAACCCAAATGAGGAGGAAATAGATGAAATCAATGTAGAAATTGATCCATTTGCTGGTGTTGACTTTTGCGGAACTATCTTCCCAACCTTTGCACCAAATGCGGATATTAACGCCACAGTTGACTTTGATTGGGACCCTGACATGCCTTGTGCTAACAATCCTGTTCAGCTGACCAGCGAAATTACGCCGGAAAATTACAGGCCTGTTTCTTTCAGTTGGGAATTCAATCCTCCGCTCACTGATTCTGACGGCAACCCATTGCCTGCGGATTATACAGAAGAACACTTTTTAATTCCGGCTGATGCAGCCCAGGGACAAAGCGTATCGGTGACTTTGACTGTAACATTTGCGGATGGGGAAAGTCAAACTGTTACAAAAAATATCCCACTCACTGAAAACAATCTGGAGGCGAACTTTACGCCACAAGACACCACGATTTGCGAGGGTCAATGTGTGGATATAGCAGCACTCCTTGAGGCTCAAAATTCAGCTGGTCAACAGGATGGCGAAGCACCTCCGGGCGGTGGCGATCAATACGAATATTTCTGGTCAAATTACCGTGATGAAGGCTGGGGTACAAGGCAGGAGAATGAAGTATGTCTTCCTGGACTATACTGGGTTTTGGTGAGAGAGCCAGGTTCAGAATGCTATGCCTATGCCGAAATCCGAGTCAAGGTCTGGGACCTGCAAGATCAAAGCAATAATATCTGGTATTTTGGAGATGGAGCAGGGATAGACTTTAATCCTGATCCAAATGATCCGAATGCACCTGTTCCGAGACCCATTGCCCAAAGACACCCTCAAAATATTCCGGCAGGTACAACCACCATTTCAGATGAAGCCGGTCAGGTATTGTTTTATACAGACGGGGAGTCCGTCTGGGATTTAAACGGAGACTTGATGGCTAATGGAGATGCCATTGGTGGAGATAATGGATCTAGTCAAGGCGTTATCGCGGTTCCTGTCCCAGACGAACAAACTTTATTTTACCTTTTTACGACTCAAAGAAGTGCAAATGGAAGTAACCAAGTAAAATTCTCTTTGGTAGATATCAAATCTGATAATCCGACGGGGGTAGGAAATGTAGTAACCAAAGACAACTTCCTATTTAGCCCTGCTACAGAACATTCTGCAGCTTTTAACAACGGAGATACTACCTGGGTGCTATTCCATGAATTGGGGAACAATACCTTTAGAGCATATCCTGTATCCTCTCAGGGTATCGGGCAGCCCGTGCTCAGTTCGGTGGGTAGCAATCATGGATTCAATTCAGGAGTAGGTGCTATGAAATTTAGTCCTGACGGAAGCAAAGTAGCCGTTACAATCTCAGAGGGAGGCTGTAATAAATTAGAAATTTTCGATTTCAATGCCAGAACTGGTAGAATGACCGAATATGCCAGAATTGATTTGGGCTGTAATGGAGATGTTTATGGCTTGGAATTCTCAGACAGCGGTGAAAAAGTCTTTGTGTCTTACCGAAATGGAGGGCCTGGAGTGGAAGAATTCACCATTCAGCCTGTGGATAATGATGACCCCAATGCTGCCACATGTCCATCCTGTTTTGGTAATGCAAATACGCGCCCTCAAAGAGAAGCCTGTATTCTTTCCACCCGAAATCAAGTAGGAGGCACTACCGGGCTCAACTTGGGAGCCTTACAGATAGGTCCGGATGGAAACATCTATGTCGCTGTAGTGGGAAGCAATCAAATTGGACAAATTGCAGTTGGCGCAGGTTGTAATTCCAGTAGTACCTTCAATCAGAATTCTGTCGAGCCTATGCCGGGAACTGCAAATCTTGGCTTACCCTCTTTCGTTCAAAACAGCGGCAGTTCTATTCCTGAACCTTCAATTTTGGCACCTGAACGATTATGCCTAGACCCTGTAAATGGGGCAAGTGCCCTATTGGAAGGTGGCGGAGAACCCGATATCGACTCCTATTTCTGGACCATAACCAGAGACGACGGCACAGTGATTTTGGATAATTTCGGAGGTCCTGGAGATCAGTTCCAGACATTGGATCAACTATTCGATGAGCCTGGATTGTATACAGTAGAACTGAATGTAACCAGATGTGCGACAGAGAATTATTTTGTGGACAGTTTAGAGATTCAGGTTGATGCTCCACCAACTTTAACATTGGAATCTGATGCCACTTTATGTTCTGGAACCCCAGTAGTTTTAACAGCAATTGATGGTTATGATCCAGCTGAAGGATTGTATGATTTTCAGTGGACCAATGCAGCAGGTCAGGTATTTGGAGATCAAAACTCCAACACAATTACGGTTGATGAGGAAAGTATCTACACAGTAGTGGTCAGCTATAGAATTCCTGACGGATTAAGCGATGATGAAATCGCCCTTTATGAAACATGCCCTGCCACGGCGGAGGTGTTTGTTGGTCCTGCCTTTGAATTTGATATCAATCAGGATGCCCAAGAGGTTTGCTTTGAAGATGTGATTGTCAACTTTGCACCTGACACGCCAATCAGCGGAGAATGGTATTATGAAAGAGATCAGGACGGAAATAGAGTTCTTTTAGGGGAGTTTTTTGAATTAGAATTATTGGTTAATACCCTTCCTAGTCCTGGAAATTATGAAATCATTTTTGTGACTCAAGACCCGATTTTAGAAGGATGTCAGGTTGAGAAAAAAGTTGATCTAATAGTTAACGAGCTTCCGCTATTTACCGCAGTTCAAACGACTCCGGCAACAGATTGTACTACTGCTGATGGGTCCTTTGAAATTACCATGCAGGCAAATGCCTCTACAGTCACAGTCCAGGAAACAGGAGAAGTTTTCACCAATGTCAATGCAGGTGATGTAATCGCGGTTAACAATTTATTACCGGATGTATACACCATTGAGGCAGAAAATGCCTTCGGCTGTTTTTACATTGCCACGATGAGCATTGAAAACAGTAACCCTCCTACAGGATATGAATTTTCAGTGACCTCTACAGATGAAACATGTGGACCTAATGGAATTGAGCCGGGGTTAATTTCAATCACCTTTACTGGCGGGTCTCCTGTAAATGGTAGTTATCAAATTACCCGACAGGGAAATGGTCAAGTCTTTTCCGGAACTTTAGCTAATGTGAATTCTGTGGACATTCCAGTTCCATACGGGGAGTATGCGGTTGAAATTATAGACCCTAGTAACTGTGCCATTCCGGATCCTCAGTTGTATACCGTTGAACAAAAATTCTTGGTTCAATTCTCAGCACCAAGCAATTTTACAGCGTGTGAAAGCTATACCTTCAGCCCTACCCCATCCGATGGGCTTACTTTCACCTTAACTGGCCCCGGAGGAAATACTATCCAACCAGATTCAGATGGGGCTTTCACTATCACTCAAACAGGCACTTACACCCTTCTTGGCCAAGATCCAAGTGGAGAAGATTGTCCTAGGGAGATAAACATCAATGCTACCATTACTCAACCTATTGATTTTGAATTAGTAGGTCCAATTGATGATTGTCAGGTAGGGATCAGGTATGAAGCTCAATTGAATAATGCGGTTCCGGCTGATGTTATCTTTCTATGGAAAGATGTGGGGGGAGTTATTGTAGGAAGGCAACAAAGTTTTGCTCCACCTAGAGATGGAGAGTATAGTCTGGAAGTACAACCAAGAAGTGGTGGCTTATGTACAACTCCGCCAATTAATTTTACCGCTGAGTTCCGAGAGCTTACTATAGATTTGGAATTGGATGTTACTCCTTTCTGCATAGATCAGGCAACTACCAACCTCACAGTGGTAGCAGATCTAAGTGATGTGACAAATATTGAATGGTATTCTGTTCAGGGTGGGACTAGAACCAGGTTATTTCAGTTTGACGATTTACCAATTATTGAAACTAATCAAGAGGGAACCTATGAGGTTTTATTAAGAAGTGCTGCGGGATGTGATCTTGGTAGAGCAGCTGCTCAGGTAGCAAAATCCGTCATCATCCCCCCTGTTGTCCCTACTGGGTTTACTATTTGTGCTATCGAAGGAGTAACTCAAAGCATTAATCCGGGAGATTATGATAATTATTCTTGGGTATTGAATGGAGAAGAGGTTTCGCAGGATGCAATTTTCACACCTACTCTACCGGGCATTTACGAATTAACAGTATCTGATAATTTAGGCTGTTTCTATGTAGAAACCTTTGAGGTTTTAGAGGACTGTTCATTGAAGGTTTCCTTCCCAACAGGTGTTGTTTTAAACGACCCATCCAGAAACTTCATTCTATATGCCAACGAATATATTGATGAAGCGGAAGTATTTGTATTCAATCGATGGGGAGAGCTTATTTTCTATTGTGAGCATCAAAATCTTGAGCCTGCTCAGCCTTTCTGTCCTTGGGATGGAGTGGTCAATGGAAAATTCGTTCCAAACGGAACATATGCCATAGTTGTCAGGTTTACTAGTGTAGATCAGAACAAAACCGAACAAATAACCAAAGCAATAACGATTATACAGTAATGTTAATTCTAATTTCTCCTGCAAAAACTTTAGACTACAGCACTCCAAATTTCCAAGAATACAGCCAACCAGAATTCACTTCTGATATCAAATCTTTGGTATCAGTAATGAAAAAGAAAAGTTCGAAGGACATCGCAGACCTAATGAAAGTAAGTGATAGCTTGGCGAACTTAAATGAAGAGAGATTTAAAACTTTTCAAAAGGAGTTTACTCCTGACAATTCCAAGCAAGCGCTTTTAGCATTCAAAGGAGATGTTTACACCAAAATTGATGTAGACAATTACAATGAAGAGGAATTCGAATTCGCTCAAAATCATTTAAGAATTCTTTCAGGATTATATGGGCTATTGAAGCCCCTTGATCTTATTCAGCCTTATAGACTAGAAATGGGGACTCGTCTGGAAACTAAAAAAGGAAAAAATCTTTACGAATATTGGGATACTAAAATTGCGAAAGCAATCAATCAAGTAGCTGCCGGAAAACCGGTTGTTAACTTGGCCTCTCAGGAATATTTTAAGGCAGTTGATTTAAAGACTTTGAAATCGCCTGTAATCAATATTCATTTCAAGGAACACAGAGATGGAAAGTATCAGGTAATAGGCTTGTTTGCGAAGCAGGCAAGAGGTATGATGACTGACTTTGCCATAAAACACCGAATCACCGATCCTGAAAAACTTAAAACCTTTGATATTGAAGGGTATGAGTTCTCCGATCCATTAAGTGATGGGAAGGATTGGGTCTTTGTTCGATAGGAAAAGGGATAATTCTTGAATCTAAAGTAATTCGAGGCTTAATTTTTTGGTAGTCAGGGAATTTGGTAGATTTACATTCCAAAATAGTGGTTGACTCCAATAAAAATGCATTTGAATAAATTGAAAGACTTACACTCCAACTATAGAGCAACAATTTTGCTCTTGTTAGGAGTGTTTTTTTTTTCAATTATACTCACACCTAGCAGCGCTAATTTTTCAGAAGATGAATTTGATTTCCCATTAGTAAATCAACCCGATCTTCAAGGTCCTGAAACGCTATGTTTTCCACTGGGCGGAGAAAGTGTAATTGGAACTTTTTCTGGGGGAGGTATACCGGCTGCTGATGTTTATTCTTGGAAAATATTTGGCCCAAACAATTCTCTATTACTATCTATTTCTGGGGGTGCTCTCCTACAAACAATCAATTACACCTTTTCAATTCGAGGAGTTCATCGGGTAGAACTTTCTGTGAGAAGAGGCGTCTTGGTCTTTCCTCTTCAAACTCTCAATGTATTAGTCCAGGACAGACCCACTCCTGCCTTAAAAGCTAAATATTCTCTTTGTGGAACAGACCCATTAAATCTTACAGCCATTAATCCTTCATCTCCAAACTTTGCCTCTTATGAGTTTATTTGGAGAGATGAATCGGGAAATGAAATTGGGGATGCTAATAACTTAACTGTCGTTAATTCAGGTAAATATTTTGTTACTGTATTCGTCCCAAATAGTTCTGGGAAATCTGAATGTGTCACTAACCTTTCGACCGAAGTTAGCAACTCATCTGATATAAAAGTTGAACAAAGTTTAAGTTCTATTTGTGAAGATCAAGGAATTACTTTTTCAACTAATCCAAGTAGCGTTGGAAACTGGTATTTAAACAAAGCTGGGGAAAGCTCAAGAACATTTTTAACCACAAGTGAATCTCTCTTTATTTTTCAAAACCAACTTAATGATGGTTTTGGAGATTACGAAGTCACCTATGAGGTTATCAATCCTGATGCAGTAGATTGTGAAATATTAATCCAAAACACATTCACATTTAATCCAATCCCAGACTTTACAATCATAGGCTCAATTGGATCGAGTGGTTGTAACATACCCGATGGAGGAGTTCAAATTAGGGCAAATACGAAGATCGATTATATCATTGTAGAAGGAACTTCTGTCGTGTCTCCATCCCTTGAGCCGGGGGATATATATACTTTATCTGGATTAGAGTCAGGGGCATATAATTTGATAAGCTTTTTAGGAAATTGTGGGAATTCTTATGCCTCAGTTGTCCCATTAGATAATCCTCCAACCGAACTAAATTTCCAAATAACAGATGAAAAGGGGGAAACATGTACACTTGATGGAAAACTTAATGGTAGCTTCAAGGTCAACTTTCTCAATGGGCCTATAGATGGTTTTTATCGAGTTTTAGGTGAGAAAGGAGCTATTTATAAGAATGAATCCTTTTCAGATAAATCGGATTTATTGATAGACGTTCCGGGAGGAAAATTTGTCTTCGAACTTTATAATCAAGATTCCTGCTCACTACCCAAAAAGGAGTTTGTTGAAATCCCCGGAAAAGAGCTTGTTAATTACTCCATCCCAGGTGATCTTTTTATCTGTCAATCCTTTGAACTCACTCCACAAACTACCCAAGCACTAGAATTTGAGTTAATCAGTCCCTCCAATAATTCAGAGTTCAGGAACGTAAACGAGCCATTCACTATTACAGAAGACGGGACTTATAAGATTATAGGGCGACTTCCAAATCAGGATGATTTATGTCCTGTTTCCCAAACTTTCCAAGTCACTTTAGTAGATCCTGTTGAATTTGAGGTGGTACTTAACGAAGAAGACTGTTTAGGAAATAGAACCTATAAAGCTGAGATTTATGATAGGGACTCTACCTCTGTAATATTTACTTGGTACAATGAAAATGACGAGGTGGTAGGGAATAACCAGTTTCTAAATCCGACCAGCACCGGTACATTCAAGCTAGAAGTTCAACCTGCCAATAGCTCCTCTTGCCCTATTCCACCCAAAGAATTTGAAATAGAAGATCCTGTTTTGTCGGTAGATGTTACACTAACTACTACCAAGCTCTGTGAATTCGGCCCTGAAGCCATGATTACTTTGGAAACAACTTTTCCAGATGCAATAACAGATATTGAATGGAGGCGATTTGATGAAAATGGAGATATTATTGAGCTACCAGAATTAAAAAATCAAACTGAAATTACTACTCGAGTCGGGGGAACTTATGAAGCTTCAGTGTTCAGCATTATTCCTGATATAAACAAAAATTGCGAACTTGGAAGATCCTCTGTTGAATTAGATCTTACTCCAGAAAAAGTTCTTTTCGACATTCCTCAGGAAATTACCATATGTGAGCGCTATGATCTTATCCCAACCACAAATCAAAATCTGATATTTTTCGTGACCACGCCTTCGGGTGAAGAGCTAGATGGAAATTCAGGAGACTCTTTTGAACTTATGGAGCCAGGAACTTATACCTTCTTGGCATTTGACAGTGATAGTCCTACTCCATTTTGCCCAGAACAAAAAGAAATTGAAGTAAGTATTGTAGAACCAGTAATTTTTGAGCCTATATTATTCAAGGAAGATTGTTCTGGAAGCCGAATTTATCAAGCCTCCTTATCAAATTATCAAGCCAACGAGGTAGAAATTTTTTGGCGAGACGCTAATGGGACAATTATCGGAGGAAATGAATTTCTTCAGATATCTAACCCTGGAGCTTATAGCTTAGAGGTTCAACCTGCGAATTCAACCACTTGCCAAATTGAACCGATTTCTTTCGAGTTTGAGCCTCCGGTTCTTTCTTTGCCTCTAGCTCTTGAATCTGACCCTTATTGTCCAGATGCAAGCTCAACAAACATTAGGCTAGACACAGATTTTGATGAGGTTTCAAGAATTGAGTGGTGGTTTACAGATATTAATGGAACATCGACTCAACTAAGCAACTTTACCAATCTAAGAGAAATTTCAGTAACTAACGAAGGAAGCTACGAAGCAAGAATATTCAACTCAATTCCATGCCTTTTAGGTACGGAAAGTATTTTGATTCTAAAAAGTCAGGATGTAGTCAGACCTACTTTGGAGGAGAATTATCTAATATGCCCAAGATATGAAATAGCTCCTGTCTTAAATCCTGGAAACTTTGCTTCCTACGAGTGGTACTTTGGAGAACAATTAGTCTCTACCAGCCCAACATACAAGCCTAATCTGATTGGAAATTATTCACTGACAGTTACGAGCCTAGAAGGCTGCTCCTATTCCACTACCTTTACAACAGAAGAAGAATGTGAATTAAGAGTAAGTTTCCCTACAGCACTTACACCAAGTGACCCAAATAAGCAATTTTTGATTTACACCAATTATCTGATTGACGAATTAGATGTTTGGATATTTAACCAATGGGGAGAATTAATTTTTCATTGTGAAAATAAAAATCTTATTTCCGAGGAGTCAACTTGTGCTTGGGACGGAACCTACCAAGGAAGGAAGATTCCAAATGGAGCATATACCATCCGGATAAATTATTCAAATACAGAGAGGAATATAAATCAGACGACAATAGGCTCCCTGCTGGTTGTTGAATAAATCCAACCAACTTACCATCTTTTTAAGGATAGCAAGTTTCTCATCCAGATTTTTATATTTAAGAAACAATTAACCGTATTCCTTATTTTGGTTGGATTTTTGATCTTTGAATGATGAATTAAGCAAAGCTTATTTCCTCAAAATCAAGTAAATTAGATATCACCCAACGAAAGGAATCCGTGAAAACAAATGCTCAATTTCCTAAGTGGAAGATTGGGGTATTGTTTATTCTGTTTTTGGTTATGACAGGCGGCCTTGCCGCAAAAAAAGTCATGACTGAAGCAATTCAACCTAACTCTTCAAATCATGCTTATCAAGCTGACCCCAACTTGGTAGGCCCTGAAAATCTATGTATTATTTTCGGTGGAGTTATCGGTACTTTCAGTGGAGGAGGTGATCCTCAGGATGTTTATTCCTGGCAGGTTACAGATCCACAAGGAAATGTGATTTTTGACCGAACCGGTGGAGGCCCTCAGTTTGAAACCGTTAAGGTAGCATTCAATGAGATAGGACTTTACAAAGTAGAGCTTAGTGTTAGAAGAGCTACATCTATCATCTACCGAGATGATTTGACTGTAAATGTCAAGAAAGGACCAGAATTAGTTCTATTGCCTGATTATTTGATTTGTAGCTATACCCCTGTTCAACTAACTGCAATTGATCCAAATACTTCTACTATTTCAGATTATACTTTTATCTGGAAAGATTTTAATGGAAAAGTAATTGGAGACCAAAACACAGTCACTGTTCTTGATGAAGGCTTTTATCAAGTCGAATTATTTTTGACCAACAACACCTCTGGTGCAGCAGAATGTTTAATCACCGGAACTACCTATGTAGGACCATCGCTCGACTTTGAGATTCAACTAAGTAAAAGTTCCATTTGTCAAGGCGAAGCCCTATCAGCTGGGTTAGATACGCCTTATCCTGGTGATTGGAGCATTATCAAACCTGGCTCCAACAATAAAACAGATTTAGGGTCGGCTTTTGAAATCCCTTTAAGCAACACCGACATTTCAAGTCCAGGAGAGTATACAATAATTTTTAGTGCAATTGACCCAAATTACCCTGATTGTAGGTCAGAAAGAAGGAAAAAATTCACAGTAAACGAATCACCGAATCTAAACTTTACAATTCAAAACAGGCCTGATAACTGTGTAGTAAATAATGGTGCATTTACCATTAATGCTTCAACAGATTTAGACTCATTGATAGTGGTAGAGATTGGTTTCTTCCAGTCTAACGTGCCGGAAAACCAAGCAGTTTCGCTCTCAAACCTTGAAGCTCAGATCTATACTATTTCAGCCTACTCCAAGGGTTGCAAATTAACCACTCTACTAGACCTAGCTCCTAAAGACCCTCCTATTAATACAGGTAAAGTTCCTGATATCAATGAACCAACTATTGAAGTTGAGCCTGAAACCTGCGGTGCAATTGGAGTTAACCAAGGAAAGTTAAAACTGACATTCAACCAAGGAAATGTGGACGGTGAATATAGAGTAATGTCTAATGGAATTGGTACCATAGTAAAAGGATTTATCCAAAATCAGCAAGTGGTAGAACAGACATTAGCAGGAGGGACATATTTTTTAGAATTAAATATAGACGGCTGTGCCTACCCTACCCAAGAAATAATCATCGAGTCAAAAAATCTTGTAAACTTCAGCGTTCCCAAAAAAATCAATATATGCGAGAGCTTTGAATTGATTCCTGAAACTTCAGAAGATTTAATCCTTACCCTGACAGACCCTTCAGGCAATGAGATCACAAAAAACTCGGGAGAGCCATTTATACTCACAAAAGGTGGGAGTTATTCACTTTTGGGGAAAGCTTCAGATAGCTCCACTGGAGGCTGTCCAAAGAGAACTACTTTTGAGGTCAATGTGATCCCTAAAATCAATTTCGATCTAATCCTTTTAGAAGAAGATTGCTTTGGGAACAGGATTTACAAGACCGAAATCGCAGGTTTAAAACCCGAACAAACGTCTATCCGCTGGCTCAATGAATCGGGAGATATAGTGGGAAGAGGAGAGTTATTTTACCCCACCTCCAATGGGAAATTTACTTTAAATGTTCAACCATTAGAAACTGGAAGTTGTCCAAATGAACCTATAGCATTCGAAATAGAACCTCCTGTCCTATCTGTTCCAATGGATTTGAGTGCATCTAAGATCTGTCCTGAGCCGGGCACATCAATTATTACTCTTAGCACAACAAAAAATGCTGTAAACCGCCTTGAGTGGATTTACTTTGATATCAATGACAATAGAGAAGATTTACCTCAATTTCAGAATCAATTTGAAATAGAAGTCACTAGAGAAGGTAGCTACGAAGCCGTCGCTTTCAACAAAATAGGATGCGAGATTGGAAGAAGTTTCATTCAAGTTGAAAAAAGCACCCTTTTAACACCTCCTAATCTGGAAGAGGTCTATACAGTTTGCTCCAAGAAAAATAATCTTCCCGGTATAGATCCTGGAGATTTTGCTAGCTATGAGTGGTATTTTGAAGAAGACTTAGTTTCAACAAATAGGATTTACAAACCAGACCAAGTAGGAACCTATTCATTAATTGTAACTACGATTGATGGTTGTGAATTTTTCTCCACTTTCACAACTTATGACGCATGTAACTTTAAAGTGGTATTCCCGAATGCTATGGTGTTGAATGACTCCAACAGAGACTTCAGGGTATTCGTATCCCAGGGGATAACAGAAGCGGAGGTTTTTATTTACAACCGAACGGGAGAATTAATCTTTCATTCTTTCATAAATGAAATACCAATAGAAAAACCTATTCTTAACTGGGATGGAAGAACTCTGCAAGGGAATAAAGTTCCGTTAGGGACCTATGCAGTTGTACTTGCTTTGAGAAATAAAATTTATGGTTTTGAGGAAAAAATAACCAGCTCACTTTTTGTAATCGAATAGGTAGGATTAAAATTTTTATTGGCGGAAAAGCCCGATTGCAATATTTTTCCTATTTTCAAACGTTTCAATCGAATGCATTATCAATCCTAAATCCAAAAAACCTATTCTATGACTCAAGCTATTAACCGTAACGCGCTCTTCAATGCAAGCTGTCTCGCGCTGATTACCACGGCCTTTACCTTTGCAATCCGTGCTGGAATTCTTCCGCAACTCGGAGAGGAATTTGGGCTTAGTGCCGAGCAACTTGGTTTCATCAACTCCATGTGGTTCTTAGGCTTCCCGATTTCCATGATTCTGGGAGGGTTGTTTTACCACTCAGTAGGTCCAAAAATCATCATGAACATTGCTTTCGTAACCCACACAGTGGGTATTCTGATGACAATCTTTGCAGATGGTTACACTACACTATTGATTTCCACCCTGTTTATAGGCTTCGGTAATGGATGTACAGAAGCTGCCTGTAACCCAATGATTGCTGACATGTACACTGGAGTTACCATGAATAAAATGCTAAACAGATTCCATATGTGGTTCCCTGGTGGTATCGTTCTTGGCTCTCTTATTTCAAAGTTCATGACCGATGCTGGATTTGGCTGGGAAGCTCAAATTTGGGTTATGATGGTGCCTACCGTTGCCTATGCCGTTCTATTCTTTGGAAAAGCCTTCCCTAAACCAACCGTCGAAGGAGTTACTTCTGTAACCAGCAACCTGAAAGCGATGATCAGTCCGCTCTATATTTTCCTTTTCATTTGTATGGCTTTGACAGCTATCACAGAGTTTGGTACCCAACAATGGGCAAATGTGGTTTTGGATAGCTCAGGAGCTAGTGGCATGTTGATTCTTGCTCTTACCACCGGTGTAATGGCTGTAGGAAGATTCTTCGCAGGTCCAGTAGTTGGTAAGCTGGGTCAAACCGGAGTACTTCTAGGAGGAGCAATTTTCGCAACTATCGGTATTTACTTGTTTAGCATTGTTACTGGCCCAATGGCTTACGTTGCGGCATTTATCTTTGCTATTGGAGTATGTTACTTCTGGCCTGTAATGGTAGGTGCAGTAGCTCAAAGAGTACCTCTTAGTGGGGCCTTGGGTATGTCTATCATAGGTGGTGTCGGAATGTTCTCTACTGCGATTTGGCAACCTGTCATCGGTAGCTGGATTGATTCTGCAAGAGCCTCCAATTTAGCAGCGGGTCTTAGTGGTGCTGAATTAGAATTGGCAACCGGCCAGGAAACTCTTCTCAAGCTTACCATTTTCCCATCCATATTAATTGTGCTATTCATTATCTTATTTATCTGGCAAAAGAACTCCAAAAATGTTCCTTCGGTCACAGCAGCACACTAAAAGATAAAAGCAGCCTTCGGGCTGCTTTTTTATTGACAGGAGTAACTTTCGTATTCTTCTCTAAAAAGAGACCATAGCTTTCCATTTTCATCTCTATAAGTTATTGCCTCAGTTCGAATGGTCACTTCCAAACTATAGGGAGTTTCTATGACTGTACCATCTACCAACAAAATGGTACATGGCCCGTCAATTCGCTTAATATCTTTTAAGCCGATATCTTGCAGCCAGCTGTCGCAAGATGAAAAAAAGAGAATGAAAATAATGATGAAATTTCTAGCTATGCGCATATACTTACTAAACTACTCCTAAAGTAAGTAGAACATCTGAAAAAAAGAAAATACCCTATTCAGTGAAGGGCTTTATGAAACCTGCCAACTTTGAAAATTTCTTGGCTTCGTATCACGTCTTTCAAAAATAAAATGCTCCAGGTATCTGAAAAATTTATCAGTGCTAAAAACAAAAAGCCCAACCTTGATGGGTTAAGCTTTACTTTAGTGTGACCTCGTCAGAGCTTGTCCCGCAAAGCGGGAATTCAAACTTGAAACCTCCTCCTTTAAAAATCAAAAATATCCTAGCAGATAATAAGGCTTTAGGTTGAAATAAAAAAGCCCAACCTTGATGGGTTGAGCTTTACTTTAGTGTGACCTCGTCAGGATTCAAACCTGAAACCTCCTGAGCCGTAATCAGGTGCTCTATTCAGTTGAGCTACGAGGCCGAAATGGTTTGCAAAGGTACTTATAAATCGATTTTTTCCAAATATCTATCTGAAGCTTTTTTACAAAGGTAGAGGAGGAACTCATTTCGACACTTAAGAATTATTAAGAGCAAAAACAGGTTAATTCCTCAGGGATTTTCTATTTTTGCCCGCAATACATTGTAATTAAGCACTCTTTTAATTCAATTGAGCACAAAGGCAGTCAAACCATCATTCAAGACTACCCGCCATGCAAGATTACATGTGACTATTGAAAAACATTAACCAATACATGAAAAAATTATTTATAGTCCTTTTAGCATTTTCAATTGGCCCATTCGCGCTTGCTCAAGAAACAGTACAGAAACCAAAAGTTCCTGTAGGCGGAAGACCCAATATTCCAGCTGATCTAGTTGTAGAATTTGGATTCAATGTGCTCAATAACCGACCTGAGGATATGAGTACAGGTTTTTTTGGATCCCGAACGCTCAATATCTACTACCAATATCCTATTTCAGTATTCGGTGCTAATTCCGGTTTCACTTTAGATCCTGGATTTGGTATTGGTACAGACAAATTGGCTTTTAATGATGAGATGAATCTTTTCAATGATCCTTCTAATGGCCCTGAGTCCAGTGATTTCCTGGAGTTGACAGATGTATTTGGGGATGATATCTCAGTAGACAAGAATGTTTTCTCGCTGAACTATTTCGAAATACCTCTTGACCTGACTTACCATGTCAATAGAAATAATTACACTAAAGGATTTCGGGTAAGTGTAGGTGGAAAAGTTGGCTTCCTTTATAATGCCCATTCCAAAATCAAATACACAGATGAGGATGGTTTGACCAGAAAAATCAAAGACTCTCAGAATTATGGCTTAGAGAAATTGAGATATGGCCTAACCCTAAAAGCAGGTTCTCCAGGATTCTATGCTTGGAGCTATTTTGGACTCAACAGGTTATTCCAAGAGGGGCAAGGTCCGGCTGCTAACCAATCACAGCAAATTAGTTTTGGAATTGCAGTGAATCTATTCTAAGCTTTGAATTAATTATAAGAAGAAGCCGGGTTTTTCAATCCGGTTTTTTTTATCCCCAAACCCAAAGAAATCCCCAAAAGCAGGTAAAAAAACCATAGAAAAAGCCAACATAAACCTCCATGGGATTATGGGCATTCAAAAACAATCTTGAAGTACCAACCACTCCAGCCAGCAATAAAGCACCTAATAAAGGGTAAAGTATGGCGAAATTCGGGAAATTCATTCCTAAGACAACTACCAACGCTAAAAGCCCTCCTACCCCAGTCATATGAGCTGACATCTTCCAAAAAAAGGTGACTATCGTTAAGATCACCACAACCGCAGTAATTACTGCCAAGGATTGCCATAATATGGGGTCTAATTCAGACATCTCAAACATGAAATAGACCGTCATCAAAAAATATACTGAAGTCACACAAAAAGGAATCAGTCGGTCTTTGATATCGATCATATGAAGACTCTTCACTGTACCACTAAGTCTCAGTCCAAGTATCGTAATCATTGGAATAGCTAAAGTGGATAACATGATCAAATAAAAGATCCTGACTTTAAATTCAAAAGGAACACTACTTGCCTCGGGTACCACAAAAAGAATCATACCAAAAACCAGTGTTGGTATAATCAATGGCTGGAAAATAACCGAAATAATCAGCGCTAGACTTCTCCCCACTACAGTTCTTTTCTAAGTCTCGCCACTGGAATCTGTAATTGCTCTCTGTATTTGGCAACAGTTCTTCTGGCTATATTATATCCTTTTTTATTCAGCATTTTCACAAGCTTATCATCTGAAAGCGGTCTCTTTTTATCCTCTTCATCTACCATAGCCTGCAATACAGATTTCACCTCCCTATTGCTGACATCTTCCCCACTATCAGTAGCGATACCTTCAGAAAAGAAATACTTTAAAGGATAAACGCCAAATTCTGTTTGAATGGATTTACTGTTGGCAACTCTGGAAACAGTTGAGATATCCATGTCTATTTTTTCGGCTATATCTTTCAGAATCATCGGACGTAAGTTCGTTTCATCCCCATCCAAAAAGAATTCTTTTTGATATTGTAAAATAGCCTCCATGGTTCTCAATAAAGTATTTTGACGTTGTTTGATCGCATCGATAAACCATTTAGCAGCATCTAATTTCTGCTTCACAAAAGTGACTGTCTCCTTCAGTTTTTTGTCCTTTTTGTCAGATTTATCATAGGCATCAAACATATCCGCATATGATCTGGATATTCTTAACTCAGGAGCGTTCTTGGAGTTCAAACTTATTTCCAATTTCCCTGAATTATTGGTCAAAATAAAATCCGGTATGATGTACTGCGTACGAACTAATCCCTCGGAAACTCCTCCCGGCTTAGGATTTAACTTAGTAATCAAGTTGACAGCATCCTTGATCTCGTCTTCATTCAAATCGCATTTTCGCTGGATCTTGGAGTAGTGCTTTTTGGTAAACTCTTCAAAGCAATCATGCATGATTCGTAAGGCATGCTGAACTGTGGGATCCTCTGGATGCTCTTTTCTTTCTAATTGCAGAATGAGGCATTCTTGAAGATTTCTTGAAGCAATTCCAGCGGGATCAAAAGTTTGAATCTTTCGCAGAATTTCCTCTAACTCATCTATATCCGTCTCTATATTTTGGCTAAAAGCCAAATCATTGATAATGGCCTCCAAATCCCTACGGATATATCCATCATTTTCAATGCTTCCTATCAGCTGCTGCCCGATTATTTTTTGTCTTTCATCAAGCTTTAGATAGTTGAGTTGCTGAATTAACAATTCATGCAAAGACGCTTGGGAAGAAATAGGAATCTCCCGATCTTCTTCATCCGAATTGTAATTCCCGTCGCCCTGCATTTTATATCCACCGTACTCATCATCCAGATAATCATCCAGATTTAGATCTCTATCATCAGATCCAAGGTCCTCATCGTAGGAGTCCTCATATTCTTCTTGACCTGGGTCTTCTTTCTCGTCTTTTCCTTCTTCCAATGCTGGATTAACCTCCAATTCTTCCTCAATTCTGGCATCCAATTCTGCTGTAGGAACCTGCAACAGCTTGATAAACTGTATCTGCTGTGGAGAAAGCTTCTGTGAAAGTGACTGGCTAAGATTTAGCTTTTGCATTGGAAATTGAGTAAAACCTGCATTTTGGGTTCAAAAAAGGACTTTTTCAGAAAAAAAGCCCTGAATTCAAAGTTAGGAAAAACAAGCAAATTTTTGATAAAAAGCTTATTTAATCGTTTTTTTGCAGACTATAAAAAATTCGGCTATCAGCCTTATTTGAAACCAAAACGAAATCATGGCATTCAACAAGCGGGTAAAAATCAAAACCATTTTAGAGCAGGGTCTAATAGGCAGTGAAATCACATTAATGGGCTGGGTTCGTACTAAGCGATCCAATAAAAATGTTTCCTTTATTGCCATGAATGACGGGTCTATCATTACCAATTACCAAGTGGTGGCTGATCCAAATTTCATTTCGGATGATGTTCTGAAAAAATGCACAACTGGAGCCTGTCTCAAAATCACAGGAACAGTGGTTGAATCTCAAGGTGCAGGGCAATCCTCAGAATTGAATGCGAAGAGCATAGAAGTTTTGGGTGAGGCGGATCCAGAGAAGTATCCTTTACAGCCAAAAAAACACTCCCTTGAATTCTTGCGTGAAATCGCTCACTTGAGAATGCGTACAAATACATTTGGTGCAGTTTTCAGAGTAAGACATGCTTTGGCATTTGCAGTGCACCAATATTTCAATGATAAGGGTTTTTTCTATATCCATACTCCTATCATCACCGCTTCTGATGCGGAAGGTGCAGGGGAAACATTCAAGGTAACCACTCTGGATATTGGAAATCCTCCAAAAACCGAAGATGGAAAAGTGGACTTCAAGCAAGATTTCTTTGAAAGAGAAGCTAATTTGACTGTATCTGGCCAATTGGAAGGGGAGTTGGCTGCTATGGCGCTTTCTGAAATTTACACTTTTGGACCTACTTTCAGAGCAGAAAATTCCAACACAACCCGCCACTTAGCTGAATTCTGGATGATTGAGCCTGAAATGGCTTTCTATGATGCAGAAGATAACGCAGATTTAGCCGAAGACTTCCTTAAATATTTGATCCGATATGCTTTGGATCATTGCCAGGAAGATTTACAATTCTTGGAATCCAGATTATTGGATGAAGAAAAATCTAAGCCGCAAGATCAGCGTTCAGAAATGAGCTTGCTGGAAAAATTGAACTTTGTGGTAGACAATGAATTTGTTCGTATTTCATATACTGAGGCTATCGATATTCTAAGAAACTCCAATCCTAATAAGAAGAAGAAATTCCAATATCTAATTGAATCCTGGGGAGCTGACCTTCAATCAGAACACGAGCGATATTTGGTAGAAAAGCATTTCAAAAAACCTGTAATTCTGACAGACTATCCGAAAGAAATCAAGTCTTTCTATATGCGTCAAAATGAGGATGGAAAGACAGTTGCCGCTATGGATATCCTTTTCCCGGGGATAGGGGAGATTGTCGGAGGTTCTCAAAGGGAAGAAAGGCTGGATGTGCTCCTTCAAAGAATGGATGAAATGAACATTCCAAAAGAGGAAATGTGGTGGTTCTTAGATACAAGAAGATTCGGAGCTACACCTCATGCAGGCTTTGGATTGGGCTTCGAAAGAATGGTTCAGTTTGTAACAGGAATGGGAAATATCCGGGATGTGATAGCATTCCCAAGAACTCCAGGAAACGCAGAATTTTAATTCATTCAAAAAAACCGTCCAAGTGACGGTTTTTTTATGCCACCACTTTCACCCTTCTCGCCAAAGGAATACATAGCAAGCTGAAGAAAATGGCGATATATCCGACCAAATTAAAATTAGTCAATTCTCCTGCTGCATTTTCTCCAATTATGAGCCCTGCAATTAAAGATGCCAAACCCGTAGCCAATTGTTGAATCGCTGAATTAAAGCTTAAAAAACTTCCCCTATTTTCAGGTCGCGCGGTGCCCGTAATAATTGCTGCAGCGGGTACATATCGTCCATTGGAAGTCACAAAAAACATTGTCGACACCAATAACACATAAGGAATGGGCGTAACTCCTAAATTGGTAATTATCGCAATTGGAACCACATTCAGGGTCATGAAAATCGTAAAAATCCGGAGTTTCCCATACTTGTCAGACATCTTCCCAACCCAAGGAGAGGTAAAAATAGTAAAGGCTCCACCAGCCATGTAGATATAGGTTAACTGCATTTCCGTAAAGCCAACATTAGCCACTGTGTAAGGACTCAAAAAGGGAATGATCATAAACTGCCCAAACATCATCATTACAGAAAGAGTGATTGCCCGCATTTGATTAGGGTTGCTTGTCACTCTGCGAACCACTTCCAAGGGATGAGGCCTGACAATTTCTTTTCCAAGATGCTCAGTGATATTGGGAACGTAATGGAAAATCATTCCTAAGCTAATTACAGACAAGCCTGTTAAGATATAAAATGGGGTATGCCAGTCCGACAAACTAGCTAAAAACAAACCTAAAGGAACACCTAAAACAGAAGCAACTGAAAAAGCAGCCATAACCAATCCCATGGCTCTTCCCCTTCTTGCATCTGGAATAACATCGCCAATAATTGCTAAAATCAGAGCGGAAGTCAGCCCTCCAAAAAGACCCGAAACAATCCTTGCGGATAATAAAATCGGGTAAGTTGGTGACAATGCGCAGCCTAGGGTAGCAACAGAGAATCCTACATAAACCCAAAGCAAAATCTTTTTTCTATCGAATCGATCTAGAAAGAATGCTCCAAAAAAACTGGAAATACCTGCGCTAAAAGTATAGGAAGATACCAGCAGTCCAAATTCCCGGGGAGATATCTCAAACACACGCATCAACTGCGGACCTAAAGGCATCAAAATCATAAAATCCACAATGTGGATAAAATTGATAGCTGCCAAAGTCCAAAGCAGTAATTTTTCCTTCTTCATCAAAATTGCTTTAGCCTTGAACCACAAGAAAAAAAATAAAGTTTGCTATTACTATGTTAAATCAGGAAATACCCAAATAAAAATAGGTTTCCGGGATCGACTCAATGATGTCACCTGCTATGGTTCCTCTACCTTTTCGTTTTCCCGCCAACTCACCAGCCAATCCATGATGAAAAACCCCGCAAACTGCCGCTGATTCCGGACTATATCCCATTCCCAAGTAAGCAGTAATCATTCCAGTGAGAATATCACCTGCTCCTCCTGTAGCCATAAATTGAGTACCTGTGCTATTGACCAATTGTCTTCCATCCGGTGTGGAGATTACAGTATTTGCTCCTTTTAAAATCAAGATCAATTGATGTTTTATCGCAAAGTCTTTGGCTTGCATCATTCTTTCCTGATGATTAGCCGCTGCCCCAACCAATCTTTGAAACTCTCCTATATGCGGAGTAAGAATTGAGTTCTTCGGTACCAAAGGAATCAATTCCGGAAATTTTGCCAAAATATTGATCCCGTCTGCATCCAAAACAATCGGGAAATGAAAGTCTTTCAGCAAGGCCTCCAATTGATTCTTTCTACTTTCTATGCCCCAGCCTGGACCTATCCCGACCGCATCATAATAGTCAGCATTGGGAATCAGCCCCCAATTACACATCGCCTCCGGTAAAGCAGCCTGAATACTGAGTCTTTCACTTTCTTCTATATGACAAGTGACCAGTCCTGAACCTGTCCGTAATGCACTCTTGGCCGCCAAAATAATGGCTCCCATTTTTCCATGTCCGCCTCCTACCAACAGGATTTTACCGAAATCTCCTTTATGGGAAAATCGATGGAATTTTTTATGCAAAGCAGGTATATCTTTCGCTTGAATAAAATAAAGGCTTCCTTCAAACTCCTCATACCTCGTATCGGGAATACCAATATCACATACTTCCAAATCCCCTACAGATTCCGCATTTTCAGGAAGGATCAATGCAAGTTTTGGAAAAGCAAAACTCACTGTCACATCTGCCTGAAAAGAAAGCTTTAGACTAACCCCTTCCGAAGGAAGGCCCGACGGAATATCTATAGCAATTTTTTTCCCCTGAAGAGAATTCATCCTTCCTATAATTGGTTTTGCGCTATCACGTAAGGGACCGCTCAACCCAACGCCTAGAAATGCATCAATGATAATACAAGGCTCTGTAGGTGCCTGAAACTCCTTGAAAAATACTTCCTTCACTTTAGTCGGAAGCATTTCAAGGTTTTTGCCGGCATCTGCACTTAATTTTGAATTATCTCCAAAGCATTTGATTACTAAAATCTTATGATTCTTTTGAGATAGTAGTCTTGCTATCGCAAAACCGTCACCTCCATTATTTCCCGACCCACAGAATATCAGAATTGGAGATTCTTTTGAGAATTCTTGCTGGTAAAACCACTTTTCAAATTCTTGGGCAGCTTTTTCCATCAATTCGTAGGAACTGATATTAGCGCTTTTGCAATGGAGTTGATCCAGTTTGGAAACACTTTCTCCTGCTAAAATCTTGATCATGATCTATACCTTTGATTGAGACAATTCCTGCTTTGGAATACTTACCAATAGCAAAAAGCCTAGGCCTACTAAGAAAAATATACCTAAAGATAAGGCACTGTTCCTCATATTCCCAGTCAGCTGTTCAATGACTCCGTAAGAAAAAGTACCCAAAACGATAGCCATTTTTTCTGTCACATCATAAAAGCTAAAAAAAGATGCGTGATCAGTGGTATTTCTTGGAATAAGCTTGGAATAAGTAGATCTCGATAAAGACTGAATTCCTCCCATGACCATCCCGACGACAAAAGCCAAGGCAAAAAACTCATAAACCGTATACACGTAATAAGCCGCAGCACAGATCCCTGTCCAGATCAATACCATAATCACCAAACTCACCTTATTCCCATATTTTTTGGATATAAAAGCAAACAGATAACTTCCTATTATGGCTACAAATTGGATGATAAGAACAGTCATGATCAATTGATCTCCTGGTAAACCCAACTCCTTATCGCCAAAGGTAGCTGCTAAATACATGGTGGTTTGTACCCCCATGGAATAGAAGAAAAATGAGGCAAGGAAGCGATTCATGACTTTAATTTCACGAATCTGGTAAAAGACCTTTTTGATCTCTTGATATCCATGAAAAAGCAATTCTCTTTTCAATTTCCTGTTGTATGGATTTTTAGGAAGAATTCTGAAGGGTATTTGCGAAAACCCAGCCCACCAAAGACCCGTGATTAAGAAAGATAACCTTGCAGCTACACCTCCATCAGGGATTCCAAATAAATGAGGCATTTGTATCATTAATAAGTTGACTACCAAAAGAATCACTGACCCAACATAGCCTAAAGCAAAACCTTTGGCACTCAATAAATCATATTCTTTTTCCTCTGATATTTCTGGCAAATAGGCATTATAAAAAACGATGCTTCCCGCGTATCCAATACTTGCGGTGATACTACAGATAATTCCCCATTCAATATTACTTGCATCAAAAAAGTACAATCCAACACAAGCTGCAGATCCCAAATAAGCGAAAAACTTCATGAACTCCAGCTTCTTCCCGCTTGAATCAGCCATACCTGATAGCAATGGGGAAATAATGGCAATGATCAAAAAAGAAAAAGAGATAGAATAAGAGTACAAGACCGTGTTAATGATCTCAAAACCAAAAAATGATACAATATCTGAATCATCCATTCCTTTGGTAACACTATTGTAATAAACAGGAAAGATGGTTGAAGTAATGACCAAACTATAGACAGAATTAGCCCAGTCATACATAGCCCAAGCATTTTGGACTTTCTTTTTATTTTTCAGGTTGGCTAGCATTGATCACAGGTATGAATTAGAAAAATACAATTTATTAGAGGATATTCTAATCTATTTTTTGTGGTCGGAAATAGGAGGAGATTCGAAAGGGCAAAAAAAAAGCTGCCTCATGATTGAAGCAGCTTTTTTGACTATTGGGTATTTTAGTCCTTTTGAACTTTACCCACAGAAGCATACAATACCCTTCGGGCATCAGCCTCTCTTAATTCAGTCTGAACGTCCGAAATTGGACCCATTTTGACATCTCTATCAATTTTCATAGAAATAGTAATCATATTTCTATCTGCTTCAGGAAGCATATCCCTTTCTTGGTTTACCCACTGAACAATATCAGCAGGAGTAAGCAAGGCATCGTTAGCTTGAACTCTAGGTTCAGAACCATAAAGGCCTGTATTTTTTGGCTTACCAATGTAGATGTAAGAAATCAATGTCTTTTTCTGCAGCTTCTGAAGCTGGGTAGCCTGAGGTATCTTCTGCTCTACCAAAATTTCCTGCTCTCTCAACACGGTTGTTACCATGAAGAAGAAAAGAAGCATGAAAATAATATCTGGTAAAGCAGAGGTTGGGATATTCTCAGAAGTCTTGGTCTTTTTGCTAAACTTTGCCATATCAACTACCAATTTTATCAGGTTCTGCAATAGAAATCGCCATTGGGATTCCTTCTTTTCCTCGGTCAATCAAAGATTGCTCTGCGTCATCTTTACCCGTTAAGGCACGATACTCGTCTGTCCTTAGATTTACCCTTTCAGCATAAATATCAAAGTAGGCTTTTTTCGCTAGGTCAAAAACCTCCAAATATCTATCATAGCTTGTTCCACGGTTGGTCTTAATAGACACAACTGCTTCACCGGGATGATCAGATGATTCAGGGTCTCTTCTAGACATCGCTTTCAGGGAAGCTGGAAGCGAATTATATAAACCTTGTGCTTCTTCATTTGGTTGCCCAAAGTTTAACACGAAGAGTTTGATCTTTTCATCTAAGCCGTCGGCTTCAGCATACTCACCTTCTACCAAAAGCTGATCATTTGCGTTGATCAATATCGTAAAGATATTACGCTCGTTTTTATCAATTTCTGGCGGAGGATTCTTAGGATCGAGTTTCGGAGGAAGTACGTTTAAGATACCTTTATCCGAAGCGATCGTCGTAGTAACGAGAAAGAAGATTAGGAGCAGGAAGGCGATGTCTGCCATCGAACCTGCATTAACCTCCTGGCTCATTCTATTTTTCTTTCTGGCCATAATTACTTAATAGCTTTATTAAATTCTGTGTATACAATACTCAATAGAGCAAGTAGAGCAAGAATGTAAGTTGTAATCAGCATTCCCCCTACAAACTGAGATCCCGCAGGAGTCAGGTTGAAAGGATCTGCCTCAAATTTCGGAAGTACTTCGTTGCTAGAAATAGAATAAGCAATGAAGAACAACACCGCGATTCCAATGATGCCAGCGGCTGTTTTTACCAAACTTTTTGGATTGTCCAAAGATTGGATCAAAGGCATCAGGATGGATACGACAGCTCCTACTGCAATGAGTAGATAGCTTCCGTATAGTAAAATATCATAAGTATCCATAATATGTCTTCTTTGGGATTAACAATTGATTGAAATTCAACAAATGCCGGTAGTTATTACTTACCAGTCAATTTGTGCTTCACTAGGATATCTACCAATGTGATAGATGCATCCTCCATGTCATTAACCAAAGAGTCAATTTTAGCCACGCAGTAGTTGTAGAACAACTGTAGGATGATCGCTACGATCAAACCAGCTACTGTGGTCAAAAGGGCGATTTTAATACCACCTGCTACAAGGGATGGAGAGATATCACCAGCTGCTTCGATAGAGTCGAATGCACCGATCATACCGATTACTGTACCCATGAAACCCAACATCGGAGCAAGGGAGATAAATAGGGAGATCCAAACAAGACCTTTTTCCAAACGTCCCATTTCTACTGAACCGTAAGAGATGATAGATTTTTCTACCATTTCGATACCTTCAGAGTATCTCATTAGACCTTGTGTAAAGATAGATGCTACAGGACCTTTAGTGCTTTTAGTAACGTCCTTTGCAGCTTCTACTCCTCCTGAAGAAAGAGCATCTTCTACTTTAGCCAACAATTTCTTAGTGTTGGTGGTAGAAAGATTCAAAGTGATGATTCTTTCCAATGCCACTGCAAGCCCCAAGATCAAACAGATCAATACTGGAGTCATGTAAATAGGATCACCTTCGATAAATTTTTCTTTTACCACTTGGTGGAAGCCTACCTCCTCAGCTACGATCTCATCATCTACGATGGCCGGAGTTGCAGCAGGTTCTGCTACAGGGGTTGTTTCTTCTTGTGCTGCAGAATCTGATTCTGCTTCTTGTGCGTTAGCGAAAACAGGCGCGAATAGGATACCTGCAAGCATGAACAAAGCGATTAACTTTCTCATAATGTGATTTTTAAATAGACTTTTGATAAAGGTTAAATGGTTTCTACACTAAAATCGAGTTTTAAAGTTATCATTTTTTATATTCAAAAAACAATGGACTCTTTTAGATTTTTTCGAAAAATTCCGCTTTTAAAGCAAGATTAAGCCAATTTTTACACGAGCGGGGAATTTTCTTGATACTTCAAAAAGAGCCGTATTCTTCTAAACTCGGCGAAAGGTTCACATTTTTAGCCAAAAGAAAAAACAATTCAACGAAAGAATTGTACCAAAAAAGGTATTCAATAAAATCTTTGGTTTTTATTAAAATATCTTTCAAAATATCAGGTCGCCTACCCTACTTCGCTTTTTCAAAGAGCGAGAGTTTATAATTAGCCTCCCATCCACTTTCTCATTAATACCCATTCAAATTGCCTTTATCAGCGATTAAATTGATTTTTTTTCAAAAGTGAAAGAATTGTGAAAGTCCTATAACATCTCAAAAGTATCATTTGCCAATCTATTGATTAATTTCAATCGACATCTAATAAAAATTATATTCAAATTTGAAATAGAAGCAAGCGAAAGTGAAAATGGCGTTTTGCCAAAGAATTTTTGCCTTCTTTTTCCCACTTAACAGAACAAACCCCTTACAAATAAAACATGGATTACGTCCAACTTGAAAACGAAGGATATTATAAAATCCCAAATATTGATTCTTTAAGACCATTCTTCATGAGTGTGGTCAGTGACTCAGATCACTGGTTGTTCATCTCCAGCAATGGAGGACTTTCAGCCGGTAGGAAAAACAGTAATTATGCTTTATTTCCCTATTACACTGATGATAAAATCACTGAGTACTATGAAATTACTGGCAATAAAAGCATTTTTAGAATTCAAGAGAGGGGTGCTTTTAAAATCTGGGAGCCCTTTTCTGACAGATATACAGGAGTATTTCGACTAACCCGAAACCTCTACAAAAATGACTTTGGCAACAAAATCATTTTTGAAGAAATCAACCATGACCTTCAGCTTCTGTTTAGCTACTCCTGGAATTTCAGTGATAAGTTCGGCTTTGTAAAAACCAGCAGATTGGTCAATCAAAGTCAAAATCCAGTTTCTCTGGAGTTGATTGACGGAATTCAAAATGTGCTACCATTTGGCGTAAATCCAGACTTGCAGCAATCAGCAAGTAATCTGGTTGACGCTTATAAAAAGACTGAAATCATATCCGATTCCCAATTAGGCCTCTTCACTCTCAGCGCCATCATCGTAGACAAAGCAGAGCCAAGTGAGGCTCTCAAAGCCAATGTGGCTTGGAATATAGGATTGAAAAATGCCCAAATTCTGCTTTCATCTCTTCAGTTGAATGCATTTAGAAAAGGAGAAGAAATTCGAGCTGAAAATGATAGACGGGCTGAAAAAGGAGCTTATCTCATTCATAAAAAGCTTGAACTTCAGCCGAATGAGGAGAAATGCTGGATGATACTTGCAGACGTGAATAAAGGCCCTTCTGCAGTAATAAACTTATCAGAATACATCAAGAAATCAGGTGATCTCCAAGCCGAAATCAAAGCTGATATTGCCCTCGGCACCAAAAACCTCAGAGCACTGACAGCGGCTGCCGATGGACTACAACTTAGCTCCGATCAACGAAGAAATTCCCGCCATTTTGCAAATGTTTTATTCAACATCATGCGGGGAGGAATATTTGATTATAACTATTCTATTGAGAAAAAGGACTTTGTTCCATACTTAGCCAAGGCGAATAAAAAAGTATTTGCTGCAAACAAACATCAAATAGAGCAGCTCCCTGAGCAATTCGCTCAGACGGAACTTCAGCAAATAGCGGAGAATAGTAAGGACAAGGATTTTAGCAGACTTTGCCTGGAATATTTACCGCTCAAGTTCAGTAGAAGGCACGGGGATCCAAGTAGGCCTTGGAACAAATTCTCCATCAATACTAGAAGTGAATCCGATGGCTCTAAGATTTTAGATTACCAGGGAAACTGGAGGGATATTTTTCAAAACTGGGAGGCTTTAGCCTATTCCTACCCTGAATTCATTGAAAGCATGATTCATAAATTTTTGAATGCGAGCACTTTCGATGGATATAATCCCTACCGCGTGACAAAAGACGGCTTTGACTGGGAAACCATTGAGCCGGATGATCCTTGGTCTTACATTGGATATTGGGGAGACCATCAGATAATCTACCTATTAAAATTCCTTGAGATTTCTGAAAAGCACTTTGCTGACAAATTATCCTCAAGTTTCAATAAGGATGTGTTTGTTTACGCCAATGTGCCTTACAAAATCAAATCCTATCAGGAAATTCTGGATAACCCGAAAGATACCATTGATTTTGACTTTGATCTAGACCAACAAATCAGAGAAAAAAGGAAACAAATTGGTGCAGATGCAGCACTGTTGAGTACCAGTAATCACGAAATTTATAAGGTAAACTTTCTGGAAAAACTCCTAGCAACCCTGCTTTCAAAAATTTCCAATTTCATACCGGAAGGGGGAATCTGGATGAATACCCAAAGACCTGAATGGAACGATGCCAATAATGCCTTAGTAGGCAATGGAGTTTCCATGGTGACCTTATATTACATCAGGAGGTTCTTATCCTTTTTTGAAAAGCTACTCCAAAAGTCAGAATTCGAATCCTCCCCCGTTTCGGAAGAATTAGTGATTTTTTTCAACGAAATAGAAGCTACTCTAAACTCCAATCAGCAGCTTTTGAAAGGGAAAATTTCTGATCAAGACAGAAAGACAGTAATGGATGGACTTGGAGAAGCAGGTAGTAGATTCAGGACTGTGATTTATGAAAATGGATTTTCAGCACAAAAAGCTCCTTTGACTAAAGCTCAGCTTCTGGAATTCACAAGACTTACATTACAATTTATTGATCATTCAATCCAAGCGAATAAAAGAAAGGATGGGCTTTATCATGCCTACAATTTGATGACTTTGGAAAATGAGCGGGAAGTGTCCATTTCCTACCTGAGTGAAATGCTGGAAGGTCAGGTAGCGGTCTTGAGCTCGGGTTACCTATCTCCGAAAGAAAGCTTGGAAGTTTTGGACTCTCTGAAGCAAAGTGAGTTGTTCAGGGAAGATCAATACAGCTACATTCTCTATCCGAATAAACAACGTCCACTGTTTGTAGATAGAAATCGGGTACCTAAAGAAGCTGTGGAAAATTCCAAGCTCCTTCAAAAACTCCTGGAAAAAGGCAATACTCAGATCGTTGAGCAGGACGTATTAGGTGATTACCATTTCAATGGCAATTTCAATAATGCAGAGAGCCTTAAAAAAGCCCTTTCTCAACTAGATTCAAGCCATCAGGAATTAGTGGAAAAGGAAAAGAAATCCTTGCTTCAAACCTTTGAATCAGTATTCAATCATAAAGCCTTTACGGGAAGATCCGGGACTTTTTATGGATACGAAGGTTTGGGCTCAATTTATTGGCATATGGTTTCCAAACTAGCCCTAGCTGCCCAAGAATGCTGTGTGCAGGCAATAGAACAAGAAGAAAACGAATCAACTATTGGGAAACTGATTGCACATTACTTTGAAATCAACGAGGGAATTGGAGTCCATAAATCACCAGAGCTTTACGGAGCATTTCCAACTGACCCGTACTCCCACACTCCAGGAGGAAGAGGAGCTCAGCAACCAGGAATGACCGGACAGGTGAAAGAAGATATTCTGACAAGATTCACAGAACTGGGAATAAAGATCCGAGATGGAAAAATTCACTTCCAACCCACTATTCTCCAAAAAGAGGAATTTCTGAACCAAGCTCAAACATTTTCTTATTTCGACCTGAATCAACAGGAAAAATCTTTAGAGATCCCCGCAAATTCTTTAGTCTTCACCTATTGTCAAGTACCAGTTGTTTATCATCTTGACCAAGAAGAAAAAATACAAGTGCATTTCTCTCAAGGGGAGTTTAAGGAAATTCCTTCTACCATTTTAGAAGAATCCCTGAGTACAAAAGTATTTCAAAGGACGGGAGAAATCACGGAAATCCATGTATTTATCACAAAACCTTAAAAGGATGAAAAATTGGCCTTCTTTGATCTTGGGTTTAGCGATGGCAATGGGCTTGATGAATTGCCAATCACAAACTCAGGAAGTGCCGGAAAAAACGGCTGCGGACATTCTGGGAAATGCGGAATACAGAGCTATTTCTTATGGTGGATACAGAGAAAAATCAAGAGATATACAGCCGACTATCGCTGAATTGAAGGAGGATTTGAAAATTCTTCAGGCAATGGGAATTAAAATTCTCCGAACCTACAATGTTCAGCTAATGGAAGCCCCCAATTTATTAAAGGCAATTGCAGAGCTGAAAAAAGAGGATTCATCCTTTGAAATGTATGTGATGCTAGGTGCCTGGATAGACTGCGAAAATGCATGGACAGATAGCCCGAATCATGAAGCCGAAAGCCCGGAAAATGCCGGAGAAATAGCCCGCGCAGTGGAATTGGCCCAGAAATACCCAGATATCGTGAAGGTAATTGCAGTCGGAAATGAGGCAATGGTCAATTGGGCGGCAAGCTACTTTGTACGCCCCAATGTAATCCTTAAATGGGTAAACCATTTACAGAACTTGAAGGCCAATGGCGAACTCTCTTCCGCTTTGTGGATTACAAGTTCGGATGATTTCGCATCATGGGGAGGCGGCGATGCATCCTACCATACTGAGGATTTGAAGGCGCTTTATCAGGCAGTGGATTATATCTCCATGCATACTTACCCTTATCATAATACTCATTATAACCCGGATTTTTGGATAGAGTCTGACAGCATGTCTAATCTATCAGAACTAGAACGGGTAGATGCTGCCATGCTTAGAGCCAGAGATTTTGCAAAAGCTCAATATGATTCAGTCACATCTTATATGAAAAGCATAGGAGTGAATAAACCTATTCACATTGGAGAGACTGGATGGGCAACCGTTTCTGATGGGTTTTATGGCCCTGAAGGATCCAAAGCAACTGATGAGTATAAACAAGCCATGTATCATGATTTAATGAGACAATGGACAGAGGCTTCGGGAATTTCCTGTTTCTATTTTGAGGCATTCGATGAGCAATGGAAAGATGCTCAGAATCCTATGGGTTCAGAAAATCACTTCGGACTGATCACCTTGGATGCCCAGGCTAAATATGCACTTTGGAAAGATGTGGATGAGGGAAAATTTGAAGGTCTTACAAGAAATGGGAAACCCATTATAAAAACCTATAACGGTAGCTTGGATTCCCTTTTAAAAGATGTGCTAGTTCCTCCAACTCAGAAATAATTTCAATCATGAAGTCCCGGATCAGAATTTTCTTCGCATTACTAGGTTTGGTCATCCTATTTCCTGCCTGCACAAACGGTCAGGTGAGAACCGAAAATCGAAAAATCATTGTCGATAATGAGGTTTATTTCATCAAAGGGATTTGTTACAATCCGGTTGAAAAGGGAGAGACCGCACGTACTTTCAAAAGGCTTCAGGAAGATCTCGCCTTGATGAAGGAAGCGGGGATCAATACCATCCGGGTCTACTCCCCTATCGAGGAAAAAGAAGTATTGGACCAAATACATGAAGCCGGATTAAAAGTCATCTTGGGCTTTGGCTACAATCAAAATGGAAAGTTTGACATTCTATCAGGAAGCTTTTTAGACTATGTAAAAAAATTTAAGGATCATCCAGCCATTCTACTTTGGGAGCTGGGAAATGAATACAATTATCATCCGGAGTGGTTCGATGGGGATATGAAAAACTGGTACAAAGCCATGAATGAGGCTGCCAAAAAAATTCATGAGACTGACCCCAATCATCCGGTGACTACTGCACACGGAGAGCTTCCGGACTCCTTGGCCTTGACGATGGGCTCTGAAATTGATGTTTGGGGCATGAATATTTACCGATGGGATCAACCGGAAACTGTTTATGAAGAATGGGCTGCAATCAGTTCTTTACCTATGTATTTTTCTGAAGCTGGGGCTGACAGTTATATGACGATTTCCAAAGAAAAATATCAAGCAGGAAGTAATGAGAAAGCTCAGGCAGATGCTACCAAGAATATATTAAAGGCCGTCTTTGACAACCAGGAAATTGGATCAGGGGTCGCCTTGTTTGCCTTTTCCGATGAATGGTGGAAAGCGGGAAATCCTGACCAACAAGATACCGGAGGTTGGGCCCCAAACAGCAGTGGAGTCCCTTATGACGGATCTCCCAATGAAGAATATTGGGGAATAGTCAGAGTAGACCGATCCAAAAAAGAAGTATTTGATATCGTAAAGAAAGCTTTTGTAGATAAGCAATAGCAAATTTGCTGAATTAACCCTAAAACCTTTAACCATCAACCCAAAACATGTCAAAATTTAAAACTGCCCCTGAGGACATTGTTCCTTTTGTTCAGAAGTTTGCCTTCGGCGCAGGTAACCTCGCTAATCAGTTGTTCCCGGCCGCTTTGGGAGCATTTATGTATTACCTGGTGGTTGCCTATAAAATGGACCCACTGGATGCTGCCTTACTCTCATCCATCCCCCGTCTTTTGGACGCAATCACCGACCCAGTTATGGGCTATGTCACGGATAATACTCGCTCCAAATGGGGTCGTAGAAAACCCTATATCTTTTTGGGCTCCTTCATTGCAGGAATCACCTTTATCATGATGTGGCAGCTCAATCCAGAAGACTCTTCCAACTTTCATTTTTGGTACATCCTGACCTTATCCTTTGTATTCTATATAGGTTACACCATTTTCGCCACACCTTTGATTGGGCTCGGGTATGAAATGACTTCCGATTATAATGAGCGAACTCGCTTAATGGCCTCTTCTCAAATCATAGGGCAGTTAGCCTGGATGATAGCTCCCTGGATTTGGTGGGTTATTGCGCAGCCTAATATTTTTCCAACCCAAACTCAGGGGGTAAGAACGGTGGCAATTGTAACTGGTATTGCCTGCCTGATTCTCGCCTTGCTTCCTTCTATTTTTTGTAAAGAAATAGATCAAACCAATCTAACCGGTCAATCTAATCTATCCCTTAAAGACTTTAAAAAGAACATGCTGAATCTTTTCAAGGGGATGAAAGAGATTTTAACCAATCAGCAATTTTTGAGGGTATGTGGAGCTACTTTTTTGGTATTTAACGGTTTTCAGATCGTAGCTCAATTTTCATTGTTCATTATTGTGTATTACATGTTCAATGGTGATTATGGAGTAGCTGGTCAATGGCCTGCCTGGTATAATACCTTAGCTGCAGCCTCCACCATGTTTTTGGTAATTCCTATTATCACCAAGTTAGCCACCAAGTATGGTAAAAAGAATGCATTCATTATTTCAACTTTTATATCCATTATTGGCTATGGCATAAAATGGTGGGGCTTCAATCCAGAGATCACTTGGCTGATGTTTATCCAAGTTCCCTTCATGTCATTCGGGATTGGGGGCTTATTCACTTTAATGATGAGTATGACTGCCGACCTATGCGATCTGGATGAATTGAGAAATGGAATGCCTCGGAAAGAGGGAACCTTCGGAGCTGTTTATTGGCTCATGGTAAAAATTGGGTCTGCGATTGCCCTGACTCTCAGCGGAATGATCCTTTCATTTGTCGGTTGGGATCAAAACCAGCCTACCCAGACTTTGGAAACTCTCACTAACCTCAGAATTGCAGACGTAATTGTACCTATAGTTGCCGCCCTGCTGGCCGTAGTGACGATGTGGAATTATAATGTCACCGAGGAGCGTGCCAATGAAATACGGAATGAGTTGATAAAAAGAAGAGGAAGACTTTAAAACCCAATCAAGAGGCTGTCTCTTTAATAGCTCTATTGTCAGCCTGAGTCTTAAATGTTCTTCGATCATATAAATAATGGTATGACAGGGTCATCCAAAATGGATTCGTCTGTTGTTATTTCACAATTGAAATCCATTCCTTTTAGAAAAACTTATTTATGGAGGGCGCGGTGGGCTGACGCAGCAGCGGGCCAGCGTCCGGCCCAGTGCGGTTGGAGCTTTGCTGCGTCTTGAACTTTTGGTTCTTTTGGTTCAAGCCAAAAGAACAAAGAGAAAAAATCAAAATGCTAAATTGAAGCAGGAAGTCCTTAGTCTAGTTAAAACTAATTTTAAAGAACAAAGAATTAAATTCCGAAATAATTGAAATTTCGGAATTTAATTCAACCTGTCATTGATAAAGGATTCGAAGGCCATTACTATCGTTGTGGCCTAAATTTAGATCCCGTACAATCGTCGGAATGTTCAATGTGACAAATTGGACTTTTGAGAAAGTCTTTTATTTTTGAGGATACTTCCTTTTAAGATCACTTAAAATTTGCTCCAGCCCGTTCAACCTGATTTCATAGAGGGTATGTAAGCACATCCCCAATTTCCCCTCAGGAAATCCCTGTCCATGCATCCAGACCAAGTAGTGTTCTGGCACATCACAAAGTAAACGGCCCTTATACTTTCCAAAAGGCATTCTCTTGGTCACTAAATCAATCAGTATTTCTGGGTTCATCCGATAAAACTAATTGGAAGAAGGAGAATAAAGGAAAATAGAAGTGAAATATTCTCTTTTTCTGCAATTTCCCCTGAATTTGGATTCTAAAAAATGTACGCAAACGGCTAAGCTTAGGACAAGAAAGTACCGCTGATATAAATAAGATTCCCACCCCGCTTAAGCAGCTGTACTTTGCACTATGCTAAGAAAAATACTATTTATTTTAGTTTTTAGTTTAAGCTTAGGTGGTCTTTCTGCTCAGGATATTATTTTCAAAAGAGTTTCACAACCTATAGAAATAGACGGAGAGATTGATGAGGCGTGGAACCTTGCGGATTCTGCCTATAATTGGATGCAATATTTCCCTTTCGACTCTGCTTTGGCTGTTAATCAATCGGTAGCTAAAGTGCTTTTTGATGATAAAAACATCTATGTTTTAGGAATTCTATACAGCAATAACCAAGACAGAAAATATGTCACCCCTTCCTTAAGACGGGATTTCAGAGGGGCAGCAAATGACAACTTTACAGTCATTTTTGACACATTTCAGGATAGAACCAATGCATTTACTTTTGGAATCAATCCATTTGGCGTAAGAAGAGAAGGTTTGGTCGCAAATGGTGGAACGGGAGAAAGTTCATTCAGTTTGGATTGGGATAATGTTTGGAAAGGAGAAGCCAAGCAGTATAATGGCTATTGGGTAGCAGAAATGGCTATTCCGCTGAATTCCCTAAGATTCAATGAAGGTCAGAAGGAGTGGAATATAAATTTTTACCGAATTGACAGTGAAAGTGCCGAAAGATCTACCTGGGCACCCATTTCCAGAAATTTCACGCTCTTTAATCTAGCAGTATTGCGTGTTGCACAGTGGGAAGAACCCACCAAGAAATCCGGAAAAAACCTTTCATTTATCCCCTATATATCAGGCAATTCCAGTAAGAATTTTGAAAATAAAACTGATGCTGTAACTGGTTTCAACGCAGGGTTTGATATTAAATATGGTATCACTCCCGGGTTGAACCTGGACTTAACTGTTAATCCGGATTTTTCCCAGGTTGAAGTCGATCAGCAGGTCACCAATTTGGATAGGTTCGAGATTTTCTTTCCTGAAAGAAGACAATTCTTTCTGGAAAATGCAGACCTATTTTCGAATTATGGAAATAGAGGTACCCGACCTTTTTTTAGCAGAAGAATTGGCGTATCCAGAGATGAAAGCACCGGACAGAATATACAATCGCCTATTCCCTTTGGAGCCAGAATCAGTGGAAAGGCCAATGACAATCTCCGGGTAGGAATTCTAAGCATGCAGGTCTCCGATGACCAAGCTGCAAGCTTACCTTCCTATAATTATTCTATGGTTTCTTTGCAGCAAAAAGTATTTACCAGATCGAATATCTCTGCTTTCCTGGTCAATAAGCAAACTTTCCAGAGCAGAGAAAAATATGCTGATAGCCTGTACAATGCTTGGGATAGGACTTTTGGAGTAGACTACAATTTAGCTTCAGCAAATAACCGGATAAATGGTAAGTTCTTCTACCATCAAAATATCAATCAGGTAGCAAAAGACAGTGCCTTTGCAATGGGTGTGGAACTTGAATACAATGTACCAAAGTGGTCTTTGGAAATGCGCTCTCAATCTGTTGGTTCCAATTATGCTCCTGAAGTAGGCTTTGTCCGAAGAACAGACATCCGACAATTAGCCATGACTTACCGCCGCAGCTTCTTCCCTTCTTCGGGAGGAGTTCAGCGACACGGACCTGGCTTTGACTTTGACATGGTAGGAAATAATACCTATGGATTTTTGGACTGGGATGTCAATTTATTATATGACATCAATTGGAAATCCTCGGCGCGGTTTTCTTTGCGGGCGAGAAGGCAATACACCTATTTGTTCAGAGGCTTTGATCCCAGCGGATCAGACGGGCTCGCTTTACCTGCCAATACCGAATACACCAATAATTTGATCATAGCGAGGTATAGTTCTGATGAAAGAAAAATCATTTCTTTCAACTTGGGCACCCGATCCGGAGAATACTTCAACGGGACGAGAATTAACTTGGAGGGGAGCGTTCAGTGGAGATATCAACCTTTAGGCTTTACCAGTATAGACTTCGAATTCAACCGAATCCGACTTCCGAGACCCTATAGTGATTCCAATCTATTTTTAATCGGACCGAGGTTCGATTTCACCTTCAGCAAGCAACTTTTTTGGACCACCTTTGTCCAATACAATAGCCAAATCGACAATGTGAATATCAATTCCAGGCTCCAATGGCGTTTTGCTCCGGTTTCAGATATTTTCTTGGTTTACACGGACAATTATTTGGCAGAAATGAATCCGGATGGATTTATTGAGTTTGGGAGTTCCAAATCCCGAGCAATAGTCTTTAAAATGACTTATTGGTTGAATCTTTGATTCAAACTGCAAAAATAAAAGCTAGCCTTCTTGCAAAGACTGGCTTTTTTTTGCAGAGAGGAAGGGATTGGTCGTACGCTCAGCCATGCCACTCAACCTCTCGCGAATCTCCCTTCGGTCGATTTCAAACCCGAGGGTTCTCATCCCTTCTTTGCCGACAACCTAGAACTTTACATAAAATAAAAAAGTCAACCTTATCGCTAAAGTTGACTTGCAGAGAGGAAGGGATTCGAACTATTTACGAAATATGTTGAAAATCAATATGTTACAAAACAAATAATCGGGTATGCAAATAATTACACAAAATTTAATTAGACGTTTTCTAATTCCATTAAAATTATAGACTGTAGATTTTATTTCCAACCATTTTTATAAAAGTTTTCGAACCTCCTAAATTTTATCACGATTTTGTTGTATACAAAAGAGGATAAAATATTGACCACTTTATGTTTCTGAATTCCCGCCATTCCCTTTTCCCCATACGTTACGTTCCTCTTTCGGGAAGCAGAATTGGCTGTAAATCGGGTTTTTTGCAGCCCTTGCCCTGATTCCTTGTTGTTTTTTAAGGTGGATTCAGGGCAACTGCTTTTCAATTTTTTGAAAATGGTAGGTGAACTTGAATTACAGAATGAGGCAGCCCTTTATGACCTCTTAGGCTTTACACTACACTTCCTGTCCCGATCTTCGGGATCGCAAAGAACGAATAGTTTATAGCCGATAAAGGTCTGATCCTTTTCTTAATTGCATTCTTGCTGATTTCGAGCATTCCATTCAAGAGATTTTTAGAAAGTTTTTCCTAACGGGTCATGGTATAGGTTAGATTTTAGCAATCACACTTTTTGGAGGCACTTTGACTAGTTTTCTATGAGCCATTTGGAAAAGGCATCCAATACCGGCGATGAATTGTCAAGCTTATAGCCCCACACACACAGGGCTTAAGCGATTGTCCCGGCAGTAACCTTCCATCTCCTCAAGCTTTCCAAGAAAGGCAAGTACTAGCTTTGCCCTTATTTCGTAGGTTTGTTATGCATTAAAGAATTCACGGCATGAATATGATCTGCGACACAGATGGGCACCTCATTTTGTTTTCCATATTGGCCATAAACTGCATATCCATCGCTTTGGATATAGCCTCTGAAGTCCTCTAATACCCTTTTGAAAGCAAATTTCTCACCTATCTACCAATATTTTTCTAGAAATGACTCCTTCGTTTATGGCTAAATGTATGATATACACTCCCTTTGGTAAATCTTTCACATCTATTCTTTTTGGAGATCCCACAATTTTTTGATTTGAGTTTTTCAATAATTTCCCGTTTAAATCAAAAATACTATATCCATGGATTTCAAAGTTTTCATCAACATCGAATTTGTTGTTTTTTGGAAAGATTGATATCGACTCACTTGCTGGATTTGGACTAATTTCAATTTCTCGACAATTCTGACAATTATTTACTGTAACATACAAGGAAGATGATTGGCCTGAGGCACAAGAATTGACGGGGATAACAGTAACATTGCCACTAGAAGGCCCTACTGTAACTGTAATAGAATTTCCTAAACCATTACCGCCTCCGGTCCACCCACTGGGTAATTGCCAATTATAACTTGTTGCTCCGGGAACTGCTTGAACCGAGTATGTAATTATACTATAAGTATAAACGTAAGTTCCTCCAGAAATTGATCCTGCTCCGCTCGGTTTTCCTACTCTAAACGTTTTGTCATAGGTTTTAGAATTACACAACCCAGAGACAGTGAATCTAATTTTAATCTCTCCTGAGACAGAAGTGTTTGAAATAGAAACATTCGCACTTTTACCTGTTCCTGATGATGGTGAAGACAAAAGTGAAGCCCCCTGAATAATTGACCAGCTAACTGACAAATCTAGAGGTGCATTTTGCAAAGTAAAAGTGGAACTGCTACAAACTAAATCAGGGCCGTTAACAGAAGGGAAAATCTTACTTCCTGGAGTACTCGTAATGGTATTAATTGCAACAATGCCTTCATTATTTGGGTCTAAATATGAACACAAGAACGACCATGAGCGACTAAGCCTTACAGAATATACTTCATATGATGTAAAATCAGAACAGTTTAGAACAGATTCTGCACCATATAGAGAACCTATAACGCGTTTATTTTGGTTTAGAGTAGGACTTCCAGAACTAATCGTTTCTGGAAATCAATTTGTTAGCATATACTTCCATATTCCATAAGAAACACCAGGCTCCACTAATAATTCAGGCGTTGCTGGGCCACCTAGCATGTACTTTTGGACATCTCCTAGAGGATGGTGAATACCGTGAATAGTAGGGATTGTTTCATCAATTATACTCCACCCTAAATAAGACACTGGGTTGTTATTAAAAACTCTGCTGGTTCCCGGATTAGTAGATAATTCAACCAATCTTAAATCATTAGATCCATCAAACCCCAGTTGAGTAGCTCCTTGGATAAAATACATTTGCGATCCGTTTGTTGTAGGAGTACATTGAGGGCTCTTGTAATGAAAAATATATCTCATATTTGATAATAAAATTTCAGATAAGCCATGAATCATAGAAAGAAAAAGAGCCCTCTTATTTTGAGATCCATTGTTAATCAAAAATCCTGTTCCATGAAACGAAATATTTCCTCCAGACCAATTTTCGGAATAAGTCATAAGAGCAACTGCTTTTGACTCCAAATTTAGTCCAGTAAAGCATACTATATTTTCTAAACATGATGAGGAACAACCATAACCGTAACAATTAATTCCCTCTATTTTTGCAGCATCGAATTTATTAACCCCAAAAAAGTCAAAAATTACGTGTCCGATATTAGAAATTTGGACTTTACTTGGAGAAGTTTCATTTACTCCTTCGATTAATAAAATCCTGATTTTATCGCCCGGAATGAAACCTGGATCAAAATTATTTGACCTAAAAATATCTTCTGAAATTATTGGGCCTAAAATATACGATTCTTCATCATTAATAATATAAAGTTGAGCGCTTTTAGACAATTCGATATGGCTAAAATTAACACTCAATGTGTTGGAACCAGGAGAAGAGATCTCAATTTCTCGAAAATTCACCTCTCCATTCCTTACCTTTGGAATCGAATCAAAACTTAAATTAAAAATCAGGGTTTTACCAATGTCAAGAGGCTTATCTAATGAAGTATGATTCTGAATTCCTAAAAACAATTCTGTAATTGAACGATCTTTGTCTGGAAATTCTGGTACAAATGAAGTTTTAAAGGATGAAACTTTTGATGGAATTTGTGAAGGATCCACCTTTTCTACTTTTGCTTGTGCAATTGTTTCAGTTAGTTGAAAATTGAAATAAATAAAAACTGAGAGGAGTAAATACTTTTTCATAAGCTTTGCGTTAAAATAATTAAATGTTAATTTACATAAAGATTCGCGTCAATGCGAGTTTTCCAATTAAACATGGGTTAAAAACCAAAATGCTTTCTGTGAATTGTGGTCTGTCGTCGCGCATCCCCATAATTCGTTATTATCAATTTCTAACAGAGTTTCGGAATATTAGTATAATTAAAATAAAATTTCAGGAAATCATGCAAACTAAGGCCTTTTTATTTTTCTTGATAATCATCTTATCAGGTTGCGAAATCACGGAAAGTCAAAATCCCCCTATATTTACCTTGGAGGATGAACTTAAAGAAGTATTGGCAATGCCGCTTGTTTCTCCTTCAGGCAAATTGAGTAAAGTGGTCACTTATGGAGGAAACTCTGATAAGGTTTATGGATCCATCGAAATATATTATCCAGCCATTGGGAATATTAGCGTGCATATTCAAAAGGATCAAAATCAAGATACTTTAGGGATAACTCTTAATTATTTCAGTGGAGAGCAAATGGAAACCTCTCATTTCTTTCAATATCAAGAAGGGAAGGCAAATTGGTTTTCCTCACGGGAGATCCAACTTACGTCTGAGAATCTCCTCGATAAAATTTTCCTCACCAGTGAAAATCGAGAAAGAAGTCTTCTTGCCCAATATCACTATAATTCTCAAAATCAATTAGTTCAGGTTGAGTATCCTAATGAAAACGGGGCTGCTTTGGAGGTTTATGAATATGATGAATTTGGTAGAATTTCAAAAGAATGGAAATCCGCAATGGGCCAGGAAGAATTCAAAATCGATTATCTGGTATATCGCTATAATGATGACCTTCTTGTAGCTAAAGAATCAGGAATAAGAGGAACAATTACTGATGAGAGAGAAGATGCTTTCCAGTATTTTTATGATTCAGAAGGAAAATTGATTATTCAAAAAGAATACGATCCTTATTTTGGATTCCAACAAAAAAGTCGAACTGAGTATTTCTACCACTAAAAAAAAAGGAAGAATGATTTTAGAATTGGTAGGCAGCTAGTCTCAAGCATCGAAATTAGTGCTTTTTTTCTATGATTTAGGCTATTTACCAGCACACCTTGATTTCACAAAGGTAATTGTGGCCGGAAACCAAAACCTTGAATTCTTAAAAGATTTGGCAGTTATATCCAGTCGAACTTCTATTTGGTTTATAGGTGAGTCTTTGTTTGTTTGGGTTAGGTTACTTTATACTCCAACAGCGACGAGGTATCTGAATTCCTACAATTATTAGGTCTGATGGCACTTAACTGCATTGTCCCTCCAAAATAAATTTCGTTCAACAAAAAGAACGCCCAAACTATTCAAAAGAAAGAAGCTGATCATTCGATGACAGCGAAAGATTAACCTAATGAACATTTAAGTCGGATTGAAAAACTTTTTCCCATATCTCTGATTAAGGGTGAGATTTCAGCCTGATGTGCTGGCTTTGACAGGTTTTAGCAACGAAGATGTGAAATATTTGATCAGTTATTTTATGATTATCAACTACTGTCGTCCGAGAACAAAAGTTGGTAAAACAATTTCTTCTAGGAATAGTGCAATATTAAAGATGGGAAACTAAAAAGCTATCCCATCTTAGTTACATTGTTGTTTCGAACAAGAAATAACAATATGAAGCAAAGTAAGGATAATTTTTCATCCGGTCATACCATTATTGCTCAGCTTTTGTCGCTGATCCCTAGGGAGGTTTTCAAAGAAGTCACTGAACAGGAAGGAGCTGACAGGTATTACAAAAAGCTTAAGTCAATAGACCATTTTATCACCATGTTTTATGCCGTGCTGACCCGCAACAGCAGCCTACGGGAAGTGTGTACCAATATTTCTTTTATAGCCAAAAGCCTAATTCCTTTTGGGATCAGACAACTGCCTGCCAGAAGTACGCTGTCCGATGCGAACCGAAAACGCAGTCACACCTTTTTCCAGCAGCTTTATATGCGGCTATATATCCATTATAGAACAAATCTGACCGGGAACTGGCTGGATATCGGCGGTGAGGTCGACCCAAGTAAAGTGGAAGTATTTGACTCTACGACCATAACGCTTTTCAAAGCGGTGCTCAAGGGTACCGGACGAAATCCCCTGGAGGGAAAGAAAAAGGGGGGAGCCAAGGTATTCACCCAGATGAATCTGGCAGAAGGCGTTCCCAATTTCATCTGCATCCGTTCAGCGGCAACGAATGAAAACGTGTTTCTTAAGGTGATGTAACTTAAACAGTACAGCATAGCCGTGTTTGACAAGGGGTGTAACCGCTATTCCTGTTTTGAAAAGTGGAGCAGTAGCAACAGGTATTTTGTGACCCGAAAAAAAGACAATGCACGGTATGAGATGGTCAAGGAGTTTGAATGTTCCCATGCTCCGGACATTGAAGAAGACCAGGTTATCTTGCTGACTTACAGAGAGAACCGTGTTTCTCGGACAGTCGAGGTCAGAATGGTGAGTTACCTGGATCCCCAAAGCGGTAAAAACTGGAGTTTATCAGCGATCTGATGGGACATGAGGCACTGACCATCGCCCAGCTTTATAAGAACAGATGGGTCATAGAGGTTCTGTTCAAGCAGATAAAGCAGAATTTTGAACTGAAATACTTTTTGTCGGACAGCGAGAACGGGATCAAAATCCAAATATGGGTTGCCATGATCCTGAATCTGCTGTTTACCCTACCCCACAGGAAAATAAAGGAGGCTGAAGACTTTTCAACCCTTGTGATGGTAGCAGCCAAAAACCTATGCTCATACGTGAGCCTGGAGAGGTTTCTGCTTAATAGTAAGGCCTACGGTGAAAGAATATTTAAAACAGAACTCAATAAAATACAAACAGAAATCCTGTTCTCAGGATAGGGGTACTTTTTGAGAAATAGAAAATAGGCCTCTACTTGAACATTAGAGGCCTCTTTTGCGTGTTCTTATAAATATGTCGGACGACAGTAATTTCCTATCAAAAATGAGACGATAACCTGTTGATAGAATTTCACTACTTCCAATAATGGGTTATAACTAAAGTTGATAATGGCTTTTGCAATCTGCTCATAGGAGCCCCTGTATTTATGTTCGGTAAGTTTTCCTGTAAATTGACAGGCATCCTCCATTGGAAACTTCTTATTGGTTGGACTTCTATCTATTCGCTTTGTGAGGTAGGCTAATTCACCACCTAGCAGAGGTATTAGCAAAAAGGGAACTGTTTCTATTCCAGCCTCTTTGGCCATCAGCATCGATAAAGCCTCGATTTCCGGCATTTGAGGATAAAGATCAAATGGAGGCTTTAATATGTATTTTCCATTCAAGGCTCCAACAATAGTCAATCTCTTCTCTTTTTTCTCTTCGATAAAACCCAGTGATAGTTTAGGCTGTACTCCGATCACAATTATCCTCTGAGAAATGTTTTCTCTTGCAAGTTCTTTAATATTAGCCAAGTCCAGATTAAGACTTAAAACAGGTTCATCTTCCTTCCAAAAATCTTTGAGGCACTTTTGATGATATTGAGATTCTCCATTCAATGCCCGATTACATGCAAGACAAAAAATCATATTTCAATCACACTAATATTCCCAATACAATCCCTGCAAGTTTTTAATAACAAACCCATCCTATCTCTTGGATTCAATTTCCAATTTTGATGTGCAATTTCCAATAACCATCCTTCAGGAATCAGTCCGTCAAAAAAAAGGAAATAAAGTTTCTGATTTATATGATTCTGTTTGCAATGGCAATGTCAGCGAAACTGGCAATGGATTCTTTGATTTTAGGTACTTGTCTGAATAGGTAAATGTATACCCATCTTCACCTTCTTCCAGAATTCCTACCAAATGATTAGCTACCCAAATTTCTCCTTGTCTCATCACTTATTTCAGTTGGAGTTAATGTGTGACCAAAAAACAATAAAACCTGATTGATTTTATCCGCCATCAGATTCGGTTTCCCTTGTTCTAATTCTCTTAGAAACCGTATTCCTACACCAGAAATATCAGCTAGTTCCAATTGAGTTAGCCCAGCTTCCTTTCTTCTCCTTCGAACAAATTCTGAAATGCTATTATTTCTATTCCAAGCCATATATTTATACCCTTATGGGTACAATTTAAAGAAATAACATCAAATTACACCTAAAAGGGTATAATTATTAAAAAATAAGGCTTAAAATACCCTTACGGGGATAATTTTAATTCAACTTTCCATTACTTCATTTAAGTGAAGTTTCTACTCACTACCTTATAAATGAGATGGAGGACTATTCTGGAAAATTTATTCTGTGGCTCATTTTAAATAAAAAGGATGACTTCGCAACTGATTAAATTAAAAACCCCAACTATATAAAATACTGATAGTTAGAGATTTTACTTGTAAAGATAAAGAGGTTGGCCTTGCCAATCCCAAATAAAGAAGGTAGTTCAAAAAAGCCTGCTCACCTTGTTCGCAATATCTTTTTTGCCTATTTCCCGCTCAAGCGTTCTTGGCCGCTTAAACGCAAAAAGCCTTTTCGCTGAGCGAAAAGGCTTTTTGCAGAGAGGAAGGGATTGCGGATCAGTCTGAATATCTGGGGAGGCTAAAATTTTATCCATAGATATTGGAAAGTCTGAAGAGGAAGAATTCGACATTTGATACACCTCTGAACTGTGCTCTGAACGCTTTGATTTTTGCATTGAATGATTCAGCCGATGCGTTTGTGCTTCTGTTTTCAAAGAAGTTGAGAATGGTTTCGTAGTGATTTTGGATGGTTCTGGATACGGTGTTGAAGGATTTGAATCCTGCCTGTTCCACTTCGTTGTACCAGTGAGCTAGTTTGGTGAAGGCTACTCCCTTGATTTTGCTGGTCTGATAGATTCTGGCCAGAGACCTGGACAGTTTATAAGCTTTTTCCAGATCAGGATAGCGATAGAAAAGTATTTCTGCCCGGTGTGCCTGTGAGGGTGTCCAGGAATCCTCTGCCTTGAAAAGCAAATATCTACTCCTTGCCAAAAGCTGTTTTTCAGTGTCTCCGTTTTCGAGCTTGTTAGGAATAAACGGCTTGCCACACTCTTTGCTCAGTTCCATTTCTTTGTTTTCCTGCTCGATGGCCTCCCATCTGTGGGCAATTCTCATTTCCTGTACGGCCTCATGAACAAGTTGCTGGACATGGAAGCGGTCGGTAACCAACAGTGCTTTAGGAAAACTCCTGCGAACAATTCGTTCCATGCTGGCAGCCATGTCCAGGGTCACTTCCTTGACTTTCTTTCGTTTGCCCTCAGGTAATTTTCTCAGCACATCAATTACCCGCTCACTGTCAGTTCCCTTAATCATAGCAACCAACGCTCCCTTTTTGCCTTTGGCGGCTTTATTGGTCAGTACGGTATAGAGTTCTCCCTGAGAAAGGGATGTTTCATCAATGCTGAGGTGGGTGCCCAGATTTTCCGGAAAGAGAATCCAATCCTTGGCATGGAATTTCTGAGACCAAGTCTGAAAGTCACTGAGATGAAAAACATACTGATGTTCAAGGACCTTTCCATTCACATGGAAGTTTTCGGCAAGACTCTTACAACTTACAGGGGACGAGTCCAGTCGTTCCTTTTTAAAAAAAGCGCGAATTCCTGTGTCATTCGCGTGCCGTTAGCTACCAAATTCCAGTCCCTGCTTACATTCTTTCCCGTCTCTTCATTCAACCACTTTCTCCGCTTTATTTTCAGGAAACAAGCTTTACCCCTCAGGGGGAAATCCTGCACGGTAACTTCCTCAAAAAAACCTTTGGAAACCAGCTTTACTCCCTGAAGATGTTCAGGATGAATGTTGAGCTCTTCCAAATAAATATGATAAGCATTGTCCTTCAAGGCTGCCGAGGTAACCTTGAAAAATTCCAAAAGCCCCTGAGGCAAAAGTAAACTGAGGTAATCCTTTTCTTCCAATTGTTTTTTTTAACAAAGAAACTCGATTCACTCAAATCCCCCAAGTTTTAGGACTGATCC
>NZ_VLOG01000056.1 GCF_007655305.1 Algoriphagus algorifonticola
TAAACCCCTTTGCATCCATTTCGCTCAGAAGGCTTGTAGAAGATTAAGAATAACGAACATCGACTGATGAATATTGAAGTGTCCTCTATGCTAAACAACGATCTTCTTCAATTACTCAATTACCCAATTACTCATCATTTACCAAATTCCTTTGCATCTCAGCCACTTTGCGGGATTCAACATCGCCGCGTCGCTAAGCCGCCGCGAGAATCATTTATTTACTTCTTAAAAAATCCTAAAATCCCGCTTAGCACTCTGACTTTACCACTTCTAAGAATTAAGATTGCGTCTGGGATAAAATGTCCTATTTTTGAGGTTATCTGAGTAAAAAACCAACTCCATGCATCAGGATAAAATAGCAGCAGTCATACAGGAAGTAAGAAAAGTAGTTGTCGGTCAGGATAAAATGGTCAACCGCTTATTGATAGGGCTCTTTACCAATGGCCATATTCTACTGGAAGGTGTTCCCGGTCTTGCGAAGACCCTGACAGTAAATACTCTTGCTAAAGTATTGCACTTGGATTTTAACCGAATTCAGTTTACTCCAGATCTCTTGCCTTCCGATTTGATAGGTACAATGATTTACAATCAGCAGACGGCTAATTTCGAAGTAAAGAAAGGACCAATCTTCGCCAATTTGATTTTGGCTGATGAGGTAAACCGATCTCCCGCCAAGGTTCAGTCGGCTTTGCTAGAGGCAATGCAAGAAAAGCAGGTAACTATCGGTGAGACCACTTTTCCTTTAGATAGACCTTTTTTAGTATTGGCTACTCAAAATCCGGTTGATCAAGAAGGTACTTACCCTCTTCCTGAAGCTCAGGTCGATCGATTTATGATGAAGGTTCATATCGAGTATCCAAGTAAGGCGGATGAAATGGAAGTTATGAGAAGAATGGCCAATATGTCTTTTTCTTCTGAGGTAAATGCGGTTTTGTCCAAACAAGATATTTTTGACATCCGAAATGAGATCAATGCAATCAATATTGCCGAGCCGTTGGAGCAATATATTATTGAGTTGGTTTTTGCAACCAGATTCCCGGAACAATACGGTTTAAAAAACGAAGCGAAGTACATTCAATTTGGGGTTTCTCCCCGTGCAAGTATTAATTTGAATCTCGCTTCGAAGGCTGTTGCCTATATGGATGGCCGTGATTATGTGCTTCCTGAGGATATCAAAGAAATCGCAGAAGATGTGCTAAATCACAGAATTATACTGAATTACGAAGCAGAAGCTGATAATATCAACACTCGTGACCTAGTTAAAATATTGTTGGAAAAGGTACCGATTAACAAGACGGTAACATTGAAATAATACAATTTAGCTTTTAAAAGGGCTTTCTGAGAGGAAAGCCTTTTTTTATGCATTTTTTGTTAATACAATATTAAATTCTGTATTCATTTTTAAAAAAAGCATAATTCGAATAATTCTCTTGCAGGTAAAAATTGATACACTTTTGTAACGTGAAAACGAACAAAACCACATTCAATTTATACCCAATGAAAAAATTCAACTCTTTCTTAATGATTTTAGCAGCTGCCCTTATTGGGTTCTCGAGCTGTATTGAAGGTAATGAAAGGCCAGATCTTGGCGATGATAACGGTCAGGATGATGAGGTACTAGTTTCCTCTAATATCACTTCAAATACTACCTGGGAAACAGGCAAAACTTATGTTTTGGGAGGAAGAATTACTGTGACTTCCGGGAATACATTGACTATTCAGCCAGGAACAATCATCAAAGGTGAAGTTGGTACAGGTTCAAATGCAACTGCTTTGATCATTGCAAGAGGTGCAAAAATCAATGCTGCAGGTACAGCTAGCTCGCCTATCATTTTTACAACTATTGCAGATGAAATTCAGCCTGGACAAATCGAATCTCCTAACCTTGAGCCAAATTTAAATGGTTTGTGGGGTGGTCTGATTATCCTTGGTAATGCGAGAGGATCTTTCCCAGGTGATGTTGCGGAGATCCAAATAGAAGGTATTCCACCTTCAGATTCAAATGGACTTTATGGAGGAACTAATGACGCTGACAATTCAGGAGTTTTAAAATATGTATCCATTAGACATGGTGGCGCCAACATTGGTGAAGGAAACGAAATCAACGGTTTGACTCTTGGTGGTGTAGGTTCCGGCACTGTTATCGAAAATGTAGAAGTTGTTGCTAATCAGGATGATGGAATCGAGTGGTTTGGTGGAACAGTAAACGTGACTAATGCTTTGGTATGGAATGCAGGTGATGATGCCTTGGATACTGACCAGGCTTGGGCTGGTACGTTAGATAACTTCATTGTCATCGCAGGTAGCGAAACTGACCACTGTTTGGAAATTGACGGACCAGAAGGTTCTTACCTAGCAGCTCATACAGTTAAAAACGGATCTGTAAAAGGTAACAATGTATCTGAGTTAGCTGACTTCAGAGATGGAGCAAGAGGTACTTTCGAAAACATTTACTTCTTCGGGTTTGCTGATCCGGCATCCACAGACGGAAGAGGCGATTTCTCTTTGAGTGGAGATAAAACCCTAGCCACTTTTGCAGATGGCTCTCTAAAATTTGCTAATCTTCAAATCACTCTAGCTAATAACGTGGCCTTAGCTACTGTATTCAGAGCTGGTACTGCTACTCATGCAACTGCAGTTGCTGCAGGGGCTAACACAGTTGGAGCCAACAAGGCCGCATTCAATACTTGGTCATGGGCCGCTGTTTCTGGTCAATTGGCTGATTTCTAAACTCAAAAAATAAAAGGAAGAAAGGGTTTGCAAGGTCCTTTCTTCCTTTTCTAAAAAGTATTCAATTACAAATTGCTGTATGAAAAATAAATCTAAAAATCTCTTCGCCAAAAAAACGGTGATCTTGATTATCCTGGTTTTGACCCAGGTTATTGCCGGTTTTGCCTTTGCGCAAAAGGGTACCATCCGGGGGGCTATTTATGAGCAGGCTACCGGTGAACCTCTCTTCGGGGTTTCAGTGCTTGTGAAAGAAACAGGAACTGGAGCGGTAACTGATTTTGATGGAAAATTTGAAATTCAGGTTGAACCAGGATCTTACTCTCTACAGATTTCCTACATTTCTTACGCTACTATTCAGTTGACTGAAGTAGAAGTAAAGACCGGAGCTGTCAATGTATTGAATGATATCTTGATGGCAGATGAAGCTTCTGAATTGGAAACTGTGACAATTGCAGCTTCTGCAATCAGAACTACAGAATCTGCTTTGATGTCTGTGAAAAGAAATGCAGCCAATCTAATGGATGGTATTTCTGCAAGCTCTTTCCGTCAAATCGGTGATGGTGATGCAGCTTCTGCAGTAAAACGAGTTACCGGTGTTTCTATCGAAGGAGGAAAATACATCTACGTAAGAGGTTTGGGTGACAGATATACCAAGACTGTATTGAATGGTGTTGATATTCCTGGTTTGGATCCGGATAGAAACTCTATCCAAATGGATATCTTCCCAACGAATGTGATTGACAATATCATTGTTTCAAAGTCATTCACAGCAGAACTTCCAGCTGATTTTACCGGTGGAGTGGTAGATATTGAGACCAAGGATTTTCCTGAGGAGAAAAATATGCGATTGAGCCTAAGTGGTGGCTTGACTCCTTCCATGCACTTTAATTCCAGTTACCTGAAGTATGACGGTGGTCAGACAGATTGGCTAGGTTTCGACGATGGTACAAGAGCTATCCCTACAGATGGTAGAACTAACATTCCACAATATGGACAGGCGGTAGGTAACCCTAACGGAGCAAGAGGGATGGAATATCAGGAGATTTTGGGAAGCTTCAACAGAACGTTAGGAGGATATAGAACTAACAGCTTGATGGATTTGGGTGTTAGCTTTTCTCTAGGAAATCAAGTTGCAAGAACCAAAGCAACTTGGGGTTATAACTTTGCTCTGACTTACAAAAATGAAACAGAGTTTTACCAGGATGCCGAATTCAACCTTTTTGCAAAACCAAGACAGGCTAATGACACTGAGCTAGAACCTCTGGAAAGACAAAGAGGTGACTACGGTGTAAACAATGTTTTGTTGGGAGGACTTGCAGGGATTGCTTTGAAAACTGATAATTCCAAGTACAAATTGAATATCATGCACCTTCAAAATGGTGAATCCAAAGCTGGTGAATTTGATTTCGTCAATACTAACCTTGGAGCAAACTTTGAAGCGAAGCAGTATAACTTGGAGTATAGCCAAAGAGGACTTACCAGTGTTTTATTGGGAGGTACACATTTCTTTAATGCCAGAGATTGGGAAGTAAACTGGAAATTGGCACCGACCAGATCTACTATTGAAGATCCGGACATCAGATTTACAAGATTCAGAGTTCCTACCAATACCATTTCTACTGAAGTAGGTTTACCTGCAAGAATCTGGAGAAATTTGGAAGAATACAGTGTAGTGGGTAAAGTAGATATAGCTAAATCCCTTTCTTTATTCCAAAGAGAATCAAAAGTAAAGTTTGGATCTAATTATGTGTTCAAATACCGTGACTTCAATATCCAAAGCTTCCAATTTGCAACTGGTGACACTGAATTCGTAGGAGATCCAAACGAAATCCTAAGAGATGAGAACTTATTCTCTGGGACAAACAGAAATGGAGTAAGATACAATGCGGATTTTATTCCAATCAACCCTAATGAGTATCAATCTATTGCTACCAATGTAGCGGGTTATGCTTCTGTTGAAGCGAAACCAGCAGATAAATTAAAGGCAATTGTTGGCTTGAGAGTAGAGAAATTCAATCAGTACTATACAGGTACTAATCAAACCGGAACCATCAACTTTGATTTGGTGACTATGTTGGATGATATTGATTTCTTCCCGACAGTGAACTTGATCTACAACTTGAAAGACAATCAGAATCTAAGACTTTCTGCTTCCAGAACTATCGCAAGACCATCTTTCAAAGAATTGTCTTATGCTGAGATTCTAGATCCGATTACCGGTAGAACTTTCATCGGTGGCTTGTACCCTGAGACTACCAATGGTGGTACAGAGGTGCTTTGGGATGGAAACTTGGTTTCAACAAGAATCAACAACTTTGATATCAGATGGGAAGCATTCCAAGAAAGAGGTCAAATGCTTTCTGTCAGTGCTTTCTACAAAACTTTCGACAGACCAATTGAAATGGTGCAGTTCCTTGCTGACCCAGGTACTTTCCAACCAAGAAACGTAGGAAACGGTACAGTAGCAGGTTTGGAATTCGAATTCAGAAAGTCTTTGGCATTTATCACTCCTGCTTTGGAAAAATTCAACTGGAATACAAACGTAACTGTAACCGAGTCCCGGATCAAAATGTCAGAATCTGAATTCAGATCCAGATCATTGACTGCCAGAGAAGGAGAAGTAGTGGAAGATACCAGAGATATGGCTGGACAAGCTCCTTATATTATCAATACAGGTTTAGCATACCAAGATTATAATAAAGGCTGGGAAGCTGGTGTATTCTACAATGTGCAGGGTTCTACTTTGAACTATGTAGGTTTTGGAAACAGAACAGATACTTACACGGTACCTTTCCACAGCTTAAACTTGAATATCAATAAGTCATTTGGAGCTGATGAGAGAATCCAGGCTGGATTTGGAGTTCAGAATATCCTAAATGATAAAAGAGAAATGGTGTTTAGATCTTTCGCAGCGCAAGATCAGATCTTTACCAGCCTTGCACCAGGCTTGAGAATGAACTTTAAAGTAGCATTTTCTTTCTAAGGATTAATTACCACAATGAAAAAGGCTTCCAAAGAGATTTGGAAGCCTTTATTTTTTTGTGATGATATTAAGTTAATCGATGTATTATATACTTTTCTTCCGGGTAAAGTGCCAAAAGGCTTCCTGTGGAAAACAGCTCAAAGTCTTCAAAATCAAAACCCGGTGATACTACGCAGGATACCAGCGCATAAGAATCCGGCGAATCAACACTGCTTCCGAAGATTGTTTTTGCCTGAACCAACCGCTGTGGTTGACAACTTTCTTCATTCGCTGGACCTAATGACATGATTTGATGTCCTTCTTCCGAAAGTGTATGAACAGAAAGTGGGCTGCCCTCATGCCAAAACCACAGTTCATCACTTTGAATTCTATGGAAACGTGAGATATTTTCAGAGGTCAATAGAAAATAAATGGCTGTACTTAAATTCCTTTTCCCATTATCAGTCTCAATGGTTTCTGGAGATCTATAAATTTCCCTGTAAAAACCACCTTCAGGGTGCGCTTGCATCTGAAGACTTTTCACTAAGAATTCTACTCTTTCCTGAGTATTCATTTATTGATAGGTTTCCATCAAAATTGAGACAATTCTATCCGCTGTTTTTCCGTCCCACATTGGAATTCCCTGGTATTGCTTCCAATCCCCATTCATGATTTTTTCCAGGTATGGTCGAAGTTTGGCAGGGTCTGTACCTACCAATTCGTTGGTGCCCAAATGAATGGTTTCTGGTCTTTCAGTATTATCTCTTAAGGTTACACAAGGCACATTCATGATAGATGCCTCCTCGGTAATACCTCCTGAATCGGTAATGACACCTTTTGCATTTTTTACCAAATAATTGAATTGCAAATAACCCAAAGGCTCACACATGTGAAGATTAGGGGCGGCAATGCCTATTGCCTGAAGGTTTTTGGCTGTTCTTGGGTGAACAGGGAATATGATTGGTAAGCCTTGAGTTCCTTCCAAAATAGCATCGATCATGGCCTTAAGCTTTTGCTCCTGATCCACATTGGCAGGTCTGTGCATGGTCATGACGAAGTATTTTCCCTTTTCCAGCCCATCAAAAATAGCTCCTTCGGGCTTTTGGAATCTAGGCATCTGGGCCATTAGCGTATCTATCATGGTATTTCCCACAAAGTGAATTTTACTTTCAGGGAAGCCACTTTTTCTAAGATTCTCATTAGCTATTTCTGAGGTAGTAAAAAAGTGGTCAGTAATAGAGTCGGTTACCATTCGGTTGATTTCTTCTGGCATAGTCAAATCCCCGGAACGAATTCCACCTTCCACATGAGCTACGTCAATACAGAGCTTTTTCGCTGCAATCGAGCAGGCCAAAGTGCTGGTGACATCTCCCACTACTATAACCAAATCAGTGGGATTTTCCATCAACTCTTTTTCAAAAGCTACCATGATTGAGGCTGTTTGCTCGGCCTGAGTTCCTCCTCCGCCACCCAGATTTGCGTGAGGCTCCGGAATGTTTAATTGCTCAAAAAAGTCCCCGGACATTTTTTTATCATAGTGTTGTCCTGTGTGAACCAGTCTAAAATTCACGTTTTTCCCATTCTTTTGCTGCTTTTGAATAGCATGAATGATGGGAGCTATTTTCATAAAATTCGGCCGTGCACCTGCGACAATAGTAAAAGTTGACATAGTTTAACTTTGGTTTGTGGCAAAAATAAGAAATGATGACTCAGTTCTATGATATTTAGGCACTTTTCCAGTCTCCTAATTGGCTGCTTTTTTGTTTCTTTGTAGCTAGAGTTTTATAAGATTCAGACATATGAATATTTGGACCTGGAAGCGGGGTAGAAATTTGCTTTCTTTTTTAATACTAACTTTTGCAATTAGCGCCTGCACAGATACCTTGGAATCATCGGTAGTGGTTTATGATAATGATTTTTCCACGCTGGATTTAAAAGGCTTTGAAAACGGAAGGCTGTTTATTTTCCAAAATGATACGATTGCAGGGCATTACCACAATGAGGAAGTATCTGTAAAATTGGATAATCTTCCATCACACAATATGTTGAAAATTACCACAGAAGTCTTGATTCATGACAGTTGGGATGGAAATGCTGATGATGGACTGTCGGGGCCGGATTATTGGTTTTTTGGAATAGACGATGAAGAAATATTCAGGACTACCTTTTCCAATTCCCCTTGTGAATCAACCTATTGTCTTTACCAGTCATTTCCGAATTCATATTTTCGGCAGAATGTACCCAAATCTGGTAGTACTAGAACCAATATGCCTGGATTATGCATATTTGGTGCTTTCCCTAATTACACCAGTAGATATACTGTTTCCAAAATCATCAGACATCAAAGTTCAGATGTGAAGATTTTTTGGAATTCTGAATTACGCCAAGAGAATAGTCCGGACCCTAAATGTGATGAGTCTTGGTCCTTGGCAAAAATTACCGTTGAAGCATTGATTGTTAATTAATATGGGGTACAAAAACACTTTCAAACAGTCATTGATTTTGATATTTTTTGCGATAAGCTTTTACCCTGCTTTTTCGCAAACCATTCCTCTTGGGACTCCCTTATTAGATGAGTATTTGAGAAGAGCTCAATTGCTGGGAAAAGTTGATTCTACCTCCAGTTGGATGATACGTCCATTATATCCTACTGAAGCTTTCGGAGTTAAGAACGGATTTGATTTGGACAGTTCGATAGTAGATTTTGATCAAAGTCGAACTCATAAAAGATTTGGTCCGGAAGAAAAAGGTAAGTTTTTACTGCTTCCTGCTTCTTACCGAATGCAGTATAACTCTACTTATGCATTTGGAACCAATAATGGAGCCTTTATACCAAATAGAGGCTTACAGCATTTACTCAGCATAGGAACCTATTTAGAATATGAGGGACTTTCTTTGCAGTTTCAACCCGAGCTTTTGCTCGCGCAAAACAAAGATTACATAGGTTTCCCGATCGAGCATCAAGCCACCATCCTATTTTATTATGAATACATGAATAGGATAGATATGCCTGAGCGATTTGGGACTGGTTCTTACAATAAATTCTTTTTGGGACAGTCCAGCTTGAGGTATAATTACAAAGAATATTCTATTGGGGTTTCTACAGAAAATTTATGGTGGGGTCCCGGTCGAAGAAACTCCCTTCTTTTGGGAAATAATGCTCCGGGTTTTCTCCATTTTACTCTTAATACCAGAAAGCCTGTTCAATCCAAAATCGGTTCTTTTGAAGGGCAACTGATTTCCGGGTTTTTGAAATCCACGGATTTCTCACCTCCTCATCCTGATTATTCTATCCAACAAAATCCAGTTCTCATTCCAAAAAGAGAAAATGGAGACCGCTACTTGGGAGGCTTAGTTTTGACTTATCAGCCTAAATGGGTTCCTGGTTTATTCTTAGGATATGGCTCTGTGAACCATATGTACAGAGAAGATATGACAAGCTTTGCAGATGGCTTGCCTGTTTTCAATGGTCGAAAGGGGCCTGAAAATGTAGAAGATCCTATCCGCGACAAGAGGCAACAATTTAGCTCAGGATTTTTCAGATGGTTGAGTGCCGAAGGTCATTTTGAATTTTATGGAGAATACGGGACTCGAGGGAATAGCTTTCGAACGGGGGATTTTATGATCACACCTGAAAAAGGCAGGGCATTTACTTTTGGGTTTTCCCACTTGATGCCTTTGAAAAAGCAAGGAAGGTATTTCCAGATTAGTTCTGAAATGACTCAAACCGGTCAGACTATTCGGGAAGAAATCAGACAACTTCGCACTTGGTACATCCATGATTACGTGCGACATGGATATACTCATCAGGGGCAGGTTTTAGGAGTAGGAAATGGTCCGGGAAGTAATCAGATTTTTGTGGAATTCGCATGGGTGGATCAAATGAACCGAATCGGATTTCAGATGGAGCGAATTGTCTACAATAATGATTTCTACTATTACCGATACGAAGCTTCTAAGGATTTTAGAAATAAATATGTGGATTTAGTGCCTTCCTTAGTGGCAGACTGGAGATTTGGAAATATTCTGGTCAGTGGGAAATTTCAATATGTAAATACCCTCAATTACAAATGGTTCCTCGAAAACCAGCCGGATCAATATTTTGTCCCTGGTTTTGACAGAAAGAATTCCGTAGCACATTTGGGAGTTGCCTATTTATTCAAATAATCAAATTAATAATGATAGCTGAAAAAGATAAAGTGGTTTCGATCGCTTACACCTTAAAGGTAGACGACGGAGAGTCCGGTCAGGAGTTATTTGAAGAGGTAGGAGAAGCTCAAGCATTTCCGTTTTTGTTTGGACATCAAAATGTACTTCCCAAATTGGAGGAAGTGCTTTCAGGGAAAAAAGCAGGGGATACCTTCTCAGTTTTCATTGACTTTGAAAATGGCTATGGAGATTATGATGAAAATAAAAAAGTCATTATCCCGAAGGCGAATTTCAAAGAAGACGGAAAAAAGAATAAGGATATTCTGAAAGTCGGTAGAGTAATTCCCATGCAAGATGATAAGGGAAATCAAATGCGCGGAGAAATCATCAAGGTCGACTATAGAGGAGTTCATATGGATTTTAATCCACCTCTGGCAGGATATGATTTATACTTTGAAGGAAAGATTGTTGCAATTCGTGAGGCTGAAAAAGAAGAAATAGAACATGGCCATGTTCATGGCCCAGGAGGCCATCATCACGATTAAATGATCAATGCCCTGTCTCAAGATAGGGCATTTGTCGTATTGTATAGATTTAATTTGCTCTATAAATTTGATTTTATAACCCACAATCGAAATGGATACAGTCAAAGTTTGGGTAGCAAGAATAGCCTTAATCTTGTTTATTTTGATGTTTTTGATGTGATTTTTAGAAGACTGGAATGATTCGGGGTGATCGGTAACAGTCAACAAGGTCTCTTTTCGGGGGGAAAGAGGCCATTTTTTATTTTCTTAAGTCTATGCCCAGATTTTTGTAGGCCTGATCAATGGCAAGATTTTTTAATCCTTCAATTCTTTCTGACTCGTAAAGTTTATAAGCCTTTTCCAATTGAACTGCCGCCACTCGATAGGATTGCTCATTGAAATGCAAAATAGCATCATTGTAATATTGCAAACCTGCCAATTGGGTCAAGTTGATTTTTCTAAAAATGGTTTTTTCACTTTCAGATTGATTGGGACTACCGATTCTTTGTCTCAGATCCAAATAGCTGGATGCCTCTTCCGGAGCATAGGCTTTTAGATAATTCTTTACTTCTCCTGGATTAGTTATCATGCCGCCAATTCTCAAAGTGCTTTCCAAAATGATTGGATTCTGATCCACATTGACAATTAAAAATACATGGTAATCGGTCTCTACGATTTCGAAGTCAAATCCATATTTATTCAAAATCATTCCAAGTGTCGCAGTACCACTCACGCAGTCGAACTTGCCTTCGGATAGCATTTGATTGAAAGTAGCGTGCTGCTCGTAAGTTTTGAATAAATTCTGATGACTCTTTTCAAATAGGGTGCGGATGAACTTAAGGCTCTTTCCCTTTTTCTCAAATTTCTTGTCTAATGTTGAAATATGCTCTTCCCATTTCTGAGCATGCATTTCATTTTCGGCATGTACCGCTCTAAAAAGTGCCAAATAATCTGATTCGCTTAGACTTTTTTCCCAAAGAGATTTTTCAACATCAGTTTCAAAAGGAAGGTCATTCGGTAACACAGAGCTCTCCTGGGACCATGCAGTAAGCATGCTCAGCAAGAAGAAGAGACTGGTTAGAAATGATTTGATCTTCATTTTGTAATGTCAATGTTACCAAATATATCATAAAGTTAACAATTTGGTAACATTGGAAAAAATATTTGGAAAAACTTAACATACTTTTTTTTAGATAAATCATTGATGGTGATAGGGTTCTCCTCTTAAAATGGTCATTGCTCGGTAAATTTGCTCCGCAATGAATGGCCTAATCATCTGATGGGAAAAGGTCATTTTGGAAAGAGATACTTTTCCATTGGCCCTTTGATATACCGCATCCGAAAAGCCATAGGGACCGCCGATTACGAAGAATAACTGCTTGATTCCAGCATTCATTTTTTTCTGCAAAAAGTCTGAAAATCCAACGGAATCGAAGCTTTTTCCATTTTCATCCAATAATATTAACTCATCGGACGAATTTATTTTCTTTAGAATTAATTCTCCCTCTTTTTCTTTTTGGGCAGATTGGGACAGAGACTTAGTGTTTTTGAGATCAGGAATTATCTCCCATTCAAACCTGAGATAATGTCCTATCCGCTGGGAATAGAGTTCTGTTAATTCCTGAATAGCAGGATGATCTGTCTTTCCTATGGCAATTATTTTGATCAGCATAGTCAAAGATGCAAATTTCTTCAGTTTTTACTTTTTTGATTTTGGACTAAATTTTTACCACTCATTGGACTTTGTTACCGTCCTAATCACCTAAAGTCCATTTAAAATTTCTTTACAAAGTATTCATAAACAATCTTTTAGCGTGGAGGTTTTCTATTCCTAAACCAAAACTCTTAACTATCATGAAAAAAATTGGAAGTATTTTAATTCTGGCGATGTTTTTTGTTGCCTCAGCTTTTGCCCCTAAAACTCAAAATGTGCACGAGGTAGAGGCAGATATTGTTGACTTGGCAGTAAGTACAGATTTTCTTTCTACACTGGTAGCAGCTGTGAAAGCAGGTGACTTAGTAGATGTATTAAAAGGTGACGGACCTTTTACTGTATTCGCACCAACCAATGATGCTTTTGCTGCATTGCCAGCTGGTACTGTAGAGAATTTATTGAAGCCTGAAAACAAAGACAAACTGGTAGCAGTATTGACCTACCATGTCGTACCAGGTAAAATCATGTCGTCAGACTTGAAAAATGGTCAGAAAGCTACTACGGTGCAGGGTAGTGCTGTGACTGTAACTTTGAAAGACGGAAAAGCTATGATCAATGATGCAACTGTTACCGCTGCTGATATCGAAGCAGATAATGGTGTAGTGCACGTGATCGATAAAGTGATCTTGCCTCCTATGTAAGATCTAAAGTCGAAGAAAAACGAATGCCTGTCGAAAGACAGGCATTTTTTTATTTAATCAGTTCTTTTCTCTTCAGAATAGTCTCCATGAATTTTTTCTCATTCTCCGAATTGAAAATTTTATATGGAAGGTGAATAAACTGGGCTTTGGACATGTAAAGGATAAACGCGTCCTTTCCCATCTCAGCCCTTTTGATCATATTCCACTGTACAGGCATTCCCTGGCGGGCATTGATTTTCATCAGAATTTGTCTGGAGTCAATTTCATAAGCCATCTTTTCAAAGATCACTTTGTTTTGTTCCATTTGAGTTACTCCGGTAAACTGAATCGCCCAAAACAGCACATATAATCCATAAGCTATCAAGGCTCCTATAATCCACCAGATAGATGCAATCCAGAAATATCCGCAACAAATTGCCAAGGCTATCAAAATCACCCACCATTGCTCTTTCAAAACACTGGTAAGGCCCATCTTAATATATGTTCCGGTTGGTAATTGGTATTTTTTAGTTTTAACAATCATCACTTTTCGATTTTCAGACCGCAAATATCCAAGTATCCTAGGGATAAAACAAGCTGAATAAAATGATAGATACTTTAGAAATTAAGAAACAATTCGCCTAAGTCATTGATTTAAAAAGTGTATTGATTTATCTTAAGTAAAATTTTTCTTTATGAGCAGTTTGGTTATCAACCTATTCTTAGCGGGTTTTGCCTATGTCATTGTGATTTACTTTGTAGCCACCATGACAAAAAATTCGCTGAAAAAGGGAAAAAGTAATGGTGATGATGGAGATGGTGGGATTGAAAATCAAAGCCCGCCTAAAATTGATTTGCCTCCTGGCGTCATCTGGCCAACTAGCCCAAAAAGCCCGAAAAAGTCTCCTGAGCCAGTAGATGTTTAATGGCATTTTTCACAAACTCCCTGTACCAATAAGCTCATTTCTTTTTTCTTAAAGCCTTTTGGAAGTTTGATGTCAGGTAAGCTGATGCTGTCCAAGCAGGTGGTTTCACCACAGATTTCGCATTTGAAATGCACATGCTCATGATCGTGCTCATGCTCATCTTCATGAGAGCATAATGCATATTTAGTGGCTCCGCTATCATCCAAGACTTTATGAATGATATCCTTTTCCAAAAAAGTGTTGAGGCTTCTGTAAATAGTTACCCGGTCAAATTGATTCTCCAGTTTATTTTCCAGGTCACTATGCGCCAAGGCTACCTGTCTATCCAAAAACTCCTGAATAATATCCAAGCGGCAGTCAGTGATGCGTAGCTTATGTCTTTTTAATATGGAAAGCGGTGTCAACATGCGTTCAATTATTCTGCAAATTAAGGAATTTGAACTTTTACAAAAAAAGGCGCCCAGAATTGGACGCCTTTCTTGATATAACTGGAATCCAATTATTTTGGATCCAAAATTTGAGCTATTCTTTCTGCCAAATCCTCCAAGTGTAACTTAGACATGGTATCAGAAGTTCGCGGAATAGCTGATCTGATTTGTCTTTGAAGGGTTTTCAGCTCTCCTCTCGCCATCGGTCTGATATCAGACTGAGAAGCGTTGATTTGAGGCCCTACAAATCTTCTGAATGCTGCAGGCACATTGGGCTCATCACCTGTCAATAAGAGCTCCAATCTTTCGATATGCGCTCTCTGAAGCGCTCTTCTGTGCACATCTATGCTTCTTCCTGCTGGCAGTTCGGTCCAAATGCCTTTTCTTAAATCATCGAATAATTCCGTGATTTTATAAGCATCGTTTCCGTTTAGAGCTTCGTTTTCGATGACTCTACCCAATCGGCCCCAATCCAGGATTCCGTTTAGAGTACCTACTTGTAAGCCTCTGATTCTTTCCAAAGCTCCAAAGTCGCCTGTTCTCGCGATGATTTCTTCTTCCATCATCCAAGTTGGAGTTTGGAATAAATTCTCATTCAAGAAGGCTACAGCTGATTTCTGAAGGTTTTTAGGGTTGTGTGAATACACTGGCTCGCCTTGTCCGGTCGCTTTATAAACTTCCATTACTCCGCCCACATGGGTTCTTACGTGTCCCATATATCTATTGAACTGACCTAAAACCTGTCCGTACATTTCTTCCAAATCTGAGAAGTTTTTGTAAGGCTTGTCCTCTTCAGCGGTCCACTCCATTAGATTAGGCATAATTCTCTTTAGGTTCTTAATTCCATACTCAGAAGCTTTCATGGAATTGTCTCCCAAGTCTTCACTTTGGGTGGTCGGATCATAAGAATTTCCCTGACGTCCATATCTGTATACAGGATCACCTTTTTTCGCCAGAATCCACTGATCTAGAGTTGGCAGCTCCTCTTCTGGAGTTTTTGCATCTGGAATAGGTCTATAGCCCCAAGCGATAGCATATTTATCATAAGGTCCTACATCTGGCATTAAACTTACGCCCTCGTCTTCAGGCTGAGCGATATAATTAAATCTCGCATAGTCCATAATAGATGGAGCTGTTCCCATTTCTGCAGTGAACTTTGGATCACGTAGTTTTTCCACAGGATAAGCATGAGAAGAGGCGAAGTTGTGTGGCAAACCAAGGGTGTGACCCACTTCGTGCGCTGATACAAATCGGATCAATCGTCCCATTACTTCATCTTTGAACTTCACACTTCTAGCTTCTGGATTGATAGCAGCTGTTTGGATGAAGTACCAGTTTCTCAAAAGGTTCATCACATTGTGATACCAGCCGATATCTGATTCGATGATTTCTCCGGATCTTGGGTCAGATACGTGAGGTCCGTAGGCATTTTGAATGTCAGATGCAAAGTAGCGGATAACCGAGTAACGAGCATCTTCCGGGCTCCAGGTAGGATCTTCTTCAGGAGAAGGAGCTTCTTTTGCTATAATGGCATTTTTGAAACCTGCCGCTTCAAAAGCTTTTTGCCAATCTTCCACACCTTGCTTTAGATAAGGAACCCATTTGGTAGGAGTAGCAGGATCGATATAATAAACGATAGGTTTTTTAGGCTCTACCAATTCTCCACGCTTGAATTTCTCCATGTCTTCCTCTTTCACTTCCAGTCTCCAACGATCTAGGAATCTACGTGATTCGGCTTTTTGTGCATCTGCACCATAATCCACATAGGACCTACCGAACCAACCCACTCTCTGGTCAGCAAGACGCTGCATCATTGGCTCCTTTGGAAGTAAAACCATAGAGGAGTTCATTTCCAAAGTGATCAATCCTGTTGAGCTGTTTGATGGTGGCTCAGCAGCCGCGTAAGTCAAAACATAGCGGGCTTCAATATTGATAGGGTAGGTATTGATATGAACGATGTATGAACGATCTCCATCCAGTCGCTGCACTCTGTACTGTGTTCTTCTGTTTCTCTGAAGACCAAGTGCCTGCACATCTTTTGCAAACAAATCAGTAGCCTCAATCACAGTTCCTGTAGAATCTGTTGCTTTGGATTTGACATCAAATCTTTGAAGTATAGGCTCCAAGTTGGAGTTTTGAACAGCCTTTGCGATAGGCAAAGAATCAGCAGCATAATTATCTACCGAAACTACTTTCAAAAGGACTGCATCCTTCTCCTTCTCCCATCGAAGCATCAAGGTGTTGGTTCTTTCTCCTCCATATCCGATTCCGTCTGCAGTTTTTGCAATGGTGGTCACCATCAACATATCTCTGCCAAACAAGGAATCAGGAATTTCATAGAAATATTTATCGTCTATTTCATGAACTTTGAATAAACCGGTTTTGGATTTTGCATCTTTAGTGATGACATCCTTGTAGGGTTTTGGGCCCTTGTTATTTCCACCATTTTGGGGTCTAGCTGGTGGAGTAGTGGCTGCTGGGGTGTTTTTGGAATCTTTCTTTTTCTTTTTCTGAGCAAAAGCATCCTCAGAATAGAACATGACACCAAGCAACCCAATCAGCAATGTAAATCTCCTCAGAAATTTGGGTAGCGTGTTTTTCATAAGTATTAGTTTTATTTTCGATTTAAATAACCTTCAAAAAGAGCTAAGTGTAAACTCTGAAACTTAATTTTTGATGGACGGTTTATTCATAGAGTTAAAGGCAATACATTGTTGATTAAAAAAAGGGTAATCGTAGTAGGGGGAGGGCTGGCTGGTTTGATAGCTGCCTGTCAATTGGCCAAAAATGGACACTTGGTCCAACTGTTTGAAAAAAAGCAATATCCCTTTCATAGGGTCTGTGGGGAATATGTGTCCAATGAAGTTTTGGATTTTTTGAAAAGGGAAAATCTATTCCCTCAAACAGCTCATTTCCCTTCCATTTCTAAATTTGAATTTTCAGACACAAAGGGGAGTAGCATTTCCATGGATTTGGATCTGGGTGGTTTTGGTATCAGTAGATATTTATTAGATGATTTTTTAGCTAATCAGGCAATGCAACTGGGCGTAGAATTATTACAAAATAAGCCAGTCGAAAATATCAATTTTAACACTGGTGTATTCGAAGTAATTACTCAGGATCAAAGCACTTATGAAGCTGACTTCGTCATAGCTGCCCATGGGAAAAGATCTAAACTCGATAAAGTCCTGAATCGGCCTTTTATTGAAAAGCGTAGTCCCTACATTGGGGTCAAATACCATATCCGAACTGATGCCTCCAAAGAAACTGTTGCTCTTCATAATTTCAAAGCAGGCTATTGTGGACTGAATGCCATTGAGGAAGAAAAATTTAATCTATGTTATTTAGGATCACGTGATGAGCTGAGAAAATACGGTTCTATTCCGGAAATGGAGGCTCAAACTTTGTTTAAGAATCCCAGATTGAAAGAAATTTTCAATTCAAGTGATTTTTTGTTTGAAAAGCCAGAGGTGATCAATGAGATCAATTTTGAATTTAAAAGACCGGTAGAAAATCATGTACTGATGGCTGGTGATGCAGCGGGTTTGATTACTCCCCTTTGTGGAAATGGAATGGCCATGGCGATTCATTCAGGGAAATTGGCCGCTGATGCAATTCATCTGTTTGATAGGAGGGATGAAGTGGAGAATTATTATCTGAAAAACTGGAATTTAAATTTTAGCCGAAGGCTGAGAGTAGGCAGGGTGGTCCAACGATTATTTGGTTCAGAATCAGCTTCCTCTTTTGCCAGATTTATATTGTCGGATTTTCCTGTAATTAGTAAAGTCATCATGAAAAACACCCACGGTACTCCCATCTAATAGGCCAAAACCTGCAATATTTGAGTGTTTTCGAGGAAATAATAAAAGAAGAAGGCATTCAGAATCAAAGCTGAAATACTGTTCATCCCCATAGTCCAAGAGTAGTTGGCGTACTTTTCAGGATTGATTCTGACGAAATTAAACCAAAGAAGAAAGTAAAGAATGATTGGAGCCATGGCTCCCAAATACACCCAAAAGTAGTACTCCTGATTTCTATCCAGAAAGAACCAAACAAATCCAGCCCCTGTAAGAGCGAAAATCAGCGCTGAAAACCCGAATGTTCCTTTGATTCCCAAATATCTACTCAATGTCATATCTCCTCTTCTGGCATCTTCTCTATGCTGGTAAACCTGTGTCAAAGGATAGTTACCCCATAGCATCAGGGAAGTTAATAGGCCTGGAATCATGACATGGGGCTTGAGGAAGATATTCCAACCAAAATCACTCAAGCCTGCATAAGCCATTGCAAAAGTGAAGTAACCCTGGAAAAGCCCGGCAATCAACCAGCTCAGCCAAGGATATTTTTTAAGCCGTATGGATGGGTGGCTATATGCCATACTGACTAATCCGTAGACTAAAAGCATGCTGCTGAAGGCGAAGCTGATTTTGAATGCCAAAATCAAAGCTATAGCAAAAAAAACAAGGGATAACCAATAAAGATCTGGGGTTACTTTAGGAGGATTTTTGATTCCCCCAATGCTTTCCTCATCCTTGTCATAGTAACTATTATACCCATTGCTGGATGGGTAAAGAAATAAATGTAAGGATAAAAAAACCCACAGCATTCGCTCTCCATTGAGATTTGGGGTTAATGCCAAGGCAAAAAAGTAAACTGGAAGCAGGAATAAAGAAAATGGAATCCTGAGGTGCTTTAAACTGGAACGAGTGATCATATCGTAAACTTAGGCTAAATAACCTTTAGAATAGTGTGTGGTTTACTTGCTAATCATCTAATTTAGAAATATTCAGTTAACTTGATCTTATGAGCACTTTTATTAACAGTATAGGATTGGCAAATCCCGGTAATCCCATTCTTCAAGAAAATATTGCCGGATTTATGAAAATTGCTCACGGATTAGATGAGAGAGAAGGGCGGAAGCTTTCATTTTTATACAGAAAATCAGGAATCAATACCCGGTTTAGCGTTTTGACTGATTTTGAAAAAGCTAACCATGAAGACTTTGAATTCTTTCCTAAAAGCAAAAACCTGGAGCCCTTTCCCAGCACTAAATCAAGAATGGGTGTTTTTACCCAAGAGGCTCCTAGACTTTGCGAGGAAGCTGTTCTGAATTGTATCTCTGGGTCTCATATTTCCAAAGATCAAATCACCCATTTGATTCTGGTTTCCTGTACGGGAATGGTTGCGCCGGGAGTGGAATTGGAATTAATGAAAAGGTTGGGCTTGGAAGATACTGTGGAACGTTATTGTGTTCACTTCATGGGTTGTTATGCTGCCTTTACAGGATTGAAGTTAGCTGATAAAATTATCCGCTCGGATTCTCAGGCTAAGGTATTGGTGGTTACGGTTGAGCTGTGCACCCTTCATTTCCAAAAGGACTATTTAGAAGATAATATTTTGGCCAATTCCCTTTTTGGAGATGGGGCGGCAGCGGCATTGGTTTCGTCCAGTCCCTCAGGTTTGGCGATCAAATCCTACCTAAGTAGAGTGCTGAGAGAAGGCGAGCAGGATATGGCTTGGGGAATAGGTGATTTTGGTTTTGAAATGAAGTTGACCAAATATATTCCAAGCCTTTTGGACGGGGGTATCCAGCAACTCAAAGCAATGTTTGAAGATAAGTTCAATCTGTCCAAGATCAAAAATTTTGCAATTCATCCTGGAGGAATGCAGATTTTGGCTAAAGTTCAGGAAGCATTCGGATTGGGAAAAGAAGTGAATTTTCACGCCATGGAAGTATTGAAGCAATTTGGCAATATGTCTTCCGCGACAATTTTATTTGTATTGTCCAGAATGATGAAAGACGTGGAAGTAGAAGGAGATATTCTTTCTATGGGATTTGGTCCCGGATTGACATTGGAAACTCTTTTACTGGAAAAAGCATGAGCCGATTTTCACAACGTTGCGAAGACAAAGAGTTGATGGATGATTTGGAATGCTCCGGTGAAGAACTGGAACAAACTCTAAAGGAACTCAAAACTATCAACAAGCTATTGGGAGGTAATTATGTGACTACCAATGGACTTAGAAAGCTGATTGGAAAATCAACTGATAAAACTTTTTCAGTGGCAGATATAGGCTGTGGAGGTGGAGATATGATCCGAGTCATGGATGATTGGGCAATTTCCCATGATTTTAAGCTGAAATTTACCGGAATTGACGCAAATCGGAACATTATAGACCTCGCGAAGGTTAGGTTAGCAGATAAGCCGGAGATTGACTGGACAATTCAGAATGTTTTTGACCCGGCTTTTTCAAATCATCGGGTAGATATCATTACCTGTACGCTCTTTACACATCATTTTACTTCCCAAGAATTGGTTGATTTGCTTTCTGCTTTTAGAAAGAAAGCCAAGGTGGGAATTATCATTAACGATTTGCATCGCCATCCACTTGCGTATTATAGTATCAAGTGGTTGACACGGATTTTCAGCAGGTCTAAAATGGTCCAAAACGATGCGCCGCTTTCTGTGCTGAGGAGTTTTTCGAGAGAGGATTGGGAGAATATTTTGAAAGCGTCAGGATTCAAATCCTGGAAAATAAAGTGGTACTGGGCCTTCCGATGGCAAATCCTGATTTCATGTGTCTATAATTGATTTTCAAAGGCCACATGGAGTCTCGCATGCTTGATAGTCATTCCGATGTGTGACGGATACTTCATGCTCGATTTCATTTGTTTAATTTAAACTAAATCATTTTCAATGGAAATTACACCAGAAACCTTATCAAAAATTACCGAACAGGGCATAGAACTAGCCTATACCATTGTTCCTAAAATAATTTATGCGATCATTTTTTATGTCGTAGGTCGCTTCATAGTCAACAAGCTTGTTAAGGGTTTTAAAAGAGTCCTAGAAAAGAGGGATGACAACCCCTCGTTGAATAATTTTTTAGTAGGAGTTGTCAAAGTAATTTTAAATGTGACCCTATTTATTGGGGTTGCCACCACCATTGGAGTTGAGTTTGCCTCCTTTGTAGCAATTTTGGGTGCTGCAGGTTTGGCGATTGGTCTGGCACTGCAAGGATCCTTATCCAATTTTGCAGGTGGAGTTTTGATTTTATTATTCAAGCCCTTTAAAGTAAATGATGTAATAGTTGCTCAGGGTCATACAGGCGTGGTGAGAAAAATTGATATTCTTTATACTCACATGACGACTTTTGACAATAAGGAGATTATTATTCCAAATGGTAGTCTGGCTAACAACGATATTGTCAACATGAATACTCAAGAAAATAGAAGGGCCGATTTAACAGTCGGAGTAGCCTATGGAACTGATATCAAAAAAGCGAGGCAGATTATTTTGGATGTATTTGATAAGGACGAGCGAGCATTGAAAGATCCAGCTCCAGTGGTCTATCTGACTAATTTCGGAGATAGCTCTCTTGATCTATCAGTTCGAGTATGGGCTAAGACAGCAGATGTATGGCCTTTGTATTGGGATGGTATGGAAGCTATTAATGATGCATTTGAGAAAAATGATATTGAAATTCCGTTCCCTCAGAGAGTGGTACACAAAGCAGAAATCAGTTAAACAAAAAAGAGGCTGTCTCAAAAGTGCAATTTGTCACATTGAGCGAAGTCGAAATGTAGGCCACAACGATAGGAATGGCCTTCGACTCCGCTCAGGCTGACATTAGAGATATTTATGAGACGGCCTCTTTTTTTTGCCTAAATTTTAATCTCTAGGAAGATTGATGGTTTTACTTCGGTCACCTCTAGATAAGGTGATCTCCCTATCACATGTTCCGTCTCCAAAATTGATAGTAAGCAATGCTTTATCCTCAAGTTTTCTTGCCAGGATGCCACTGCTAGGGATTCTGATGCCACTGGCCACGCATCTTTGAAAAAAGACCAAAGGCTGGAGAATTTCTGATTTGAACTCTTTTCCTTCTCGGTTTTTACCTATTGTAGTACCAGTAAGTTCCCATCTCAATCCATCAGAGGATGCACTTGGTAAATAGACTTTCTTCTGGTGTCTGGATGCAAAAGTTCTGAAGCTTCCATCAGGCCAAATCATTTTACCTGCTTCTACAACCATGTTAAAGGTAAAGCTCTTGGAGTTTTCGTCGAAACCAAGGTTTTTTACAACTCTAATTCCTTCAATTTTCCTTTCATTCACATAGTAATTGTCAAAAGTTGTAGTGATTACTGTTCCTGGTGCCCAATATCTTCCGGTATATTTTACAATGATTTTACCTTTCCGAATGACACCCCTTGGACTGCTACATCCTTCACCAAAGTCAATGATCATGGTTTTTTCTCCTGGCAACCAAGTGATTATAGCCCGGTCACAAAGGTCTTCTTCCAAGGCAACCATGTTTCTATCCCCAAAATCATTTCTTTGAAAGCCTGTTAAGACCACCTCATCAATATCCTCCAAGGAGTTAGTGAACTCTGTCTCCTGTGATGCTTCTACACTGTCTTGTTCTTGAATAAGTACAGAATCTTCATTTTCTTGGCATCCCACTAAAAATAAAAATGCCATCAATAAAGCCAGTAGATTTGTTGTTTGCCTGTATTTCATTGCTTTGTGGTTAATGTTTGTTACATGCATTAGATGCAAAAACAATATTCAGGTTTAATATCTGATCAAAATTTCTTCTAACTGCTTCCTTTCAATGTCTGGCACATAGGTTTCTTTTGCGGGATAGCCAACTGGCAAAAGGAGAAAGGGTTTTTCATGTTTGGGCCTTTGGAGGATATCTGAAAGGAAATTCATGGGACTGGGGGTGTGAGTAACTGTCACAAGCCCTGCCTGATGAATGGCGGCAATCAAAAAACCACAGGCTATCCCTACGGATTCATTTACATAATAATGCTGAATCTTTTCTCCATCCTGCATTCCATAGGACTGTTTGAAAACAACTATCAAATAAGGAGCTATTTCTAAAAAGGGCTTTTCCCAGTCCGTACCCAATGGAGCGAGGTCGTCTTTCCAGGACTCAGGCATTCTACTTGTGTAGCTTATTTTTTCCTCTTCCTCTGCTGCAATTCTGATTTGCTTTTTCATTTCCGGATCAGAAATCAAACAAAATGTCCAGGGCTGTTTATGAGCTCCCGATGGTGCTGTTCCTGCTGTGCGGATGATATTTTCCATTACGTTCAAAGAGATATTTCTAGAGTCAAACTCCCGTACAGTCCTCCTTTGATTCATAAATTCAAAGTATTTTTTTGCAGCAGTCTGACTCTCTTGGTCAGAATACTTGGGCCTCCTGTAGGAAACGTGCAGGTGACCATTGATCAGTTTTTTTTCCATGGTAATAAAAAACGGCTACCTGAGAAAGATAGCCGTTTGAATTGATTCTTTGAAGTTTAATCAAATGTAATTTCTTTAGAACCACCCGGATAAGTGAGTATGACTGTTTTATCGCAGGTCCCTGTTCCATAGTCAATTCTAACCTCAGCTCCTCCCGATACAAATCCCAATACTCCGCTACTCGGGATTAATACTCCTGAATCCACGCAGTCTTGAGTAACTGTGAGAGGGGAGATAGTAGAAGAGTTAAAATTGGCTCCGGCTCTTCCCTTACCATTGGCAGTACCTGTGATTTCAATCTGATATCCCTGACTTCCCAGACTGACCGACCTTACTTGTTCTGAATTAAAGCTTACAAAAGTATTATCCGGCCAGGTGACTTTACCATTGTTGACCTCTACTGTCAAATTCACTTTGCTATTAATTAGATCTATGCCCGTATTGGTGATTTTTCGCCTTCCCTCTACTTTTAATCCTTCTACTTCATAGCCATCGAAAGTAGTAGTGACAGAGGCTCCCGGAAAGAGAAAATTACCTGTGTAATCCAGGATTACCTTTCCTTTTCTGGTGATGCCCGAAGAACTGGTACATCCCTGACCAAAATCAACAATAATCTTTTTAGTATCTCTATTGACATTGATATCTACACCGGCGCAGATTGATTCATTTTGGCTAGCCATAATTCTAGCACCAAGACCACTGGATTCCAAAACCGTCAAGGTGTAATTGTCCATGTCTTCATAAACCCTATTGACAGCGATTTCATCATTAACTGCAGATAAATCTGGCTCAGGAAACACAGAGTTGGAGTCTGAGCAACTCTGCAAGCCTAGGAATAAAAGCCCTACCAGAGCTATATTGAATAGTTTTTTCATCTGTTTATAATTTGTTTTTTAGAGGTCAGATAGCTTGTCCCGAAATTGATTCGGGATAATCTCGCACCACTTACAATCATGCCTGTGTGTGTCGCTTGCGTCGTGCTCGATTTCATGGATTTTAATTAATGATTAAAAATTACTTGGGCTTTGATTTGTTAGCGCCTTTGGAGGAATTACTTGCGCATCCAATATTTTTGGTGAAAGATACATCTTCCGGAAAAATTCCTTGATTGGCGAGTGAACCCATATCAAACTTCTCTGATTCCTCATTTGGATTCTTTTTTTTCTTGCTTTTCATGACGTGTTTAAAGTTAGGACAAGTATTGGCTCTGTCAAAGTGAAGGGATTTCTTTCTTACTGTGATTAGTCAATGACCTATATTTGGGGATGAAGTATTTTGATTTTAAAAACGCTGACTTAGAGGATAAAATTTCCAAACTCAGGAAAAAAACCGCCTCTCTGTCTTTTTTGAGGCTGCTGACATTCCTGGGATTAATAGGCTTTTTTGTTTTGATGATAGCAGAATCCATGATTTGGGGATTGGTATGGATTGGTTTTATTATCCTGTTTATTCACTTGATCAAGTCCTATAATTTTTGGAAAGACCAAGAAGCCATATACAAGGCTTTGGATCAGATCAATCAAAATGAGAATTTGAGGCAGGAAAGAAAATTGGAAAGCTTAGACCCAGGTATAGAGTATTTGGATAAAAAACACCCTTTCTGCAATGATTTAGATCTTTTTGGAAGCCATTCAGTTTTTCAGCTACTCAACCATACTGTGAGTCCTGAGGCAAAAAATCAGCTTGCGAATTTATTGAAATCACCGATTGCCATTGAGGAATCTGAACAAAACCGGAAAGCTATAGATGAGTTAGCAGAATCTCCCGATTTTCTGAAAGCCTTTGAAGCGGTTGGGAAGGCCTTTTTCAATTCAGATGTCAAGCATCATCAATGGGAGGAATGGTTAAAATCCGAGGATAAAAGAGTTCCATGGTCACTTTTTGTAGGATGTTTGGGCCTTTTAGGAGGGATCATCTTAGGGGTATTGGTCTACATCAGCTTAGTTCCTTCAGCTTTTTTGGGAGTTTGGGTACTGATTGGGATGGCATTATTGGGATTTGTCTTTAAACCCTTGCAACTGGCAGCGGAAAAAATCCCTTCTCAGTCAACTTTAAAGACCTTCAAAAACTGGTTAGTTCTTTTGGAGAATCAGCGATTTGAATCATCGGCCCTGCTAAGGGATTTGGAAGTTTTTCAAGAGAAAAATCATAGAGCATCCGAAGTTCTCAAAGAGCTGGATAGCCTTGGACTTTGGGTTCAAAACAGGATCAATATCTTATATATCCCAATCAATCTATTCTTTTGGACTGACCTTTTGCTCTATTACAAGATGGTCAAATGGAAAGCTCGGTTTGGAAAATTAGTTAGCAAATATCCTCATATTTTATCCAAATGGGAGGTTTGGGTTTCTTTAGCATCATTCCGGTCTGAATTGGAAGCTGATGGAGAAGTTTCCATAAAAAATGGATTAGAATTGGAAACAACTGCTCTTTATCACCCGCTTTTGCCTAAGGGGAAAGCCGTGGCTAATGATTTTTTGATTTCGGAAAAGCAAAAGCTCAGCCTTTTAACAGGGTCAAATATGTCCGGGAAAACTACCTTCATGCGGACTTTGGGAGTGAATATTGTTTTGGTAAACATAGGATTGAGGCCTTTTGCAGAAAAGATGGAATTGGGCCAATTTCAGCTTTATACGAGTATGAGAAATACCGATAGTTTGGGTGAAAGCGTGAGTTCCTTTTATGCGGAACTTAACAGGATCAAAACTCTAATCGATTTGATTGAATCTGGAGTACCTGTTTTCTTTCTTTTGGATGAAATTCTGAAAGGCACCAATACCGAGGATAGAATAGCTGGAAGTGAGGCATTGATACGGCAATTAAAAGATAGTAAGGCTTTGGGTATCATAAGTACCCATGATATAGAATTGGCTGCGCTTGAAGATCAGATTCCTTATGTAAAAAACTATAGTTTTCATTCAGAAATACATAATCGGAGTATTGACTTTGATTACAAATTGAAAAAAGGACCATGCACAAGTTTTAATGCCCATAAACTGATGGAGTTGATGGGCATTAAGTTCCATAAAAGGTGAGGTGGATATTGTTTGATTTTGTATATTGAATAACATTTTGTTTCACTTAAATTTTACTACTATGAATTCGCTTTTGTATTTAGTGGCGGTTATTTTAGTTATTGGTTGGATCTTGGGTTTTTTCGTGTATAGTGTAGGAGGTTTGATCCATATTTTGCTGGTATTGGCACTGATATCAATCATTTTAAGGTTGATTCGGGGAAGATAAGTACCAGTTAAAATCAGCGATATCAACAATCTGAAGGATTATCCTTCAGATTGTTTTATTTTTGGCCTAATGAAAAGCGCAAAATCATCCATTCTCGGTGTGTTGGGTGGTGGGCAGCTGGGACGCATGCTCATTCAGTCAGCCATCAATTACAATCAGGACATTCATATTTTGGACCCGGATCCTCAAGCTCCCTGCAAGGACTTGGCTCAAAAATTCACTTGTGGATCTCTCAAAGATTTTGATACGGTTTATGCCTTTGGGCAAGATTGTGATGTAATTACAGTAGAGATTGAAAGTGTTAATACGGACGCTTTAGCCAAATTAGAATCTGAAGGAAAGCAGGTTTTTCCGCAGCCTCATATTTTGAAACTGATTCAGGATAAAAGAGAGCAAAAGCAGTTCTATCAAAAAAATGGAATTCCAACAGCTGAGTTTATCTTGACAGAAAACAAAGCTGAAGTTATAAAAAATAAAGGCTTTTTACCGGCTGTTAATAAACTGGGAAAAGAAGGCTATGATGGAAGAGGGGTTCAGATATTAAGGAGTGAATCTGATTTGGATCAAGCTTTTGATGCACCGGGCCTTTTGGAAAAGCTCATTGATTTTGACAAAGAGATTGCGGTGACTGTTGCTAGAAATAAAAAGGGAGACTTGATTGCCTACCCGGCGGTCGAATGTGCTTTCCACCCTACGGCCAATTTGGTAGAATTTCTTTTTGCGCCAGCTGAGATAGCAGATTCAGTGGAAAAGAAGGCCCAAGAAATTGCAAAAGAAGTCATTCTCAAGTTGGATATGGTAGGGATTTTGGCAGTGGAGATGTTTGTGACAAAGTCCGAGGATGTGTTGGTCAATGAAATTGCACCTAGACCACATAATAGTGGACACCATACCATAGAAGCCAATTTTACTTCCCAATTCGAACAACATTTACGTTCTGTGATGAATTGGCCTTTGGGAAACCCAGACTTAAGATGTCCTGCTGCCATGATTAATTTACTGGGAGAAGATGGATTTACTGGTGAGGCAATTGTGGAAGGTCAAGAAGATGCCTTATCCGAGAAAGGAGTTTACATCCATCTGTATGGTAAAAAGCTGACTAAACCATTTAGAAAGATGGGGCATGTAACTCTATTGGACGAGGATATAGAGCAGTTAAAAGTAAGAGCACAGCGAATTAAAGATTTGATTAAAATAAAAGCATAAGCATGAATCCACAGGTAGGAATAATAATGGGAAGTCAGTCTGATCTTCCGATCATGGCAGAAGCGGCCGCTATTTTGGAAGAGTTGGGGGTAAGTTTTGAAGTGACTATAGTTTCTGCCCACAGAACGCCAGATCGCATGGTTGATTATGCAAGGTCAGCCAGAGATCGAGGTTTAAAGGTAATTATTGCAGGTGCCGGAGGTGCTGCACATTTACCCGGGATGGTTGCCTCCATGACCAGCTTGCCTGTTATCGGTGTTCCTGTTAAGAGTTCTAATTCCATTGACGGTTGGGACAGCGTGCTTTCAATTCTTCAGATGCCAGGTGGCATACCGGTAGCCACAGTGGCGCTCAACGGGGCAAAAAATGCTGGTATTTTAGCTGCATCTATTATAGGAGCTTATGAGCCTAAGATTGGAAAGAATTTGGATGAGTTTAAAAACTCTTTGAAGGTTAAAGTAGAAAAAACAGCCAAAGACCTTGAGTCCTTAGGATGGAAGGGAATGCTTAAGGACAGCTAAGCTCGGGTTATGAGTTCTAAATGGAAAAGAGTCATCAAATTCAAAATTGGGGATGTTCCCTGGGAAATCCCCTTGAATGTGCTCTTGTTGTTGATTTTTATTGCCATTGTGATGATGGCAGGAGGGGCCTATCTGGGTTTTAAGTTCGCCTCAGGGCAGCTTAATCCATAAACATTCCCCACCCGTCATCAGATTTTTTGTCGGAATCAAAAGTTGTAATCCAAGAAAGAAAAAGCTTTCTAAAATCTTCGATTGCCACTCTTAATAATTCCAGATGTTCTTCAGCATGTGTTTCTTCCAAAGCCAGTTGATAGGTCATGGAATTGAGACTTTTGGCATGAAGTTTCATGAGAACTGCATTTTCCATTTTGGTGATGTAATCAGGAAAGTTTTCTGCAGCACTGAATTTGGCGCTCATTATAGCGGCGTCTTCCATCATAATATTGCCATATAATTCTCTTCTTGCTTCATCCAAGCTTCCCACCAAGGCTCTTGTCAAGCCGATGATTTCCTTTGATTTTTTCATCAAAGGATGCTTGAAAATTCTCTCCTGTTCCTTGCGGTAATCAAATTCCCCATCTTCTTCGAAGTCAGGTTCATCATCAAAGTCGTCCCACATGCTTAAAAAATTTTATTGGTTATTAGAAAGGTAATTTATCCTCTTCGCTATCAGAGTAAAAGGTATCTACTTCAGGAGCATTGGAAGAAGGAGCGGATCCATTACCACCGTTTTTATCAACTTTGTAAGCTTTGACTTCTGTATACCAACGATTGTTATATTCACGGCTTTCTACATCCACGCTCATTGTGACATTTTCTCCCACTTCCATTCCGAATTGATCGATCTTGTCCCCCCAAATGGCAACACATACTTTTTTAGGATATTGACCTGGTGTTTCAATAATAAATTCCTGCTTTCTCCAAGCATTTCCGCTTTTTGAATTTCCACTTACCTCAGGTAGTTTTTGAATTACTTTTCCGCTTAATTCCATTTTTACTAATTAATTTACTTGATAAACGAAGGTAAGCAAAAGCAGGGAAAGTCTGGTTTCAGGCGTATGAAAACAAAAGGCCTGAAATTATTTTTTTAACAATTCTTGGCATTAAGATTGAGTTTTAAATAAGTATTCTCATAAGGTTTTAAAATGTATCGTAAGAGAATTTGAGTTCTACAAAATATACTTTGGCATGTAAGAAATTTCTGGAATTGCTCCATTTTTTCTTTGCATCCAACGTATCAAAAGCATACTTTTAAAACTGTTTTAAAATCTTCCACTCTAAAAAAATACTATGGCTTAGACTTTTACGTTCTTCATAAACTAAATCAAATGAGTAAGCGAATAGGTCCTAAGGACAGCGAGTTGATAGCTCAGTATAGAAATGGCAGTGAAGCTGCTTTTGATCATTTAGTAGATCGGTATAAGTCTAAAGTTTACACCACCATATTTTTGATCGTCAAAGATCAAGATTTGGCAGAAGATATCCTGCAGGATGTTTTTGTGAAAGTGGTAAAAACTCTCAACTCAGATAAGTACAATGAGGAGGGTAAGTTTCAACCCTGGATTATGAGGATTGCTCATAATCTGGCGATTGATCACTTTAGAAAATCCCGTCGATATCCCACCATTATGATGGAGGATGGGTCGAATATTTTCAACTCTTTGAAATTTTCTGATGGAAATGCAGAAGAAAAACAGGTAAGAGAAGAAGAAATCGATCTAGTAAAGCGTTTAATAGAGGAGTTGCCTGAAGCTCAAAAAGAAGTCTTAATCATGAGACACTATATGGACATGAGTTTTCAGGAAATTGCAGATCAGACAGGAGTAAGTATCAATACTGCTCTGGGGAGAATGCGATATGCGCTGATCCATCTGAGGAAGAAAATGAAACAATTAAATTTTGCCTATGATAAAACCATTTACCCCAAATGACTTGATTAGATATATCTATCAGGAAATGCCGGAGGTAGAACAAGAGCTCTTAATGCAGGCCTTGCACAAAGATGAAAACCTGATGCAAGATTACATGGAATTGCTGAGCGCGATAGAGCAATTGGATTTACTCCAAATCAATCCTTCGGAAAAAGTAGTACAAGCTATCAAGTTGAAAGCTAAATCTACGGGACTTCAAAAAGTCTGATACTGGTAACCCCGCTTCGGCGGGGTTTTTTTATTAGTTGGCACGGACAAAAGCTGAGGCAGCCTGTATCAACTCTACATTGGTGGAGGGGGTGAATCCATGCCCTTGACCCTCAATTTTCCTAAATTCATGAGGCACGGAGTTTTCTTGTAGTTTACTTTTTAAAAGATCACTCTGAGAAATGGGGACAACTGTGTCTGCTGTTCCGTGGAAAAATATGGTAGGCACAGAATTACTGTTTATATAATTGACCGGACTGGATTCTAAGTATGCTTGGGGTTTGTTTTCTGGAGTCCCCTGAAGAATTTCTGTAAGTCCCAATGCAGTCAAAGAATTAAAATTGAATAGTTCAGCCAAATCAGTAGGGGGAAAGAATGCAATAACCGCTTGAATATTTCCTATCTCAGGATTCTTATAGCCATGCAAAAGGGCTAAATGTCCTCCCGCACTTGCTCCGGCTATCACAATTTGGTTTCCTACATTCCATTCGTCTTGTTGTGAAATAATGTATTCTATTGCGCTCTTGACGTCATTTTCCTGAGTTGGAAATGGATTTTGCCTACTCAAAAAATCAAAAAGTCTATAATTGATTGCTACATACGCATATTCTGGAAATGCTTGATCCAATAATGGTTTAACCTGAGCAAACTCATCTTTGCTCCCATCAATCCAAGCTCCTCCGTGTATATATATAAGGAGTGGGGTGTTTTCCATGCTCCTTCCACCTGGTAAAAAAACATCCATGGTCTGTCGCATATCGGACCCATAAGAGACATTGGAAAGCTCTAATGCAGGTAAAGGTACGTTTGGGTCCAGGTTTTCATCTGGATTGCAAGAGAAAATCAGGAAACTAAAAGCCAAGAAAAAAAATAACTCTGCTTTTTTGAAGGGGAGTTTAGCCAGCATCTTTTAGAACCATTTTATTAATGAGTTAATCAACTGTTTTGTTTTTAGTCCGTAGGGAGGTCTGAGAAGAGTAACGTTATTAAGTCCAACACGTTGCTTCAAAATTCCCTTTTCATTACTAAATGCCAAAAATCCATGATATCCATGGGCTTTCCCAATACCACTGTTATTCACCCCTCCAAATGGGAGTTCATTATGTAGGAAGTGTAAAACACAGTCATTGATCACAGCATTGCCTGAGCTGGTTTGGTGAAGAATTAATTCTTGTTCAGCTTTTTCCTGAGAAAATACATACAATGCCAAGGCTTTTGGTTTGGCATTAATATAATTGATGGCCTGTTGAAGTTCAGAATAGGTGATGATGGGTAAGATGGGTCCAAATATTTCCTCCTCAGCGATTTTCATGGAGTCAGAAATTCCCGTAATAAGGGTGGGTTCCAAATATCGATGATGTTGATTTCTTTTACCACCAAACTCAATTACTGCTCCCTTTTCCTCTGCATCTTTCAGATAGTCATCCAGTCTCTGAAAATGTCTGTCATTCACGATACGAGCTAAATCAGGTGATTTTTCGATTCCCTCATAGTTAGAGTCATACATTTCCTGAATTCCAATTTTTAGTTCACTCAATAGGAGATCTTTTTGGCTTTCATGAACGAGAATATAGTCTGGGGCCACACAGGTCTGTCCGCAGTTTACCAACTTGCCCCAAACGAGCTTTTTGGCAGTGTCTTGGATATCAGCGGATTCGGTAACAATCGCTGGTGATTTACCTCCTAACTCGAGAGTTACAGAACAGAGGTTTTTGGCAGCATTTTCCATCACTATCTTTCCTACTTGAGGACTTCCTGTGAAGAAAATATGATCAAAAGGGAGTGCTAGTAATTCTTTGGATACTTCTGCATCACCTTGAAAGACCGCAATCTGATCTTTTGGAAATATTTCTGAAATCATTTCTTCAATCAATGCTGAAGTTGCAGGCGTCATTTCAGAAGGTTTGATGATAGCTGTGCAACCTGCAGCGATGGCAGAAACTAAGGGCCCAATCGCCAGATTAAAAGGATAATTCCAAGGGGCGATGATGAGAGCTGTTCCTTTGGGTTCGGGCTGTATGTAAGCTTTTGTTCCGAGCATGGGAAGAGGAGTGCTCTGAGATCTAGACTTCATCCAGGATTTGAGGTTTTTTAAGGCATGGTTAATTTCAGAAGTGACAGGAAAAACCTCGCTTAGGTCAGTTTCAGTTTTAGGTTTTTGAAAATCCTTCCAAAGAGCCTCATGTATTTGGGAATGATGAGCTTGTATCCAAGTCCTTATTGCTTTTAACCGATCCTTTCTTTCCTCCAATGTGGAGCTTCTCCATGTGATAGAAGTTTTCTGGTGGCTTTCAAATACAGATGTAATTTCAGAGTTAGCGTTTTGGTTTTTTTGTTCTTCCATAGAGGGAATATAATAAAATTGGACTGGCCTGAAATTCTAAAACTTCACAGAACAATATTTTATGATTTTTATCAACTTTTCCCGTTTTGTTTAAGAAAATGAAATAAAAATTAAACAAAAGTCCTTACATGACCAATTATTTTCATTTCACATTAATAAAATTGCTTTTTATTTTAAAATAAATGAAAATTTATTTGGTGATGAAAAACAAAAAAGTGTATTTTTACGACATAAATTTGTTTGAATTTGATCTTGCTTCATAAAGTTTACTTCTAATTCAAGAAAAATGAAAGCAAGTGAGAGGTCATAAAAGAGCTATCAAAGACTCTTTTATCAAAAAGTAAGATATAACGAGAAAAGATTACGAACTCAGAAATTTTAAATACAACGATATGGACAAGTTATCCCATTTTGGAACAAACCTAATGCGATCTCTAAGTGGACTTTTAAGGAGATTAGGTGATTTGAAGAGGTTGGAAGGGAGTAAAATCATATGGTTCCTCCTTCTCTTCTTTTTTATTCAAGGGTCATTATGGGCACAGGAAGGGATAAGGCCTCCCTACCCAAACTGTCCTCAAAATAACGTTAATGTAACTAGAGTTGATTTTTTTGACGAGGATGGCTTGCCTTTTGATCCGTTGGTTGAATATGAAATCGGGACTCCTGTTTCGGGTCAAATATTTTTTACTTTTGGAGGGAGCACCAATAATGCGTATTCTATGTATACGCAATATGATATTTTTATTAATGACCAATTCGTAGAGACCGTAATTTTGTGTTTGTTTCAAGGGCAAACAGTGATCAAAAACACTCCGACTTTTGCAGATGATTTTACATGGGCTTGGGGTGACAAGTTTGAAATTAAGAACATCTTCATGAGATGGGAAACTGGACAGCCCAAAAATGTCCCATGTGGTGATGGTTCTGGAGGAAATGCCCAATGTTATGGAAATATAGATGGGTTTTTAGTGAATACTCCATTGGTGCCTAACTTTAACTTCGAAACGAATTGTTCCAATTATGAGGTAAACTTCACTGATGCTACAATAGGAGGCAATCTTCCTTATAAATCTCGAAATTGGGATTTTGCAGGACTGGGGAATTCAAGTCTACAGAACCCTACTTTCACTTTTCCTTCGGCTGGATCTTATGAAGTCACGCTGACTGTTGTCGATCAACTAAATATCACTAAAGATATTACCAAAACTGTAACTCTTTTTAATTCTTTATCGCTTACAAATACAAAAGTAGATGACGATTGTTCAGTTGATCCAACAGGTTCAATTGATATTACTGTTTCCGGTGGTGATGGGTCCTATACTTATGCCTGGTCCACTACCGATGGTTCTGGATTAGTAGTCAACGCCGAAGACCAAACAGGCCTATCTGCTGGTACCTATTCAGTCACCGTAACAGACGGCAAAGGGTGTTTTGTCACCAAGGATATTACAATAATAAAGCCAGAGACTTCTCCTGCTCCTTCTGCAGCATCTTTTGAATTTTGCGAGGGCTCGGGAGACCAACTTCTGGATGTGGATCCAGTTTCAGAATCCTATCAAATAAATTGGTATGATGAATCAATGGATCCACTGCCTGGAGCTCCTACTGTTGCTACCACCTCCGCTGGAATATTTACTTATTACATCACCCAGTCTAGAGTTGACGAAACAGAATGTGAAAGTGAAGTGGCTGAAGTAAGTGTAACAGTAAACCCTGCTCCTGCTGCTCCGGTATCCGGAGGTGATCAGGAGATCTGCGAGACTGA
>NZ_VLOG01000057.1 GCF_007655305.1 Algoriphagus algorifonticola
CTTCCCATAATGCTTTGCGATTATCCGCAAGCAAGTAGGACCACAGTCTTTGGAGTCGGGTTGTTTGTAATGGGGGAAGGCGGTTTTCAAATCGACTCATTGATAAAATTATAAACTCTAATTGAGGCAAGAATTAGCTATCGGATTAGATTAGCTATTTTTTTTCACTTTTAGTCCTCATTTCTTGTTAAAGCAAACGAATTGATATCCTTTAACTTCCGTGAAGTTTAATTGCTACTTCAAAGTGACAATCCCAATTACAGGATTCTTTTCCACTCCTGATTTCTGGATATATTCTGTCTCTTTTACATAAAAGAAACTATCCTTAGTCAAGTCCAAGGGTCTTAAAAATATAGGGTCTCCAAACTGGTCATCAACGCCTCCTTTTAGATTAAATACTTCCCTTTTTGTTTTATTATACAAAACCATGTGGCGCTCCCAGTTTAATTCGTATTCTAGAATATAATAGGATTTTGAATTAATAATATTTGTGAGAAGTAAGGTTTGATACCCATTGTCATTGAGCGATTGTCCCCTTTCAAATTCAAATCGGACAGATGGGATAATTTGCCCATCCTCAACCTGATATAAGGTGTCTCGAATTAGATTCTCAGATGTTAAAACGGGCACAAATAGAAAGGTCTCTTCATTTAAATGTGATACCCAATGCCTATAGGCAGCTCCTCCCAGTTGCTTCTTTTCCAAAAGAACGCTTCTAAATGGTAGGGAATCAAGAATCTGGAAGGATTTATCCAGCTTTAGAAGTTGGGTTTTATTCAAAAATTTATCACTTATTGGAATTCCTATTTCTTCAGAAACCACATACAATTCATCATTAAGTGCTTTTAAATACTGGACAGGAAAATCTAATTTTTGCTCGTTCACAAGCTCAAAGTCATGATTATAAATCAAGACCTTGTTGAATGAAGATAGGTAAATTAAACCAGATTTCTCATCAATATCTAGGGAACTGATACGGTGGAATTCACCAGGGCCTTCACCATACTTTCCTAAAAACTGTATAAATTTCCCATCTATATTAAAAATAGAAATTCGCCTTGACTCGACAATAAAAATCATATCATTTGCAAGCTTCACATCAAAGATATGGTCTAAGAGAACCTGTTCATTTGATTGTAAATCCAGGAGCGTTATAGAAGTTGATATATCAGAAAGAGCAACTCCTGAGTGAATTTGTATAGGGATATTAATGGAATCCAAGCCTCCTTTCTCATTATCAATTGTGCAACTAATTAGCATCCAAAGTAAACCGATGCAAATACTTTTTTCTTTGACTTTCATGATATTTTAATTTTCGAAAACAAAAATTTACTGAATACTGTCAATAGCTTAATCTTCAATACCAAATTTGCAGTATATCTTAACTTAACCCAGTACAAAAGCCTGATTAATAACGAATTAATTATTCGTAAATCGACTTCAACGTATAAATTTAGCTGCTCAATTTTCCTTTTAGTAAAAAGCAGGTTTTTATTTCTTAAGAAATTGGGAGTGCATAGGCTCTCCCAATTCCAGCTTTTTAAACGCCTATACAACTGCCACCCGTATTGTAATAGTGTCGACAGACCTCTGTAGGATCATAATCGTCCCAAACCATAATAGGAGGATTATTTCCACAAGTGCATACCCAAGATCCATACCCACCAGTAATCTTCTTCATCTGACTTCTTTCCAAAATTTCATTGGTGCTGAGTCGGAGCATTTCTAAGCTTAACTTTTTCATGAAATATAGTAATTATGGTTAAAAGACTCGATCGGTACCCCCGATCATTAGATACTATATTATTAGCTTATTTAGCCAATACCTAGTAAGATATTTCTGATTTTCAGTAAGTATTTACTAGGTAAAATATGATACTTGCAGCCTCTGAGATCAAAGGTAGGATGGCCTTTTGGAAAGGGGTGAAGGTGGTGGAGTGAAGAGAGTGATCAGCCAAACTATTTCAACCTAAAAATCCCATATCTAGTGAAATCCTCTTCTTCGTCTGGGTTTAGTAATTTGATTAAAAGCGTATCGTCAGGTAAAAGCATAGCTATCTTCCCATAAGGAAATTTGATATCTTCTCCAACCTGTTTACTATTTCTGATCAAAATCAATCGACGGTAGGATGGATCGCTAAAGTGATGATAGTTTCGGTTTTCAGCTATTTTCTGTTCATAAACTCCAGGTGAAATAGCTCTGATGTATTCCAACAGGACAGTTCCATCTGATAAAACGTAAATATTATCATTTTTAGCTCCAAGATTAATTGGGCCTTTAGATGCTATATTATTCAAAGAAATTCTGGAGGATTTCAGTACGGGGAAGTTTTCGTGGCGGATTTTAAAAGCTTCGGTTTTCTTTTTAGATCTCAGGTCTAAAATTGAAATTTCATCGTCTAAAGTAGTGGTCAGATACAATTTTCCTCGGCTTTTGTCTAAAGAATAAACAGGAGCATAAATTGACTCAATTGAAGGATCCAGTTTAGAAAAATTTGACCGATCTGAAACTGGCGCAAAGTTGTATGTCTTTTCATTTTTTGGATTGAAAACTTCAATCAGGTTTTCTTTTAGAAAATCTGTGAATCCAAAAAAAGTAGAATATCCCGAAGGTTGACTGATAAAGGAGATATCTCCCTTCACCCCATTTTCATAGAAGTAATTCAGTTTTTTAGGGCTGTAAAGGGTGACATTATACTTAGATCTAAAAGCAATCTTGTTGACTTTTTTCAGATTTTGATCATACTTATACAAATTTTGACTGGAATGAACCCATATAGTTCCGTCTTCTGCAAAGGCAATTTGATTGATAGATTCTACAATCTGATTTGGACCTTCCCCTTGCAATTTTTCTGAGACCAAGACTTTACCATTTTCTGAAAACAAGGCAATTTTGTTTCCTTTACCCCCTTCATTGATATATCCTAAATATTGTTTTTTGGCGGGGTAGTAGTCTAATATCTCAACTGGGTATAAAAGATCAATTTTGAATTCCGCTATTTTCGAAAAGGTAGTTTGGGCATTAACCTCATTTTCAAAAAATAGAAATATCCCTACAAATAGAATTTTTATCCCTTTATTTAGTATTCTACTCATATTTTTAAGTTTATCTTTCTACCAAACCACATTAAATAAAACAAGAGGCACTGGATGAAATTGTTGATCTTATGGTCAAATCTTGATCCAAACAAATCTTATAATGTGTGGAAGTAGATTGTTTGCAATTAAAAGTCCAATGCCCCAAACAAAATTATCCAAACCCTCCTCCGATACAAATGCAAGCTGCCTCCTCCGTTGGCTGTCCTTCTTGGCAGTAAAACTCTATCGTTGACCTATTACAAGCTGAAACTTCCATCACTTGAGTCCAGTTGCCACACCTTAGGTTGCAGGTTTGCTGGGTAGAACCGCCTAATATCTTCTTCATCTGACTTCTTTCCAAAATTTCATTGGTGCTGAGTCGGAGCATTTCTAAGCTT